>JBMNVB010000018.1:0-4291 GCA_050946575.1 Anaerovoracaceae bacterium | reverse complement strand
TCTGAGTTCCACAAGACTCATCAGGATGATCCTCTTCTCATCGTCGGTGAGATAGAGCGGATATTTCTTTTCCCTCATTCCAAACATGATGTTCCCTCCTCTCGTTTCTTTTCTAAAGGATACCCCGACCGGAAAATGGATTCAAACATGCGGCGGTCACAGTCTGATCCCTGCCTTGACACAGGATCTGATCCGTGCTGAGATGGAAATGAAAAAAGCGGCAGGATGCTGTGATTCCAGCATTTCCGCCGCTTGAAAAAGTTTCTTGTAAATGTAGTATCAGAATAGTATCAGTGTTTTTTGAAATCGCCCAAAACCGCTGATTGCAATGGCTCACGAGGACATAAAAACCCCCTGGCGTTACTCCAGCTCTATAGTCGCCGGAGGTTTCCCGGTGCAGTCGTACAGCACTCTGTTCACGTGCGGCACTTCATTTACGATCCTGTTCGTGATCCTGCCGAGAACGTCCCACGGCAGCTGCGCGGCTTCCGCGGTCATGAAGTCCGACGTCTCGATCGCGCGGAGCACGACGGCATAATCGTAAGTGCGATAATCACCCATGACGCCGACCGAGCGCATATTCGTGAGCGCCGCGAAATACTGGCCGAGACCGGCATTGATGCCCGCCTTATCGATTTCCTCGCGGTAGATCGCGTCGGCCTCCTGGACGATCTTCACCTTTTCCTCAGTGACCTCGCCGATTATCCTGATCGCGAGCCCCGGTCCCGGGAACGGCTGCCGCTGCACGAATTTCTCCGGGATGCCGAGCTGCCTGCCGGTCTCCCTGACCTCATCCTTGAACAGCATCCTGAGCGGTTCGATGATTTCCTTGAAATCCACATGGTCAGGCAGGCCGCCGACATTGTGGTGCGACTTGATCGTCGCGCTGTCGCCGAGTCCGCTCTCGATCACGTCCGGATAGATCGTGCCCTGGACGAGATAATCGACCGCGCCGATCTTCTTCGCCTCTTCCTCGAACACGCGGATAAATTCCTCGCCGATGATCTTCCGCTTCTTCTCCGGCTCCGTCACGCCGGCAAGCTTATCATAAAAGCGCTGCTGCGCATTGATGCGGATAAAGTTCACGTCGTACGGCCCGTCCTCGCCGAATACCGCCTCGACCTCGTCGCCTTCGTCTTTCCGCAGCAATCCATGGTCAACGAAGACGCAGGTGAGCTGTCTGCCGATGGCTTTCGACATGAGGACCGCGGCTACGGAGGAATCGACGCCGCCGGAGAGCGCGCACAGGGCGCGTCCGTTTCCGACCTTCTCTTTTATCGCGGCCGTAGTCGTATCAATGAACGATGACATTTCCCAGTCGCCCGAGCATCCGCAGATGTCGCGCACGAATGTGCGGAGTATTTCCCGGCCGCCGCGCGTGTGCTGGACCTCCGGGTGGAACTGCGTCCCGTAGAGCTTGCGGTCCGGATTTTCGAAGCCGGCCACCGGGCAGTGCTCCGATCTCGCGGTGACTTTGAAGTCATCCGGCATTGCTACGATCGTGTCGCTGTGGCTCATCCACGCGACAGTTTCCTCAGGCAGGCCATTGAAGAGCACGGAGCTGTTATCGAGCTTCACATCCGTATGGCCGAATTCGCTCGTTTCGATATGTTTGACTTCGCCTCCGACCTCGACCGCGATCAGCTGAGCGCCGTAGCAGATGCCGAGGATCGGGATCCCGAGGTCGAACACGCCTTTGTCGTACTTCAATGCGTTCTCTCCGTACGCGCTGTTCGGGCCGCCCGTGAAAATGATGCCCTTCGGGGCCATCTCGCGGATCTCGTCCGCTGTCATCGTGTACGGGTGCACTTCCGCGTAGACGCTGCATTCTCTCACGCGGCGAGCGATCAGCTGGTTATACTGGCCTCCGAAATCGAGGACAAGGATACATTCATGCTGCATTGATTTCTCCTTCTGTATATCAGCAATGCCGGCATTCACGCCGGCCTTGTCTGTTTTATCTTATGTTGCTGTAGCTAATGTCTTTTTTTATGACGTCGTGTGCGCCGCCTTCGACGATGGACGTCGCGGAAACGAGTGTCATCTTCGCGTTCTTCCTGAAATCCTCGAGGTTCGTGCAGCCGCAGTTGCACATTGTCGATTTGACTTTCTGGAGGGACTGGCGGACGTTCGTCGACAGAGGTCCCGCGTACGGCACATACGAGTCAACGCCCTCTTCGAACGACAGCTTGCTGTCGCCGCCGAGGTCGTAGCGCTGCCAGTTGCGCGCGCGGTTCGAACCTTCGCCCCAATATTCCTTTACATAGTTCCCGTTCACTGTAAGCCTCGCGCTCGGCGCTTCGTCGAATCTCGCGAAGTAGCGCCCGAGCATGAGGAAGTCGGCTCCCATCGCAAGAGCGAGCGTCATGTGATAGTCATAGACGATCCCGCCGTCTGAACAGATCGGGATGTATACGCCTGTTTCCTCGAAATATTCGTCGCGCGCCTTCGCGACTTCCTGAACGGCCGTCGCCTGCCCGCGGCCGATGCCCTTCTGCTCTCTCGTGATGCAGATCGATCCGCCGCCGATCCCGATCTTCACGAAGTCCGCGCCCGCATTAGCGAGGAACAGGAACCCGTCGCGGTCGACCACGTTTCCGGCGCCGCATTTCACGGAATCGCCGTAATTGTCGCGGATCCATTTCAGTGTATTCGCCTGATATTCACTGTAGCCTTCTGAAGAGTCCATGCAGATGATGTCGACTCCCGCATCAAGGAGCGCCGGCACTCTTTCCTTATAATCTCTGGTATTTATCCCCGCGCCGACAATGTACTGCTTGTCTTTGTCGAGCAGTTCATTCACGTTGCGCTTGTGGGCCTCGTAGTCTTTTCTGAAGACGAAATATTTCAGCCTTCTGTTATCATCAATGATCGGAAGGGCGTTGAGTTTGTTATCCCAGATCACGTCATTCGCGTCGTGCAGCGAAATGCCCTCTTTCGCCGTGATCAGCTTGTCGAACGGCGTCATGAATTCGCTGACCTTCGTATCAAGTGACATGCGGCTTATCCTGTAGTCTCTGCTCGTGACCATGCCGAGCATCTCGCCCTCCGGCGTCCCGTCCGCTGTGACGGCTGTCGTGGAATGCCCTGTCCTCTCCTTCAGTTCGAGTACGTCCTTCAGCGTCTGATCCGGCCTGATGTTCGCGTCGCTCGGAACGAACCCGGCCTTGTAGCTCTTGACCTTGGACACCATCGCCGCCTGCTTGTCGATCGGCTGCGACCCGTAAATGAACGAGATCCCGCCTTCCTTAGCAAGCGCGACCGCCATCCTGTCGTCCGACACCGCCTGCATGATCGCCGAGACAAGCGGAATGTTCATATATAGTTCCGATTCCTCGCCTTTCCTGAATTTCACGACCGGCGTCCGCAAACTGACATTCTCCACCGTACACTCCGCCGAGGTATACCCCGGGATCAGCAGGTATTCATTGAATGTCCTGGACGGTTCATTAAAATATTCAGCCATGTTTGCCCTCCCTGTTCTTAAGTCATCTTCCGTCATTCGTTTTAATAGCTAATTATACAATGATTGATGGCCTTTTTCAATCAGGCGGGGCGCACCGGGCATCCCTGATTACAGCATCAATGCATTGCTGCTGTTTTTATGGGTCCCGGCCGCGCGAAAAGTGACGCGGAATGCCGGGGCCGTGCGGTCAGCGGTTTCGGCGGCAGGGCATGCCGGGGCCGTGCGGCCCGCGGTTTCGGCGGCAGGGCATGACGGGCCGTGCGGCCCGCGATCTCGGCGGCAGGACATGACGGGCCGTGCGGTCCGCGGTTTCGGCGGCAGGACATGCCGGGCCGCCGGGTGCCGGAAACAGGTCGTTGGCCCGGCTCCGGCCGCCGGCTTCCGGTCCCGAAAAACCGAAATCATGCAATTCTTGTGGCGGCCGATCGGAAAATCGCATCGGTGCACGCAATTTTTTCAACGTTTTCGGGCATTGATACAGTCCGATAGTCGATTCCGAGACGATTTCGCGGCCAGATCCACGATAAACGTTGGAATTTTTGCGTGCAGCACCCTGATTTTCAGGGCGGCCGCCACAAAAAAACAGCCGGGGCAGCTCCGGCCGGCCTGACGGCACGTTCGGCCGCGCTGAAATTCTTGCTGCAGATTAAAATAATGACCGGGGAGAGGCTGTACTCTGCCCGGCCATCAGAAAGTCCAAAAAGGTGCAGCGGCCAGACCCGCCGATCTGACCGCTGTTCAAATGTTGAGTAAATGTCATTCTATAATACAGGGTGGTCAGCTCCGTATTACCTGTTACATTGCGTGGCTCGTTTTCCAGAAGTA
>JBMNVB010000017.1:0-6867 GCA_050946575.1 Anaerovoracaceae bacterium | reverse complement strand
AGTGATTTACTGTCACCAAGGTCGATTTTGGGCGTCGGTGACAGTGATTTACTGTCACCAAAGCAGATTTTGGGCGTTGGTGACAGTCATTTTTACTGTCACCAGGATCGATTTTGGGCGTTGGTGACAGTGATTTACTGTCACCAAGGTTGATTTTGGACGTTGGTGACAGTGATTTACTGTCACCAAGGTCGATTTTGGGCGTCGGTGACAGTGATTTACTGTCACCAAAGCAGATTTTGGGCGTTGGTGACAGTCATTTTTACTGTCACCAAGGTCGATTTTGGGCATCGGTGACAGTGATTTACTGTCACCAAAGCAGATTTTGGACGTTGGTGACAGTGATTTACTGTCACCAAAGCAGATTTTGGGCGTTGGTGACAGTCATTTTTACTGTCACCAAGATCGATTTTGGGCGTCGGTGACAGTGATTTCCTGTCACCTAGCTTCATTTTGGGCGCCGGTGACAGGAAGTTTTCCTGTCACCGAGGTCCATTTTAGGCGCCGGTGACAGTGATTCCTGCCGTCTGGGCGGGTTTTTTGCATCGGTGACAGTGATTCCCGCCATCCGGGTGGGTTTCGCGGCAGTGACAGTGAGCTGCTGTCACCGGAGCCGGGATCCGGCCGCCGGTGACATGTTGCAAGAACGAAAATGCCGCCTGCCGAGCGCTGCGCGGTCGGGGGCGGCTTGTATTGGAGCGGATGACGGGAATCGGACCCGCCTTGCCGGCTTGGGAAGCCGGTGTTCTACCAATGAACTACATCCGCGTATTTGCCCGCCGCGTACCGGCAGCACCGGCGGGCCTGTTTACTATTTCAGGACTTCAGCGATGTCTTTCGCGATTTTCACGCATTTCTCCTCGGAGATAGCGGCGATCGATATCCTGATGCCTTTCGCGAACGGTACGACGAAGTCGCCTTTTTCCTCGAGCTTCGCGCTGATGCCGTCCGGGTCGTCGCACTCGATGCAGGTAAAGAATCCCGAATCGAACGGGACGCATTCCAGTCCCGCGCTCCGCGCGGCCTCTTCGAAAACGTGTCCGCGCTTTATCAGCATGCTTCTATATTTTGCCCTTTCAGAGGTCACTTTGTCAAGTAAAACATTGTCGGCGTAGATCTTCTCTATCACTGTCTGGCCGGCGCGAACGCAGTTCGACCATGACGCCCTCGAGGAATATTCCATGACCGTGCGGAATTCGTCCGCCTGTTCCTTAGTTGCCGCCATGCAGATCGCGGCGCCGGTCCTCATGCCGTACAGCGTGAACGTCTTCGACGCCGAATATCCGATGACCACGAGGACGTTTTCATCGAGAGCCTCGAACTCTTTCAGGAACTGCCTGTACTCTTCCGGGTCGCCGGCGAAATCGATGTACGCGGCATCCACGAATATGGTGCCGGTCCCGCCGCCGCTCACGGCCTCATTGAAAATGCGTACGATCTCGCGCCACTCTTCATTGCTGACGCAGTATCCCGTCGGGTTGTGCGCCGGCGTGTTAATGATCGCGAGGCAGCTTCCCTGCGAGTCGACGAGGGACTTGACCTTCTCCTCGAGCCCGGCAATGTTGTACGAACCGTCTTCGCGGAACATCTCGTAAGTATCCAGCTTACGGCCGATCTCGTTGCAGATCTTCGTGTACGTCGGCCAGAACCAGGACGCTGTGATCACCGTGTCTCCCTCGTTCGAGTAATTCGAGACGGTGTTCCTGATCGTCCCCGTACCGCCCGGCGCGGCGCACGCCTCGGTGAACCTCTTCGGAGAATAATTCCCGAACGCCGCCTTAGTCACGGCCGCCTTGAAGCCGGGCGTCCCGCCGATCGGGGCATATGCCGCGAAATCATCCGGGCTGAGCTCCGAGATCGCCTTCATCACGGACGACAGCACGACCAGATTCCCGTCGTCATCCATCAGCGAGCCGATCGTCGCATTGATAACATTATCCTTTCCGACTTCCTTCTCCATCGCCTTCGCGCGACCGCTGAGTGCGAATATTTTGTCTTCTTTCGGGAATACTCTCCCGTTTGATTTTGCGAGCAGCATATTATCACCTCTTATCAATGCATATTCTTACGTAGTTTATGTTTTTCCCCTGCGACGAAAATTTTTCCTCGTATTCCGTCGTGAACTTTCCGGACTCCAGGCCGGAACTGTGGAGATCCCGCGTCTGCTCCGCTATTTCGAGCCCCGCGATGCCTATCTCCTCGAGCGTGAATTCGAACAGGTCGTCATTGTCTGTCTTGAATTCGATGAAGCCGCCGCCGCGCACGACTTCGCGGTACGCCTTCAGGTTGTCCCTGTGCGTGAGCCTTCGCTTCGCGTGGCGCGCCTTCGGCCACGGGTCGCTGAAATTCAGATATATCCCGGCCAGTTCGTTTTCGGCGAAATAACTGCGTATATCATATACTTTCTCGTCCGCAAATACAATATTCGAGAGTTCCGCCCTGCACGCCTTTTCGAGCGCACGCACCAGCACGCTCTGCTGGCACTCGAACCCGACATAGCAGTTTTCGGGAAACGCCTCCGCGCGGCTCATCAGAAAACGGCCCTTGCCGCTCCCGATCTCAAGGTAAATATCCGCATTGACGCCGAAATAGCCGCTCCAGCGCCCGCGCAGCTCACGGGCATTCGTCAGCCTGTACCGTCCGTACTCTTCCAGTTTTTCGTCCAGATTTTTCAGCTTGCGCTGCCTCATTTATCCCCTCCGAATATCCCCGGATAACGCTTCAGTAATCTGAGAAGCGGATAGCCGATCAGATAGCACGCGCCGAGTTCGCCGAGCGCGACCCATCCCATGCACGCGGCGAGCGACATCTGCGGAGTATAGAGGATCTTGAGCTCCGCGCCGATGATGACCGCGTTCACGATAACAGGCGGAAGCGGCACGAGTGCCGGCCGGTCCTTCAGCTTATATGAAAGCCATGCCGATATTAACGTAGCAATGCTGCCGAGCACGATGTCGGGAAGTCCGACGGGGCTCATCATATTCGCGATGAGACAGCCGATGAACAGACCCGGTATCGCCGCCGGCGTAAGGGCCGGGAGCACGGTGAGCGCCTCGCTCACGCGCAGCTGCAGCGGGCCGTAGCTTATCGGGGCCAGCACGATCGTGAGCACCGCGTATACCGCGGCGATGACGGCCGCCTCGGCGAGCCGCCTCGTTTTCAGATTCATAGGAATATCCTTTCAAGCACGCACGCGCCCATGAACAGGATCAGGAGCACGAACGCGACCGCGTCGTTCTTTCCGTACTTCATCGGTTCCATCCTGGTGCGCTGGCTCCCGCCGTGATAGCATCTCGCCTCCATGGCCATCGCCATATCCTGCGCGATCCTGAACGCGCTGATGAACAGCGGGACGAGGATCGGTATAAGCGCCTTCGCGCGGTGCATGATATTCCCCGTTTCAAAGTCGGCGCCTCTCGCCTGCTGGGCCTTCATGATCTTATCTGTCTCGTCGATCAGCGTCGGTATGAACCTGAGCGCTATCGTCATCATCATCGCGAGTTCATGCGCCGGCACGCCGATCTTCGAGAACGGCTTCATCAGGGATTCGAGCCCGTCTGTCAGACTGATCGGCCTTGTCGTCAGCGTCAGCATCGACGATCCGATGATCAGGAGTATGAGCCTGAATCCGAGGAACAGCGCCTTGTACAGGCCGACGTCCGTTATGGTCAGCGGCCCGAGCCGCACGAGCGCTTCACCCGGATACATGAACAAATTCAGTGCGAACGTGAATATGATTATTATCACTACCGGCTTCAGTCCGCGGACAATGAAGCTGAACGGGACTTTCGACATGGCGATCACTATTCCGAGAACTACCGTCGCGAAAACGAATCCCATGAACGTGTGCAGCACGAACAGCGCCACTATATATGCGAGCGACGCTATGATCTTTGTCCGCGCATCGAGCGAATGTATCTTCGACTCGGTCGGGAAATATTGTCCGATCGTAATGTTCCTGACCATATATCAATCCGTTTTCCTGAGCAGTTCCCCGAGGGCCTGCTCCGCTTCAAATACCGTAAATATATCCGTGGGCACGTCCATGCCTCTGTCTTTCAGTTTCCTCATTATCCTCGTCACATCCGGCAGCCCGAGCCCGATCTCCGCAAGCTCGTCTCCCCTTGCGAAAATGTTCTTCGGCGTATCGTTCATCACGATCCTGCCGCCGTCGATCACGAGCACGCGGTCCGAGAACTGCGCTATGTCGTTCATGTTGTGCGATACGAGGATGATAATCGACGTCCCGCCCTCGTGGATCTTCCTGATCATTTTCAGGATCTCCCTGTGCGCCTGCGGGTCGAGTCCGGCCGTCGGCTCGTCGAGTATCAGTACCTCCGGGCGCATCGCTATGACGCCGGCGATCGCGACGCGGCGCTTCTGCCCGCCGGAAAGATCGAACGGCGACATGTCGCGGATCGCATCGAAATCGAGACCGACGAGTTCCACAGCCTCGCGCACCCTGTCCTCTATCTCATCCTCCGGTATCCCGAGGTTCTTAGGCCCGAACGCGACATCACGCTCGACGCTTTCCTCGAACAGCTGATACTCCGGATACTGGAAGACAAGACCGACCCTGCGCCGGACATCCAGCATTGATACTCCCTCCGCCGTGATGTCCGTGTCGCCGACGATGATCTGCCCCTCCTTCGGCCTGAGCAGGCCGTTCAGATGCTGCAGCAATGTCGATTTCCCCGAGCCCGTGTGCCCGATGATGCCGACGAATTCCCCGTCTTCGATATCGAAACTGACGTCATCAAGTGCTTTAGTCTCGTCCGGCAGTCCTTCGTTGTATATGTAACTGATGTTCTTTACTTGTATCGACATACAGCCTCCACCAGTTCGTCTTCACTTACAATATCTTCCGGCAGATCGATGCCCATCCCCTCGAGTCCGTGGCGGATCTCGACTGCGACCGGCACGTCAAGGCTCAGTTCGATGAGCTTCTCCCTGCTGCTGAATATTTCCTGCGGCGTCCCGTCCATCGCGATGCTGCCGCGGTCCAGGATCACGATCCTGTCGGCCTGCGCCGCCTCTTCCATGAAGTGCGTGATCAGCACCACTGTGATGCCCTCCGAGTGCAGATTCCGGATGATCTCCATGATATCGCGGCGTCCGCTCGGATCGAGCATCGCGGTCGGCTCGTCGAAAATGATGCATTTCGGTCTCATTGCCACGGCGCCCGCTATCGCGATCCTCTGCTTCTGCCCGCCGGACAGAAGATGCGGCGCCTTCTTCTTATACGGTCCCATCCTGACCGAATCGAGCGCGTCGTCAACTCGCTGCCTGATGACAGAAGGCTCTATGCCGAGATTCTCCGGCCCGAACGCGACGTCGTCCTCCACTATCGCCGAAACGATCTGGTTGTCCGGGTTCTGGAACACCATGCCCGCGCTCTGCCTTATGTCCCAGATATGCTCCTCGTCGGTCGTGTCGTATCCGTTCACGACAACGCTTCCCTCCGACGGCAGCAGCAATGCGTTCATGCATTTCGCTATGGTCGATTTCCCGCTCCCGTTCCTGCCGATGATCGCGACGAACGATCCCTCTTCTATAGACAGCGAAACATCGTCCAGAGCGCGGAATTTCTCGCCGCTCTCCGGCTTGACGTATTCGAAAACGAGATTATTGATTTCTATAATATTATTTCTCTCCATAGTACTTATCTATTGCCCGCCTGAGTTCTCCGGCCGGCATCTGCCCCGGCGCTGTGGCCGCGACCCCCGACGCGAACGTCATGACGGAACCGAAATCCCCGCCGCAGATCCTGCTCTCGACGCCTTCTTCCCCCATCGCTATCGCGATGAGCGGCGCCTCGCTGTAATTTTCATGGAACACCCTTGCGGCTTCCAGCAATGCATATGTATCTTCCTTACTGTGCGCGGTGACCGCGAGTTTAAGTATGTCTCCGCCCATATTGTCCATGACGCAGAATTTCATGACCATATCCTCGACCGGAGGGGTCCCGTCAAAGTCGTGACTGGAAAGGATGGCGCGCTTTCCGCATTGGTTCACGATACCGCACAGCAGCTGTATCGTCTCGGGCTCATAATAGTCGTCACCGCCGAACGCTTCAATGTCGATATATTCGGCATCCGTTTCTTCGGCGACGTTCCGTATATATTCAATGTAATCGCGCCCTCCGGGTCTTGCGGCCCATCCGCCTTCGCGCACCGTCCTCAGCGTATAGATCACCGGCTTTCCCGCGATCTCTCTTACCGCCGCGATCATTTCCTTCAGGACTTCCATATCCATGTAATGCTCCGGCGTCATGAAGTCGCCGCGGATCTCGATGATGTCACACGGCAGGTCCCTGACCTTCGCCGCCTGTTCCTTCATTTCCTCCGGATCGCTGCCCGTGACCGGCACGCAAATTTTCATCTTCTCCATCGCATCTCTCCCGTGCTTAAAGGATGCCGCGGCGGCGTTCCGCCGCGCATCGGATTATATTTTAACACTAAACGGCTGAATTGTAACCCCCTTAACGCTTCGGGCATGCCCCGCATATCAAAAGGACCGCCGGCAGCACGCGATAATTCTTCCGAGTCTAAAAGCGGAGCGCATACGCGCTCCGCCTTTTTCGCCTCTTTAGATCAGGTTTTGATCCCGTCTCTTAGTCGTCCAGGATCTCCGTAACGACTCCCGATCCTACTGTCCTTCCGCCTTCTCTGATAGCGAATCTCAGTCCTTCTTCTATCGCGATCGGCGTGATCAGCTTGATCTCCATCACTACGTTGTCCCCCGGCATGCACATCTCTGTGCCTTCAGGCAGCTTCAGGTCGCCCGTTACGTCCGTCGTCCTGAAATAGAACTGCGGTCTGTATCCGTTGAAGAACGGCGTGTGTCTTCCGCCCTCTTCCTTCTTCA
>JBMNVB010000016.1:0-14932 GCA_050946575.1 Anaerovoracaceae bacterium | reverse complement strand
GTGCCAGTTATTTTTCTTCTTTTTCGACTCAGAACGCGACGGAAGCTGTGAAATAACTGGCACCGACCGGGATTTCAAGAACAGATGCCAGTTATCTCGGCCGGATCCGGTCAGGAAAACCCCGGATCGGGGAGAATTAACTGGCAGTGGGCGACAGAAACCGAGTCAGGTGCCAGTTATCTCAGTCGGATCCGGTCCATAAACCCCCGGACCGGGGAGAATCAACTGGCATCGGCAACAAAAATCGTGGCAGGTGCCAGTTATCTCAGCCGGATCCGGTCCGAAAAACCTCGGATCGGGGAGAATTAACTGGCAGTGGGCGACAGAAACCGAGTCAGGTGCCAGTTATCTCAGTAGGATCCGGTCCGTAAACCCCCGGATCGGGGGAGGATCAACTGGCATCGGCAACAAAAAACGTGGCAGGTGCCAGTTATCTCAGCCGGCTCAGGTCCGAAAATCACGCGAACAGGTGTTCATAAATCTGTGTACTTTGCCCCGCCTCTGTGCTATAATTTAACCGTTATGGATTTCAAGATACATGCTGATTTCAAGCCTACAGGGGACCAGCCGCAGGCGATAGACAAGATCGTTTCCGGGCTGGAAAGCGGGAAAAAATATCAGACATTGATGGGAGTCACCGGGAGCGGGAAAACGTTCACGATGGCTAATATTATCGAGCGGGTGCAGCGGCCGACGCTGGTCATCTCGCATAACAAGACGCTCGCGGCGCAGCTTTACGGGGAATTCAAGGAATTCTTCCCTGAGAACGCTGTGGAGTATTTTGTTTCGTATTATGACTATTATCAGCCGGAGGCTTATGTGGCGTCCACGGATACGTATATTGAAAAAGATTCGGACGTGAATGACGAGATAGACAAGCTCAGACACTCGGCCACGGCGGCTCTCAACGAGCGGCGCGACGTCATTGTAGTTGCGTCCGTGTCCTGCATATACGGGCTCGGCTCGCCTGTCGATTATGAGAACCAGGTACTGTCGCTCAGGCCCGGCATGGAGAAGGACAGGAACGAGATACTCAGGAGGCTCGTCGATATCAGATATGACAGGAACGATCTCGCGTTCGAACGCGGAACGTTCCGCGCCCGCGGCGACACGATAGATATCTTCCCGGCCGGGGAAGAGCACGCTGTCAGGATAGAACTGTTCGGAGACGAGGTCGAAAGTATAAAGGAGTTCGATCCGGTGACCGGAGAGATCATCGGGAAGCGCAGCCACGTCGCGGTATTTCCGGCGTCGCATTACGTCACGTCGCCCGAAAAGCTCAGCAGGGCTCTCGTGACCATAGAGCAGGAGCTGGAAGAGCGGATAAAGTGGTTCACGGAGCGCGGGAAGCTCCTCGAGGCGCAGAGGATAGAGCAGCGCACGAGGTACGACCTCGAGATGCTGCGCGAGATCGGGCGCTGCAAGGGCATAGAAAACTACACGCGCCACCTGAACAATCTGCCGCCCGGAGCTCAGCCGTATACGCTCATCGACTATTTCCCGGACGATTTTCTGATGATTATGGACGAATCGCACGCGATGATACCGCAGCTTCGCGCCATGTACAACGGGAACCTGTCGCGGAAGAGATCGCTCGTGGACTACGGATTCAGACTTCCGTCGGCGCTCGATAACAGGCCGCTCAAGTTCGAGGAATTCGACAGCCTGATAAACCAGATAGTCTTCTTCAGCGCGACGCCCGCCGAATACGAGAAAAAGGTCAGCGGCGGGATCGACGCGGAGCAGGTGCTGAGACCGACCGGCCTTCTGGATCCGCCGATCGAGGTCGTGCCGACCGAAGGCCAGATAGACCATCTCATCGGCGAGATAAACAAGACAGTGAAAAAGGGCGAGCGCGTGCTCGTCACGACGCTCACCAAGAAAATGGCGGAAGACCTCACGGATTATCTCAGAAACACCGGAATAAAAGTGAGATACCTACACTCGGATGTCGATACACTCGAGCGGACGGAGATAATCCGGGACCTGAGAAAAGGCGTGTTCGATGTCCTCGTGGGGATAAACCTCCTGCGTGAGGGGCTGGACATACCGGAAGTCGCGCTTGTGGCGATACTTGACGCCGACCGCGAGGGATTCCTGCGTACGGAGACGTCGCTGATGCAGACAGTAGGACGCGCGAGCAGGAACGCCGACGGGCGCGTCATCATGTACGCGGACGAGATAAGCCCTGCCATGCGTTATACGATAGACGAAACGGAGCGGCGCCGCGCATTGCAAAAGAAATACAATGAAGAGCACGGCATTACTCCGCAGACGGTAAGGAAGGCCGTGCGCGAGGCGATAGAGGCCACGACGGCGGCGGAGGACATCAGTGATTACGACGGCAGGAGCGCGCTCGAGCTGACGAAGAAAGAACTGAAGGCGTATATTGCCGGCCTGGAGAAGGAAATGAAGCAGGCTGCGGCGGATCTGCAGTTCGAGAGGGCGGCAATGCTGAGAGACCGTATTTTCGAGCTGAAATCGGCGGACTGAGAGTTATTGGAATATCGGAGAGAAGAATGGCAGACAAGATAAAGATAAAAGGAGCGAGAGAGAACAATCTCCAGAACATTGATCTGACTATACCGCGCGACAAGCTGGTCGTGCTGACGGGGCTTTCCGGGAGCGGGAAGTCCTCGCTCGCGTTCGATACGATCTACGCGGAAGGGCAGAGGCGCTACGTGGAAAGTCTTTCCTCGTATGCGCGTCAGTTTCTCGGACAGATGGACAAGCCGGATGTCGATTACATCGAGGGACTGTCGCCGGCGATATCGATAGATCAGAAGACGACGAGCAAGAATCCGCGCTCGACCGTCGGGACGGTCACGGAGATATACGACTATCTGAGGCTGATGTACGCGAGGATAGGCGTGCCTCACTGCCCGATATGCGGACGCGAGATAAGCAGCCAGTCGGTCGACCAGATCGTCGATACGCTCATGGCGTACGGCGACGGGACGAAGCTGACGATAATGGCGCCGGTCATAAGAGATAAAAAGGGAACACACGAAAAGATCATCAGCCGCATACAGCGCGACGGCTTCGCGCGTGTGCGCGTCGACGGCGAGATGTACAGGATAGACGAAGACGAGATAAAGATGGAGAAGTCGTACCGGCATTCCATAGATATCGTCGTTGACAGAGTAAAGGTGCGCGAAGGGGCTGAAAGCAGGCTCGCGGAGGCTGTCGAGATCGCGATCCAGAACGGAGCGGGGCTCGTCCGCGTCGAGATCTCCGGCGAAGGATTCGACGGCGAGAAACTGTTCAGCACAAAATTCGCGTGTCCGGAGCACGGCAGCGTCATCGAGGAGCTCGAGCCGAGGATGTTCTCATTCAACAGCCCGTTCGGCGCCTGCGAAGAATGCAAGGGGCTCGGGTTCATCGAGAGCATCGAGCCGGATCTCATCATACCGGACAAATCGAAGAGCATAAACGACGGCGCGCTTAACATATTCTACTCGAGCATGGAGTTCAAGAGCTTCTACAAGAGGATGGTCGCGGCGCTCGCCGATGATCACGGCGTATCGCTCGACACGCCGTATTCGAAGCTCCCGAAAAAATTCAAAAAGGAGCTTCTGTACGGGACGAACGGCAGGAACCTTAAGTACAGTTATCTCAGGCAGAACGGGCAGCGCATGTACCGCGAGCACCCGTTCGAGGGCCTTGTCACGAATCTCGAGCGGCGGTACAGAAAGAGCGATTCCGAGATGTTCAAGGAATGGCTCATGGGATATATGTCGGTCGCGCCGTGCGAAGCGTGCGGCGGGAAGAGGCTGAAGCCGGAAGTCCTCGCCGTCACGGTCGGCGGACTGAATATCGCAGAGTTCTGCGACATGCCGGTAAAGGACGAGCTCGAATTCATAGAAAATCTCGAGCTGACAGACAGGCAGCGCACGATCGGCGATCAGATCATCAAGGAAATCACGGCCAGACTGAAATTCCTCGTCCAGGTGGGCCTCGACTATCTCACGATGTCGAGAGCGTCCGCTACGCTTTCGGGCGGTGAGTCGCAGAGGATACGGCTCGCGACGCAGATCGGCTCCGGCCTCGTCGGCGTGCTGTATATACTTGACGAACCGAGCATCGGCCTCCATCAGAAGGACAATGCGATGCTTCTTGATTCTCTGAGGAGCCTGACGGACGCGGGAAATACGCTGCTCGTAGTCGAGCACGACGAGGAGACGATGTACGCGGCGGATCAGATCATTGACATCGGTCCGGGTGCCGGCAGAAAAGGCGGCCGCGTAGTGGCTCAGGGCACCGTCGAGGATATAAAGAAATGCGAAGAAT
This sequence comes from Anaerovoracaceae bacterium, assembly GCA_050946575.1. Lineage (GTDB taxonomy): Bacteria > Bacillota > Clostridia > Peptostreptococcales > Anaerovoracaceae > JALCRY01. The sequence goes on along the minus strand of JBMNVB010000016.1, from coordinate 10,642 downwards.
CCATAACGGGGCAGTACCTTTCCGGAAAGCGAAGGATAGAAGTGCCTCTCGTCAGGAGACCCGGGAACGGGAAGAATATCACGATAAAGGGCGCGAAGGAACATAATCTCCGCGATATCACCGTGAAGATCCCTCTCGGGAAATTCGTGTGCGTCACAGGAGTGTCCGGTTCGGGAAAGAGCAGTCTCGTGAACGAGATACTGTACAAGGGACTCGCGAAGAAGCTGAATCATGCGAGCGTGATCCCGGGCGAATATAAATCAATGCTCGGGACAAAGAACATAGATAAGATCATAAATATAGACCAGTCTCCGATCGGCAGGACGCCGCGCTCGAATCCGGCGACCTATACCGGGGTGTTCACATACATCCGGCAGCTGTTCGCCGAAATGAACGAGTCGAAGGTCCGCGGATACAAGCCCGGCCGCTTCAGCTTCAATGTGAAGGGCGGAAGATGCGAGGCCTGCAAGGGAGACGGGATAATAAAGATCGAGATGAATTTCCTTTCGGACGTTTACGTCCCGTGCGAGGTCTGCCACGGAAAGCGGTACAACCGCGAAACGCTCGAAGTGAAATACAGGGGAAAGAACATTGCCGAAGTGCTCGACATGACTATATCGGAAGCGCTCGAGTATTTCAAAAACATCCCGAAGATAACGAGAAAACTGGAGACGCTCGAGCAGGTAGGGCTCGGATATGTGAAACTCGGACAGCCGTCCACCCAGCTTTCCGGCGGCGAGGCGCAGAGGATAAAGCTCGCGGCGGAGCTTTCGAAACGCGGCACGGGAAACACAATGTACATACTTGACGAGCCGACGACAGGGCTCCATTTCGCGGACGTTGAAAAGCTGCTCAATGTGCTGGACGGTCTGGTGGATCAGGGAAACACGGTCGTAGTCATCGAGCACAATCTTGACGTTGTGAAAAGAGCGGACCATATAATAGACCTCGGCCCGGACGGAGGCGACAGGGGCGGACTCGTCATCGCGGAAGGCACCCCCGAAGAGGTAGCGGAAGTGGAAGAGTCGTATACGGGGCAGTATCTCAAAAAGATACTGAGCAAATGATCTTCGGATATCAAAAAAGAGTACTGAAATTCCAGTGTTTTGTGTTACAATAGTATTTAATATGCGGTGTCATGACACATCGCAGAGTAAATATTCACCGAATAAATAATATTACAACATATGTTGTGGAGGTCTATCTGACATGCTGGATGATGTAAATCTGACCCTGCTTACCGACTTTTACGAGATAACCATGGCGAACGGATATTTCGAAGCCGGTATGAAAGACAAGATCGCGTATTTCGATATGTTCTTCAGAGAAATACCGGATAACGGCGGTTTCGCCATCACGGCGGGTCTGGAGCAGGTAATCAATTACATGAACGGGCTGGAATTCACGGACGATGACATTGAATTCCTGCGTTCGAAAAACTGTTTCTCCGAGGGTTTCCTCGATTATCTGAAAAATTTCAAATTCGAGTGCGATGTATGGGCGATCCCGGAAGGGACGCCGGTATTCCCGCATGAGCCGATCATCACGGTGAGAGGCCCTGCGATACAGGCGCAGTTCATGGAAACGATGGTGCTTCTTCTGATGAACCATCAGACGCTTGTCGCCACTAAGGCGAACAGGATAGTGAGAGCGGCCAAGGGACGTCCCGTAATGGAGTTCGGTACCAGAAGGGCACACGGCCCGTCGGCGGCGGTCTACGGCGCGAGAGCGGCGTATATCGGCGGATGCTGCGGGACGGCGTGCACGATCTGCGACCGCGATATGGGAGTCGTCGGCCTCGGCACGATGGCCCACAGCTGGGTGCAGATGTTCCCGAGCGAATACGAGGCGTTCAAAAAATACGCCGAGATCTATCCGGACAACTGCGTGCTGCTGATAGACACGTATGACGTGCTGAAGAGCGGGCTCCCGGCGGCAATAAAAGTGTTCAAGGAGATGAAGCCCGAGAAGATGGGCGTCCGCATAGACAGCGGCGACATCAGTTATCTTACAAAGCGCGTCCGCGAGAAGCTTGACGCCGAGGGACTCCAGGACTGCACGATAGTCATCTCGAACTCGCTTGACGAATATGTCATACAGGACATCCTGCTCGAAGGAGCGTGCATTGATTCGTTCGGAGTGGGCGAGCGGCTCATCACAGCGAAGTCCGACCCTGTATTCGGCGGAGTGTATAAACTTGCGGCCGTTGAGGAAGACGGAAAGATCATACCGAAAATAAAGATCAGCGAGAACGTCGAGAAGATCACGAACCCGGGAAGGAAGACACTGTACAGGCTGTATGATAAGGATACGCACAAGGCGCTCGCGGATCTTATCACGCTTTACGACGAGCCTGTGCCGGAGGGCGACGGATATATGATATTCGACCCGAAGGCCGTCTGGAAGAAAAAGAATGTATCGAACTTCTACGCGGTCAATCTCAGGAAGCAGATATTCGATCACGGAAAGCTCGTGTACGATATGCCGGATCTCGAGGAGATCAAGGCATACTGCGCGGATCAGATCGATGCGATGTGGGACGAAATGAAGAGGTTCGAAAAGCCTCAGACGTACTATGTCGATCTTTCGGAGAAGCTCTGGGCGCTCAAGAACGAGATGCTCCATGCGCACGGAGAATATCTCGAGGCTCAGTACAGGAAATAATCAGCTGAAATCAAGGGAGCCGGCGCGGACAGGCACCGGCTCCTTTTTCGTATTAAAATCCGCAGGCTGCCGGGCGTAAAAAACGGAGCCGCCCGCTCGGCGGCTCCGCTCTGATTTGCGATATATTTTTTATCTCTTGTTCGAGCACTTCATGACGTCTCTTATCTTGTGCTGCACCATGTCGCGGATCGCGTCGCGGCCCGGTCCGAGGTACTTGCGCGGGTCGAACACTTCAGGATGCTCCACGAAGCATTCTCTGATCTTGGCAGTCATCGCGAGACGAAGGTCAGTGTCGACATTGATCTTGCAGACGCCGTGCTTCGCCGCTTCCGAAAGCATGTCTTCGGGAACGCCCTTCGCGCCCGGGATGTCTCCGCCGTATTTGTTGCAGAGAGCCACGAATTCAGGCATTACGGTCGACGCGCCGTGCAGTACGAGCGGCGTCTCCGGCAGCAGTGAATGTATTTTCTTCAGTCTGTCGAAATCGAGATACGGTGTGCCCTTGAATTTATACGCGCCGTGGCTCGTGCCGATAGCGACTGCGAGCGAATCGACTCCCGTTCTCTCCACGAATTCCACTGCTTCGTCCGGATCCGTGAATGTGGCTTCTCTGGAATTCACATTTACGGCGTCTTCCACGCCTGCGAGCTTCCCGAGTTCGGCTTCGACGACGACGCCCTTGTCATGCGCGTAGTCCACGACCTTTTTCGTGAGCGCTACGTTCTCTTCGAACGGATATTTCGAACCGTCGATCATGACAGACGAGAAACCGTTGTCCACGCAGTCCTTGCAGATCTCGAAATCCCCGCCGTGATCCAGATGGAGAACGAGATCGAGACCTGTCGTTTCCATCGCGGCCTCAACGAGCTTCACGAGGTATACTGGATTCGCGTATTTCCTCGCCCCGGCCGAGACCTGGAGGATAAGAGGAGCGTTTTCGAGCTGAGCCGCTTCAACTATTCCCTGTATGATCTCCATGTTGTTTACATTGAAAGCACCTATCGCGTAGTCACTGTTAAGGGCCTTCGCGAACATTTCTTTTGATGTGATTAATGCCATTTTGAACCTCCCGATGACTTTAACGAAAAAGCAGGCTCTCAGTAATTCATAATAGCCTGCACCCTGAAGAAAATAACTGCTGCGGCGATCAGCAAGATGAGCACTGCGACGATAATATCGTTTTTGTTATACAGAAAATCTTTAAACTTGTTCATATTGCCACCTCTGCAAGTCAATTTTATCACAAAAACGTGCCATACTCTACCGTTTGTTGTATAATATCACACATGGTGGAATTATCAGTCGGCGGAAATGACGCCGGGCAGAGGCTCGACCGTTTCCTGAAAAAATACCTCAGAAACGCGTCGCTTTCACATATATACAAAATGATCCGGAAGGATATAAAACTGAACGGCAGGCGCGCGAAAAACGACGTGATGCTGCGCGAAGGCGACGTGCTCCGCATTTATGTGAGCGAAGAGGAACTCGATGAACTCACGCGGGCGAAGAAGGTGCCGGCCGCGAAAAAACAGTTCAGGATAGCGTATGAAGACAGTGATATAATCATTGTTGAGAAACCGTTCGGGCTGCTTACGCACGGCGACAGGACAGAGAAGAAAAACACTCTCCAGAACCAGGTGCGTTCATATCTCTCATCAATGCATGAATATTCGGATGATGAGCGGACGTTCGTGCCGTCGCCCGTGAACAGGCTCGACAGGAACACGACCGGGCTGGTTATTTTCGGGAAAAACGCCGAAGCGCTGAGAGTGTATTCAAGGCTTATTAGAGAACGCGGGGGCGTGAGAAAATTTTATCTCACAGTGACCGCGGGCGTCATCACGGGTGAAATGAAACTCGAGGGCGTCCTGTCCAAGGACGAACGGACGAATACCGTGTCCGAAAGGGGCGGCGAAGGTTCGAAACAGGCCGTCACGATCGTAAGACCGCTTGAGACTTCGGGCGGATACACGCTTGCGGAGGCGGAACTGGTCACAGGCAGGACTCACCAGATCAGAGCGCAGCTCGCGGGGGCGGGATATCCGATAATCGGCGATGCGAAATACGGCAGCAGCGATGTGAACAGAGTCGTGAAAAAGAAGTACGGTCTCACGACGCAGCTGCTGCACGCGTATAAACTGCAGTTCACCGGCGGACCGGTCGGCGGCAGGACAGTGATCTCTGCATTGCCGAAAAAATTCAGGAAGATCGCGGAAGACATATTCGGGGAGATCCCGGAGCTTTCGTAAGAGAAGAAAGATAAACGATGAGTGATTACAGAGAAGAAGAGAAACGGGAAGCAGGCATATCCGGCGCGGAAGAGGAGCCCGGCGCCGCTGAGACAGCGAGAGCGGCCGCGCTTGAAGCCGCGGAGGAAAGAGCCGCGGTGGGCAACCGGGTGGAGCGCCTGCGGGAAAAGCGGGAACGCCGGAGGAACGTGAGGAGTTTTATAATCGACGTCCTGATCACGTTCGCGATCGTGTTCGCGCTGATATCGGTCGTAAGACCGGTGATCGTGAGCGGCGAATCAATGGAACCGAATTTTCAGGACCGCGACTATGTCTTCATGAACAAGATGGCGTATAAAAACCACGAACCGGAACGCGGAGATGTCATAGTGTTCAAGGTGAACGAGGGCACGGATGAAGAGGAACTGTACATAAAGCGCGTCATCGGGGTCGCCGGCGATACGGTCAGCGTGAACAACGGAAAGGTCTATCTGAACGGAAAGGCGGAGGACGAGTCATATACGAAAGACAGGGTGACATACGGATATTTTCCGCAGATAACGGTGCCCGAAAACGAGGTGTTCGTGATGGGCGATAACAGGAACAACAGCAACGACAGCCGCGTCATCGGGACTGTCGATATATCGAGGATAGAAGGAAAGGTCGTATTCAGGCTGTTCCCTCTGAGCAGAGCGGGCAGGATAACGGAATACGGGCCGTGATACAAGGAGCGGCATTAGAATGAGGAAAAACAGAAAAATCAATGCGCACGGCATTGATGATAAGACAGTCGCGGCTCGCAGGGCCGTCGCCGGATACACTGCGGCGGATGCGGTAATAGCGATAGCGGCAGCGGCCGCGGTGAACGTGTGCCTCGGGTCTGTGCGCGTGAAGGAAACGTCCATGCAGCCGAACTTTTTCGACGGCGATGTGCTGCTGATAGACAAGACGGCTTACAGGCGCAGAGCTCCGAGAAGAGGAGACGTTATAGTATTCAGGACACGCGCGCGCGGGCTTCCGAAATACTTCATAAAGCGCGTGATCGGACTCCCGGGCGATGTGGTCGGAATAAGCGGCGGAGAAGTGCGCGTGAACGGGAAGACATTGGATCAGAGTTATACGAAGGACGGGATCACCGGGGGCGCGGAAGCGGAGGAACGCGAGGTGCCGGCCGGCAGGCTGTTCGTCCTCGGAGATAACAGAGCCGTCAGTCTCGATTCGAGAAACGACGCGATAGGATGCGTCCGTATATCGGATGTGGAAGGCACGGCGTTTTTCAGACTTGCCCCGCGCAGGATGTTCGGAAGGCTGCCGCGTCTCGGAGCGGATGAATGAAGGAAGGAGGTAATCAATGCCGAAACAGGTCAAACTTGCTGCGAACAACAAAAAGGCACGGCATGATTATTTCATTGACGAGACTTTCGAGGCCGGCATCGTCCTGACCGGCACGGAAATAAAATCTGTCCGCAACGGAAAGGTCAACATCCGCGACAGCTATATCAGGATCGAGAACGGAGAGGCTGTCATCATCGGGATGCACATCAGCCCGTATGAGCAGGGCAATATCTTCAACGTCGATCCTATGCGGAAGCGCAAGCTCCTGCTCCACAGGAAGGAAATCAGGAAACTCGGAGAGGCGCAGCAGCAGGACGGCATGGCGCTGATACCGCTGAAGATGTACATAAACGGAAAAGGCCTTGCGAAAATGGAGATCGCGATAGCCCGCGGCAAGAAGCTCTATGACAAGCGCGCGGATATGGCGAAGAAAGATGCCGACAGAAAGATGCGTCAGGCAAGGAGGAAATAGCATGGCTGAGATTCTTGATAAGACAAAGGAGATCGGAGCGAAGGCGGCCGAAGAAGCCTTCGAGGCGGGGAAAATCCTGAGGGCAAAAAGGAAGATCCAGAATAAAAAGAACGCCATAACAGAAGAGTACGAAGAGATCGGGAAATTCATGTATGAAAAATATCTGAGAGAAGGCGAGGAGCAGACGCAGTCCGAAGTGCTCGAACATACGCTCAGGATCGACACATTGAGACAGGAAATAGCCGAGCTCGAACAGAAGATAGAAACGATAAGAGCAGAATGAGGCAGTGAAGGCAGAGTGCCTTCACTGCGCCATTGCTTTTTTGAGGAAATCTGCCAGCTGACTCAGTTCGGGAGATACACGCGACTTGTCATATACGAACTGCATCGCGGTGATGTACGATTCGTGCATCGGGAATGACACAAGATCATCGCCCGGTCCGACTTCGAAAGAGGGAACGATCGCGAATCCTCTCGACAGGCTTACGATCATTTTCTGCTTCGAGATCGAGTCGATATGGATGACGCGAGAGAACGAAGTCCCGAACCTGGCGGTCAGACCTTCGCGGCAGTACTGGTAATAAGCTTCCGAATCGCTCCGCGTGACCATCGGGAGCTCGCGGATAATATTCTCCGGCGAACCGTATTTTTCAAGCGCCTGCTTCGAGCAGACGAATTTTTCGACCTGGCCCGGCAGGCGGATGACTCCGAGACCGGATTCGTCATAGGATACCTGCATCCCCGTAAGAGTATCGAAAAGCATCAATGCGTCGCATTTACCCGCCCTGAGGTCGCTGAGCAGCTTTTCCTTCCGGCCGAATGTCACGGCAATGCCCGTATGCGGGTTTTCCCGCTCGAATTCAATGAGCTCCGGGACGCTCAGAATGTCTCCCTCTATACCGATCCACAGGGTCTTCTCCCCGGACATGTCCACGTTGTCTTTCAGACGCAGATAATCACCGTGAATTTTTTTCATACCGTCATAGAACAGCTGTCCCTCCCGGGTCAGCGTGCAGCCCTTATTCGTTCTTGAAAACAGCGTGCACCCGAGTTCATCCTCAAGACTGGCGATATATTTACTCATGGCAGTCTGCGTAATGCCGCATTTCCGGGCGGCGCGGGTGAAATTCCCGAGTTCGGCCGCGGAAAAAAAGTACGTTATCTTTTCCAGATCCATGATATAAACACCCCCACACATACCAAGTATAACAGGATTATATATCCGGCCGATGCATTGATGCAATATCCGTAATGACAAAAAGTTATTGTGTGAGTGCTTTTTTTCGTTTTTCAAAACGGATCAAGTGTGTTATTTTTTTGTCAATGAAACAACCGCTGCTATATTAATTCAGGAGTAACATAAATGGAAAACAATAAACCATCAAAAGGAAAGGTATCCGCGATCATCTGCATGGGTCTCGCCCTGTTCGCGACGGAATTCGGCGCGGGCAATCTGATTTTCCCGCCGTTTCTCGGCAGGAACACAGGGACGGACTGGATAACGGGTTTCGCGGGATTCTTCATCATGGACGCCGGCCTTGCAGCAATGGCTGTATATTCAGTCGTGGCGAACCGCAAGGGCGGTCTTGACGGTGTAGTCGGAAAGATCGGACGCGTGCCGGGAAAAATCATGCTTACTGTCATGATACTCTGCATCGGTCCATGCGTCGCGATACCGCGTACTGCCGCTACTACATATGAGATGGGAATCAGCACGCTGATCCCGCAGCTTCCCCAGTGGCTGTTCAGCGCGATCTTCTTCGGGATCGTCACGCTGTTCGTCATCAGGCCGACAAAAGTTGTCGACATCATCGGGAACTATCTGACGCCGATACTGCTCGCTGTCATGGTGCTGCTCATCGTGGTCGGCATCATACATCCTGCAGGAACGCCGATAGTTATTGAAAACACTCAGCCGATGCACGAAGGCATCCTGAACGGCTACCAGACGATGGACGGAATAGCCGGAGCGCTGATGGCGCTTATGCTGATATCCGCCGCTACGGGATACGGTTTTACAGAGAAGTCAAGCATCAGAAAGGCCGTGGCGATCGCCGATATCATCGCTGCCGTGCTGCTCGGACTCGTTTACGGCGGGCTCACATATCTCGGTGCTACAGTATCGGGACAGCCTGAATTCGCAGGCCTCGCGCAGGCTCCTCTCGTGATCGCGATCACGAACAAACTTCTCGGAAGTTACGGCGTCATCGCACTTGCGATCATCGTTCTGTGCGCATGCCTTACGACAGCCATCGGACTCTCCTCCGTTACAGGCAACTATTTCGAGGAACTTACAAAGGGTAAAGTCAAGTACAAGCAGGTCGTACTCGCAGTGATAGCTGTAAGCTTCGTGATGTCGAATTTCGGACTTGCAAAGATAATCAGCATTGCCGCACCTGTACTGAACGTACTTTATCCGCCGCTCATCGTGCTCGTAGTCATGTCGCTCTTCGACAGGAAGATAACGAACGACCGTATAACAGGCGCCGCCGCATACGCTGCTCTGGCGACGAGTGTTCTCGGTGCAACGGGCATTGTCGACACGTCGGTACTGCCGTTCGCGTCGAACGGACTCGAGTGGATCATCCCGGCAGTCATCGCGGGCGCGGTCTTCGCAGTCGCGGGACGCTTCTCCAACAAGGCCAGACCGGAAAGGATTCCGGAAAGACAGTGTGCCTGAGTTTCGGGATCAGGGGTATTATCTGAGGATAATAAATATAGAATGAAAATTATTCACCGTCGCATTGAGCTGCTGCAATGCGGCGGTTTCATTTGCGGAAAAATGCCCGGGCGGGGCGGCGCCGGTGGAAACGTATCGACATTCGGGTATATAATGGGAGCGGAAACGAATAGCAGGCGAATGATAAGGAGGATGCCATGGAATATAAAAGATTCGGAAACAGGCTGTTTGTCAGAATGGATGTCGGAGAGGAGATACTGACGCAGCTGGAAGCAGTGTGCCGCGCGGAAAACATCAAACTGGCCGAGGTCAAGGCGCTCGGCGCCCTCAGCGAGTACACGGTCGGGCTGTATGACATAGAGGAGCAGGAATATCACAAGAATACATTCAGGGGCTTCGCTGAGATCACCAGCCTCTGGGGGACTGTAACGACAATGGACGGCGAGTACTATGCTCATCTGCATCTCAGCGCAGGCGCGGCTGACGGGTCGGTCACCGGCGGACATCTGAACAGAGCTGTCGTCGGCGCGACGTGCGAAATGGTGATAGAGGTCACCGACGGAACTGTCGAAAGAGAGCATTCCGATGAACTCGGAATAAATCTGTTCAAGTTCGTGTAGCGGGAGGACGCCGGTCGGCGGAGATTCCGTTTGTTCATGCCGGCGGCGGACTCCGGCCGGGCCGGATCCGGTGGAGCAGGACCGGGCATGATAAGAGGAATAAGCAAAAATGGTGGTGATTTCGTATATTGCGACAGACGCCACACAAAATGCACGATCCTGTTTTTCGGCATTGTCCGGCCATGAACTGTGAGCGGCTCAGAAAGTTACAGCTTCTGAAAAAATGCTATTATTTTTGCCCGAAATTGGGTATAATACTTATACGATAATGGGGGTGTAATGGTTTCGACAGGGATGCGGAACTATGGTAAGCGGACCGAAGTTTGCTCAGTCTTCGTTAAACAGGGCACGTTAAATACAAACGCTAAAAATAACAACAATTACGCACTGGCAGCTTAATTACGCTGCGCGTCGTCGGCTCGGTTCTCCTGCAGGCTGAGGTCCCGGCGTCATTATGCAGGCCCCTCCTGTGTGACATCCCGGCATCACAGGAGTATCACGGGATAGCCGAGACCGGGCTCTGCCATCGGTACCCGGTCAAAGCGAAAAAAATTACGCAATGGCTATGTCCGTAGAAAGCCATACGGAAGCGTTTCTGGACGCGAGTTCGACTCTCGCCATCTCCACCACGACTAAAAGCCCG
>JBMNVB010000015.1:0-15099 GCA_050946575.1 Anaerovoracaceae bacterium | reverse complement strand
CACCAAAGCTCAAAAATGACCCGGGTGACAGGAAATCCCTGTCACCGACGCTCAAAATCGACCCCGGTGACAGGAAATCCCTGTCACCGACGCTCAAAATCGACCCCGGTGACAGGAAGTCCCTGTCACCGACGCTCAAAATCGACCTTGGTGACAGGAAAACTTCCTGTCACCGACGCTCAAAAACTGCACCGGTGACAGGAAATCACTGTCACCGACGCTCAAAAACTGCACCGGTGACAGGAAATCCCTGTCACCGACGCTCAAAATCGACCCCGGTGACAGGAAATCCCTGTCACCAACGCTCAAAACCGATCCCGGGTGACAGGAAATCCCTGTCACCGACGCTCAAAATCGACCCCGGTGACAGGTAATTCGACGCGTTTGTGCCGGCCGCCCTCGAAACCCCCGGCATTGATTCGTAATCGGAATCATACAAGTTCAAACGCTTCGACCACGTTCAATATTACGTCTCTTGTTATTGGATTTGAATTAGATTCGCTAGTAATGATCAGCGTCTGCCCGGCGATGAAACCTGCTCTCCCATAGAGATTGATTTTGGAATATGATTTCGCCACATAATCAGGATTCGAAACAAGGCCGAAATGCTCCCAGATCACCAGTCTTCCGTCCGAGCGCCTGACCTGAAAATCGGGATAAAACACTTGGCCGCCTATCTGCAGTCCAAAGTCGGAAAGATAGTCGATGCCTTTTTCGAACAGGATATCAGCGATCATCATCTCGCTTTTTGATCTGACTTTTTCACCGCGCCTGGTAATATACCTGTAATCTTCGTCGTGAAAGGCATTGCGGGACAAATTTTTTTTTCCGTCTGTCAGATCGATCACCTGCCCCGGGACAAGCAACGCCCGGTTATCTTTAGTCGGATGGGCAAATTGCATCGGATCGTAAACCGAAAAACGGTTTCGCACTTTTGCAAGCAGATCAATATTCTTCCGAAGCCCCTTTCTGGAACGCCTGATAGCCGCGCGAAGTTCAAAATCCGCTCGAATCTCCGATCTTTTTTCAGGTTCGCCCGCTAAAAACCGCCGCTTTTTCTTCTTTTCAGAATCGATTTGAGTAACAAACTCCCGCACATGCCCATTCTTGTCTTTTATACTTTCGATATATCCGGTGGGCAATCTCTCAAGCAGCTTTTCATTTCGCTCAAAGATCCGCTTTTCCCGTTCAAGTTCAAGTTCCACCATTTCCAGCATCCTGTGCTGAAAATAATCCGGAGTCTCACCGTTGATATTTGCCAATTTCGCCTCCCATCATTACGCCAATGCTATATCCCATATTTTACCATATGCACCCGACTGAATCAATGCGGGATTTCCTGTTTTCAGGCACCGGCATCTCTCTCTTCAATAATAAAATGAAAAAAGCCGGCCCGCCGGCCGGCTTTATCATTCTAATACTACTGCGCAAGCGCGAACTTCTTTGTCACATCGAGGTACTTCATCAGCTGACCGGTGTTCGCGTAATAGTACGTGAACCGGTCCTTGTTTTTGGTCGTGATCAGCCCGGCGTGCTTCAGTTTATTCATGTGCTGGGACGCCGTCGCCTGCGCGCATCCGAACTCCGCCACAATGTCCTTGTTGCACACCGGCCTGAGTTCCTTGTTGCACTCCATAATGAATCTGAACATCCGGATCCTGACCGGGTGCGCGAACGCGTCACTGCATCTTGCCATGAGCAGTATCTCGTCATTATCAAGATCGATATCTTTCCTGATCCTCATTTTTCCTCCCGTGAGTCAATACATCGCCTAATTACGATACATCGAAAAGGCGCGGCTGTCAATCGGTCCTGCGCCGGAGCGCATTGCCCGAGGTGCTCCGGGATCATACTGCTCCGGCAGCCCGGGGCTCCGACGCCGGGATTCTACGGATCCGGCTGCCCGCCCCCGACGAGCTCTATCCCGTCCGTCCGGATCCGGCGCCTCGGGGCCCGGGACCCGGAGATCGTGACCCGCCCTTCCCCGCATGACCGCCCGCCCGGTGCCCCGATGCATTGCTGCTGTTTAATACAGCCCTCTTGCTGGTATAATATAGTCATGCAAACAGGAAACAGGAGGTCATCATGGACAGACATGACATTGCCATAATAGGCACGGGGCCGGCGGGAGTGTCGGCCGCGATAACAGCGACCGCCCGGGGGAAAAGCGTATTGCTGCTCGGGCGCAAGGGCGGCAGCGAGAAACTTACGAAGGCCGCGCAGATAAACAATTACCCGGGATTCTACGGGAAAAGCGGCGTCGAGATCCAGCGCGCGTTCAGCGAGCATCTTGACGCGATGGGGATAGAGATCACCGAAGGAAAAGTCGGGAGCATTTACGACATGGGCGGATACTTCAGCATGGCTGTCGGATCCGATGTCATGGACGCGGACGCGGTCATCCTCGCGGGCGGCGTCGTATTCGGCAAACCGCTTCCGGGCGAGAACGAATTCCTCGGCCTTGGCGTCAGCTACTGCGCCACATGCGACGGGATGCTTTACCGCGGCAAAAACGCGGCCGTGCTGGCGTACGACCCCGGCGAAGCGTCCGAGGCGGACTTCCTCGCGTCGATCGGCGTGAACGTCGACTATATCAAGCTGTACGACGGCGAGGCGGGCGTCCGTGAAAAAATGAACGTGATCGAGGGCGTGAAGCCGGATTCTATCGAGGGAGAAAAAACAGTGACCGGGCTCGTCCTGAAGAACGGCGAGAGGCTGGACGAAGACGTGGTATTCATCCTGCGGCAAAGCATTGCTCCGGACAAACTGATCTCCGGGCTCGAACTCGACGGGTCGCACGTGAAAGTCGACAGGCGCATGAGGACGAACATCCCGGGCGTCTTCGCGGCCGGAGACATCACCGGCACGCCGTACCAGTATGTGAAAGCCGCGGGCGAGGGCAATGTCGCCGCGCTCTCGGCGGTGCAGTATCTTGATTCCCGCGGAGGAAAAGAATGAGACTGATTTCATGGAATGTGAACGGTCTGCGCGCCTGCATGGGCAAGGGCTTCCTCGAATTCGCGGAAGGCTCCGGCGCCGACGCGATCTGCGTGCAGGAGACAAAGATGCAGGAAGGCCAGGCGGAGGTGCCGCTTCCCGGTTATCATCAATGCTGGAACAGCGCTGAAAAGAAGGGCTATTCGGGGACGCTTACTTTAACGAAGGATGAGCCGCTGTCGGTGACGACCGGCATCGGGATCGACGAACATGACCACGAGGGCCGCGTGGTCTGCTGCGAATTCCCGGAATGGTACCTTGTCAACGTGTACACGCCGAACTCGCAGGGCGAGCTGAAGCGGCTGCCTTACCGCATGCGCTGGGAGGACGATTTCCGCGCCTATCTCCACGGGCTTGAGAAGTCGAAGCCGGTCATCGTCTGCGGAGACATGAACGTTGCGCACGAAGAGATAGACATAAAGAACCCGGGCCCGAACCGCCATAATGCCGGCTTCACGGACGAGGAGCGCGCGAAGATGACGGAGCTCCTGGATTCCGGATTCATTGATACATTCCGGTACTTCTATCCGGACGTTACAGGTGTGTATTCGTGGTGGAGCTACCGCTTCAACGCGAGAAAAAACAACGCCGGATGGCGCATTGATTATTTCCTCGTGTCGTCCGCTCTCGAGGGCAGAATAAAAGACGCCGGCATCATGACCGACGTCATGGGCAGCGACCACTGCCCGATCTGGCTGGATATAGAATGACGGCCTTAAGGCCGAAAAAATCAGTCCCCGCGTGATCCCTCCGGACCGCGCGGGGATTTATATTACACGATTTCCAGCTTCGGGAACCCGGCCAGGAACGGCTTTAGTTTTCCCATTATCGCCGTGCAGCCGCCGGCCGCGTCCGACTCGATATTGAGCGGCATGAGCGGCTCGTGCAGCGAGAGCCTGAGCAGGAACCAGCCCTGCAGATTCCCGTCGTCGAACGAAACGCGCACGCCTTCATAGTTCGGCTCGACGACCGTCATGTCGCCCCTCGCGCCGGCCCACTCGGCAAGTTTCTCCAGGATCATGTTCCCGTAATCCCTGAAATTTTCGTCATGGATAGGCAGCCTGTGCTCCTCGGCCGACGCCGGTTCGACGAGGCCGGAGATCAGATCGCTGATCGATCTGCCCTCGGCTTTGAGCATTGCTTCTTCAATGACGATGCGCGTCGCGAGGTACGCTCCGTCGTCCATGAAGAAGTTCGACCGCATCGCGCAGTGGCCCGACGTTTCGATCGCCAGCGCCGAATCAACGCCCGCCGCGTTGAGCTCGGCCGCCTTGTTTATTACATTTCTGTAGCCTCTTTTGTAGCGGAAATGCTTGAGCCCGAGCCCCTCAATGAAGTCCGTGAGGTGGTCGGATGTCACGCTGTCGGTGACTACAGTCGTGCCGGGAGCCTCTTTCGCCGTGATCGCGGCCGCGAGAGCGACGACCGCATTGCGCGCTATCGGCTCCCCGTTCGGTCCTACCGCCGCGGACCTGTCGACGTCCGTGTCGAAAATGAGTCCGAGATCGGCGTCCGTCGCCTTTACCTGATCGCATATCGCCCTGAGCGCGTCGGCGTTTTCAGGATTCGGCACGTGATTCGGGAATGTCCCGTCCGGCTCGAGGAACAGGCTCCCGCTCACGTCGGCCCCGAGAGGCTCGAGCACCTCCGTCGCGTAAAAGCCGCCGGCGCCGTTGCCCGCGTCTACGACTATCTTAAGGCCCTCGAGCGGCTTGTCGTTGTAGACCGTGACAGGCGCGGATGCGCCGCCGTCCGGCTCCGTTTCATTTCCGCCTTCGTCCGTTCCCTTTACTATCAATTCACGCAGATACGACGCGTACACCGGCATGAGGTCCGACTCCTCCGCCGGATAGACGACCTGCCCGTCCACGATATCGTAACCGGTCATCCCGGTCATCGGCCCGAGCGAATCGATCTTTTCCCTCGACTCCGCGTAATCTATTATCTGCGCGATATCCTCTTTCTCAAGTCCGCCGCGGCGCGTGAAAAACTTCAGTCCGTTGCGGTCGGGCGGCATGTGGGACGCCGTCACCATCAATGCGCCGTCGCACAGATATCCTTCGAATATGGTCGACATGAACATTGCCGGCGTGGTCGCGAGCCCGCAGTCCAGCACGGTGACGCCGTATGGAGCGAGCGCATTCACCGACCAGCGCATGATATCCGGCCCCGAAAGCCTTGAGTCGCGCCCGATCGAAACTTTCAGATCCGCCGGCTCCTTCCCGGTGCGCTCTGACAGCCAGAGCAGGAACCCCTTGACAAGGCGCGTCACCGAGCGCTCTGTCAGTTCCGCCGTTTCTCCTTCATCCGGGATCGCGATACCGCGGATATCGCTTCCGTTCTGCAATTTACTTAATTCAAATTCTGACATAAAATCCTCCGGTCCTGATAATGAATGCGCGGGCTGTGCCGCTCCCGCGATCCGGGGCGGTCCCGGTTCGGTCCGGCGATCCGGTATCGGCACCTGTCCGAAATTTTGTGGCGGCCATCGCTTTTTTTCGTCATTGCCCGCAATTTTTTCAACGATCGTAAGGGTCGGGCGAATGTATTCCGCTGTTTTTTCATTTCGAGTGCCCGGAAACGTTGAAAAAGTTGCGTGCACCGCCCTGCATTTTCGGGCGGCAGCCACAAAAAACAGCCGCTTTGCATTGATTCCGCTCCGTTATCCGCAGGCACCCGGGCACCCTGCCCGGATCCGCCATTGTCACCGGCTACGGCAATGACCCGCTCCGTCCCATAAAAAACCCGGGCGCGCCGGCCCGGGCATGCGGATATATTAAAGCGCCGCAACCGCTTCGTTCACAGAGTCTTCGCAGCTCTTCATGCCGTCAAGAGTCGCCTGGAACAGTTCCGGCAGCTCCCAGCCGAGCATTTCCGCGCCCTGCTTTATGACATCGCGGTTGCATCCGGCCGCGAACTTCTTGTCCTTGAACTTCTTCTTGATCGACTTGATCTCCATATCCTGGACGCTCTTCGACGGGCGCATGAGCGACGCGGACCAGATAAGTCCCGTGAGCTCGTCGCACGCGAACAGCATCCTCTCCATCTCGTGCTCAGGCTTTACATCGGAAACGAGCCCGTAGCCGTGGCTTACGACCGCGTGTACCAGTTCGTCCGGCGCGTCGATCTCGGCGAGCAGTTCAGGCGCCTTCTGGCAGTGCTGATCGGGGTACTGCTCGAAATCAATGTCATGGAGCAGTCCGACGATCCCCCAGAAATCCGCCTCATCCGCGAATCCGAAATTTTCCGCCAGATAGCGCATTACGCCCTCGACCGTGAGCGCATGGCGAAGGTGGAATTCGTCCTTGTTATACTTGCGCAGGAGTTCCCACGCCTGGTCTCTTGTAACTTCTCCCATGAGTGATCATCCCTTTCTTCCGGCCGCCCCGGACAGGAGCGCGCCTCATCATATTCATATATTATCTTCCGCAGGTCCCTGCGACGCGGGGAGCTGCGACATCATCGCGGCAGCGAGCATCAATGCGCATCCCGTGATTTCTCTTCCGGTCATTGTCTCGCCGAGGAACAGTGCCCCCGAGAGCGCCGCGAACAGAGATTCAAGCGACAGAATGAGCGACGCCACAGTAGGCTCGGCGTACTGCTGTCCTACGATCTGCAGTGTATACGCGATCCCGCTCGACATAATTCCCAGATAGAGCAGCTGCGGCGCGCACGCCGTGATGGCCGACATCGTCGGATGCTCGAAAATCAGCATCAACGGTAATGACAGTATACCACAAACGAGGAATTGCATGAATGACAGAAAAATGGAATCCATGCGCTTCGTGTAATAATCCGCCGCCAGCATCTGAAAGGAAAATCCCAGCGCGCTGCAGATCACGATCAGGTCGCCCTTTCCTATCGTAAAGGTTCCCGGATCCGCGCACAGCAGATAAAGTCCCATTATCGAAAGGACCACGCACAGCCACATCAGCGGCCTGATCTTCTTGCCGATAAACAGTCCGAGGATCGGGACCAGGACGACATAGATAGTCGTGAGGAACCCGGCCTTGCCGGCTGTCGTGTACATTATGCCGATCTGCTGCAGGGTCATCCCGGCGAATATACCGAGCCCGCACACTATCCCTCCGGTGAGGACGGTCTTCCTGTCGGCGGCGGTCCCCGCCTCTTTCTCCTTCTTCCTTCCGCGCATGATGAACGGCAGAAGCGTGGCCGCTCCGAGGAACGACCGGATAGTATCCACCGTGAACGGATCCACGTATTCCGACCCCGATTTCTGCGTCACGAACGCCGCGCCCCAGATTATCGCGGTAAGGAGAAAAATAAGACTGCCCTTGAGATTTCTGTTCATTAAATAACTCTCCCACTCAGATGATAAGAAACAATTTAGCACAACGAAAGTCCCTTGTAAAGGCCGCTGCGCATTGATTTTCCTTGACTGAATCTTGACGCCCATTTTACTTGAAGACGCGCTGAGGGGAAACTATGATGGATATAGAAGGAAAGTGGGGGTGTATGTATGAAAATAAGAAAACTGCTCAGCCTGGTCGTGACGGTCTGCCTTGTCGTGTCGGTTCTGGCGGCATGCGGCAGCAGCAGCGGCGCGGCGTCGCAGGTGATCAGGCCGGCTTCTCATTCGGGCAGCAATGCGGTGAAGGCCGGAAATGTGCTGGTGGTATACTATTCGGCGACCGGAAGGACGAAGGCCGTGGCTGAGGATATCGCGTCAGGGCTTGATGCGGACGTGTTCGTGATCACGCCGAAAGACGGATACAGTAAGGAAGATCTCGATTACAGGAACGAAAACAGCCGCGTCTGCAGGGAGCGCGACAATGAGGCGCTGCAGGACGAGGTAGCGCTCGAGACGACCCGGGTGGAGAACTGGGATTCGTATGATACGGTGTTCATCGGCTATCCGATCTGGTGGGGCAGAGCCGCGTGGCCGGTCAACCAGTTCGTCCTGAAGAACGATTTCACCGGCAAGACCGTGATACCGTTCTGCACATCGGAATCGTCGGATATCGGAAGCAGCGCATTGATGCTGCAGAAGAAAGCCGGGACCGGGACCTGGCTGGAAGGAAAGAGATTCCCGTCCGGCGCAGGCAGAAACGACGCCGTCGAATGGGCCCGCAGCATGGTGAAGTAAAAAGGGTACGGAAAGACAAAAAAGCTCCTGCCTCGCGCGGGAGCTTTTCATGTGTGTAATATCGGGGCTGTACAGGTTTAGCCGGCTACTGTGAAGACCCTGACTTCCGGATCCGCGCTCCATGTCGGCTTGAGACCAACGAAAACGTCATTCTTGAACATGTCGCTTTCGAGATAGGCCTGAGCGTGCTCGAGGCTGTCGAATCCGTGCAGTACCTGGACATCCTCGTCACGGACCAGCAGGTTCTTCGTCAGAGCCCCCGGGATCGTATCAAGGAACGGTCCGCGGTAATCTGTGTAAACTTTCGCCGCTGCCGGGCGCTTCGCTTCGTCGATCTTCATCGTGATCTCAAGATATGCTTTTACTTCCATTTTAGAACCTCCCGAAAAAAGTTTTCTGCATTGATTTCTTATTTCTGACTGCAGTATAGCAATCACCCTCGCGAAAAGGAAGATATAAGCAAATTTATTAGTAACTAATAAATTTCATAGTAACTATTATTTTCGGGGAATAGGGTATAATATACCCTGCATGGAGGTGAAACTATGTATCAGAAGAAACTTGATGATGATATACGCTGCCCGCTCGAGTACGGGCTGCAGCTGTTCGGCGGCAAGTGGAAGTCGCGCGTGATCTGCGTGCTCAACGAGGCGGGAAAGCTCCGCTACAGCGAGCTGCGCTCCGAGATGACGAATATCACGGACGCGGTCCTTGCCGCGACGCTCAAGGAGCTCCAGAGCGACGGGCTCGTAAGCCGCAAGTCCTACGACGTCATTCCTCCGAAGGTCGAGTATTCCCTCACGAAGCGCGGCGAGTCGGTCATCCCGATCCTGCAGAGCATCTGCAAATGGGCCGGCATATATCACCGCGAAGAAAGCGGTATCGTGATGAAGCAATGCCAGAAATGCGATTACAGGGCGTCATCACAGACGCAGACATAGGTGCCTCTGATACCGCGTCTTCGCTGCACAGCGCGGCAGGCATTGATCAGAAAAATCATGAATGCGGCTCCCGGGTAGGACGCATTTAATTATCTGTTTACAGGCGTTCGCAGCCTTCCGGCACCCATTGCCGCATATCTTCCCGGCGGTTATACGATTCTCCGTCTGCGAAGAAAGTTCCGTCGCCGTTTGCGTGGAAGCAGCGTTTTTCGGTCCTGTCCGGGTTTTCCCAGAGCTGCGTCCCCTCGAAGATCAGTATCCCGTATGCGCTGATCACGTCGGCCAGACGGCATTCGAGACACGCGAGACACTCCCCTATGAGGGGCGCATTGACTGTTTCTGCGGGAAGTTTCGTCAGGCTGTTTTCGCTGAACTTATCGACGGCGCTGCCGGATGTCGTTCCTATCCGGATCGCCTGATCGATCAGATCGACGCCCGGCACACATATCACGCATTCTTTCGTATCGATGATCCTGTGATAGGACTCATTCCACGGACCTGTCGTGATCGCTATATGCGGCGTGAAATCCATCACCATCTGCCAGGAAATCGTCATTATATCGTCGCGGCCCCCTCTGGAACTCGTGATCAGTGTTACCGGTCCTGATTCGAACCAGGTGAATGCTCTCTGCATGTTGGCTTTTCTCATTTCAGTTTCCTCCTCGCACCGTTTTCGGCGCATGGCACTTATCAGCGGTAAGACTTTGCGCAGATCTAAAGGCAGTCATCATCAGGCAGCGTGACGCTCACAGAAATATTTCGGTACCGCCTTCTCCCTGCAATGATCTCAGCAGTCCGATCAGTTCTTCTGTAGACAGTTTTTTCCCGTTCTCGATCCAGGAGACCAGGAAGCCGACGAAAGCGCCGATCAGCCCGGACATGTAGTAAGTGTAGTATTTTTCCGCGAGCCCGTTTTTCGGCGGGACCCGGTTCTTGATGATGAAAGTGCTTTCGAAGTGGCAGCGGTAGATGATATCGTAATGGCCGATCTTTATCAGCTGCTCGAGGATCCGGCTGTTATCGCCGTGCATCCAGTAATTGAAGAAATAGGTGAGGAATGCGCAGGGATCTTCGGGCCCATCCAGTTTCTCCCGCTCTTCCATGTAGCCGTTCATTACTTCCTGATAGCGGGCGGCGCATTGCCAGTACAGGATGTCGTTTATATTGTCGAAGCTCCGGTAGAAAGTCGCGCGGCCGATGCCGGATGTCTTTTGTATGTCCGTGATGGTGATCGAGTCGAATGATTTTTTCTCGATCAGTTCCGACAGTCCCTGATAGATCAGGTCTGCGGATTTCCGTGCCCGTTTGTCATCTTTGATATGGTACATCTTTCCGCACCTCCGTGGCGGCTTATTTTACGGAATGACTTTCCGGTTATTGTTTCACTTCTTGTGGAACTATTGTTTTATAAAAATAATTATGATACATTAGTTCCGGAATGTCAAGAAGCAATGCTGTGACAGCTCAAAATGGGTTTGCCGGGGCGCCGGCGGATAGGAGGTACAGGTATGTGGTATTGGTTCGTTGAATGGGGATGGCTTTACTGCATGATCATCATGAGTATCGTCCTGACGGTTCAGATGATCGTCCACTGGAAGGACTGGGACGCGCTCACGAAACTCGGCGCGTTCACCGTGATCGTGCTCACGTTCCATGTCTGGGAGGAATGGGTCATTCCCGGCGGCTTCCACTATATCTACAACATCGATTCGCTGCCGGGACTTCGCAGCGGATATCCGATGAGCGAGATCACTGACATGATCACTAATTTCGGCGGCGCGATAATCTGGTTCGTTCTGGTCCGGATAAAGAAATACGGCCGCAAAATGAGCTTCGCAGTAATGATCTTCAGCTACTTTGAGTTCATTGTCCACATGTATCTGTCCCGCCATTCAATGAGTGTTTTCGCGGCTCAGGGCATCTATACCGGATTCTACGCACCGGGCCTGATCACGGCGCTCTGCTGCTGGCTGCCCCTCGGCATTGCCTACACCGTATGGTTCGTGAAGAACAAAGTACATCTGAAGGACGCAGCAGGGGGCATCGCGATACTCGTCGTGCTTACTATCCTGCTGGTCAATCTTCCGGAAGGCGTCCTGAAGAGCAAAGACAATCCGTACACCTTCGACAATGCCGGATGGTACGAGACCTGGGTGGACGGAAGCGGGAACATACTGCCTGCAGAACGGTGACATGCGCCCGGTTCGGCGGCCCGGAGCTTCGGCCTCTTCGACCTCGTGCAGTTTCCCTGCTTCTGTGGTAGAATGGCGTATAAAAGTATGGCCGGGCCGTGCGCGAAAAACCCGCGCGCCGCCGGAGAAAGGAGCAGCAATGTCTGACGCATTGATAAGAGAAGCGACCCTTGATGACGCGGAGCGTCTGAGGGAGATATACGGTTATTATGTCGATCACACGGTGGTAACGTTCGAGTATGAGACGCCGTCTGTGAGCGAGTTTCGAGGAAGGATCGCGAAGGTGCTCGAGAATTATCCGTACCTTGTGGCGGAGCGCAGCGGGCGGATCATAGGATTCGCGTACGCGGGGCCGCTCCGGGACCGCAGAGCCTACGACTGGTCGAGCGAAGTGACAATATACATCGATAAGGACGAGCGGCGCCGCGGGACCGGGCGGCTGCTGTACAGGGCGCTGGAGAGACGGCTCGCCGACATGGGCGTGCTGAATCTTTACGCGTGCGTAGGCTACGCGGACGAGGAGGACGAGTATCTCAGCTGGGACAGCCCGAAGTTCCACAGCAGGCTCGGATTCGAGACGGTGGCCGAGCTGCATAACTGCGGGTACAAATTCGGGCGCTGGTACCATATGTTATGGATGGAGAAGATCCTCGGAGATCACGAGATCGGCAGGGCGCCTGAGAGGAAGAAGAATTCCGAGATCTGACGGACACCTGATACGGGACAATGTGAAAAGCGCGGAGGGCCGGAGCCCTGCCGCGCTTTCAATTGTGATTTTTCAGGAGAATTTATATGAAGAGGTTAACGTTCGCCGAGTCGGTCGCGCCGAGGTAGGATGCCACTCCGACGTACTCGATCCCGTCTATGAGTTCCTCTTTTTTTATACCCATGATGTCCATCGACATCGAGCAGGCGTATATCTTCGCACCGTTTTCGATCGCCTGCTCCATTAGCGATTCAATGCTGTCAACATTCTTGTCCTGCATGACCTTCCGGATCATCTTCGGCCCCATGCCGAGCATGTTCATGTTCGAGATGCCGAGCTCTTTTGTGCCGCGCGGCATCATTCTGCCGAACATCTTATCAATGCCCTGCTTCTTTACGTCGACTTTCCGGTTTTTCCGCAGGATGTTCAGCCCCCAGAAGGTGAAGAACATCGTGACGGGTTTGCCCATGGCGAGGGCGCCGTTCGCGATAATGAACGAGGCGATCGCCTTGTCGAGGTCCTGATCGAACACGATCATGGTCAGGCCGTCGGGGTTCGCGGGGAGACCCTCCCCCGCGTCCCCGGCTCCTGCCGGAGCGGCGGCACTGCTTCCCTTAATACCCCCCGCCGCTCCTTTCTGGATCGTCACTATGTGCTCCACACCGTTTTTCTCTGTGGCAATGTAAGTGTTCCCGGTATGGTCGCACCAGCTGCGTACGTCGCGGGCGAATCCGTTGTCCGTCGCGCTGACCTTAAGTACCTCACCCTCATCGAGTTCCTGCATCGCTTTATTGACTTTCATGATCGGGCCGGGGCACTGGAGCCCGGTGCAGTCAAGGATGCGGATCTCTTTTTCACTTTCGCCGACCGCTTTTGCCGCAGATGCGCCGCCGCCCGGCGCCACTTCCGTATAATCAGGCTGAGACGCATTGCCGCCTCCGCCTGCGTTTAGAAAGGGCGACGCCTTTCCGCCCGCGGGCGCACTGCAGCCTGTCGGCTTGTATGTAACTGATTTATAGAAACTCGAGCCCCCTTCGAGGACTTCGACGTGTTCGAATCCGTTCTGCATGAGTATGCGGGCGACGTTGTACGAACGCACGCCTATCGCGCAGTACACGACCCAGGATTTCGACTTGTCGAGTTCGGAAAGTCTGTCTCTTACCTGTCCGAACGGAATATGGACAGAACCGGGCATGCTCCAGACCTGGCGCTCCACGTCTTCCGAAACGTCGAGTATCTCCTTGCCTTCGAGTTCGTCCCAGGACGCGAATCTCACGAGCCCGTTCAGGACGTTCTCGGCGGTGAATCCGAGCATGTTTACAGGATCCTTCGCCGAAGAGTACGGAGGCGCGTACGCCTGCTCGAGTCTCTTCAGATCGCTGACCGTCCCGCCCATGCCGATGATGGCGGAGATCATGTCGATGCGCTTGTCGACTCCGTCCTGTCCGATTATCTGCGCGCCGTATATCTTCCCGGACTTGTCAAAGATCAGTTTCGCGAACATCTGAGTCGCGAGCGGATAATATCCGGCGTGGGATTTCTGGCTTATCAGGATCGTTTCATAGTCTTTTCTTTTTTCTTTGCCGGCCGCTTTCAGCGCCTTTTCATTTATTCCTGTCGAGGCCGCGGTAAGGTCGCATACCTTCGCGACTGAAGTCCCGAGGAATCCGTCGTATTCGCCGGCCGCGAACGCAGCGTCCGGATCCGACGCCGCGGCAATATTCCCCGCGACGATCCTGCCCTGTTTGTTCGCCGGCCCCGCGAGCCTTATAACCGACGGCTCTCCGGTGATGCGGTTCGTCGTCTGCACGACATCGCCGACCGCCCAGATGTGAGGGTCGCTCGTGCGCATTGATTTATCAACTACGATCGAGCCTCGGTCTGTGAGTTCAAGTCCCGCGTCCTTCGCGAGCTGACTGTTCGCGCGAAGACCGATAGCGAGGATCACGATGTCGGCGCCGAGAGTTATCCCGCTCGAAAGCGTTACTTCGAGTGATCCGTCCTGCTTCTTTTCGAATGACTTCACGCCGTCCCCGAGATGGAGCCCGATGCCGTTCGCCTCGATATTCTCGTGCAGCAGGTTCGCCATTTCCGGATCGAACGGCGCCATGACCTGATCCGCCGCCTCGGCAATGTCGACCTTCAGCCCCCTGCCGCGCAGGTTCTCCGCCATCTCGATCCCGATGAAGCCGCCGCCGATGACGACAGCCGACTTCGCTCTTCCCGAATCGACCTCCGCGCGGACCGCATCGATATCCGGAACAGTCCAGACGGTGTAGATCCCTTCATTATCAATGCCCGGGATCGGCGGACGGAGCGGATCCGACCCCGTCGCGATGAGCAGGTTGTCGTAGGATTCCTGATACTCCTTCTCGCCGTCATTCACCGTGACACGCCGCGCATCCTTATCGATCTTCAGCGCATTGCTGCCCGTCCTTACATCGATATTGAACCTCGACCGCATCGTTTCCGGCGTTGAGACAAGAAGCGCGCTCCTGTCCTTTATGACGTCGCCCACGTAGTAAGGCAGCCCGCAGTTCGCGTAGCTGATATAGTCCCCGCGCTCCAGCAGCACGATCTCCATGTTTTCGTCAAGCCTTCTGAGCCTGGCCGCCGCGGTCGCTCCTCCCGCGACTCCGCCGATGATTACAGTTTTCATAGTGCATCCTTCCTTATATAACATTGTTTGATCAACTTATTTACAATGCGATTATATAAGGCGGCGGGGATGCGTTCCGTGACATTGTCACATAAATAACACACCGCGTCATCAATGCATCGATGAGCGGGGCGGTCCGGTTACGGGGTGTGGTTTTGTGGGGCTGTTCCGGGCCCGGCGCAGCGCTGCGGTCATTCGATCCGGTTCCGGCCCGGCGCTCTGATCATTCGCTCCGGCCCCGGGCCCGGCACTCTGATCGTTCTCTCCGGTTCCGGGCGCCTTTCTCCGATTTTTTGTGGCGGCCACACGGAAAATGGCGTCGGTGCACGCAAAATTTTCAACGATTGTGGGCTTGATAGTTTTTCAAACAGAGCTTTCGGGTGCTTTTCGGCCGCTGACCCCCGAAAAACGTTGAAAATTTTGCGTGCAGCACCCCGATATTTCGACCGGCCGCCACAAAAAAACAGCGACCCGGCATTTTTCGCCGGACCACTGAC
>JBMNVB010000014.1:0-28240 GCA_050946575.1 Anaerovoracaceae bacterium | reverse complement strand
TACTTCTGGAAAACGAGCCACGCAATGTAACAGGTAATACGGAGCTGACCACCCTGTATTATAGAATGACATTTACTCAACATTTGAACAGCGGTCAGATCGGCGGGTCTGGCCGCTGCACCTTTTTTGGAGCGAACTGCTTGACATAGCGGGAGCATGTCTGTAAAATAATCACTAACAATTTAATACGAGCTGTGAAGGAACCGGTCATGTACAGAAACCCAGGAGAGAACGGTGAATGGTGGGATGCCGCGGGCGGAGTGCATGACAGATCAGTCTGGAGCTCATATCACAAAGAGAGGCGGCATTGATGGATGCTGGCAATCAGGGTGGTACCGCGGTTTAGTTTTTGATCGTCCCTGTTACGTTCGCGTAACAGGGATTTTTAATAAAACTGACGGATTCATCAGGATGCGATGTCATCGTGCGCAGTTGACAGGAAGGAAGGGTAAAATGTTTAAAAATCTTTCGGACAAGCCGATAGGCGAGCTGCAGAAGGAGCAGGCCAAACACTGGTATGATACGAACCTGCTCCAGAAGACAGTTGATAACAGGGAAGGGCAGCCGACGTTCATATGGTATGAGGGGCCGCCGACGGCGAACGGGAAGCCGGGGATCCACCATGTGCTTTCCAGGACTCTCAAGGACTCGATCTGCCGTTACAAGGTAATGAAGGGTTATAAGTCCGAAAGAAGAGCCGGATGGGACAATCACGGCCTGCCTGTGGAGATCGAAGTCGAGAAAAAGCTCGGATTCAACGGGAAACAGGATATAGAAAACTACGGTATTGAAAAGTTCAACCAGAAATGCCGCGAATCGGTGTTCGAGTATGAATCTCTCTGGCAGGAAATGTCGTACAGGATGGGATTCTTCGCGGACATGGATCATCCGTATAAAACGCTTGACAATGACTATATCGAATCAGAATGGTGGATCCTCAGGACGGTGTTCGACAGAGGGCTCATCTACGAGGGGCACAAAGTTCTCCCGTACTGCCCGCGCTGCGGAACGGGACTCGCGTCGCACGAAGTCGCGCAGGGCTACAAGGAAGTCCCCGTGCTGACGCTCACGATGATGTTCAAGCGGAAGGACGCCGATGACGAATATTTCCTGGCGTGGACGACGACGCCGTGGACGGTCATAGGGAACCTTGCCGTAGCCATGAATCCGGATCTGGATTATGTCAGGGCGAAGATGACAGCCGGCCCGCACAAGGGGAAGACACTGATCCTCGCGGCCAGACACGCCGATGAGATCCTCGGTGAGGGGCAGTATGAAGTGCTCGAGACGCTCAAGGGAAAAGAGTTCGAGTATGTCGAATACGAGCGGCTGATGGATTTCGATGACATTCCTGTGGATGACAAGGCGTTCTACGTGATCCTTGCGGATTATGTCACGGACGAAGACGGAACGGGCATAGTACACACGGCCCCGGCATACGGCGAAGAGGACTATGACAACTGCATGGAATACGGCCTGCCGATGCTGAATCCGGTAGACCTGCAGGGCAAATATACTGCCGGACCGTGGAAGGGCGAGTACGTCATGGAAGACGGGCTCGATCTGAAGATCATGAAATGGATCGCGGATCAGGGGCGTCTGTTCGCGAAGCAGAAGATAACACATGATTATCCGCATTGCTGGAGATGCGGCACGCCTCTCCTCTATTACGCGAAGCCGAGCTGGTATATAAAGATGACGGATGTCAGAGACGAACTCGTCGCTAACAATAACGCCACGAACTGGTATCCTGAATTCGTCGGCGAGAAGCGTTTCGGAAACTGGCTCGAAAACGTAAAAGACTGGGCGATATCCAGAAACAGATACTGGGGCATGCCTATCCCGATCTGGAGATGCGAGAAGTGCGGAAAGGTCGAGTGCATGGGAAGCAGGCAGGAGCTCATCGACAGAGCGCAGGAAGACATCGACATGAGCATCGATCTGCACAGGCCTTATGTGGATGAAGTCCATCTTACATGCCCGGACTGCGGCGGCACGATGACGCGTATACCGGAAGTTATCGACTGCTGGTTCGACTCCGGATCAATGCCGTACGCGCAGTGGCATTATCCGTTCGAGCACAAGGATGATTTCGGCGAGCTGTTCCCGGCGGATTATATCTGCGAGGGCATCGATCAGACGAGAGGATGGTTCTATTCGCTGATGGCCGTATCGACGCTGATAATGCATCAGTCGCCGTACAGGAACGTTCTCGTGGGCGACCTCATCCTCGACAAAGACGGGAAAAAGATGAGTAAATCCAAGGGAAATACGGTCGATCCGTTCGAGATGTTCGACAAGTACGGGGCCGACACCGTGAGATGGTACCTGATGCAGGGATCCCCGGCCTGGCTGCCGACGAAGTTCGACGAGGACGGGATGCGCGATAACATGAACAAGTTCTTCGGGACACTGAAGAACGTATACAACTTCTTCGTGCTGTACGCGAACCTTGACGATATAGATCCGAAGGATTTCGAAGTCGATTACGAATCAATGCCAGAACTTGATAAGTGGATCCTCTCGAAGTACAACAAGACGGTGAAAACAGCTACTGAGGCGATGGACGAATACTATCAGATGAAGGCTGCGAGAGCCGTTCAGGACTTCGTTGTCGAGGACCTTTCGAACTGGTATATCAGGAGAGCGAGAAGAAGATTCTGGGCTCCGGAAATGACAGATGACAAGAAGTCTGTTTTCAAGACGACTTATGACATCCTTGTCGGCGTCACAGAACTCATGGCTCCGATCGCGCCGTTCCTGTCGGATGAGATGTATGTGGATCTTACAGGAAAAGAGTCAGTGCATCTCGCCGATTATCCGGTATGCGACGAGAGCAGGATCAACGAGCACATAGAAGAGCGTATGGACCTCGTGAGGGAACTCGTATCTCTCGGAAGAGGCGCGCGTGAAAAGCAGCAGATAAAAGTAAGACAGCCGTTATCCGAAGTGCTCGTGGACGGGAAATACGAGAGCCTGATATCGGATCTCACTCCGCTCATCATGGAAGAGCTGAACGTGAAGGAGGTCAGATTCGAGAATGACCTTTCGAAATATATGAACTATACGCTGAAGCCGGATTATCCGACTGTAGGTCCGATGCTCGGCGCGAAGATCAAGACGTTCGCGAAGCTGCTCGCGGAAGCGGACACGGCGGAGTTCGTGAAGCAGCTGAATGAAGAAGGAAGCGTGGATCTCGATATCGAGGGCGAGACGTTCAGGGTACTCCCGGAATACGTGGATGTGCGCATTGATGCGAAGGAAGGATTCGCGGTAGCGTCGGAGAACAACCTGTTCACGATCCTCGACACCGAACTCACGGACGAACTCGTGAAGGAAGGATTCGCGAGGGAGATCGTTTCGAAGGTGCAGCAGATGAGGAAGCAGAAGGACTTCGAGATGATGGACAGAATCGAACTCGGAGTATCGTCCGACGCGGACGTAGAGGCTGCGGTCAGCGAGTATAAGGACTACATCACGGAAGAGACGCTTGCGGAATCGCTCGGTGCGGCCGCGGGCGACGCGGAAGACGTAGATATAAACGGCCACGCGGCGAAGATCTCAGTGAAGAGGATATGATACGCGGAACGTATCAAATGAATAAAGAGGGCACCCGCAGGGGTGCTCTTTTTTGCTGCCGCATCAATGCGCAGAGTCAGTGGCTTGAACTTTATTGTAATACATACAATTTTGAGGATTGAATGTTTTTATTGTCATGCTATAATTTTTATTGGACGTAATTGTAGTCTCACTTATTATCTACACATATCCGGAGGTGATACAATGTTTATAGTTAAAGTAGATCCTAACTATTGTAAAGGCTGCGGCCTCTGCATCGATCTCTGCCCGAAGAACATCATGGGAATGTCAGGCAAGTTCAATGACAAAGGTATGCCGCTTGCTGAATGCAAGAGCGTTGAGGATTGCATAGGATGCAAGAGCTGTGCTATCACATGTCCAGACGCGGCTATTACAATCACAAAAGAGTAAAAGGAGGGAAATACTTTGAAGAAGTTGATGAAGGGCAACGAGGCCATAGCCGAAGCTGCTATTCAGGCAGGTTGCAAATGTTATTTTGGATACCCTATCACTCCTCAGAACGAGATCCCGGAGTATATGTCCTGGAGACTGAGAGATATGGGCGGTATCTTCAAGCAGGCTGAAAGTGAAGTCGCGTCGATAAACATGGTTTACGGCGCCGCTGCATGCGGAGTAAGAGCTCTTACTTCCACATCGGGCCTGGGCATCGCGCTGATGCAGGAAGGTATCACGAATCTCGTATCGACGGAGATCCCCGGAGTATTTATCAATGTAATGAGAGGCGGCCCGGGACTCGGAACTATCCAGGCTTCGCAGGCTGACTACAACCAGATGACGAGAGGCGGAGGAAACGGAGACTATTTCATAGTTGCATATGCTCCTTCGACGCTGCAGGAAGCATGCGACCTCATGCAGAAGTCGTTCGATACCGCTTTCAAATACAGGAACCCTGTCGCGCTCGTAGTCGACGCTACGATCGGTGCGATGATGGAGTCTGTTGATATCAAGGAAAACGTACAGCCGGATCCTTCCGTACCTGATCCTAAGACATGGTGCGTACAGGGCGGAAAGAGAGCTGACGGAAGCTATTCGATGATCAAGGGCCTGTACAATGTACCGGCTGATTCAGAAGCGTGGAACCTGAAGAACGCTGAGAAATACGATCTTATCAGAAAGAACGAAACAATGGTAGATATCGTTGACTGTGACGATGCCGACGTAGTTATCGTAGCGTTCGGAACGACGGCCAGGATCGCAAGACAGGTCCTGAAGCTCGGCAGGCAGAACGGCGTGAAGATCGGTATGGTAAGACCTGTCACTATCTGGCCGTTCCCGTATGAACAGCTTGCGGAAGCTACAAAGAACTGCAAGGGCGTGCTCTGCGCGGAGATGGCTATCGATCAGCTGAAGCAGGATGTAGACATCGCGCTCAAGGGTTCGAAGCCTGTTTATACGTATCACAGACTTTCGGGCGTTATGCCTAGCGCAAAGGATATGTTTGCACTTTGCGAGAAGATTGCGAAGGAGGCGAAATAACAATGGCGGAAGTAATTTACGAAAGAACTAAGTTCCTTACGGATAAACCGACACATTACTGCCCGGGCTGTACACATGGTCTTGAGCATAAAATCATAGGCGAAGTGCTCGAAGAACTCGGCGTGCTCGACAGAACTATTATGCTGCTTCCTGTAGGATGTACAGCTCCTGCATATGACTATGCGAACCTTGACTCGATCGCATGTCTGCACGGACGTGCTCCTGCCACGGGAACGGGCGTAAAGGCTGCTCTTCCTGACAGCATTCTTTACATCCACCAGGGCGACGGCGACCTGCTCTCGATCGGACTCGACGAGACGATCTCCGCTGCGTCCAGAGGCGAGAACTTCACAGTAGTATTCGCCAACAACAACATCTACGGCATGACGGGCGGCCAGATGGCTGCCACGACGCTGATCGGCCAGAAGGCTACGACATGCCCGCGCGGCAGAGACCCGAAGCTTGACGGTTATCCGGTAGGCGCATGCGAACTCATCAACACTCTTACAGCTCCTAAGCTGGTTGCGAGAACGGCTCTGTATGACATCCCGCATATCAACCAGACGAAGAAGGTACTGAAGAAGGCGTTCCAGAACCAGATCGACGGCAAGGGATATTCGTTCGTGGAGATCCTGTCGACATGCCCGACGAACTGGCACATGAGCCCGCAGCAGGCTATGGAACACGTTAAGACTGAGATGGAAGAGGTTTATCCTCTCGGCATCTTCAGGGACGAAGATTAGGAGGCGAATAGAATGTTAAAAGAAGCTATATTTTCCGGATTCGGCGGACAGGGCGCACTCCTTATCGGACAGGTCCTGTGCATCGCAGCCACAAAAGAAGATCTGAACGCTCTTTACAGACCTACATACGGGTTTGAAAAGAGAGGCGGGATCGCATTCTGCGACGTCATCGTTTCGGACGAAGAGATCGGATCTCCGGTAGTAGAAGAACCTGAAGTAGCTATCCTGATGGACGAGAGATCGTTCAAGAGATTCGAGCCTCAGGTAAGACCCGGCGGAGCAGTGTTCTACAACACATCGCTCATAAAGTCGAAGCCGTCGAGAGACGACATCAAGTACTACGAAGTACCTTGCAACGACATGGCGAAAGAACTCGGCAACGACAAGGTAGCCAACATGATCCTGCTCGGCGCTTATGTGGGATACACGAACGCAGTAGCTATGGATTCGATCGTAGAAGGTCTGAGAGAGAAACTCGGACACGGCAAGGAGAAGGCCATTCCTCTGAACAAGAAGGCACTCGCAGCCGGAGCTGAGATCGCTGCTCAGAAGTAGTAGATAATAAGTTAATAAAGACCGCGGACTTCTCGCTTCCGCGGTCTTTTTAATTGCAGATTATCAGAAACGGCTCAGAACGATAAATATCAGTCGGGCTGCCTTACTTTGATATTGTCGCGCAGGATCTCGAGCCCCGTTCTGAGCTCCTTCAGATCCTTCGTGTTTGTGAGCGAGACGCGCAGGTACTGATCCGGGATCGTCCGCCTGCTGAAGAACCTCGTGGAATGGAACACGCGCACGCCCGCGTCCAGAAGCAGCTTCTCAGTTACTCGGAAGTCTTTATCCGATTCTATCGGCAGCCAGCGGAACGGACTTTTCGGATGGCCCGTGCACAGGTCGCTCCCAAACACGTCCCTGAATACATTATTGACTTTCATCGCCATATTTATCTTGATATTCATCACCTTATTGGCGTCCCCGGAGAGTATAGCCTCCGTGGCGATCTCCGCTTCGATAGACGATGTTTTGATGTTAAGATCCGTATGCGCGGATTCTATCGCCTTTTTGAACTGGCTGGGGAAGATCATATAAGCAATGCGAAGTCCCGAGCATATTGGCTTTGATACTGACGCGATATAGACCGTCCTGTCGGGCAGTATCGCCGCCATAGGTTCGCACAGCAGATCCCTGTCATTCAGCGATACGAACGAATACGCGTCGTCCTCGACCACAGTCAGGTCGTAGTGTTCGATAACGGATGCGAGAGCGTGCCTTCTCTGGTCAGTGGTCATGACCGACGTGGGATTCGAGCATGTCGGCATCATGAATATACCCTTCACATCCTGCTTCCTGCAGGCGGCCTCGAGTTCTCCGGGATTGATGCCCCTGCTGTCCGCC
Source organism: Anaerovoracaceae bacterium (assembly GCA_050946575.1). Lineage (GTDB taxonomy): Bacteria > Bacillota > Clostridia > Peptostreptococcales > Anaerovoracaceae > JALCRY01. The sequence goes on along the minus strand of JBMNVB010000014.1, from coordinate 21,026 downwards.
GGCACCGGGATCATCTGCAGGCGCATCATCTTTGCGATGCCAAGGAAATTAGGGTACACGAATTCTTCCACGGCGATCTTGTCGCCGGGCTCGAACAGCGACAGCATAGCGGTCGATACAGCGTTCTGCGATCCGGAGGTAAGTATCAGATGGTCGGTATCGGTGTTTATCCCGAACTGCTTCACCCAGTTCACTCCCGCGGCGATCTGATGCGGCATGCCGAACGCATAATAATAACTGAGCAGCTGATCGGCGTAGTTGCGCTTCATGACGCGCTGAGCGCAGTCCAGGATAATATCGTTGGGCTGGTCGAACGACGATACCGGCCCCAGATCCACGATGTCATTAGATGTCACCCGCGTAGAAAGGGATTCCGTGCCGATCGTAGGCGGCGCCACGAACGTGCCGCGGCCGGTCACTGCATAAATGAGGCCTTTGTCCTCGGCCATATTATACGCGCGCGTAACAGTGGTGAAATTTATATCGAGAAAATCCGCGAGCTCGCGCTGAGGAGGGAGCTTCGTCTCGGGGGCGAGCCGCCCTTCCCGGATATCGGATTCGAGAAGCTCGACGAGAGACCGGTAGATCGGCCTCGTGAGAGATTCCCTGTCCGGTTTCCATGACATCACATAATCGTCAAATGAGTTTACAGGCATTGCCGCACCTCCTTGTGCAGATTATATACATAATTGTATGGAAAATCAATGCCCGGCCGCGGGCGCAGTGTGTTATAATTGTTACCATGGAAAGACTGAAGGATTTGGATCTCCGCGGACTGACGGAGTATATGGAAAGCATCGGGGAAAAACCGTTCCGCGCAAGGCAGGTCTTCAAATGGATCCAGCGCGGGGCCTCATCGTTCGGGGACATGACGGATATTTCAAAAGGGCTGCGTGAGAAACTAGGCCGCGATGCTTCATTGTGGTGTCTGAAGCAGGAAACGGTGCAGGTCTCCAGAGACGGAACGAGAAAATATCTTATGGAAACCGATGACGGCCTGTTCGTGGAGTGCGTCTTTATGAAATACAAGTACGGGAACTCTGTATGCGTTTCGTCCCAGGCCGGCTGCGCGATGGGCTGCAGGTTCTGCGCGTCCGGCGTGAACGGGCTCGAACGGGACCTTACACCGGGGGAGATGACGGATCAGATCCTTCTCGCGGAGAAAGACGCCGGCGAAAGCGTAAGCCACATCGTTATCATGGGGACGGGCGAACCGCTGATGAACTATGAGAATGTAAGGACGTTTATCGAAAACACTCATGATCCGCTCGGAAGGGGCATGAGCATGAGGAACATCACGGTCTCGACGTGCGGCATCGTCCCGATGATAAGGCGCTTCACGGAAGATCTGCCGCAGGTGAACCTCGCGGTATCGCTCCACGCGCCGAACGACAGCATAAGGAGAGAGATCATGCCCGTATCAATGCGTTACGGCATTGATGAGCTGCTTTCGGCGTGCCGCAGGCATGCGGAAAAGACCGGCCGGCGCGTGACGTTCGAGTACGCGCTGATAAAGGGCCTCAACGATTCGGACGCGGATCTTGATGAACTGGCTCGGCGCCTCAGAGGGATGCTCTGTCACGTGAATCTGATACCGCTTAACGACGTGCTCGAAAGCGGCCTTGAGGGGAGCGGGAGAAGGCGCGCCGCAGAGGCTGCGGAGCTGCTCGAAAGCCGCGGGATCCCATGCACAGTGAGGCGCGAACTCGGCTCCGACATCGACGCCGCGTGCGGCCAGCTGAGGCTCGGAAAGACCGGCGGAGGCTGATGTGATTTTGGCCCGCGCATATGTTTTGATATTGAGAAACATCCGGCGCTATTGTATAATGATATAAACAATTTTCGGACATCTTGGACACAAGGAGGCACAATATTATGGTTAAATTGCTGGTAGGTCATAAAGGCAGCGGAAAGACGAAGCAGATGATAGAACTTGCGAACGATCTCGTTGAAAACACAAACGGTCATGTGGTGTTCGTCAATAAAAACTACAGGCTGACATACAATCTGAAGCATGATATCAGGGTCATCTGTATGGACGATTTCCCGCACATCACGAACAGCGATGAATATATCGGGTTCCTTTATGGCATAATCAGTTCAGACCATGATATCGATACAATTTTCATAGACGGGCTGATGAAACACGCGGATATCTCCCTCGGGAACCTGCCGCAGTTCATTGAACGCCTGAAGAAGATGTCGGCCATGTTCGAGATAGATTTCATCGTAAGTCTGTCGGCCGAAAAAGAAGAGATGATCGGCGTCGACTTCACGGACTGCGAGATTCTGAACTAAGAGAAAAGAAAAACATAGAACACTGCGGGGCACCGTTACGGCGCCCTGTTCTATAAGAGGGAAAAAGAGAGGACAACGCCATGCCGCAGAAGGAATGGACATTCGACAAAATAAAGGAAAAATTTCAGCACAGGCGTCCTGATGCGGTCGGAAGCTACGGGCACTTCTCCGTGCTGATACCGCTCGTCGAGGAAAACGGCGAGCTGTGTCTGCTGTATGAAGTGAGGTCGCCCGATCTCGAAACCCAGCCGGGAGAGGTGTGCTTTCCCGGAGGCATGATAGAAGAAGGAGAGACGCCCCTGCAGGCGGCCGTGAGGGAGACGACGGAGGAACTCGGTCTCTCCGAGGATGACATCGAGGTATTCGCGAAGACCGATTCGCTGTACGCTCCCGCCGCGTTCACCATGCATTGCTATATCGGCAGGGTCGACACGACGAACATGGACATCGGGCAGGACGAAGTCGCGAGGACGTTCACCGTGCCGATAAGCTGGCTGATGAAGAATCCGCCGGAGATGTATTATACGAAGCTCCTGCAGTTCCCGCCGGACGATTTTCCGTACGAGAAAGTGCACGCGAAGGGCGGATATAAGTGGCGGCGCGGAGAGATCCCCGTGCCGGTCTACGATAACGAAGGACCGGATCCTATCTGGGGGCTGACGGCGAGGATAACGGAAAACTTCATCGAGATCCTGAAGGGGGAGAAAAAATGAAATTCAGAGTGGCGCTCTGCCAGATGCACTGTACGGGTGAAAAAGAAGAAAACGTCAGGCACGCCGGGAGCCTGGTGCGCGAGGCGGCCGGTGCCGGAGCGGATTTCGTCTGTCTTCCAGAGATCTGGCCATGCTATTACGGCAATGAATTCTTCAGGCCGAACGCGGAGACGGAAGACGGTTTTCTTGTGGAATCAATGCGCGGCTGGGCAGGAGACAGCGGCGTCTATCTCGTGGGAGGGACGATACCGCTTCTGAGAGGCGATGACCTCTATAACTCCTGTTTCGTTTTCGGACGTGACGGGGAGATAATCGCGAACCACGATAAGGTCCACATGTTCGATATCGACGTGAAGGGCGGCCAGTCGTTCAGGGAATCGGACGAATTCACCCCGGGGGACCACTGCACGACGTTCGACACGGAATTCGGAAAAATGGGCGTGGAGATATGTTTCGACGTGAGGTTCCCGGAGCTCGCCAGGATGACCGCGCTCGCCGGCGCGAAGATGATATTCCTTCCGGCGGCGTTCAATATGACTACGGGGCCGGCGCACTGGCATATAAACATGAGATCGAGGGCGCTGGACAATCAGGTCTATTTCGCGGCCTGCAGCCCGGCGAGGGACGAGAGCGCTCCTTATGTGGCATACGGGCATTCGCTCGTGGTCTCGCCCTGGGGAGATGTGACCGCGGAGGCGGATGAGACGGAACAGATCGTTTTCGCGGATATTGACACGGATTATGTGGAGCAGGTGCGGGAGCAGCTGCCGCTGCTTTCAGCGAGACGCACTGATCTTTATTAAAATTTTTACAAAAGGAGTATTTAGGATATAATCTTTTATGAACAAGAGTTTTGAAGAGACGGAGAAAAAGATGAAAAGAATACTGACTGCACTGCTGGTCGTCGCTCTCGCGGTCACGGTCAGTTCGTGCACGAGCCAGGAAAACAAGGAAGTAACGAGTCCTCCCAAGGTCATATTCGTGACCGCGGCGGGCGGACTTAACGACAACGGTGAGAACGACGAGATATGGGAGGCGTGTTCCGACGCGGCCGATGAATTCGACGCTGACATCAGATGCCTCGAGTCGGAGACGAGCTCGGACGTGGCTGCTAATGTAGAGGCGGCATCGGATGACATGCCGGCAGTCGTCGTGACCTGCGGATCGGACGGGGCGAAGGCAGCGAAACAGTCTGCAGCGTCCCACAGTGATATCAATTATGTGGTGGTCGACACCGAAGTGAAGGCGGACAATGTCGCATCCATAATATTCCAGAGCCAGGATGCCTCATTCCTCGCCGGGATCGCGGCGGCAGATGTTTCGGAGCAGGAGTGCATCGGGATCATTTTGGACAGGAACAATGTATCGGCGGCATCTTTTTACGGTTTCTCAGCCGGAGTGGAGACAGGGAATTCAAATGCGACTGTGAAGTCGGTATATCTCGGGACCGGAGGGACCGACACTGACGGCATGACCGCGGCGAAGACTCTGAATTCGAACGGATGCGATGTCATATTCACGATGACCCGTTCCGGAGAGCAGGGCGTGATGAAATACGCGAAACTGAAGGACATGAAGGTGATCACGGTGAGCGGAGACAGCAGCAGGGACGATGACGATGACAGCGATGTGCTGCTCGGCGTCGTCGAAAGAGACGCCGAAGAGGCCCTTGCGGAGGAGATCCATGATGCCGTGGACGGAAATTTCAGGGGCGGAGTCAGGAAGTACGGACTTGAGAGCGATATGGTCGGATTCGATGCCGAAAACGGACTTTCCGACAGTAATGAGAACGCGCTCGAAAGCTGGGAGAAGCTGATAAAATCAGGAAAGCTCGATGTTCCGGCCACAAAAGCCGAATTTTCGACATTTGATCCGTCGGAGTTCAGATAATGGGATTCCTGCCTGTAACGAAAGAGGAAATGAATGACAGAGGATGGCGACAGCCCGACTTCGTGATGGTCACGGGGGACGCGTATGTCGACCATCCTTCTTTCGGCACGGCTATAATCAGCAGGGTGCTCGAGCGCTTCGGATACAAAGTCTGCGTGCTGGCACAGCCGGACTGGAGATCGGCCGATGATTTCAGGAGATTCGGAAAGCCGAGACTCGGATTCATGATAAATTCCGGCTGCGTCGATTCCATGGTGAACAACTATTCCGTATTTAAGAGAAGGAGAAAGGAAGACAGATATTCACCCAGCGGGAAAGCCGGACGCAGGCCGGACCGCGCGGTCATAGTGTACTGCAACAGAGCGCGCGAAGCGTATCCTGACGCGCCGGTCATTATCGGAGGACTGGAAGCCAGCCTCAGGCGTCTCGGGCATTACGACTACTGGGACGACGCCGTGCGCAGATCGATACTGATAGACAGCCGTGCGGATATCCTGATCTACGGCATGGGCGAACGGGCGGTGATAGAGATCGCGGAAGCGCTCGATTCAGGCATCGGCGCGAGAGACATCACATGGATACGTGGCACGTGCGTGAGGACAGAAGAACCGGTCAGCGGCGCATTGATGCTGCCGTCGTTCGACGAGATAAAAGAGGATAAGGACGCGTACTGCCGGTCGTTCATGATGCAGTACAGAAACCATGACAGCATCAATGCCGAGCCTCTGTGCGAGCGGTACGACAGGCATCTTTACGTATTGCAGAATCCGCCGCAGCCGCCGCTCGAGCGCGATGAACTCGACGATGTCTACGATCTTCCGTACGAGAGAAATTATCATCCGATGTACGAAAAGCAGGGCGGAGTGCCGGCAATAGAAGAAGTGAAGTTCAGTATCGTAAGCAGCAGAGGATGCTTCGGAGGATGCGCATTCTGCGCGATCACCTACCACCAGGGGAGGCAGGTAAGGAGCAGGAGCATCGATTCGATCGTCCGCGAGGCGGAGCTGCTGACGCGGATGCCGGATTTCAAGGGATACATCCACGACGTCGGCGGCCCTACCGCCAATTTCAGGATGCCGGCGTGCGGGAAGCAGCTCAGGGACGGGGTCTGTACGGACCGCGACTGTCTGTATCCGCGGCCGTGCCCGAACATGGACGTCAGTCACAGAGAATATCTCGAGGTGCTCCGCGCGGTGCGGAATGTCCCGGGAGTGAAGAAAGTGTTCATACGATCCGGGATCAGGTTCGATTATGTAATGGCGGACAAAGACAGGACGTTCCTGGAGGAACTCTGCAGGTATCACGTGAGCGGGACGCTGAAGGTCGCGCCGGAGCACGTCGTGCCGGAAGTGCTCGCATACATGCGAAAGCCGGATATCAGAGTATTCGAGGCGTTCTGCCGGGAATATTTCGAAATAAACCGCAGGATAGGGAAGGAGCAGTATCTCATCCCGTATCTGATATCCTCGCATCCGGGCTGCACGCTTGACGACGCGGTCGAACTTGCGCTGTACCTGAAAAAGACGGGGTTCGTGCCGGATCAGGTGCAGGATTTCTATCCGACGCCCGGGACGCTCGCGACCTGCATGTACTACACGGAGAAGGATCCGGTGACTATGGAGCCCGTGTTCGTCGCGAAAACGCTTAAGGAGAAAAAATATCAGCGCGCTCTCATGCATTTCAACAAGCCGTACAACAGGGAAACGGTGAAGGAAGCGCTCAGGGCCGCGGGAAGGGAGGAACTGATAAATGAGCTTGCTGGCGGATCTTCCGAAAATCGTAAGACAAAGCAGAAAAAAGTACGAAAACGCCGCCGCAGGTGATTTCGTGACGACGGACATATACGGCAGCGGCGGGAATATGCTCGCCCTCTGCGACAATGCGCCGTTCATGAAGTACCTTTCCACGGCCGGGGGGATGGCGGGCGCCGTTAAACTGATCTACGCCGACCCTCCGTTCTACAGCGGATCTGCATATCAGGCGAGCGTTAGGATAGATCCCGAAAGCAGGGCCGCGGGATCGTCCGTAAAGGCGGAGGCGTATGACGACAAATGGAACAGGAACAGGCAGTCGTATCTCCGCGAACTGACATACAGGCTCATGCTGATGCGTGACCTGCTGTCGGACGACGGGCTCATCTGCGTGCATCTCGACTGGCACGCCGTGCATTATGTGAAAGTCATCATGGATGAGATATTCGGCGAAAAGAATTTCGTGAATGAGATAATATGGCAGTATAAATCCGGCGGAGCGGGGAAGAAGCATTTTTCAAAAAAGCATGATACACTTCTCCTGTATTCCAAAACTAAAAATTACACGATGCATCCCGGGAAGGAGAAATCGTACAACAGGGAATTCAAGCCCTACAGATTCAGGAATGTCAGGGAATATAAAGACGAGAACGGCTGGTACACCATGGTGACGATGAAGGATGTCTGGCAGATAGACATGGTCGGCCGCACGTCGGGAGAGAGGACAGGATACGCGACTCAGAAACCGGAGGCGCTGCTCCGGCGGATCGTAGAGAGCTGCTCCGCGCCCGGAGACATCTGCGCTGATTTCTTCTGCGGCTGCGCGACGCTGCCTGCAGTCTGCGAGAAGACCGGCAGGAAATGGATCGCCTGCGACTCCGGAGCGCTCGCTGTCGGGATATCGCAGAAACGCCTTATCAATGCCGGTTTCGCATTGATGAGAGAGCGGGACTCCCGAAAGGCAAAGCCGGGAAAACTGACGCTCGACGTTTCCTGCGAAACTGCCGGCGTCACGGACATGAAGCTCCTTCGCATCGGGATAAAGCGCTACTCGCCGCCGATGGCGGCGCTGCCTGTCGGGAAGGACGACAAGTCCCGGGTGCGTGAGGTCAGAAAGGATGATTCGAGAAAACTTATAGATTTCTGGAGCGTCGATTTCGATTACGACGGCGATATACACAGGCCCGATCTGTGCTTTGCCCGGGCGGGAAGCGATATAGAGCTTTCATGCGAGCGGCTCATCCCGGACGGGCGGCGCGTGAATGTGAAAGTAACGGACGTGTTCGGATGCGTTACCGAGGAGGAAATAGAGTATGAGGAATAAGGAACTGACAAAAAAGGAAAAGGCGAAGAGGGTCGCGGTGGATATGGTGTTCTGCGTCGGGTCGTGTCTTATCGGAGCGATCGGCGTGGAGTGGATACTTATACCGAGCGGGCTGACGAGCGGCGGCTCCACAGGTATCGTAAGACTTGTGATGGCGCTCACGGGTCTCGACTTCTCGCTGCTGTACTATATACTCGCGGGAGTCATCGTGCTGTTCATCGGCATAGGGCTCGGGTTCGCGCAGGTGAGGAAAACGCTCGTGCTGTTCGTGATGTTCCCGGCGTTCACATGGATACTGGATCATTTCGACGTGACTCTGCTCGACGGGAGCGATAAGCTGCTGAGCGCGATATTCTTCGGGATCTTCATCGGCGTGAGCAATGCGCTGGCGTTCCAGCGCGGCTACGTTTACGCCGGGACAGACGGGATCGCGAAGGTCATCAGGAGGAAGTGGCTGCCCGAATATTCGCAGAGCAAGATCATGACCGTGATAAACGTGGTAATAATCGTGTGCTCCATATTCATCTACGGCACGGACATAGCGCTGTACGCTATTGTCTCGGAGCTGATCGGGAATGAAACAGTGAATATGGTACTGTACGGTTTCTCGGCGAAGATCGTCCAGCTGGAGATAATCAGCAACAAGCCCGAAGAGGTCGAGAGGTTCATTATCCATGAAATGGGGCGCGGCGTTTCGATAACGAGGGTCACGGGAGGCTACACTCACGAAGAACGCTCGGAGTTCAGACTGCTGTGTTCACCGCGCGAGAGCATTGAAATGAGGCGCAAGCTCGCCGAGATAGATCCTGACGCGTTCGTGACACTGATAAGAGTGGACGGCGTCTGGGGAGCCGGAAAGGGATTTTCGGATATCACGGAAAACGACTGATAGATTTTTCCCGATAAAAAGATCCGCGGGGATTCTCCCCGCGGATCCTGTTTTTCCGTCATGTGTTATTTTGCCGGCAGATATTCGTTCGTGTATTCTCCGTCCATCCTGTCCGCGATGACTCCGTTCTCGCACAGGAAGTCCGAGAACTTCGCCCAGTGCATGTGATTTATCTTTCCCCATTCGTCTTTGTCGTTCAGCAGTATTTCCGACATGTGGACGAGGCCTCTCGCCACTACCGGTCTTCCGCCGGCCTTCGGGATGTACTTCTCCACGAAGTCTGACGACTGGCGCGGATGCTTCGCGATATACGTATATGCCTTTGAGCATGCCGCGAGGAACGCTCTCAGTACTTCCGGACGCTCCTTCATCAGCCTGCCGCTCGCTCCGAAGCACGGCGCCGCGAAGTCGAATATGTGCGCCACTTTCTCCATATTGAAATAGTTGTATTCTATACCCGCTTCGTCGAGCACGATCGGTTCCCAGGCTCCGTATACCCATACGGCGTCAACGTCTTTCCCGAGGTGCTCCGTTATATCTTCCACGTCCACGCGGCAGACATTTACTTTTTCATAGTCTCCGCGGCCCGCCTGCAGGCAGAAACGCATCACGGCGTCGAACCACGGAACGTTCAGGCTCGCGAGCCTTTTCCCCTCGAGGTCCTTCGGCCCTTCGATGCCGGCTGATTTCAGTGAAATGATGCCGCTGTCGCAGGCCTGGAATATCCTCGCGACCGCCGTGATCTCGCGGCCGTTGTTCTTCATCGTGAGGATAGTCGGCTCCGACGCGATGAGGATGTCGGCGTCTTCGGAATCAAGGAACCTGTTCACGCCGCCCTCGATCTCCACTTCGATGCCGGCTTCTTCAAAGTATCCTCTGTCCTGCGCGAGGAACAGCCCCGCGTGATTGTTATTCGGGTACCAGTCGAGTACAACTTTTATCTTTTCCATTTCAATCTCCTTCTTTCAAAATGTGCGCTCGGTACATTGCCCGCGCTACAATAAATTTTATATCTCCGCGCCGTAAATGTAAACCTACAAATCGGGACATTTGTAACACTCGGCGGGCTCCCGCGAAAAAAGGTATTCCCTTTATACGGCTGTGTGATATAATATCACTTACGTTGAAAACAGGAGAAATGTGAAATGATAAAATCGACAGAAGCAATGCTGGCGGTCCTTGAAGAAGCGTTCAGCCCGACCTCGTTTGTGATGAAAGACACACTTAACGGAAGACTGGAAGGCCGCGCGGCGGAATGCTCTCTGGAAGAGATGAGCTCGGTGATAGAATATCCGACGCTCGAATGGGAACTGAACCAGGCCGGACAGGTACAGGGCGGGATACTGTGCTCAATGTTCGACGTCGCAGCGGGATCGCTCACAGCCACGATCAACGAGCTGCATTTCAATCCCACCGTAAGCATGAATGTAAGGTTCATGAGGCCCGCGGTCCATGAAGATATTATCGTGGTCAGATCGAAGATCGATCATAACGGCAGGACGCTCGTACACATCAGCAGCGGGGCCTACAGCAGGAAAAGCGGCAAACTGCTCGCGACCGCTCAGCTGACGTTCTTCAATGCCGATAACACGGATATCACAGAGAAGGCGGAATCGAAAAAATGAAACTGTTTGTGACAAGCGACACACACGGGAAAATCGAAGCTGCGGCGCGCGCGTGCATGCAGTATGAAGGCATTGATATGATAGTGCATCTCGGGGATTATATACGCGACGCGAAGCGCCTCTCATCAATGCTCGGCATACCGGTGAAGGCGGTGCGCGGCAACTGCGACGGGGCGATGACGAAGGCCGGGTCGGAGACAGTTCTCGACACAGAATACGGAAAGATCCTGCTGACGCACGGGCATATGTACAGCGTCTATTACGATCCGCTGAAACTGCTGCTCGAATGCAGGGAGAAAGGATACCGCGCAGCGTTTTTCGGCCACACACACGTCGCGTTCACGGAGACGGATGACGGGATCACACTGCTGAATCCGGGCAGCCTTACTAATCCGAGAGACGGCAGGGGAGGGAGCTATGCAGTCGCAGACGTCACCGCCGACCGGCTCGATATCGACCTTGTTTTTCCGAACGAGCCGAAGAAGAAACCCAGAGCGCGCGGCGGATACCTGCGGAAGATAATGAATTACAGCGACGGGCAGTGAGCTCTTCGCAGCAAAAGGACTGCCCCCGGCGGCATTGCCGGCCGGAGGCAGTCCTTTCTTATGAATAACATTGGAATTATCCGTTATTTTTCGAGCTTCTGCTTCTGTATGGCTCTGATCTTCAGCGGCAGCGAGAAGAGGTTTATGAATCCTTCCGCGTCCGCCTGGCTGTAAACGTCGTCCTCTCCGAACGTTGCGAATTCTTCGTTGTAGAGTGAATACGGCGACTTCGACGCTGCCGGGACAGCCTGGCCCTTATACAGCTTCATTTTCACTGTACCGGTCACGTTCTCCTGCGTGACGTCCACGAACGCGCTCATCGCTTCTCTGAGCGGCGTGTACCATTTCCCGTCATATACGAGGTCGCTGAAGTCGACCGCCAGCTTTTCCTTGTAATGCATCGTGTCTCTGTCGAGGCAGAGCTTCTCGAGCGCCCTGTGTGCGTTATACAGGATCGTGCCTCCCGGCGTCTCGTAGACACCCCGTGACTTCATGCCTACGAGCCTGTTCTCAACTATGTCGCATGTCCCGACACCGTTCTCGCTTCCCAATTCATTAAGCGTTTTGAGCAGTTCAACAGGTCCCATTTCCTTTCCGTCGACAGATACCGGCACGCCTTTTTCGAAACCGATCTCGACATATGTCTTTTTGTCCGGCGCGTCTTCTATCGTCCTGCTGAGCACATGGATGTCATCCAGATGCTCATTCCACGGATCCTCGAGGTTCCCGCCTTCGTGGCTGATGTGCCAGATGTTCTCGTCGCGGCTGTAGATCTTCGCCACCGTCTGTTCGATCGGGACATCGTGCGCATTGTCGTATGCGATCAGGTCTTCCCTCGATTTGAAGTCCCAGAATCTCCACGGCGCCAGGATCTTTATCGACGGATCGAGAGCGTGTATCGTCGTCTCGAACCTCACCTGGTCGTTGCCCTTGCCGGTGCAGCCGTGGCAGATGATATTCGCACCTTCCTCGTGAGCTACTTCCACGAGCTTCTTCGCCATGAGCGGCCTCGCCATCGACGTCCCGAGCAGATAATCGCCTTCATATATCGCGCCGGCTTTCAGGCACGGCCAGATCTGCTCCGTGATGAACTCTTCCTTGATATCAATTATGACCGCTTTCGACGCGCCGATCGCGAGCGCCTTCTTCTTCACCTCGTCATAATCGTCGCCCTGGCCCGCGTCGCAGCAGACCGCTATCGTTTCATAATCATATTCCTCCTGAAGCCATTTCAGTATAGTTGACGTGTCCAGCCCGCCCGAATACGCGAGCACAACTTTTTCCTTAGCCATTTTCCACTCCTTTGCGTCATTCCAATGTTTGTTTTGTATAATTATTCATCAATTGTTTAGAATTATACAACCTATCAATGCGCATTTCAAGTATATTTATTCATTCAATGCGGAAAAATCACTTCACGCGCTGTCTCGATGAGTTTTTTCGCGGCGGGGGAGCATTCCTTCAGCGACGGCACGGCAATGCCGAGGGTCACATATTCGGGAGGATCGAACGGCACAAGCGCCACGGCTCCGTGCCAGTCTTCCGATATGAGCCGCTGATTGAAGCTGACTCCGATACCCTTCGCCACCATGTTATACGTGGCGAATCCGTCTCGCGTTGTGAATTTGGTATCGGGCTTTACGCCCCATTTTTCGAGCAGCCTGTCCTGATCCGTATCCTCGCCCGGATCGGTATGGATAAAAGACTCGTCCGCGAGCATGGCGGGCGGATATGAACGCGCCCTGGCCATAGGATGATCTTCGGGCAGCCAGACGACCATCTCGTCACGGTAGAGAGGGATCCAGTCCGCCGTTTCGGGATCCGGCTTCCCGCAGAAACAGCAGTCCGCGGACCTTTCGCGGAGCCAGCGGGAGATCTTCGCGTTCCCGCCCTCCCGCAGGCGTATCCTGATGCCCGGATATCTCGCACCGAAGACCTTGAGGATCTGCGGCATCCACATCGCGGAAATCGCGAAATAACTTCCGATATTTATCGTCCCTCTGTACAGGCCGCGTATCTCGCAGCTCATCTGTTCGGCGGTCTCATGCGCGCTTACGATATCACGGATCAGCGGCATCATCTCCCTGCCGTTTTCCGTAAGGACGACGCCTTTCTTGCTCCTTACGAAAAGCGGGAATCCGAGCTCGTCTTCAAGGCTTCCGATCATCCTCGTTATCCCGGACTGGGTGTAATCCATGCGCTCCGCGGCGGCGGTGAAGCTTCCGCCCTCGGCCGCATAAAGAAACGCCCTGCATTTTGCAGCGTCCATAGCATCCTCCTATTTATGACTATTTGTCATATTTAATATATCAAATTGCCGTTTGTGTAATGGATAACACGAATATACAATACACTCAGAAAGAAGTCAAACAGGGCCCGCGCATTGATGCCCCGCCCGCCGAAAGGAGTGCATAATGTCTGAAATACTTACCATGGATATGATAAACAGCGCGAGAAAGAATCTCAGAGGAGTGTCGCGCGTGACGCCGGTGATCGGCTGCGACAGGCTCAGTGAAGATACGGGCTGCGACGCCCGGCTTAAGCTTGAATGTCTGCAGCATACCGGCGCGTTCAAGGTCAGGGGAGCATATAACAAGGTGGCGAACCTGACGGATGAAGAACGCTCCCGCGGGCTGATCGCGGCTTCGACGGGGAACCACGCTCAGGGCGTGGCATACGCAGCGAGGGCTTGCGGCGCGAGATGCGTGATCTGCATGCCCGAAAGTTCACCGGCGATGAAAGTGAAGCGCACGAGAGAACTCGGGGCGGAGATAGTCATGAAAGGCGAGACATTCAATGACGCCGCCGATGAGGCGGTGCGTCTGCAGAAGGAGAAGGGATATACTTTCGTTCACCCGTACGGAGATCCGTACGTCATGGCCGGCCAGGGGACGATCGGCTGCGAGATGCTCGAGCAGATACCGGATGCGGACGTGCTCGTCGTCGCGATAGGAGGAGGCGGTCTGATCTCGGGGATATCATATGCCGCGAAGCATATCAGGCCAGGCATCAGGATCGTGGGCGTCCAGACAGCGAACCTGCCGTCAATGAAAGTCTCGATCGAAAGAGGAGAGTGCACGACAGTGGAAGGCAGGCTCAGCATCGCTGACGGACTCATGGCTAAGCGGCCGAGCGAGAGTACATTCAGCGTCGTGCGGGAGTATGTTGACGACATCGTGACGGTAGAGGAATCCGAGATAAAGCGCGGCATCGTCTACCTCATGGAGAACGCAAAGGTCACTCCGGAAGGAGCGGGCGCGTGCGCGGTCGCGGCAATGCTGAGCGGAAAGGTAAAGGGTATCGAAGGCAGGAAGGTCGCGGCCCTCGTATGCGGAGGCAACATCGACATGAAACTGTTAGGAGATATTATAGCGGAAGAGTGCTGAGCCGTTATCCGCTTTTCATCCGCCGTAAAAACGCCCGGCAGTGTGTAAAAACCGGGCGTTTTGTGTTAGAATGGATTCCGGACGAAACGATCGGAGGAATATGTTGAAAACGGAAGTAAAAGAAGGACTTAAAGAGATCATATCGGGCGATGTCATCACCGATGCCGATATGCGAATATATACATCGTTCCGGGCAGGCGGGAGAGCGGAGATCCTGGTCGAGCCCGCGGACGCAGAGGAACTCGGGAAAGCTGTCGCACTGCTCAAAAACAGCGGCGAGAATTTCCTCATACTCGGGAACGGCACGAACGTTCTCATAAAAGACGGAGGATTCAGGGGAGCGATAATCCACCTCGGAGACGCGTTTTCGGAGATCACGGTCGAAGGAGAAAAAATCAATGCGGGATGCGGCGCATTGCTGGCGTCCGTCTCGAAGAGGGCGCAGGCCGCGTCGCTTACCGGCATGGAGTTCGCGTCAGGGATACCGGGGAGCATCGGCGGCGCGGTCTTCATGAACGCGGGAGCGTACGGAGGAGAGATAAGGGACATCATTATCTCGGCCGACGTTATAGGCCCGGACGGAACGGTCAGTACAGTCCCGGGCAGCGAGCTCGATCTCGGCTACAGGACGAGCGCGGTCCAGCGCCGCGGCGGGATAGTGCTCTCGGCATCGTTCGGACTTGAAAAGGGCGACAGAAACGCGATAGACGCGAAAATGAACGAGCTTTCGAAAAAGCGGAACGCGAAGCAGCCGCTGCAGTATCCGAGCGCCGGAAGTTTCTTCAAGCGCCCGGAAGGGTATTATGCAGGTAAGCTGATACAGGACGCGGGGCTCAAGGGCCTCAGAGTCGGAGGCGCGCAGGTCTCGGAACTCCACTCGGGATTCGTGATAAACACCGGCGGGGCCACGGCCCAGGATATCATCAGTCTCATGCATATCGTGCAGGCGCGCGTGAAGGACAAGTTCGGCGTCATGCTCGAACCTGAAGTCAGGATCATAGGAGAAGACATTGAGCAGTAAGTACAGAATGATATTCGATTATCATACTCACACTCCGTATTCGCACGGAAAGGGGACCATAGAGGAAAACGTGCGTGAGGCGGTCAGAAAAGGACTGAGCGAAATAGCTATATCCGATCACGGACCGGGACATCTTACATACGGCGTGAAGAGGGAAGACTTCCCGAAAATGCGGGCGGAGATAGACGCGGTGCAGGAGAAGTATCCCGGGATAAAGATATGGATGAGCGTCGAGGCGAACACCGTCGTCGGGACGGAGAACGGTCTTGACGTCACGCCGGAGGAATTCGGGATGTTCGATTTCGTGATAGCCGGATATCATTACGGCGTCAGGAACGGATACTGCATCGCGAACTGGCTGCACAGCCACGGAGCCCCGGATTCGGCCGGGAGGACGCAGGCGCTGACAGTGAGGAACACTGAAATGATAGTGAACGCGGTCATGAACAATGACCTTAGGATACTGACGCACCCGGGCGACAAGGCGCCTTTTGACATGGCGGAGATCGCAAGGGCGTGCGCCGCGAAAGGCACGTGGATGGAGATCAGCACGCATCACCCGCACCTCACCACAGAGGAAATACGCATTGCTGCGAAAGAGGACGTGAAGTTCGTCATCAGCAGCGACGCGCACGTGCCGGGGCGCGTCGGGACGTTCGAAGGCGGGCTCGCGCGGGCCGTGGAAGCGGGGATAGACCCTGAGCGCATCGTGAATATCGAAGAGGTGGAATAATGGAGATCATTTTCATAACCGGACTTTCGGGAGCGGGGAAATCGCAGGCGGTAAGCTGCCTTGAGGACATCGGATATTACTGCATCGATAATATGCCGCCGGCCCTCATAAAGAATTTCATTGTCCTGTCGACGAACCAGGGCTCCGGTGTAGAGAAGATCGCGTTCGTGGTGGACGTGCGCGGCGGCGACTTCCTGAACGACCTGACGGAGAGCATTGATTATCTCAGGGAAAACGATATCCCGTACAAGATAATCTTCCTCGAGGCGTCGAATGAGGTGCTCGTGCGTCGATACAACGAGACGCGGCGCGTGCATCCGCTGACGAAAAAGACCGCGAACATCGAAGACATCGAGAAGGAACGCAGGATGCTGAAAGACCTCAGGTCTCGCGCGGACTACGTGATAGACACGTCGAACATGAAGTCCTCGAAGCTCAGGTCGGAGATCGTGAGCCTGATAAATTCCGAGGAGCAGCAGGAAGAGACGTTCGTCGTGAATATCGTGTCGTTCGGATATAAGAACGGCATACCGCTCGCGGCCGACATGGTGTTCGACATGCGCTTCATCCCGAATCCCTTCTATGTCCCGAGCATGAAGAGGCTGACCGGGAACAGCAAGAAGGTGAGGAACTATGTCATGAAGTTCCAGGAGAGCAAGACGTTCGTGAAGAACATAAACAAGCTCATAAATGACATTGTTCCGTGCTTCATGAAGCAGGGGAAATTCAATCTCAATATCGCGTTCGGATGCACCGGCGGTCAGCACAGGAGCGTCGCGATGGCGAATGAGATCTACGAACTTTTCAAGCTCCAGGGGAAACAGGTCACGCTCGATCACAGAGACATAAAGAGAAGGTAGATCATGTCATTCGCTTCCGAAACAAAAAATGAACTCGCGAGGATCATGCCCGATAAGAAGGAATGCATGCTGGCGGAGATAGCCGGCTTTATTCGCGTGGCCGGGAGCATCGGACTCATGGGCGGCGGGAAATTCCGCATCGTGCTGACCACCGACAATAACTCCGTCGCGCGGCATTACAAGAAGCTGATAAAGGAATACTTCAATGTGGACGCCGGCATCGAGGTGGCGGAGGGCCAGGCCCTGAGAAGCGGAAGGTACTTCATTATCACGATCGGCCCCGAGAACCTCTCCGAACAGATACTCCGCGAAACGGGGATCCTCATGGTGCGCGAGGGGATGAACTTCATCAGCGACGGGATATATGACGGGGTCATAAGAAAAAAAGCCGAGCGCAGAGCGTGCCTGCGCGGTCTGTTCCTCGGCGCCGGGACGATGACGAACCCGGAAAAACAGTATCAGTTCGAGATCGTTTCCTCTACGGAAAATCTCGCGAACGATATACGCAGGCTGATAAACACATTCACCGACATAACGGCGAAGAAAGTGAAGAGGAAGAATGAGTACGTGACATACGTGAAGAGCTCGGGGCAGATCCTGGACCTCCTGGCCATCATGGGCGCGCACTCCCAGTACTTTAAGTACGAAGACGTCATCATGCGCAAGGATCTCCGAAACGAAGCGAACAGAAGGAGCAACTGCGATCAGGCGAATATCGACAAAGCGCTGGCAGCTTCCGAAAAACAGATACAGGCTATAGAAAAACTCCGGGCGGACGGACGATTCGAATCAATGCCGGAAAAACTGAGAGAAATCGCATTGCTCCGTCTCGACCATCCCGAGGCGACCCTCACAGAGCTCGGAGAACTTTCGGACCCGCCCCTGAAGAAGGCGGGCGTGAACAGCCGGCTCAGGCGGATAACCGAGCTGGCGGAAAGGAAAACGGAGGCATAGACAATGGACGAAAGAAGGATCGCATTGCTGATAGACTCGGACAATGTGTCGGCGGACTACATCGAAGTCATCCTCGACAAGGTGAACGAGGAAGGCGTGACGACGTACCGCCGGATATACGGGGACTGGACCAGGACGGAAACGAAGAAGTGGAAGAACGTGCTTCTCGACAACTCGATCACGCCGATCCAGCAGTTCAGCAATACGAAGGGAAAAAATTCAACGGATATCTCGCTCATAATCGACGCGATGGACATCCTGTATTCCGGGAAGGTGGACGGGTTCTGCATAGTGTCGTCAGACTCGGACTTCACCAGGCTGGCGAGCAGGCTGCGTGAAGAGGGAATGTTCGTCATCTGCATGGGCGAGGACAAGACGCCGCCCGCATTGATAAAGGCGTGCAACAAGTTCGTCAACCTCGATGTCGCGAAGGCCGAGGACGAACGGAACAGGAAAAAGGATGACGAGGACGACGCATACAGACACGGAGACAGGAAGAAGGATACCAGCTCGAACGTCATCAGCAAGCGCACGATCGAAAGGAGAGTGCGCGGCATAGTGATCGCGAACAATAATAAGGACCGCGGCACGACTCTCGGCGAAGTAGGCTCGAAGCTCCAGAACAGATGGGCGGACTTCGACGTCGCGAATTACGGATGCGACTCGCTGTCCGAACTGATCGGGAGCATAGACAGTTTAAGGATCGTGAAGCGCGGAAGAACGGCAACGGTGGAACTGAAAAGGTAGGCAGAAGAATGGAAATAAACGAAACAGATGTATATCCGGTGTATGCGGACACTGACGCGATGCAGATCGTGTATCACGGCGCATATGTACCGTGGCTCGAGATCGGCAGGACGAAACTGATGGAGCAGCCGATAAGACAGTTCAAACTCGAAACGGGAGTCGAACTGTGGCTGCCAGTAATAGACCTGCATATCAAATATAAAAATCCGGCAATGCTGTATGAGCATCTTGTCGTGCGCACATGCGTGAAAAGCATGAAGGCCGCGACGATTGAATTCGGATACGAGATCGCGAACAAGCAGACCAACGAGCTTCATATCAGGGCAACGTCAAGACATCCGTTCACTGATACGGACCGGCAGCCTGTTAACATAAAAAGGAATTATCCTCAGTTCTACGACCGCATCATGAACATGATAAAGTAAAAAATATTTTATTTTTCATTTATTTCTATGTTCTGGCATCGTTTTCATGTATAATATTGTCATAGAGGGGAAAACGTGTGATATATGCTGAGTAAGAGATGGGGTGGTTTTAATGTCGATCAAATTTGTAGATTCGGGTGGATTCAGAAAGGAGATCGAAAGCTCTGACGACAAGCGGCTTGTTTTTTTCTACAACGAACGCAGGATGCCATGCATGATCATGCGTCCGGTGCTGGATGAAGTTGCCGAAGAGAACAAGGATGTCGACATATGCTGTATCGACATCACGAAAAACGGCGAACTGGCCAGATATCTGGAAGTCATGGCCGTACCGACATTTTTCATGTTCAGAGGCTCGAGGAGGACGGGCAAGAAAATCGGCACATGCAGCAAGTCGCAGATACAGAAGTTTATCGATATGTAGACCTTGTCAAATCATTTGAGTGTGAGAAGCAGAAATATAGAAACCGAATTCAATAATATCGAGATCATAGATATATCAGACGTGGGAAGAGGTATAGGCCGTTCTAGCAACGGCCTTATTGTTTTTGTCGAAAACGCCGTGCCGGGCGATATCGTCAACGCGCGGATCACTAGAAAGAAAAAGAATTATGTAAACGCTGTCGCTTCTGACATCGTACGCCCTTCGCCGTTCAGGATCATCCCGGAATGTCCGTACGCGGAAGTCTGCGGCGGGTGCGCGCTTTCTCATATATCGTATGACATGCAGCTCAAAATCAAGGAGAAGCATGTACGTGACAAACTGGAGAGGATCGGCAGAGTTACCGATCCGGCAATCCGGCCCGCTGTACCGTCTCCGTCCGAGTTCAGATACAGGAACAAGGCGGAGTTCACGATAGCAGGGAATAAGGTCGGATTCAATGCCGCGCATACTCACGATGTTTTCGACTGCGAGGACTGCCTGCTCCAGCATCCGGCCGCCGCCGCGTGCGCGGACGCGGTGAGAAAGTATACAGGCAAATACGGAGACGACCTGAGACGTCTTCTCGTCCGGACTTCTTCAGACGGCGAGGTCATGGTAATGGTCACGTCTCCTGCAGGGATTTCTCATCCCGACTATCTATATAAAGCGCTCGGCAATGCCGCTGGCAGCGCGGGATGCGGTCTCGCGAGTTTTTACCAGCGCGTGCAGCCGCGCAGAGGACACGCCGCGCAGGAACTCATCGGCGGCATGGCCTCGATATGCGAAAAAATCGGCGGCGTCACATTCGAGATCTCTCCGAGCTCATTCTTCCAGGTAAACACCGAAGGCGCGAAGCTGCTCTGCGAAAAGGTAAAAGAATACGCAGCTCTGACAGGCGATGAGAATGTGCTCGATCTTTACTGCGGCGTCGGTTCCATAGGTCAGTACTGCGCCGGAAGCGCCGGGTACGTGCTCGGGATAGAATCGTCCAGGAGCGCAGTGAAAGACGCGCGCAGGAACGCGGCGCTAAACGGCATACCGAACGTTAAATATATCCCCGGGAAGGCTGAGATAATACTGCCCGAGGCAGTCGGCATTGCTGATAAAACAAGAAAATACGAGGACATCGCGCTGCTCACTGCGAAAAACGCGGATGTTGTCATCCTGGATCCTCCGCGGGCGGGCTGCGGCGAAAAACTTCTGCGGGCGGCAGCAATGCCGGAGCCTGAGAAGATCGTCTATGTTTCATGCGACGCCGGGACACTGGCGCGTGACGTGAAAATACTGGGCAGTTTAGGGTACAGATTGGCGGAAGCGACACCGGTGGACATGTTCGCGCAGACGGGGCATGTGGAGACGGTCTGTTTGATGTCAAGGGACGAAGGATAATAGCCGCGAAAGCCCAGTAATACTGCGGTTTTCGGGCAATCGAACAAATTCG
>JBMNVB010000013.1:0-33614 GCA_050946575.1 Anaerovoracaceae bacterium | reverse complement strand
CCAAAATCGACCTTGGTGACAGTAAAAATGACTGTCACCAACGCCCAAAATCTGCTTTGGTGACAGTAAATCACTGTCACCGACGCCCAAAATCGACCTTGGTGACAGTAAATCACTGTCACCAACGCCCAAAATCAACCTTGGTGACAGTAAAACTTCCTGTCAGCGGCGCTCAAAATGAAGCTTGGTGACAGGAAATCACTGTCACCGACATCAAAAATCGATCCTGGTGACAGTAAAAATGACTGTCACCAACGCCCAAAATCTGCTTTGGTGACAGGAAATCCCTGTCACCGATGCCCAAAATCGACCTTGGTGACAGGAAAACTTCCTGTCACCAGCGCCCAAAATGAAGCTAGGTGACAGGAAATCCCTGTCACCGGCGCTCAAAATGAAGCTAGGTGACAGGAAATCACTGTCACCGACGCCCAAAATCGATCTTGGTGACAGGAAAAATTCCTGTCACTGACGCCCAAAATGAATCTCGGTGACAGGAAATCCCTGTCACCAACGTTCGAAATATGCTTCGGTGACAGGAAAAGCTGGTATTAGATCGGGCCAATGAAAAGATTCGGAGTCGGACTAAACCGCAGCACATTGATATCCGGGCAGAGGATTGCGGCAGCGGAGACCTGTCCAAGGATCAGATGTTTCCAGGGACCGGATTCGTGGTAGAATGCTTTCAGCGGAGGTGCGGACGGATCGGATCTGGCATCGAGACCGGCAGACGATTCGAGAACCGGAAACTGATCGGTCCTATCGATCTTCAGGACCGCCGGCCCGATCCGGGAGACCGAGGACGCCGGGAGACGGACGCCCGGTGACGGATCCGATCGCCAGATAGATAGGCCGGACCGTCAGCGCGGCTGCCGGCCCGATCCGGGAAAGCACAGACCCCGGGAGACGGAATCCGATCAGCCAGGTCGATCGGAGGGACCGTAAGCGCGGTCGGCAGGCGGCCCGGGAAACCGCGGACTCCGACAGACGGAAACTGACCGGCATCAGGGAAACAGATAAAATGCATTGGCGGCGGCAAGGAGGCGCCGGATGCGAAAAGGAGGTTCAGATATGAAAGTATTATTAGTGAACGGAAGCAGTCATAAGAGCGGGACGACAATGCGCGCGCTCAGTGAAATGGCGGGCATTTTTGAGAAGGAAGGTGTCGAGACCGAAGTGATACAGACTGGCGCCGCTCCGCTGGCTGACTGCCTTCAGTGCGGAAAATGCTATAAGCTCGGAAAGTGCGTGATCGAAGGCGACGGCGTGAACGAATTCGTTGAAAAAGCGGCAGGGGCTGACGGCTTCGTGTTCGGGACGCCGGTGTACTTCGCCCATCCGAGCGGCCGCGTCCTGTCGTTCCTCGACAGAGCGTTCTACTCGAGCTGCGGCGAGGAAGCGTATAAACCGTTCAAGTTCAAGCCGGCCGCGGCCATTGCTGTCGCGCGCCGCGGGGGCACGACGGCATCGCTTGACGTTATGAACAAATATTTCGGGATCGCGCAGATGCCCGTAGCCGGATCGACCTACTGGAACATGACCCATGGCATGACCGCGGAAGATGCGGAAGAGGACCCCGAAGGTCTTCAGACGCTCAGAAACCTCGCACGGAACATGATATGGATGATGCGCTGCTTTGAAGAGGGAAGGAAGAACGGTGTCCCTTATCCGGAAACAGAGCACCGCTATATGACGAACTTCGTCCGCTGAGGAAGAAGGGCAGCAGAAAAATGCGGCCGGGGCTTTTTCGGACCGGCCGCTGTTTTTATTTGTTATAGAAAATGACCATGCTCAGTTCAGCACCGGACCTCCCCGCATTGCTGTAGCCGTGGGGGATGTCGGCGGCGAATCTTATCGAGTCGCCCCTGCCGAGTTTGAATTTTTCCTCGCCGACAGTGATCTCGACTTTCCCGGCGAATACAGTGATGTATTCTTCGGCGCCCTTTATGTGGGGCTGCGCCGCCAGCGTGCCTCCGGGCTTTATGACAATGCGGTAAGTCTCGAACATTGTCTTGTCGCTGAATGAGAACGCGGGGTAGTTGAGATATTTCCCGCCGTCTTCGCTCAGCGGTTCGATATCGGCCGCACGTATTATGCTCACGCCTTCCGCTTCGTGTTCCATGAGCGACGAGAACGAGACTTTGTAGCCGTTCGCGATCTTCCAAAGGACCGAGATCGTCGGATTCACGTCTCCCTTCTCGATCTGCGCCAGCATGCTCCTCGACACGCCGGTGATCTTCGCCGCCGCGTCAAGCGTCAGTTCCTTTCGGAGCCTCAGCGCCTTGACATTTTCCGATATCACGTTCGTAACATCCATAAAAATCCTCCGTGACATGTTGACAATATATCGTATTGAAAGTATAATATGAAAGAAATCCAATATATCGGACTATTCGACTATATATTAACGCAGCGGCGCGAGGATGTCAAACGCGGCGCCCGGGCGCGGAGAGGAGAATCGCAATGACTCAGAAACTGTATTATGAAGATCTATATATGAAATCATTCGACGCGGAAGTCGTTTCGCAGGAGGAGCGTGACGGAAAAGTTGCAGCAATGCTCGACCGCACTGCCTTTTATCCCGGCGGAGGCGGGCAGCCGTGCGACCTCGGCACCCTCGGCGGGATGGAAGTGGAGGATGTATTCGAGGAAGACGGGAATATCTATCATGTCATCCCGGAGAAACTGCCGGAAGGAACTGTCCGCGGCGAGATAGACTGGGACAGGAGATTCGAGCTCATGCAGCAGCATCTCGGCCAGCATCTGCTTTCGGCGGTGTTCGTGCGGGACTTCGGCCTTAACACTGCCGGCCTCAGGATGGACCGTGATACCCTTTATATAGACCTTGACGGATTCGCCGACGAGCAGCAGGTCGCCGCGGCGGAGAGAGCGGCGAACGACGCGATCTACGAAAACATCCCCGTCGAGGTACTGTACCCGAGCCCGGAGGAGATAGCGAAAAACTCCAAGCGCCCGATACCGGAAACGGACGAGGAGATCAGAATAATAAAAATCGGGGATCTCGACTACATCCCGTGCTGCGGTCTGCAGAACAGGTACACGGGAGAAGTCGGAGTCATAAAGGTCCTGGACAGCGTGAAGCAGAAGAAAGGGAGCAGGATCCACTTCCTGTGCGGCAGGCCGGCGCTGAGAAAGATCATTGAGATTTACGGGGATTACTCGGCGATTGAAGCTGAACTCGACTGCCCGGACGGTGAAGCCGCGGAGCGTGTCGCGAAGCAGCACAAAGAGGTCAGGTCCCTCAAGAAAAAGAACAAATCGCTGCTGAAGCGCCTCGCTGCCGAAGATGCGGCTGAGATCGCGAAGGGAGCGGAAGAGGTAAACGGCATCTCGGTCATTGCGAAGGTCCTCGAGGACGTGACGCAGGACGAGATGAAGATCCTGTATTCCGAACTGACAAAGCAGGAAGGAACGGCAGTCCTTCTCGGAGGAGAGACGCCGGACGGGGCGTTCCTGATGTTCGGATGCAATAAGAAAGAAAAGCGCGTCGATGTGCGCGAGGCATTCAATGCCGCGCTCCCGATGATAGAGGGGAAGGGCGGCGGAGGCCCTTCGTACGCCCAGGGCTTCGGGCCGGGAACGGCGGCGCTCGGAGACGCGGTGAAAAAGGCGGCAGAGATATTGAAGGCCGGCCTTGAATGATCAATGCGGAAAACCGGCCGCCCGTGAAAATCAGTTCGCGGGCGGTCTTTTTATTGTAGAGATCGCCCACGAGAGAAAGAGGAAAAAAATTACAAAAACATATTGACATATAATGGCAATTATTGTAATATTTACTCACAGAAAAGCTACATTACCGGGAAGGAGGTATTAATGGCAGAAAAACGCACAGTGACATACCGCATCATAAGGGAGATCGGCGTCATTCGCGTAAATCCCGTATCCGGGTGGCGGAAGGAACTGAACATCGTTTCCTGGAACGGGAGAGAAGCGAAATATGATATCAGAGACTGGAATGAAAACAGAAGTCATATGTCGAAAGGCGTGCAGCTCACGGATGAGGATATGAAAAATCTGATAGCGTTATATCAGGGCAGCAAAAGCGTTCCCGAAGTTGCCGCGGTGCCATCGGAGAAGGCCGCGGAAGCTCAGGACGCTGTGCATGCCGCGGGTGCAGGCGCGGAGAACGATACTATGCCTGCGGCCGCGGGGACAGAGGCGTGAGCCCTGTCTTAAATAACAATCTTACCACTATTCCACAACTCCGGCGGCGGGAAGCCGCCTATCCAGAAACGCTCTTTGAAACACTCATCGGCGGGGCCCGGCGGAAAGCCGGGCTCTGCTGATGTATGCCGATACGCATTGATGCGGAAAAACGGGTTTGCGCTGTCTGTACTGTTAGCGGTATAATCGGTATATGAAAATCGAACTGAAAGCACCCGGAGACCGCGACTTCAGGACAGTCACGGTACGGAAGGGACAGACCATTGAAAGCGTTTACAAATCGCTTGAAGAAAAACTGCCGTATGCAGTCCTGGCGGCGAAAAAGGACAACAAAGTCGTGCCGCTGACAGCAAAGATAAATGCGCACTGCCGCATCGAGCTTCTCGACGGGACCACGGTCATAGGGAACCAGACGTATCAGCACGGTCTTACTATGATGTATCTTTACAGTATCGAAAAGGTCATCGGCCGCGTGCGCGTTGAGATCCAGAACTCGCTGAACAAGGGCATATATACCGAGATATTCACGAAGGAGCCGGTCACAGCGGCGCAGATAGACGAGATAGAGAAGGCCATGAAGCAGCTCGCGGAAGACGACGTGCCGTTCGAGACAGCGTATCTCAACCGGCGCGAGACGGAGGAGTTCCTGAAGGACGCGGACCTGCAGGAGAAGCTGAGGCTCGTGGAAAGCATGCCGAAGCGCAACAGGTTCAAGGAATATAAACTGAACGATTTCGGGAATTTCTTCTACGACATCATGCCGCCGTCGACGGGATACATTAAGGTTTTCTCGCTGAGGAAGTACAAGAAGGGCGTGCTGCTGAGGTTCCCGTACATGGAGGATCCCGGCAGGCTGCCGAAGTACGTCGACCGGAAGTATATGTACGACGCGTTCGAGCAGGCGAAGGAGTGGCAGGAGATACTCGGCATCCATTACGCCATTGACCTTAATGACAAGAACAGGGACGGCGAGATGGCCAGGATAATGCTCCTGTCGGAGGCGCTGCATCAGAAGCGCATTGTCGAGATCGTGAAGAACATAATCACGCAGAAGAAGAGGATCGTTCTGGTCGCGGGCCCGTCGTCGTCCGGAAAGACGACGTTCGCGAAGCAGCTGTGCATCCATCTGAATGTAAACGGGAAGAAGCCGCTGTATCTCGGAACGGACGACTATTTCCTGAACAGGGTGGACACGCCGCTGGACGAGAACGGCGAACCGAATTTCGAGGACCTCGATGCGCTCGACATAGAGCTGTTCGAAAACAACATGAACGCATTGCTTGAAGGGAAGGAAGTGGATCTTCCGCGCTACGATTTCATCAGCGGCAGGAAGGTGTACGGAGAACGGATAACTACGATCACGCAGGATTCGCCGATAGTGATAGAGGGTATCCATGCGCTCAACGGAGCGCTGACGTCGCATATCGCGGATAAATGGAAATACAAGATATACATCAGCCCGCTGACGCAGCTTAACATCGACGCGCACACGAGGATCCCGACGACCGACATGCGGATGCTGAGGCGCATCGTGAGGGACTATAAATACAGAGGACACAGCGCGAAGGAGACGATCCGCGAATGGCCGAAGGTCAGGGCTGGCGAGGAGAAGAACATCTTCCCGTTCGGCGCCGAGGCGGACGACTTCTTCAATTCGATACTCATTTACGAGATGGGCGTCCTGAGGAAATACGCGCAGCCGCTGCTGGAGCAGATCACGCCGGAAGACCGCGAATACTGCGACGCGAAGAGGCTGCTGAGGCTGCTTGATTTCTTCGACACGATAGAAGACGACGAAATGATCGTGAACACGTCTATTCTGAGAGAATTTATAGGCGGGAGCGTGTTTGTGGAATAGTTTGACTGGAGAGACCCCGTGCAGTGCCGGAAGGCATCGCACGGGGATTATTGTTATGCACACAATTTTGGGGATTGAGTGCTTTTTGAAAGGCGGTAAAATGTAGTTGGAAAAAAAGTTATTTTCCTTTCAGGATAGATCCGGAGGTGATCATATGTTTGTCGTTAAAGTCGATCCTAAGTATTGTAAAGGCTGCGGCCTCTGCATAGATCTCTGCCCGAAGAACATCATGGGAATGTCAGGCAGGTTCAATGACAAGGGTATGCCGCTCGCCGAATGCAGGAGCGCTGAGGACTGCATAGGATGCAGGAGCTGCGCCATAACATGTCCGGACGCGGCTATAACAATCACAAAAGAGTAAAAGGAGGGGACTGCTTTGAAAAAATTGATGAAGGGCAATGAAGCCATAGCGGAAGCCGCTATCCAGGCGGGCTGCAAATGTTATTTCGGATATCCTATCACTCCTCAGAATGAGATCCCGTAGTATATGTCCTGGAGACTGAGAGATATGGGCGGCGTATTCAAGCAGGCCGAGAGTGAAGTGGCGTCGATAAACATGGTGTACGGCGCGGCGGCATGCGGGATGAGAGCTCTCACGTCCACATCGGGCCTGGGCATCTCACTGATGCAGGAAGGCATCACGAATCTGTGCGCCACAGAAGTGCCGGGGGTATTTATCAATGTAATGAGAGGCGGTCCGGGACTCGGGACTATCCAGGCGTCGCAGGCTGACTACAACCAGATGACGAGAGGCGGAGGAAACGGAGACTATTTCGTGGTTGCTTACGCTCCTTCGACGCTGCAGGAAGCGTGCGACCTCATGCAGAAGTCGTTCGATACCGCTTTCAAATACAGGAACCCTGTCGCGCTCGTCGCGGACGCCACGATCGGAGCTATGATGGAATCCGTGGAGATCAAAGAGAACGTACAGCCGGATCCTTCCGTCCCCGATCCGGAAGAATGGTGCGTACAGGGCGGACAGAGAGCTGACGGGAGCTGGTCGATGATCCACGGCCTGTTCAACGTACCGGCTGACTCGGAAGCGTGGAACGAAAAGAACGCCGAAAAATACGATCTCATCAGAAAGAACGAGACGATGGTGGAGATCACGGACTGTGACGATGCCGATGTCGTTATCGTTGCGTTCGGAACAACGGCCAGGATCGCAAGGCAGGTCCTGAAGCTCGGCAGGCAGAACGGCGTGAAGATCGGCATGGTAAGACCGATCACGCTGTGGCCGTTCCCGTATGAACAGCTCGCGGAAGCTGTGAAGAACTGCAGGGGAGTGCTCTGCGCCGAGATGGCCATAGACCAGCTGAAGCAGGATGTGGACATCGCGCTCAAGGGGTCGAAGCCTGTCTATACGTATCACAGACTTTCGGGCGTTATGCCGAGCGCAAGGGAAATGTACGCGCTCTGCGAGAAGATCGCAAAGGAGGCGAAATAACAATGTCAGAAGTAATTTACGAAAGAACTAAGTTCCTTACGGATAAACCGACACATTACTGCCCGGGCTGCACGCACGGCATCGAGCAGAAAATCGTGGGCGAAGTACTCGAAGAACTCGGCGTGCTCGACAGAACGATATTCCTGCCTCCGGTAGGATGCTCCGGACCTTCTTATGAATATGTCTCGGTCGATTCGATACTGTGTCTGCACGGCCGTTCACCGGCCACGGCCACCGGCGTGAAGGCGGTGCGTCCGGACAGCATAGTTTACCTGCACCAGGGCGACGGCGACCTGCTCTCGATCGGACTCGACGAGACGATCTCCGCTGCCTCCAGAGGTGAGAACATCACAGTAGTATTCGCCAACAACAACATCTACGGCATGACGGGCGGCCAGATGGCTGCCACGACGCTGATCGGCCAGAAGTCCACGACGACACCGAGAGGGAGAGACCCGGAACTCGACGGATATCCTATAGGCGCATGCGAACTGATCAATACGCTGACAGCTCCCAAACTGATCGCCAGGACTGCTCTGTATGATATCCCTCATATCAACCAGACAAAGAAAGTGCTGAAGAAGGCATTCCAGAACCAGATCGACGGCAGGGGATATTCGTTCGTGGAGATCCTGTCGACATGCCCGACGAACTGGCACATGAGCCCTCAGCAGGCGATGGAACACGTTAAAAACGAGATGGAAGAGGTTTATCCTCTCGGCATCTTCAGGGACGAAGATTAGGAGGCGAACAGAATGTTAAAAGAAGCTGTATTTTCCGGATTCGGCGGACAGGGCGCACTCCTTATCGGACAGGTCCTGTGCATTGCGGCCACAAAAGAAGATCTGAATGCTCTTTACAGACCTACATACGGGTTTGAAAAGAGAGGCGGGATCGCGTTCTGCGACGTCATCGTTTCGGATGAAGAGATCGGATCTCCGGTAGTTGAAGAGCCTGAAGCAGCTATCCTGATGGACGAGAGATCGTTCAGGAGATTCGAGCCTCAGGTAAGACCGGGCGGAGCTGTGTTCTACAACACATCGCTCATAAAGTCAAAGCCGACGAGAGACGACATCAAGTACTACGAAGTACCCTGCAACGATATGGCGAGAGAACTCGGCAACGACAAGGTAGCCAATATGATCCTGCTCGGAGCGTATGTAGGATACACGAACGCCGTCCCGATGGATGCCATCGTGGAAGGTCTGAGGGAGAAGCTCGGACACGGCAAGGAGAAGGCCATCCCTCTGAACAGGAAGGCCCTCGCAGCCGGAGCTGAGATCGCCCGGAAATAACGGACAAAAGCAGATAATGAGTATCAATGAAAGACCGCACAGCATATTGTCCTGCGCGGTCCTTTTTCAGCCGGCCGCCTCCGGAAACGGGAACTGCCCCGCGGCGGAAAGGAAAATTGTTTTGCACACAATTATAAGATTGAATGCATCAACGGGTTTTGCTATGCTGTATGTAGAAAGATAGATGAATAATCTGAACCGATAAAAATATTACCGACTGAGAACCGAGGAGGAACTGAAATGAAAAGCATTTACACAAGCAAAGGCGCGAACCCGCGCGCACCGTATTCACAGGCTATGGTAACGGGGAACCTGGTCTTCACAGCAGGACAGATCGGCCTTCTGCCCGGAACCGGCGATCCCGAGGTCAGGAGCATCACAGAACAGGCGGAGCAGGCGTGCAGGAATATCAAAGCGATTCTGGAAGAAGCCGGCACGAGCTGCGACAAGGTAGTGAAGGCGAACTGCTATCTGACAGATATCGCTTACTTCAACGAGTTCAATGCTGTCTATGAAAAGTATTTTCCGCATCACCCGGCCCGTACATGTGTCTCGGTGTCAGCGCTCCCGCTCGGATTCAACTGCGAGATAGAAGTTATTGCGGAACTTTGATATCTGTGAAAAAAAATATATAAAAAGGAGGTCGTGAAAATGGATAAGGTACAGGCATTCGATATCAGCGAAAGAGAATGGCAGGAACTGAAGGAAGGCCTGAAGGTCTGCGTATTCAGAGCTTCGAGTACGATCACGCTCCAGTACACGGAATTCGACGCGGGTGTCGTTGCCGATGCTCATCATCACCCCGCCGCCGCTGTGCTGTATATTGAAACCGGGACGGCCCTGGCAAAAGTGGGCGATAAGACTCTGACTCTGGGACCGGGATGCTTCATAAACATTCCGTCAGATGTAGTGCATGAGGTTACAAACATCGGGAACAGAAAGCTGGGCCTGATCGAGATCTTCACACCGGAAAGAGAAGACCGCCCCATGAGTAAAAAGGTGACGGATCTCGGACACGGATGGGATGAGGACTGATCAGCATATCTGAAAACTGAGAACGATCCTGCCGGACATATCATTGTGGATCGGACAATACCGGGAAAGCGAGGAAAAAATGAACAAATTTAAAGAAGAAGCGAACAGAACAAAATGTCAGACTGTAATGAAGGCGCTTGAAAAGAACAATATGAAGCCGTACTTCTGCGAAACAAAAGAAGAAGCCGCCGACCTCGTGATGTCTCTTATAGACGATGACGCGGTGGTAAGCTGGGGCGGATCATACACCATAGACGAACTCGGAGTAAAGGACCGCATCAAGGCGAAGGGGAATAAGGTCATCGACCGTGACGAGGCTCCGACGTTTGAGGAAAACTTCCAGAAAAGGAGGGAAAGCCTGCTTTCGGACATATTCCTCACCAGCGCGAATGCCATAACATTTGACGGCACGCTCGTCAATATCGACAATCTCGGCAACCGCGTCGCGGCCATGGCGTTCGGCCCGAAAAAGGTCGTATTCGTGATCAGCGCGAACAAGATCTGCAGAGACATCGATACGGCTTTCAAACGCGTCAGGACGGTGACATGTCCGGAGAACGCCATCAGAACAGACAGAGAGACGCCGTGCAGAATCACCGGAAAATGCGCAGAGTGCAGGAGCAAATCGACGATGTGCAGCGTGATGCAGATAATAAGACAGAATCCGAATGATGACAGGATCCACGTTATCCTGGTTTCAGAAGATCTGGGATTCTAAACGAAAAAAGTGTAAATATAGAAAAACCGCGGACTTTATTCCGCGGTTTTTTGAATGCCTTGCTTCCCGTGCGTGAAAATCAGGATACAGGGTTTACAGCAGGCTCCGCAGGATCTCCAGCCCTTCCGCCAGCTCGTCGAGGGTGTCCGGAACGCAGATGCCCAGCCTTGCCGCATTTTCCGGCGGTTCTTTCCCGACGGCGAAACGTTCGGATCCGTACACGTATACGCCCTTTTCCAGTGCCATCTGCTCGAACCGGCTGCCTGATATATTTCCGGGGAGTACGAGCCACCTGTTTATGCATCTCGAATTGCCGCGGACGTCATATCCCTTCATGATGTCATCTACCACTTCATTTCTTCGCCTGAGCCCTTCGCGCCGGTCATCGACGATCGCTTCAAGACCGCCCGACACGATGAGCCTGGACGCGAGCTCCATCAGGATCGCGGACGGAGCGAGGTTGATGTTGTACAGCGCATTGTCAAGGGCGTCGTAATATTTTTCGGGCGCACTGATATAAGCGAGCCTCAGCGAGGGCAGAACTGTTTTCGAGAGGCTTGAAACATATATGGTATTATCGGGAGCCATGTTGTGGACAGGCTCCGGCGGTCTGTCCGAAAGAAGACAGTTGATGCCTTCCTCTATCACGATGAGGTCTTTTTCCCTCGCGATATCGGCGATCATTTTCCTGCATTCCTGCGGCATCGTGTGTGTCGTCGGATTCTGGTAATCCGGCATGATATAGAGCGCCCGTATGTTGTCATTCTTGCAGGCGTACAGGATGCCTTCCTCGGTAATATTCCCGTCGCTGTCCTGCTTCAGCGGAGTGAGATGGATCCCGAACAGTTTCGCGGCGCTCTTCAGCCCGGGGTACACAAGCTGCGTCGTCCCGATATGGCTTCCGGGGCTGAACAGGCCGGTCATTATCGCCGCGATCGCGTTCTGGGCGCCGCCGGAAAATAATATATGGTCCTCGTCCGTTCTGCATCCGGCTCTGTCCAGCAGTCTGACAGCAGCGTTTTTATGAAAGAACTTGTCTGTGTGGTCATACTGGAAAAGCCTTGCGGTGTCCGGCTCTTTGAACATTCTCTCGATGACCGATACGGCCTCGTCCGGCGATACCGATTCAGGGGTAAGCGAACCAAGATCTATGATCTTCGATGCCGCGCTGTCCGGCCGTTCAAAAATATTCGTGCGCACATCGTATGCGACATATGTGCCGCTTCCGACGGTGCCTGTAATAAGTCCCCTGTCCGAGCACAGTTTGAACGCCCTAGCCACAGTGCTCACATTGATATCAAGAAAATCCGCGAGCTCTCTCTGCGGCGGGAGCTTTGTGCCGGGCAGGAGCGTGCCGCTTACGATGTCTTTTTCAAGCTGCCGCGCAAGGCTGATATATTTCGGACCTGTCTGACCGTTCAGCGACGGTCTCCATGACATATAATAATCATCGAACGAATTAAAAGGCATGCAAGGATCCCTCTCGAGTGTAATTATTCCCGTCAAAATAACTGTTATTTCATATTATACTATTTCAGATTTGCCGATGTAAATATCTTTCAGTATCCGCGCAGGCCGGGCAGCTGTC
The DNA here is from genome assembly GCA_050946575.1 of Anaerovoracaceae bacterium. GTDB lineage: Bacteria > Bacillota > Clostridia > Peptostreptococcales > Anaerovoracaceae > JALCRY01. The sequence continues at coordinate 21,491 of JBMNVB010000013.1, read as the reverse complement.
CGTCAATGCATCTCCGCATTGATGAGAGATACCGGGAATGTTCAAAATCGACCGATAATGGCGTATAATACAGTTACATTGTCACACCGAAACAGCAGGGAGAATGAGTATGAAAATCAGAATGGCGGAAGAGCGCGATCCTGAGCAGATCGCGGAGATATATGAACATCACTTTGATTATGAAGATGCAAACGGCACGATGACGCAGTGGAACCGGGGAATATACCCTTCTCTCGAAACCGCGGAGAACGCGTACCGCAATGGCTGGCTCATAGTTTATGAGGACGGCGGCAGAGTGCTCGGGAGCATCATCGTGAACAGCGAGCAGACACCGATATACGGGGAGGTCGACTGGGCGTATCCGGCGGAAGGAGACAGGGTCGCGGTCCTTCACACGCTCTGCGTTGAGCCCGCAGAGTGGGGACACGGCATCGGCACGAAGCTTGTCGCCGCGGCGGAGGATCACGCGCGCAGGAACGGAGCTGCCGTCTGCAGGCTCGACACATGGACCGGGAACAGGGCCTCCGTCGCGCTCTACACGGGAGTCGGATATGAATACGCGGGGCATCATTACGCGGAGTACGACAGCGTGCTGCCGAGCGACCTGTACTTCTATGAAAAGAAACTGTAAAAATATTATCCGGCAATGATGAAGAGGTGCGGTTTCGCTCTGCGGGCATTCGCTGAAAACGCATTTTCACGGCATCAATGCCGCTGGACTAAGTTGAGATATAATAGTATCATAAAAAATAGGATTTGCAGGGTTTGCCGGCTGCGCCGCTGAAGCAGCCGTGAAGTCTGCCGGCATGAGAATGAAAGGAGAGGACACATGAATAATCCTTTTAAAGAGAAAGCTTATGAACTGAAATGCAAAACCGTAATGAAGGGGATCAAGAAAAGAAACATGAACCCGTACTATTGCAGCACGAAGGAAGAAGCGGCGGATCTCGTGATGCAGATGATCGGGGAAAATGATGTTGTGAGCTGGGGCGGATCCGTTACGATAGATGAGCTCGGTGTCAAAGAGAAGATCGTCGAAAAGGGGATCAAAGTCATAGACCGCGATTCCGCACCTACTATAGAAGAGAATTTCCAGCGCAGGAGAGAGGGCCTGCTTGCCGACGTCTATCTCACGAGCGCGAACGCGGTCACAACGGACGGCGAACTCGTGAACATCGACGGGCTCGGGAACAGAGTGGCCGCGATGGCCTACGGGCCTAACAAAGTCATATTCGTGGTCGGCGCGAATAAGATCTGCTTTGATGTGGACAGCGCCTTCAAGCGCATCAGGACTGCCGCGTGTCCGGAGAACGCCCAGAGGACGGATCAGAAGACACCGTGCCGCGTGACCGGGAAATGCGCGAACTGCATCGACGGCACGATGTGCGGAGTGTTCCAGGTGATCAGGCACAGTCAGCTTCCCGACAGGATACACGTGATAATGGTCGCGGAAGATCTCGGATATTAATATCATCAGACGCGAAAAGAAATTAAGCAGAACCGGAGCAGCCTTTTCAGGCGCTCCGGCTTATTATTTATTATCAGACTGAAACTCTGCCGCTGCCTTCTGATACTTCAAGGTATTCTCACGGCAAATGCCGTTTCTGAAAGATCATTTCCATGCATGATTCGGGGCTCTCCCGGGCATTTCCGAAGCCTGTTTGGACATGTAAGAACGGCTCTTTAAGGAAACGCACGGCACGGTGTTAATGACCCGTGCCCGCAATGCATTGAAAATACTATAAATCGTGACCGGAAAAACTTAAATAATCAGATATTTTTTTTACAAAAAAATTATTGAAATGAAAATGATGTTGTGGTATTCTATAAAAGCTTGCGAGAAGGCGAAGAAGCGGGAAGTTGCTGAGCTATCAGGTAATTTCCGCCGAGAATTGTCCCCTCATGAAGGGGGCGAGGGGGTTCGCCGCGCTTTTCTGCGTGCCGAAAGGCTGGAAACACCCGGCAGGGTGTGCAAGCAGGGCATAATCCGGCCGGCGCGTTGAAAAACAGGGCATCCGAGGATCCCTTGTACGAGAATAGCGAAAACAGTACAGAAAACAGGAGGAACAAAATGAGCGAATTACAGAAAATCAGGATCAAGCTCAAGGCGTATGATCATGCGCTGCTGGACCAGTCGGCTGCCAGGATAGTCGAGACTGCGAAGAGAACTGGCGCGGAAGTGTCGGGACCTATCCCGCTCCCTACGGAGAAGGAAGTCATCACGATACTGAGGGCTGTACATAAGTACAAGGACAGCAGAGAGCAGTTCGAGCAGAGAACGCACAAGAGACTGATCGACATCACGAACGCGACGGCGAAGACGACCGACGCGCTCACGAAGCTCGAGATGCCTGCGGGCGTGAACATCGAGATCAAGCTGTAAACGAAGGGAACTCCCCTTAGAATGATTGCGGTAGACACCGGCTCGCCGGAAACAATACGCAATCCGCTGTAAGAACACTGGAGGTAAAATATGAAAACTATGATGGGAAAGAAAATCGGCATGACGCAGATTTTCACCGAAGAAGGAACGGTCATCCCGGTCACAGTCATCGAGGCGGGACCTCAGGTCGTGACGCAGGTCAAGACCGTCGAAACGGACGGCTACGACGCCGTGCAGGTAGGCTTCGAGGACACGAAGCCGCAGAGAGTGACCAAGCCGATGAAGGGCCACTTCGAAAAGGCCGGGACGGATGTAAAGAAGCATCTCGCTGAGTTCATCCCGGGAGAAGGAGAAACTTACGAAGTGGGACAGGTCATGACAGTCGAAGAGTTTGAAGAGGGAGCTTATCTCGATGTGACGGGAACGTCAAAGGGTAAGGGAACTCAGGGCAATATCAAGAGACACGGACATCACAGAGGCCCGATGGGCCACGGCTCGAAGCATAAGAGACTGGCCGGAGCGCTCGCCGGAGCATCTTATCCGGGAAGAGTCTTCAAGGGGAACAAGGCCCCGGGAAGAATGGGACGTGAAAAAGTCACGATCCAGAACATAAAACTCGTGAAAGTTATACCTGACAGAAATCTCTTGCTCGTGAAAGGTGCTGTGCCGGGCGCGAAAGGCGGTCTGGTGACAGTGAGATACGCGGTAAAGGGACAGAATCATTAAGAAGATACCCGGAAAGGAGGAGCAACTGATGGCACAGATAAAAGTACTGACCATGGACGGGACAGAGGCCGGAACTATGGACCTCAACGACGAGATCTTCGGGATCGAACCTAATGAGGACGCTGTCCACGCGGTCGTTAAAAATCACCTTGCGAACAGAAGGCAGGGAACGCAGTCCGCTAAGACAAGAGCAGAAGTAAGCGGCGGCGGAAGAAAACCGTTCAGACAGAAAGGAACGGGCAGACACAGACAGGGAAGCTCTACGGACCCTTCGCAGGTCGGAGGCGGCGTAGTATTCGCGCCGAAGCCGAGGAGCTACAGATACACTATTCCGAAGAAGGTAAGAAGGCTGGCGATGCTGTCCGCGCTTTCTTCGAAAGTGGCGGAGAACGAAATGATCGTGCTTGAGGATCTCAAGTTCGACGAACCTAAGACGAAAGAGATGATCAGAGTTCTCGAAAACGTAAACGCCGGAAAGAAGGCACTCATCGTTATGACCGAGAAGGACGAGAACGTAGTCAGATCGGCGGCGAATATACCGGGAGTGAAAACGGTACTCGTGTCCACGATGAATGTTTACGAGATCATTAATCACAACAACTTCATCGCGACGAAAGACGCGATAAACAAGATCGAGGAGGTGTATTCGTAATGAGGTCGCCTTACGACGTAATACTGAAGCCTGTAGTCACCGAAAGAAGCATGGAGGACGCGCAGGAAAAGAAATACACATTCAAGGTCGCGAAGGACGCGAACAAGACGGAAGTCAAGATGGCTGTGGAAGAGATCTTCGACGTGGAAGTCAAGAATGTGAACATCATGAATGTTAAAGGTAAACTTAAGAGAATGGGAAGAACCGCTGGCATGACGGCTGCTTCGAAAAAAGCGATCGTTACTCTCACAGAGGACAGCAAGGAAATCGAATTCTTCTCTGAACTGTAGCAGGAGGCAGGACAAATGGCTATAAAGAAATACAATCCGACTTCTCCGGGCCTCAGAGGGATGACAGGTTCCACTTTCGAGGAGATCACAGCCTCGACTCCCGAGAAGGCGCTTACGGTCTCTCTGAAGAAGCATGCCGGAAGGAATAACAGAGGAAAGATAACTGTAAGACATAAAGGCGGCGGCTCGAGACGCAAATACAGAGTCATCGACTTCAAGAGAGACAAGGATGACATACCGGCGAAAGTCGTCAGCATCGAATACGATCCGAACAGAAACGCGAACATCGCATTGCTGAATTACGCGGACGGCGAGAAGAGATACATCATCGCGCCGGAGCAGCTCGTCGTCGGAGACACGGTGTTCTCCGGACCGGAAGCTGACATAAAGGCGGGGAACGCTCTTCCGCTCGCGAACATCCCTCTGGGCACGCTTATCCATAATATCGAGCTCAAGCCCGGCAAGGGAGCTCAGCTCGTAAGATCGGCCGGAAATGCGGCTCAGCTCGTTGCGAAGGAAGGAGAGTTCGCTCAGGTGAGACTCCCGTCCGGCGAGGTGAGAAAGGTCAGGATGAACTGCAGAGCGACGATCGGCGTAGTAGGAAACGGCGAATACCAGAACATTAATATAGGAAAAGCCGGCCGCAAGCGCCACATGGGCGTGAGGCCCACGGTAAGAGGTTCGGTCATGAACCCGAACGACCACCCGCACGGCGGCGGCGAAGGCAAGGCGCCTATCGGAAGAGTCGGCCCTGTCACTCCGTGGGGCAAGCCGGCACTCGGATATAAGACGAGAAAGAGAAAGAATAATTCTGACAAGTATATTGTCAAGAGAAGGAATCAGAAATAGAGGAAGGAGCAGCTAATGAGCAGATCAATCAAGAAGGGCCCTTTCGTCGACAGGAAACTGCTGAAGGCCATCGATGACATGAACGCGGCCAACGACAAGAAGGTCGTGAGGACATGGTCGAGAGCTTCGACAATATTCCCTCAGATGGTCGGTCACACGATCGCAGTGCACGACGGAAGAAAACATGTGCCTGTATATATTACAGAAGATATGGTTGGCCACAGGCTCGGAGAATTTGCTCCGACCAGAACATTCAGAGGGCATTCCGGCGATAGGAAGGCAGCTAAGTAAGATAAGGAGATAAACAATGGAAGCGAAAGCGGTAGCAAAATACGTTAAGATGTCTCCTATCAAGCTCAAACCTGTTACCGACCTGGTAAGAGGCAAGGACTTAAACGAGGCATTGAATATCCTGAAGTTCACGCCGGGAAAAGGCGCCGAACTCGTGGAGAAGGTAGTAAAATCGGCCGCGGCTAACGCGGAGAACAACCTGGACTTAGATCCTGACAACCTGTATGTAGCTGAAGTTTATGCTAATCAGGGACCTACGATGAAGAGATGGAGAGCGGGCGCCCAGGGACGCGCGTTCCCGATACTCAGGAGAAGCAGCCACATCGGTGTGGTACTCAGAGAAAAAGAAACGGAGGTTCAGTAATGGGTCAGAAAGTAAGTCCGCATGGATTCAGAGTCGGAGTCATTAAGGACTGGGACTCGAAATGGTACGCTGACAAGAATAACTTTGCTGATTACCTCGTTGAAGACGATAAGATCAGAAAGTATCTCAAGAAAAAGCTGTACAACGCAGGCATCGCGGATATCGTGATCGAAAGACAGGCCGAGAACGCGGTAAGAGTCATCATCGCCGCGGGAAGACCGGGAATGATAATCGGCAGAGACGGGAGCGACATCGAGATCCTGAAGAAGGAACTCATGAAGATGACGGGCAAGGAAGTGAAGCTCGACGTAAAGGAAGTCGGAAGGACAGAACTCAGCGCCCAGCTCACGGCTGAGAGCATTGCCGAAGCTCTCGAAAAGAGAGTGTCGTTCAGAAGAGCCATGAAGCAGAGCATCGGAAGAACGATGAAGGCCGGCGCCAAGGGCGTGAAGGTCCTCTGCTCCGGAAGACTCGGCGGAGCCGAGATCGCGAGAAGCGAGAAATACAGCGAGGGAAATGTTCCGCTGCATACACTGAGAGCCGATATCGATTACGGATTCGCGGAAGCGGATACGACGTACGGAAAGATCGGCGTAAAAGTATGGATAAATCATGGCGAGATCCTCGACAAGGGACTGCAGAGTCCTATTCCTGAAGAGGAAAAGGGCAGAAAGGGCGGAAGAAGACAGCGCAGAGACAGACGCGGCAGAAGAGACGGATATAAAGGCAGAGGCCGCGGAAATGACAGGCGCCGTGTTCCGAAGGCCGTGAACCCGAGAGTAAGGAATACTCCGAAGGTCGACCCTGAGCAGGAAGCTGCGGCGAAGGCCGCAGAGGCAGCGTCCGAGGAAGCGGAAGCCGCTTCGAACGAAGCAGCTGAAGCCGAAGCCGCTGAGACGGCTGCTCCGGAAGCGCCTGCCGCGGAGGAAGCACCGAAGGAAGAAGTAAAGGCCGAGGAAGAAAAGACTGAGGCTTAGTAACAGACGATAGCGAAAGGAGGACGCAGCCATGTTGATGCCAAAGCGTGTAAAGCGCAGAAGAGTCCACAGAGGCAGAATGAAGGGCAAGGCTACGAGAGGCAACAAAGTCACGTACGGTGAATACGGCCTGATGGCGACTGAGCCGGGCTGGATCACATCGAATCAGATAGAAGCTGCCAGAATTGCGATGACAAGGTCCATCAGAAGAGGCGGAAAAGTATATATCAAGATTTTCCCGGACAAGCCGGTAACGAAGAAGCCGGCAGAAGTACGTATGGGTTCCGGAAAGGGAGCTCCGGAGTACTGGGTAGCTGTTGTGAAACCGGGACGTGTAATGTTCGAGATAGAAGGTATCCCCTATGACGCGGCGAAGGAAGCCATGAGGCTCGCGGCGCACAAGCTCCCGATAAAGAGCAAGTTCGTCGAGAAGGAAGCAGAAGGCGGTGAAGCATAATGGAACTGAAGCAAATGCGTGAAATGTCGGATTCGGAACTTAATGCTGAACTGGAGAAAATGAAGAAGGATCTGTTCAATCTCAGATTCCAGCACGTCACCGGCCAGCTCGAGAATCCGCAGCTCATGAAGAGCACAAAGAGAGATATTGCCAGGATCAAGACGATCATGAGAGAAAAAGAGATCGAAGCATCTCAGAACGACTAGGAAGGAGGATGAATTATGGCAGACAGAAACATGAGAAAAACGAGAGTCGGCATCGTTTCGTCGAACAAGATGGATAAAACAGTAACTGTCGACCTCGAACAGTACGTAAGACATTCTCTTTACGGAAAGTCGGTAAAGATGGATAAGAAAGTCAAGGCGCACGATGAGCAGAACGAATGCAGCATCGGCGACAAGGTAAGGATCATGGAGACCAGACCTCTGTCGAAGGACAAGAGATGGAGAGTGGTCGAGATCGTTGAGAAAGTCAAGTAAGGAGGACCGGAAATGATACAGACAGAAACAAGACTCAAGGTCGCTGACAATTCCGGTGCCAAGGAACTGCTTTGCATCAGCATTCTCGGCGGCACGAGCCGTCAGTACGCGAACATCGGAGACGTGATCGTCTGCAGCGTGAAAGTCGCCACGCCGGGCGGTCAGGTGAAGAAGGGCGATGTCGTCAAGGCGGTCGTTGTGAGATCGAAGAAAGGCGCGAGAAGGACGGACGGAAGCTATGTGAAGTTCGACCAGAACGCTGCCGTAATAATCAAAGACGATAATAATCCGGTAGGAACCCGTATCTTCGGCCCTGTAGCGAGGGAGCTCAGAGAAAGAGGTTTCATGAAGATAGTGTCATTGGCACCGGAAGTACTTTAGGAGGTCAAGGATGCGAATCAAGAAGAACGATACAGTACTCGTTATCGCCGGAAAAGACAAGGGCAAGGAAGGCAAGGTACTGAGAACTATACCGAAGCAGAACAAGGTCATCGTCGAGGGACTGAACATGCAGACAAAGCATCAGAAGCAGACGAGGACGGCGACTTCGGAGATCAAACATCAGGAAGGGCCTATCGACGCGTCGAATGTGATGCTTATCGACCCGGAAACGAAGGAACCGACCAGGATCGGATATGAATTCGAAGGCGATAATAAAGTAAGAGTTGCTAAAAAATCAGGAAAGGTAATCGATTAGGAAAGGAGGAGACGATAGTGACAGCCAGATTGAAAGACACGTATCTGAACGAGACGAAGCAGGCGCTGAACGAGAAGTTCCATTACGATAACGTCATGGAGATCCCGAAGCTCGAGAAAATCACCGTTAACATCGGACTCGGCGAAGCCAAGGAAAACAGCAAGCTGATAGAATCGGCGGTCGAGGAGCTGAGCATGATCACGGGACAGAGACCTGTAGTCACAAAGGCGAGAAAGTCGATAGCGAACTTCAAAGTCAGGCAGGGTATGCCGGTAGGAACGAAAGTCACGCTGAGAGGCGAAAACATGTACATCTTCGCGGACAAGTTCTTCAATATCGCTCTTCCGAGAGTAAGAGACTTCAAGGGAGTCAGCAGAAATTCGTTCGACGGAAGAGGGAACTACTCTCTCGGACTGAAGGAGCAGCTGATATTCCCGGAGATCGATTATGATAATATCGATGCGATAATGGGCATGAACGTTGTATTCACGACTACGGCCAAAACAGACGAAGAAGCTATGGCACTTCTTGAAGGTCTGGGTATGCCGTTTGAGAAATAGGAGGAATCATGGCTAAGACTTCATTAAAAGTTAAACAGACCAGAAAGCCTAAATACTCGACAAGAGCATACACGAGATGCAGGATTTGCGGAAGACCGCATTCCGTACTCAAGAAATACGGCATCTGCCGTATCTGCTTCAGGGAACTCGCGTATAAGGGAGAGATCCCGGGAGTCAAGAAGGCCAGCTGGTAAATCGTTAAATCATCCGTTAAGTTGCAGTGCATTGATGCACGGCAATACTGGCGGAGGAAGGAGAACACAGTATGACAATGACAGATCCGATCGCGGATATGCTTACAAGAATCAGAAACGCGAATACTGTCGGACATAAATCGGTCGATGTTCCCGCCTCGAAGATCAAAAAGTCCATAGCGGGCATACTTGAGGAAGAGGGCTACATAAACGGCTACGAAGTGATCGAAGGTGACAACCACCAGGGAACCATCAAGATCAACATGAAGTACGGACCGAACGACGAAAAAGTTATCAACGGAATAAAGAAGATCTCGAAGCCGGGACTTAAGGTTTACGCGAAAGCTTCAGATGTGCCGAAGGTCCTCGGAGGACTCGGCATTGCTATCATTTCGACATCGAACGGTGTCATCAGTGATAAGGAAGCGAGGAAACTCGGTGTCGGCGGCGAAGTGATCTGCTATGTATGGTAGGAGGTAAGGAGAATGTCAAGAATAGGACTTAAACCTATCGATCTTCCTGCCGGAGTCGAGGTCAAGGTGGATGACAACAATGTCGTCACGGTAAAGGGACCTAAGGGAGAACTCACGCAGCAGGTCGACAGATCGATGAAGATAGAGCAGAAGGACGGATCGATCACGGTGGCGAGACCTTCTGACGACAGAAAAGACAGAGCGAATCACGGACTGACAAGGGCTCTCATAAACAACATGGTAGTCGGCGTCACGGAAGGATTCGAAAAGAAACTCGAGCTCCAGGGCGTAGGATATAAAGCCGAGAAAAAGGGCAGTAAACTTGTACTCAGTCTCGGATATTCCCACAATATAGAAATGGAAGATCCCGAAGGCATTGAAACGGAAGTGCCGGAGCTCACGAAAATAGTTGTAAAGGGCATTGACAAGGCGCTTGTCGGAAATTACGCGGCAAATATCCGCTCTCTGAGAAAACCTGAACCTTACAAGGGCAAGGGTATCAGATACGAAGGCGAATACATCCGCCGCAAAGAAGGTAAAGCAGGCGTCTCGGGCGGAGAGTAAGGAAAGGAGTAAAGTCAAATGGCAAAGAGCAGAAATGACATGCGTGTCAAGAGGCATAAAAGAGCCAGAAGATATCTTGTCGGCACTCCTGAAAAACCTCGCCTGTGCGTATTCAGGAGCAATAAGAATATCTATGCTCAGATCATCGACGACGTGAGCGGCAGGACTCTTGCCCAGGCCTCGTCGATCGACAGGGAATTAAAGGGACAGATAGAAAACGGCGGAAACAAGGAAGGCGCCAGGGCAGTCGGAGAAAAACTCGGCGAAAGAGCGCTCGCTGCCGGTATAAAGGAAGTTACTTTTGACAGAGCCGGATTCGTTTATCACGGCAGAGTCAGAGAACTGGCGGACGGCGCGAGAGAAGCCGGACTGAAATTCTAACAGGGAGGACACAAGGAATGCGTAATACTATTGATGCATCCAAGCTCGATCTTGAAGAAACGATCGTCAATATAAGACGTGTCGCGAAGACTGTCAAGGGCGGCAGAAATATGAGATTCAGCGTGACTATTGTCGTCGGCGACCATGACGGACATGTGGGCGTCGGACTCGGCAAGGCGCAGGAGATCCCTGAAGCCGTCAGAAAAGCTACAGAGGATGCCAAGAAGAATTTGATAGAGGTCCCGACGGTAGGGACGACGATACCTCACGAGATCAAGGGCGTTTTCGGAGCCGGGAAAGTTCTGATCATGCCTGCCGCTGAAGGTACCGGAGTTATCGCGGGTTCGTCCGCACGTACCGTGCTCGAGTCCGCGGGGATCCAGGACGTAAAAGCCAAGTCAGTCGGTTCGAACAATACCGTGAATATGGCTTACGCCTGTCTGGAAGGGCTGAAGAACCTCAAGACTGTTGAGGAAGTCAGCAGACTCAGAGGGAAGAGCCCCGAAGAGATTCTGGGATAGGAGGAAGCAGGAATGGCTAAGAAAGTAAAAGTAACACTTACCAGAAGCACGATCGGCGCTACCCCTAAACAGAAGAAAGTGGTAGAAGCGTTAGGCTTGAAGAAGATGCACCAGACAGTTGAACTGGTCGACAATGAAATGACTCGCGGGGCTGTAAGGAAAGTTGAGCATCTTGTTACTATAGAAGAATAATAGGAATGGAGGTGCACAGATGAAACTGCATGAACTGACAGCCGCCGAGGGTTCGAAAAAGAACCGCAAGAGGAGAGGCCGCGGCCATGCCACAGGTCAGGGAAAGACCGGCGGCAGAGGCATGAACGGCCAGAAATCGAGAAGCGGCGGCGGAGTAAGGCTCGGATTCGAAGGCGGACAGATGCCGCTTTACAGAAGGATCCCGAAGAGGGGTTTTACAAATAATTTCGCAACAGTGTATTCGGAAGTGAATGTTTCGGCGCTCAACAGATTCGACGCCGATACGGTAATCACGCCGGAACTGCTGGAAGAAGAAGGTCTCGTCAAGCAGGTGAAGGACGGGATAAAGATCCTCGGAGGCGGTGAAGTCGAGAAGAAGTTCACCGTTAAAGCTCATAAGTTCAGTAAATCTGCCGTGGAAAAGATCGAAGCCGCGGGAGGAAAGGCAGAGGTGATATAAGTGAGCCTGATGGAAACGCTGAAAAAGGCATGGGCAAATGAAGAGATCAGACGCAAGATGATCTTCACGTTTCTGATGCTGGTTGTTTTCAGGATCGGGTCGAACATCCCGGTCCCGGGAATCAACAGAACCGTTCTTGCCGAACTGTTCAGCGGGAACTATGGCTTATTCGACCTTTTCGATTTGTTCTCGGGCGGATCATTCGGCAACATGACGATCTTTGCGCTCGGTATCACACCGTACATCACCGCATCGATCATCCTCCAGCTCCTGACTATCGCAATACCTTCGCTTGAACGGCTGGCGAGAGAAGGAACTGAAGGCCGGAAGAAAATAACACAGATAACGAGATATCTCACGATAGCCCTGGGACTTGTCCAGGCCATCGGCATCACGATAGGGATGTTCAGGAAGGCGCTCATTTCTACGGACGCGTTCTCCGTGATCACTATCATACTGGTACTGACAGCAGGCACGGCGTTCCTGATGTGGATCGGAGAACAGATAAACGAGTACGGTATCGGAAACGGTATCTCGCTCCTGATCTTCGGCGGCATCGTCGCAAGAATGCCGACCGCTGTGAGATCGATCGCGAGCAGCTATTCGCAGGGCACGATAAACATGATGTCGATAGTCCTGTTCATACTGTTCTGCGTCGTAGTCGTTGTAGGTATCATCGAAGTACAGCAGGGCGAAAGAAGGATCCCTGTACAGTATGCGAAGAGAGTTGTAGGAAGAAAAATGTACGGCGGCCAGTCGACGCACATTCCTCTGAAGGTGAATCAGGCCGGCGTTATCCCGATCATCTTCTCGATATCGCTGCTGCAGTTCCCGCTCACGATCACATACTTCACGTCGACGACGTCGAGTTTCGCGATCTGGGTGAACAAATGGCTGTCGCCGTCGGGGAATCCGGGTGTATGGATCTACTCGATATTTAATGTAATACTGATATTCTTCTTCACGTATTTCTATACCGCCATCACGTTCAACCCGATGGAAGTATCCGAAAACATGAAGCAGAACGGAGGATTCATCCCCGGCATCAGACCGGGACGCGCGACTGTCGAATACCTGAGCAGGGTCATGAACAGGATAACCGTTGTGGGAGCGCTGTTCCTCGCGGTAGTTTCCACTCTGCCGACGCTCGTAAGCAATTTCACGGCGTTCAATCAGGTGTATTTCGGAGGCACGTCGATCCTCATTGCGGTAGGCGTGGCGCTGGATACTATGAAGCAGCTCGAGCAGCAGCTCGTGATGCGGAACTATAAAGGATTCCTGAAATAAAGGAGGAAATGTATGAATCTGATATTATTGGGGCCGCCGGGAGCCGGGAAGGGCACTCAGGCCGCGAAGATAATCGAAAAATATAACATTCCTCATATTTCGACGGGCGATATCTTCAGAGAGAACATCAAAGAAGGGACCGACCTCGGGATGAGAGCGAAGGAATTCATGGATAAGGGCGAACTCGTGCCGGATTCGCTGGTGATAGAGATCGCTCTGGACAGACTGACGAAGGATGACTGCAGGGGGGGATTCCTCCTGGACGGATTCCCGAGGACAGTCGAACAGGCCGAAGCGCTCGACGAGTTTCTCAAAGGGCGGGGCGAGAAGGTCGACCACGTGCTCGACATAGAAGTCCCGGCTGAAGAACTCATAACGAGAATACTCGGCCGCAGGGTATGCGAGAAGTGCGGAGCCACATACAACATTCCGAATATGCCGCCGAAGGTGGACGGCGTATGCGATGTCTGCGGGGGAAAGCTCATGCAGCGCAAGGACGATACCCGCGAAACAGTGGAAAACCGCATTGCCGTATACGAGAAACAGACAGCCCCTCTGCTGGACTATTACAGGAAAGCGGGAAATATCTCGCGCCTTGACGGTACAACAGGGCTTGAAAACGTTTTCGCTGATATAGTCGGGATACTCGGATAATGCTGATACCGGTCAAAACAGATGAAGAACTCGGATATATGCGCGAGTCCGGCAGAGTGACCGCGCTCGTGCTGAAGGGACTTGAAGAGTTCATCAGACCGGGGATCACGACTATGGACATCGACAGATTCGCGGAGGACATTATAAGGTCGCACGGCATGGAGCCCGCGTTCAAGGGATACTGCGGATTCCCGGCTACTGTGTGCGCTTCCGTGAATGAGGAGATCGTCCACGGGATCCCGTCGGATCAGAGAAAACTGGAAGAAGGCGACATCGTGAGCGTCGATGTCGGCAGCATATATAAAGGCTATGTGAGTGACGCGGCGCGGACGTATCCTGTCGGAGAAGTCAGCAATGCGGCGGGCCTGCTTATAGAGGCCGCGGAGAAGAGTTTTTTCGAAGGTCTCGCGTACTGCAGGAAGGGATGCCGGATATCGGACATCTCCCACGCGGTGCAGCGGAAAGTCGAAGAATACGGATTCGGGGTCGTGCGGGATTTCTGCGGGCACGGAGTCGGGCGGAAAATGCATGAGCCGCCTCAGATACCGAATTTCGGAAGACCCGGAAGGGGGCCGAGGATAGCGAAGGGCATGTGCCTCGCTGTCGAGCCGATGATAACCGAAAACTCATGCAGCTGTAAAACGCTTGAAAATGGCTGGACCGTGGTGACGCGGGACGGCGGCATGGCTGCGCACTATGAAAACAGCGTGGCCGTAACGGACGGTGAGCCCGAACTGCTCACATTTTAGGAAAGGTGCAATTAATGGCTAAAAAAGATGTAATTGAAGCGGAAGGAGTCGTTGTAGACGCGCAGCCGAACGCGATGTTCGTTGTCAAGCTTGAAACCGGGCATAAAGTGCTCGCGCACGTTTCCGGAAAAATCAGAATGAATTTCATCAGAATACTTCCGGGCGACAAGGTGAAGGTGGAACTGTCACCGTACGACCTTTCGCGCGGAAGAATAACCTGGAGAGAAAAATAGCGGAGGTGCAGGATGAAAGTCAGGTCATCAGTAAAACCCATGTGCGAGAAGTGCAAGGTGATCAAGAGAAAGGGAAAAGTCATGGTCATCTGCGAGAACCCGAAGCACAAGCAGAAACAGGGTTAAGTTATAGTAGACTGCCGTGAGGCAGAAGGAACATCCCGTTTATATTGCCGCTCCGCATTGATGCAGAGATGCGGAGAAGGGCGACGGAAGATGGGAAGAGGAGGAAAACATGGCTCGTATAGCCGGAGTAGACTTACCAAGAGAAAAAAGGATCGACATTGGTTTGACTTACATTTACGGGATCGGCAGAACGTCGGCGGCGAAGATCGTCGAAGCGGCGGGCGTCGACCCTGCGACGAGAGTGAAGGATCTTTCGGAGGATGAAGCCGGTAAGATCAGAAAAGTCATCGATTCGGAGTACATCGTCGAAGGTGATCTCAGAAGAGAGAATTCGCTCAATGTAAAGAGACTTATGGAGATCGGCTGCTACAGAGGGATCAGACACAGAAGAGGTCTCCCTGTAAGAGGTCAGAACACGAAAACTAATGCAAGAACTCGCAAGGGCCCGAAGAAAACTGTCGGCCGTGCGAAGAAACAGGTGCTGTAAGGAGGTAAGACGATATGCCTAAGGCTCAGAAGAAACAGACCAGAAAAAAGAAAAAAGAGCGTAAGAATATAGAAAAAGGTCAGGCACATATCCAGTCGACCTTCAACAACACACTCGTTACGCTTACCGACATGAGCGGGAACGCGCTTTCATGGTCGAGCGCGGGTTCGCTCGGATTCAGGGGATCGAGAAAATCGACTCCGTTCGCGGCTCAGATGGCGGCGGAGGAAGCCGCAAAGGGCGCGATGGAGCACGGACTCAAGACAGTTGAAGTATACGTTAAAGGACCTGGTTCCGGCAGAGAAGCAGCTATCAGAGCACTTCAGGCGGCGGGACTCCAGATCACTCTTATCAAGGACATCACCCCTATACCGCACAACGGGTGCAGGCCGCCTAAGAGAAGAAGAGTCTAGCCGGAAGGAGGAAAGATAGAAATGGCAAGATACACAGACGCAAACTGCAGACTCTGCAGAAGAGAAGGCTGCAAGATGTTCCTTAAAGGCGACAGATGCTACACGAATAAGTGTGCTCTTGAGAGAAGAAACTTTCCGCCGGGGCAGCACGGCCAGGGCAGACATAAAAATTCGGAATACGGGCTGCAGCTCCGTGAAAAGCAGAAGGCGAAGAGATTCTACGGTCTTCAGGAAACTCAGTTCCGCAATCTGTTTGAAAAAGCCGCCAGGCAGAAGGGCAAGACGGGTGAAAACCTGCTCATACTGCTCGAGACGAGGCTTGATAATGTAGTGTTCAGACTCGGACTCGCGGCTTCGAGAAAGGAAGCTCGCCAGCTCGTGACGCACGGACATTTCAGAGTGAACGGAAAGAAAGTAAACATTCCTGCCTATACGGTCAAGGCAGGTGACGTTATCAGTGTAAAGGAGAAGAGTCAGAACTCGCCGAAGTTCAAGGAAATCAAGGACATGACGATCACTGTCCCGTCGTGGATGACGATCGATGTCGAAAAGCTTGAAGGCAAGGTGCTGAATCTTCCTACCAGAGAGGACATTGATACTCCTATCGCGGAGCATCTGATCGTAGAATTGTACTCCAAATAATTAGACGGATCGCACTGATAAGGAGGGCATTTAATGATAGAAATCGAAAAGCCTACAATCGAATGCGTATTGGATGAGAAGAACAGGGGATACGGCAAGTTCGTCGTTGAACCGCTCGAAAGAGGCTACGGAACTACTCTCGGAAACAGTCTCAGACGTATACTGCTGAGCTCACTGCCGGGAGCTGCGGTCACGAATGTCAGCATCGACGGCGTCGTACACGAATTTTCGACGATCGAGGGATGCAAGGAAGACGTGACCGAAATAATCCTCAACCTGAAAAAGCTCGCGATTAGACTGAACGGCCCGGAAGACACCATGAGAGTATATATCAATGCATCGGGACCGAAGGAGGTCACGGCCGCCGACATCACGGCGGATCCGGATCTGGAGATCTTCAATCCCGACCTGCATATCGCCACTCTCGAAGACAATGCCTCCCTCGTGATGGAGATCAACATCGCAAAGGGAAGAGGATATGTTACGGCGGACCAGAATAAAGATGAGAACACGCCGATAGCGGTCATCCCGGTCGACTCGATCTATACTCCGGTCAGGAAGGTGAACTTCACCGTGGAGAATACGAGAGTCGGACAGGTGACTGACTACGACAAGCTCATCCTCGAGATCTGGACCGACGGATCGATCACGCCGAAGGAGGGCGTGTCGATAGGCGCGAAGATCATGCAGGAGCATCTGAATCTGTTCGTGGAACTCACGGACGATACAGAGGGCATGGAGATCATGGTCGAAAAGGAAGAGGATCAGAAGGAAAAAGCGCTCGAAATGACGATAGAGGAACTCGAACTTTCAGTCCGTTCGTTCAACTGTCTCAAGAGAGCGAAGATAAACACTGTAGAAGAACTGACACAGAAATCCGAGGAAGACATGATGAAGGTCAGGAACCTCGGCAAGAAATCGCTCGACGAAGTCAAGGCGAAGCTCGAGGAGCTCGGACTCAGCCTCAGATCGTCGGACGATTAGAAAGGAGTTAGGAAATGCCAGGCAATAAAAAACTGGGCAGAGTATCTGCTCACAGAAAAGCCATGCTGAGGAACCTCGTGACTGACCTTTTCAGAGAAGAAAGGATCACGACTACAAACGACAGAGCAAAAGAAGCCGGAAGAGCCGCGGAGAAGATGATAACACTCGCGAAGCGCGGCGACATCCACGCGAGACGTCAGGTGGCGGCTTATGTATATGACAACGACGTCGTATCGAAGCTGTTTGACGATATCGCTCCGAGATATGAGGAAAGGAACGGCGGATACACGAGAATACTGAAGCTCGGACCCCGCGAAGGGGACAACGCGGAAGAAGTATTCCTCGAGCTCGTATAACATTTTTCTCTGCATTGATAATTACCGCTTCGGGCATCGCCCGGAGCGGTGTTTTTTTCCGTAACGGCGCGCGTAAGTTGCCGTCCCATCCGGTCAATGATAAAATTTACATGAGCACATTGATATTCAGAACAGCAGGAGGGTGGAAATGATAAATAAAGATTTCCCGAAAGCGGCCGCCGCTGTCGAGGCGGCATGTCTTACACATGAAGATTATCTTACAAGCGACAGGATAGAAGCACTTACGGGAGGACACGGCATGCTGACGATGTCGCTTTATGCTGTCGCGGATACCATTACAGAGGAACTGCAGCGGGGCGGTTCAGTGAAAATAACATTCGCGAATGAGAGGAGCCAGGCTGTCGACACCATAATGGAGAAAGCGACAGCTGCGGCGAAAGACGCCGGAGCGGACGGGGCCAACGCAGCTCTGATCACGGCGTGCATGCTCTATCTCTCCGGATCGGCCGCTCAGGTCGGGATCCCTGCGGGCAACAGGAAGCTCGGGGCGTCCGCGAGGATGTTCGCGGGAGTGGACAGATGCGGGGTCGCGAATATCCCGACAGCGAAGATGAACAGCAAGATCTCCGGCTTTCCGGCTGTGAAGGCGATATATGACGCCATGACGGCCGGCGAACTTTCACCGATAGACGGGAACAATATCCCGGAAAACGTAGGCGGGGCCATATACGGGCACAGCGCTCTCGGCGAGGACGTCGTGTGGCCGGCGGTCGCGGAGAACGGAGCCAGGATCGGCACGCAGGCGATGCTCGACGCGATGCACGGCGTCGGGATAAAGGGGAGCCCGTTCCAGGCGGCGGTCCTCGGGGCGGCGGCGATACTTGAAATAATCCATCCGGACGCTGAAGTCCCGGAAGGAGAAGGCGTGTACGGAAGGACCACGTCCGCGATGCTCGTCGGGAGATCGGCGGCCAGGACGGCCGGGCTTCCGGAGAAGCTGCACATGCGCGTCACCGGGGAAGAATTCGACACCGCGAAAATTGTCGGCGATGTAGGCCTGATCCTGAAAGACATCGGAGGACCTTCCGTTGTGGGCATGATGGCGTTCGATGAGATATTCGGGAGCTTCAGGGAGGGCCTCGGCGGGGGATCCACTTCTCCCGGAAACTCGCCGCTCGGGCATATGACGAGTTACGTCGTTCCGGCGATGCTCGCGCTTTCGGCGGGAGAAGACCCGGAAAAGATCGGGCAGGGCATTGTCGCTGACAGAAGTGAGGACAGCATGAACCCGGAGATCGGAGTGTTCTCCATCTTCGCGACGGCGCGCAAGGCGCTCGAGATCACGAACGGCCCTGTGACGAAGCTTCTCGCTGACGCGACGCTCCCGACAGTTACGAAAATGATATATGACAGATCGCGTTATACTTATGACCGGCTCGCGGAAGGGAAGAGCATCGCTGACATCGTCACCGCTCTTGAGAACGACCGCGTCGCGACAGTCGAAGAGAACGTGACCGAAATGTGGAAGAGGAAAACAGGCGACGACGTGACCGTAAAATTCAAAAAAATAGCGAAAGGCGCGAGAAGGACATCGAAGCCGGCGCAGAAGTATTTCGCGTTCGACCCGCTTATCGATGTTGAAGTCACGGTGAACGGCGAGACCAGGCTGTTCGAGCACTTCGCGGATGAAGTCATCCCAAAGGCGTGCACCGGTGAACATGAGGATATCGCGCGGCTGGTGTCATATGTCACGCCGCCACGAGCGATCTGCTGACTGCGGGATGCTGCATCATGAACGCGGTCATCCCTGCCGCGGTCGCGTCCGTGATGGAGTACGCGGATCCCGCGGACGCCGCGGCGGAGGCTGAAAAGGCGGCGTATATAACGGCGGGCATCCCCGGCGTGAAGGCCGCCGCGAAGAAACTCGCGCTGCTGACACTGAAAATCGATAAAATGCTCCGGGGCGACTGACGGGGGGTGCATATGGCAGATATCAAGAAACAGCCCGGGATGATAATATTCGCTCAGACTGACAGCGCGACGGGCGAGGACATCGGCGCGGCGATACCTGAACTTTACGGAGCCGGAGCGAAGAACGTGCAGGTCATCTCCGCAGTGAACAAGAAAAACCGGTGCGGCTGTGTGTTCGTGATCGACTGCCCTCCGGGAAAAGCGGAAAGCGTCGAATCGGTACTGACTGAGGGCCTCAATATCACCGGCTGGCACAGGATAGCGACGGAGCACATGTTCGTAAACGTGAGAGTCGTCGAGAAAGAAGCCGTGATATCAGCCGGCGGCGGAACGTTCCCGTTCACACTGCAGCGCAAGGAATCATCGGCGGCGCCGGAGATCATCAGGCCTGAACACGACTGCTGCGTCAGACTCCGGGATGAACTGAAGGAAAGAGAGTCGCTCGACGTGCCCCTGCAGATCATTAGAAGCAGGATAACGGAGGCCTTTCTTTCCCCGGAAGAACATCCGGTGATCCGGTTTTAGGACTGCCGGGACAGAGCAGAAAAAAACGGCGGGGCGGATCTTCCGCTCTGCCGTTTCAGTATTACTGTATCAATGCATTGATGCATGTTATTCTTTCCGCTCTTCCGCCGCGTCACCGGAGGGGCCGCCGTCATCCGGCATGCCGGCGAATGCCAGCTTCGCGTCCTTCTTCGTATCCTGCCGGTGATACCACTTCAGCACAAAGAGCTTGATTATCGCCGTGACAGGCACCGCAAGCACCATGCCTGCGAGCCCGAAGAACTTGCCCGCGATGAACACCGCGAGTAGCACGAGCAGGGGATGAAGCCCGGTGTTCGTGCCGACGACCTTCGGATAAATGAAATTCCCGTCTATCTGCTGGATGATGAAAAGCACCAGCACGGCAAGGAGTCCGTGCCAGACATCCTGCGTCAGAAGCCCGACAATAAATGCCGGGATCATGCCGAGTACAGGACCGAAATACGGGATGATATTGCATATGCCGGCGAATATGCCGATGAACACCGCGAACTGCATCCCGATCAGCGACAGGCCGATCGAAGACAGGATCGCTATGATCAGCGCGTCAAGCAGCACGCCGCGGAGGAATGTAGATAAAACACGGTCCACTTCGTTCAGCGTCCCGTTTATCGTATTCTTGCGCTTCTGGCTGCACGTCCTCGCGAGCAGCGAATTCCACAGTCCGACGAATTTCTCCTTGTCGTATGAAAGATAGACCGATATGATGAGCCCTATGATGATATTCACGATCGTACTCGTGATGCTGTTCAGCGTCGCAACGACCGATTCGGTATTGAAACTGTTGGCCACCCAGCCGAACAGGCTGTTCACCAGATCCGACGCGTGTTCGGACAGCGTGGCCGACGGCATGTTCGCGGCCCATTCCTTTATCGAATTCATATACCCCGTGATCATATCCGAGAGATGCTCGAACATCTGCGGGACGTTCTTCACGACGAGCTGCCCTATTATCAATGCGGCGAATCCGTATATTATCAATGCTATGATGAGCAGTATAATAATGTAGGCGATGAGCACCGCGGCCATCTTCCTGCGGCGGGCATGCTTTCTGCCTTTTTCCGAATCAACGTCCTCGCCGGGCTTCACGAGCTTCATGGCCACGGTCCGTTCGAGGAACTCGATGAACGGATTGAACAGATAGGCCATGACAAGGCCGATCCACAGCGGAGCGAGTGCGTTTAGAAATGAAAGTATGCCGGATCCTATCGCTGACACCGCAACGCCGAGATGACTGACCAGTATCCATGTAAGATACAGTATAATAGTAGTCCAGATAACGTAGAATGACCATCTGGCTGTATTCTTGTCAGCGAAAAAATCACGTATAGCTTTCATCTTAACTCTCCAAATAATGACTTATCTTATTATAGTATAAAACCATGTAATAAAAAAGGATAAAACATGTAAAAAGTTGTTGACATCTATCGGCACGGGTTGTAGAATAATAAAGCACGCTAAAAGTAAGCGATGCAGGCGTGGAGAAGGCGGAAACCTTTGAAATGCCAACGGAACCTTGAAAAATCCATAGTGTGGAAATTTTAGTCGAAAAGAGGCGAGAGCCTCGAAACTAAA
>JBMNVB010000012.1:0-49927 GCA_050946575.1 Anaerovoracaceae bacterium | reverse complement strand
CTCCTTTCCGTAAGGAATAAGACCCGTGAGAGACTATCACGTTGATAGGTCGGAGGTGTAAGTGCCGCAAGGTATTCAGCTGACCGATACTAATAGGTCGAACGCTTGACCAAATGGTCGAAGGTTTAAAGGAAGGTCGGAGAGTTTTCACTCTGGATATTCAGTTTTGAGGGTACAATGAAAATTGAATCTCTCAGCGCGAAAGCGCGAAAAAAATCCAGTGCCTATATCGAGAAGGTCACACCTGTTCCCATCCCGAACACAGAAGTTAAGCTTCTCAGAGCTGATGATACTTGGCTGGCGACGGCCCGGGAAAGTAAGACGGTGCTGGTTTTTTTCGGCCCTGTGGTCAAGCGGTTAAGACACCGCCCTTTCACGGCGGTAACTCGAGTTCGATTCTCGACAGGGTCACCAATCCTGAGGCCCGGGAGGCATGCTCCCGGGCTTTTGAAATTCCAGCGTTTCTTTATTTTTCGATGTCTTCGGCTTTTACTGCGGTGGCGTTTTCCATATACAGTTGAAAGGAGGTGAGCAGATCCCTATGGATGCAAACAGAGTTTCAGAGCATTGATCGTATGAAAGGCGGATAAATAATTATCATCGGCTTGATATCAGTTGAAGCGATAGTAAACTTTCATTTTTTTTGATTTCCCCGCTCTTTTCAAAATATTTTGATAGTGGTATAATTATTCATGTGTAAGTAGGTAATATTTATATACCTTATTTTTGTTGAAACGGAGGAATCATGAATACAAGCAGAATCAAATGTGTCGGGGAGGGCACACTGCTTGATATTATGCCGGACGGTATTTTAGTTTTTAAGATTCTCGGAAAAGATATCAAGCCGTGCTACCTCAATTCCAGCAGCCAGAATATCCTGGCGTGTACTGATGAGCAGTTTTTCGCAACAAAGGCATCCGATTATGCCGACAGGGTTTTTCCCGGCGACATGGAGAAGTTTAACAGACTGAAAGATGCATTGTTTGAGATGCGGGCGACTGAACCCGTGCGTTTAGCGTTTCGTATTTCGGAAAGCGAGTATGTCACACTGGAAGTCGGTATGACATATTTCTCGATGAGTGAAGATGACACGTATGTCATGTTCACGATCAAAGATGTGACCGAGGAGGAAAAAACAAGGCAGAGGCTCGGAGATAATCTGATTTATGATAATCTGACGGGCCTGTTCACTGAGAGCATGTTCGGGAGCGAAGTGCGCCGGATGCTGGATCAGGATTCTTCGCGGAATTATTATATTATCAGCGGGGACATAGACAGATTCAGCGCTGTTGTAGAGCTGTACGGATATGAAGCGGGCGATAGACTGCTAAGATGCATCGGTTCGAAACTCAGCGGATATATGAGTGATGAATGCAAGATATCCAGGATAAGCTCCGATAATTTCGCCGCATGCCTTTCGGGCGATCATCTGCTTCTCGGAAAGATCGCCAATCTGGTTACGGAAGGAATAAATGAAGCCGGATTCCGCGGGAAGATAACGTGGCATGCCGGGATATTCCCGATATCCGATCGCAGCATGCACATCGGCATCATGTGCGACAGAGCGCATTCCGCGGCGAAGAGGATCAAGAACGACGGGAATACGCATTTCGCATTCTATGATAAGAAGTACAGTTCCAATGTAATGAGGGAGCACCTGATCATCCAGAATATGAACGGTGCGCTCACGAACGGCGAATTCGAAGTGCATTATCAGCCGATATTCGACGCTGTGACAAAGAAGCCCGCCTGCGCGGAGGCATTGGTCCGCTGGAGGAAATCGGACGGCGCAATGGTCCCGCCGGGAGAATTCATAAACGTATTCGAGAAATGCGGATTCATCCGTCAGCTCGATTATTACCTGTGGGAACAGGTATGCAGGGATATGAGGATGCAGCTCGACGAGGGGAACACAGTGCTTCCCGTCTCGGTGAACATGTCCAGATATTATGCGTTCGAACCGGGCATTCTTGATGATATCCTGCAGCTCACGTCGAGGTACGGGATAGATCACTCACTGCTCAGGTTCGAGGTAACTGAAAGCATTTACGGCGCGAGCCCGCAGAACCTCCTGCGGCTGATGAAGAACATGCAGGACAACGGATTTGTTATCCTGCTCGACGATTACGGCAGCGGATATTCCACGCCGTCTTCGCTCATAGATATCCCGTTCGACATCATCAAGATAGACAGGGAATTCGTGCAGAGGGCTCTGGAATCAGAGCGCTGCAGGTATATCATCAGCGCCGTGCTCCAGATGGCGGACAAGATGCACGTGCCTGTCGTTGCCGAAGGCGTGGAGACAGAGGAGCAGTTCGACGTTATGAAGAAGATGTCGTGTGATTTTATCCAGGGCTATTATTTCAGCAGGCCGCTGCAGCCGGAAAATTATCAGGAACTGCTTAGGAGATATGTGAACAGGTGCGGCGCATCGGCTTGATGAAGACCCGGCCGGATTGACATCGGCTCCCCGAATTGATATGATTTTATGCGGACGTTTCAGGCGCCCGTGGCGGAATCGGCAGACGCGCCAGATTTAGGATCTGGTGGGAGACCGTGGGAGTTCGAACCTCTCCGGGCGCACCATAAAAACAGGACACCGCGCGGCGTCCTGTTTTTTCTGCGGTCCGAATTTATTTATCACATGTGTTTCCTGCGATGTATTCTCTGAGATACTCTATCGCCATGTCGATGTACTTCCCGATCGGCCGTTCGACCAGGCCGACCACATGGATGTTGCATCTGTTCAGGGGAAGCATCAGTTTCAATGCATTGCTTTCGCCTATGGCCCGCGCCATGTCCGGAGTTAGTTCGCCCATCATGGAGTTCGCGACGAGCGTTCCGACTACGCCCATTATGACGTCCGCCTTCGCGACGTTCTGCACTATGGCATTCTCTCCGGTCGCTCCCTCGTCCGCTCCGGCTTTCAGCATCTGTCCCGTAGCGGCGGAGTTCGTCCCGAGAGCGATCACTTCGATATCATCGATATCCGCGTTTTTCAGTTTTTCGACGATCGTGCGTCCGATGCCGCCGCCCTGACCGTCTATTACAGCTATGAGCATGTTTTCCTCCGATCAGTCAGTGTCAAGATCCTCAAACTTGAATGTGCGTTTCCCGCTCGCGTAATCTCCGACGATATGGCCGTCTCCGCGGAGCTTGTATTTATATGTAACGAGCCCGTCGAGCCCGATAGGACCTCTCGGCGGGAGCTTTCCGTTGCTGATCCCGACCTCAGCTCCGAATCCGTAGCGGAAACCGTCCGCGAATCTCGTGGAACAGTTCACATATACTCCGGCGCTGTCCACTTCGTCGAGGAATATCTCCGCGGCTCCGGGGTCTTCCGTGATTATCGCGTCGGTGTGATGCGATCCGTATTTGTTTATATGATCTATAGCCTCCGACAGGTCGTCCACGACCTTTACCGTCATTTTGTAATCGAGATATTCTCTGAAATCATCTTCCGACCTGCCCGGGATGAATTCTATTTCCACCGGGGATGCCTTCGGTATCGCGTTCAGCACCTCTTCGGCGATCTCGTGATGCAGGAGCAGCGTCTCCGCCGCATTGCAGGCCGATACATACTGCGTTTTCGCGTCGATTATTATCGGCACGGCCTTTTCGAGATCCGCCGCCTTATCTACATATATGTGGCACAGCCCGCCGGCATGTCCCATGACGGGTATGTCGGAATTGTCCATGATGTACTGCACGAACGCGTTCGAGCCTCTCGGGATCAGAAGATCTATATCATCTCTGAATTTGATGAGCTCGTCGATGCCCGCACGGTCTTCCACGAGCGCGATGAAGTATTCCGGGAGGCCGGCGTCTGTCCCCGCCTTTTGGATCACGTCGAACAGCGCGCGGTTCGTCTCGGCCGCTTCTTTACCGCCCTTCAGTATCGCGCAGTTCCCGCTTTTTATGCAGAGCGACGATATCTGCACGAGAGCGTCCGGCCGTGACTCGAAAATCACACCTATGACGCCGATGGGGCAGGTCTGCTTTGAGAGTATGAGATCGTTATCTAGCCTGCGCTTCAGCAGCACTTTCCCGACAGGGTCCTCCAGCCCGATCAGGCCGTTTATGCCCGCGATAACATCGTCAAGCTTGTGTCTGTCGAATTTCAGCCTCCCGCGCACCGGCGCCGGGAGATCGCTCCCGCGCTCAAGATCGCGTTCGTTCGCCGCGAATATCTCGCCGCTGTGCTTTTCAAGGGCTTCTGCGACTGCCTCAAGCGCCTCGTTTCTCTGTTTTTCCGACCGGCCGGCCATGATATAGCTGTCGGCCTTTACATTGTCCGCTAATTTTCTGTAGTCCATTCGGATATCATCCTTTCGAGAATCCTCTTTATCATGAGATTCGTCTGTCCGTAAAAAATCTTTTTCCCTTCCGAGACCGCGACATAGCCGCTGCCCGCCGCGGGATACGCTTCGAATTCTGCTGTATCAATGCCCGCCCGCGCAATGTCGGCGAATTTTACCCCGCCTGATTCCAGCAGGTCTATGTGCATCTCGAATTTTCTGTTTATCCGTGAGAATTCGCAGCTGACACCTGTCTCGTCCGCGAACTGCACTGCGCCGAGCTCGCCCGACAACTGACCGCCGGACGCGTCCAGTGTTCTCCTGCCGACGGAAATACTGTTTACCGAAAGCAGTGTGTTTCCGGCTTTCACAGGAAATCCCGTATCATACAAAGCCGCGTGCAGATCGGTCTTCTTCAGTGCGGCAAGAAGTCGATATAATTGTAACACATCGTCATGATTATGCAAAAGAACGGAGTGTTTCAGCTCTTCTTTTCCGGATGTCAGAAAATCATAATATATCAGCACGCTGTCGCGCCCGCTCACTGTGTCATCACGCCTGTCCCAGAGCCCCATGAAATCCTCGACGGTTTTCTGCCGCAGGTTCGGAAGGAACGACTTCAGATCCGAATGCTTTCTCAGTATCGGCAGAAGGTCAAGATCATACGGAAGGCGGGGATCCATCCCGAAGCGCTCCATGCGCCGCGCCATGAACGGTCCGTCAAAACTCCTCCCGTTATATGTGACCATGACATCGACGTCCCTGAGCTCTTCCGATGCGGCCGTGAGCAGTTCTTTCTCGTCTTCGGGAGTGCCCCTGTCAGAGAACAGCTGGACAAGCTGCCCGCCTCCGCGGCCGGGTTTAAGGATCCCCGTCAGTATACATGAGCTGCCTGCGGGCGAAAGTCCCGTGGTCTCGATGTCGAGCGAGGCTACATTCAGGCCGCCGAAATACTGGTCGAACGATGCCGATGAAAATTCTTCTATCTCTGTTTCTTCACGTATTATTTCCATGACATGATTATACACGCGGGAGGGCTTCTTCGCACAAAAAATCGATCCGCAGACCGGATGCAGCCTCCGGCCGCGTTTTTCCGTAAAAAACAAAATAGGTTGCGAAAGCAACCTGTTTTGCTCAAAAGGGGTATTGGGATTAGAGATTAAAACGGTTATCAGGTAATAACCTATTTAGTTTACTACTCTAATATTATGCTCGCGTCAACCTTTTTTCTGAAGATTTATCAAAAATATGTGTGCTGCCTTTCCGGAGCGGGGTCCGCCTCCGTTTTTCCGCGAGAAAAGATGTCATCTGCGGCGATATTTGATAATCCGTCCGCTCCCGAACGTGATATAATAGTGGTTACGTAAAGAATTCTGATATGATGGGAATGATGTATTTATGAGCGCTCTTGTGGACGCGATGAACAACAGCAGAAAAATAGTTATAAAAGTAGGCAGCAATGTTATGTCCACGCCGGACGGCCATATCGACCGCGACGTTGTGGGAGGGCTCGTCGACCAGTACTGCGCCCTGATGGACGGCGGGAAGCAGATCATTGTCGTGTCCTCCGGAGCCGGCGCGTTCGGTGCCGGAGCGATGGGCAAGATAGTTCTGCGCCATATAGTGCATTACTATCAGTCTCTCTGCGCAGTAGGCCAGGTGGAGATGATGATGGCGTATAAAGAGTTCTTCGAAGCCCACGGCCGTCACGTCGCGCAGATGCTTCTCACGCGTGACGATTTCGCGAATGACGAGCGCACTCTGCACATTCGGAACACGCTGCTCACGCTTGTGGACGAGGGCATCGTGCCGGTGATAAACGAAAACGATACGGTCAGCGTCGACGAAATAAAATCGATCGGCGATAATGATACGCTCGGCGCGTATACCGCGAAACTCTGGAACGCGGATCTGTATGTGATCCTGTCCGACATCGACGGGATATACGACTCGGACCCGAAAGAGCACTCCGGAGCGAAACTGATAGAAGAAGTCCGTGACATCGACGCATTGACGGATCAGATAGAAATAGGGTCGGCCGGGGCCCTCGGCAAGGGCGGCATATCCACGAAGATACGCGCCGCCAGGATGCTCGGGGAAGTCGGCATCCCCACAGTGCTGCTGAACGGCGGAAAGAAAGATGTTATCATTGAAGCAATGCACGGTCACGAGCATGGCACTGGATTTTTCACTGACGGAAGTACGGGAGGCAAAGCATGAAAATCGGATTTATCGGTACCGGGAATATGGGCGGCGCCATAATGCGCGGCTATGGAAAACACGCGGCCGAAAACGGCGACGAACTGTACGGCTTCAACAGAACGAGATCCAAGCTCGAAGCGGTATGCGCAGACAGCGGAGCGGAGCCGCTCGGCTCTATCGGAGAGGTCGTCAGCACCTGCGACATAATCGTCCTCAGCATGGAGCCGAAACAGATACGCGAGAATATAGATGAGGTCACGGCGAATTACAGCCCGGAGAAGCTGATAACGTCCATCGCGGCCGGTATAACGATAGACTGGCTCGAACAGCATTTCGGCAGGGACGCCATGATCGTGAGAGTCATGCCGAACATGCCTATTAAGGTCGGCGAAGGCATGGCCTCGCTCAGCAGGAACAATAAGGTCACGGACAGGATGTTCACGAAGGTGCTGGATATATTCGAGGCCGCTGGGCATGCCGAGGAAACGGACGAGGATATCATAGACACGATATGCGCCGTATCAGGCAGCAGCCCGGCGTACACTTACATGTATATCGACGCGCTCGCGAGGAGCGGGGAAAAGAACGGCATGGACTATGATCAGGCCGTGAGATTCGCCGCCCAGGCAGTGCTCGGCGCGGCTAAGGTAGTGCTGGAGTCGGACGAGTCGCCTCATGATCTCGCCATGTCCGTCTGCACGGAAGGCGGCAGCACCATCGAGGGATATAAGGTGCTGAAGGAAAACGGATTTGAAAAAAACATAGAAGAAGGCCTGCAGGCCGCTGTCGATAAGAATATCAGTATGTCGAAAGGGGAATAATCAGAGAGTCATGGAGCCGTTCGAGGAAAAGACATTAGAAACAAAACGCATCTATGAAGGAAGAGTAATAAATCTGAGGAAGGATAAAGTCACGGTCAGAGACGGCAGGACGTCCTGGCGTGAGATCGTAGAGAACAACGGCGGTGCTGTAGCCGTTGCGATAACGGATGACAATAAAATAATTATGGTAAAGCAGTTCAGAAAACCGTTTGAGCGGGTGATGACGGAAGTCCCGGCCGGCAAGATAGAACCGGGCGAGGATCCGGACACCACGGTCAGACGCGAACTGAAGGAGGAAACGGGTTTCACTGCGGAAAAATACGAACTGTTGTCGGTAATGTACCCGTCGGTAGGATATACCACGGAAAAGCTGTATATTTATCTGTGCACGGGGCTCAGCGTGGGAGAAACGGATTTTGATTTCAACGAATCGATAGAGATACATAAATTCGATTTCAGAGAAATCTATAAAAAAGTCCTCGCGGGCGAGATCCACGACGGCAAGACGATCGCGGGAGTTCTCCTTGCGGCACCTCACATAATTTAATTATTGTAAACTACGGCAATATCGTGTATAATTGTCGTTGCGAGTAATGATGTTTTCCGGAGGGAATATGTATTTAGACGGGTTCATGGAATATCTGCGCAGTGAGAAGCGGCGCTCCGCAAATACGATAGAAGCATATAAGAGGGATTATCTGAGCTTCACGGATTACGCGAATAAAAAAGGAATAGAGGATATCAAAGATGTATCGGGAGCCGATGTGCTTTCGTACCTTTATGAGCTCAAGGATGAGGGCAAATCGGCGGCGACAGTTAACAGGAAACTCGCGGCGCTGAGGTGCTTTTTCGGCTACCTTAAAGGGCTCGGGAAGATTGATCATGATCCGACGGACGGGATAAAATCACCGCGCGTCAGCAGGAAGAAAATAGAGTACCTCAGCATTGATGAGGTGGACAAGCTCTTATCAACGCCCGACGACAGTGTGAAGGGGAAGCGCGACCGCGCGATACTCGAGCTCATGTATGCGACGGGCATCAGGGTGAACGAACTGGTGGCGACAGACATTGACGACCTTAATCTCAGGATAGGATTCTATACATGCAACGGAGAGGCCGGCAAGGCGAGGATCATCCCGATCGGCCGTCCTGCGAGAAAGGCGCTCGAGGATTATCTCGACAACAGCAGGAAGATGCTTCTCCGCGAAAATGTGGACGAGAAGGCGCTGTTCGTGAATTATTACGGCAGGCGGCTGACGAGGCAGGGACTGTGGAAGATCCTTAAGTCCTACGGAGAGAAGGCGGGGCTCGAACATGAGCTGACGCCTCATACGCTGCGGAATTCCTTCGCCGTGCATATGCTGCAGAACGGAGCGGATCTCAAGTCGCTCCAGGAGCTCATGGGGCATGAAGATCCGGCGGCGACGCAGGTATATCTGTCGGTCATAAAGAGCCGGATAAAGGACGTTTACGACATGGCGCACCCGCGCGCGTAAGTCTCATTTTGTCTGTAAAGCGAATGTGAATGTAATGTGAAACATTCGCTTTTTTATTGTCAAAATTTTTATGTGCCGTTAACATAGGGGACGTGAGGTAAGGGATAGGGGTCTGTTATTTCAGAAGAAAGAGAGACTTTATTTATGTTTAAGAGGACGATTACGATTATATTCACATTGGCACTTGCTGTAAGCATGATGGCTGTTCCGCAGGTCAGCGCAGCCGGAAGTACGGAATCGACGGTTTCCACTCAGGCGGCAGAAAGCTCCACGAGCAGCAGCGATGTATACGCAGCACCGTCCGCCGTCACATTAAAGGCGACGAGAAGCGGGAATACGATCAAGCTCAGCTGGAACGCCTGCGACCGCGCAGACTGGTATATTCTTTTCTACGTGGACGAGAACGGAAACACGGTTAAGAGAATCTGCACGACGAAGAAGCTTTCCTATACGGATACCGATAAGAGTTCGGACGCGGGATACAGCTACAAGATCAAAGCGAACCAGAGCTATTCTTATATGGTCATTGCGAGAAACGTGACTGACAAGGGATATTACAATACGAAGTCAAATGTAGTGACAGTCAGTGCGGCTGCCTCCCAGACGGGAAGCACTAAGAGCAGCAGCGATGATGTTTATGCAGCACCGTCCGCCGTCACGTTAAAGGCGTCGAGAAGCGGAAACACGATCAAGCTCAGCTGGAACTCCGCTGCGCGCGCAGACTGGTATATTCTTTACTACGCGGATAAAAACGGCAAGCCGTATAAGAGGATCTGCACGACGAAGAAGCTCTCATTTACGGATACTGACAAGAGCTCGGATTCGGGATACAGTTACAAGATCAGAAGCGACTACAGCTACAGATATATGGTCATTGCGAGAAACGTGACTGACAAGGGATATTACAATACGAAGTCAAATGTAGTGACAGTCAGTGCGGCTGCCTCCCAGACGGGAAGCACTAAGAGCAGCAGCGATGATGTTTATGCAGCACCGTCCGCCGTCACGTTAAAGGCGTCGAGAAGCGGAAACACGATCAAGCTCAGCTGGAACTCCGCTGCGCGCGCAGACTGGTATATTCTTTACTACGCGGATAAAAACGGCAAGCCGTATAAGAGGATCTGCACGACGAAGAAGCTCTCATTTACGGATACTGACAAGAGCTCGGATTCGGGATACAGTTACAAGATCAGAAGCGACTACAGCTACAGATATATGGTCATTGCAAGAAACATGACTGACATAGGATCTTTTAATACTAAGTCCAATACGGCGCTTGTAAAAAAGGCCTCCGGACTCGCGAATCTGATGAAGGTCGCAAAGAGCAAGCTCGGATGCCGTTATGTATGGGGCGCGGCGGGCCCGAACACTTTCGACTGCAGCGGATACGTATGGTACTGCTATAAGGCGTCGAATGCCAGCACGAAGAAATTCAGCCGTTCGACAGCAGCCGGCTATTACAGCTCACTGGGCAGCTATCGTCTCAGTACAACAAGTATCAGCTATGCAAAACCGGGAGACATCCTCCTGTTCAGCCACGGCAGCGGCAGCATAGACCACGCGGGGATCTACTGCGGAAGCGGTTATATGTATCATGCTTCTTCTTCAAGTACCGGAGTCATCAAGAGCCCTGTTATCCAGGGAACTCGCCGGGTACGTGCGATCATCCGCATGCCGGGAGTGAATTAAGGAATATCGGGCGGGCCTTTCGGGGCCCGCTTTTATTTTCGGAAAACCATTGAAATATTAACAGAAGCGCCTTGCATTGATGAAATTCATGTGGTATAATTCACGAGTTACTACGGGCGGTCCTCTGGGCATCAACCGAACGGAATGCCATGAACGTCTTGGAAGGAAGGAGGAATACCGATGGATATTCTCAGCGCGGTCACTGACGAATACAAGAGAGATGACATCCCTGAATTCGGCGTCGGCGATACGGTAAGAGTCCATATAAAGATCAAAGAGGGATCCAGAGAAAGGATCCAGGTCTTTGAGGGATTCGTGCTGAAGAGGCAGAACGGCGGGATCAGCGAGACATTCACGGTCAGAAGAATCGCATCAGGCATCGGAGTTGAGAAGACATTCCCGCTCCACTCACCGAAAATCGACAAGATCGAGCTCGTGAGGAAGGGCGATGTCAGAAGAGCGAAGCTCAACTACATGCGTGAGAAGACAGGAAAGTCCGCGAAGATCAAGGCAAAGGTTCTTACAGAAGAACAGATCGCAGCGGAAAAGGCTGCCGAAGAGGCTGCCAGGCAGGAAGCGGCCGAGAAGGCCGAACTGCAGGCGCAGGCCGAAGCCGAAGCTGCCGCGAAGATAGAAGCGGATGCTGCGGGAGAAACGGAAGCCGAAGAAGCTCCTGAGGAAGCACAGGCCGAAGAAGCTCCTGCGGAAGCGGAAGCGCCGGCTGAAGAAGCTGCCGAAGAAGCGCCTGCCGAAGAAGCTCAGGAAGAAGCTCCCGCGGAATAAGCGGAAGCCGGAAAACGGAATGCTGAAAGAATCACGGCATTACAGCGGAGACTGCGACGTCTCCGCTTTTTTTATGATATACTGTCAGGGCGGGAGAAGGATATGATCGAAAATATTAACTGGTATCCCGGGCATATGAAAAAGACCCGGGAAATGATAGAGGAATATTTAAAGGCAGTCGATGTCGTTATAGAAGTTATAGATGCGAGGATCCCCCGCTCCAGCAGGAACCCGGTCATTGATGAGATCACGGGGAGCAGGCCGAGGATCGTCGCGCTGAACAAGAGCGATCTCGCCGACGAAAACGAGAACAGGGTTTGGAAAGAGCTGCTGTCCGGGCAGGGTACTCCGGCTGTGCTCACGAACTGCATGTCGGGGGGCGGCGTGTCCGGCATTATGGGCGAGCTGAAAAGGCGCGAAGCGGAGAAGAAAGCGGACAGGGGGAACATGAAGCCCCTCAGGCTCATGATAGTCGGCGTGCCCAATGTCGGGAAGTCCTCGCTGATCAACAGGCTCACCGGAAGGAAAAGCACGCAGGTCGGGAACAGGCCCGGTGTGACGAGAGGGAAGCAGTGGCTGACTCTTAAAAACGGCATGCAGGTGCTCGATACGCCGGGCATGCTGTGGCCGAAGTTCGAGGATCCGGAAGTGGGATTGCATCTCGCTTTCTGCGGTGCAATCAAGGATGAGATCATGGATATCGAGGATCTCGCATTCGAACTGCTGAAAATGCTCGTCGCGGACTATCCCGAATTGCTTGCGGAGAGATATAAACTCGAAGACGCGGGAGGAGACGCCCTGACAGTGATGGAAAGCATTGCTGCGAAAAGGGGATGCATAATGTCCGGCGGCGTCTGCGACTATGAGCGGACGGCGCGGATGATAATAGATGAATTCAGGAAGGGCATGATCGGAAGGATCACGCTCGAGAAAGCAGGCGCGGAGTGAAGAAGGCCGAGCGCGAACAGATGATGCGCGAGAGGCTCGCGCGTCTGATGGAGTTCGACAATAGGTTCATAACATCGGCCGTCCCGTATGCGGGCGGCGTGGACGAGGTCGGGAGGGGCCCGCTCGCGGGGCCCGTGGTCGCGGCCTGCGTTGTGCTGCCGCGCGATTTCGATATAATAGAGGTATACGACTCGAAGAAGCTGAGCGAGAAAAAAAGGAACGAGGTCGCGCCGCTGATAAAGGAGAAAGCGCTCGCCTACGGGCTCGGGATGGCGTCGGAAAAAGTGATAGACGAGATAAACATCCTCGAGGCCACACGCGGGGCGATGAAGGCGGCCGTGCATCACGCTTCGCAGATGCTTGAAGAACGCGTCGGCGAAGGGATCGGGCGCGTGCTGATCGACGCCGTCACGATAAAGGATCTCGGCATCCCGCAGACATCGATCATGAAGGGCGATCAGACGAGCGCATCGATAGCCGCGGCGTCGATATTCGCGAAGGTGACGCGGGACGATATGATGATAAAATACGCGGAGCAGTATCCCGGATACGCGTTCGAGAAGAACAAGGGATACGGCACGCGGGAGCATTACGAAGGTATTGAGAAGTTCGGGCTCTGTCCGATACACAGGCGGACGTTCCTGAAAAATTATCTGTAGGCCGGAGGAAATATGGACAATAAGGAAAAGATAGAAGAGATACTGGAAGGCGTGAGGGACGGGAGCGTCGATATCGGAGACGCCGCGTCGCGCATAGCGGGGCTCGCGGGCGGATCCATTTCAATGCCGTACGCCGAGCTCGATACTGACCGGAAAAGAAGGACCGGCGCGCCGGAGACGATATACTGCCCGGGAAAGACGAACAGGCAGATCGCAGAAATCGCCGGGAAGCTTGCCGAGACGTCGGAAAACATCATGGCGACGAGGGCGACGCATGAGAATTACGAGGCCGTGAAGGAGCTGATACCGGATGCGGAATATAACGAAGACGCGAGGATCATCCTGATAAACGGCAATGTGAAGCCCGACACGGACGGTTATGTCGCTGTGGTCACGGCGGGCACGGCGGACATCCCGGTCGCCGAGGAGGCCGCCCTGACATGCGAGATACTCGGCAATGAGACCCGCCGCGTGTTCGACGTAGGTGTCGCGGGCCTTCACAGGCTGCTGGCGAAACTCGACATTCTCCAGGGAGCGACGGTAATAATAGTCGTCGCAGGCATGGAAGGCGCCCTTGCAAGCGTCGTCGGCGGACTCGTGAGGTGTCCTGTCATTGCGGTGCCGACAAGCGTCGGGTACGGCGCGAACCTTAAGGGGCTCTCCGCATTGCTGTCAATGCTGAACAGCTGCGCTAACGGGGTCGCGGTCGTGAACATCGACAACGGCTACGGCGCGGGATGCATTGCGTCGAAGATCAATCACATGTAAAGGAAGGGAATCAGTCAGGTAATGAGGCAGTTATATATAGACGCGAGGAGCGGCGCGGCGAGCGACATGATCGTGGACGCGCTGATAGAGCTCGGAGCGGACGAAAAGTATATCGAGGATGGCATCAGGGCGCTCAGGCTTGAATCGTATCCCGGGAGCGACGCGAGCCACGAACATGAATCAGAGCATGAGCATGTCGACGAAAACGGGAATGTGTATATCCACAAACACAATCTGCGTCACAGGACGTTTTACGATGTGAAAAATATCATCGGCCACGCGGCGATAGATGAAGAGGTCAAAAAGACCGCGATCGGCGTCTACACGAAGATCGCGACAGCCGAGGCGGAGGTGCATCATTCAAAGCGCATCATGGTGGAGTTCCACGAGGTCGGGCGCGACCGCGCGATTTCCCATGTGACGGCATTCGCGCTCGCGCTCCATAATATGGGACTCGAGCCGGGGGTAAACATGGAAGCCTTTACGACGGACATCGTTGACGGCAGGGGCACTGTCATGGCGGCGCACGGACTGATGGAAGTCCCCGTGCCCGCGGTCAGGACAATGGCGGCGCAGAACGGATACCGGATCAGGCAGGACGATGTGCCGATGGAGATGATAACGCCGACCGGGATCGGGATGATAATCGGCATCGGCTCCAGGCAGCTGGATGACGAGGAGTTCGACGCCGTTACAGAGGGCCTTCCGAGCGGGATCGGGAA
Organism: Anaerovoracaceae bacterium; assembly: GCA_050946575.1. GTDB lineage: Bacteria > Bacillota > Clostridia > Peptostreptococcales > Anaerovoracaceae > JALCRY01. The sequence goes on along the minus strand of JBMNVB010000012.1, from coordinate 35,541 downwards.
AGGGACCCGCGATACGGGAAAACCGGGACTCAGGATCTATCTGAAATAGAACGGAAAGATGAATATCCCCGCGCCAATGCAGATGTGGCGCGGGGATTTCCTTTTGATGTGAATGATTATTGGAAACGGGTTTTTATATCCGGCGCCGGGGCCGGACTTTTTCCGGAGAGACCGGGATCGTGGATACGGGCTGCGATTAACTGGCATGGGAGGCGTAATCGAGAGCGCGTGCCAGTTATTTTTGGTCGGAAAGGGGAAATTTGCTCCGGGATCGGGGGAATTAACTGGCATGAAAGGCGTAATCGGGTGTGCGTGCCAGTTATTTTGGTCCGGAATCGGGGATTCAGCATCGGAGCAGGGAAATTTAACTGGCATGAGAGGCGTAATCGAGTGCGCGTGCCAGTTATTTTGGGTTGAAAACGGGGATTTAGCATCGGAACAGGGAAATTTAACTGGCATGAGAGGCGTAATCGAGTGCAGATGCCAGTTATTTTGGGTCGTGATCGGGCAGCCGGATCAAAGAAAACCGGACACTGAGCATTGATGCCGCCGAACGCCGACAATGCGTGCGGCGGATGCCTCTGAGATTCCAAAATCATACCAGTTCATATTTTTCGATAATTTCAAGAACAGTATCTCTCGTCATGGGCGACTCTTCGCATTCACTTGAAATGATCAGATTTCGACCGGCCGAAAATCCCGCATTGCCGTAAGCAATGATTTTTTCATAGGATCTGTTCACATATGCCGGGTCGCTGAGCATTCCGAAATGTTCCCACAATACAAGTCTGCCGTCGGCGCGTTTTACCTGGAAGTCGGGATAGAAAACTCCCTGCCCGATTTGAATAGCAGCGTCGGAAAGGTAGTCGATGCCTTTTTCAAATAATATATCTGCGATCATCATCTCGCTTTTTGACCTTACTTTTTCGCCGCGCCTGGTTCCGTAGATATACTTTTCGGGATGGAACGGGTTTCTGGAAGCGTTCCGCTCCGGGTCACTGAGCACGAGAATCTGGCCGGGTGCCTGCAGAGCCGAATTGTCTCCGCCGGGGAAGAAAAATAATTCCGGTTCGTAAACGGAAAAGCCTTGAAGCAATGCTTCCAGAAGCCGGACATTGTTTTCCAGCAGCGCCCGGTTTTTTTCTATAGCTCTTCGCAGGTCGATTTCCGCCTTTATCATTTCCGCCTGCTCGGGATCGTCCGGCAATGCTTTTCTTTTCTTCTTTTTCCCGTCATCGGTCCATGTGACATATTCCGCGACGCGTTCATATTTGTCTTTGATCCGTTCCACGAATCCTTTGGGCAGCATTTTCACCAGCCCGGCATTGCGATGCATTATGCGGCGCTCCCGCTCAAGTTCACATTTTACAAGCCGGAGCAGTTCGCTCTGCTGGAAGTCCTCCTTCATTACATGATTCGCCATCGGCTGTTCTCCTTTCAACAAAATTACTTCCATATTTTACCATGCAAAGCGATAAGAATCAATGCGAATTTGCTTTATTGCAGGGTGAAATTTCGATGCGGCAGTAACGCGTTCATCCACGGCTGTAACTCGATGCCGGGCCTGTGGTTTCAATGCTGACTAGGATCGGAGACAAAATAACTGGCACCTGCGCATGCTATCGCCTTTTGGTGCCAGTTAGTTCTCTCGGCTCCGGCGCTGAAACCGCCACCCGGTCACAAAATAACTGGCACAATGACACCAAATCATGCATTGATGCCAGTTAAATCTCCCTGTCCCGATGCTGAATCCCCGTTTTCGACCCAAATTAACTGGCACCTGCACCCAATTACGCCTTTCATGCCAGTTAAATCTCCCTGTTCCGATGCTATATCCCCGATTCCGGCCCAAAATAACTGGCACATTGGTTTAAATCCAGTGCTCGTGCCAGTTATTTTCCCTGAATTTCCGGTCGACATGCCAAATTCCGCAGAATATAACTGGCACCATGATATCAAATCCGGCATTGATGCCAGTTATTTTCCCCGAATTACCTGCCTGCAAGCCAGATCCCGCGGAATACAACTGGCATAACGATCAAAAACAGGAAATGTTGCCAGTTAAGCCCGGCGTGATGCTGTCTCTGAGCATGAATCCCTGCGCCATGATCTCCCGCCCCGCAATATCGCGAAACGCGATCCCGTCCGCCCCGCGCTCCCGATTATCATTGACATTTCAGATAAAAACGGTAGAATAGTAGCATATAACTGAATAGGACAGCGACCGGGAAGAGTAAGAAGAACGGCGCCCTGACAGAGAGGAGAGAACGAGGCTGAGAGGCTCTCCGGGAATGCCCCTTCCGAATGTCGCCCGGGAGTCCATATCGCAAGAGAGCCGCGCGCTGCGCGGAATAAAGGTGGTACCGCGGAAATATCCGTCCTTTAACGGGGCGGTTTTTTTATACTTATAAGGAGTGTGCAGAAATGAAAAAGAATCTCGCAAAAACCTACGATCCGAAGGATTTCGAGGACCGTATCTACAGGGAATGGGAAGAAGGAGGAATGTTCCGGGCGGAGCGCGACCCGGACAAGGAACCGTTTACTATCGTGATGCCGCCTCCGAACATCACGGGCAAGCTCCACATGGGGCACGCCCTTGACCAGACGCTCCAGGATGTTCTGATCAGATGGAAGAGGATGCAGGGATACAGCGCGCTGTGGCTGCCGGGTTCAGACCACGCCAGCATCGCGACGGAAGTGAAAGTTGTAAACAGACTGAAGGAGCGAGGAATAGAAAAGCATGAGCTCGGGCGCGAGAAATTCCTTGAAGAGGCCTGGAAATGGAAAGAGGAATTCGGCGGAAAAATAACGGAGCAATGCAGAAAGCTCGGTGATTCGTGTGACTGGAGCCGCGAGCGTTTCACGATGGACGAGGGATGTTCGAACGCCGTGAAGACATTCTTCATCAACCTGTATAAAAAAGGATACATTTACAGAGGGAACAGGCTTGTGAACTGGTGCCCGGACTGCGCCACGACGCTTTCCGACATCGAGGTCGAGCACGAAGACATGGACGGCGAGTACTGGTATTTCAGATATCCGGGAGCCGACGGCGGCGAGGGCATCGTTGTCGCGACGTCTCGGCCGGAGACGATGTTCACCGATGTCGCCGTCGCGGTCAATCCTTCGGACGAGAGATATAAGGACATGGTCGGAAAGAAGGTCATGATCCCGCTGCTCAACAAAGAGATCCCGGTCATAGAAGATCCGTATCCGGATCCCGAGAAGGGAACGGGCGCGGTGAAGATCACACCGGCGCACGATCCGAACGACTTCGAAGTCGGGCAGAGGCACGATCTCCCGTGCGAATCATGCATGAACATGGACGCCACGATGAATGAGAACGCCGGCAAATACGAGGGCATGGACAGATACGAGTGCAGGAAGGCCTGGGTCGCGGATCTTGACGCGGCCGGATATCTCGTGAAAACAGAGAAGATGAGCATCCCGGTCGGGACCTGCTACAGATGCCATACGGCGGTCGAGCCGATGCTGTCCGAGCAGTGGTTCGTGAAGATGGACGAGCTCGCAAAGCCGGCAATCAGGATCGCGAAGGATAAGGAGCTTATACACGTTCCCGAGAGATTCGAAAAGACGTATCTTTACTGGCTCGAGAACATCAGAGACTGGTGCATCTCGCGTCAGCTGTGGTGGGGCCACAGGATACCCGCGTATTACTGCGACGACTGCGGCGAGATGACGGTCGCGCCGGAAGCGCCGGAGAAATGCCCGAAGTGCGGGAGCACGAACCTGCGTCAGGATGAAGACGTCCTCGACACCTGGTTCAGCTCGGCGCTGTGGCCGTTCTCGACGCTCGGCTGGCCGGAGGAGACTGAAGACCTGAAGTACTTCTATCCGACATCGGTGCTGGTCACGGGCTACGACATCCTGTTCTTCTGGGTGATCAGGATGACGGTCTGCGGCATGGAAGCAATGGGGGAGACTCCGTTCAAATACGTTTATCTCCACGGCCTCGTGAGGGACGCTCAGGGACGGAAGATGAGCAAGTCGCTCGGGAACGGCATCGATCCGCTCGAGATGATAGACAAATACGGGGCCGACGCTCTCAGATTCATGCTGATGAGCGGCGTGACGCCGGGCAACGACATGAGGTTCCAGATCGAAAAGCTCGAATGGTCCAGGAACTTCGCGAACAAGCTCTGGAACGCGTCGAGATTCGCGATCATGAACCTTCAGGACGATGACGGGAACTTCCTGGAAACGGCCGACCCGGACAGCGCATTGCTGAAAGACGAAGACAAATGGATGATTTCCAGAGTGAACGAAGCGGCAAAGACCGTGACGGAGCAGATGGATAAATTCGAGCTTTCGCTCGCGGTCCAGTCGGTGTATGAACTCATCTGGAACGAGTTCTGCGACTGGTACATAGAAATTGTCAAGGGCAGACTGTACGGAGACGATGAAGAGGACAAGAAAGTCGCCAGGATGGTGCTGCTCGGGACGCTGAAGGATATGCTCAGGCTGCTCCACCCGTTCATGCCGTTCATAACGGAAGAGATCTGGAGCGTGCTTCCTCATGACAGGTATCTCATACAGGAATCATGGCCTGAATATGACCCGGCGCGTTCATATCCGGAAGAGGAGGCTGTCCTCGGAGCCGCGATGAGCGCGGTGAAGGCTGTCAGGAACATCCGCGCGGAGGCTGACGCCGCACCGAAGAAGGCACTGAGCGCGATCGTGATGCCGGTCACGGGCAGCGAAGAAACAGTGAAGAAGTGCGAGAGATACATAGCCGACCTCGCGAACATCACGGCGTTCACATATGTTTCGGACAAGGCGGACGTGCCGGAAGAAGTCATGTCGGCCGTGACGCCGGAATGCGAGATTTTCATCCCGCTCGAGGAACTCGTCGACATGAAGGCCGAATACGAGAGACTGAAAAGCGAGGAGAAGCGCCTCGAAGGCGAAGTGAAGCGGGCTGAAGGCAAGCTGTCGAACAGGGGCTTCACGGAAAAGGCGCCGGAAAAGATCGTGAATGAAGAACGCGAGAAACTCGTGAAATACCGCGACATGCTCGAAAAGGTGCGCGAGAACATCGCGATCGTGGAGAAGAAGATATGAAGACGGCTGTCGATAAAATAGGAGAGTTCGGAAAGTTCGGAAGTGTGCTCGTACTCGAGCGCATTTCCGGACTTATGGAAAAACTGGGGAATCCGCAGGACAGACTGCGCTGCATTCACGTAGCCGGCACGAACGGGAAAGGCTCCGTCTGCCGGTACATCTATGAAGTGCTGGAAGCGAGCGGATACAAAGTCGGCATCTACACGTCGCCGTTCATCGAGGAATTCAATGAACGCATCGAATTCGACCATCAGCGGATAACGGATGAGGAACTCGAGCGGTATACGGATATGGTGCTGCATCAATGCAAAGAGATAACAGATGAGGGTCATGACTCGCCGACAGAGTTCGACGTCGTGACAGCCATCGCGTTCTGCTATTTCGCGGACAGAAATCCGGATTTCGTCGTCCTCGAAGTCGGACTCGGCGGAAGAGGAGACAGTACGAACATCATAAAGAAGTCCGTCGTATCCGTGATAACGGGCATTGCCTATGACCACATGGACCGCCTCGGCGGCACGCTTGAGGAGATCGCATACAACAAAGCGGGGATCATAAAGAACGGATGCCCCGTGGTCTCGAATGTCGACCCGAAGGAGGAACCCGGCGCGGCCCGCGTCATCGCGAGGGAGGCGTACGAAAAGAACGCCGTGTTAAGGGACGCTTCGAAATGCAAAGTGTATGACATGAAGATGAGCGACACGGGGACAGTGTTCACGGCCGACATACTCGGTCAGAGGTATGAGAACGTGGAAGTTTCAATGCCCGGGGAGCATCAGGTGATGAACGCGTGCACGGCGCTTGCCGCTATTGAAGTTTTACGTAAAAACAGTATAATAGATGTGACGCGCGATTCCGTCGGAGAAGGCATGAAAGCGGCTTTCCAGCCCGGCAGGTTCGAGATCATAAGACGCGATACTCCCGTGCTGCTGGACGGTGCGCACAACCGCGAAGGCATGGAGTCGCTCGTCAAAGCCGCAGATGACGTATTCGAGGCACCGGATGCGCTGACCGTTATTGGTATTCTCGCTGATAAAGCAGTTGACGACATGCTGGATATGGCAGTGTATCTCGGTGACGATTTTATTGTTACGGAACCGGACAGTCCGAGGAGGATGCCGGCGTCCGAGCTTGCGGCCAAACTTGAAGCCAGAGGCAAGAGGGTCGAGACGATACCGGATCCCGGTGAAGCCGCGCGCGAAGCGCTCAGGCGGAGCGGAGACTACGATCTTGTGATTGTCGCGGGGTCGCTGTATCTGATCGGAGCGGTAAGGAGGTTTTTCATCTGATGGCTCACAAACGCGAAAAGGTTCTGCTGTTTTACAATCCCACTTCGGGCAACGGGATGTTCAAGCACAACCTTGACCAGATAATCGGCAGATTCCAGGACAGCGGATTCCAGGTCGTCCCCGTGAGAGCGGCGAACGGCCTTGTTATCGATACCGCGCTCGCGGAGATGACAGAGGAACGCTACAGGCAGATAATAGTCGCGGGAGGCGACGGGACCATAAATATATGCGTGAACGCGATGGTCAGCAACGATATCAATCTCCCGCTCGCGATATTCCCCGTCGGGACGGCGAACGACTTCGCGAGCTATTTCGATATCCCGAATGACATCGACGGTATGGTGGATGTCGCCATGGGCACGCACACTACGAAGGCGGACGTCGGCGTCTGCAACGGCAGGAATTTCATAAATGTCGCGGCGCTCGGGCGTCTCGTGGACGTGAGCCAGAAGACGGATCCGAACCTGAAGAACACGCTTGGCGTGCTCGCGTATTATCTCAAGGGCCTTTCCGAAGTGAAGGACCTCAAGCCGATCCCGGTAAAACTGACGACGCAGGATGCGGTCTATGAAGAGCAGATGTATTTCATGGTCGTCATGAACGGGATGAATGCGGGCGGATTCAAAAATATCGCTCCTGATTCGGATGTGAGCGACGGAAAGCTCGACGTGGTACTGTTCCGCGAGATGTCGCTCGTCGATCTCGCGTCGATCGCGCTGAGAGTAAGGCACGGGAATCATATAGAATCAGACAAGGTGCTGACGTTCGAGACGGACAGCCTGCTCATCGAATCACCTGAAGACGTTCCGACGGACGTCGACGGCGAGCACGGACAGAGGCTCCCGCTCGAATTCAGCGTGATGAGAGACAGGCTGGACATATTTACAGAAGGAGAAGACTGACATGTATAAACCGCTTCTCAGAATGGAACGGACGGACGATTACGACGAAGTCGTGAAATTCCTCATTGACAACGACCTCGAGTTCGGAGATGAAGAGGACGACAGGGATCCCCATCCGGCGGAGGTTTTGAGATGCTGGAAAGTGCTGCACGGTGAAGAGCGCCATATGTGCGCCGCGTGCGTGCTCGCGAAAAAAGAGGGGAAATTCATTATCGACGGCATCGCCGTGGAAAAAATATACAGGGGCATGGGCATTGGCAGGATATTAATGGACAAGGCAGTTGAGACCATGAAGGAAATGGGCGGCAGCGAACTGTATCTGAACGCCAGGGAGCCGGGATTCTATTTCGCTCTCGGATTCAAAGAGGCGGACAGGGAGAAGGCCCCGCATTTCTATGAATGCGAGACATGCCCGCAGTTCGGGAACGGATGCGACCCGAAAATCATGGTACTGGAGGTATAGATAATGAAAATCGTCCTTGACGGTATGGGCGGCGACAATGCTCCGGCCGCGATCGTGGGCGGAGCTGTTCTCGCGTCCCGTGAGACAAAGCACGAGATCGTGATAATCGGACGCGAAAAGGCCATAAAAAAGGAACTGAAGAAGCATAAATACGATAAGAATCAGATATCTGTCGTCAACGCCGAAGAAGTGATAGAGATGGAGGACCAGCCGGTGAAGGCGGTCCGTTCGAAAAAGGATTCATCCATGGTGAAGGGCCTCAGGATGATCAAAGAAGGCGACGGCGACCTTTTCATTTCCGCCGGGAGCACCGGCGCGCTTGTCGCGGGCAGCCTCTTCACCATCGGCAGGATACACGGCATCGACAGGCCGGCTATCGCGAGCGTCTATCCGATACTCGGGCAGAACAAGGCGTCGCTGCTGGTCGACGCGGGCGCGAACGCCGAATGCAAGCTCGACAATATGATCCAGTTCGCTTACATGGGCAGCATATACATGGATAAAGTCATCGGGAAAAAGGACCCGGAAGTCGCGCTCGTGAATATCGGCGAGGAGGAAGGCAAGGGCAGCCTGCTCTACAAATCGGCACATGCGGTGCTCGACAGATCCAGCCTGAACTTCATCGGAAATATAGAAGCGCGCGACGTGCCGAAGGGCAGGTGCGATGTCATCGTCTGCGACGGGTTCACAGGGAATGTGATCCTGAAACTGACGGAAGGGCTCGCGTGGAACATCCTGAAGATGCTGAAGGAAAAACTGACCTCGGGGAACAGGGCGAAGCTCGGCGCGCTCATGCTGATGCCGCAGATAAAGGAACTGCGTCAGGAATATGATTATTCCGAATACGGCGGGGCGCCGATACTCGGCGTAAAGGGGCCCGTCGTGAAAATGCACGGCTCTTCATCGGAAAACGCCGTGAAGAACACGATCCTGAAAGCCATACCGTACGCCGAGCAGAACGTGGTCCCCATGATAGAAAACTGCGTCGGCGATATCGAGGAGATCCTTGAGAGTGAAAGTTAGCGATTTCGAGGAGAAAACAGGATACAGATTCATCAATGCGGAGCTGCTTGAGACGGCGCTCACGCACAGTTCTTTTACGCGCGAGCATAATATGGACCGCTCGCGCTGCAACGAACGTCTCGAGTTCCTCGGCGACGCGTTTTTCGACGCGATAGTGGGCGAGGAACTTTTTCGCAGACTGGAAAACTCGGAAGAAGGAGAACTCACAAAACTCCGCGCTCAGGTCGTATGCGCGAGATCCCTCGCGGATGAGGGGCGCAGGCTCGGAGTCGGGGAAATAGTGCGGCTCGGAAAGGGCGAGCGGCAGACAGGCGGCGCGGAACGGCAGTCCGTGATAGCGGACGCGATGGAAGCCGTTATCGGCGCCGTATTCATCGACGGCGGATACGAGGCCGCGAGGAATGTAGTACTGAGACTGTTCGGCCGCACTATCGATGCGGCGGTCGAAGGCAGACTCGAGGCTGATTACAAGACCGCGTTCCAGGAACTCGTCCAGAAAAACGGTTCCGTGGATATACGGTATAATATAAACGGAGAAGAGGGGCCTGATCATGACAAGACGTTTTACGCGAGCGTGAGCGTCGGAGGAGAGGTCCGCGGCAGAGGCTCGGGCAAATCCAAAAAGGAGGCGGAGCAGGACGCCGCCAGGCAGGCGCTCCGGGGAGAAAAATAGAGATGTATTTCAAGAGACTTGAGATCCACGGATTCAAATCATTCGCGGAACCCGTGGTAATAGAATTCGACAGAGGCATCACCTGTGTGGTCGGACCGAACGGCAGCGGGAAGAGCAATATCTGCGATGCGCTGAGATGGGTGCTCGGCGAGCAGAGCTCGAAGGCGCTGCGCGGCGACAGCATGGAGGATGTCATTTTCGCGGGCACGGCCAGCCGTAAATCAAGGGGCATGGCCGAAGTCACTCTCGTGATAGACAACAGCGACGGAGCGATGCGCATTGATTATAACGAGGTCGCTATAACGCGCAGGATGTACCGCTCCGGCGAGAGCGAATATCTCATAAACAACAACAGATGCAGGATGAAGGACATCCGCGAGCTTATCATGGACACGGGCATCGGCGTCGAAGGGTATTCCATCATCGGCCAGGGCAAGATTTCGGATATAATCAGCAACAATACCGACAGTATCAGAGAGATCCTCGAAGAGACTGCCGGCATTGCTTCGTACAGGAGCAGGAAAGCCGCCGCGGAGCGGAAGCTCGGTTCCGCGAGGAACAACATGGACAGGGTGAACGATATCATCGGAGAGATAGAGTCCAGGATCGGCGGGCTGAAGTCCGACAGCGAAAAGGCGAAGGAATATCTCGAACTGAGGGACAGGCACAGAGAGCTCGAGATAAATATAACGCTGAGGAATATAGAAAAGATCGAGAGCCAGCGGAAGGAAGTCGCCTGCGACATCAGGCAGCTCACGGAACAGGCGTCGGAAGGGGAAGGGCGCCGCGAAGAGCTCGGCGCATTGATAGGAGAAGACACGGAAAAGCGCGACACACTCACGGACGAACTGGAACGGCTCCGCGGCAGGCAGGCCGACCTTTCGGGCAGGATAATAAAGCTCGATAACGAAGGCGAGCTTTACGGGGAGCGCATGGCTTCCGCTGACAGGGACATCGAACGCCTCGAACGCGAGATAAGCGAGTTCAAAGACAAGGCAAAGCGCGAGAAGGAAAATTCGCAGTCTCTGTTCAACACTAAGGAGACGGCGGACGCGAAACTCGCGGAGATGGAAGCCGCTCTGAAGGAAAAGACCGACCGCTACGAAGCGCTCGATAAAGAGCTCGGCGAAATAAAGGAGAAGATAGACGCCGGCACGGACAGGATCGCAGAGCTGCAGGGCGGCATCAATGCGAACGGCATGGAGCTGGCCGGCATCAGAAACATGCAGGACAGCCTGCGCGAGCGACTTGAAAGGGCGAGAGACGAGAAACAGCGAGGAGACAGTGAGAACGCGCGGGCGGAAGACGATCTTGAGCGCGCGAAGAGAAAGCGCGCCGAGATAAAGAGCAATCTCACGGCGGCGGAGTCGGTGCGCGATTCTCTGAACGACACGTATGCGGAGCATTATGAACGCGAGCGCGAGCTCGTGGAGGAAATAAGCTCGCTGAGCTTTGAAATAGGGAGACTTTCTTCGCGCAGGAAGACCATCGAAGAGATGGAAAGCAATTACGAAGGATACAGGCAGGGCGTAAGGTTCGTGATGAAGTCCGGGATGCCGGGAATAGCCGGCACGGTCGCGGAGCTGATCGACGTGCCGGAAGGCCGCGAGGTCGCGATAGAGACCGCGCTCGGCCAGACGCTCCAGAACGTGATCTGCGATACGACAGAGACTGCGAAACGCGCGATCGAAAAACTGAAGGAGAGCCGCGCGGGACGCGTTACGTTCCTGCCGGTGGATTCCGTGAGGGCGCGCAGGCGCCAGGCGGATGACGCCATCAGGAGCGAGGACGGATTCCTCGGATTCGGCCCGGAGATCGTGAAGTTCGATCCCAAGTATTCGGAAATAGCGGATTATCTGCTCGGCGGAGCGGCTGTAGTGACCGACATGGACGCGGCTGTCCGTCTGTCGAAAAAGTACAGGGGCGGTCTCAGATTCGTGACACTCGACGGAGAGATAATAAATGCCGGAGGAGCCGTTACGGGCGGACGTTACAGGAACAGGACGGCCGCCTTCCTCGAGAGAAAGGCGGAAGTCGCCGCTCTGGCAAGGCGCCTTGAAGAGGCAAGAGAAGAATCCGAGGCTAAGCGCAGGGAGAAAGACGAGATATCGGACGCTCTCGCGAAGGAATCCGCGCAGATAGAGGAAAAGCGCGAAGAGATAAGGAAGATAGAGCGCGACTACTTCGCGCAGGACAATGCGGTAGCCGTTATGGAAGGCTCGCTGTCCGAGCATCAGGAAAATACCGGCAGGCTCCAGCGCGAGATAGAATCCATCGACGAGGAGCAGAGCGAATCCGAGGGCCGGATGAAGGAACTCTCGGAAAAGGACGGCGAGATGCGCGCGGAGAAAGACCGGCTCGAACAGGAGATCGGCAGCCTCACGGCGGACGTCGAAGCAAGGAGCGGCGCACTGCGGGAGCTCGGCGATGAGATCACGCAGGACAGGATAGAACTCGGAGCATTCGAAAGCGAGAAAAACAGCATTGATGTCGTTGTTGAAAAAACGAAGGAGACGCTGGACGGCTACGGACGGGACATCGAGGCGCGCGGCAGTGAGCTCGAAATGAGAAAGGCCGAGAAGAAGACCCTCGAGGAGAATTTCATCGGAGGCAGCGGAGAAGCCGACAGGCTGCGCGAAGAGAAAAAGACCGTCGACGAGGAGATAGAAAGCAAAGCCGGGGAGAAGGCCGTTGTGGCACAGCGCCTGTCGGAGAATACGGCGGAGAAGCGCGAGCTCGACGATAAATACGAGAGCGTGCGCGACCAGAAATATCAGCTCGAAATAAGACAGACGCGTTACGACACTCAGCTCGAGAACGCGAAGACGAAGCTGTGGGACGATTTCGAGATCTCATACATGGAAGCGCTCGACCTGAAGGACGATGAGATAAAGATCAGTTCCGCGGTCAGCGAAAACCGCGAGATAAAGCGCAGGCTGCGCGAGCTCGGCGACGTGAACGTCGGATCGATAGAAGAATACGAGCGCGTCAGCGAGAGGTACGGATTCCTCACGACGCAGCGCGCCGACATACAGAAATCCACGGAGGAGCTCGAGAAGATCATCTCCGACATGGACAGGATAATAAAGGCCAAATTCAAGGCGAGCTTTGACAGTGTCACGGATAATTTCGAAGAGGTGTTCCGCACGCTGTACGGCGGGGGCCACGCGAAGATCATGCTCGCCGACGAAAGCGACCCGTTCAACTCGGAGATAGAGATAACGGCGCAGCCGCCGGGCAAGCAGCTGAAGCACATAAACCTGCTGTCCGGAGGGGAAAAGACAATGACGGCCATCGCATTGATGTTCGCCGTGCTGAAAACGAAGCCGACGCCGTTCTGCATCCTTGACGAGATAGAGGCGGCGCTTGACGATCAGAACCTGGAGATATTCGGGAATTACGTCAGGGAATTCGAGGGCGTGCAGTTCACGCTGATCACGCACCAGAAGGCGACGATGGAACACGCGGACACGCTGTACGGCATCACGATGCCGGAGAGCGGGGTCTCGAAAGTATATTCACTGAAGATGGAGGACGCGAGGCGCGAGGACACGCCCGCATAGAAGCTCCGTCAATGCGCTGCGGCGCGGATATGAGAGGAAGACATGGCGTATAAAGAGAAAAAGGGATTCTGGGGCCGGATGGGCCAGCGGATCAGCGACGCTTTCATGGACAGGCCGAGGGCGGACGAAGAGCTTCTCGATGAACTGGAAGAGATCCTGATCACATCCGATATCGGGATGGTGACGACCGAAAACATCATTACAAGACTCCGGGAAGATGTCAGGATGGAACGCCTGTACACGGCGGATGACGTCAGGGAGGACATCAAAAAAGTCGTCGCGGAGCTCGTGGACAAGGGCGACCGAATGAAGCTGACTGATGAAACGCCGCTCGTCGTGATAATGATAGGCATAAACGGCGGCGGGAAGACGACTACGATCGCAAAGCTCGCCCATAAACTGCAGAATGAAGGGAAGACAGTTCTGCTTGCCGCGGCGGATACGTTCAGAGCGGCCGCGGCCGAGCAGCTCACGATCTGGGCCGACAGGCTCGGGACGGATATTATTAAACATCAGGAGGGCGCGGATCCGTCTGCCGTGATCTATGACGCCGTGCACGCCGCGAAGGCGCGCGGCACGGACGTGCTGATATGCGATACGGCCGGCAGGCTGCAGACGCAGAAGAACCTGATGCGGGAACTCGAAAAAATGAACAGAGTCATTGACCGCGAGTGGCCGGAGGCCGCGCGCGAGACGCTGCTGATACTCGACGCCACGACAGGGAAGAATGCCGTGTCGCAGGCGAAGGAATTCGGGAGCATCGCGGATATCTCGGGCGTAGTCATAACGAAGCTCGACGGCACCGCCAAGGGCGGGATAGCGGTCACGATAGCGGATGAATTCGACATGCCGATAAAATTCGTCGGAGTCGGCGAGGGCATTGATGATCTGGAAGAATTCGATCCGGAGGATTTCGCCGGAGGTATATTCGATGAGCAGTAAACCCGTCGTAGCGGTAGTCGGCAGACCGAACGTCGGCAAGTCGACGTTTTTCAATAAGATCGTCGGGCGCCGCGTCTCGATCACGGACGACACGCCGGGCGTCACGCGCGACCGCATATATGCGGAAGCGGAATGGCGGAATATCAGATTCGGTCTGATCGACACCGGCGGCATAGAGCCCGACAGCGATGAACTCATACCGTCCCGGATGAGGGAACAGGCACAGACAGCCATGGATCTCGCCGATGTCATACTGTTCATGGTGGACGGGCGCGAAGGCCTTACTTCGAGCGACAGAGACGTCGCTGACATGCTGCGCCGCACGAGGAAGAAAATCGTGCTGTGCGTGAACAAGATAGACGATCCGGCGAAGCAGACGGATTTCTATGATTTTTACGAGCTCGGCATTGGCGATCCCGTACCGATCTCGGCCGCGAACATGCTCGGCATCGGCGACCTGCTCGATGTTATCGTGGACGATTTCCCGGAGGGAGCCGGCGCGGATGACGGGGACGAGATAAGCGTAGCCGTGATAGGAAAGCCGAACGCGGGGAAATCATCTCTTGTCAATGCATTGCTTGGAGAGGAAAGGGTGATCGTCTCCCCGATAGCGGGAACTACGCGTGACTCGGTCGATACGCCGCTCGAGAGGGACGGCAGGAGATTTCTTCTGATAGATACGGCCGGCATCAGGCGGAAAAGCAGGGTGTCCGGTGACATAGAGCGTTACAGCGTGATACGCGCGGTCGCCGCGATAGAGCGGAGCGATGTCTGCATCCTCATGATAGACGCGCAGGACGGAGTGACCGAGCAGGACAAGAAGATCGCCGGACTCGCTCACGAAGCCGGGAAAGGCGTGATGATAGTCGTGAACAAGTGGGATCTCGTCGAAAAAGAGACGAACACGATGAAAAAATACACGGACGACATCCGCTCGCAGCTGCAGTTCCTGTCGTACGCTCCCGTGATGTTCATCTCGGTGAAGACCGGGCAGCGCATGGACGGCGTCCTCCGGAAGGCGGCGGAGATCGCGGACAACCGCAGGAAGCGCGTTCCGACCGGGCAGCTGAACAGCCTGATAGCCGATGCCGTCATGATGCAGCAGACGCCGTCGGACAAGGGAAAGCATCTGCGCATATATTACGCGGCGCAGATCTCGACGGAACCGCCGCTGTTCTCGTTCAGCGTGAACAGGAGAGAGCTCATGCATTTCTCATACGCGCGGTATCTCGAGAACAGGATAAGAGAAACGTTCGGCTTCGAAGGGACTTCTATAAAATTCGTATATAAGGAAAAGAGGCGCAGCGAAGATGTTTAGCCATATCTACACAGATTCCTCATGGGCGATGTTCGTGCTCGCGATCGTGATCGCATATGTGCTCGGGGACCTTTCCGGCGCGCAGATCATCTCGCGCTCGAAGGGGATCGATATAAAAAAAGAAGGAAGCGGCAATGCCGGGACGACTAATGTATTAAGGGTGCTCGGTATAAAGTCGGCTGTCGGTACGCTCGCGATAGACGTGCTGAAGGGAACGGGCGCGGTGCTGCTCGGGAATGCGATGGCCGGACACTGGTGCGCCATGCTGTGCGTGCTCGCTGTAGTTGCGGGCCATGTATGGCCGGCGGCATATAAATTCCAGGGAGGAAAGGGTGTCGCGACAATTTTCGGTGCGACGCTCGGGCTCGACTGGCGCGCGGGGATGCTCGCTCTTCTGTGTGTCGTCATAGGAGTGCTGATCTCACGCATGATGTCCATGGGATCCATCGTGGGGGTGTTCACGTATCCCGTGATAATTTACTTCCTCGTGCCCGACTTCTTCATATTCTCGCTGCTCCTTGCATTGCTTGTATTTGTAAAGCATATCAGCAATATAAAGAGAATGGTGGCCGGAGAAGAACCGCATATCAGGTTCAAACGCGGCCCGGGGGATGAGATAAAGACAGGCCCGTCAGACGGCGGCGGAAAGGACGGATAAAATGGACAGGAAGAAGATAGGAGTCATAGGCGCGGGAAGCTGGGGAACGGCGCTCGCGATCACGCTCAGCAATAAGGGACATGATGTCAGGATATGGGACCTTGACAGGGAACATCTCGAGGCGCTCGGCCGCGACAGGGAAAATAAGAAGTACCTGCCGGGCGTGAAGTTCTGCGACAGGCTGAACACTGCCGCGACAGTGGAGGAGGCGCTCGGAGGCGCGGACATCGCGCTGTTTTCGGTGCCGGCGCAGCATTTCCGCTCCGCGTTCGAAGGCGCGCTCGAATACATCCGCGACGACATGCCGGTCGTGAATGTAGCGAAGGGCATAGAGCAGAAAACGCTGAAGAGGATGTCGGAGATCGCGACAGAAATTAAGCCCGATGTGAGATACGTCATACTTTCCGGACCGTCGCACGCGGAGGAAGTGTGCAGAGCTCTCCCGACGACAGTATGCGCCGTTTCGACGGACAGGAAACTCGCGAAAGAGATACAGGACGTTTTCATGACGGACCGTTTCAGAGTCTACACCGCTGACGATATCGTCGGCACGGAACTCGGCGCGTCGCTGAAAAACATCATCGCGCTCGGCGCGGGGATCTCGGACGGTATGGGATTCGGCGACAATGCGAAGGCCGCGCTCATGACAAGGGGCCTCGCCGAGATATCGAGGCTCGGCATAGAGCTCGGAGCCGATCCGCTCACGTTCCTCGGACTCACGGGCGTCGGCGATCTCATCGTCACATGTACGAGCATGCATTCAAGGAACAGGAGATGCGGCATACTGATAGGCCAGGGGATGGAACCCGAAAAGGCCGCTAAGGAGATCGGCATGGTCGTGGAGGGATACTACACGACCGAGGCCGCGTACAGTCTCGCGAAGAAGGCCGGCGTCGAGATGCCGATCACCGAAGCCATTTACAGACTTATAAAGGGAGAGATCAATGCCGAGCAGGCGCTTACGGCGCTTATGGGCAGAGATAAAAAAGATGAAAGAGAATAAGACATTCAACATCAGGACCATGGGATGCCAGATGAACGAGCGCGATTCCGAAACGCTCGCCGGCATGCTGAAAGATCTCGGATACGTCCCGACGGACGATCCGAAGACGTCCGATGTGGCGATAATAAACACCTGCTCTGTCCGCGAAAACGCGGACAAGCGCTTTTTCGGGACGCTCGGACAGCTGAAGAAGGTAAAGGAGAGCCGTCCCGATTTTATCGTGTGCGTATGCGGATGCATGATGCAGCAGCAGACCGTCATCGACAGGATCAAGGAGAAATATCCGTGGGTGGACATCGTCTTCGGGACGTACAATATCCATGAATTCCCCGCATTGCTGCAGAAAGTGTCCGCCGAGAAGGAAAAGATCATCGACGTCTGGGAAGCCCCGGGCGAGATCATCGAGGGGCTGCCGCACGAGCGGCTGTACAAATTCAAGGCATTCGTGAACATCATGTACGGCTGCAATAATTTCTGCACGTACTGCATCGTTCCGTATACCCGCGGGCGCGAGCGCAGCAGGCGGCCGCAGGACATCCTGGCGGAAGTGAAGAGGCTCGCGGCTGACGGCGTGAAGGAAGTCACGCTGCTCGGCCAGAATGTGAATTCGTACGACGGCTGCGGCTGCGATTTCGCCGACCTCATCTATATGCTCCAGGATGTGCAGGGGCTCGAGCGGATTAGATTCATGACGTCGCATCCGAAGGACCTGTCTGAAAAACTCATCCGGGCTTACCGCGACTGCGATAAACTCTGTCACAATATCCACCTGCCGGTCCAGTCGGGCAGCAATGCGGTGCTTCGCAGGATGAACAGGCATTATGACCGCGAAAAGTATCTCGGACTCGTGCGCGCTCTGCGCGAGGCGGTCCCGGACATTACGATCTCGACTGATATTATCGTAGGCTTCCCGGGGGAGACGGAACGCGATTTTCAGGACACGCTGTCGCTCGTGAATGAGGTAAAGTACGATTCGGCGTTTACATTCCTCTATTCCGTCAGGCCCGGGACCCCGGCGGCGGATTACGAAGACCAGATAGAGGAAAGCGTGAAGCATGAACGGTTCGGGCGGCTCGTCGACGCGGTGAACGCGCACGCGGCCGAAAAGAACGCCGCGATGGTCGGACGCCGTGAGCGCGTTCTCGTCGAAGGACCGAGCAGACACAACAGCGAAACTCTCACCGGGAGGACCGACGGTTTCAAAGTAGTGGATTTCGAGGGCGATGAATCTCTCATCGGATCGTTCCGAGACGTTGAGATAACGGAAGGGAAAACTTTCAGCCTGAAAGGGAAATTATTGTAATATCAACTGATAGCAGAGCCGGCCCCTTCAATTGAGCGAAAATTCACACTATGTAGAAATGCTTGTGAAAATGCGCGCAGTAAGATATAATTTCAAGTAGCGTGTTTGAATAGCGTGTTTTTAAGGTTTAATTATTTTTTTAGGAGGATTAAATGAGCACTATTATTTACTTAATTGTGTGTCCGCTCATCATAGCGGTGGCTCTTTTGATACTCAAAGCGGACGCGGCAAGAGACATTGTCGTAAAGATCGGTGCGGTTCTTATAGTAGCCGGATCGATTTATACTGTCTGCAAGTACTTCAGCACGGGAGGGCAGTACTTCGCGGCTTCGAGTGAAGGCGTCGGAGTAGCTATGACCATAATCTCCGTGCTGCTCGCGATAGTGGGCCTTGTACTTTCCATTAAGTACAAGAAGTGGCTTGCGGCACTGATCGTTTTGGTATCCACGCCGCTCCAGCTGTGGTTTGAGTTTACTCAGAGCGGAGACATCGCTGTCAATTACAACATGTACATTGACAGATTATCGATGATTATGATTCTCATCATCGGTATCGTAGGCAGCCTTATATGTGTCTATGCGATAGGCTACATGAAGGATGACCAGAAACATCAGAAGGACGGAAAAGACAGAAGACCGTGGTTCTTCTTCCTGCTTTTCGTGTTCCTTTCCGCGATGTTCGGAATCGTTACATCAAACAACCTGGTCTGGATGCTGTTCTTCTGGGAGATCACGACATACTGTTCGTTCTTCCTGATCGGCTACAACGGTCTCTTCCATAAGAAGGAATATGAAGACAAGATCGCGACGAGGAACGCGTTCAGAGCATATATCATGACAAGTCTCGGCGGACTGGGCTTCGTCATCGGCATCATCATTCTCGGGAAAGGACTCGGGACTCTCGAACTTTCGACAATGCTCGCATACGGCAGCATGGGCGGAAGCGTAGTCGCCCCGGCGATCTTCCTCGTATTTGCCGGACTCACGAAGGCTGCCCAGATGCCGTTCGACAGCTGGCTGCTCGGAGCCATGGTAGCGCCTACGCCTACATCGGCTCTGCTCCATTCATCGACGATGGTCAAGGCCGGCGTATTCCTGATCATAAAGCTCGCACCGGTTCTCGGAATGAACCTCGCAGGCATCATGGCGATGTTCGTCGGAGGCGTGACCTTCCTGATGACATCGTTCGCCGCGATAGGGCAGACGAATGCGAAGAAGGTGCTCGCTTACTCAACTATATCCAACCTCGGACTGATATGCGCCTGCGGCGGCGTCGGGACTCCGGAGGCTGTATGGGCCGGAATCATGCTCATCATATTCCATGCCATCACGAAGTGCCTCATGTTCCTGTGCGTCGGTACGGCGGAACATCAGATCGGAAGCAGAAACATCGAGGACATGGACGGCCTGTTCGAAAGACTGCCCCGTCTTGCCGGATGCATGATGGTAGGCATCGCGGGCATGTACCTCGCTCCGTTCGGAATGCTGATCTCGAAGTGGGCTACGCTCACAGCGTTCATCGACTCCGGAAACATCATTCTGATGCTGATACTCTGCTTCGGAAGTGCCGCTACAGTCTTCTACTGGACTAAGTGGCTCGGAAAACTTTCGGCGACCATGGCCGGAAGAGAGAATATCCAGAAGAATATTCACGGAGAAGAAACCTTTGTACACATTACGCTTGCAACACTTACCGTTCTGGTATGTCTGTGCTTCCCGCTGATCTCGAGCACAATGGTTGTACCTTACCTCGTATCGGCGTTCGGCGCAGTAGACGCGCTCGCGCTTTCGGCAAACAATATGATCATTATGTGCATCATGCTTGCCGTTCTCGTACTTCTCTTTATCTTCTTCTTCGGAAGAACGAACAAGAAGATCGTTCCTATTTATATGAACGGTGTAAACGAAGGAGACGACCTTACATTTATCAATGCGTTCCAGGCTCCTACGGCTGTCGGCCTCAGGAACTGGTATATGGAATCTTACTTCGGTGAAGTCAAGATGAACGTCATAGGCTGCGTCATCACGTCGTGCCTGCTCGTCGCGTGCATCGGGGCTGTCGTAGTAATCATGTTAGGAGGTATAGCGTAATGAAAATGATGATAATCGCAGTTATCGCGTACCTCGTACTCGCGCCGATAGTCGGCGGGTTCCTCGCAGGTATAGACAGAAAACTTTCGGCCCGCATGCAGAGCAGAGTCGGCCCGCCGATCAGGCAGCCGTTCTACGATGTGTTCAAGCTGACTGAAAAAGAAGATATTACAGTTAATAATGTTCAGGACTTTTATGTCCTCTGCTTCCTGATTTTCATCATAGTGACAGGATGTCTGTTCTTTGCGGGACAGAGTCTGCTGCTGGTATTCTTCACACTGACTACGGCCAGCGCGTTCCTGATCATTGCGGCGTATTCCTCGAATTCGCCTTATGCTGAAGCGGGAGCTCAGAGAGAACTGCTCCAGGTCATGGCTTACGAACCGATGGTGCTTCTCGTAGCAGTAGGTCTCTATATGGCTACAGGCACGTTCCAGGTAAGCCAGATCATGACTCAGACATCTATGCCTTTCTGGTCGACATGGGGCATCCTGATCGGATATGTCTTCATTCTTACAATAAAGATGAGAAAGTCCCCGTTTGACCTGTCCATGAGCGAACATGCTCATCAGGAACTCGTCGGCGGACTTAAGACAGAATGGTCCGGCAAAACGCTCGCCATGGTGGAAGTGGCTCACTGGTATGAAAACGTGATGCTGCTCGGCCTCGTATTCCTGTTCTTCCAGAACGGAACGGTCCAGGGCGTAATAATCGGTATTGTTGAAGCCATTATCGCGTATCTCTTCGAGATCGTCGTGGATAATAGTTTCGCGAGGATGAAGTGGCAGGTAGCGATCAACTGTTCGTGGATCGTTGCGCTCGTCTTTGGCGGCGTGAACCTGTTCGTCCTCATGCTTATGTAGGAGGTGCAGATATGTCATATGTAGCAAAATCACCTTGGGTCATCCATTATGACGGATCGAGCTGCAACGGATGCGACATAGAAGTACTGGCATGCCTCACACCTATGTACGACGTTGAAAGATTCGGTATCGTGAATACCGGAAACCCAAAGCACGCCGACGTTTTTCTCGTCACGGGAGCCGTTAACGAGAGAAACAAGGGCGTAATCAAACAGATATATGATCAGATGCCTGAACCGAAAGTCGTAGTTGCCATCGGTATCTGCGCGTGCTCGGGCGGCATCTGGGAAGAATGTTATAACATCCTCGGCGGCATCGACAAGGTAATACCTGTCGACTGCTACGTGCCGGGCTGCGCGGCGAGACCTGAAGCCATCATCGACGGCGTCGTCGCCGGGCTCGGGGTGCTGGCCGAGAAGAGAGCCAGAATGGAAAAGGGCCTTGATCCGGAAGGCAAGGACGAGCCTGCTCCTGAAGCTGAAGAAGGAAAGGAGGCTTAACGATGGAAAAGAAATATCTGATTCAAAATTTTGAGCCTATCACTCCTGACAAGCTTCTTGAGAGGGTAAGAAATCTCAAGGACGAGGGATACAGGCTGGTGCAGATCTGCGGTATCACTAAAAAAGATCATTATCAGCTTCTGTACGCGTTCGACCTGGATCACGTCATGTTGCTCCTGAGAATGGATGTAGATCCTGATGTAGAAGTTGAAAGCATCACGAAGGAATACTGGCCCGCGTTCATTTATGAAAACGAGATCCACGACCTGTTCGGGATCAAGTTCCTGCACAATGCGCTTGATTACGGCGGGAATTTCTTCACGACGAGTGAACCAACTCCATGGGCAATAAAGTAGCGGAAAGGAAGGTAGAAAATGAGTAAAAGAACTATTATTCCTTTCGGACCACAGCACCCGGTTCTGCCTGAGCCGGTACATCTGGACCTTGTCATGGAGGACGAGAAGGTAATCGAAGCCATTCCGTCTATCGGTTATATCCACAGAGGTCTGGAAAAACTCGTGGAAAAAAAGGAATATACCGAAATGGTATATGTTATAGAAAGAATATGCGGCATCTGCAGTTTCGGTCACGGCTGGGGCTGCGTCGCATCGATCGAAGGCGCCATGGGCGTGGAAGTGCCTGACAGAGCTGAGTATCTCAGAACGATCTGGCACGAACTGTCCAGGGTGCACAGCCACCTGCTCTGGCTCGGACTGCTGGCTGACGGATTCGGTTTCGAATCGCTGTTCAACCACTGCTGGAGAGTCAGGGAAGAGATCCTCGACATATTCGAGGAGACGACGGGCGGAAGAGTCATCTTCTCCGTCTGCAAAGTAGGCGGCGTCAGAAAGGATATCGACAATGACACGCTTCACGGCATTGCCGAAAGACTGAAGAAAGTAAAGGAAGAGACGAAGCAGCTCGCGAAGGTATTCATCGACGACACTTCTGTCAAGAACAGAATGGTCGGCGTAGGCTACCTGAGCAAGGAAGACGCTTACGAACTCTGTACTGTTGGACCTATGGCCAGAGCGTCCGGCCTCGAGCAGGACATCAGGCTCACGGGCACCGGCGTTTACGACGAGATCGGCTTCGAGCCGTGCATCGAAACGGCCGGCGACTGCTGGGCGAGGTCGAAGGTCAGGATCGACGAGATCTATGCTTCGATAGACATGATCTGCAACGCGATCGACAAGATCCCAGAAGGGGACATCGCTGTTCCTGTGAAGGGCAACTTCAGCGGTGAGTTCGCGCTGAGAGTCGAGCAGCCGAGAGGTGAGGCATTCTACTATGCTAAGGGCTTTGACGAGCCGACTAAGTTCATGGAGAGAATGCGTGTAAGGACACCGACCAACATGAACATCCCTTCGATGGTAAAGACACTGCAGGGATGCGACCTGGCTGACGTTCCTATGCTCATCCTGACGATCGACCCATGCATCAGTTGTACGGAAAGGTAGGTGAGAGAATTGTCAGTATTTAAGATTTTAAACACCGTAATGGGAAGTCTCTTCAAAAAGCCGGCAACTCTCATGTACCCTGTAGTACCGAGAGAGTGGCAGGAGAGAACGAGAGGGCATATCGACATCGATGTCGATAACTGCATACTCTGCGGAATGTGCCAGAGAAAATGCCCCACGAACGCTATCACTGTTGACAGAAATGCGCATACGTGGACCATCGAAAGGATGAAATGTATCCAGTGCGGGTGCTGTACGGATAATTGTCCGAAGAAGTGCCTGTCGATGGCTCAGACGTATACGACACCGAGCCCGGAAAAGATCACGGACGTTTTCGAGATCCCGGTAAAGGAAAAGAAAGCGGCCGGCGGGGCTTCCGGAGACACGAAACTCCACTGCAACACCGACGAGTGCGTGTTCTGCGGACTGTGCGCGAAGAACTGCCCGCAGGAGGCTATCACGGTAGACAGAGAATCAAAGACGTGGAAACTCGATGAGGATGCATGTGTGAAGTGCGGACTCTGCACCGAGAAGTGCCCGAAGAAATGTCTGGAGATCAAATAATAGTGCTTTGATATACCAGCTTACAAAGGAGCCGCGGAAAACGGCTCCTTTTAATTGAATCGCCTGCACGGCAGGCGGTACAAATAAAAAATATATTGTGATATAATATATTTAAGCTAAATTTCTTGTGTGCTGTTGACAAAATATTTTCTTGTGCATATAATCAGAAATGTACGATATGCATACTGTATACAAGAGTCAATTCTGCGTAGCGGCCGCCGCCGCGACGCACAGGTAATATTGTTTTCAGTGCCTCTTGGCACAGGATTTTTTGGAGGATACTATGGGAAAAAAAATCATGAAAACGATGGATGGTAATACTGCCGCGGGATACGCTTCGTATCCGTTCACGGAAGTAGCGGCCATCTATCCTATCACGCCTTCTTCGCCTATGGCGGAAGTCGTAGATGAGAAGCAGGCTCAGGGTGAAACGAACATGTTCGGCCAGAGAGTCAAGGTTGTGGAGATGCAGTCCGAAGCAGGCGCGTCGGGCGCGGTCCACGGCTCTCTCGCGTCCGGAGAACTCACGACGACGTACACGGCTTCTCAGGGCCTTCTGCTCATGATCCCGAACATGTACAAGATCGCCGGCGAACTGCTTCCGGGCGTGTTCCACGTAACAGCAAGAACACTTGCGACACACGCTCTCTGTATTTTCGGAGACCACTCGGACGTCATGGCGACGAGGCAGACGGGCTTCGCGCTGCTGAATTCCTGCTCTGTCCAGGAAGTTATGGACCTCGGTACTGTAGCGCACCTTTCAGCTATCAAGGGAAGAGTACCGTTCCTGCATTTCTTCGACGGATTCAGGACGTCGCACGAGATCCAGAAGATCGAGCTTATCGATCCCAAGGACGCCGTGAACCTTGTCGACAAGAAGGCGATACAGGCGTTCAAGGACAACGCTCTCAATCCGGATCACCCGAAGATCAGAGGAACGGCTCAGAACCCGGACATCTTCTTCCAGGCGAGAATGGCCGGCAGGAAGTTCTATGACCGTCTTCCGGAGATCGTTGACGAATACATGAAGGAGATCTCGGATCTCACAGGCAGAGAATATCACCTGTTCGACTATGTCGGAGCGAAGGACGCCGACAGAGTCATCATCGCGATGGGTTCCGTATGCGAATGCATCGAGGAGACGATAAACGTACTCAATCAGCAGAGCGGGAACAAGCTCGGCCTCATCAAGGTAAGACTCTACAGACCGTGGGCTCCCGAGTATCTGAAGAAGGTAATGCCGAAGACGGTAAAGAAGATCTGCGTCCTTGACAGGACCATGGAACCGGGCGCTGTCGGCGATCCGCTGTACATGGATGTCAAGACTATGTACTATGACGAGGAAACGTCGCCTGTCATCGTAGCGGGAAGATACGGACTCGGTTCGAAAGACACGACTCCGGGACAGATCGCCGCGGTATATGAGAACCTCAAGGCCGATAAACCGAAGAATCATTTCACGATCGGGATCGAAGACGACGTATACGGAACTTCGCTCAAGCCGATCGACATCACGACAGAGCCTGAAGGCACTGTAAGATGCAAGTTCTGGGGACTCGGCTCGGACGGTACTGTAGGCGCGAACAAGCAGGCCATAAAGATCATCGGCGACAATACGGATCTTTATGCGCAGGGCTACTTCAACTATGACTCGAAGAAGTCCGGCGGCGTCACGATGTCGCACCTGAGATTCGGAAAGAATAAGATCCAGTCGACATATCTGCTGACGGAAGCCGATTACATCGCATGTCACAACCAGGCATATGTACATCAGTATGACGTGATAAAGGGCCTGAAGAAGGGCGGCACGTTCCTGCTGAACTGCACATGGTCGGACGATGAACTCGATGAGAACCTGCCGGCTTCGCTGAAGCAGTACATCGCGAAGAACAAGATCAAATTCTACACGATCAACGGAACTAAGCTCGGAAACGAGATCGGACTCGGCAACAGGATCAACATGATCATGCAGTCGGCGTTCTTCAAACTCTCCGGTGTTATTCCGCTGGAACACGCTCTCGACCTGCTGAAGAAATCCATAGAAGACACATACGGCCGCAAGGGCGAAAAGATAGTAAACATGAACAAGGAAGCTGTCGACGCCGGATGCAATGCGCTCCACGAAGTGGACGTGCCGAAGGAATGGGCGACAGCCGTCGACAAGGATGTCAAGAAGCTCGATGTACCTGATTTCGTAAAGAATGTCGTCATCCCGATGAACAGACAGGAAGGAGACAATCTGCCTGTCAGCACGTTCGAAGGAAGAGAAGACGGCGAATTCCCGTCCGGAACGGCCGCTTACGAAAAGAGAGGCGTTGCCGCGTTCGTGCCGTCGTGGGACAAGGACAAGTGCATCCAGTGCAACCAGTGCTCGTTCGTATGCCCGCACTCCGCTGTAAGACCTGTCCTGCTCGACGACAGGGAACTCGATGCGGCTCCGGAAGGCTTCGAGGCGGTAGACGCCAAGGGCAAGGAACTCCAGGGACTCCACTACAGGATGCAGGTCAGCGTGCTTGACTGCCTCGGCTGCTCGAGCTGCTCGAACGTGTGCCCGGTAGGTGCGCTCCCGATGAAGCCGCTTGAAGAAGAACTCGATCAGGCCGCGAACTGGGATTACGCAATGACAGTTTCGGAGAAGTCGGACAGAGTAGACAAGAATACGGTGAAGGGCAGCCAGTTCTGCATGCCGTACTTCGAATTCTCCGGCGCATGCGCAGGCTGCGGCGAAACGCCTTATATCAAGGTCATCACACAGCTGTACGGCGACAGGATGATGATCGCGAACGCGACGGGATGCTCGTCCATCTGGGGAGCTTCCGCTCCGTCAATGCCTTACTGCAAGGATAAGAACGGAAGAGGTCCGTCGTGGGCCAACTCGCTGTTCGAAGACAACGCTGAATACGGACTCGGCATGGCGACAGGCGTCAGACAGGCGAGGAACCTCGTGAAGTCGAAGGTAGAAGCGCTCGTCGAGTGCACGGATGACGACAACGTGAAGACCACCGCTGAAGAGTGGCTCAAGGGCTTCGACGAGGGCGAAGGCACGAGAGACAGGGCCGATAAATTCGCCGCCGCGCTGAAGGCCTCCGAACCTTCGGGCAAGGCTGCCACGCTCACGAGAGAGATCCTCAACAGAGAGGATATGCTCGCGAAGAAGTCGCTGTGGTGCCTCGGCGGTGACGGATGGTCGTACGACATCGGCTACGGCGGTCTCGATCACGCGATCGCTTCGGGCGAAGACATCAACGTTCTCGTATTCGACACGGAAGTCTACTCGAACACGGGCGGCCAGTCCTCGAAGGCAACTCCTACGGGAGCCGTCGCTCAGTTCGCCGCTGCCGGCAAGAGAACGAAGAAGAAGGATCTCGGCATGATGGCCATGAGCTACGGATATGTATACGTCGCTCAGGTCGCGATAGGCGCTGACAAGAATCAGTTCCTGAAGGCCGTAAGAGAAGCTGAGAGCTATCACGGCCCGTCGCTGATCATCTGCTATGCGCCCTGCATCAACCACGGCCTGAAGGCCGGCATGGGCAAGTCCATCGAGAACGAAGGCGACGCCGTCAAGTGCGGATACTGGCAGATCTACAGGTACAATCCTGTCGACAAGTCGTTCTCGCTCGACTGCAAGGAGCCTGACAGATCCAAGTTCCGTGACTTCATGATGGGTCAGGTAAGATACAGCTCGCTCGTCAAGTCGTTCCCTGATATCGCTGAGGAACTCTTCGTAAAGACAGAAGAAGAAGCGATGGAGAGATATCAGAAGTACGCAGAGCTTGCGGCTAAATAAGATATAGTATCCCCAAAAAGGGACAATTATATGAGGGGGACTGCTTTCGGGCGGTCCTCCTCTTTAATTGTACAGGCGTCCCTTTTATGATAAAATAAGCATTCGGGAGACAGAAAAAATGCATGAATTACCGATAACCGAACACATAGTCAAGATGGCCGAGACGCATTGCCGTGAAAACGGCGGCAGCCGCGTGCTCAGGATAAATCTCGTTTGCGGGGATTATTCAGGCTTCGTGCCCGAATCGATACATATGTATTTCGATATCATTACCGAAGGCACGATGTGCGAGGGCGCGGAGGTGGACATCAGGCGCGTGAAGCCGAAGCTCAGGTGTCCGAACTGCGGGACGCTGTTCGAACGTGAACTGTTTTCATTCGCGTGCCCGGAATGCGGGACGGACGGCGAGCCGACGGATATCGGTAAGGAATTTTACATCGAGTCGATAGAAATAGAATAGACGCGTGTGGTAAAACGGAGGAAAAGAAATGCATGACGTAATGAAGATAGATGTCATGGAAGGCATCCTGGACGAGAACGACAACATTGCCGAGAACGTCAGGAAGGAGCTCGGAGGAAAGGGCGTGCTCGTCGTGAACGAGATGGGAGCGCCCGGCGTCGGCAAGACGACGTCGATAAAGAATATCGTGAAGAGGATAAACGGAGTCACGCCGTATGTCATCGAGGGCGATATCGAGGCTGATTTCGACACTGTCGAACTCAACAAGCTCGGGATACAGACACTGCAGATAAATACGTACGGGTCGTGCCATCTTGACGCGCCTATGATAGAGCATACGGTGAAGAAGATGGATTTCGGCGAGCGTGGGATCCTGTTCATCGAGAACATCGGAAATCTCGTCTGTCCGGCGGAGTTCACGATCGGCGAGCATGTGATGATGCTGATCTCGACCGTGACCGAAGGCAGCGACAAGCCGTACAAGTATCCTCTCGCGTTCGAAAAGGCGGACATCATCCTGCTGAACAAGGTGGATCTTCTCCCGTATCTCGATTTTGACGAGGAGTTTTTCATGCGCGGCGTGAGGCAGCTGAACCCGGACGTGCCGGTGTTCAAGGTGTCGGGCCGTACCGGCGAGGGATATGACGAAGTCGCGAAATGGTTTGAGCAGCGCGCAAAGGAACTGTAGATGAAGAAAGCTGTCACTGAGAAAATAACGCTCTGGGGGATCGTGCAGGGCGTGGGTTTCAGACCGTTCGTGGCCAAGACCGCGGACAGAATGGGCATGCGCGGGACCGTGCTGAACAAGGGCGGGCTCGTCGAGATCATTGTAACGGACAGGAAAGAACGCATTGATGCGTTTATCGAAGAGATCAGGACAAAGAAGCCTGCCCCGTCCGAGATCGTGCACATAAAGCGCGAGAAACTCGACCCGATAGAGTTTGACGATTTCACGATAAAAAAGAGCGATAACGGCGGACGGGAGGCTGTCATGATCCCGGCCGACATTGCGGTGTGCCCGAAATGTCTGGAAGAGATGTATGACAAATCGAATCGCAGATACATGCATCCGTTCATCAGCTGCATGGTATGCGGACCGAGATACACCATCATCGACAGGATCCCGTATGACAGGGACAACACGTCGATGATAGATTTTCCGATGTGTGACAACTGCAATGCGGAGTATACTTCGCTCGAGGACCGTCGTTATCACGCGCAGACCATATCGTGCCACGACTGCGGGCCTCAGTTCGAATACAAGCTGAACACCGCCGAGGACTCCACAAAGGAACCTATGGAAAAGGCCGCCGCATTGATAAAAGAGGGGCGCGTCATCGCGTTCAAGAGCGTCGGCGGATACAATCTCATTGCGAATCCGTTCAACAGCGACGAGGTCAGGGACCTGCGCGAGATAAAGGACAGATGGGAAAAGCCGTTCGCAATAATGTTCAGGAGCGTGGAGCAGATAAGACAGTACTGCCATATGGACGAGGTGGAGGAGAGTCTGATCACGTCGTCCGCAAGGCCGATACTCCTGCTCGAGCGAAAGTCCATAGAAGAACTGCAGAATATGAAGCCGAGGAATTACGACGAGCTCGCGAAAAGCAGGCACATCGGCGCGTTCCTGCCGAGCATGGGCGGGCAGTATATGCTGCTCGATTATTTCGGCGGGCCGCTGATCGTGACGAGCGCGAATTCCTCCGGCATGCCGATAATCCGCACTGAGGAGGAGATGTTCGAGTTCATGGAGGACAGACCTCAGATCGCGGAGGCATTCTACAACGAAAGAGACATACGCGTGACGGTGGACGATTCGGTCGTACGCGTCATTGACGGGCAGCCGCAGATGATCCGGCGTTCGAAAGGCTATGCTCCGGTGCCTCTTTATGTGGAAGGCGCTGAGAGCAGCGGTGAGATCCTCGCGTGCGGGGCGCAGCTCAAGAACTCGTTCTGCCTCAGCAAGGGAGCGTTCGCGTATGTCAGCCAGTATTTCGGAGACATGGACACGGTGGAATCGCAGAGCATATACGAGGAAAACGTACCGAGGCTCGGCGCTCTTCTCCGCGTGGAGCCGGAGCTCGTCGTCTGCGACCTGCATCCGCTCTACTACACCACGAAATACGCGCGGGGATACGCTGAGAAAAACGATGTGCCGCTGATCGCGGTCCAGCATCATCACGCGCACGTCGCGTCCGTCATGGCGGAGCACGGGCTCAGGGGTCCTGTGATCGGCGTGAGCTTCGACGGTACGGGATACGGACCGGACGGATGCATCTGGGGAGGAGAATTCCTCGTCTGCGAGCGTTCCGGGATGCGGCGCGCGGCTCATCTCAAATACGTGAAGATGATTGGCGGCGACGAGTCGATGAAGGAAGGATGGAAATCGGCGCTCAGCTATATGTACGCGTATAAGCACGGATACCTCGAACGCGGACGCGAGGATGAGATATCCCTCGATATCTCCGACATCATCGAGTACGCCGAGGAAGGCGACATCATAGACCGCGACGAAAAGGATACCGTCATCGCGGCATTGGAAAACGATATAAATACTGTAAAGAGCTCGAGTATGGGCAGACTGTTCGACGCCGTCTCATCAATGCTCGGCATCTGCGATTACAACGAATATGAAGGGGAGTGCGCGATGCTGCTCGAGGACGCGGCGGCGGAGGCCGAGAAGCATCCGGGCGTGAACGACGCCGGCGATCTCGCGCTTTCGTTCCACGACAGAGTGGCGAAGATGATATGCAGGCGGTGCCTGAGGATCTGGGAGGATTCCGGCGTGAAGCAGGTGGCGCTCACCGGCGGCACGTTCCAGAACAGGATACTCATGGACAGGACGCTCCGCTATCTCCGCGACGAAGGCTTCGAAGTCTTCTATAACGTTTCGGTCAGCCCGAACGACGGCGGGATAGCGCTCGGACAGATGTATGTGGCCGCCATGACTGTGGCGGAAAAGAAAGAAGGGAACAGATAATGTGTGTAGCGATCCCGGGAAAGATCATTTCGAAGGACGGCAGCCACGCCAAGGCTGATTTCAGCGGGAACATAGTGGACGTGAATACCGGGATCATCGACGCGAAGGTCGGTGACTATGTTCTGGTGCACGCGGGCATTGCCCTCGAAGTGATGGATAAGGACAGAGCGGAGGAACTTATCGATTTGTTCCGCGAGATAGACGAGATCGAAAGGGAAAGCTGATGGACGTACGGGAAGTCATTGAATATCTGAAGGCGTATGACGGGCCCGAGCTGCGTTTCATGGAAGTCTGCGGTTCTCATACCGCCGCTATTTTCAGGAACGGGATACGGAGCCTGATATCGCCGAAGATAAAACTCATATCCGGACCCGGATGCCCCGTGTGCGTCACGCCGACGGCGTTCATAGATAAATGCGCCGAGTACGCGAAGAGAGACGACGCGGAGCTTCTGACATACGGGGACATGATAAAGGTGCCCGGCACGCACGGGAGCCTTGCCGATCTCAAGGGCGAAGGCGCCCATGTCCATATGATGTACAGCACGTTCGAAGCTATAGAGAAGGCGGAAAAGGAACCTGAGAAAACATTCGCCGTGGCCGCGGTCGGATTCGAAACGACAGCGCCCGCGTACGCGCTCATGATAGACGAGGCGGCGAAGAAGGGCATAGAAAATATCAGAGTCATCACCGCACTGAAACTCATCGTCCCCGCGATAGAGTGGATCTGCGAGTCGCAGCCCGCTATCGACGGCTTCATACTGCCGGGGCATGTCAGCACGATCATTGGCTGCGGACCGTACGCTCCGGCGTCGGAAAAATATCACAAGCCTATGGTGGTGAGCGGGTTCGAGGCGGAGCACATACTCGCCGTGATCTATGAGCTCGTCCGCCAGTGCGAGCGCGGCGAGGCGAAGGTCGTGAACCTGTACAGGAACGCGGTGCGCGATGAAGGGAACGTGAAGGCTCAGCAGCTCATGGCGAAGTGTTTCGAAAAGGGCGAGGCGGTCTGGAGAGGTCTCGGGGCGATAGAGGGCTCGGGACTGTATCTGACCGGAGATTACGCGAAGTACGACGCCGGCTCGCGCGGGCTCGTGCAGGATAAGAAGCTGCCGGAAGGCTGCTCGTGCGGAAGCGTTATAACCGGGAAAATTAATCCGGACGAGTGCCCGATGTTCGGGACGAAGTGCACGCCGCTCGATCCTTACGGCCCGTGTATGGTTTCCGCGGAGGGAGCCTGCGGGATCTGGTTCAGGAATCGGTAACTTAGGAGGAAATATGAAGATCACTATGGCCCACGGGGCCGGAGGAAAAACGTCGCACGAGCTCATGGGGAGCATATTCGGGAAATATTTCTCGAACGATATCCTTGACGAGCTGGAAGACGCGGCGGTGCTTGACATAAACGGGAAAGTCGCGTACAGCACGGACACATTCGTTGTCACGCCCGTGGAATTCAAGGGCGGGAATATCGGGAAACTGTCCGTTGTGGGCACATGCAACGACCTTCTCATGATGGGAGCGGAGCCGGCGTATCTGACGTGCGGGTTCGTCCTCGAGGAGGGACTCGACATAGACCTGCTTGACCGCATTGCTTCCGCCATGGCAGCGCAGGCCGATGAGGCCGGAGTGCGCATCGTCGCGGGAGACACGAAAGTCGTGGAAGGAAGCGGCGGCCTGTATATCAACACGTCCGGCATCGGGATCATCCCCGAAGGACGCGATGTCCGCGCGGCAAACTGCAGACCCGGAGACAAAATCATCCTGTCCGGCGATCTCGGCGACCATCACGCATGCATACTAAGCGCGAGGATGGGGATAGAGAACGATATCACGAGCGACTGCGCGTGCCTTAAGGACATAACAGAGGCCCTTTTCGGAGCCGGGATAAACGTGCGGACGATGAGAGACGTCACGCGCGGCGGGCTCGGCACAGTGCTGAATGAACTTTGCGAGACGTCCGGATGCAGGTTCGAGATCGAGGAGGAAGCGATCCCGGTGAATGAAGAGGTCCGCGGATTATGCGGGATACTCGGCCTTGATCCGCTGTACATGGGAAATGAAGGAAAGCTGATAGCGGTAGTGCCGGCGGATGAAGCTGACAGAGCTGTCGAAGCAATGCGCGGGACCGAGCACGGCCGCAATGCCGCCGTCATAGGCGGGGTGACCGAGGGGAGCGGGACATATATAACCACGAAACTCGGCGCGAGCAGAGTACTGGATATGCTCTACGGCGAGGGCCTGCCGCGTATATGCTGATATTGATTTAACGGAAAGCGGATGATATAATAAAACCGTATAAGTGTATAATTGTATACAAATGAGGAAGGAGAGATCCTTTCTCATAAATACATATACGGGAGGAATGTGATTATGACAGCGAAAAGAGTGTTTGAATCTCCTGTGTACGATCTTCACGAAAAAAGTTATTTCACTAAGATGGCGCACAGGATTGAACAGGAAGATATCATAGATTCGTCGCTTTATCAGAAATATAATGTCAAGAGAGGTCTCAGGAACGCGAACGGGACAGGCGTACTGGTCGGGCTGACTAAAATCGGCGATGTCCACGGATATGACAAGGGACCGAACGGCGAAAAGATACCTGTAAGAGGCGAACTCAGATACAGGGGCTATGAGATCCAGGATCTTGTAGGCCATTATTATCAGGAGCAGAGATTCGGATTCGAGGAAGTCACATATCTTCTGATGTTCGGAGAACTGCCGACGGCGGAGCAGCTCTCGGAATTCAAGCGGATGATCGGAGAGCGCCGCGAACTGCCGGAAGGCTTTTCGAGGAACATGATCATGTCGCGTCCTTCGAGCAGTATCATGAACAAAGTCATGAGATCGATACTCGGCCTGTATTCATACGACGACAATCCGGACGATATCTCTCCTGAGAATGTAATAAGACAGGAAATGAATATCCTCGGATATTTCCCGGCGATCATCGCGTACTGCTATCAGGCGAAGCAGCTGTTCTACAACAACGAAAGCATGTATCTGCATCCGCCTATCGCGGAACTCGGGACCGCGGAGAATATCCTCAGGATGCTGAGGCCAACGGGAGAATTCGATCCGTTCGAGGCCAGAGTGCTTGATCTGACGCTGATCCTGCAGGCGGAGCACGGCGGAGGCAATAATTCCGCGTTCACGACGCACCTCCTGTCTTCGTCCGCTACGGATACGTATTCGGTTCTCGCGGCGGCGGTCGGTTCCCTGAAGGGACCGCGCCACGGAGGAGCAAATATCAAGGTCATCGAGATGATCGAAGATCTCAGGAACAACGTGCACGACATCACGAACAAGCAGGAAGTCGACAGATATCTGATGAAAGTGCTGAACGGAGAGGCGAATGACGGATCGGGCCTCATCTACGGCATCGGACACGCAGTGTACACGCTGTCGGATCCGAGGGCGGTCATCCTGAAGAACATGGCGAAGCAGCTCGCGATCATGAACGGAAAAGAAGACGATTACCAGCTGTGCGAATATATTGCCGAGAGGGGACCGGAACTGTTCAGACAGAAGACCGGACTCGATCAGCCGATGTGCGCGAACGTCGACCTGTATTCCGGGCTCGTTTACGAATCGCTGAACATCCCTCAGGATATGTGCACGCCTCTGTTCGCGACCGCGAGGCTTTCGGGCTGGTGCGCGCACAGGCTCGAGGAGATCATTACGGGCAAGAAGCTGATAAGGCCTTCGTACCGCGGCGTGCAGGCAGCGCGCGATTATGTGCCGCTTGCCGAAAGGACGGGAGAGCCTCCCAAGCGCGAGATCGCTCAGTCGAATATAAACAAACCGGTCATGAAATGATTTGACCTTAATAAGATATCCGGGGACCGGCGGCTTTGATGTGCGCCCTCTTTATGGGCACATAATCTGATTCCAGATTCGATGCACCTCGGTCCGCATCCCATGTGGCGATTCAAGTCAACGCAAAATGCCGTTCAGATGACGGCATTTTTCTTTGCTGATTTCTTGATGCCGGCCTCGCCGTATCCGGGACACTTTCGAGTCGGTGGGAAATAACTGGCACCGACCGGGATTTCAAGAACAGATGCCAGTTATCTCAGCCGGATCCGGTCCGAAAAACCCCGGACCGGAGAGAATTAACTGGCAGCCGGCGACAGAAACCGTGGCAGGTGCCAGTTATTTTTCTTCTTTTTCGACTCAGAACGCGACGGAAGCTGTGAAATAACTGGCACCGACCGGGATTTCAAGAACAGATGCCAGTTATCTCGGCCGGATCCGGTCCGAAAAACCCCGGATCGGTGGGAAATAACTGGCAGTGGGCGACAGAAACCGTGGCAGGTGCCAGTTATTTTTCTTCTTTTTCGACTCAGAACGCGACGGAAGCTGTGAAATAACTGGCACCGACCGGGATTTCAAGAACAGATGCCAGTTATCTCAGCCGGATCCGGTCCGAAAAACCCCGAATCGGGGAGAATTAACTGGCAGTGGGCGACAGAAACCGAGTCAGGTGCCAGTTATTTTTCTTCTTTTTCGACTCAGAACGCGACGGAAGCTGTGAAATAACTGGCACCGACCGGGATTTCAAGAACAGATGCCAGTTATCTCGGCCGGATCCGGTCAGGAAAACCCCGGAT
>JBMNVB010000011.1:0-51640 GCA_050946575.1 Anaerovoracaceae bacterium | reverse complement strand
GAGTCCGTACTTCGCGTTCAGTACCTTCGTGATGGCCGCCGTCAGCGTCGTCTTTCCGTGGTCTACGTGACCGATAGTCCCGATGTTTACATGCGGCTTGGTTCTTTCATACTTCTGTTTTGCCATTTTTATCCCCTCCAAAAGGTTTTACTTATTGATCTTATCGACCAGATTATCCGGTAATTTTTCGAAATGGTCGAACTGCATCACGTACGTTCCGCGTCCCTGAGTCTTTGAACGCAGATCCGTCGCGTATCCGAACATCTCGGAAAGCGGCACCATGCCTCTTATGGCCACGGCGCCCGCGTGCATGTCGGAACCTTCTATACGGCCGCGTCTTCCGCTGATATCGCCGATGACATCGCCCATATATTCCTCAGGCACAGTGACCTCGACCTTGAATATAGGCTCGAGGAGCACCGGTTTGCCCTTCTTGCACGCTTCTCTGAATGCCATGGATCCGGCAGTCTTGAACGCCATCTCCGAGGAGTCGACTTCGTGATAGGAACCGTCGTACAGTTCCACGCCGATGTCCACCACCTGATATCCGGCGATAGGTCCGTCTTCCATAGCTTCTTCTATACCCTGCTGTACCGCTCCGATGTATTCCTTCGGAATAGCTCCGCCGACTACAGAATTCTTGAATTCGAATCCTTCGCCCGGCTCTCTCGGATAAACGCGGATCTTTACATGTCCGTACTGACCGTGTCCGCCCGACTGCTTCGCGTACTTGTACTCCACGTCGCACGGCTCCGTCAGCGTCTCCTTGTAGGAGACCTGCGGCTTTCCTACATTAGCTTCGACCTTGAATTCTCTCAGCAGTCTGTCGACTATGATCTCAAGGTGAAGTTCACCCATGCCGGCGATGATCGTCTGGCCCGTGTCCTCGTTCGTGTATGTCCTGAACGTCGGGTCTTCCTCGGCAAGCTTCGACAGGGCAATGCCCATCTTTTCCTGGCCGGCCTTTGTCTTGGGTTCGATAGCGACTTCGATAACAGGATCCGGGAACTCCATCTGCTCGAGCAGTATCTCGTGATCCTCATCGCACAGAGTATCTCCCGTCGAAACGTCTTTCAGTCCTACAGCAGCGGCTATATCTCCCGAATAGACTTTTTCGAGATCCTGTCTGTGGTTCGCGTGCATCTGCAGTATTCTTCCGAGCCTTTCCTTCTTGCCCTTTGTGGCGTTGTACACATAAGAGCCGGATTCGGCTGTTCCGGAATATACTCTGAAGAACGCGAGCTTCCCGACATACGGGTCCGCCATGATCTTGAACGCGAGAGCCGAGAACGGCTCATTATCGTCCGAGATCCTCTCGGTCTCCTCGCCCGTCTGCGGATCCACTCCGTCGATAGGCGGGATGTCGAGCGGCGACGGCATATAATCGACTATCGCGTCGAGCAGAGGCTGAACGCCCTTGTTCTTATACGCCGAACCGCATGTTACAGGGACCATCTCATTCGCGATGGTCATCTTTCTGATCGTATCCTTTATCTCTTTCTCGGTAAGTTCCTCGCCTTCGAGATATTTCATCATGAGGTCCTCATCGCACTCGGCGACGGATTCGATCATCTTCTCACGCCACTCCTCGGCGAGTTCCTTCATGTCTTCAGGGATCTCCTGTATCTCTATCTCTTTACCGAGATCGTCCTTATAGACTTCAGCTTCCATCTTAATAAGGTCAATGATGCCGACGAATTCGGATTCCTTTCCTATAGGAAGCTGCACGGCAACGGGGTTCGCCTTCAGTCTGTCCTTTATCATGTCGATGACTCTGTAGAAATCGGCCCCCATGATATCCATCTTGTTTACGAATACCATACGGGGTACTTTGTATTTCTCAGCCTGTCTCCAGACAGTTTCGGACTGCGGCTCCACGCCTCCCTTCGCGCAGAGCACCGTGACCGCGCCGTCGAGCACACGCAGCGAACGTTCCACCTCTACGGTGAAGTCCACGTGTCCCGGCGTATCTATAATGTTTATCCTTGTGTCTTTCCATTGAGCTGTAGTCGCAGCAGAGGTGATGGTGATACCCCTTTCCTGCTCTTCTTCCATCCAGTCCATAGTGGCCGCACCGTCATGCGTTTCGCCGATCTTGTGCGTTCTGCCAGTATAGAAGAGGATCCTCTCTGTTACTGTCGTCTTACCGGCATCGATGTGGGCCATGATACCGATGTTCCTTGTGTTTTCCAGTGAAAATGGTCTAGGCATCCGGACATACCTCCTTTCTGCAAACTCTCTTCATGCATGTCGTCTTCAATGCGGGCACCTACCATCTGTAATGGGCGAACGCTCTGTTCGCTTCCGCCATCTTGTGGGTGTCCTCCTTCTTCTTCACCGACGCGCCCGCTCCCTGCGATGCGTCAATGAGTTCAGCCGCGAGCTTCTCAGCCATTGTGCGTTCGCCTCTGGCTCTCGTATACGCCGTGAGCCATCTGAGGCCGAGTGTCTGGCGTCTTTCAGGTCTTACCTCGATAGGCACCTGATAGTTCGCGCCGCCGACACGTCTCGCTTTTACTTCGACCTGCGGCATGATGTTTTCCATAGCTTTGTTAAAAACGTCCAAAGGGTCTTCGCCTGTCTTCTCTTTGATCATGTCAAAGGCTCCGTAGACGATAGACTGTGCTGTTCCCTTTTTCCCGTCGAGCATGATGCTGTTAATGAGCTTCGCCACAACAACACTTCCGTAAACGGGATCCGGAAGCACTTCTCTCTTTGGAACTCTTCCTTTTCTTGGCACGACTCTTCCCTCCTTGCCATTTGATTGACAACGGTACTCGATCCGGGGCCGTAACAGATGTCTCCGGACCGTGGGCCTCGATATCTCTATATCAAGGGCACTTTATTTCCCGTACTTATCAGAAACTATTTTTTGGGTCTCTTAGCTCCGTACTTTGAACGGGCCTGACCTCTGTCAGCGACACCTGCCGTGTCGAGTGTTCCCCTGACAATGTGATATCTCACGCCCGGAAGGTCCTTTACTCTTCCGCCTCTGATGAGTACAACGCTGTGCTCCTGGAGGTTATGACCTATACCAGGGATATACGCCGTGACTTCGATACCGTTTGTCAGACGTACTCTCGCGACTTTCCTGAGAGCCGAATTAGGCTTCTTCGGTGTCACGGTCTTGACAGATGTGCAGACGCCTCTCTTCTGCGGCGAGTTTACATTCGTAACCACTCTTCTGAGAGAGTTCATGTTCTTCCCGAGCGCAGGCGCGTCGGATTTTTTTACGCTGCTCTTTCTGCCCTGACGTACTAACTGATTGATTGTAGGCATCCGGTTTCTCCTTTCTTTGCCCCTGATGGCAATAATTTCAACGTTTTCACGTGATTTGCGGCTGATGCGCTATGTCATGAGCCGACGTATAGTCTATCACAGAAAAGCCTGAGATGTCAACACTCTGAAACTTCCCGGCGCAATAAAAAGCGGCACTCAGACCCAAAACAAATGCCGCTTCCATACAGTTGACCATAAATACCTGTAACTCGTTTATCGAACCTCGATTCAGCACCCCTTTTGCACAATCCAGATCGCCTGTTAAGATAATTATGCCCAATCTTCTTGTCAATAGATATTATACACGAAGTTGATAAATAAGTGAATACTCTTTTTTATTATTTACCTAAATTTTATCGCGTAACTGAATGAAAATATGCCAAAAAGGCGAAAAACCGTTTTTTTCTCGACCCCGCAGCCGCGCATTGATTTTTTTTAAATAAAAAAACCGGAGCCCTGAAACGGGCTCCGGCCGCTATGCGTTTTTACTTAATGATGTCAGGATGGTCGAGGATATCAGGCTGCTTTCTGGGATCTTCAATGCTTTCGCCCTTGACTGTGACACCGTTGTCGTCGACCATTACATTGTCGAGTTCAACGAGCGTCTTTATCCCGTCGCCGCTCTGTTCGCGGTCGGCCATTGCCATCTCGCGCGCCTCTTCTTCCTCTTCCTCGCGCTTCCTGCTCATATATTCATCGATGTACTCCTGGTTCGGGCCGTAATCCACTTCGATATTCTTGTACTGCTTCATGCCCGTGCCCGCAGGGATGAGTTTTCCGATGATGACGTTTTCCTTCAGGCCCTGCAGCCTGTCGTTCCTGCCCTTGATCGCCGCGTCGGTGAGGACTCTCGTCGTCTCCTGGAACGATGCCGCCGACAGGAATGAACTCGTGGCCAGCGACGCCTTCGTTATACCGAGCAGAATGCGCTTGTATGTCGCCGGGATCTGTCCCTCGGCGAGCGCGTCGTTCGCGTCCTGGATCTCCCAGATCGTGTACAGGCCGCCCGGCAGCAGCTTCGTGTCGCCCGGATCCTCGATCCTGTACTTCGAGAGCATCCTCGAAACGATGACCTCGATATGCTTGTCGTTGATATCGACACCCTGGAGTTTGTACACTCTCTGAACTTCCTTCAGCAGGTACTGATAGACTCCCTCGACTCCTCTGAGCCTCATGATATCATGCGGGTTCAGCGGGCCGCGCGTGATGTTCCCGCCGGCCTCCACGAAGTCGCCCTTCTCCACGGCGAGCTGTTTTCCGTAGGCTACGATGTACGGTTTCCTCGAGCCTTCGACCTCGACGACTACGCGCGTCTTGTTATCGCTCGTCGGCTCTATTTCAACGACCGTTCCGTCGGCCTCGCAGATATCGGCGATACCCTTAGGCTTCCTGGCTTCGAAAAGCTCCTCTACTCTCGGAAGACCCTGTGTGATGTCGCCGCCGGCGACGCCGCCCGTGTGGAACGTTCTCATCGTGAGCTGTGTGCCCGGTTCGCCGATCGACTGCGCCGCCGTGATGCCGACAGCTTCGCCGATGTGTACCGGCCGCCCCGTCGCGAGGTTCCTGCCGTAGCACTTCGTGCACACGCCGCTCCTGCTCATGCATGTCATTATCGACCTGATCTCAACGGATTCGATGCCGGCCGCGTCAATGGTATCCGCCGCTTCTTCCATGATCTCGTCATTCGCGCGGACGATGATCTCTCCTGTCTGCGGATGCACGATATCATGCAGAGCCGTTCTTCCGACGATCCTCTGCTTCAGAGGCTCGATGATCTCCTTGCCGTCAACGAATGCCCTGACTTCAACGCCTTCCGTCGTTCCGCAGTCCTCTTCTCTTACAATCACGTTATGCGAAACATCGACGAGTCGTCTTGTCAGATATCCCGAGTCGGCCGTACGCAGCGCCGTATCGGCAAGGCCCTTCCTCGCGCCGTTCGCCGAGATGAAGTATTCCAGTATCGACAGTCCCTCGCGGAAGTTCGCCTTTACCGGGATCTCTACCGTCTGGCCCTGGGCATTGCCCATGAGGCCTCTCATGCCGCCGATCTGCTGGATCTGCTTTTTGGAACCTCTGGCCCCGGAATCCGCCATGATGAACAGGTTGTTCGTTTCATCAAGGCATTCCATAAGTTCGTCCGCGACCTTGTCCGTCGTGTTCGCCCAGATGTCTATGACCTTCTCATATCTTTCGTCGTTCGACATGAGACCCATCTTGTACGCGTCCTCATATTTATTCACTTCTTCTTCGGCCGCCGCGATGATCTCGTTCTTGCTCTCCGGCACCGGCATGTCCGCCACGCTGATGGTGACCGCGCCGATCGTCGAATAGTGATACCCCATATCCTTTATGGCATCGAGCATCAATGCGGTGCCCGTGTTCCCGTGTCTCTTGAAGCATCTGCCGATGATGTCGCCGAGCTGCTTCTTTCCGACGAGGAAATCTATCTCGAGCGAATACGGATCAAGGTCTCTGTCGGGCACATATCCGAGATCCTGAGGGATCTGGCTGTTGAAAATGAACCTTCCGACAGTGGACTCCACGCACTTGCCGATCCTGTCGTTTTCTCCGTTGTATCTGCGAACCTTTACTCTGGCGTGGATGCCGACATCGTGGTTCCTGTACGCCATGACCATTTCGTTATAGTCGCAGAAAATCTTTCCGTCGCCCTTCTCCGCATCAGTGTCTCTGTTCTTCACGCCCGGATGCGTCAGATAGTAGCTTCCGAGTATCATGTCCTGAGTCGGGATCGTGATAGGCGAACCGTCCTTGGGCGCCAGAATGTTGTTCACCGAAAGCATGAGGAACCTGGCCTCGGCCTGCGCCTCTACCGACAGCGGGACGTGGACGGCCATCTGGTCCCCGTCGAAGTCCGCGTTGAACGCCGTACATGCAAGCGGGTGCAGCTTTATGGCCTTGCCCTCCACGAGCACCGGCTCGAACGCCTGGATGCCCAGTCTGTGCAGCGTAGGCGCGCGGTTCAGCATCACCGGGTGATCCTTGATTACGTCCTCGAGCACGTCCCATACTTTATTGTCGACTCTCTCGACCATCTTCTTCGCGCCCTTGATGTTATGCGCGTCTCCGTCTTCGACGAGCCTCTTCATGATGAACGGCTTGAACAGCTCGAGCGCCATGTTCTTCGGGAGGCCGCACTGCCAGAACCTGAGCTCAGGTCCCACGACGATTACGGAACGCCCGGAATAGTCCACTCGCTTTCCGAGCAGGTTCTGTCTGAATCTGCCCTGCTTTCCCTTCAGCATGTCGGAAAGCGATTTGAGCGGTCTCGAGCCCGGGCCCGTTACCGGTCTTCCCCTTCTGCCGTTATCTATCAATGCGTCGACAGCTTCCTGGAGCATGCGCTTCTCATTTCTCACGATAATGTCGGGCGCTCCGAGGTCGAGCAGTCTCTTCAGTCTCTTGTTTCTGTTTATGACCCTTCTGTAAAGGTCGTTGAGATCCGACGTCGCGAATCTGCCGCCGTCGAGCTGGACCATAGGTCTGAGATCCGGCGGTATGACGGGGATCACTTCGAGCACCATCCATTCGGGTCTGTTCCCCGAAAGTCTGAGCGCTTCCACGACTTCGAGCCTTCTGACGATCTTTACCTTCTTCTGGCCTGTCGCGTTCTTCAGCTGATCTCTCAGATCCGCCGAAAGCTCGTCGAGATCTATATCGCACAGCAGCTCTCTGATAGCCTCGGCGCCGATGCCGGCTCTGAAGGAACCGTCAGTCTGCTCCATCGTGTCTCTGTACTGCTGCTCCGAGATGATCTCCTTGTATTCGAATCCGGAATCTCCCGGCTCGAGCACGATATATGTCGCGAAATACAGCACGCGTTCGAGATTTCTCGGAGTCATGTCGAGCACGAGTCCCATCCTGGACGGGATGCCCTTGAAGTACCAGATATGAGAGACCGGAGCCGCAAGCTTGATGTGGCCCATGCGCTCTCTTCTGACCTTCGACTTCGTGATCTCGACGCCGCACTTGTCGCAGATGAGTCCTCTGTACTGTATCTTCTTGTATTTTCCGCAGTGGCATTCCCAGTCCTTCGTAGGTCCGAAAATTGCTTCGCAGAACAGGCCCTTCGGTTCGGGCTTCAGTGTCCTGTAGTTTATGGTCTCCGGCTCTTCCACTTCGCCGTGCGACCAGGAGAGGATCTTTTCAGTCGAGGCAAGTCCGATCTGCAGCGACTCGAAATTGTTCAGTTCATTACTGTTATTTTTTGTGTCCGCCATGCTCTCTATTCCTCCTCTGTTTCAGCGTCTTCGTCCGCCTGAACGTCAGCCCCGGCGTCTTCGTCTTCAGACGCGTCCGGTTCATCCGCATTATCATCTTCCGCGGCATTGATGCTTTCGTCTTTCGAGAGTTTCGGAGCGACTTCACTCAGGAAGTCGTATTTATAACTCCGTCCGGAACTGTTTTCGACAGCGCCGAAGCTCGTCGGCGAATCGATCTCGCTGGCTTCCTTGAGCCTGATCTCTTCGTCCTTTTCTCCGAGCACCTTCACATCGAGACACAGGCTCTGCATCTCTTTGATCAGTACCTTGAAGGACTCCGGTATACCCGGCTCAGGGATATTCTCGCCCTTTACGATAGCTTCATATGTCTTTACACGTCCGATGATGTCGTCGGATTTTACCGTGAGTATTTCCTGCAGTGTATATGCCGCGCCGTACGCTTCGAGCGCCCACACTTCCATCTCGCCGAAACGCTGTCCGCCGAACTGGGCTTTTCCGCCGAGCGGCTGCTGCGTGACGAGCGAGTATGGACCCGTGGATCTCGCGTGGATCTTGTCGTCTACGAGATGGTGCAGTTTCAGCATGTACATGTATCCGACAGTGATCGGGTTATCGAAGTATTCTCCGGTCCTGCCGTCTCTCAGTCTGAGCTTTCCGCTCCTGTCATAGCCGCATTCCTCGAGCATATCCTGTATGTCGCTCTCGACGGCGCCGTCGAATACAGGCGTGGCGATGTACCAGCCCTTCGCCTTCGCCGCGAGGCCGAGATGCACTTCGAGTACCTGCCCGATGTTCATTCTCGAAGGAACGCCGAGCGGGTTCAGCATGACCTGCAGCGGCGTGCCGTCTTCGAGGAACGGCATGTCCTCTTCAGGAAGTATCCTGGAGATCACGCCCTTGTTCCCGTGGCGTCCGGACATCTTATCGCCGACGCTTATCTTTCTCTTTGTAAGTACGTATACTCTTACGACCTGGTTCACGCCCGGCGAAAGATCCGCCGCGCCGTCCTCTCTCGAGAAGATCTTCACGTCTACGACAATGCCGGATTCCCCGTGGGGCATCCTCAGCGATGTGTCTCTTACATCCTTCGCCTTCGCGCGGAATATCGCGCGGAGCAGGTTGTCCTCAGGCGTGACTTCCGTCTCGCCCTTCGGTGTGAGCTTTCCGACGAGTATGTCGGTCGACGAAACTTCGGCGCCGATCCTGATGATCCCGTCTTCGGCCAGATCCTTCCTGGCTTCCTCGCTCACGTTCGGGATATCGCTCGTGATCTCTTCAGGTCCGAGCTTCGTCTCCCTCGCTTCGCATTCGTATTCATTTATATGGAGCGACGTCAGCACGTCGTCCATCACGAGGCGCTCGTTCAGCACGATAGCGTCCTCGTAGTTGTATCCTTCCCACGTCATGTAGCCGATGAGCAGGTTCTTCCCGAGCGCGACCTCGCCGTTGTCCGTCGACGGTCCGTCCGCTATGGATTCATCCTTCTCGACATGCTCGCCGTTGAACACGATCGGCCTCTGGTTCAGGCATGTGCCCTGGTTCGAGCGCTTGAACTTCAGCAGCTTGTATGTGTCTTTTCCGCCGTCATCGT
Organism: Anaerovoracaceae bacterium; assembly: GCA_050946575.1. Lineage (GTDB taxonomy): Bacteria > Bacillota > Clostridia > Peptostreptococcales > Anaerovoracaceae > JALCRY01. Next base: position 42,529 of record JBMNVB010000011.1, on the reverse strand, counting down.
CGCGAGTGATCTCTATCCTGTCCGCGTCAACATATGTGACAGTGCCGGCGTTCTTCGCGAGGATGACAGTCCTCGAGTCTCTCGCCGCCCTGTACTCAATGCCCGTTCCCACGATAGGAGCTTCCGTCATGAGAAGTGGCACGGCCTGACGCTGCATGTTCGAACCCATCAATGCGCGGTTCGCGTCGTCGTTCTCGAGGAACGGTATCATCGCCGTAGCCACCGAAACTACCTGCTTCGGTGATACGTCCATGTAGTCTACCTTATCCGCTTCCACAAGGTCTATCAGTCCGCCTTCTCTTCTGCAGCCGACTCTCTTGTTCACAAAGCGGCCCTGAGAATCAAGCGGCTCGTTCGCCTGCGCGATTATCATTCTTTCTTCCTCGTCCGCTGCGAGATAGTGCGTCTCGTCAGTGACGACTCCGTCCTTCACCACTCTGTACGGCGTCTCGATAAATCCGTATTCGTTTATCACGCCGTAAGTAGTGAGAGAACCGATAAGTCCGATGTTCGGGCCTTCCGGCGTCTCCACCGGGCAGATCCTGCCGTAATGCGAGTGGTGAACGTCACGCACTTCGAATCCGGCTCTTTCCCTTGAAAGTCCGCCCGGTCCGAGTGCCGACAGTCTTCTCTTGTGCGTGAGCTCCGCGAGAGGGTTCGTCTGGTCCATGAACTGCGACAGCTGGGAACTTCCGAAGAATTCCTTTATGGCCGCCGTCACCGGTCTGATATTCATCAGCTGCTGCGGCGTCGTGACGTCGCTGTCCTGGATCGTCATTCTCTCCTTGACGACTCTCTCCATCCTGGCAAGACCGATCCTGAACTGGTTCTGGAGAAGTTCTCCCACAGTCCTGAGACGTCTGTTCCCGAGGTGGTCTATATCGTCAGTATTCCCGACTCCGTAATTGAGGTTCAGGATATAGCTGATCGAAGCCAGCATATCATCAATGATGATGTGCTTCGGCGAAAGATCGTTCTTTCTCTTTACAAGAGCCTTCTCGAGAGCCTCGCGGTCGTCTCCGCATTCCTCGAGTATGGCCCTGAGTACCGGGAAGTACACCTTGTCGGCGACACGGAGCGATTTCACGTCGATGTCGCAGTACTTTCCTATATCGACGAAGTTGTTCCCTATCACTTTCGTGATATGTTCGTCAGCGGTATTGCTGTGCACGAGCACCGAATAAACGCCCGCGTCCTCTATTCTCTGAGCGAGCTCAAGATCGGCCTTCGTGCCTTCCTCCGCAATGATCTCTCCCGTCATCGGATCGATGACGTTCTCCGCGATCACGCAGTTCTCGAGCCTGTTATGCAGGCCGAGTTTCTTGTTGTATTTATATCTGCCGACTTTCGCGATATCGTATCTCTTCGGATCGAAGAACAGCGAGTTCAGGAGCGACGAAGCGCTCTCCCTCGTAGGAGGTTCTCCCGGTCTCAGCTTTTTGTAGATTTCCTTGAGACCTTCTTCGGTATCGTGCGCCGTATCCTTTTCAAGAGAATTGCGCAGTCTGTCATCGTCGCCGAAGAACTCGAGTATCTGCTCGTCCGTCTCCAGCTCAAGTCCCTCATGAGCGCCGAATCTTTCCTGCTCATTCGGAATAAACGCGTTCATCGCTCTGATAAACGTGGTGATCGACTGCTTTCTCGTTCTGTCTACTCTTATGGAAATTACTTTGTTCGCGTCGGTCTCGTATTCGAGCCACGCGCCTCTGTTCGGGATCACTGTGGCCGAGAACAGATTGTCTCCCGACTTGTCTATCTCAGTGTCGTAGTACGGACCCGGCGAACGGACAAGCTGAGTGACGACGACTCTTTCGGCGCCGTTATACACAAAAGTTCCCTTCTCTGTCATGAGAGGGAAATCACCCATAAATACTTCCTGTTCTTTTACTTCACCGGTCTCGTTTGTGATCAGCCTGACTTTGACTTTTAAAGGAGCCGCATATGTCGCATCCCTTTCCTTACACTCCTCCTGATCGTACTTCGCCTGAGACGCGTCCAGCGAATGGTCAATGAATTCCAGTACCAGGTTCCCCGAGTAATCCTGTATCGGAGAGATATCCTCGAATACTTCGCGCAGTCCTTCGTCTATGAACCACTGATACGAGTGAGTCTGGATATCGATCAGGTTCGGCATATCAACGACTTCATTTATCTTGGAAAATGTCTGACGCTCTTTTCTGCCTAACTTAATTGCTTTTGGCATGCTCATCACTCCTTATATATATGTAGCTGTCCCATTGCATGGCAATGAATTATGATACCATATCCGGCTGCCGCGGTCAACGACTTTTTATTTGATTTTCCAAAAAATTAACTTTGGAAATACGCAAACGAGGACCCGCGGAAATTCCGCGAGCCCTCATGGCTATTTTTCTTTTTCAGAGTTATGCGAGTTCAACTACTGCTCCGACCTCTTCGAGCTGAGCCTTGATCTTCTCAGCCTCATCCTTGTCAACGTCTTCCTTGATATCCGACGGCGCCTCGTCTACGAGCGCTTTCGCGTCCTTGAGTCCGAGACCCGTGATCTCTCTCACGACCTTGATGACCTTGATCTTCTCCTGGCCGATCTCCTTCAGCACTACCTTGAACGAAGACTGCTCATCAGCTCCGCCTTCAGCTCCTTCGGCAGGACCTGCGGCAACTACCGGAGCCGCGGCCGAAACGCCGAATTCTTCTTCACAAGCTTCAACCAGTTCGTTGAGCTCTAACACCGTCATGCCTTTTATGGCTTCAATGATCTGATCCTTATCCATTGTGTTCTTCTCCTTATTTTTATTTCGTTACTTTCTGTTATTCAGCCGGTTTTTCCGCAGGCTCTTCAGCTTCCGCGGCAGGCGCCTCTTCTGCAGGTGCTTCCTCTGCCGGCGCCTCTTCAGCCGCCGCCTCTTCGGCAGGAGCTTCCGCCGCAGGTGCCTCTTCCGCCGGAGCGGCCTCTTCGGCCGGTTCCTCAGCCGGGGCGTCGCCCTGCTCGGCCTTCGCTTCCGCGATAGCCGCGAATGTCCTTACTGCCTTTCCGATCGGCGCCTGGATGCTTCCCATGAACTTCGCGATCAGCGTGTCTCTCGACGGGATGTTCGCGATGTCCTTGAGTCCTTCGGCGTCATAGTATACGCCTTCGATGATGCCGCCCTTGAAGCTCATCTTGTTGAACTTCTTCATGGACTGCTGCAGCAGTCTCGCCGGAGCCGTCGCGTCTTCACTCGAAACGGCGATGGCGCTCGGTCCTTCGAGGACCTGAGAAAGCTCTTCGAACGGAGTGCCTTCGATGGCTCTCTTCATCAGCGTGTTTTTATATACTTTGTAATCGACGTTCTCGTCAAGGAAACTGCGTCTCATCTGATTCGCTTCGTCGACCGTGATGCCGATGTAGTCAACAATGACTGCAGACTGAGCCGTATCGAGTTTGCCCTTTATCTCATCGATGATCTTCTGTTTCTCGTCATAGGCAGCTCTTTTAACTTCACTCATTCCTGTTACGTTCTCCTTTCTGTCCGGGGGTCCGTATCCCCCTGACGATTTTTATGGTACTCCATAAAAATGACCCCGCATATATTTATCCGCGAGGTCAATAATTCCTATATTGTACCTCGGCGGGTTATTAAGCTTTCGCTCCCGCTGTCTACGGTTTTATTTTCGTATTCTGTTTTGTACTTAAGCGTTCGCGGCTGCTGCCGGGCTGATCTTCACTCCCGGGCCCATCGTGGATGTCACCGTCACGCTTCTGATGTACTGGCCCTTGGCCGCGGCCGGTTTGGCCTTTACTATCGCGTCGAGCAGAGCGTTGAAGTTCTCTGTGAGCTTTTCTTCGCCGAACGACGCCTTGCCGATGACCGTGTGGATGATGTTCGCCTTGTCGAGACGATACTCAACTTTACCGGCCTTCGTGTCTTCGATGGCCTTTGTTACGTCCATCGTGACCGTTCCCGATTTCGGGTTCGGCATGAGTCCCTTAGGACCGAGGAGCTTTCCGAGTCTTCCGACGACGCTCATCATGTCGGGCGTCGCGATGACAACGTCATAGTCGAACCAGTTTTCAGTCTGGATCTTCTGAGCCATGTCCTCGGCTCCAACGTAATCCGCTCCGGCGGCTTCGGCTTCCTGAGCCTTTTCGCCCTTCGCGAATACGAGGACCTTTACTTCCTTGCCCGTTCCGTTCGGAAGTACTATCGCGCCTCTGACCTGCTGGTCTGCGTGCCTTCCGTCTACACCGAGCTTGATGTGCACTTCTACTGTTTCATCGAATTTCGCGGACGCGTTCTGTGATACGAGCGCGAGCGCTTCCTCTGGATCGTACAGATGCTGTCTGTCGAACTTTTCCAAGGCAGCTTTGTAATTCTTGCCTCTTTTTCTTGCCATTTTTACCTCCCTGTGGTCCGAACGGCGTTTGCGCCTCCCACTGTCTTAGCCCTCTACAACGATACCCATGCTTCTCGCGGTACCTTTGATCATCTCCATCGCGGCTTCTACCGTGTTCGCGTTGAGATCGGGCATTTTCTTTTCTGCGATTTCCCTTACCTGCTCTTCCGTGATAGTAGCGACCTTCGTCCTGTTCGGTTCACCGGACGCTTTATCGAGATGAGCTGCTTCCTTGAGCAGTACTGCCGCCGGCGGCGTCTTGCACACGAATGTGAACGACCTGTCGGAATAGACAGTAATGACTACAGGAATGATCGTTCCCTGCTGATCCTGGGTCTTCGCGTTGAACTGTTTGCAGAAATCCATGATGTTCACGCTCTTCTGACCGAGGGCCGGACCTACCGGCGGCGCCGGAGTGGCTCCTCCCGCAGGGATCTGAAGCTTTATGAAGCCTTCTACCTTCTTAGCCATGCTTCTCTTCTGACCTCCTTTCCTAAATTTTATCTATCTGCGCGAATTCAAGCTCCACCGGAGTTTCACGTCCGAACATGGATATCTTCGCCTTGACAGTTTCCTTTTCCTCGTTTACCTCTTCGACAACTCCCATGAAGTTCTCGAACGGCCCGTTTATAACCTTTATATTATCTCCCGGATGGAGGTCGAGATCTATCTTGACCTTCTCGATGCCCATCCTGCGCACCTCTTCCACTGTCAGAGGCACGGGGTCGGATCCGTGACCGACAAATCCCGTCACACCCTGAGTGTTTCTCACGAGGTACCATGATTCATTCGTGACGATCATCTTGATGATGACATACCCCGGGAACATTTTTCTCGTCTTAATGACCATGCGGCCGTCTTTCGGCTCCGCCCTGTCTTCCGTCGGCACGACGACCTTCAGTATCAGATCCTGCATGCCGCGGTTTTCGACGAGCTTCTCTATATTTACCTTTACCTTGTTCTCGTGGCCGGAATACGTGTGGACAACATACCACTTCGGAGTCCCGTCGCCGCGAAGTCCTTCCCCTTCTTTCGGGGAAACAGTGTTCTTAACCTTTTTGATCTTGTTGTCTTCAGCCATTTGTTTTCCCCAATTTTACGCTTACAGGCTGATCCCGAGTATGCTCTTCAGCAATGCGAGGATCCCGGAATCCACGGCCCAGAACATCAGTGCGAACGCCGCGCATGTGACAACAACAATCACGGTGTACTGGCCGAGCTCCTTGCTCGTCGGCCATACGACCTTCTTCATTTCACTCATCACTTCGTGAAAATACTGTTTCACGCTGCGTCTTTCTTTTTTAGGGCGGTTCGCGTTCCTGGCCTTGTTCTTCTCCCTGATTTCCTGAGTTTCTTTTTTCTGCTGAGCCTTTCTGGCCTTCTTCTGTTCCGGAGTAAGTTCGGCGGCCGGAGTCGGCTGCACCTTTTTCTTCTTCCTGGTGTTTTTATTCGCCATGAAAATGCTCCTTACTTTGTCTCCTTATGGAGTGTGTGCTTTCTGCACGTAGGGCAGTATTTCCTGAACTCGATGCGGTCAGGATCGTTCTTTTTGTTCTTGATCGTGTAGTAGTTCCTGTTTTTGCATTCACTGCACGCAAGCGTTACTTTTACTCGCATTTTCTGTATTCTCCTTTTTACATTAAAATCAGAGCTTTTTGCCCAAGCTCTAACCGGTATTCATAAAGTCGCTTGATAATTATACATATTCATCACGGCCGTGTCAAGGTCTCAGAGCCTGTGATCATCACTTTCTCAGCGTTGTCCTGCGCACTTTCCCGCTGATGGTTTTCGGGAGCTCATCGACAAACTCGACTTCCCTCGGACATTTGTAGTGCGCCATCTTCCCGCGGGCGTATCTCATTATCTCCTTTGCGAGTTTTTTTGACGGTTCAGTCCCAGGCGCGAGCCTGACATACGCCTTTATTTTCTGGCCCCTCGCCCTGTCGGGAACGCCGATCACGGCGGTCTCCTGGATGTACGGCAGTTCCATGATGACTGATTCCACTTCGAACGGGCCGACCCTGTAGCCGCATGATTTTATCACATCGTCCGCCCGGCCGATGAACCAGTAATATCCGTCGTCGTCTATATACGCCATGTCGCCCGTGTAGTACACGCCGTCGTGCCAGACTTCTCTCGTCTTTTCCTCCATGCCGGCGTATCCGCGGAACAGTCCGCACGGCGCCCCGTCCCCGGTGCGTATCACCAGCTCGCCCGGCTCGCGGACGGCGGCCTCGCGGCCCTCATCATTTATGAGGCCGACATCGTACATCGGGCTCGGTTTCCCCATCGAGCCCGGCTTCGGCTCCGTCCCGACGAGATTCCCGAGCGACATCGTCGTCTCCGTCTGACCGAAGCCCTCCATTATCTTCAGTCCCGTCTGCTGATAGAAGTTCTGCCACACCTCGGGATTCAATGCCTCGCCCGCGGTCGTCACATATTTCAGCTTTGACAGGTCGTATCTCGACAGGTCGCGCTTCACGAAAACGCGGTACGCTGTCGGCGGCGCGCAGAACGTCGTGATCGGATAGCTGCCGAACAGCGAAAGGAAGTCGTGCGGCACGAAATTGTCCATGTCGTAAACGAATACCGCGGCGCCGCACAGCCACTGGCCGTACAGCTTCCCCCACAGCGCCTTGCCCCAGCCGGTGTCCGCGACGGAAAAGTGCAGGCCTTCCGGATCCACGTTCTGCCAGTATTTCGCCGTGATGTAATGGCCGAGCGGATATCTGAAATCGTGCTGCACCATCTTCGGATAGCCGGTCGTCCCGGACGTGAAGAAGATGAGCATTATATCATCACCGCGCGTCGGGACACGCTCCCAGTCTTCCGGAGCGGCCGCGACGCCTTCATCGAAGGAATCCCATCCGGGAAGCGGAGTTCCTGTCATGATCCTCATGACATCTCCGCCGAAGCTGTCGAGCGCCCTGCCGGCCTCCTCGGCCGTCCTGTCCATGTCCGTCACCACGATCGCCTTCAGGCCGCCCGCTTCGAATCTGTATTTAAAGTCGCTTTCTTTCAGCTGATACGTCGCCGGTATCGCTACGGCACCGATCTTGTGGAGCGCGAGTATCGCGATCCAGAACTGGTAGTGCCTCCTGAGGACGAGCATGACTCTGTCGCCCTTATCAATGCCGATCCCGCGGAAGTAGTTCGCAGCTTTGTCGGACAGTTTCTTCATCTCGCCGAACGTGAATTTCCTCTCGTTTCTCTCGTGATCGACATACCACAGACAAAGTCTGTCCGGCATTGATGCCGCCATCTCATCCAGTACGTCATACGCGAAGTTGAAATGCTCCGTGTTTTTGAAGCTGATGCCGTCAAGGACACCGTTCTCATCAAACTCTTCTTCTATATATCTCGCACACACATCATTCATGCTTACTTATCCTCCACCGTGACCTTCTTCATTACCTGCGGAGTTTCCGGCCTGTCGTATTCGTCGCGCGGCGTCTTCACTATCTTCTCCGCGACCTCGATGCCCTCCGTGACTTTCCCGAACGCGGCGTACTGCCCGTCGAGGTGCGGAGCGTCCGCGACCATGATAAAGAACTGCGAGCCGGCCGAATCCGGCATCATCGTCCTAGCCATCGAAAGCACGCCCTTCGTGTGCCTGAGATCGTTTCTGAATCCGTTCGCGGCGAACTCGCCCTTTATCGTCCAGCCCGGGCCGCCCGTGCCGTCGCCCTTCGGGTCGCCGCCCTGGATCATGAATCCCGGGATCACTCTGTGGAATATCGTTCCGTCATACATCCCCGAATTCGCTATTTTTTCGAAATTCGCCACTGTTTCCGGAGCGATGTCCTCATAGAGCTCGCCCTTCATGATGTCGCCGTTTTCCATTTCGATAGTGAATGTCTTCATTCCTGTTACCTCGTTTCGCTTCTATTTTTTTCTTATTTTATACGCGTCCCTGTCCGGGCACTCGCCGTCCAGGATGCGCCAGAGTTCGTCTTTCATGTATTCCGGATAAACGTCGAGCGTCTGCATTTCCCCGCGCGAGAAATATCTCACGCCGCGCAGGAGCTGATGGTCCTCGTCGAATTCGGGGTCGCTCCCGAGCTCCGGCTCACTGTCGCCCTCGACCGAACACAGGAAGAAATCCACGAAACGTGTCTCGCCGTCTTCCCTGCGCTGCTCGACATGCCAGATGAGGCGCTCCGGCCTGACAGCGAGCCCGGTCTCTTCCCTGACCTCGCGCACGGCGGTCTCGGAGGAAAGCTCGCCGTCCTCGCAGCCGCCGCCCGGAGCCATCCATATCATGCGGTCATCGCATTGCTGACATACCATCAGCACTTTCCCGTCTTTGATTATTATCGCTCTTGCTCCGCCTATCCACATATAAATGCCCCCAGTACGCCCGACAGTATTATCAGCAGTATCGGGCTGACCTTGAATTTACCTGATGCGGCGACAGTCGCCGCGAATATGATCATCGGGATCAGCATGGGCCGGGATGTCTTTTCGGTGAACAGCGCCGTTTCGGCGACGAACACGAACGCCGCCGCGATCAGGCCCGCCGTGGCCGGCCGGATGCCCGCGAACACCGCCTTCAGCCCCCTGCTTTCCCTGTATCTGTCTATGAATTTAACAGTGATCAGCACCAGCACGAATGACGGGACAGCCACGCCGAGCGTTGCCGCCGTCGCTCCCGGGAAGCCGGCGAATTTCAGGCCTACATATGTGGCCGCGTTCACCGCTATCGGTCCCGGAGTCGCCTGGGAGATAGCCACGACCTTCGCGAACTCGGACGCGCTCATCATGCCGAACTGGTTCACGCTCTGATATATGAGCGGCAGTATGGCGAGGCCGCCCCCGAATCCGAATATCCCGATCTTGGCGAAACCGAAGAAAAGCTGACACAGTTTAATGAACATCGCCGCCTCCGTTTCCGCCGTCCGGGGCGTCATCGTCGTTATCCTTTCCGGCCTCTTCCGCCTTCGCGGCTTTTGAATTATTTACCGCCATGGCGATGAGCCCGCACGCCGCTCCGAACAGCACGCCGAGCACGGCGTTCACGTCGAAGAACGCTATCGCGATGAACACGACCGCCGCGATCGCGGCGGTGAACGCGTCCTTCACCGTCCTGCGCGCGATATGCCACGCCGCGACAGCTATGAGTCCCGCGGCGCACGCCTTCATGCCCGTGAACATCCCTTCGACGTATCTGTTGTCCGGGATCTGTCCGAGCACGATAACGATGGCCGAGATGATTATGTACGACGGGAGTATCACGCCGATCGTTGCCGCGAGCGCGCCGGGGATCCCCTTCCGCTCTTTCCCGATGTATGTCGCCATGTTTATCGCGATGACGCCGGGAAGCGCCTGGCATACGGCGATGACGTCTATTACCTCCTCCTCCGAGTACCATTTGTACCTGTTCACGGCGATATCCTCGACGACGGGTATCATCGCCATGCCGCCTCCGATCGTGAACAGCCCTATCTTGAAAAATATCCAGAACAGGGTCGCAAGATCCCGGAGTGTCGTTTTATTATTCTTTCGCGAAGTTGAATCTTCCATCTCTTTCTAAGTCGATCAGTTCAACTGTCCTGCGGATCGCTTCGTCCGCGGGGATCTCCTCCTTCTCACTCTCACGTCTGAGTTTGTATTCGACTATGCCGTCTGCCGCGCCGCGACCGACGGTGATCGCGACAGGTATGCCGAGAAGCTCGGCGTCATTGAACTTGACGCCCGGGCGCTCGTTCCTGTCGTCGAGCAGTACTTCCACACCGCTGCTCAGGAGTTCCTGATAGATCTTTTCGGCGACTTCCTTCTGCTTATCATCCTTCGATTTCACTATGGTGATGATCGCCTCGTACGGAGCGACCGCCACCGGCCAGATGATCCCCTTGTCATCGTGGTGCTGTTCCACGACAGCCGCGAGAGTCCTGCTCACGCCGATGCCGTAGCTTCCCATCCAGATCGGATGCTCTTTCTGGTTCTCATCCTTATACATAGCATGCATCGATTCGCTGTATTTCGTGCCGAGCTTGAACACCTGCCCGACCTCGATGCCGCGCGCGCCGCTGACCGGCGTCCCGCACTTCGGACATTTGTCTCCCGCCTTCATCAGCTTGATGTCCGTCACGATGTCGCCCTCGTAATCTCTTCCGTAGTTCATGTTTATATAATGGTGGTCCTTCTCGCACGCGCCGGCGCACAGGTTTTTGAGCCCGGTGAGCTCGCTGTCAACGACGATCGTGCAGTCATGGAGATGCATCGGTCCCGTAAAGCCGCCGACGCACCCGCAGGCCTTCGCCATGTTCTCTTCCTCCGCGAACTCGAGCGCGTACTCCGGTATGTCGAGCGCGTTCACGAGCTTTATCGTGTTGACCTCGCGGTCGCCCCTCACGAACGCCGCGACGTAGCCGTTCACTTCCAGATTCTCATCGAGCGTCTGGAACAGCAGCGCCTTGATAGTCTGCTTTTTGTCGAGCCCGAGGTATTCGGCCACCGCTTCTATCGTCTTCGTTCCCGGCGTGTATTTCTTTTCGAGCGGCTTCATCTCCTCGTCGGACGCAGGGTCATCGACGCATTCCGCCCGTTCGTCGGTCGCCGCATATCCGCAGCTGTCGCAGTAGACGATCGAACTCTCTCCGACCTCGGACAGCGCCGTGAACTCATGCGAATTGCTGCCGCCGATCGCGCCCGTGTCCGCCTCCACCGCGCGGAAATCCAGCCCGCAGCGGGTGAATATCTTCTCATACGCCGCATACATCTCTTCATATGTCTCATCCAGACTTTCGGGGCCCGCATTGAACGAATACGCGTCTTTCATTACAAATTCGCGGCTCCTCATGAGCCCGAAACGCGGCCTCGCCTCATCCCTGTATTTAGTCTGTATCTGATACAGTGAGAACGGAAGCTGCCTGTACGAACTCGTGTCATACCTGATCAGATCAGTGAACACCTCTTCATGCGTCGGGCCGAGACAGAAGTCGCGCCCGTTCCTGTCCTTTATCCTCCAGAGCTCGGGGCCGTAATCGTTCCAGCGCCCGGACTCCTGCCAGAGCTCCGCCGGCGAAATCGCCGAGACATGTATCTCCTGCGCCCCGATCGCGTCCATCTCCTCGCGGACTATCTCCGCGATCTTTCTCAGCGACCTGTAGCCCATATGCATGTACTCGTAGATCCCGGACGCCCCCTGCCTGATCATATCCGCCCGCACGAGCAGGATATGACTCGGGACGACCGCGTCGTTCGGGACCTCTTTCAGCGTGTTCATATGCAGTTTGCTCATTCTCATTTGACTATTCTCCTTCTGTCAGATATACGGTGCACACGGCGCTTGCGGCGATGCCCTCGCCTCTCCCTGTGAATCCCAGGCCTTCTGTCGTCGTGCCCTTTACATTTACGTTTTTCTCATCAATGCCGAGCGCCCCGGCTATGTTTTTTTCCATCTCGTCCGTTCGCGGTGCTATCTTCGGACGTTCGCAGATGACGACCGCGTCTATGTTCCCGGTACGGAATCCCCCGTCCGCGAGCATCGTCCCGACCTCACGCAGGAGCTCCATGCTCGATATCCCCGCGTATCTTTCATCGGTATCGGGAAAATGCCTGCCGATGTCGCCGAGGCCCGCGGCCCCGAGCAGCGCGTCCATAACTGCGTGCAGCAGCACGTCAGCGTCGGAATGACCGATAAGTCCCGTTTCGCCGGGGAACTCCGCCCCGCCGAGCACGAGGCGGCGCCCGCCGCCCGACCTGTGTACGTCGAATCCCGTGCCTGTCCTCGGGACTTTCCCGCCCGGACTTATCTTTTCAAGATCGTCCGGCGTCGTGATCTTTATGTTTTTATAGCTTCCTTCTGTCATTTCCGGTACCGTTCCGATCCTTTCAGCGAGCGAGATATCGTCCGTGCCCGAAAAGCCGTCCTCCGCGGCGCGTCTGTGCGCCTCGATGATGACATCCGTCCGGAACCCCTGCGGCGTCTGCACCGCAAAAAGGCCGCTTCGGTCGAGCGTGCGTCCGCGCTCCCTGATCGTATCCTTCACCGGAACGACCGGAACGGCGGCTCCCGCCGAAGAAGCCGCAGGGATGCACTTTCGCACGATCTCTTCCGTCACAAACGGCCTGGCGCAGTCATGTATCAGCACACAGTCCCAGTCGGGATGCTCCTCCGCCATATATTCGACCGCGAGCCTCACGGAATCCTGCCGCTCGGCTCCGCCGGCAATGACTTCGGCCTCTATCCCGGCGCCGCGCAGCACCTCTTCAGTACGCGCGACGTATTCTTCCGCCGATGTCACGATCATTCCGCATATCTCCGGCATGTCCCGGAAAATACGGGCAGATCTCACAAGCATCGGCTCTCCGCCGATATCCATGAATTGTTTAGGCTCGCCGCGTCCCATGCGGGTCCCCGCTCCGGCCGCGGCGATAATAACTCCTGTTTTCATTTTTCCCTTCCGGCAGTCACGCCTGCTTCTTCTCGGGCTTTCCGAATATCATCCTGCCCGCGGCGGTCTGGAGCACGCTCGTGACCGTGATATCGATAGTCTTGCCGATGAATTTTCTGCCGTCTTCTACCACGATCATCGTGCCGTCATCCAGATATCCTACCGCCTGGTTCCTTCCCTTGCCGTCCTTCACGAGGAACAGCGACATGCTTTCGCCGGGCAGTACAATAGGCTTCAGAGTATTTGCGAGTTCGTTGATATTAAGAACCTCGACACCCTGTATGCCCGCCACCTTGTTCAGGTTGTAGTCATTCGTGACCACCTTGCCGTTCATCATCTGCGCGAGCTTCAGCAGCTTGATATCGACCTCGGGGATCTCGTCAAGCTCCTTCGCCTCTTTCTCGTCCTCGGGATTGAATATCTCTATCCCGAATTCCGTCTCCATGCGCTTCAGTATGTCGAGCCCGCGCCTGCCGCGGTTGCGCTTGAGGCTGTCCGAAGAATCGGCAATGTGCTGCAGCTCGATCAGTACGAATTCCGGTATTATGATCTGGCCCTCGAGGAACCCCGTCTTAATGATATCGGCGATGCGCCCGTCTATGATAACGCTCGTATCCAGTATCTTCGGAGCCGCGGGGCTCTTCTTCTTTTTCTTCGTCTCCCTGTCAGACCTTCTCTGCGCGACCATCGAAGGAATAAAGTCAAGTGACCGCTTGGAGAAAATCACCGCGCCAAGGTAACCGAGCAGCAGATACGCCAGCACCGTCAGCACTGTAGGAAGGTACGGCACATCTATCGCCCGGAATATCGGGCTTATGAGATATGCCATAAAAAGTCCGAGCACGACCCCGACGAATCCCGAAATTATCTCGCCTGACGAAAACGACTGCAGCTCCGATTCGATATTGCTGCTGATCTTCCTGCTCTGCCTGTTAAGAAGCGGAGTGATCTTGAAAAATATAAATCCGAATAAAACAATAAATAATACCGCAATGCCTATATGCTGCCAGTCCGACAGCCCTTTTTCAAAGTCCCTGTACTGACTGATGGATAAAAGGTACATCGTCAGTGCGTACAGACCGTAGCCGATGCCTCCGCCGATAATAGTGAGCACAGTTCTGAATAATTTCTTTAGCATCCTTTTCACCTCCTTTCCTTTTTTTCTTGTAATATCATATTATCTTATCACAAACGCATATATACATTCAAGAAAGCAAAGAGGCTCAGCCGCCTGTTTTCAGCGGCCGGGCCTCCCGGTCACATCTTCCCTTATTTCTCTGCAGATCCGGCGCAGCAGCTCCGCTCCGCGGTCGAATCTGTCATACAGCAATGCGAAGCCGTGCATCATCCCGCCTGCCGTGATCTGCCTGACACGGACGCCGCGCTCCGCCATCCGCTCCGCGAACGCTTCCCCGTCCTGCCTCAGCGGGTCATACTCCGCCGAAATTATGTATGACGGCGGGACATTGTCACAGCATCCGGCTATTCCGGGCATCAGACCGTAATAATACGGATCCAGACCGGGATCATATCTTCCGCCTGCCGCGCACGGCGCCTCGGACAGATACATCCTGTCGCAGAACTCTATCATTTCCTCCGGCAGCACGAAATCTCCTCCTCCGTATCTGCGCACGGTCTCTGATTCAGAAACAGGCACCGCGCCGTACATCCCGTAAAGCAGCATCAGAGCCGCAATGTCCGGGCGCCCGGGCTGCAGCGCTACTGCCGCGGAGATCGTCGCCCCCGCGCTGTCCCCTCCGAGCACCGTCATCCGGGGATCGCCTCCGAATGACTCCGCGTTTTCCGCGGCCCACGAGAGAGCCGCCATCCCGTCGTCGAGCGCCGCCGGATAGGGATGCTCCGGCGCGAGCCTGTATCCGACGGAAACGACGACCGAATCCGCGGCCTTCGCGATGAACCTGCACAGGCTGTCATGGCTCGCGATATTGTGCATGATGAACCCGCCGCCGTGGAAATACAGAATGACAGGCTTCCCGGCGCCGCCGTCCGGACGGTAGACGCGGAGCGGGACGGATCCCCCGTCTCCGCGCATTGCTGCAGTATCTTCAACTCGCCATATCGTCTCCGTCACGTTCCTGTCGTTATACGTCTCATCCGCGCCTTTTCTTATCAATGCGATGTCCTCCGTGCCGAGGCCGAAGTTTTTCGATTTTATTTTTTCCCGGTAGTATTCCTCCACCTGCGGATCAAGCGCCATTTCGCACCTCCGTAAAAGATCCCGGGGCGCGCGGCCCCGGGACATGATCATCAGAAACAGATTTTCAGCATCTCGGGATCCGGTTCTTTGTTCTGGACCTTGCTGACGATGAAATACGTCAGTCCGCCGGCTATAAGCCCGAGCACGATCTCGTGGATATGGAACGGCGCGATCTTGTTGAGGTTGAAGAACAGGAAGACCGCGATGCCGACCACTGTCGAGCTGAGGCACGCCGCGGCAGTGCCTTTCCTGTAGAACAGCCCTCCGACGAGCGGCCAGAAGAACGTCGCCTCGAGTCCTCCCATGGCGAACAGGTTTACCCACACGAGGATGCTCGGCGGTTTTATCGCGCACAGGAACACTATCAGGCCGATAGCGACCGTGAGCAGCACGCTCGCGCGGCTCAGCTTCTTCTGCTGCTTCTTTTCCTCTTCGGCAGTCTCCGAGACATACGCCTTTTCATCGCGCGGAGCGTCCCTGTAATCCTTTTTGACGATGTAGTTCATGTACAGATCCTTGATGATCGTGGCCGACGCCAGTATCATCAGCGAATCGACAGTGGACATTACCGCAGCGAGCGGCGCCGCCAGGAAGAGTCCCGCGGCCCACGTCGGCATGTACTTCATGACAACGTACGGGATGACCTGGTCCGTCGATTCGAGATTCGCGCCCTCCACGAGCGGCACCGTCAGAGTCCCGGCGAAATGCATGCCGATCATCAGGATGCCCACAGTGACCGTACCGTATATCAATGCGCGGTGCAGGGACTGCGTGTCCTTGAATCCCATGCTCCTCACGGCCGTCTGCGGGAGCCCGATGACGCCGACGCCGACGAGCACCCAGAACGAGATCAGATACCCCGGCGAGAGCGCCAGTACGGTCTTTCCGTTATCGCCCATGCCGAGCAGATTCCAGCCCGGGTTCGACGCGTCGAGCGCCGTCTCGATATGGCCGAGTCCGCCGCCCGCGCGGATAACGAAGAACAGGAACAGGAACGTGCCTATGGTCATCACGAGACCCTGGATAGTGTCAGTGATGACGACCGCGCGGAACCCGCCGATCGACGTATAGATTATTACCACCGCCGCGAACAGCACGAGCCCCCAGATGTACGGCATTCCCGTAGCCACCTGGATCAGCGTCGCGCCGCCCATGAACTGCGCCACCATCTGCGCCGCGAAAAACACGAGCAGTGCCACCGAGCACGTTATCACGATCGCCGGCGAATTGTACCTCGCGCGCAGATACTCAGTGACCGTCACCGCATTGATCCTTCTTGAGACCACAGCGAGCTTCTTTCCCACCACGCCGAGCGTGATGAACGCGGTGCCTATCTGTATCGCCGCGACCCACGACTGGGTGAGGCCCCAGTCAGACGCGAGCCCCGGCCCGCCGAGGAACGAACTCGCGCTCGTGTATGTCGCGATGAGCGTCATCGCGAGCACGAAGCCGCCCATGCTTCTTCCGCCGATAAAATAATTCTGGAGGAATCCTCCCTTGCCGCTCTTTTTCTCTCCCTGCTTCGACATCCAGATGCCGACCACGAGGTTCAGCGCCATGTATGCGAGCAGGATCGCAAGAACGCCTGCCTGTTTACCGCTCATCGCCTTCTCCTCCCCTCTCTTCGGGTTCGTCGTCCAGGCTGAAATCAACAAACACTTTTTTCAGCAGGAAGACGACGCCGATAACAGCAACAACGAACACTCCCGGCGTGCTGAGCCACCACCACAGCGGGATGCCTGCCCATTCGACGGCGCAGTGTCCGGAC
The DNA here is from genome assembly GCA_050946575.1 of Anaerovoracaceae bacterium. Lineage (GTDB taxonomy): Bacteria > Bacillota > Clostridia > Peptostreptococcales > Anaerovoracaceae > JALCRY01. The sequence goes on along the minus strand of JBMNVB010000011.1, from coordinate 25,788 downwards.
AGTCCGTATCCGAACCCGACGTGCCATGCGAAGCAGATCGCGAACAGGATGAACGAGGCCTTCGCCTCGCGCTTCATCTGGAGTTCCTTTTCCTCCCTCGTTTTAGGTTCCATCTCTTGCCTCCGTTTTCCCAAAAAACAACGATCCATACGGCCGTGCCGTATGGATGAACATTCCCTTATTTGCAGCAATAAACATGACAGTACAAAAGCGTCTCTGTTTCTGCGGCTGCCGTTCGCTTCCGCGATACGGATCCGTCTTCGTTCCGCTCCGTCCTGCTGTTATTTTAACTGAAATGGTATAGTTTCCTCAGGGAATACTGTCCATCACGCGATAGTATAACACGCGGGGCCCGCGCTGTAAAGAAACGGAAGCCCGCAAAATCGAGCGCAAAAAAAACGGCGGACATAACTCCGCCGGATTTTGACTTCTCACCAATGCATCGATGCGGCGCTCCGCGCTAAAGGCCTACCGCCTGGTCGATCATTTCCTCGATCTTTTCGGGTTCGGACTCGGCTTCCGCCGCGAGCACCATCTCCGTCAGAAGGATGTGCCTCGCGTTCGTCATGAGCTTTTTCTCGCCGGCCGAAAGATGCTTTTCGGCTTCGAGCCTCATCAGGTTGCGGACGACTTCCGCGACCTCAAAAATGTCTCCGGTCTTCAGTTTGTCCGTGTTACCGCGGTTTCTCCTGTTCCAGTTCGAAGGCATGGCAGTCGATTCGTCGCTGAGCGTGTCGAAAACTTTCTTAATGTCCTTTCTGTCGATGACCCTGCGAACGCCGATGGAGTCCGCGGTATCGACAGGTATCATTATTTTCATGTTGTCGCCCGGCACGTGAAGGATATAGTATTCTCTCTCCTGTCCGAGGATCTCCTTGCTCTCTATACCTTCTATCACTCCGGCGCCGTGCATCGGATATACTACTTTATCGCCGATATTATACATTTAAGCAACTCCTCTCGATAAATTCAAGTATACATCAAACCATCGGAAATTGCAATAAAAATTATTATGTTATCACGGCATTGATACAATGTCAACTGTATTGTTTATCATTTCTTAATTTATGTATATTCGCCATTTATATGGTAAAATAAAATCCGTTGGAGGGAATATATGTCTAAATTACTTGTAGTTGATGATGAGGCCAAGATCCGTGAAGTCATAAGGGAATACTCTGAGTTCAACGGATACGAGGTCGACGAGGCGGCTGACGGCCTTGAGGCGGTGGGAATGTGCAAGCTGAATGATTACGATCTTATCATCATGGACGTGATGATGCCGAAGCTTGACGGCTTTTCGGCGTGCAAGGAGATCAAGAAGATCAGGGACATTCCGATAATCATGCTCTCTGCCAGGAACGAGGAGTACGACAAACTGTTCGGCTTCGATCTCGGCATTGATGATTACGTGACAAAGCCGTTCAGTCCGAAGGAGCTTATCGCGCGCGTCCAGGCGGTGCTCGCGAGGCATAACGTCCGGCCGGCGGAAGAGAACAGCGAGCCGGAGGAGATAGAATTCGGCGGTCTGAAGATCGACATACCGGGCCGCGCCGTCACTATCGACGGCGAAAAGGCGGATCTGACGCCGAAGGAGTACGACCTGCTGTTCTATCTCGTTGAGAACAAGAACATCGCGCTGTCGAGGGATCAGCTGCTCCGGGATATCTGGGGATATGATTTCTACGGCGACGACAGGACGATCGACACGCACATTAAGAACCTGCGTTTCGCGCTCGGACCGTACCGCGATCACATAGTGACGATCAGAGGAGTAGGATACAAATTTGAGGTTTAAGATCGATTTCAAAAGCATAAAGTTCCGCGTCTGGCTGTCGTTCCTTATTTTCGCGGTCATTATCGTGGGATTCATGTGGTTCCTTCAGATATTCTTCATGAACAACTACTATGAATACATGAAGACAAAGACGGCGACGGACACGGCCGCGCAGCTCGCGTCCGATTACAAGACGGACGATCAGGAATCGTTCTTCGCCAGCGTCACGGAGGCTTCGCGCGATAACGATATCTATATCCAGGTCGAGCAGAGCGGGCTGATAATCTACCCGCAGGATCCGTCCGACTACGAATACGGGAAGTATGTCACCCGGACGAAATCGCTGCTGAGCAAATCCAAGCTCCAGTCCGTCTCCAGGACGATACACACAGGTCAGGGCAAGAACAACATTCTGATCTACGCGAAGTATCTCGACGAGGATTCGGAAACGATAATGTACATGGTCACGCCTCTGTATCCGATGGCCTCCACAAAGAAGATCATACGGAGCCAGCTCGTTTATATCATGATCATTTCGCTGGCCCTGGCTTTCATATTGTCGTTTTACCTGTCCGACAGGATCTCGCGGCCCATACGGAACATCACGAAATCCGCACGGCGTCTCGGGGACGGCGATTACGGCGCTGTATTCCACAGCAGAGGCGAATACACTGAGATCCAGAACCTGACCGACTCTCTGAACAAGACATCGTTCGAGCTCCAGAAAACGTCGAATCTGCAGCGTGACCTCATGTCGAACGTATCGCACGACCTGCGTACGCCGCTCACGATGATAAAGTCCTACGCGGAAATGATCCGTGACCTGTCGGGCGACGACCCGGTGAAGCGCGAAAAGCATCTCAACACGATCATTGAAGAAGCCGACAGACTGAATGTGTTCGTCAACGATCTTCTCGAGCTGTCGAGGATGCAGTCCGGGACCGCGCAGCTCCACCTCACGGACTTCGATATCTGCGAAACGACGCGCCAGCTCATGGAGCCGTACCACGTGCTCGAGCTGCAGGACGGCTACAGCATTGAATATAACCATCCGGACGTCCAGTATGTCAATGCGGACAGGGACAAGATAAACCGCGTCATTTCGAATCTGCTCTCGAACGCGGTGAAATACTGCGGCGCGGACAAGAAGATAATAGTGAACATAAAGCACTGGGGCCCGACGATCCACATGGAGTTCATCGACCACGGAATAGGGATAAAGCCGGAAGAACTGCAGTCCATCTGGGACCGCTATTACCAGACGAGCAGCCATCACGTCCGCTCGTCCACCGGAAGCGGCCTCGGGCTCTCCATCGTAAAGCAGATACTGCAGCTGCACAATGCGAAGTTCGGAGTCGAAAGCAAGGTCGGAAGAGGTACGACATTCTGGTTCGAGCTGCCGGCGGCTGAACCTCCGGAAGAACAATAGAAGAAAGCAATGCCGCGGGGAGGTATGGAAACCGTCCCGCGGCTTTTTTCATGTCAGTCTCTGTAAAGTCTTATCGCGTCGCTCAGGTTTTTCGCCGCCAGGAGTTTTATCCCCGATTCCGTCCCGGATATCGCGCCGGAAGCCTTGAGCTCTCCGAGCCGCTTCGCCTGGCTCCGCGGAAGTATCACGCGCGTGAATCCCATGCGCGCCGCTTCTTTGATGATACGTTCGGCGTACTGTATCCGCCTCAGATCTCCCGTCAGGCCGATCTCACCGAGAGCGAGCGTATCCTTCCTGCACTTCACGCCGGCGAGCGACGAATGTATCGCGAGCGCCACGGCAAGATCCGTAGACGTCCCCTCGGGCCTGAACCCGCCGACAACGTTCACGTACACGTCCTGATCCGCGAGCTGCATCCCGGCCTGACGTTCGAGCACGGCGATGATCATGTTCAGCCTTTTTATGTCGAACCCGATGGAAGTGCGCCGCGCGAACCCCACGCCGGACACCGCCGTCAGGGCCTGCACCTCGAGCAGCAGCGGGCGCGTCCCTTCATATACGGCCGTCACCATCGAGCCTTCGGCATCGTCCTCCATGTCCTCGAGGAACCGTCTCGACAGATCCTTTATCTCCGTCAGTCCGTGCTCCCCCATCTCGAACGCGCCGATCTCCGACGTCGTGCCGAACCTGTTCTTTACCGCTCTCAGTATCCTGAGATCCTGATTGCGCTCTCCCACAAAATTAAGGACGCAGTCCACGAGGTGCTCGACGATCTTCGGTCCGGCGAGATCCCCGGACTTCGTGACATGCGCCACGATGAACACGGGCACGCCGCTCACCTTCCCGATGCGCATGAATTCATTCCCGCACGCCCGGACCTGGGTCATGCTGCCCGGCGCGGAATCAGCGTCCTGCGTATACATTGTCTGTATCGAATCGATGATCAGGAATTTCGGTTTCAGTTCCTCCACCGCCGCCGCGACATTCTCGACATTCGTCTCCGCGAGCAGATAGAATTCCGCGGGGATCTCGCCGCATATCCTGTCCGCGCGCAGCTTGATCTGCTTCTCCGACTCCTCGCCGGAGACATACAGCACCGGGCCGTATTTTTCCGCGATGTTCGACGCGGCCTGCATGATGATAGTCGACTTGCCGATGCCCGGCTCGCCCGATATCAGTGTCAGGGATCCCGGCACGATCCCGCCGCCGAGCACCCGGTTCAGTTCCCCTATCCCGGTGTCAAGGCGCTCTCCGCCGGCGTCTGTCACAATATCCCTGAGCCTGCCCGGCATTGATGCCTTCCCCGGCGCAGCGGACGAGCGGCGCCGTTTGTCGCCGTCATCTATCTCCGGCACCTTCATCTCGACCATCGTGTTCCAGGCGCCGCAGTGCGGGCACTGCCCGGACCACTTCATCGCTTCGCCGCCGCATTCGCTGCACATATATGTTACTCTGGTTTTTTTCGCCATTTTCTTCTCCGTTTTCTCTCCGGCCATGCCGCCTTTTCCATTATATACCGGCCCGAACACAGCGGGAACACTCTTTTTTCAAAAAAGAAAAAGCTCCGCGTTCGCGGAGCTGCAAGCTGCATTACTTAAGGATGCATATGTTCTTATATCTTCTTCCCCAGCTGCGGCACGCCGATCTGCTGTTCAGATAGACGTCTATCTTTTTCCCTTTGATGGCGCCGCCCGTGTCGCACGCCTGGCATACGCCGTATCCCGGGATGTAGAGCCATGTCCCGAGCTTTATGACTCTCGGGTCAACAGCCACGCGGCCCACGGCCGCACGCTTTCCGCTCGCCGTAATGCCGCCGCCGGTATAAGCCGTGGTATTTACTCTGAGCTTTTTTCTTATTCTCAAAGAATTCTTTACGGCCTTATATTTCGGGACCGCGGAGGACACGCTCTTAGTGGCAGACGTTCCCGTCTTCACGACAGCGTAGACTCTGTAGCAGTAAGTCTTATTGAGCTGTACTTTGCCGAGAGGCTGATAATATCTTGTCAGCGAAGGCTTCAGCGTGGCCAGAGTTTTATATTTCGTATCCTTTCCTCTTTCATATCTCTGCACGATATACTTTAACGCGCCGGATTTCTTCGACCATCTGACTGTTATCGCGCCTCTTCCGTTCCTTGTCGCATTCAGCCCGGAGACCAGGACCTTGACCTGTCTGGACGAAGTCGTCCTGGAAGCGGAAGACGAGGACGAAGACGAAGAAGACGTACTTGCCGAGCTGTTCGATGCTGTATCCGTCGTCGTGCCGGCGGTATTTTCCGTTGCCTCTGCCGTGCTGCCCGCAGTATCCGCCGTCGTGTCCGAAGCCGTATCATCCGCCGTCCCCGCAGACGTTTCGGCAGCGGCAGACGTGTCAGAGCTGACACTCGTTTCGGCCGCGAGTGCTCCTGTCGGCATCATGCCCGCCACCGCGAATACAAATGTAAATATCAAAATAATCTTTTTCGTAGTTCTCATAAAAAAAACACCCCTGTATGGTTTCGTTCTGTCCACCATACAGGAGAAATGTGTTCATTCTGTGAAAGTTCAACTATTCTTCACATTCGAGCCCGCGCAGAAGTTTTATCTCCGCGGCGTAGCCCTCAAGATCGTTCGGCGTTTCAAGGAACATCGGCAGTTTCCTCAGAATTTTGTTGTTCACGATATTCCGGAACGCTTCGAGCCCTATATTCCCTTCGCCTATCTTCTCGTGCCGGTCCTTGTGACTTCCGAGAACGTTTTTGCTGTCATTTAGATGGACCGCCTTCAGACGATCAATGCCGATGACTCTGTCGAATTCGTCGAGCACGCCGTCAAGGTCACCGACGATGTCGTATCCTCCGTCGAACACGTGGCATGTATCAAGGCATACGCCGAGCTTATCGCTCAGCTGCGTCCCGTCTATTATCGCGCGCAGTTCCCCGAACGTCCGCCCGACCTCGCTGCCCTTCCCGGCCATCGTCTCGAGCAGGACCGTAACGCCGGTGTCTTCAGTCAGCACACTGTTCAGCGCATCGCAGATAAGTTCTATGCCCTTCTCCGCGCCCTGCTTCACATGGCTCCCAGGATGGAAATTGTACATCGGCTCCGGCAGATACTCGAGCCGCCTCAGATCGTCCGCCATTGTCTCACGCGCGAATTTCCTGACGCCGGGATCCGCCGAGCACGCGTTCAGCGTGTACGGCGCGTGCGCCAGGATATGCGCTATCCCGTGATCATCGGCGAACTTTATATATTCATTTATATCTTCCACATCGAGCGGCTTCGCTTTCCCGCCCCGCGGGTTCCGCGTGAAGAACTGGAACGTGTTCGCCCCGATCTTCTCGGCGGTCTTCCCCATGGCGGTATATCCGCCCGACGACGAGAGATGACATCCTATCCTGAGCATACTGCACCTACTTTATATCCTGCATAAAGCGCCGGATGTTGGAGACGTTCGCGTATTTCGATCCGCCGGCCTCGCCCGGCACCACGAGCGTCGGCGCCTGCATAATGCCGTATTCCTTAACGAGCCCGCGGTTCTCCTCGCTCTCGGCGTCTATCACGTCGTATTCGATGCCCGCGTCGTCGAGCAGCTTTTTCGCTATCTTGCAGTTCGGGCACGACGCCGTAGTGAACAGCATGTTATGGGCCGCGCTTTCTTTAGCATCAACGCGTTGATGCTCATTAAAGTCGATACCCGCGTCGTATACTTTTCTGTCCTTAAACTCCTGCAGCTTCCCGTCGTTCCAGTTCTGGACCGGTCTGTAATAGCCGGTGATGCGGCTGTAGACCTCCGTCTTCTTCCCGCACTCCGGGCATTCGTAGACTTCGCCCGCGATATATCCGTGCTCCTTGCAGACGGAATACGTCGGAGACAGAGTGTAGTACGGAAGTCTGTAATTCTCCGCTATCTTGCGGACGAGCGACGCTGCCGCTTTCCAGTCCGGGAGCTTTTCTCCGAGGAACGCGTGGAATACAGTTCCCGACGTGTACAGCGTCTGCAGCTGGTCCTGGATATCCAGCGCCGTGAACATGTCCTCCGTGTAGCCCACAGGCAGATGCGACGAGTTCGTGTAGTAAGGCGTCCCGTCCATGTTCGCCGTGATGATGTCGCCGAAGCGCTCGACATCGTGCTTCGCGAGTCTGTATGTCGTGGACTCCGCCGGAGTCGCCTCGAGATTGTACAGATCGCCGTACTCTTCCTGATAGTCGGAGAGCTTCTCTCTCATATGGTTCAGCACGTCAACGGCGAACTTCTGTCCGTCCTTTTTCGTGAGGTCCGTGCGGAGCCATTTCGCGTTCAGGGCGGTTTCATTCATTCCGATCAGCCCGATCGTTGAGAAATGGTTCTCGAACGTGCCGAGGTATCTCTTCGTATACGGATACAGCCCGGCTTCAAGGAACTTGCTGATAACGGTCCTCTTTATTTTCAGCGATCTCGCCGAAATGTCCATCATGCGGTCGAGCCGCCTGTAGAAATCCTCTTCATTTTCCGCGAGGTAGGCTATCCTCGGGAGATTTATCGTGACGACGCCGACCGAGCCCGTCGATTCGCCGGATCCGAAATACCCGCCGGACTTCTTGCGGAGCTCCCTGAGATCGAGCCTGAGTCTGCAGCACATGCTCCTGATGTCGCTCGGCTCCATGTCGCTGTTCACGTAGTTCGAGAAATACGGCGTGCCGTACTTCGACGTCATTTCGAACAGGAGTCTGTTGTTCTCCGTCTCGGACCAGTCGAAATCCTTCGTGATCGAATACGTCGGGATAGGATACTGGAATCCGCGTCCTTCCGCGTCGCCTTCGACCATCGTCTCGATGAACGCCTTGTTTATCATGTCCATCTCGGCCTTGCAGTCACCGTATGTGAAATCCTGCTCCACGCCGCCGACTATAGCCGGAAGGTTCTTAAGGTCGTCCGGGACCGTCCAGTCGAGCGTGATGTTCGTGAACGGAGCCTGAGTGCCCCACCTCGACGGCGTATTCACGCCGTAGATGAACGACTGGATGCAGTTCTTCACCTCATGATACGAAAGCCCGTCCGCCTTTACAAACGGCGCGAGATACGTGTCGAACGAACTGAACGCCTGCGCGCCGGCCCACTCATTCTGCATGATGCCGAGGAAGTTTACCATCTGGTTGCACAGCGAGCTGAGATGCTTCGCCGGAGCGGACGTGATCTTCCCCGGGACGCCGCCGAGCCCTTCCTGTATGAGCTGCTTCAGCGACCAGCCCGCGCAGTAGCCCGTCAGCATCGACAGGTCGTGGATATGTATGTCCGCGTTCCTGTGGGCCTGCGCTATCTCATTGTCATAGATCTCGCTCAGCCAGTAATTCGCCGTGATGGCGCCGCTGTTCGACAGGATGAGCCCTCCGACGGAATACGTGACCGTCGAATTCTCCTTCACGCGCCAGTCCATGACGTTCAGATAACTGTTGACCAGATCTTTGTAGTCCAGAAACGTGGAATTGAGGTTCCTCACCTTCTCGCGCTGCTTCCTGTACAGGATGTAAGCCTTCGCTACGTCCGCGTAGCCCGCCTGAGACAGGACCTCCTCCACGCTGTCCTGTATATCCTCGACCGCGATGAGTTCGTCCTTTATCTTCGGTTCGAAATCAGCCGTCGTCTTGAGCGCGAGAAGATCTATTATCGAGCTGTGATACTGCTTCTCCTGCGCAATGAACGCCTTTTCGATGGCGGCGCTGATCTTGCCGATGTCGAATTCCGCTATCTTCCCGTCTCTCTTGATGACTTTGTACATTTTCTCCTCCCTCAGGTTATCCGCGCAGCTCCGCCGCCGGCACATATCTTCGCGCCGCCCCGAGAAACCGCTCAAGTTCATCCTGTCCGCACGCGTGCAGCATGGCCGCCCGCCCGTTCCCGGGATCTCTGAAGTTCTGGATAAAATACTTATCCGCTCCCTCGATCCTTCTTCCGATCTTTTCGAAATCCTCCGGCTCGTGGAATTCCCTCACGGCCGTCGTCCGGAACTCATAGGGCAGTCCGCACTGCATGATATACGTCAGACTCTCTTCAATACGTTCCGCGGCGCATCCGGTCCCCGCCGTCGCCGCGTATTTTTCAGGCGAATTTTTTATGTCCATCGCGATATAGTCGCACAGACCGGACTCCGCCGCCTCGCGGAGCCTGTCCGGGAAACTTCCGTTAGTGTCTACCTTAATATCGTACCCGAGCCCCTTTATGTCCCTCATCAATGCAATGACCGACTCGTGCATGAGCGGTTCGCCCCCGCTGATGCACACTCCGTCCAGCATGTTTTTCCGTTTCGACAGAAATCCGAGAAGCTCATCCTCCGGTATCCCGGCCCCACCGGGATCATCCGGTATAAGTCCGTAATTGTGACAGAACGGGCACCTGAAATCGCACCCCTGCAGGAACACAGTGCAGGCTGTACGCCCCGGGTAGTCCAATAGTGTCAGCTTCTGCAGTCCCGCTATCATTCCGTTTCCCCCGCTTTCCGGGCCCGCGAAGAGCCCGCATTGCCATTATATCAATGCGGAACGGCTCAGTCAATGAGAAACTACAATATGTACCGATTTATTTCCCGCCCACACCCAAGATATTGTGTAGTTATTGTAAACGATAAAAAGCCCTCCGCACCGCCAAAACGCCGGAAACAGGGGCCGCCGCATTGATTCTGCGGCTTTTCCTGTAAACTTCTCCGCCGCTTCCGGGAGCCCGAAAACGCCTGAAAAACAGCAATGTCCGCCCCGTCACGAACGTTGTTGACGATGATACAGGCACGTTGTACAATGTTTCTGTCCTATTTTTATCTATTTATTTATCATTTGTGAAAGGTAATATTCTCATGGAAAAACTGTTCAAACTGAAAGAGAATGGAACTGATGTCCGGACTGAGATAATGGCCGGCATTACTACATTCATGACGATGGCCTATATCCTGGCCGTCAATCCTTCCGTGCTCGGGACGACCGGCATGGACAGCGCCGGCGTATTCGTCGCGACCGCGCTCGCGGCATGCATCGGTACGCTGCTCATGTCAGTGTGTGCGAATTACCCGTTCGCGCTCGCGCCGGGCATGGGGCTGAACGCGTACTTCGCGTACACAGTCGTCGGAGCGATGGGATATTCATGGAAAGTAGCGCTTGCCGCAGTACTCGTGGAAGGTATCATTTTCATCCTGCTCACGCTCACGAATGTGCGTGAAGCCATCTTCAATGCAATACCACAGACGCTGAAATACGCCGTCAGCTGCGGTATCGGACTGTTCATCGCCTATATCGGGCTGCAGAACGCCAAGATCATCGTTCCGAACGAGAACACGGCTTCGGCTCTCCAGTCGTTCGCCGACGGAACGTTCAATACGGTGGGCGTCACAGCGATCCTCGCGATCATCGGCGTTGTCATCACGGCGCTGTTCGTAACGAAGAACGTAAAGGGCGGCATCCTCTGGGGCATCCTGATCACATGGCTGCTCGGCATCATCTGCCAGCTCACGGGCCTGTATCAGATCGACCCGGCAAACGGCTGGTACAGCCTGCTGCCTGATTTCTCGCAGGGCATCCAGATCGGCGCGATCTCGAAGGTCGCCGGCAAAATCAGCTTCTCCGGCGTCAACGGCTTCGAATTCATCGGTGTCATCTTCGCGTTCCTGTTCGTCGACATGTTCGACACGATCGGAACGCTCGTGGGAGTTTCCACAAAGGCCAACATGCTCGACGACGAAGGCAAACTCCCGCACATCAAGGGAGCCCTCTTCGCTGACGCTGCCGCTACAACGATCGGCGCACTGCTCGGAACATCCACGACGACGACGTACGTGGAAAGCGCGTCCGGCGTCACGGAAGGCGGACGTACAGGTCTCACATCGCTCACGACAGCGATCCTGTTCCTCGTTTCGCTCGTCCTGTCGCCGATATTCCTCGCGATCCCGTCCTTCGCGACGGCTCCGGCCCTGATCATCGTAGGCTTCTACATGATGGGCTCGGTCACGAAGATCGATTTCTCGGACGCCGCGGAATCGATCCCGGCATACATCACGATTCTTGCAATGCCGTTCGCCTACAGCATTTCCGACGGCATCTTCATGGGATGCATCTCCTACGTGATCATCAACATGCTCACGGGCAAGGAGAACAGGAAAAAGATCAGCGTGCTCATGTACGTGCTCGCGGTGATATTCATCCTGAAATACATATTCGTGCGATAAAGTTAACCAAAGGACAGAAAAACAGGCTGCCGGCCCAGGCAGCCTGTTTTTTGTTTCTTCAGCGCTGCCCGATCCACAGCGAATCCCTGCCCCCGGCGCTTTCCGGCGATTCCTGGTCCCCGGCGCTTTCCGGTCCTCGGCGGACCCCGGTGCTTCCTGGTCCCCGGCGGACCCCGGTGCTTCCTGGTCCCCGGCGCTTTCCGGTCCACGGCACCGCCCGATCCACATCGTTTTCTGGTGCTTTCCGGCGCTCGGCGCTTTCCGAGTGTAAAAAGGAAAATAACTGGCATCTGAGATCGGATTCCCGGTCAGGTGCCAGTTATTTCACCTCTCTCCACCGTTTCCAAGTCGAAAAAGAGGAAGAATAACTGGCACCCACTCTCGGATTCCGGTCCGGTGCCAGTTATTTCACCTTTCCTCACCGCTTCCGAGTCGGAAAAGAGGAAAAATAACTGGCACCCACTCTCGGATTCCGGTCAGGTGCCAGTTATTTCATCTTTCATCACCGCTTCCTGGTCGGAAAAGAGGAAGAATAACTGGCACCCACTCTCGGATTCCGGTCCGGTGCCAGTTATTTCACCTCTCCCCACCGCTTCCGGGTCGGAAAAGAGGAAAAATAACTGGCACCCACTCTCGGATTCCGGTCAGGTGCCAGTTATTTCACCTTTCCTCACCGCTTCCGAGTCGAAAAAGAGGAAGAATAACTGGCACCGGCAGTCAGATTCCCGGTCTGGTGCCAGTTATTTCACCTCTCCCCACCGCTTCCGAGTCGAAAAAAAGAAAGAATAACTGGCACCCGCAGTCGGATTCCCGGTCCGGTGCCAGTTATTTCACCTTTTCTTACCACTTCTGGGTCAAAAAAGAGGAAGAATACCTGTCACCAAGTTCAAAAACGAACACCGGTGACAGGAAATCACTGTCACCTAACTCAAAAACGGACGTTGGTGACAGGAAAATTACCTGTCACTGAGTTCAAAAACGAGCATTGGTGACAGGAAATCACTGGCACCAAGCTAAAAAACGTCCACCGGTGACAGGAAATCACTGGCACCAAGCTAAAAAACGTCCACTGGTGACAGGAAAATTACCTGTCACCGAGTCCAAAAACGAGCGTTGGTGACAGGAAATTACTGTCACCAAGCTCAAAAACGTCTACCGGTGACAGGAATTCACTGTCACCAAACTCGAAAACGTGCACTGGTGACAGGAAATCACTGGCACCTGAATCAAAAACGAACGCCGGTGACAGTTACTTTTCAGGATCAGAGCGGAACGTTCACGTTTTTCGCGATTTAACTGGCATCAACGATCCAATCGGCCACAGATGCCAGTTATTTTTCCGAAATCAGAGCCGAATGCGCCCGTTTTTGCGCGATTTAACTGGCACCGCAGTCCGAATCGGCCACAGATGCCAGTTATTTCTTCGAAATCCGAGCAGTTCGCGCCTGAATTCGCGCAATTTAACTGGCACCAACGATCCAATCGGCCGCAGATGCCAGTTATTTCTCCGAAATCTGAGCTAATCGCGCCCGATTTCGCTCGATTTAACTGGCACCGGCAGTCCGAATCGACCACAGGTGCCAGTTATCCTTCGAAATTCGCTCTGCATCAGAGCCGTCCGAGCAAGAACTCCGCTCCCCGCCCCGGGCGAGCAGCGCACTACAGTTTCCTGAAATCCGATGCCGGGTGCTTGCAGATCGGGCAGATGAAATCAGGCGGCAGTTCCTCGCCTTCATAGATATAGCCGCAGATCGTGCAGATCCAGCCCTTCTTCGGCGCATCGCCCTCGGCCTCGGGCGCCGGCTTGATGTTCTTGAAATAATACGCATAGGTCGCGGACGGCGCGTCCGACAGCACCTCGCCGTCGGTCACATCCGCGATGAAGAGCGTGTGGCTTCCGAGATCCACGGTCTTCTTCACCTTTCCGGACAGATACGCGTTCGTGGCCTCTGAATCGATATAGGCGACTCCGTTGGCTGCGCGCCTGAACTCGATCTCAGCGAACTTGTCCACGTCCCGGCCGCTCTGATACCCGAAATGCCTGAAAGTATCGAACTTCGCGTCCTCGCTCAGGATCGAGACATTGAACTCGCCGCTTTCCATGATCAGGTCATGCGTGAAGTTCAGCTTGTTCACAGCGATCGAGATCGTGTTCGGTTCACTCGCGACCTGGACCGCCGTGTTGATGATACAGCCGTTGTCGCGGCCGCCGCTCCTCGCGGTGCAGATAAAAAGACCGTAACTCAGCTTGTGCATTGCTTTTTCATTCATAACCGTTTTACTCCCTTCCTTGTTTTACACCTTTCTTACAGGATGCCGCACCACGGTTTTCCACTTCTCCGGGGCGGTCTTCCTGATGTCCGTCAGATAGATCTCGTGATGCATGCGGGCGTCCGAAAAATCATTGACGCAGCCGTTCTGCCGGACGAACGCATCCATCAATGCGACTGTCGCCGGTTCATCGTCGAACGGACCGACGTGCAGCATCTGCACGCACAGCCCCTCATCGGCCTTCATGAATTCGGCGGAAGAACAGTCGAGTTTCTTCTTTTTCTCAGCCGCCGACACGGCCCACGCGAAATCCTCCTCCGTAACGAAATCCGGCAGGCGGATCGCGGAGATCCAGCTGAATTTTTCCTTGCTGCCGGGATCGAACCCGATGACGCCTTCCTGCCGCCAGAACCCCTCCAGCGGCGGGACGACGTATTCAAAGAAACCCCTGATCTTATGATCTGTCTTATAGCTCATCCGCAGCGTATATGACACTGCGTACAGGATCCCGATCGACTGCTGATAAGCGCCGCCCTCCTGATTCGGATCCCCCGTCCCGCGCACGGCGACATAATTCATTGCCGGCACATTGACGAGGCCCGGGACCGCCTTCGGCCTGTACAGATCCTTCTGCTCCTTCTTGAAATCGTACGCCACAACATACCCCTTTTTATATTACTTACTTTACACACAATACCATAATTCCGTCCGGAATTACATGGCCTCCGGGAGCACGCCGCTCCCGGCTCAGTATAATTATATCCGATCCGGCGCAGAAATAACGGAAAGATTTTCCCGGCGGCGCTTCGACTCAGAAGACGTCGAGCGGCATCAATGCCGGGGTCACTCCCTGCGGAGCAGATGGGTTTTTATGAACTGCAGGAACAGTTTCACTGTCGGCGACGGGTCTGTCGGGTACATGATCCCGTACGGCATCGTGAAATCCCATTCGACCGGGATCGTTTTCATGCCGGGATGAAGATCGTGCCAGCAGCTCACAGTCAGGAGCAGGATATTACTCGCGGAGCACATGTTGAACAGCTGCACATCGTAGTGCGGAGGCGAAGACAGTATTTCGATCTCCGAGTATTTTTCATTCAGCGTCCTGCGGATGTTGTCTATCAGAAGACTCGTGCCGGTGCCTATTATCATCATTTTCTCGCCGCAGAGATCCTTCAGCTCGATCCGGTCCTTATGCGACAGCGGATTGCTGAGAGGGACGGCGACACAGAACGGCTCCTCGCGCACCTCAAGAAAATGAAAATATCTGGTCCAGTTCGTAACATCGCAAACGCCGACAAGGATATCGAAATCCTCCCCGAAGGTCCTGAAAACACGTTCAAGGTTACTGGCGTCGTCGCTGAACGGCACTATCTCCATATTGAAGCACGGGAAAATATCTTCGCATTGCTCCCACAACTCAAACAATGCGGTGCTGGGCCTCAGTACCGAATGTCCCACGCGGATGACGGAAGTCATTGACTGCGATTTTTCACGCGCCGTTCTCACGGCATTGTCGTAGTCCCCCTCTATCCGCTTCACACTTTCATAAAACATCCTGCCGGCTTCAGTGAGGCGGACGCCCCTGCTGGACCTGTAAAACAGAATAAAGCCAAGCTCATTCTCAAGTATATTGATCTGCTTCATGACAGCCGTCGCTGAAATAAACAGAAGTTCGGAAGCTTTGTTGAAGCTTCCGCATTCAGAAGTGACAATGAATGTATTCAATTCCTTTGAAAGCATTACTGTTTCTCCTTTGCAATCAAAGCGGTATCAACGTCGAGTTAATACAGCAGAAACAAACTAATAATTCAAAATAGTCAGACGTGCGGATATAATCTAACCGTGTAGAATTCAGTACATTGCATTGTTCTGATATTTAATTCTTAAAATGCATTATTCGACATTCGGGCCCGTTTGTCAATGCAAAAAACTGGAAATACAGGAGGCAGAAAAAAGTGGATAACAGTGAAAAAGTTCAATCTTTAATGAAGGAGCTTGAGCCGGATTTCATTGAGGTTTTCAGGCACCTTCATCAAAATCCCGAACTTAGTTTCAAGGAATTCGAAACTACGAAATACATTACGGATATTCTCCGTTCACTTGACATCGAAATTCTGGACTACGGTCTGGAAACGGGCGTTGTCGGACTGCTGAAGGGCTCGTCCGACGGACCGTGCATCGGTCTCAGGGCAGACATCGACGCACTGCCTGTGAAAGAAACGTCTACATGCGCTTTTCCTTCACAGCGTGACGGCATCATGCATGCATGCGGTCATGATGTCCATACGTCATCACTGCTCAGCGCCGCAATGATTCTGTCTCGGATGCGTGACGAAATAAAGGGATCTGTGAAATTCCTGTTCCAGCCTGCCGAAGAACTTAACGCTGGAGCGAAGCTGATGGTCAGAAAGGGATGTTTGGAAAACCCGCATGTGGACGCCATCTTCGGGCTCCATAACCAGCCGGAAATACCGTCCGGCACGGTGGCTGTGGTAAAAGGTCCGCTGATGGCGGCAGTCGACCGGATCAACATCAGGATCACTGGTGTCGGAGGACACGGAGGCGTGCCCCAGAGGAGTCATGACCCCGTCGTGGCCGCCGCATCCATAATTCAGGCAGCGCAGACAATAGTAAGCAGAAACATAAATCCGATCGATTCAGCAGTGGTATCTATCTGCAATGTAAAAGCCGGAGAAGGTACTACGAATAATGTTATTCCGGATTACGTGACAATGTACGGGACTGTACGCACATACAGTTCTGAAACGGCGCATCTTATCGAACGCCGCATAAAAGATCTCGTCGAACAGATTTCATCGGCCTATGAATGCAAAGGTGAATGCGAATACATATACGAACTGCCCGTCACATACGGCCTGAAAGAACTGCATGATCAGGCATCTGACGCGCTTTCGTCAGTCGGCATAAAGCCGATAGAACCCGATCCGACCACGGGCGGTGAAGATTTCGCGGTCTATCAGCAGGAAGTCCCCGGCTATTTCTACTGGCTGGGCGTCAGAGAAGAAGACAATGACTGCGTACATCCTTGGCACAGCCCGAAATTCAAAGCAAACGAGCACGTAATCAAATACGGTGCCGGCACTTATGCCATGTCGGTATTCTTCGGGATACGGGCCGTCCTCGACGGACTGCCTGTGTAAGACCCCGAAATGAGAGAGAGGTAAAAAATAATGGCAAGAATAAAAGAAATATGGAAAAACTGGTATTTTTTCATTATCGTGCTCATTGTAGTAATGATATCTGAAAAAATAAATATTATTACCATTCCAGTTGGCATCGGGAGCATCATGTTCCTGCCCCTGCTGTATGCAATGGTGATAATGCTCGGACTGTATCTAATCAAACCGTTCAAACTTGTCGGAAAAGCACAGGAAGGCATATCCGGGGCGCTGGTAGTGACAGGTATCTCGGTCTTTATCGCAAAAGTTTCAGTCGTGAGCGGCGTCGCATTGCAGCAAGTAATAGAAGCGGGCCCGGCACTGCTGCTCCAGGAACTGGGCAACCTGGGAACAATTTTTGTAGCACTCCCGGTCGCACTGCTTCTCGGATTCAAGCGTGAAGCTGTAGGTATGACTCATTCTATCGCAAGAGAACCGAACGTCGGCATTATCGCCACAAAGTACGGACTCGATTCTCCTGAAGGCGAAGGCGTCATAACGATATATGTCGTCGGAACACTTATAGGCACCATATTCATGGGACTTCTGGCAAGCCTGCTTGCGTCGGGGACCGGACTTCACCCGCTGTCACTGGCAATGGCTACAGGCGTTGGTTCCGGAAGCATGATGGCCGCGGCTTCCGCTCCGCTCGTCGAGATGTTCCCTAAGATGGCGGATGAAATAACGGCATTTGCCGCTACCAGTAACGTACTGTCCACGGCAGATACGACAATAGTAACGATCTTTATCGGACTTCCGCTTTGTAACTGGCTGTATAAGAAACTCGAGCCGAAAATCGGAAGAGAACCGGTACTGAAGAAGAAAAAAACAGTCTCCGCAAAATCTTTCGAGTCAGATGAGGGAACCCTGCCTGACGCAAAAGATCAGACAAAAGGCGCTCAGATCCTTGAAATGATCATCATAGTACTGATTACTGCATGTATAGCATATATCGGAAACTATATTTACAGCGACGGAGCCATAACATTCAGCGCAGGATTCTGGGGAATGGTCATTCTGGTAGGAATAGCAATAGCCGGAGATATTCTCGGCATACTCATTCCAAAAGTTCCTTCGATTATCTGGATCACAATTATCGGTATCCTGCTCGGCATGTCTTACAGCCCGACAGCAGCCGTAATAGTCCCGTATGTGGATAAGATCCAGATGCTGCCGATGGCTACTCCGATACTTGCGTATGCCGGAGTAACAATGGGCAAGAACTGGGAAGACTTCAAGAATATCGGCTGGAGAGGCATCGTTGTTGCATGCTGCACGATGTTCGGAACGTTCATCGGCTCTGCACTTATCGCACAGCTTGTACTCAGCCTCACAGGAGTAATCTGATATCCACATGAAGGTAAACTTGCGGTCATGAGACCCTCCTCTGACGCAGGTAAGCCGTTGATATATGACCGGAGCAGAGTCTGCATTAAGCATGACAATGCTCCGGCCTTTTATATTTCCATTGCTCCCCTGCCGCCGCATCAATGCCGTTTGACAAAAAAACTGATTCTGCTATGATAAAATTCGAGCGGCAATGTTGAGAGAAAGTCAAATGAAAAATATCGATCGTCCTGAATTTAATATCTACAGAGACCTGAGGTGGAAAATACTGACCGGTGAACTGGAGGATGGCGACAGACTTGTCGAGACCTCGCTGGCCCGGCAGTATAAAGTAAGCCGGCTGCATATCAAGAGCGCGCTGAGGCTGCTGGAGCAGGAACGGCTCGCCGAGTATATCCCCCAGCGCGGATTTCAGGTAAAAGGATTCACGTCGGACATGATGGACGAGATCAGCGAACTGAGATACGCTCTTGATCTAGTCACATTCAAGCGCTTCATGAATACGGCATCAGAGGAGGACATGGAAAACCTCCGGAAGAGAGCCAAACGCATCATGGTGTTCCTCGACAACAATATGCTGGAAGACGCATTGCAGGAAATAGATCTGTTCTATAACTTCATTTACGACGTCAGCGGATTCGTGCATATCAAGGCGATCAAGGAAACTTATTCCGACTACTTCAAGTTAGTCAGGATGCAGAATACCGATGAAACCGAAATCAAACGCTCATCAGGTCTGATGAAAGAAATGATGGAAGCGATCGAAAATAAGGATCTGCAGAAAATGACAGTACTGCTCGCACAGAGATAGAGACATATAATAATGATACGAAAATACAGCGAAGCGTTAAACAGGCGCTTCGCTTTTTCATTTCCGCTCAGGTAAATAAATCAATGCGGGATGGCGCCGGAAAAGTTTTTGATAATTTTTAATATTCAATATTGATATCAATTTGACTTTATGGTATCATTACGCTAAAATAAGCCCAAAATAATTTTTACAGATTGGAGGAAATATTATGCGCATACTGATTTCATTGGATGCGGAAGGCATTACCGGGATCCATAAACTGATGCAGGTACTGCCCGAAGGAAAGGACTACGGTCTTCTGTGCAAAATGATGGCGCATGACGTAAACGCTGCTGTCAGAGGCGCTGTCGCGGCCGGCGCCGATGAAGCGATCGTGAACGACTGCCACAGTCACGGCGATAATCTGCTGATAACCGATCTCGATCCCAGAGCGATATTATATTCCGGATTCCATAAACCGCTGTGGATGGCCGGAGGATCGGAAAGAGACGTCGACGCATTGATGCTGATCGGGTATCACTCGAGGAAAGGCGCAAAGGGTCTGGTCAGCCATACCATTTACTATAACGCGATATGGGAAGCGGCCGTGAACGGAGTCCCGTTCGGCGAAGGCGATTTTGTCGCCCATGCCGCGGGTTATCTGGGAGTGCCGACGATCCTCGTGACCGGCGATGACTGCGTGACGGCCTATGCGAAAGAACACATGCCCGGCGTCCACACAGTCGCGGTGAAAGAGACAGTCAACAACTGCGCCGCATTGCTTTATCATCCTGATAAAACAGAGGTGATGATAGAGTCCGAGGCGGAAAAGGCGGTCAGGGATATCCCGAATATCGCTCCGCTGAAGCTGGACGGCCCGCTCACGCTGGAGATCACCTTCGCGACATACACGCAGGCGACACTTGCCTGCCGCATTGACGGCTTCCGCATTTCCGATGAGAGAGATAACAAAGTCATTTATCAGTCCGACGACTATATGGAGCTGTATGAAGCGTTTACAGACGCGATAAATATGGCCGGTACATATAACGATATGCACTGAGAATAGTCATTTTATATTAGAAAGTGGGTGAAAAGTATGTGGACAAATCCGCTCATAAGTATCACGTTATACATTGCCCTTTACGGCATCGGTACAATTATCGCGGATAAAACAAAAGGCATCATAGGCGAAGCTCTGTTTCTCTGTCTGGTATACGCTATCGGCTTCGCGTCCGGCTTTATTCCGAGAGACAGTCTGACCAGCACGGGCATCCCTACTGTACTTAGCAGTTTCGGTATCATGCTTATTCTGGCCAACCTCGGCACTATGATCGAACTTAAGAGATTTTTGAGAGAGTGGCGTACAGTCATTATCTGTCTGGGAGGACTCGCGGTAATGACAGTTCTGTGCTGGGGCCTCGGAACAATGCTGTTCAACAGATACTATGCACTGTGTGCTATCCCGCCTCTGGCAGGCGGCGTAGTCGCGCAGCAGCTGGTAGCGCAGGCAGCGAACTCTGCAGGAATGCCCGAGTACGCGGCGTTCGCAGCACTGGTCTGCTCATTCCAGACATTCATCGGGATCCCTCTGGCGTCATACCTTACGCGCAGGCACTGCGACCCGATCGTAGCGAACAATACATATGATCTCGCTGACGTGGGCATGGACAAGAAGTTCCCGAACCTGAGGATCATCAAGCCTCTGAAGCCTGAATGGAACAACGGCAGCATCATGGTCACAAAACTCCTGCTCGTAGCATTGCTCAGCTATTATCTCGCCGAATGGACAAAGATACCTTCAGCGGTCGTAGTACTGATCTTAGGTATCCTCTTCGCGGAAATAGGATTCCTTGACAGAGAGGGTCTCGTAAAGGCCGGATACATGAACTTCCTGTTCATGGGCCTCATCATGCTCCTGCCGCTGGACTTCAGCACTCTGACATGGAAATCATTGGCCGGCATGGTCGTCCCGATGGTATTCTTCATCGTTCTCGGCGGCATCGGCCTTGTGGTCGGCGGCGCATTATGCGGAAAACTGCTGAAGGAAGACTGGAAACTGAGCGCAGCCCTCGCCCTTTCGGCATTCCTGGGATACCCGCTTACAGAATCGGTTTCCCGTACTGTGATCCGCAGCTTCAAGCTTCCGCATGATAAAGAAGAAAAGCTGCTGGAAATGGTTCTTCCGAGAATGGTTATTGCAGGATTCGTTACCGTAACGTTCGCGTCAGTACTGATGGGCGGCGTTATTGCTCCGATAATCTTTAATTAACAGCTTTGAATATGAGGAGTGATTTTAAAAATGATGTTAGATTACAAAGACCGGATAATTGATTCTTTACAGAAGCTCATCGCGATACCGAGCGTGAAATATGACGGACTGCCTGAGGATCAGTATCAGGAATCCGAAGGAGCCCCCTTCGGAAAGAATATCGAAAAGGCACTGGAGTATACTTTATCTCTTTGCGAGGAACTCGGATTCCGCACGAAGAACTGCAACGGATATGTCGGCTATGCGGAGATCGGCGAAGGCGATGAACTGTTCGCGATCCTCACGCATCTCGATGTCGTGCCCGAGGGACATGACTGGACATACCCGCCGTTCGGAGGCGAAATACACGACGGAAAACTATACGGCAGAGGCGCCATCGACGACAAGTGTTCGGCCATCACGTCGATATACGCAGTGAAGGCTCTGATGGACAAGGGCGTCAGGTGGAATAAAAGAGTACGCCTGATCTTCGGAGTGGACGAAGAGAAAACGTGGAAGGACATGGAATATTACGTGGCCAACGAAGAACAGCCGACGCTCGGGTTCACGCCCGACGCGAGCTTCCCCGCAGTCTACTGCGAAAAGGAGATCCTTCACTTCGATATCGCGAAGCACCTTAACGGAACGGGAACGCCGTGGACGCTGAGCGGCGGCACCGCGAACAATGCCGTACCCGACAGCTGCATACTGGAATGCGGATCGGTGAAAATGGAAACCGAAGGAACAGCCGCTCACGGAAGCCGTCCGTGGGAAGGCAAAAATGCCGTGACCGAAATGATGAATCAGCTGCAGAGCAAAATGGACGCGGGAGAAAAACTCTGTACTCCGGAGCTTGAGGACTGCGTAAGATTCTATCAGAAATTCTTCGGCGAAACACTGGACGGTTCCCTTCTGGGCATTGATTTCAGGGATGATATCTCCGGCGGCACGACATTCAATGTAGGCAAAGTGAGAGCCAGTGAAAAGGAAATCCGTTTCTCGATCGATATCAGGATGCCTCTGTCGACATCCACAGAAGAACTGGAATCGATAATGACGGAAAAGATCAAAGACTACGGATATCAGATCGAAAACGATAAAAAGTTCGACTCCGTATACTTTGAAAAGGACAGCGTGTTATTGAGTACGCTGGTAGGCATCTACCGCAAATTCACCGGCGACACGACGGAGCCGATCCTGATGGGCGGCGGAACATTCGCAAGAGCGATAAAAAACATTGTCGCGTTCGGACCGAGATTCCCGGGGAGAGAGGAAACGGAGCACAGAAGGAACGAGTACATATTCGTCGATGACCTGATGCTCTGCGCGGAAATCTACTCCGAAGCAGTCCGCCAACTGGCGACAGACGATCAGTAAAAGTATTCGGCACAAACAAAACTAAAGTTACCACTACTGAACAGATGCTGCCCCGTAATAGCGGGGCAGCATTTGCTTTGTCAATGTGCAAGCAGTGGTTTGATTTCCTCATCCAATGTTTTTTTAAGTTCAGACATCATCTTACTGTAGTACTTGAATTTAGGGAGCGTTTTCCCCTGCTGCTGCTTAAAAGCGGTAAAATCCGCTGTCGCCTTTATAGCACTTTCATTCGGAATCTCCCCATTACGGCAATGCATTGCAGCATATAGAACTTCTTCTTTGGACGCAAACCATACCGAACAGAAATCAGTAATCACTTTATCAATATATTCTTCCTTTGTACTCTCAACGATATTCAGAATAGATTTCCCGCGATACTTGCTGTCATCTAATTCAATATCATCAACAAGGCCGGACATGATATCCGCGATCTTCGGATTTTCTTTCCTCAGTTCGTCAATATATTGCTTGACTTCTTCGATCTTTTTCTGACGTTCTTCTGGAGTTACCTCTTCATTTTCCGGTGTAACGATGTTCTGAATCAGATTGATGATATATTCGTAATCAATTTTAGTATTGCTGTACGCCATCAATTCATATTCAGAATCGATCGGAATGTCATCCTCCTCTTCTCCAGAACCATTTTCCTTCAATTCTTCTACCGCATTTTGATAATAACCGGCATAATCATCGTATTCTTCTTGTGTGATTTTGTATGTTTCCAGCATTGATTCGTCATATATGGTGAACGATTTGAGCTGTGAAAACAGCCGGTCAAATTCCTGGAAAGCCTTAATAAATATCTCCTTCCCTTTCTTAGATAACCCAGGAACATCCGCGGGAGTTTCCGCTATAGCCCGTAAAGCAGACAGAGATTTTCTAAATGCAGGCTCCACCTCTTCCCATTCAGCCATTATCGATTCTTTTGTACCGCCTGCGGAATACAATTTAATCGCTGTATCCACTTCTTCCTTAAAAAGTACCGGCGCCTGAAATGTAACGATCTGCCCGAATGTTTTATTCTTGTCGAAAATACGATTTGTCCTGGAAAATGCCTGAATCAAATCATGCGGCCCCATCGGTTGTCTGTCAATGAACATCGTTGACAGACAAGGAGCATCAAAACCAGTCAGCAGTCTATCGACAACTATAACAAGATCCAGTTGTTCGCTTCTGCTGTCATACCTGTGATCTTTCCGCGCCAGCCTTTTATTCAAATTCGCATTATACCCCTGGATTTGCGCCAGATCATATTTCGTTCCGAACATGGCATTGTAATCATTCAGGGAATCCTGCATCTTCTGCTGATTGACCTGCGAACCATCTGCGTTTTCAGATACTGAATAGGTAATTGCAAATTTTGGAAAATCCGGAAGCACCCTTTTGATTTTCTCGTCGATTACTATTGATGTTTCACCTTTTTTTACCTTTTTCAAAAGATCATAATACTTCTGCGCCTGCTGGATCGAACTTACAGTAAGGAGCCCCTCGTAAGTTCTTCCCTTTCCGTTCTGGAATCCGAGCTTTTGATAGGATTTATTGAGAATGATATTCAGCACACTCAGCATGTGCTTTTCGTTATCATAAATACCAGGATCCGTTTCATCGGAAACATTTTTCGGTCCATCATGCTCGACCTGAAATCCTAGGACAGCATTATCATGGATCGCATGCTGAATCGTATATTGATGCAAGCGCTTTCCATACAGTTCCTCTGTCGTCCTTGGCAAGTCTCCCAACTGCGGATATGGATTTTCGGCAAATCTCGGAGTCCCGGTAAATCCATACCATAAAGATCTTCCGAAAAAGCGTTCCAGTATCCGTTTCGTTTTTGGCGTCACTGCCCGATGGCACTCATCAACGACAAATGCAATTTTGCGATTTCTTATTTTTTCATACTCAGGCGTTCCCTCTTCCAACCGCTTCGTAACGAGTATTTGCAGTTTCTGAATAGTTGTAACAATTACCTGTCTATCCTCTGATTTTAATTTATTCTTTAAATCATAAACATTATCGGTTTCATCAACATCTACCAAATCATTATTAGCATATGCCTGGAAGGCCTGTGTTGTCTGCGCATCCAGATCTTTTCTGTCGATCAGAAAAATCGTCTTTTCCAATGAAGGAATATCCATCAGTAAATTTCTGGTCGCCTTATAAGAAGTCAATGTCTTGCCGGATCCCGTCGTATGCCAGACATAACCGGACTCTCCACGCTTGGACGCTTCTCTAATCGACTCAATCGCATGAATCTGGTATGGCCGAAGAAGAATCAAACGTTTTGCATCTTCATCAAGAACGGTATATCTGGCAATCATTTCATGAGCCTGCGGTATACGAAGAACCGAGTCTGCAAAATCCAGGTAATTTGTAACCGGATTATTTCCCCGATCCACCCAGCCACTCATAAATTTCGGATTCAATTCCCTATCGGATGCAGCCGCAAAGTACTTTGTGTCCACACCATTGCTTACAACAAACATCTGGACAGCCGAAAAAATACCGTTGAATTTACCTTCGCCGATATATTTCTTTATTTGCCTGAAACCATCCATATACGAATGCTGCTTATTCTTCAACTCAATATGAATCATGGGCAGCCCGTTAATCATCAGAGTCACATCAAATCTTCTGTCTCTTACAGGTAAGCCGTTATTCTCATCTGTATCCAGTGCCTGATACTGATTAATAACCTCATATACGCTGCTGCCGCCCGCAATATGCTCGTGATTCATAACCATCAGATGCAGACGTTCTGTACCACGCTGAACATGCACCATAACTTTTCCGTTTTCACCGACAAGCCACTCGCCCGCTTTATAAAAAGACGAAAACTGCAGCTGATTCTTAACCTGCTCGAATTCCGAATCAGTTAATGGTTCTCCATTTAACCGAGCCTTATTATTTTGCTCCAGAATATATCTGAAATTTCCCCAGAGATCCTCTTCCGTCTTTAAATCTGAACGATACGTCCACTGGGAATCGCCGTATGCCAGTTGATCGATTAGATTTCGTTCAATTGATGACTCTAACTCTGCCATTTTTATTGCCTCCTAAACACAAACATATTTATTAGTATAAACCATAACTGCATATAATTCATCGTATTTACGCTGATGAAGGGTAATAAGGTTATCAAGGTCTTTAAAATAGTGTCCAATTTGCTTCTGTTCAATACTGTCTGGAAACAAAAAAGTAA
>JBMNVB010000010.1:0-63343 GCA_050946575.1 Anaerovoracaceae bacterium | reverse complement strand
CGTGGTTCTATGTTGGGATCATCGGCGTGGTTCTGACCGCCATCGGAGTGGACAGCACGTCGCTCACGTCATGGGCTGCCCTATGGGACGGCATAAAGGCATGGTTCTCTAATCCGTACCTTATCGGTTCCGCCGTCATGGCGCTGCTTGGTGCGTACGTGGACCCGACTACGGGCGGGTTCAAGGACTGAGTATATAGAGCGGCGAGATATCCTCCTTGTTGCAAGTTTTCTGGTTGTAGTGTCACTTGAGCCGCTTTATATAGTAAGGGCCTCCGGAAGATGCAGATGCACCGGAGGCTCTATTTTTTTGTGATTAAAATTATATAATGTATTGACATTAAGACGGCAGAAATGATACTGAATGAAGAGGGCGTGCCGTACGACTAGGACGAGAAGGACATGGACTACATGGAGGCAGACAGCGTTATCCGCGCGTACTACATCGATGAAGAGCTCGACAGCGTATTCGATGAGCTGTTCGAAGAGATCGGAGAACCGGAAGATCCTGAATGCGCCGTCAGATACATCGGCCCGAGAGAATAGAAGATATATCAACGCCCCGGATCAGATCCGGGGCGTATTCGTATCTGGTACACTTTTGGAACATTATTGGTACAAAATGCCGCGCGATGCTGCACGTCGTTTAGGGGCAATCCTTGATATTTGCGTGCTTATGCATTTGTGCGCGTTGTGATACCTTATTATAAAATAATAATCGGTGCATAAGATATATACTTGTGCTATAATATATTAAAGTTTTTGGAAAGACAATTCAGGAGGAAAAGCGGGATGCTGCAGTTTGAAGCCAGTGAAGAGAGAAGTGCTAAAATAATAGTTATCGGCGTAGGCGGAGGCGGCTGCAATGCAGTGAATCGCATGATAGACGACGGCGTGGAGGGCGTTGATTTCCTCGCGATAAATACAGACAAGCAGGCGCTGGACGGCTGCAAGGCGGAGAATAAACTGCAGATAGGCGGAAAACTCACGAAAGGACTCGGAGCCGGCGGGAATCCGGAGACGGGCCAGAGATCCGCAGAGGAAAACATCGAGGATATAGCCGATAAGGTGGACGGCGCCGAGATGGTGTTCGTCACAGCCGGCATGGGCGGCGGCACCGGCACGGGCGCTGCGCCTATTATAGCTAAAACAGCGAAGGAAAAAGGGATACTGACGGTGGCGGTCGTGACGAAGCCGTTCTCCTTCGAGGGGAGAAGAAGGACAGAACACGCGCAGACGGGAATAAAGTATCTGAAGGAATTCGTGGATTCCATCGTTATAGTGCCGAATGACAAGCTGCTCCAGATATCGGACAGCAAGACGACGCTCATGGAAGCGTTCAATTTGGCTGACGGTGCGCTGAAGCAGGGCGTCCAGGGCATCACTGACCTCATCAGTGAAGACGGACTCATTAATCTTGATTTCGCCGATGTCGAAACTGTCATGAGAGACAAGGGCGAGGCCCATATGGGCATCGGACACGGTCAGGGCGAAAACAAGGTCAACGACGCCGTCAAGGAAGCTATCGAAAGTCCGCTGCTCGAGACGACTGTCGCGGGAGCGAAGGCTATTCTGCTCAATATCACCGGCGGATATGATATTGGCATGCAGGACGTAAACGAAGCCGCGGAGCAGATAGAGAGCGTCGCGGACAAGGACGCGATCATCATATTCGGTACGGCCATAAAGGAAGAGCTGCAGGACGAGATCTACGTCACCGTGATTGCCACGGGATTCGAGAATACTCCCGGAGAGTATTCGAAGCAGTACGGCCTCAAGAGCGAAGACGAGGAAGGCGCCGGAAGAAAGTCCGGGGACACCGGCCATACCGGGAAGGAAACGCTGTCCGACATACTGAAGAGTATGGACGGAAAGCAGGATGAAACGGGCGGGGACGAACCGTCCGAGCGATTTGATATACCTTCATTTTTGAAATAGAAAAAACGGTATATCATGCAGGTGATTCTTGAATATGACATGAGAAGCCGGTGATTCGCCGGCTTTTGGTTTAACATACCGAATGAGGTATTTTCGGCGATATGGAAGTTATTACATCAGATCAAAACAGAATATATAAATCCGTTTCGAAACTGAGGATGAAGAAGTACAGGGACAGGACCGGCCTGTATCTCGTAGACGGCAGGAAGCTCGTCGAGGAAGCGCTGGCCGCCGGCCTGTGCGAGATGATCATCGTGCGCGACGATTATCAGATAGACATGGAGCACAGGGGGAATGACTTCACCTTTATCAGGGGCAGTCTTTTCAATAAGATTGCCCAGACGGAAACGAGCCAGGGGATAATGGCTGTCGTGAGGAAACGGGATGTGGACGAAGAAGCATTCCTGTCTCTCATCTCGCGCGGCAGCGGAAATGTAGTGGTGCTTGACAGACTGCAGGACCCGGGGAACATCGGAACGATAATCAGGACGGCCGACGCCGCGGGATACGACGGCGTGATAGCGGTCAGGGGCACGGGCGATGTGTATTCGCCGAAAACAGTGCGTGCCGCGATGGGCTCCGTGATGCGGATCCCCGTATACCTGACGGAGGACGCCAGTCAGTGCGTGGAGACCCTCCGCAGGGCGGGAAAAAAGATAGTCGGTACAGACATTGATGCGAAAGTAAATTATTTCGATGAAGACATGACGGAGAATACGGCTGTCGTCATAGGGAACGAGGGCGCCGGCATGTCGGAAGAGTTCAGGAACGGCTCGGATGTAAATGTGAAGATACCCATGACGGGCGCTGTGGATTCGCTTAACGCGGCCGTCGCGGCAGGGATATTGATATATCAGTCAGTAGAGAAGAGGTAAGCAAAATGGATAAGGATTTAAGCAGGATACTGGACGAAGTGAGGGGCAGGCTTTCGGAAGCGAAGACGCAGGCGGAAGCCTCGGATATCAGAGTAAAGTATCTGGGCAGAAAAGGCGAGATCACTCAGCGCCTGAAGTCGATGAAGGATATGGCGCCGGAAGAGCGCAGGCAGTTCGGAAAAGAAGCGAACGAGGTAAAGGCGAAGGTCGAGCAGATGATAAACGACAAGCTCGACGATGTGAAGCGCGCTGAAAAAAACGCGAAGCTCAGGATGGAGACGATCGATGTGACGGAGCCGGGCACGAGGAGAAAGCTCGGAGTGAAGCATCCGCTCGCGCAGACCGAGGAAGAGATCATGAGGGTGTTCCAGTCGCTCGGATTCTCGATTTACGAAGGACCGGAGGTCGAGACGGTGTTCTTCAACTTCGACGCGCTCAATGCGCCGGACGACCACCCGAGCAGAGACCTGACCGACACGTTCTACATCAGCGACAACACATTGCTGAGAACGCATACGTCGCCGTGCCAGGCGAGGACACTGCTTGAGTTCAAGCCTCCTTTCAAGATAGTCGTCCCGGGGCGCTGTTTCAGGAGAGATACGCCCGACGCGACGCATTCGCCGATGTTCCATCAGGTCGAGGGGATCGTGGTCGATGAGGGCATCACGCTCGCGGACCTCAAGGGGACGCTCGATACATTCTGCAAGGAACTGTTCGGCCCGGAATCGAGAACGAAATTCAGGCCTCATTACTTCCCGTTCACGGAGCCGTCGGCCGAAGTGGACGTGAGCTGCTTCAAGTGCGGCGGAAAAGGCTGCAACGTATGCAAGGGCAGCGGCTGGATCGAGATCCTAGGGTGCGGAGAGACTCACCCGAACGTGCTGAAGGTCGCGGATATAGACACGGAGAAATATACCGCGTTCGCATTCGGCATGGGGATCGAGAGAGTGGCAATGCTGAAATACGACATTGATGATATTCGGCTGCTGTACGAGAATGACGTGCGCTTCATTGAACAGTTCAGATAGGGAGGCAGAAAAATGTTAGTATCGCTTGAATGGCTTAATGATTATACAAAAATGGACAGACCGACCCAGGAATTCGCGGACCGCATGACGATGAGCGGCACGAACCTGGAAGAGATAAATTTCGACGACAGAGTTATTGAGAACGTTGTGATCGGGAAAGTGATCTCGGTGGAAAAGCATCCGCACGCGGACAGGCTCGTGGTAGCGAAGGTAGACGTCGGCAGCGGAGAGCCGCTTTCCGTGATCACGGGCGCGCCGAATATCAGACCGGGACTCAGCGAGGGATATCTCGTGCCGGTCGCGCTTGACGGCGCGGTGGTGCCCGGCCCGATGCACGGTCAGCCCGATACGGGAGAACCTGTGAAGATCTCCAAGAGTGAAATGAGAGGAGTCATGTCCGAGGCTGTGATGCTTTCGTGCACGGAGCTCGGATACGAGGACAAGGTGGCTCCGTTCTCGAGCCGCGAGGGCATCTGGATCCTTCCGGAAGGAGAAGGGCTGGAGCCCGGCGACGATCTCGTCGAAAAGCTCGGCCTCCGTCAGGACATCGTGGATTTCGAGATCACGCCGAACAGGCCCGACTGCCTGTGCATGATCGGCGTCGCGAGAGAGTCGTCCGCGACGTTCGGCGAGAAAATGAATTATCCCGACACACAGGTCAGGAACGAAGGACCGAAGAAGAGCTCCGATCTGCTGAGCGTGGAGATCGAGGATCCGGAACTCTGCCGCAGATATTACGCGAGAATTATCACGGACGTGAAGATAGAAGAGAGCCCGTGGTGGATACAGAAGAGGCTGATGCAGGCGGGCATGAGGCCGATAAACAATATCGTAGACCTAACGAACTTCGTTATGCTCGAATACGGCCAGCCGCTGCACGCGTTCGACTACAGGACGGTGAGAGGCGGGAAGATCGTAGTGAAGACCGCGAACGAAGGCGATAAGTTCACGACACTCGACGGCGTCGAGAGAGAGCTCAGCGGGGAAACGCTGATGATAAACGACGCGGAAGGCCCGATCGGCATCGCCGGCATCATGGGCGGACTCGATTCGGAAGTAAGGGATGATACGACAACTGTTATCCTTGAATCGGCGGCGTTCAACGGTCCGAACATCAGAGCGTCCGAAAAATTCATGAAGCACAGGACCGAGGCCGGAATGAGAAATGAGAAGCATCTCAGTACGGAGCAATGCAAAGAAGCGTCGGACCGTTTCTGCCGGCTTGTCGAGCTCATCGGCGCGGGCACTGTCTGCGAAGGCGCGGTGGATGTCTATCCGACGCCGGACGTGCAGCAGCCGACGGATGTAAGAGTCAGCCGCGTGAACCATGTGCTCGGGACTGATATCTCAAGAGAAGACATGGAGAAATATCTCCGCAGTCTGGAAATAACTGTTGAAGGCGAAGGCAACGTCATGGTCTGCACGCCTCCTCATTTCAGGGGAGATCTGGCTATCGAGGAAGACTATATCGAGGAAGTCGCCAGGATGTACGGATACGACAATATCCCGTCGACGGTGCCGAGGACGAATGAACCGGCGAAGACGCCGGAGGACAGGCTCCTCAGGGACAAGGCGCGCGAGACTCTCACCGCGCTCGGATTCGATGAGATAGAGACATATTCGTTCATCGATCCGGCCGTGATGGACAAGATACTGGCGCCGAAGGATTCGTGGGAGCGCGATTTCGTGAAGATAATAAATCCTCTCGGGGAAGAGACGTCAGTGATGAGGACGATGCTGATGCCGGGAATGATGCAGGTGCTGCAGACGAACTACTCGAGGTCGAACGGCGACCTGAGACTGTTCGAGATCGGACGCACGTTCTTCCCGACGCAGGGCGAAGAGACAGAACTGCCTGACGAACAGTACTCGCTGTGCATGGGAATATGCGGAGAAGAAGAAGATTTCTATACGCTCAAGGGTGCAGTGGAGCAGTTGCTCGAGGAATTCGGCATTGATGATCTCGAATTCACCGCGGAAAGCGAATATGATACGTTCCATCCGGGGAGATGCGCGAGGATATCGATCGCGGGAGAGAGCCCGGACGAGGTCCACTCCGAACAGATAAAGGAAATGTCGAAGGAACTGCAGGACAAGAAGCCGGAAGACGTCAGCCCGGACGATGTCGTGATGATGCAGGACATGATCAGGATGATGGCAAACAACATGAAAAAGCAGCCGTGCGAGATCGGCATCATGGGCGAGATCCATCCGGACGTCTGCGCGAATTACGGCATAAAGGACAGGGTCTACGTCTGCGAGATCATGTTCGAGCTCGTGATGCAGGCCGCGGACATGGTCATTGAATATGAACCGCTTCCTGTATATCCTGCAACGTCGAGGGATATCGCGCTCGTTGTAGATGAAAGCGTCGAAGTCGGCAGGATCAGCCGCATGATCCGCGAGGAGGGCGGCGAACTGCTCGAGAATGTCGAACTGTTCGATATCTACAGAGGCGATCAGATAGACAGCGGAAAGAAGAGTGTCGCGTTCACACTCAGGTATCGCGACAGGAACAAGACTCTTACCGATGAAGAGGCCAACGCTGTCCACGACAGAATCGTTGAAAGAGTATGCGGCGAGTTCAATGCCGTGCTGAGGGACGTATAGGAGGGAACAAAGATGGCAAACAAAGTAGAAGTCACTATCTACGGACGTGAGTATACGATAGTGGGGGACAGGACGCGCGAGGAGATCGTGAGACTTGCCGCGCATGTCGACGAAAAGATGAATGAAGTCGCAGCCAGTCTTCCCGCGGGAGCGATGTCGCAGATCGCCGTGCTGGCGGCCGTGAATATGGCCGACGAATACTTTGATCTGAAAAATGCCGTCGCTTCCCTCAATCAGCGCATATTAGAACTCGAGCAGGAGACGAAGAAATATACGGAACTCTGGGAGCAGGCGAAGCACAGTTACGAGGGGCTCAAGTCCCAGAACGAGCAGAACCTGGAACGCGTCACGAACGAATCGAAGGAAGAGATAAAGGAACTGCGCGATCAGAAGGATTCTCTTCTCGGCAAGGTGAACGCGAAGGACAGAGAGATCCGCGAACTTATGCGTATGCAGGAAGAAATGAAGGCCGAAGCGGAGCGCGGCTCGAAGGAAGCCGTCGAAGCCTCGGAGCAGAAGTATAAGGAGATGGAAAACAATTTCTTCGATATCCAGATGGAAAACATCCAGCTCAAGAGCGAACTCGAGAAGCTGAGGAATGATTTGGAATGGGAGAGAAATGAACGGGAAAACCATTAAAATTCTCGAATATGACAAAATCAGAGACATGATGAAGGAACAGGCGGGTTCTGAGATGACAAAGAACGTCATCTCAGAACTTATGCCGTTCGATGATATCCGGGACGTCAGATACGGCCTTGATGAGACTACGGAAGCCGTTAGGCTTATCACATTCAAAGGGCCGCTGCCTCTCGGAAATTTCTATGATATAAGGGACCTGATATCGCTGACGGTGAAGGGCGGTTCGCTCAGCATGAGCCAGCTTCTCCGGGTGCTTTACGATCTTTCGGTGGCGCGCAGCGTTTCAGCGTTCATGAGGAGCGAAGACGTGCCGGATCTTCCTCTGCTGAGGAGCCTGACAGATGTGCTCGCCGTGTTCCGGGACCTTGAGGACGACATTGACAGATGCATCGTTTCGGAAGACGAGATGTCGGATAACGCGAGCGCGGAGCTCAGGCAGATCAGACGGTCGATAAAGCGGCAGGAAGAGGCGATAAAGGCGAAGCTGTCTCATATCGTAAACAGCGAGCACAACAGGACGAAGCTGCAGGACCAGCTCGTCACGATGAGGGACGGAAGATACGTTATACCCGTAAAGTCGGAGTACAAGTCGCAGTTCCCCGGCATGGTGCACGATCAGTCCCAGACGGGCGCGACGCTGTTCATAGAACCGCAGTCGGTCGTGGACATGAACAATGAACTGCGCGAACTCGGAATCGCCGAAAAGAAAGAGATGGACAGGATCCTCGCTGAGCTGAGCGCGCGCGTCGCGGAGCATCACGAGGAACTCGAAAACAATCTCGAACTGCTGACACAGCTCGATTTCATCATGGCGAAGGGGAAACTTTCCGCGATGATGGAAGGAGAGCGGCCGGAGATCTCGGAGGACGGCATTATCGACCTCAAAAAGGCGCGCCATCCGCTCATCGATCCGAAAAAGGTCGTGCCGATAGACGTGCGCGCGGGCGGAGAGTACACTTCGCTGATAATAACCGGACCGAACACGGGCGGAAAGACAGTTACGCTGAAGACTGTCGGCCTGCTGTGCATGATGGCGCAGTCAGGGCTCCACATCCCGGCCTCGGGCGGGAGCTCAGTCCCGGTGTTCCGTGAGATCTTCGCGGATATCGGTGACGAGCAGAGCATCGAGCAGAGCCTGTCGACATTCAGTTCGCACATGAAGAACATCGTCGGGATAGTAGATGAAGCAATGCCGGGCGTCCTCGCATTGCTGGATGAACTCGGCGCGGGCACGGACCCGGCCGAAGGAGCGGCGCTCGGAATATCCGTGCTCGAGACACTTAAGAAAAAGGGCGCGACCGTGCTCGCGACGACGCATTATACCGAGCTGAAGAAGTACGCGCTTACGACGGACGGCGTGCAGAACGCGTCCATGGAATTCGACGTGGAAACGCTGTCACCGACGTTCAAACTGTCCATCGGGCTCCCGGGAAAGTCGAACGCGTTCGAAATATCCGGAAAGCTTGGGCTTCCGGAGGAGATAATCGGAAGGGCGCGGGAGCTTATGGATTCCGGAGAGATGGAATTCGAGGATGTAATCGCGTCCATCGATGAGGACCGCAGGGCCGCGGAGGATGAACGCGACGAGGCGATCAGGCTGAATATCCTGATGAAAAAGCAGAAGGAGGAATGGGACAAAAAACAGAAGGCGCTTGAGAAGCAGCGCGACGAAATGCTGAATGAGGCGAAGCGCGAGGCGCGGGGGATCATCGCGGAGGCGAAGCAGGTGTCGAAGGAAGTGCAGGAAGACCTGCGTGAGCTGTCGAAGGTTGAGAGTCTCGGCGAGCGCAACAGGCGCTTCGATGAGGACAGAAAAAAAATAAAGGACGCGGCCGGAAGGTACCGTGAGAAATTTATTAAAGAAGTGAACGACAATCCGGTGAGCGTTGATGATATAAAAGTCGGAGACCGCGTGAAGGTGATGAGCCTGAATGAGAACGGAGTCATCACGGCACTGCCTGACAGCAGAGGAAAGATAACGGTGCAGGTCGGGTCGCTTAAGATAAGAGCGGACGCGGACGATCTGAAACTCATACTCGAGGGAAGAGACGCCGTGCAGCGCAGAGTATCGAAGTCGCAGTACGGCAACATGTACAGGAAAAAGGCGCAGACTGTTAAGAGAGAGCTGGACGTTCGCGGGCAGAACCTCGATGAGGCTACCGCGAATGTTGAAAAATATATGGACGATGTTATGATGTCGGGCGCGGAAAAGGTGACGATAATCCACGGGCGCGGGGAAGGCGTCCTGAAGGAGGGCCTGCGGAAGGTGCTGAAGAGAAATAAAAACGTTGAAAACATAAGGCCCGGCGGGTACAATGAGGGAGGCGACGGTGTGACCGTCGTCACTATGAAGAGGTAAAGAAGGTGAAATTATGTATATAATAAGCGCATGTCTTCTCGGGACTAACTGCAAGTACGACGGAGGCAGCAACAGCACAGACTGGGTAAAGGAATTCGCAAGAACGCACGATGTATGCGCCGTATGTCCGGAGACGCTTGCCGGGCTCGGAACACCGAGAGAACCGGTGGAAATACAGGACGGACGCGTACTTACAGCCGAAGGGACAGACATTACGGAAGATCTGAGAAAGGGCGCAGAGATAGCGTATAAGACTATTCTCAGCGCAGCCGAGATCAGGGAAGAAGATATAGAGGGAGCGATACTGAAGGCGAACAGTCCGTCGTGCGGCAGCGGAAAAATATACGACGGGACGTTCTCACATAAAACAGTCCCGGGCGACGGTTTTTTCGCAGCGGTACTGAAAGAGCACGGAGTGAAGGTCATTACCGAAAAGGAGAAAATAGATGGATAACTATAAACGCGGCATAGCGGAACTTCTCGCGGAACATGTGCAGGGGATCGGCATTGATGAGATAGAAGGGATGATAGAGGTCCCGGCCGATGAGAAAATGGGCGATTACGCTTTTCCCTGCTTCAGACTCGCTAAAGAATACAGGAAGGCGCCGCAGCTCATCGCCGAAGAACTGGCGGGAGAGATCTCCGGCAGCGGCATGTTCTCGAAAGTGGAGAATGTGAACGCGTATGTGAACATGTTCCTGTCACGGGAGCAGTTCGCGGCCGGCGTCGTGAAGGAAGTAGCCGGAGCGGGAGACAGATACGGAAGTTCTGATATCGGGAACGGAAAGACGGTCATCGTCGAATTCAGTTCGCCGAACATCGCGAAGCCGTTCCATATCGGTCATAAACGCAGCACGATCATCGGGAATTCCCTGTACAAGATCTATGATTTTCTCGGCTACGATGTCGTCAGGATAAACCACCTCGGCGACTACGGCACGCAGTTCGGGAAAATGATCACAGCGTACAGGCACTGGGGAGATGACGAGAAAATAAAGGCGGATCCGATAAAGGAGCTGTTCGCGCTCTACGTGAAGTTCAACGAGGAGGCGGAGAAAGATCCGTCACTTGATGAAGAGGCGCGCGCGACATTTGTGAAACTCGAGGCCGGCGAGAAGGCCGAGAAGGATATATGGCAGTGGTTCCGCGACGTTTCAATAAAGGAATTCAAGAAGATCTACGGAGTGCTCGGCATAGAATTCGATTCATATAAGGGCGAGAGCTTCTATTCCGACAAGATGGACGCGGTAGTTGACGAGCTCCGTGAGAAGGGGCTGCTCAAAGAGTCAAACGGAGCGCAGATAGTGGATCTTGAACCGTACGGGCTCACTCCCGCGATCATCCTGAAATCAGACGGATCGTCGCTCTACGTCACGAGGGATATCGCGGCCGCGATGTACAGGAAGAAGACATATGATTTCGACAAGTGCATATATGTGGTAGCTTCCGAGCAGAATCTGCACTTCCAGCAGTGGTTCAAGATAATAGAACTGATGGGCTACGACTGGGCCAAGGATCTTGTCCATGTGGCGTTCGGCATGGTAAGCATGCGCGAGAACGGCGAGATCAAGAAGCTTTCGACGAGAAAGGGACAGGTCATATTCCTGGACGATCTGCTGAGGGAAGCGGTCGAAAAGACAAAGAAAATAATCGAAGAGAAGAACGTCGTAACGGAGAACGTGGATGAGACCGCCCGCAAGGTGGGCATCGGCGCTGTCATTTTCGACGAACTTTCTAACAACAGGATAAAGGACAGCGTGTTCGACTGGGATCACGTGCTGAACTTCGACGGCGAGACAGGACCGTATGTGCAGTACACGTACGCGAGAGCGACGAGCGTACTCAGGAACGCATCGGAAGAGGACAGGGCCGCGCTGCGGGGCGGCGATATAGATGCTTCGTATATCGCGGGAGACGCCGCGTATGCGCTCGAGAAGCTGATGTACGAGATGCCTGACGTTGTACTTGAGGCGGCAGAGAAATACGAGCCGTCAATGGTCACGAGGCATGTTGTCGACATCGCTCAGGCTTTCAACAAGTTCTATCACGACGAGCATATCCTTGTCGACAATGCGGAAGAGCGCCGCGCGAAGCTCGCTCTCGTTTCCGCCGCGAGGACTGCCGTCGGGAACTGTCTCGGACTTCTCGGGATGGAAGCGCCGGAACGAATGTAGTATAAATGGCTGAACAGAAAAAAACAGACAGGATAACTGAATATCTTACGCCGAAGCTCAGTGAATTCGTATTTGATGAGCTTTCGGACGAATATCTGCACAAGGCAAAGATCGAAGGCTTCATGAAGAATGTCCCGATCCCGTTTCGTACGGCCGATTTTTCCGGCCCGGTAAGCACTCTGACGATCGCGAAGAACATGGCGTTCGTGATCGGATGCGACCCTGATTTCAGATATGCGGAGAATTATCTCGCCTATATAAAGAAGCACTTCGGGACCGAATTTGCGAAGGGCGTCATGAATCAGGGCGCTGCGGCGGCCGGAAAAGACGATTTCACGACTGCGGCCGCCTGGTTCCGAGCGGCCATGAGGATCGATCCCGAACTTCCCGAAGCGCGATTCAGTTACGCGCGCGCCTGCCACGACGCGTACGAGGCCGGAGAAGAGGAGGGCGCCGAATTCGTAGGAAACTTCAAAGCCGAATCGCTGGAGCAGTTTGAGATATACACGCTTGAAAATCCGGATGACGAACTCGGACATTATTATCTCGGCTACGCATATCTCAATCTCGGACTGTACGCGAAGGCGAAGGTCGCCTTCGATGAGTTCATGAAACTGGACAACGGCGGGGAACTGCGCGCGGAGGTGCGCGGCATCCTTGACAGGATGGACGATCCCCTTAAGATAGAAGAAGGCTGCAATGCGGTGATGCGGGGCCTCTATGACCGCGGCATCGCGATACTCGGCGGATATGAGGAAGACGGGCGCTTCAACGTATGGTGGCCGCTCTGGTATTATCTCGGCATTGCTTATGAAGGAAAGGATGAACCGGAGGAAGCGAAGGAGCGCTATCTGACGGCTCTGAAATGCTCACCGTCGAATACGGAGGTCATGGAGCGTCTGATCGCCGTCTGCGAGGAACTCGGAGATGAAAAGACCGCTGAGAAATACAGGCGGAAGATCCGGGTAGTTCTGGAAAGCGAATGATGACAGGGAGAAATATTAATCATTGACATAGGAACGCCCGTTTTGTATAATAGTTATTGCCGTTGAAAACAAGACGGGCATTGTTCCAAGGTAGCTCAATGGTGGAGCAACCGGCTGTTAACCGGTAGGCTGTGGGTTCGAGCCCCACCCTTGGAGCCAGTTATCTTTCATCGGTGGCACTTTCTGCCACCGATGGTTGTTTGAAAATCGGGATGACTTGTGCCGGAGTGGCGGAATTGGCAGACGCGCCGGACTTAAAATCCGGTGATCCTAACCGATCGTACCGGTTCGACCCCGGTCTTCGGCACCAAATCATAAACATTATCGCGGGGTAGAGCAGCTGGTAGCTCGTCGGGCTCATAACCCGGAGGTCGGAGGTTCAAATCCCCCCCCCGCAACCACGAAATCCCATCGCGGCCGCAGAGCCGCGATTTTTGATGCTGAAGAAAATCGTCTCCGGCTGCTCCCGGCCTGCGCAAAAATTTACATTGGTCCCGGCCTGTGCGCATTGCTGTACAAATGCTCATAATATATAATAATAGATAATCTGAGCAGTTGTGATTTACAGAGAAGGGGTGTCAGTTTGAGCAGGATATTGAAAGTGGAAAAGGATAAGGTCACGATAGGCAGCGAAGACGGCAGTATAGAGGAAGTGCCGTTCTCGGCATTGAATTTCGGCGACCCGAGAGTAGGAGAAAATGTGGATGTGTTCAGGCAGGGCGGCGAGGTGATCGTTTCGCGCGCGGAAGAAGGCGGCGCGGATCCCGAAGGAGCGGAAGATGCCGCTCCGGACGAAGATTCATACAATCCGAACACCGGTTATCAGAATACCGGGTACCGGAACGCAGGGAACCGGAACACAGGTTATCAGCAGAATCCGAACTTCGGAAACCAGAACGCCGGATATCAGCAGAATCCGAACTTCGGAAATCAGAACGCCGGATATCAGCAAAATCCGAACTTCGGATATCAGAATGCCGGATACCAGCAGAATCCGAACTACGGATATCAGAACGCCGGCTATCAGCAGAATCCGAACTACGGATATCAGAACGCGGGCTATCAGCAGGCGGGATATCAGGGGCAGGCTCAGTACGGGCAGCCGTATCCGGCCGAGTATGACGGGCATGACGTGCGCAGCATGGACAAACACATTTTCGTCTGGGTAGGATGTTTTCTGTTCGGATGGCTCGGTGTGGACAGGTTCATGAGAGGGCAGATCGGGCTCTGCATACTGAAACTGCTCACAGCGGGCGGAGCGGGCATCTGGGCGCTCGTCGACTTTATCATCGGACTTGTGAAAGTATACGGCGACGCGTTCGGCGCCGGCGAACAGGTGGTATTCGTAGACAAGCATTACGCGAGGTGACCGCCGTCAGGTGACCGAAAACATATTATACATTTTTGTGTTTTTTATGTCGCTTTTGCCGATCTTCAGCTTAGCTGCGAGGTCGGCGTTTTTTTCTTTCGCGTTTTTGCAGAGAAGTATCTTGAGCGCGACCGGCATGACGGGGCGCGACGAGATGCCGCAGAACATCGCGAACTTTTCCGGCTCGTCCATATAAGATGCCGGCACCGTTATCTTCAGTTCCTCCATCGGCGTGCTCGTGTTCTGCAGAGTGAAAACGCTGAGTGAATCATAATGGCACAGCTTCCCTCGGTATGTGTATTCGCAGACGTGGAAATGCGAAGCGTCACGGACATTGAGATAGAGCGTGGCCCTGTACACATTTTCCCCGTCTCCGCGGCCCCTGCCCATCGTGACCACTGATTCGCTCACTCTGCCGTCCCGGCCGTCATAGATATATCCGTACAGCCGGGAGACGTCCCTGAAAAAATTCGGGACATTGGCGTCGGACGGAGTTTTCATATACCGCTCATCAGAGTAGAGCAGCTGCTCCACATCTATCCCGAGCGTTTCCGCTATCTCATACAGCGTCTGGATATCGATGAAGATCCTGCCGTTCTCATATTTCGACACAGCCGCTTTCGTCTTGCCGATGCGGCTGCCGAGCTGCTCCAGCGTCAGTCCCTTCAACTTTCTGTAGTACCTGATATTATCTCCGACAATCTTTACGATATCAGCCATGCGCGCCTCCGGGTTTCCTAAGAGTTAATATTGAAATGAAAAATCACTGACTTTCAGGTTTATAGGAAAAGTATATATCAATGCATTGATAAAATCAATTTTAAGGAAACTCAGGCAATGCAAAATTTCCTGTGAGGAAATCGGATTTATTTTTTCCGACGCGGAAACGGGAGTATAATACAATTATCGAGCAACCGAATCGGTGTAATGAACGGAGGTACACTATGAAATATGATTTTGATGAGATTATTGACCGCAGGGGCACAAACGCGATGAAGGCCGAAGGGTTCAGATCTTATATTTTCCACGCCGGCCCCGAGAAGAAATTCGCTTTCGCGGACGACGATTTCGTTCATATGTGGGTCGCCGACATGGAGATAGCCACTCCGCCGGAGATCTGCCAGGCGATGAAGGACAGGATCGACCGCAGGATCTTCGGTTATTCGATGGTGTTCGACCCCGGATACTATGAAGCGCTTTCGAAGTGGTGCAGAGACAAGTACGACTGGTCGTTCCCGAAAGAGCAGCTGACATTCTCGCCGGGCATCATTCCCGCGCTGTATCAGATCGTTGAGAGCGCCGTCCCCGCCGGGAAGAAAGTCGTCATGCAGACTCCCGCGTACGGATATTTTGCGCACGCGTGCGAATACAATAACGTTCCGATCGTGATGAACGAACTCGATACGACCGACAGTAAGTTTGATATAGATTTCGATAAATTCGAAGAGCAGGTGTCAGATCCGGACGTCGCGCTCGTGATGTTCTGCAATCCTCACAACCCGTCAGGGAGGACATGGAGTGAGGAAGAACTTAAGAAGGTAGCCGCTATCGCGGAAAAATACGACAAATGGCTGATTTCGGACGAGATCCACTGCGACCTCCTGAGAAAAGGCGTGAAGCATATCCCGATGGGGAAGGTAACCGATTACAATAAGCTCATCACATGCATGTCGGCGAGCAAGACGTTCAACATGGCCGGGCTCATGATGTCGAATATCATCATCCGCGACGATGCCATGAGAGAAAAGTTCAATGCACGCGACAAGATCTGCAACTTTGTGAATCCTATATCCGTGGCTGCGCATCAGGCGGCTTACGAAAAATGCGGAGACTGGCTCGAGCAGTTCAAGGAATATCTCGACGGGAATTTCCAGATGGTCAAGGAATGGGTCGAGAACGATGTGCCGGG
Source organism: Anaerovoracaceae bacterium (assembly GCA_050946575.1). GTDB lineage: Bacteria > Bacillota > Clostridia > Peptostreptococcales > Anaerovoracaceae > JALCRY01. The sequence continues at coordinate 47,454 of JBMNVB010000010.1, read as the reverse complement.
CGCGGAATTCAAGATCCCGAATTCGACATATCTCGCCTGGGTCAAGATCGGACCGTGTCTGCCGGGCGTCGACGACCTGTGCGACTTCTTCGCGAACAAGGCCGGCGTTCTCCTCGAAGGCGGGAACTCGCTGTTCGTGGGCAATGCCGAGGGCTGGGTGCGCCTGAACCTCGCTATGCCTAAGTCGATGCTGAGGAAAGGCCTCGACCGCATGACGAAATCGATAAAAGAATACAACGCGTAGCTGAGCATTGATGCGGCAGCGGACCTCTTTTATGCTATAATAGAGCAGATCAGATCAATGCAAAGGAGGACATGCTGATGGAAGTCAATGAAGCTATAAAAGCGAGAAAAAGCGTAAGGAAGTTTTCCGACCGCGAGGTCACGGATGAAGATATCAGGAAGATCGTTGACTGCGCGCGGTGGGCCCCGAGCTGGAAGAACTCCCAGACGGAAGGGTTCATTGCCGTCAGAGGCGATCTTAAGGACAGGATCGCTGAGGAAGCCGTGCTCGGTTTCGAATACAATACGAAGACTATATCCCGCGCGCCGGTGCTCATCGTCCAGACTGTGAAGAAGGGCATTTCCGGCTATGAGAAGGACGGCAGCGAATCGACGCCTCAGGGCAGCCACTGGCAGTCGTACGACGCCGGGATAGCGGGATACGCGTTCGAACTCGCGGCTTACGGACTCGGGCTCGGTACGGTCATCATGGGGATAATCGACGAGCCGAAGGTAAAGGAAATACTCGGCATTGATGACGGAACGGGGATCGCGGCGCTGATCGCGCTGGGATATCCGGAGGGACCGCTGAAGGGGCCCGACAGGAAATCGGTGGACGAGATTCTGGAGATAAGGTAACGGAAAACAGAAAAGATCCGGCACGGCCGGATCTTTTTTTGTCTGAAATATTTCGCGCCTCTGTCAGATGATGAGATTCAGCAGTCTTTCGACTCTCTCGTACAGGCGGTCGATGAATTCGGCAGCGAGCGGGCTCAGCTCATGCCCGGCGTTCCTTACCCATCCCAGCTCAGTATAAAGGTCCTGATCTCCGAGATTGAAAAATCTCAGCCCCTGTTCTCCCGGAAGCGATATTTCCGGATTCACAGGTTCGACTGTGAACGCGTCGGTATCGTGAAGGAACCCGACGAGAGCTTCGAGTGACGGCAGGGATACCTGACGCCTGATATTTCCCAGGCCCGAAAACAGGGTCAGGATCGGCGCCTCCTGGATAACTGACGTGTAATATGCGAACGTGTAATCGCTCAGCTCGTCCAGGTATATATCCGAACTTTTCTTGTAGTAAAGAGGGTTTTTCCTGCCGAGCATGACGTAAAGTTTCCGGTCCGTTATCTTTTCATAGACCAGATTGTTTGACTCGACGGCGTTCCGGTACAGGTTTGCCGCGTTGGACATAGTGGCGAAAATGCCGACTTCAGCCTTGCCGGATCTTACCATGTCGAATATTTCGAATGCGGATCCTTCGAGCATAGAGAACTGCAGCGGCTTATCGGAGTATTTATTGAAAATGTCGGTGAATGCGTCTTTCGCGATCGGGCTGTACATATGGGCGATGTTGAGAAAATAGCGTTTCCCGTCCGCTCTGCCGTTCATATTTACGAGATAATCCATTTCACTGCAGATGCTTCGCGCCTGCTCATATACTGTGTTTCCGAAATCAGTCAGTGCGACTCCGTTGTTTTTTCTAACGAATATCTTCCCTCCGAGTTCCGATTCCGCAGAACGGACGGAACTGCTGAGAGTCGAGTGAGACAGGTACATGGATGACGCGGCCCTGCTTATCGATCCCGCGTCTGCGATGGCGATTATCTGACGCAGCTGTTCTATCTTCATTTTTATACTCCCGTAGCGCTTTTTATGTTTGTAAAATAACATAAGCGGCGGCCAATGTCAAAACAGATATCCGTTGACGGTTTTTCCGTCAGCGGTCCCCCGAAAACGGCGCAAACCACACGTGCCTGTTAAATGGTATATTAAGTAAAAGCAATTATATCCAATATTGGAGCACTGTATTTACGGCGTTCCTGAAATGTTCGGACCGGAGACGGGAAGGTATACATTTTCGCGGACCGGTACGGGCGGAAAGACAGGAGGCATCCCAATGTCAGATTATAAAGACCCAATTAATCTGAAGCAGGACAGAGCACTGGTCGACCGGTGCAATAAGGTCTGCGCGCCATGCAATCATCTAACTTATTTCCCGCTGGTGGTGGATTCCTATAACGGTGCCATTCTGAAGGACGTTGACGGAAACGAATATATCGATTTTCTCGCCAGCGCCTCCTCAATGAACCTCGGGGGATCTCATCCGGCGATATTAAAAGCGTGCAGAGAACAGCTCGAGAAAGTGACGCAGTATTCGGCCGCTTACACGTACAATGAACCGATGATAAGATATTCCGAAAAACTTACGTCGATTTATCCGGGCGGAGGACCGGCTAAAGTGTGTTACGGCAACTGCGGCTCTGACTGCAACGACGCAGCGATAAAATTCGCGAGAGCGTTCACAGGAAGAACAAAAATTATTTCATTCAACAACGCTTATCACGGGAACACTTTCGGTTCTTCGTCACTTACACACGTGACGCACAGGATGCACAAGCATATGGGACCGTTCCTTCCGGAAATGTATTCATTCCCGTATTCGGACTGCGTACACTGCATGTTCGACCAGGATCCGGCAAGCTGTTCGGCTCAGTGTCTGAGGCCGATAGAGCAGGCGTTCAAAACGTCTCTCGATCCCGAAGAAGTCGCTGCTGTGATCATCGAACCCATTCAGGGTGACGGCGGTATTATCCCGGCGAACAAGCTGTTCATGGATAAGCTGTTCAAGCTCTGCCACGATAACGGCATCCTGTTCATCGCGGAAGAAGTCCAGCAGGGGCTCGGCAGAACGGGGAAATGGTTCTCGATCGAGCATTTCGATATCGTGCCTGACGGGATAATCATGGGCAAGAGTGTCGGAGGCGGATTCCCGCTCGGAGCGTTCATGGCAAGACCGGAAATCATGGACTGCCTGCCTGAAGTAGCGCACGTGTTCACACTCGCCGGGAACCATATGTCATGCGCTGCCGGCGCTGCTGCGTTCGACGTTGTCGCCGAACCCGGTTTCCTTGACAGCGTAACTGAAAAAGGGGAATATCTGAGAAACGGTTTCAGGAAGCTCGGTGAAAAATACGGCATAATAAAAGACGTACGCGGGCTCGGACTGTCGATAGGCGTTGAGATCGTAAAGGATCTTGAAAGCAATGAACCGGATGTGAACGGCGTGGCGAAGATGTGCTACAGGGCTTTCGAAAAGGGACTCGTAATGATCTCGCTCGCGGGGAACGTATTCAGAGTTCAGCCGCCGCTGATCATTTCAAAGGAAGAGATCGACAGAGCTCTCGCTATCATTGACGAGACCATGGATGAGTACACGAGCGGGAAGATACCCGATGAAGTACTCAGCAACGTCGCAGGATGGTAGTGTTGTGGAAATGTTATTTGCCGGCCGCGGGAGCGGTCGGGAAAGGAGTGACAGATGAAGTTATTAACTAATACTACATTCCAAAAATACTTCGTCCCGGGCATCGTATTCCAGTCATGCGTAATCGCAGGAGGATACGGTACAGGAAGAGAACTGGTCGAGTATTTTATGGGATACGGCCCGGTGAAGGGGACGCTCGCGATGTGCATCGTCACACTCGGCGTCTGGTCGGGCGTAGCCGCGCTGACATACTGCTTCGCGGTATTATATCAGAAATTTACGTATAAAGAGCTGATGAAGGAGCTGATGGGCCCCGGCTGGGTACTGTTCGAAATATCATATATTTTCCTTGTATTGATAATACTGGCGGTAGTCACCGCGGCGGCCGGCGCCATTGTGGCGCAGCTCGTCGGGATCAGTAAATGGTTCGGGATAATAGGCATGGCGACCCTTGTGTTCCTGCTCGTTGTCAGCGGGTCGGAACTTATCGAGAAGGTGCTGTCGGTATGGTCGTTCGTACTTTACGGCGTGTACATCCTGTTCCTGATCCTCGTATTCGTTAATTACGGTGATCAGATCGCAGCCGCGTACGCGGGCCCGCAGGGTTCAGGAGCATGGGCTCTCGGAGGATTCAAATATGCGTTCTACAACCTGGGCGTAGTACTCGCCGTCATCTACACGGTCAAGCACTGCGAAACTGGTAAGGAAGCATTCATCTCCGGACTTATCTCAGGCCTCATCGGCGTACTGCCTGGCATCATGCTGTTCATCGGAATGTGCGGATTCTATCCTGAGATCATCAGCGAGGAACTTCCGATCAACTACATCCTTACAAAGATGCATATGCCTTGGATGCAGTGGCTGTTCCAGATAGTACTCTTCGGTACACTTATCGAGACAGGGTCCGGCATGATATACGCTATAACGGACAGAGTCGAGACGGCGATACGGGTGAAAGGCGGAGAGGTCAAGAAATGGCTGACCCCTGTCATAGCCTTGATAATGCTGGCAGTCGGATGCGGCATAGCGTCGTTCGGACTTACGGCCCTCATCGCGAAGGGGTACGGCACGATCGCATGGATAATGTTCTTCGTATATGTTATCCCGATCTGTACGCTCGGTATCTACAAGATCCGGAAGAAGTACAAAGAGGCTGCGGCTCTCGGTATCAAAGTATAATACTGCAGAGATTGTATTACGAGCAGTTTATAAGAATATGATTTGAATCAGAAAGAGGCTCCGGTGAGGAGCCTCTTTCATTTATTATTCCATGTCCGTTCATGCATTGTTATACACGCGGTACCAGTAGTCCAGATGTTCATTTATCGCGATGCTCGAGTTGATCATGTCACGGTTCACAACCGATTTCACGAGCCGCTCCATGCTGTGGTCATTCAGCGCGAGACTGACGGGATTTTTTATCCGGCCGTTCTTGTTGAGATAATACCACCAGCAATGCTCTTTTTCCTCGATCGCGAGGAGCTGTTTCTTGAGAGATTTATTCCCGGCTATCTCACGGATCTTTCTGTGTATCGCGTCATCCACGTCCGCATAAGTGAATTCGTCGGTTATTTTCGCAAAATCACCAAGAAGATCTGAAAGTTCCTGTTCCGATTTTTCGTCCATGTGAAGTATCGCGAGTTTCGCCGCCAGACTTTCCAGAGCTTTCCTCACTTCAAATGTTTCATTTATTTCATCCACGGATATCTCCCTTACGGTGAACTCAAAAGGTGATGAGTGATCCAGGAACAGTTCGGCGGAAAGACCGTACAGGATGTCCGCAGCGTCATATTCATCGATTTTTTCCGACGCGGACAGGTCCTTTGCCGTGAATACATATCCCGGCTCATATTCCTGCAGGATGATTTTATTCTTCGTTTTCTGATATGCATCTGAATATTTCATTAATACACTCCCAATAATCAGCATAAATCTGCGATTACAGCATAAATTATATATCTTAGCGGATATTTTGCGCAAGTGTGTATTCAACTAAATTTCGGATGCGAATATTGTTCCGGCCCCACGGAGGGCATTCCGATAGACCGCAGGCGGCTGTTATGGTAAAATATTTAAGGTATAAAATATCGCTCCGGAGGTAATAATGAGCACAAGAATCGAAGACGCCGTAAGCAGACACAGACACGGACATAACTGCGCGCAGGCAGTCCTGTGCGCGTACTGCGACCTGTACGGTGCGGATGAACAGCTTATGTACCGCGCCGCCGAAGGCCTCGGAGGCGGCATGGGATGCATGGAGGGAACATGCGGCGCTCTGAGTGCGGCGTGCATTCTCGCGGGCCTTAAGAATGCGGACGGCAATGTCGGGCATTCGGCCACGCGCGGGAGTACCGGAAGACTTTCGAAGGCGATAGTAAAGGGATTCGAAGAAAGGATCGGTGCGACGAAATGTGCCGACATAAAAGGAGTCGGGACGGGTCATGTCCTCGCTCCGTGTGAAGATTGCGTGAAGACGGCTGCGGAGCTCGTGGATGAGATACTGTACGGCTGACAGCTGCGTTTACGCTGATTTATTATTTGATGATTCGGCCTGACGGCCGGGAGGTGATTTATGAGGTTAGTTGAGAAAAACTGCAGAGTGGCCGTAGTCCAGGCGGCGCCGGTGATGTTCGACAAGGACGCCTGCATTGATAAGGCTGTTGACTGTATCCGCGAGGCCGCGGACAACGGCGCGGAACTCGTCGTTTTCCCGGAGCTGTTCGTTCCGTGCTATCCGTTCGGGATGACATTCGGATATACAGTGGGGAGCCGGCATGACAACGGACGTAAAAACTGGAAAAGATATTATGACAACTCTGTCCTCGTGCCGGGTCCGGATACCGATATACTGTGCGACGCGGCTGAAGAATGCGGCGTTTACGTAAGCATCGGCATCTCGGAGCGCGACTGGGACACGAAGACGCTGTATAACTCGAACATCATGATCTCACCTGAAGGCGAACTTCTGAACTGTCACAGGAAGCTAAAGCCGACAGGCGCCGAGAGGCTCGTCTGGGGCGATGCGAACAGAGGATACTTCCCGGTCGCGGACACGCCGTGGGGGAATATCGGATGCATGATCTGCTGGGAGAGCTATATGCCGCTCGCGCGCGTTGCGCTTTACAGGAAAGGTCTTACCATTTACATTTCCGCGAACACGAACGACAATCCGGAATGGCAGGACACGATAAAGCACATCGCTATAGAAGGGCACGTCTATTTCATCAATGCGGATCTCTTTTTCACGAAGGATATGTATCCGAAGGATCTCGAGGATTACGGGGAGATAGAGAAGCTGCCTGATATCGCCTGCAGAGGCGGCAGCTGCGTGGTCGACCCATACGGCCACTATGTGACGGAGCCAGTATGGGATAAGGAGGAGATCATCTACGCGGATCTCGACATGGACGAAGTCGCAGCGAGCAGCATGGAATTCGACGCGATAGGGCATTACGCGAGAAACGACGTCCTCGATCTGCATGTGAATGATGATGAGGATTATCGGGAAGACATGTTCGATCTCATGATGGACAGGATGATGGAGCGCTATTACGATGAGGAAATGCTCCAGAAGGATCCCGATCCGGACGGAGGCAAGAAAGGAGACGTTGTCAAATTCCCGGAAAAATAGATTGACGGATATGTAAAACGGCCGCGCCGCGCGGCCGTTTTCTGATTTCCTATTTTATCACTGTCTTCCCCGAAAGAACATTTTTGTAGTCCTCGTAGTTCCGCTGCAGCAGTTCCGGCGTGTCCAGATCGTACGGACATTTCGAGGCGCAGCTCCCGCAGTGCAGGCATTTTTCGATCATTTCCATTTCTTCCTTCACCTGCGGGGTCAGTGAGGCTTCGAGCGGAGCCCGCCTCATGAGCAGCGACCGCCTCGCGCATTCGCTGATCTTTATTCCGACGGGGCACGGCATGCAGTAGCCGCATCCCCTGCAGAAATCGCCGCTTAGTTCGCCGCGGTCCTTTTCTATCAATGCACGTATCCTGTCCGTCATTTTTCCTTCCGAGCCTATGAGCGATATGAACTCGTCGAGCTCCGATTCTCTCTGGATCCCCCAGATCGGCAGGGCATTCTCGTGCTGCATCATGAACGCGTACGCGGCTTCCGCGTCAGTGATGAGGCCTCCGGCAAGCCCCTTCATGCATACGAACCCGATGTTTTTGTCCGCGCAGAGTCTGACAAGCTCCTCTTCCTGCGGTCCCGCCAGATAGCTGAACGGGAACTGCAGCGTCTCATACAGACCGCTTTCGATCGCTTCGCGCGCCACGCTCAGCCTGTGGTTCGTGATGCCGAGATGCAGGATCTTCCCCTCCTTTTTCGCCTTCATCGCCTCGTCGTACATCCCGTCTTCTCCGCCGGGGACAGGGCAGAACGGCGTATTGTGGAACTGATAGACGTCGATATGGTCTGTCTTAAGCATCCTGAGAGATTCTTCGAGATCGGCCCGCACGCCTTCTCCGGTCGAGGAATGTGTCTTCGTCGCGATGAAGATCTTATCCCTGCGGGACCCGCCGAACGCGGCCCCGAGCTTTTCCTCACTGTCCGTGTAGGAGCGTGCCGTATCGAAATATTCGAACCCGCTGTCCTGCGCCTTCTGAAGCAGATACACGGCTTCGTCGATGCCGACGCGCTGCAGGGGGAGCGCGCCGAACGCATTTTTCTCAACTGTTATCCCGGTCCTTCCGAGTGTTACCTTTGACATTCAATGCCTTCCTTTCCGGCTGTTCGCAGCCTTTCACCATTATATCACAATCAATGCGCGGAGGCGCGGGAAACAGGGACTGTCCGGCGTAAAAAAGACACGGCCCGGAGCCGTGTCTTTTACAGATGATTTCAAAGATATTATCTGCTCTGTCTTATTTTTCCTCTTCGGGAGTTTCTTCCTTATCTTCGGAGTCTTCGCCGCCTTCATTCTCTTCGGCGCCGCTCTCATTCGCTTTTACGCCATCGTCCTTTTCTTCAGCGTCGTCGTTTTCTTTGGCTTCGCTGCCTTCCTCTTTCGCGGCGCCGTCTTTTTCATCCTCGTCGTCATCATTTCTGCCGCTGTATTTTTTATCTTTTTTCGCTTTTTTCTCGGCGCGCTCCGCGTCTTTCTCCGCCTTTTTCTGCGCTATTTTCTCGGCGCGCTCCGCTTCCTTCTTCTCCTGCTCCTTTTCGCGCTTTTCCCTGCGGGCCTTTCTCTCTTCCTCGCGTTCTTTCGCGCTCTTTCCGGAGAGCGTCGTACCGCCTGTTCTGCTGGGGCGGCCGACCCTGATGTTGTCTACGCGCTTCGAGATGCGCGCGAGAGCATACAGCGCGAGCATCCACAGATAGTATGCGTATGCCTGTGAGATGATATAGCGTATTCCTTCACCCGGGCTGTCGCTGAAGCTCAGGCTGTAGCTGCTGTAGTACGAAGCGATGTACTGGATCGAGCCGACGGTCATATATACAGCAATGAACGCCGTCACCGCCGCCATGACGTACAGCACGATCACGAGTGCACTCGATTTTCCGTTTTCACTTTCCGATTTGCTTAATTTCATACCGAATACCTCCAAAACTTTTATCTTCTCTCAGGCCCTGACGGCCTCCGGCCCTACACTTTAGTAAGGCTGCCGAGATTTTCGAAAATCTTTTCCGCCGGCCAGTCCCACCATCTTATCCGCAGCAGCTCTTCGACAGTATCCGCGTCGAATCTGCGTCTTATGAGTTCGGCCGGGTTCCCGGCGACTACCCAGTACGGCGGCACTACGCCGGTCACGCACGAGCCCGCTCCTATCACGGCTCCGTCGCAGATGTGAGCTCCGGGCATTATCGTCACGTTCTTTCCGATCCAGACATCGTTTCCGACCACGATGTCACCCTTGTATGTGATGTCATCCTTTGAGGGCTCCGTGGACTCCCATCCGTGTCCCATGAGATGGAAAGGGTAGGCGCTCGTCGAAAACAGGCGTCCCTCCGCTCCGTTCAGCATGAACTCGATTCCGCTCTCTATCGCGACGAATTTTCCGATGATCAGCTTATCGTCATACAGGTCATTCCTGCATGTGACATGATCCTCGAATCGCTCGGGATGGACGGGGTCGCGGTAAAAGGAATACTCGCCGGCTTCTATATACGGCTTCGTGATCACGTTCTTAATGAACACGATATCATTATGCGTTCTGTTCGGATATACCGCGTTCGGATCAGGTCCGTACATACTCAGGCCCCCTTCTCACATATGCGCCCGGCGCATCAAAACTCACTTATAAATAATATTGTCCGGACGTTCCGATGTCAACAGAATCCGGCTAATTTCAGGTAAGTTTAAGGGTACATCAATGCAGGAAAAAACGGCGGAGATGTCTCCGCCGTTTCGTTGATATTCTGTGCCGCCGCATTGATCCTACGACCGTCCCGTAACCTTCCGCTGGAAGAATTTCACGATCTCCACGAGCGGTATGATGAGGAACGCCAGACCGAGCGCCGTGAAGTATTCCTGGCCGGATATCTGCGTGAATCCGAACATCTTCACGAATACCGGCACTTCGATCACGAGCGTAGTGAGCGCGAGCGCGGCTCCCGCGGATCCCCACAGCCACAGGTTCTGCTTATGCAGCGTGAAGATCGACTTTCTCTGCGCGCGCATGTTGAACGACTGGAAAATCTCGCACATCGAGAGCGTCAGGAACGCCATCGTCGTGCCGTCCTCCGAATTCGTTATCGTCCAGACGCCGTATTCCATGAAGTGTCCTATGAAATACGAAGCGAGGACTATGACGGATACAAGAGCGCCCTGATAGATGATATCCACGCCGACGCCGTTCGCGAAAATGCCGTCCGTCGAGCTTCGCGGCTTTTTCTTCATCGCGTCTTCCTCTCCGGGCTCCATCCCGAGCGCGAGGGCGGGGAGGGAGTCGGTGATGAGGTTGATCCACAGGATGTGCGCCGGCTTCAGTATGATGAAATTCATCATTGTCGCAGTGAAGATCGCGACGACTTCGGAAATGTTCGAACTCAGCAGGAACTGTATCGCCTTTCGTATGTTCGCATAGACCTTGCGGCCTTCTTCCACGGCCGCGACTATCGTGGCGAAGTTGTCGTCCGCGAGTATCATGTCCGCGACGTTCTTCGTTACATCCGTCCCCGTGATGCCCATGCCGACGCCGATGTCGGCGGTCTTTATCGACGGGGCGTCATTCACGCCGTCGCCCGTCATCGCCGTGACCTTGCCGCGCTTCTGCCACGCCTTCACTATGCGCACTTTGTGCTCGGGCCTGACTCTCGCGTATACCGAGAATTCTTCGATCCGGGATTCGAGTTCTTCGTCTGACAGATCGTCGAGGAACGCGCCGCGCACGGCCTGGGAGTCGTCTTCCAGTATCCCGAGATCCCTTGCGATCGCTATCGCTGTGTCGAGCTGGTCGCCCGTTATCATTATCGGGCGGATGCCGGCCGAGCGGCATTCGTCCACGGCCGCCTTCACTTCCGGTCTGATCGGATCTATCATGCCCGTCATCCCGCAGAAGATCATGTCGTTCTCTATCTTTTCCGGTGCGCAGTCTTCCGGAAGTTCATCATATTCCTTATATGCGAGCGCGAGCACTCTCAGAGCGCGGCCCGCCATGTCGCTGTTCGCGTCGATCACTTTTTTCCGCAGTTCGTCCGTGAGGTCTACCGGGCCTTCGAGCGTGAGTATCTTCGTGCACCGCTGCAGCAATGCGTCGGGCGCTCCCTTCGTGAACTGCACGAATCCGCTTTTTCCTTCTTCGCTGCGGGAATGAACTGTGGACATCATCTTCCTGCCCGAGTCGAACGGAGCTTCCCCGCGCCTCGGCATCTTTACCGAAAGTTCATTCTTGGGCATTCCGAGGCTCAGCGCGTATTCGACAAGCGCGCATTCCGTGGGTTCCCCGACCGCCTTGCCGGAATCGTCCAGCTCGGCGTCCGTGCAGAGCGCCATGCCCTTCGCGAGCAGATTTTCGTCGGGCCCGAAATGGTCGACGACGGTCATCTTGTTCTGGGTGAGCGTTCCGGTCTTGTCGGAGCAGATTATCTGAGCGCAGCCGAGCGTCTCCACAGCTGTCAGCTTTCTGATGACCGCATTCCGCTCGGACATCTTCGTGACTCCGATCGAAAGGACTATTGTGACTACGGCGACCAGACCTTCCGGTATAGCCGCGACTGCGAGTGAGATGGCGAGCATGAACGTGTCTATCATGACATCCATCGTCACGCTTCCCGCTTCAAGGATCCCCGTCACGAATATGACGACGCATATGATCAGCACGAGTATGGTCAGCAGCTTGCTGAGTTCATTGAGCCGCTGCTGCAGGGGAGTGAGCTCTTTCTGGGCCTGCGTGAGCTGATCCGCGATCTTGCCCATCTCGGTGTCGAGCCCTGTGCCGCATACGACCGCTTTTCCGCGGCCGTACACGACGGTGCTTCCCATGTATACCATGTTCTTCCTGTCGGCGAGCGCGACGTCCTTATCGCCCTCCGCGATCTCAAGTGTTTCCTCCGTTTTAGTGACCGGAACGGATTCGCCGGTCAGTGCCGCCTCCTCGACTTTCATCGAGGCGCATTCAATGATCCTCGCGTCCGCCGGCACGGAATCGCCCGCCTCGAGTACGATAATATCACCTCTCGCGAGATCTTCCGACCTGATGCTGAGGAGCTTCCCGTCACGGATCACTTTTGATTCCGGCGCGGTCATTTCCTTCAGCGCGTCGATCGCGTCCTCGGCCTTGCTTTCCTGCACGACTCCGAGCACCGCGTTCAGGACGACCACGAACAGGATGATGAAAACGTCGGCGAACGATTCGTTTTCGTAAAGAGACGTTACGAGTGACAATGCCGCCGCGGCGAGCAGGATGATGATCATCGGGTCCGCTATCTGCGCCCCGATCCTTTTCCATATGCTTGTCCGCTGGGGCTCCGGAAGTTTGTTTTTTCCTTCCTTTTCAAGCCGTTCGGCGGCCTCGGCATCGGTGAGCCCGCTCTCCCGCGCGTTCAGATCACGCATCACATCCGCGGCTTCCGTCAAATAATGCTTCATTAATCTTTCTCCTTCGATTATCTAAAAAGACTCAGTACGGCACGCACCATACATGAGTCTCATTTATTAAGGCAGTCCAGACGCACAGCGTCAAGATGTTGAACTGCCGCACCTTCGGTGCTAACTACTCCCTCATGAGTATTTTTCACATGAAAATATTAACATAACGGACCGCCGCGCGCAACATATACGGAATTGATAACAGGCATCTTTTACGCGGCTTTTTTTTGATATTTTTCAAAGCTGCAGCGCATTGATGAGAGAATAGTCAGACAAATAAAAGTTATTTATGGATGTATCAATATCATTGATTAGCGGTCCGGCGGGGTGGAATGTTATTATTTTAACAGCGAGAATTATTGTTTGTCCCGCGATCATTATCAGGTATTACTCTAAGTGATTATCATACAGCAGCAATAATTTCTTTAACTGCGGGACGGTTTGTTTATTCATGTCATATTTATTAAAGGAGGGGAAATCAAATGAGTGAAAACAGCAGCGGTTTTAATTCATTTTTTGGATTCCTTATGGCAGCGATCGGTTCTGCGGTCGGGTTCGGAAACATCTGGGGATTCCCGTATAAGATGGGAACAAACGGAGGCTTCGCTTTCCTGATCTGCTATCTCGTTCTCTGCGTATTTGTTGGTTTTATAGTAATGTTCGGGGAACTCGTTCTCGGACGCAGAGACGGCTGCGGCCCTGTAGGAACATACAGAGCTATAGGCAAGAGGAACAACAAGCACCTCGGTTTCATGGGATGGCTCGCGATGCTTTCGGCTATCCTGCTGATGGGCTTCTACTGCACGCTCGGCGGATACACGCTGAAGTACTGCGTGGCCAATATCGGAGCCGCGTTCGGAGCAGGCTGGGGCTACAGCGGCGACACGGCTGAATATTTCATGAACTTCGTCGGAAACCAGGGACAGGCAATAGTATGGATGGCTATTTTCCTGCTTCTGACGGCGCTGATCTGCATCGGCGGCGTATCGGGCGGTATCGAAAAGTTCTGCTCGATCGGAATGCCTGTACTGTTCCTGCTTCTTCTCATCATCATCATCAGATCCGCCACACTGCCCGGCGCAGGTGCGGGCTTCGCATTCATCTTCAAGCCTGACTGGTCGATGCTCGCCGGAAGACAGGCGATAACGACTCTGTCGGCGGCAGGCGGTCAGATGTTCTTCTCACTGTCACTCGGTATGGGAGCCATGATTACATACGGATCGTATCTCAGCAAGGACGCCAATCTGCAGAGCTCCTCGATACTCATCGTAGTATTCGATACGATCGCAGCTCTGATGGCAGCCATGGCTGTATTCCCGGCTGTATTCGCGTTCGGTCTTGAACCGGCGGGCGGCCCGGGACTCCTGTTCATGACGATGGAGAACGTATTCGCGGATATGGGAGCTGTAGGATTCGTCTTCGGATTCCTGTTCTATCTGCTTGTAACGATCGCGGGAATCTCTTCCTCGATCTCACTGCTCGAGGTAGCTACGGTATCGTTCCAGGAGATGAGCGCGAAGGGCGGAAAAGAGCCTATGGCGAGGAGAAAGGCCCTCTGGATAGCTGTTGCGATCATGGCAGTAGAGAACCTCGTCGTCGCGGCCGACGGACTCGGCTCGACGGGAATGGTGCAGCCGCTCGGATTCTGCTGGCTCGACTTCTTAGACCTGTTCGCTGAAGGACTTATGATGCCTATCGGCGCACTCGTAATGACGCTGATCATCGGATTCATCGTAGGAAGGGAAGGCGTCCTTGCGGAAGCCGAACTCGAAGGAAACAAGTTCGGGGCGATCGGATTCTTCATGGGATGCTCGAAATCCATTGCGCCTCTCGGGATGCTGTTCATCCTGCTCGGCCAGATAGATTCGTTCTTCAATCTCGGCTGGTTCAGCTAAAAACAGTTTTGCATTGATTTCCAGACAATGCGTTTGACCGGGTAATACCGAAATCGTTGATAATCCCAAAGGGCTCCGCCGTGTGCGGGGCCCTTTTTTTCATGTATTTCCGGGATGTATAAGCGATATTTATGACATGATAAATATTATTTACAAAAAATTCTATCAGTGATATAATACCTCCAAGAGTGATTTCTTATGGATGTGGTTCGGGTATTACTCAAAAGATTATCAATGAACAAACGGAATTTTTATTTTTCAAACTTTCTCGGATCGCACTCCATTGGAAATATAGATTACTTATTCAAATCATATTTTTCAAAGGAGGGAAAAATCAATGAGTGAAAACAGTAGTGGTTTTAATTCATTCTTTGGATTCCTTATGGCAGCGATCGGATCTGCGATCGGATTCGGAAACATCTGGGGTTTCCCATATAAGATGGGTACTCACGGCGGTTTCGCGTTCCTGATCTGCTATCTTATTCTCTGCGTATTCGTTGGTTTCATAGTAATGTTCGGAGAACTCGTTCTCGGACGTAGAGACGGCTGCGGCCCTGTAGGAACATACAGAGCTATCGGCAAGAGGAACAACAAGCACCTCGGCTTCATGGGATGGCTGGCACTGCTTTCCGCTATCCTGCTGATGGGCTTCTACTGCACGCTCGGCGGATACACGCTGAAGTACTGCGTAGCCAATATCGGCGCTGCTTTCGGAGCAGGCTGGGGCTACAGCGGTGATACGACTGAATACTTCATGAACTTCGTCGGAAACGGACCTCAGGCGGTAGTATGGGCAGCCATATTCCTGCTTATCACAGCGTTCATCTGCATCGGCGGCGTATCGGGCGGTATCGAAAAGTTCTGCTCGGTAGGAATGCCGCTTCTGTTCGTGCTCCTGATAATCATCATCATCAGATCGGCCACATTGCCAGGGGCCGGCGCGGGCTTCGCATTCATTTTCAAGCCTGACTGGTCGATGCTGGCAGGCAGACAGGCTATCAACACATTAGCGTCAGCCGGCGGTCAGATGTTCTTCTCACTGTCGCTCGGCATGGGCGCCATGATCACTTACGGTGCTTATCTGCAGAAGGATGCAAACCTGCAGAACTCCTCGATACTCATCGTATGCTTCGATACACTTGCCGCTGTTATGGCTGCATGTGCTGTATTCCCGGCTGTATTCGCGTTCGGTCTCGAACCTGCGGGCGGCCCGGGACTCCTGTTCATGACGATGGAGAGCGTATTCTCGGATATGGGAACTGTCGGATTCGTCTTCGGATTCCTGTTCTATCTGCTTGTATGTATCGCTGGAATTTCTTCCTCGATCTCACTGCTCGAGGTAGCAACGGTATCGTTCCAGGAGATGAGCGCGAAGAACGGAAAAGAGCCTATGTCCAGAAAGAAGGCTATATGGATCGCTTTCGCTATCATGGCGGTAGAGAACATTATTGTATCGTTTGACGGACTCGGTTCGACAGGCATGGTACAGCCGCTCGGATTCTGCTGGCTCGACTTCTTAGACCTGTTCGCAGAAGGTCTCATGATGCCTATCGGCGCACTCGTAATGACGCTGATCATCGGATACATCGTAGGAAGAGAAGGTGTGCTTGCTGAAGCCGAACTCGAAGGGAACAGGTTCCCTGCGATCGGATTCTTCATGGGGTGTTCGAAAACTATCGCGCCTCTCGGCATGCTGTTCATCCTGCTCGGTCAGATAGATACATTCTTCGGACTTGGCTGGTTCTCATAATACGATCGACTGCCAAAAATTGAGTAATATAAAACAAATTGATAATCTAGAAAGAGGCGCCGCGGGCGCCTCTTTTGATTGTACAGGAATTAAAAACCGCTCGAAAAGTAATTTCTTTTTCAAAATAGTGTCACAATTGCATAATTAACTTGCAAAAATGATTATCAGATGATAATATTACGTTAACTGGTCCAAAAGAAGAAAGGAACGCTGATGGGAAAGAGAGTGCTCATCACGGTGCTGCTGGCTGCTTTTGTTTTGACCAATTTTTTTATTTTTCCCGGAAAAACAGGCAGCGCCTATACTTCATCGAATTTCACGGCCACGGGAGTGACCGTGCCGTCATCTACGATGCAGTACGGGAAATCATTCAGCATCAGGGGAACGGTAAAGACGAAAAGTTCACGACAGGTAATATCCAAACTTACAGTCGGTGTCACGAACGCTTCCGGAAAGTGGATATCCGGGAAATATGCGTCCGTAAAACCGAAGACTGTTTCGTATAGCCTGAAAAATCTTGATTCAAAGATAAAATTCGGCTCCCTTAAGCCGGGAAGCTACAGGTATGTCGTGTCTGCGACGACATCGGCCGGCAAGACGGAGAAGATCGTGAACAGTGCGTTCAGGGTCCGGTCGATATTAGTGAGCGGTGCGAATTCACCGTCGGATATGTATTACGGTTCTTCGTTCTCAGTAAAGGGCACTGTAACATCCACGTATAATCTGAAGCAGGTCCGGGTCGGCGTCACAGATTCATCCGGGAATTTTCTTAAAGGGCATTATGTGACAAAGAAGACAAGTGCGAAGCAGTTCAGCATTGCTTCGGTAAAGAGCAGCATGAATTTCAGCACTGTCGGCACGGGGACGCATTACTATAAGGTCATAGCATGGGATTCAAAGGGGAATTCCGCCACTCTCGTGAACAGGAGATTCACTGTCTCCCGTTTCACTCTTTCGAATACAAAAAGTCCGAGCTCGCTGAAAGTCGGAAATTCGTTTTCGGTAAAGGGGACTGTGAAATCGTCCTACAGGATAAAAAGCATCAGTGTCGGCGTGCAGCAAACATCCGGGAAATGGGTGAGCGGCGTTTACAAGACCGTTAGTCCGAACACCAATACATACGATCTGTCAAATCTCAGCAGCGGTCTCAAGTTCGAGAAACTGTCGAAGGGAACGTATCTCTACAGAATACGTATGACGGATGCGCGCGGCATCACAAAGTATGTGTACAGCAAGAAGTTCAGTGTCGTCTCCACGATATCCGTGAGCAGTGTGAGATCGCCGTCGGCTTTGTATTACGGCTCGTCGTATTCTATAAGCGGCACGATAAAGTCCACATATAATCTGAAGCAGGTGCGGATCGGCATCACCGATTCCTCCGGAAAGTTCATGAGAGGGCATTATGTGACGAAGACAACAAGCGCGAAGCAGTTCAGCATTGCCTCGGTAAAGAGCAGCATGAATTTCAGCACTGTCGGTACGGGGACGCATTACTACAAGGTAATAGCATGGGATTCCAAAGGGGAGACCGATACTCTCGTGAACAGGAGATTCACCGTCTCGCGTTTCAGGATTTCGAATGCAAAAAGCCCGAGTTCGCTTGCAGCCGGAAATTCGTTCTCGGTAGTGGGAACTGTGAATTCTACATATAGAATAACAAGTATCACAGTCGGTGTGCAGAAATCATCCGGAAAATGGGTGAGCGGCGTTTACAAGAGCGCGAGCCCGAATACGAATTCATACGATCTGTCGAATCTGGACAGTTCCGTCAAGTTCGGAAAGCTGTCCAAGGGCACGTATAAGTACAGGGTACGTGTGACTGACACGCACGGCATTACTAAGTATGTGCTTACGA
The DNA here is from genome assembly GCA_050946575.1 of Anaerovoracaceae bacterium. Taxonomy (GTDB): domain Bacteria; phylum Bacillota; class Clostridia; order Peptostreptococcales; family Anaerovoracaceae; genus JALCRY01. Next base: position 29,432 of record JBMNVB010000010.1, on the reverse strand, counting down.
AGAGCTTCAAGGTCGTTTCGTCGTCAAGCGGAAGTTCCGGAGGACGCGCGGCGCTCAATTCGAACGGGGAAAAACTGAGTTACAGCAAATCCGTATTCAGGAGTATCGGCAAGCAGCCGTATTCGGGGCCTTGCGGCGGATATGCGATGGCTTACGGCAGGATGGTCATCGACGGCAAATTCAGTCTGACAGACCCGAGGAACTACAAAGTAACATACAGCAGTGCGCGTGAAAAGATCATAAAATGCTACTGCATGAACTGCAATATGGCGTACTGGGGACTTGCCGGCGCGTATTCGACATATACGTCAAGCACGAAGTATGCGAACCAGCAGGTACTGAATCAGGTGGCAAGCGGGAAGCCGGCGATAATAGCCGTCTGCACGAGGTCGTCCACCAACCATTATGTCACAGTCATTGGATACAGGGCGGGCACGACATACAGCAATGTATCGATCAACAGCTTCATTATCCTCGATCCCGCATACGGGACGGAAAGAAGGATCGCCGGATCCGAATATCTGGACAAGACTGTGAGAGGCATGACGCCGCAGTTCATTATCTTCAAAAACTGATAATAAAAAACATCACCCGCGGGGCAAATTATCTGCTCCGCGGGTTTTGCTTTTTGTTCTAAAAATGGATCATCTAGTTGCTATTTGTGGTGGTGTCATTATTTGTAGTCGTGTCATTATTTGTAGTCGTATCGTCATTAGTGGTCGTGTCATTATTTGTAGTCGTATCGTCATTAGTGGTCGTATCGTTATTAGTGGTCGTGTCGTTAGTGGAACCGGAACTGCCGCCTGTAGAGTTCTCGTTTCCGTTGTCGATCACCTGTCCTCCGGTCGCTCCGTTATTTTCGGTCCCGCCGTTGTCGGTCGTGCCGGGATTCATGCTGTCGCTGTTATTGCCGCTGCTGCTGCTGTCGCTGCTGCTGCTGTCGGATGAGGAATCCGAACTGCTGTCCTGGTTCGTCGTGGTCGACGAGCTGTCCTGAGCAGGCTTCCATACCATCTGGTAATACGCGAACGCCGCTCCGCAGAGAAGCAGGAGGGCAACAACGATGGCGATGATCTTCTTTTTCCTGCTCTTCTTTTTCTTCGGCTTTGCCGCCGCCTTCGCCGCCTTCGCCTTTTTTCTGGCGAGCTTCTTTTTCTTCCTCTTCGAGGATTTCGTTTCATCCTCTTCTTCGGCGGACTCGGCTGCCTTTCCGTATGCCGCCTTGTAATAGGTGTTGTCATAATACGGATTTCCGTCTTCATCGAAACCGTATCTTCGGGTGTCCTTTTCCGTGTCGTGTCCGAACTCATATCCCGCGGCCGCGCCGTATCCTTCCGCGTATCCGTCGGATTTCGCCGCCTCGGCTCTCGCTCTTATGTCGGCGTCCTTGCGCATCTCCTCGAGCTGATCCTTCGAATACTCTTTCGCGCGGTCTCCGACGAGTGTTTCGTCCGTCATGAGTTTCTCGCGTCTTCCGCCCGCGGCTCTGCCGCCGCTCAGACCGTCGTTATCCGTTTTCCAGTCTCCGAGTGCGGTGCTTTCGCCGAGCTTCTTCAGCGGAGCTCCGCAGTTCGGGCACTTGTATGATATATCCGCTATAGCGTGGCCGCAGTGCGGACATTTTATCAATGCCATATTCAAAAGCTCCTTTCTTTTATGATTATATATATTAACAACTTTGAGCCCGTAATACAAGAAAAGTGATGAAAGGGGCATATCAATGTGGTATAATGATACGAGCAAAAAATTATTGAAATCTGCCGTTTGACGGGGCAGTTTCCCGCATCCGGCGGAATATCTCAGGGAGATCTTTTTCTATGGAACCCATATACAAACGAGTGATTTTGAAAGTAAGCGGTGAGGCTCTTGCAGGCAGCGCCGGTTTCGGTATCAGCGGGGATATGGTCGGGAAAGTCGCCCGCCAGGTGAAAGAGGTAAATGATCTTGGCGTGCAGGTCGCGATCGTGGTCGGCGGAGGGAATTTCTGGCGCGGACGCACGAATGTACATATGGACAGAGCGACCGCGGACTATATCGGGATGCTCGCGACGGTCATGAACGCAATGGCGCTGCAGGACGCGCTCGAAGCGATAGACGTGCCGACGAGAGTGCAGACGGCCATAGAGATGAGAGAGGTGGCCGAACCGTATATCAGAAGAAGAGCCGTACATCAGCTCAACGAACATAAAGTAGTGATATTCGGAGCGGGAACGGGAAACCCGTTCTTCTCGACAGATACGACGGCGGCGCTCCGTGCCGCAGAGATAGACGCGGACGTGATACTTCTGGCGAAGAAGATCGACGCGGTATATTCGGCGGATCCCGAAAAGGATCCGACGGCGAAGAAATACGACAGACTCACGCACTGGGAAGTGCTGGAGAAGGATCTGAAAGTCATGGACAGCACTGCGGCGTCGCTCTGCCGCGACAACGATATCGATATACATGTGTTCGCCATTGCTGAGGAAGGTAATGTAATGAAAGCTGTGTGCGGAGAGAAGATAGGCACTATCATAACATCATAAAGTCTGAGGAGGTAGAAAATGAGTGACGTTATAATGGACAACCTGACTGAAAAAATCGAAAAGACCAAAAACAATCTCAAGTCGAACCTTAACAGTGTGCGCGCCGGACGTGCGAACGCGGCGCTTCTTGACAAAGTTACAGTAGATTATTACGGAACGCCGACGCCGCTCAAGCAGCTCGCTAATGTTGCGGTCACGGATCCGAGGACTCTCACTGTGACACCGTTCGATCCGAAGTCAGTGGGGAACGTGGAGCACGCGATCGCCGCGGCGAATATCGGGATAAACCCCGTGAACGACGGCAAGGTAGTGAGACTCACGGTGCCGCAGCTCACTGAAGAGAGAAGAAAAGAACTCGCGAAAGAAGTGAAGAAGATCGGCGAGGAAGCGAAAGTAGCTGTCAGGAACCTCAGAAGGACGGCGAACGAAGAGATAAAGAAGATGGAAAAGAACGGCGAATATACGGAGGATGACGTCAAGGACTCCGATGCGGACGTCACGAAGGCTGTGGAACAGGCCATGAAGGACATCGACGCGATCGTCGCCGACAAAACGAAGGATATCATGGAAGTATAGCGTATGCTTGATAAAGAAAGGATACCGGCGCACGTTGCCATCATCATGGATGGCAACGGCCGCTGGGCTGAGAAGAGACACCTGCCCCGCGTGATGGGGCATAACGCCGGGATGGAATCGATGACTGAGATCGTGAGACGCGCATCGGACCTCGGCGTAAAGTATCTTACCGTTTACGCATTTTCCACCGAGAACTGGAAACGTTCGAAGGAAGAAGTAAGCGGCATTTTTAAGTTGCTTGTAAAATACGTTGACCTCGAACTCGACGAGCTCTGCGAAAATAATGTAAAGGTCAGGATATTCGGGGATTATGAAGGCATGGGCGAGGCTGTGAAGGACAGGCTCGACAGGACGCTTTCCGAAACAAAGGACAACACCGGCATGGAATTCAACATCTGTCTCGACTACGGGAGCCGCGACGAGATAACGAAAGCGGTGCGCTCTGTAGCGGAAGATGTGAAAGCGGGCAGGATCATGCCGGAAGATATTACCGAAGATACTATCTCCGCGAAGCTGTATACCGGACTTGCGGGAGTGCCTGACCCTGATCTCATCATAAGGACGAGCGGGGAAGTCAGACTTTCGAATTTCCTGCTGTGGCAGTGCGCGTACAGCGAGATGCTGTTCACGCCTGTATTGTGGCCGGACTACACGCCCGAGGAGTTCGAGAAATCGCTTGAGGAATATCAGAAGCGCGACAGAAGATTCGGCGGGAGGAACGAGACAAAATGAAAACAAGGATAATATCGGGATGCATAATGGTCCCGTTCTTTATATTTATTTTTCTCGGCGGCTACTGGCTGCGCGGCTTCATGTTCGTGATCAGTCTGATGGCCGTATATGAATTTTACAAGGGATTCCACGCGATGGACGTCAAGCCGTCATATCCGATAGCGGTATGCTCGGCAGTGCTGCTTTACGGGATAGAGCTTGCCGGCGGCGGGACGGAATGGTTCATGCTGTGGCTGTTCGCGTCGGTGGTCGCGAGCCTGCTGTATCTCTTCAATATCGAAAAGCGGAAGCTTGAAGACGCGATGGCGACGATCACGGGGATATTCTACGTGATATTCTTCATGTTCTGCATGATACTCGTGGACGGTTCGGGTGAGTCGACGCACCTTATGGTATGGATAGTGCTGTTCTCCGCGTTCGGCACGGATATATTCGCATATTTCGGCGGCGTGGCGTTCGGGAAGCACAAGCTCTGCCCGAAGATCAGCCCGAAAAAGACCGTCGAAGGATCGATCTGCGGCATCCTCGGCGCGATGCTGCTCTGCGGACTTATAGGGTATTTCTTCATCAGGCCTCTGTTCATGCACTGCATCATTCTCGGAGCGGCCGGCGGGATAATAACGCAGTTCGGAGATCTGACCGCGTCGATATTCAAGCGCAAGATGGGTATAAAGGATTACGGACATATAATACCGGGGCACGGCGGAATAATGGACAGATTCGACAGTGTACTGTTCGCGGCGCCTATGGTATATTTCTACATAACGTTTGTGATTCTTTAAGGTTGGAAAAATAATATGAAGAAGATCGTGATACTCGGGAGCACGGGTTCCATCGGGACCCAGGCTCTCGACGTGATAAGAAAGAACAGAGACAGGTTCTCGGTGCGCGCGCTTTCGTGCGGGCATAATATTTCGCGTCTGCGCGATCAGATAGAGGAATTTTCACCTGAGGCAGTATGCGTCGCGGACAGTTCCGACGCGGCCTCGCTCTCGAAGGATTTCCCGGGCGTTTCCGTGCTCAGCGGAAGCGAAGGACTGGACGAGACGGCTTCGGCCGGCTGTGATATACTTATCAATGCGCTGGTCGGGATAGCCGGTCTTTCCCCGACGTACAGTGCGATAAAAGCGGGGAATGACATCGCGCTCGCGAACAAGGAGACCCTTGTCACGGGCGGGGAATTCATCACTGCCGAGGCTGAAAGGCGCGGCGTCAGGATCGTGCCCGTGGACAGCGAGCACAGTGCCATATTCCAGAGCCTGCAAGGGAATGAAGGCAACAGCATCCGGAGGATACTGCTCACAGCTTCAGGCGGCCCGTTCAGGACGATGCCGGCGGAACGGTTCCGTGACATCACGCCCGAAATGGCGCTCGCGCATCCGAACTGGTCGATGGGGAAAAAGATCACGATAGATTCCGCCACGATGATGAACAAGGGATTCGAAGTGATAGAAGCGAAGTGGCTGTTCGGAGTACCGCTGGAAAAAGTGCAGGTGCTTATACATCCGCAGAGCATAGTCCATTCGGCCGTGGAGTATGAAGACGGCGCAGTGATGGCGCAGCTCGGGATGCCGGACATGCGCATACCGATACAGTATGCGCTCACGTACCCGGAGCGTCTTCCTTCGGATTTCCCGAAGATAGATTTTTTCAGAGACGCGCGTGAGCTTACGTTCGAGGAGCCCGACACTGAAAAATTCAAATGTCTGCGGCTTGCGTACGAGGCGCAGAAGGAAGGCGGCACGGCGCCGGCCGCGATGAACGCGGCGAACGAAGTGCTCGTGAGGCTCTTCCTTGAGGGGAAAATAAAATTCACGGATATCCCGGACACAATAGAGGCAGTGCTCGAGCGGCATTGCTGCATAAAGCATCCGGGGATAGAGGAGATAATTGGAGTTGACAGAGAGTCGAGAGAGTATACGCTCTCCGCGCTCGGGATCGGAGAATAGATGAATCTTGTAATTACTATTATTATCGGCGTGCTGATGTTCTGCCTGCTGATACTCGCGCATGAGTTCGGTCATTTCATCACGGCGAAGAACTGCGGCGTGAAGGTGAACGAATTCTCGATAGGCATGGGGCCGCTGCTCTGGCATAAGGACACCGAAGAGACGAAATACTCTATAAGGGCGCTGCCGATCGGCGGATACTGCGCGATGGAAGGAGAGGACGAGGAAAGCGAAGACGCGAGATCGTTCTCGAACGCGTCCTGCCCGCGCAAGCTGCTCATCGTAAGCGCCGGGGCGATCATGAACGTACTGCTCGCGATCGTGCTGATGATAATCGTCTGCTTCGTGATGGGCACTGCTACCACCACGATATCGGGATTCGTGGACGGCTCGTATTTCAAGGAAGCGGGGCTGAAGACGGGGGACAGGATAGTTCAGATCAACGATAAGAAAATAAACGAATGGAGCGACATCGGCGATTCACTCGACGGCCTTGACGGCAGCGATACAGTAACTGTGACTGTCATGCGCGGCGGCGAGAAAGTGACGGTCACGTCGCATCTCATGAAGAACAGCGGCCAGTATATCATCGGGATAACCCCGAAGATGTCAAGGGCCCCGGCGAAGTGCATCCAGGCGGGATTCGCTTCGACGTGGAACATGACTGTCGAGATGTATAAGATATTCGGGCAGCTGTTCACCGGACATCTTTCGCTTGACGCGCTGTCCGGCCCGGTCGGGATTTTCTACGTCGTGGGGCAGAGCGCGCATCAGGGACTGATCTATGTGATCTATCTCACTGCGCTCATAAGTCTCAACCTCGCGATCGTGAACATGTTCCCGTTCCCGGCGCTCGACGGCGGGCGGTTCCTGCTCATTCTGATAAGACGCGTGACCGGAAAGCTCATTTCGGCGAAGGCGGAGAACGCGATCAATTTCGCGGGGCTGATGCTGCTGTTCGCGCTGATGATATATGTAACATTCAATGACGTGCTGAAATTCGTATTGCCGTCATTCAGATAAAGGCGGTGGGATCCTTGGCAAGCAGAAAGAGCGTAATGTGCGGGAGCGTCCGGATAGGAGGAGGCGCCCCCGTTTCGATACAGTCCATGACAAATACAGATACGCATGATGTCGCGGCCACGGTCGGCCAGATAAAGAAACTCATGGCGGCCGGATGCGATATCGTGAGAGTGGCGGTGCCGGACGCGGCGGCCGCCGCGGCTTTCGGTGAGATAAAAAAGGAGCTTCCGGATGTTCCGGTGGTCGCGGACATCCATTTCGACTACAGGCTCGCCGTGGAGGCGATAGAACGAGGCGCGGACGGCGTCCGCATCAATCCCGGGAACATCGGGAGCGGAGACAGGGTGCGCGCGGTGGTCCGCGCGGCGAAGGAGCGCGGCGTCCCGATACGGGTCGGCGTGAATTCCGGTTCACTGGAAAAGGATCTCCTCGGGGAGATGGGAGTATGCGCGGAAGCCGCCGCGGAGAGCGCGCTTCGGAACGTGCGGCTTGTGGAATCCGCGGGATTCGATGACATAGTGATCTCCGTGAAATGTTCTGATACGAAGATGACGTTCGACGCGTACAGGATCGTTTCGGAAAGGACGGACCATCCGCTTCATATCGGAGTGACGGAAGCGGGTACATATGACTCGGCATTGATGAAATCCGCCGTCGGGCTCGGCGGCCTGCTGATGTGCGGCATCGGAGATACGATGCGGGTCTCGATAACGGGCGACCCTGTGAGGGAGCCGGAGGCGGCCATGAAGATACTGCAGGCTGCCGGTATCAGGAAGGCGGGCATAAACTTCGTTTCGTGCCCGACGTGCGGGAGAACGAAAGTCGGGCTCGCGGGCATTGCCGAGGAAGTGAAGGAAAACCTCACGCCCGTGTCTGAAGCCCGTGAGAAGGCCGGGAAAAGGCCTCTGACGGTCGCGGTCATGGGATGCGAGGTGAACGGCCCGGGCGAAGCCGCCGGGGCGGATATCGGCGTAGCGTGCGGCGACGGGACCGGCCTCATATTCATCGGCGGTGAGCCGGTCAGAAAAGTGGATGAAAGCGAGATCGCGTCTGTACTGACGAAGATGGTCTCGGAAATGGAGTAGGGTAAGATAAATGGGACTTCTCATTGATGATTATTTGAAGGAAGGATATGAATACGAATTCGAGCGCGTAAAGCTCTCACGCGACGCGGTGCTGAGGGCGGAGGTGCGCTCGAATTTTGTCGTGCCGTTCGGGGCGCTGCCTCATCTGAAGTCGGAGCTCAGGGAGAAGATAGACGGCGTACGTTCTGTGCAGCTCGTGTTCCATTATCGCGATATGGCGCAGAGTGAGGACGAGATCGTGGACGCGTACATGCCGTATCTGCGTTCGCTCGCCGAAAGGGCTTCTTCGGTCATGAGCGGCGCGCTGACGGATGATTACAGCTACAGCGACGGCGTACTCACGATATTCGTCGTAGGGGAAACTGCGAAAGAACAGTTCAACGAGCATCTTTCGGGGAAGTTCGCGAAGATACTCTCGGATTATTTCGGCATCAATGCGATCGTCTGCTTCGAGAACAGCAGAGACAAATATATGTCCGCGGCGGAGGATATATTATGCTCCGATGAGGCGGATGCCCAGGATGAAAACCCGGACGGCGGAAAAACCGCGGGCGGGAAAGAGGACGGCGCCGGGACGGTGGTGGCGGGCCGCGGGGTAAAAGGCAGGGCGGTCCCGATAGAAAGCCTTCCGGCATTCCCGCAGGAGCCGGAAAAAGTAACGTGTCAGGGCGTCATCTTCAAGCTGGACAAAAAGGAAACAAGGAAAAAGAAGATAATATTCACAATAGAATTCGCGGACGAGACGGGAGCGGCCGGCGCGAAGCTTTTTGCTGATCCGGAAAAGAAAGACGTGAAAAAGATAGAAGCGCAGCTGAGTCCCGGAAACGCGGTCAGGATCCGCGGGAGCTATGAGATGGATTCGTTCACGAGATCGCCGGTCATTATCGCGCGCAGCATCGAACTCGCGGAGAACGAGGGCCGCGAGGACAACAGCGATGAAAAGCGCGTCGAACTCCACTGCCACACGAAGATGAGCGCGCTCGACGGTTTCAATGACGTAAAGGAACTCGTCGAGACGGCGGTGCGCTGGGGACATAAGGCGCTGGCGATAACGGACCACGGCGTGGTACACGCGCTTCCGGAAGCTTACGATGCGGCGAAGGGGCGCATAAAAATACTGCTCGGGACCGAAGGGTATCTTTATGACGATGACGGTATGTATGAAGCGGACGGGACTGTCGATTATAAATCACGGAACACGACGCATATAGTGATAATCGCGAAGAACAGGCAGGGCCTGTTCGACCTGTACAGGCTCATATCGGAATCGCATATAGATCATTTCTACAAGCGGCCCAGGATACTGAAGTCCGAGCTCGCGGCGGTCCGGGAGAACATGCTGCTCGGCTCCGCATGCGTGGCCGGGGAATTCTACAGCGCGGTCGTTGACGGGAGACCCGACGACGAGCTCCTGCGCATTGCTGATTTCTACGATTATCTCGAGGTGCAGCCTCTCTGCAATAATGAGTTCCTGACGAAGGATCCGGACCGCGGGATAACGATGGAGGATATAAAGGATTTCAACCGGAAGGTGATAGAGATCGGAGGAAGGCTCGGGAAGCCGGTCGTCGCGACTACAGACGCCCATTACGGCAGCAGGCGCGACGCGTTCGCGAGGAACGTCGTCCAGAGGACCATGGGATACAACGACGCGGTGAACGACGGCCTGTTTTTCCGCACTACGGAAGAGATGCTCGGGGAGTTCTCATATCTCGATGATGAGACTGCCCGCAGGATAGTCATCGACAATCCGAACATGATCGCGGACATGACGGAGGACATAAGCCCTGTCGCGCAGGGCAAATTCCCGCCGAAAATAAAGGATTCGGACGAAAGGCTGAGGTCATCGTGCGAGGAGAGGGCCCGCGAGATATACGGGGATCCGCTGCCCGATGAAATTAAAGATCGTCTCGACAAGGAACTGCATTCGATAATCGACAACGGATATTCCGTCATGTATATCGCGGCGCAGATACCTATCCAGGAATCGAATAAAGCCGGATATCCGGTCGGCTCAAGGGGATCGGTGGGATCCTCGTTCGCGGCGACGATGGCCGGCATCACGGAAGTGAATCCGCTGAAGCCGCATTACATCTGTCCGAACTGCAGGAAACTCATATGGGGAGACCCGGAGTATGAGACCGGACCGGACATGCCGGACAGAGAATGCCCGGACTGCGGCGAAATGATGAAGAAGGACGGCTACAATATCCCGTTCGAGACGTTTCTCGGATTCGACGGGACGAAAGAGCCTGATATAGATCTGAACTTCGCGCAGGAGTTCCAGACTCCGGCGCAGAGGGTCATCGACGATATCTTCGGCGCGGAGAATACATATAAAGCGGGCACGATAGGCACTGTGAAGGAGCGGAACTCGTTCGGATATATAAATAAGTACTGCGAGGAAACCGGCAGAGTCCTGAATCAGTACGAAAAGGATCTGCTCGTGACCCAGATGACGGGCGTAAAGACGACTACCGGACAGCATCCCGGCGGCATCATCGTAAAGCCGGCGGATCATTCGATATACGAATTCACGCCTGTGCAGTATCCGGCGAATAAGGACGAGAGCGGGTTCATCACGACGCATTTTGACTATCACAAGATAGACTCCAATCTGCTCAAGCTGGATATGCTCGGCCACAAGACGCCGTCAATGATCCGGATGCTGAAGGATCTTACCGGGATAGATCCCGAGACCGTGCCGATAGAGGATAAAGATACCCTTGCCATTTTCAGCGGCATTGATGCACTGGATATAAAGGACAAAGACTATCACTTCACGCACGGGACATACGGCATCCCGGAATTCGGCACGAATTTCGTAAGGGGGATGCTGGACGAGACGCATCCGAAGACAGTGGCGGACCTGATAAGGATATCGGGGTTCTCCCACGGCACGGACGTATGGAACAACAATGCGCGCGACTATGTCATGAGCGGGCAGATAACCATGGACGAGGCCATCTCGACGAGAGACGATATCATGGACTATCTCATAAAGAAGGGACTCGAGCCGGTGGACGCGTTCAATATCATGGAGAAGGTGCGCAAGGGCAAGGGCGTGACGGAGGAACGCGCCCAGCTCATGCGCGAGCATGACGTGCCCGACTGGTATCTCGACTCATGCCGGAAGATATCGTACATGTTCCCGAAGGCCCACGCCACGGCATATGTCATCACGTCGCTTCGCTGCGCGTACTTCAAGGTGCATTATCCGCCGGCGTTCTACGCGACATGGCTGACGTATTCCCTCAGCGACTTCAACTGGGACGTCATATCCCGCGGCAAGGATTATGTATGGAACAAAATAGAGCAGTCGCGGGCGAAAAAGGCCGAAAAAAAGGAAAAGGCGGAACTGACGGTGTTCGAAGTCGTTTACGAGATGCTCGCGAGAGGATATGAATTCATGCCGCCGTCGCTCGAGTATTCTGATGCGGAGCGATTCGGCGTCAGAGACGGGAAAGTGCTCGTGCCGCTCGCCGGGATATCCGGCATCGGCCCGTCGGCCGCGGTGCGTATAACAGACGCGAGGGAAGAGCGCCCGTTCGAGACTGTCGAGGAGATCGGGACGCGCGCGGGCGTAGGTCCGTCTGTCGTGGAATCAATGCGCAGATACGGCCTTCTGGAAGGCCTTCCGGAGTCGAACCAGATCAGTTTCTTCTAAGATAATGTTTATGGGACTTCTTCCGGCCGGGAGCCGGATAATGAATGAAAATCAACGGCAGCGCCCGTTTTCGGTGCGCTGCCGCAATAATTTTCTGTTGGCCGTATTTTCTCTATATCGCCTGACAGCTTCTCAGCTTTTCAGATCTGATCTTCATCGCCTCATCGACAACGGCTTCGGCCGCTTCGAATTTCGAGACCTTCTCGAGCTGACGATGGCCTTTCCTCGTGATGATGGTAATAACATTCGTATCGGTACCGAATCCGGCGCCTTCGACCTTGAGATTGTTCGCGACTATTATGTCCGCGTTTTTCTTATCGAGCTTTTTCGTCGAATTCTCGAGAAGATCTCTTGTTTCCATCGAGAATCCGCACAGCACCTGGCCCGGCCTTCTGTTTTTCCCGAGCTCCATCAGGATGTCCTTCGTGCGCTCGAGCTGTATCGACATGTCGTCGTCCTTCTTCTTCACTTTGTCATCGTATTTCACGGCCGGCGTGTAGTCCGATACCGCGGCGGCCTTGAACACGAACGCGGCATCCTTCGCTTCTTTCGTGACCGCATCGAACATGTCGGCGGTCGATTCTATCTCGGTCACATGAACGAACGGAGGCGGCGGGAGCATCGTGCGCCCTGTCACCAGTTCCACGTCCGCGCCGCGGAGCATGCAGACACGCGCGATCGCGTATCCCATCTTCCCGGACGAATGGTTCGTAATATACCTCACTGGGTCTATCGCTTCCTGCGTCGGTCCGGCGGTCACGACCACCTTCATGCCCTTCATGTCCTTTTCGGCGTACAGCTCGCGCAGGACATATTCCGTTATATCGGCGGGCTCCGGCATCTTGCCCTTTCCGGTATCTCCGCATGCGAGCAGTCCCTCGGCGGATTCCGCCACGAAGAAGCCGTATTCCTTCAGAGTCTCAATATTCCTCTGTGTCACGGCGTTCTCCAGCATGTGCGTGTTCATGGCCGGGAACACGAGCTTCCGGCATGTCGCGGCAAGAGTCACAGTCGTGAGCATATCGTCGGCGATGCCGGCCGCCGCCTTCGCGATATAGTCCGCGCTGGCCGGTGCGATGACCATCAGATCCGCCGCCTTCGCGATCTCGATATGCGTCACATCGAATCTGAAGTCGCGGTCGAACGTATCCACAAGACATTTGTTCCCCGTCAGGGTCTCGAACGTGAGCGGAGCGATGAACTCCGTCGCGTTCTTCGTCATGATCACATGGACGTCGGCGCCGAGCTTCTTCAGACGGCTCGCGAGATCCGCGGATTTATACGCCGCGATGCTTCCGGTGACGCCGATAACTACGCATTTTCCTTCTAACATACTTTCCTCCGAATATCCATAAACAGGGAGCGGCGCATTGCCGCCGGAAAATCAATAATATTTTACCCGAACACAGCGCGTTTATCAACAATTTATCAATGCCCCGAAACTTGTAATTGCAATATCCGCAGGCCCGTGTTATTATAACAGTGTATTATTACTAGTACTGTATGACCGGAGTGCTTTAAAAGGCACTCCGTATTTTATGGAGCGGCATATGGCAAAGAAGAAGATCCGGGACAGGGTCGCGGATCTGCTGACGGGCTATCTTGAGGACGAGGGGCTCGAACTGTACAACGTCGAGTACGGCAAGGAAGGCAGGGATATGTATCTTCGCGTATATATCGACAAGGTGCAGGAGCCCGGAGAGGATGAGCGGTACGTCGGAACGGACGACTGCGAGAAAGTCAGCAGATATCTGAGCGACCGTCTCGATGAAGAAGGCATGATCCCGCAGAAATACTATCTGGTCGTGAGCTCACCGGGCATGGACCGCGAGCTCGTGACGCAGGAGCATTACAGGCGGTACACGGGACGCGTGGTGGACGTGAGTCTGTACCGGCCGGTGAACGGGACGAAGAGCGTTACAGGCGTCCTCGAAGAGGCGGATGAGAACGGCATTGTCATAAAGGATGACAGCGGAGAGACGCTGGCGCTGCCGAAAGATAACATAGCGAAAACGAAACTGGCGGTCATATTCTGAGCCGCGGTGTCAGGAGGAAAAGATGAACGAACAATTTATCGAGGCCATAGAGCAGGTCGAACAGGAAAAGGGCATCCCGCGCGAGGTACTGTTCGATGCGATAGAGCAGGCGCTTCTTTCGGCGTATAAAAAGAATTACGGGAAAGACAGCAATGTCGACGTCGAGATCGATCCGGAGGAAGGCGACATCAATGTGTATATGAGGATGGACGTCGTGGACGAGGTCGAGGACGTTAATACGGAGATCTCGCTCGCCGAGGCGCAGGAAATAGATCCTGCGTACGAAGTGGGCGACGTCGTGGAATATCAGGTGAAGCCGGACGACTTCAGCAGGATCGCGGCGCAGACCGCGAAGCAGGTCATCGTCCAGAGGATCCGCGAAGCGGAACGCGGCATCATCGTTGAGGATTTCAAGGACAAGATCGGAGAGATCGTGACCGGAAAGGTCAGCCGGATCATCGGTCAGAACATATTCGTCAGCCTGGGCCGCGCGGAAGGGAAGCTCGCGCTCAGGGAGCAGATAAAGGGAGAGCGCTTCCGTCCGCAGGACAGGATAAAGGTCTATGTGAAAGAGGTAAGATCGTCGAGCAGAGGCCCGGAAATCGTGCTGTCGCGCGCATGTCCGGAATTCGTTGAGAAGCTGTTCGAGCAGGAAGTGCCCGAGATAGAAGACGGTATCGTCGAGATAAAGAGCATCGCCCGCGAGGCCGGGTCCAGAACTAAGATGACCGTATGGACGAACGACGAGGACGTAGATCCTGTGGGAGCGTGTGTAGGATCCCGCGGGAGCAGGGTGCAGGCCGTCGTGGATGAACTCGGGAACGAGAAGATAGATATCATCAACTGGAGCGAGGATCCGTTCGAGCTGATCGCGAATGTCCTTTCGCCGGCAAAGGTCGAAAGTGTCGCGCTCGACGAGACGGATGATGAGAAGATCGCGACTGTTGTCGTACCTGACTATCAGCTGTCGCTCGCGATAGGAAAATCCGGCCAGAACGTCCGCCTCGCGGCGAAGATATCCGGCTGGAAGATAGACATAAAGAGCCATACACAGATGGAAGAGATGCAGGCCGAGGGAACTATCATCGAAGAAGGCGAAGAGATGCAGGAAGCGCCTGAGGAAATCGATGCGGAGGAAGCGGCGGAAGCCGCGGAGATGCCTGCGGAAGAGACGGATGAAGCGGCGGAAGAAGCCGCTGAGGAAGAGACCGCGGAAGAGACCGAAGCCGCGGAGGAGCCTGCGGAAGAGATGGATGAAGAAGCGGAAGAGACCGCGGAGGAAGCTGAGGAAACAGAAGAGAAGTGAAGCAGAAAAAGATCCCCATGAGAAAATGCGTCGGGTGCGGAAGGTCGCGCCCGCAGAAAGAACTTGTACGTCTTGCGAAGGACGGAGAGCGTATTATCGTGGACCGGGACGGAAAGGCGCCGGGACGGGGCGTATATCTGTGTCCGGACCCCGCGTGCTGTGAAAAGGCAAAAAAGCGAAGATCGCTGCAGCGCTCGTTCGGGACGGGGATCTCTGATGATGATATCGGAAGGATAATAGAGGAGGTGACCGGAAATGGCGGGACCTGAGACACTGATGGGATTCGCGGCCAGATCACGGAACCTCGTCGCGGGCGCGGGAACGTGCGAAAGCAAAATGAAACGCGGAAAACTCGCATTGATCATTATCACTGAAGATACCGCGGAAGGAAGCGCGGAAAAGGTGAAACGCGCGGCGGAGCGCGCAGGCGTTCCGTGCAGGATATACGGGAGCAGCGAAACGCTCTCGAAGGCGGTCGGGTCGCCCGGCCGGTGTGTATTCGGGATAACGGACAGACAGTTTGCGGAGTCGATAATGAAGGAGATCGACGGCAGAGAGGGAAAAGCAGGCAGAGAAAGGGAGGTGTTCTGATGACAGTGAAGATAAAGGATCTGGCGGAGGAACTGAATGTAGAAGCGAAGGTGCTCGTCGAAAAGGCGAAGGCAGTCGGGATAGAAGTGAAGACAGTAAACAGTTCCATGTCGGATGAGGACAGCAGGACTCTCAAGAATAATATTCTTGCGGGCCGGGCGAAGGACGCCGAGAGCAAGATAGTGAAAAAAGACGACGGCTCGAAGAAGGTCACGGTAAAGGCCGCCAGGGTCGCGGAGAGGAAGCCTAAGAAGGCGCCGGCTGCCGCAGCGGTGAAAAAGGACGAAAGCGCAAAGCCTCAGCAGAGGAAGGCGCCTATCGGAAGACCGATGGGAAAGTCGGAATCCGCCGCTCACAGGCCGCCTATCGGGAAAGCGGTCCCGAAGCGGGTGACGAAAGCCGAAAAGGAAAAGGAAGAACTCGAGGCCGCGAAAGCCGCGCAGGCTGAAGAGGCTGCAAAGATGGCGGAAGAAGCCGCGAAGAAGGCCGGGGAGGCCGCAAAGGCGGAAAAAACCGAGGAAAAGCCGGAGCCGGAGCAGGTAAAGAAGGAAGAGACCGCGCCGAAGGCCGAAGAGCCGGCCGCCGCAAAGGAAGCGGAGAAGAAAACCGCCGGAAAGAAGGAAGAAAAGGCGGCTCCGGAGAAGAAGGCCGCAGAGAAGAAAGAGGAAAAACCGGCCAAAGCCGAAAAGAAGTCCGCAGCCGGAGGAAATGCCAGAAGGAACGGCATCGCCCCTCAGAAGATAAAGATCATCAAGACCGCGGAGCAGGTGAAGGCCGAGGAAAAGGCTGCGAAGGAAAAGCGCGCGGCCGCGAAGAAGAAGAGAGAAGAAGAGGAAAAGGCGAAGGCGGAGGAACGCAGAAGCAAGAGGAGAGCGCAGGCTCCGGCGGAGTCGGAAGCGCCCGCTCACGGCGGGGGCCGCAAGAAAAAGAAGAAGAAAGAACGCGAATTCGATAAATTCAGCAAGATAGAAGAGAAGCGCGAGAAAAATCTCAAGGGCAGGTCCCTTGAGAAAAAGACGCGCGGCAAGCATGTGAAGAAGACGCACGAGGAGGACATTCCGCAGCCGGAAGAAGAAGCACTGCCGGTCGGCACGAAGGTAATAGACGTGCCTATCACTATCGCGGGATTCTGCGAGCAGACGGGCGTGTCGATATCGAAAGTCATAATGACGCTTCTCAGTATGGGAGTCGTCGCGAACCAGAATCAGAATATTGATGATGTAACTGTCGCGACTCTGGCGGACGAACTCGGAATAAATGTCGTCATAGGCCGTGTCGAAGATGAAGAGGAGGACGAGGGCCTCGAGACATTCGAGGACAGGGAGAAAGACCTGAAGCCCCGCCCGCCTGTGATCACGGTCATGGGGCACGTGGACCACGGAAAGACGTCTCTGCTCGACGCTATCAGGAACACGAATGTTACGGACAAGGAATCCGGAGGCATCACGCAGCATATAGGCGCATCGGAAGTAGAGGTCGACGGGAAGAAGATAGTATTCCTCGACACGCCGGGACATGAAGCGTTCACGGCCATGAGAGCGAGAGGCGCGGATATCACGGATATCGCGGTGCTCGTCGTTGCCGCGGACGACAGCGTTATGCCTCAGACGGTGGAGTCTATCAGCCATGCGAAGGCTGCCGGAGTCCCGATCATCGTCGCTATGAACAAGATGGACAAGCCGGGAGCGAACCCGGACAAGGTGAAACAGGACCTTGCCGAGCACGGTGTGCTTGTCGAGGACTGGGGCGGCGACACTATCTGCGTCCCTGTTTCGGCGAAGACCGGTGAAGGCATAAAGAACCTGCTCGAGATGATCCTCCTGCAGGCCGAAGTGCTGGAACTCAAGGCGAACCCGGACAGGCTCGCGATGGGAAATGTCATAGAAGCAAGGCTTGACAAGGCAAAAGGTACTGTGGCGACGCTGCTCGTGATGAACGGCACGCTGAAAGCGGGCCAGTCTATTGTCGCGGGCACATGCTCCGGCAGGATCAGGCGCATGACGGACTACAAGGGCAAGACTATCAGGAAGGCCGGACCGGCCACCCCTGTGGAAGTGCTCGGACTGAACGACGTGCCGATGGCGGGCGATACATTCAATGCCGTGAGTAATGACAAGAAGGCCAAGGAGATCGCCGAAAGACGCGCCGAGAAGCAGAGAGAGGAAGTAATGGCGAGGACGTCTTCCAGCACTCTCGAGGAACTGTTCCAGAAGATACAGGAAGGCGAGACGAAGGAACTGGATCTCGTCATCAAGGCGGACGTCATGGGTTCCGTGGGAGCCGTGCAGACTTCGCTTGAAAAGCTGTCGAACGATGAAGTCAAGGTGAAGATCATCCACGCGGGCGTCGGTGCGATCACCGAATCCGACGTGATCCTCGCGGGGACTTCGAACGCGATCATCATCGGCTTCAATGTAAGGCCGAGCGCAGCCGTAAAGGCCGCCGCGGACCGCGAACATGTACAGATAAAGACATATACTGTTATATATAACATCATCGACGACGTCGAGAATGCGATCAAGGGCATGCTCGATCCGGAATTCGAAGAGGTCGTGCTCGGAGAATGCGAGATCAGAGATACGTTCAAGGTGCCTGACGTCGGCGTGGTCGGCGGAGCGTATGTCACGAACGGGAAGATCGTGAGGAACGCATCCGTGAGACTTGTAAGGGACGGCATCGTTATCCATGAGGGAAAGATCTCGTCGCTGAAGAGGTACAAGGACGACGCGAAGGAAGTCGTCCAGGGCTACGAATGCGGTATCGGGATAGAAAACTACAACGATATCAAAGAGGGCGACATTATCGAATGTTATGAAATGCAGGAAGTCGAAAGGAAATAATAATGGGCAGATCGTACAGGCCGGGCAGGCTCGGTGAAGAAATCAAGAAAATCATCAGCGATATGCTGCTCAGGGAACTGAAAGATCCGCGCATTGACGGGCTTGTCAGCGTCACTGACGTGGAAGTGTCGGGAGATTCGAGTTATGCGACTGTGTATATAACCGTTTTTTCAACGGATCCGGATCTCCCGAAAGACGAGCAGGCTCTTTTGAAGCAGGATGTTCTCGAAGGGCTGGACAGCGCGAAGGGTCTGATAAAGCGCGAGATAAACAAAAAGATAAAGCTGCGCAAGATACCGGAGCTTACGTTCAAGTCGGACAACTCTTTCGAGTACGGAAGCCACATGGAGGAAGTGCTCGACAGAGTAATGAAGGAAGACGGAGCAGATGGAAAATAATTCGTTCACTGAAATAGCGGAAAAACTGAAAGAAGCGGAGTCGGTCCTCATATTCACGCACATTCTCATGGACGGGGACGCGATAGGTTCTTCGGGCGCGCTGTGCGAGGCGCTGCGCGGCGCCGGCAAGGAAGCGCATGTCCTCATCGAGGACAAGATCCCGGATAATCTTGAATTTCTGGACAGAGGCTACTGCACATATGACCAGGATATAATAAAGGATCCGGACATATGCATCTGTCTTGACGTCGGGGATACGGGAAGATTCCCGGAACGCGCCGGGAAATTCAGCACGGGCGGGCTGAAGATATGCATCGATCATCATATGACGAGCGACCCGTTCTGTGATCTCAACTATATAGACCCTGCAGCGGCGGCGACATCGGAGCTCATGTATCTGATGCTGAAGGAAGGCGGCTTTGAGATAACGAAGCCGGTCGCGGAATCCATATTCGCCGGCATAACGACCGATACAGGGAATTTCCAGTATTCGAATACGACGAAGCGCTGTCACGAGATCGCGGCGGAACTTTATGACAGGGGACTCGACAGCAATAAGATCAGCATACAGATCTATGAAAACGAGAAGCCGCAGAAACTTCATCTGAAGTCAAAGATATTCGGCGCCGTGGAATTCCTTGCCGGCGGGCAGCTCGCGGTCTCATATGTATCTCAGGAAATGCTGAGGGAGACCGGCTGCACCATGGAGGACAGCGAGGGGATAATAGATGATCTGCGCGCGGTGCGCGGAGTCCAGATAGCCATTATCATGAAGGAAAACGCGCCGCGGAAAATAAAGGCCACGATGAGATCGAAAGAAAAGGGCGATGTTTCGCGCATTGCCTCCATACACGGCGGCGGCGGGCACGTGCGCGCCGCGGGATGCACGATAGAGGATACTCTCGAGAACGCACTCAAGGTCATAAAGGAGGACGCTCTAAGTGAGCTCGGATACGAATAACGCACATATCAACGATCACCGCCCGAGCGGTATCGTGATACTGAACAAACCCGCGCATTATACGTCGCATGACTGCGTACAGGTCCTGAGGCGGCTGACAGGCATAAAGAAAATCGGGCATGCCGGAACACTCGACCCGATGGCGGAGGGAGTCCTTCCGATATGCATCGGAAGCGCCACGAGGATCATGGAATATCTCGGCGGCGATACGAAGGATTACAGATGTACGATGAGGCTCGGCGTGACGACGGATACCATGGACATCTGGGGAAATGAGACCGGCAGGACGGAGCCGGGAGTGAACAAATCCGAAATAAAGCAGGCTCTCGAGAAGTTCACCGGAGTCATCGAGCAGGTGCCGCCCGTATATTCGGCTATCAAGGTCAAAGGAAGACATCTTTACGACTACGCGCGGGCCGGCGAGAAGGTCAGCATATCCCCGAGGAAGGTCACGATATATTCATCGACATTTCTGAGCAGGGTCGGCGACGACGTAACGTTCGGAGTCGAATGCTCGAAGGGCACTTATATGCGGAGCCTGTGCAATGACATAGGGGAGGCGCTCGGCTGCGGAGCGTGCATGTCCGGGCTTGTCCGTCTCAGGAGCGGAGTCTTCAGGATAGAGAATTCGATCACGATGGACGAGCTGAAGAATATGAGCGCCGAGGAGATATTCGGCATCATGAAGAGTCCGGATTATCCGCTCGTCTATTTCGGAAGAGCCGAAATGGACAGGGAGACGGCCCGTGATCTGATAAACGGGAAGATCATAGACGCGGATGCGGTCCGGGTCGAAAAAGCGTCGGAATGCGACCGCATGTATAATATGTATCATGAAGGGAAGTTCATAGGCACTGCATTGATGAGCGGCGACGGCTCGTCGCTGAAGGCTCACAAGATATTCAATGTCTGCCTGTAGATCAGGAAACGGAAGCGGAAATGAAGATTTTTAACTCACTGGAAGAAATCGAAAGAAGCAATATCGAAAGCACGGCGGTCTCTGTCGGCAATTTTGACGGCGTGCACAGGGGCCACCGCGAGATAATAGAAAATACTGTGAAAACGGCAGGCATAGCAGGTCACAAGAGCGCTGTGTTCACATTCGCCCAGCATCCGAAAAACGTGATGGCGGGTGAGAATGTCATTAAGAAAATAGTCACGACGGAAGATAAATTCAGGCTCATAGAGGATATGGGCGTGGATTATCTTTTTAATATCCCGTTCACCGAAGAGATACAGAAGACGAGCGCGTACGACTTCATCGGGGATATCCTGATAGGGAAATTCCACATGAAAGAACTTTGCTGCGGGTTCAATTATAGATTCGGGTATATGGGAGCGGGAGACCTTGAGCTCCTGCTCGAAGCCGCGGTAAAATGCGAGTTCGGTCTGCACATCATCCCTCCGTACCGGGTAGACGGGGAAGTCGTCAGCTCGACGCTCATACGTCAGTGCATTGCCGAGGGAAACATTGAAAAATGCAATAAACTGCTCGGCAGGAGATACTCCATCGGCGGGACGGTCGTAGTCGGAAACAAGCTCGGAAGGACTATCGGATTCCCGACATCCAACCTGACGCTCGACCCTGCCATGGTGACGCCTTCGAACGGCGTTTACGCCACCTACTGCATATATAACAAAAAAATATACCCGAGTATAACAAATGTAGGTGTCAAACCGACAATAGGGGAGTATAATAAGAATGTAGAGACACATATTTTTAATTTCGATAAGGAACTATACGGCAAACAGATCCGCGTCGAATTCATAAAAAAGACCAGAGACGAACAGAAATTTGACAGCGTTGAGGAACTGGCGGCGCAGATCACCCGTGACTGCATACAGGTCAGGGCATTCCACAGGCAGAACAGCGAGGTGAAATAATATGGAACGTGAATTCGGTATATCTGAGTATCTGAACGCAACCGAGGTCAACAGAAAACTCGAAAGAATGACGAAACTTCCTGTATTCTCGATCAAGAAGTCGAAATTAAAGGAGTATGAAGAGGAGTATTTCGAGAAGAAGTGCAAAAAATCCAAAGAGATGATCGATGAGGCGAAGGAGATCATCCCGGGAGGTGTACAGCACAACCTCGCTTTCAACTATCCGTTCCCGCTTGCATTCAACAAGGCCGAGGGAGCGTATCTCTATGATGTCGACGGAAACAAATACTATGACTTTCTTCAGGCGGGCGGCCCGACGATGCTGGGTTCGAATCCGCCGGCCGTAAGGGATAAGGTCATAGAACTCCTGAACGACTGCGGGCCGTCGACGGGTCTGTTCCACGAATACGAATATAAGCTGGCGAAGAAGATATGCGACTGCATGCCGAGCGTGGAGATGTTCAGGATGTTCGGCTCCGGAACGGAAGCGGACATGGCGGCCATCAGAGTCGCGAGACTTGCCACAAAGAAAAAGAACATCCTCAAGATGGGCGGCGCCTATCACGGCTGGTCCGATCAGCTCGCGTGGGGCATCAGGATCCCGGGATCGAAATGGACGCAGGCCAAGGGCGTTCCGAGATTCTGCTTCTCGCATACGGACGATTTCTTCCCGAACGATCTCGACGATCTCGAGAGGAAACTGAAGAGAAACAAACTGAACGGCGGCACGGCCGCTGTCATAGTCGAGCCTGTAGGTCCGGAGAGCGGGACCTGGCCGGTCGATAAATATTTCAACAACGGCGTCGAGAGACTCTGCAGGAAATACGGAGCATTGCTTATATTCGACGAAGTAGTCACGGGATTCAGAGTCGGCATGTCCGGCGCTCAGGATTACTTCGGATGCTCGCCTGACCTTACTATACTCGGCAAGATCATCGCCGGAGGATATCCGGGAGCGGGCGGCCTCGGCGGAAAGAAAGAGTACATGAAATATCTGTCCGCGGGCATCGGCGGCGCGGCGCATCATCCGAAGGCGCTTGTCGGCGGAACGATGGCGGCTACTCCGATAAGCTGCGTTGCTGGATATTACGCGTTATGCGAGATAGAGAAGACGCACGCAATAAAACGCGCGGGCGAATTCGGCGACAAACTGATAAAGGGCGTGAACGAGATCATCGACAAATACGCTCTCCCGTTCGTGGCGTACAACCAGGGTTCGATATGCCACATCGAGACCACTGGCACGATGCACTTCTATATCGACTGGTCGAAACCGTGGACGATTCCGGAAGTGCTCAGACAGACGACGATCCGGAAAGAAGAAATGGAGCACATGGGCTGCGCCTATATGGCGAACGGCATCGTGACGCTTGCCGGGAACAGGCTCTACACGAGCGGAGCGTACGATGACAGCATGCTGCAGGATATACTCGATATATTCGACCGCATATTCGCCGACGTTGAAGAGATGCCGACTGAAAAATAAAGACATGAGAAGATCCGAAGCGAAACAGTTAGTGATAAAAGCCGGGCGGGAACTTTCCCGCACCGGCCTTATCGAAAGGACGTGGGGAAACGTATCCGTAAGGACGGGCGAAAACTCGTTCGTTATTACTGCGAGCGGAAAAGCCTATGACACGCTTACCGAGGATGAAGTCATCGAAGTGGACATCCGGACCGGAAAGTATGAAGGCGGGACAGCTCCGTCAAGCGAATACAGACTGCACGCCCGGATATACGAGGAAACTCCGGACACGGAGATAATCATCCATACGCATCAGAATATGGCGTCCGCCGTAAGCGCGATGGGGATAGATCATGTCTGGTTCGACCGTACATACGACGGCATCGGGCCGGGAGTGCTCGTCGCGAAATACGCACTTCCCGGAACGAAGAAGCTCAGCAAATATGTAGCCGAAACTGTCAGAAGATCAGCCGGGAAGGCCGTGATCATGCAGAGACACGGAGTCGTCTGCCGCGGATCGGACTACGATGAAGTGTTCGATATGGCGCATACGCTAGAATCGGCGTGCGAAAAATATCTCTGCTCGGCGAGCCCGATGCTCAGGCGCGACATGGACGATATCAGCATCGAGGACGGCACCCACTATCTTACGGAAGCGGAAAAGGTGTCGGGATATAACGCATTCCTGAATCGCGACAGGATCGTTATGGATTATCTCGATATGAAAATGGACCTCGGAGCGTACCTCGACGATTATGCGCAGATGATCGGGCCGGCTGCGCTGTTCGTCCCGAACGACGAAGCGGCCGTCAGGCAGGCTCTCGAGAAAGCCCCCGCCGTGCTGATAGAAGGCGAGGGGGCGCTCTGCACGGGACAGAACGGTGACGAGGCGGCAGTATCTATGCTCGTCCGGAAAAACTGCATTGCTTATTTCGCCGCCGCATCTTTGGGTAAAGTCAAGAAAATCTCTCCGGTCGATTCAAGGATCATGCGGAGATTTTATGTGAAAAAGTATTCGAAAATGGAAGGAAAGTGACCGCTGCCGCACATTGCACGAAAGGTGAGAGAATGGCTGTTTTTGTGGTTGCTTACGATATCGGGACGACAGGCGTGAAATCCTGTCTGTTCAGCATATCCGAAGAAGAGAAAATCAAATATGTCAATGGTCATCTGACGGATTACAATCTGACGCTGCTCGATAACGGCGGCGCGGAGCAGGACCCCGATGAGTGGTGGGATGCGATATGCACGTCGACTAAGGCAATGCTTGAAGAAAGCGGCGTGGATCCCTGCGATGTGAAGGGGGTATCGTTCTGCGCTCAGTGCCAGTGTCTGATACTCGTGGACAGAGACGGCAAAGTGCTGAGACCGTCCATGAATTATCTGGACGCGCGGGCGAAGAAGCAGTATGAAGAAGGGGTGGCGTTCGGCGTGAAGATCGCCGGCATGAATGCAAGGCGCCTTCTGAAATGGATCCGCATCGGGAAGACCGCGGCCGGAAGCGTGAAGGATCCGCCGTGGAAGTACAACTGGGTGAAAGAAAACGAGCCGGATATCATGGCTAAGACATATAAATATATGGACGCCAAGGATTATCTGGCAATGCGCATGACCGGGAACTATACTGCTACTCCGGACAGCGCGTACGCGGCGTTCCTGTACGACATGAGGCCCGGGAAAAACTGCTGGAGCAGGGAGCTCTGCGATATGGTCGGCGTGGATTACAGTCAGCTGTCTCCTCTTATCAAGGCGACGGACGTCGTCGGATCGCTGCTCGAGGACCGCGCGGAGGAGATGGGTCTTCTGCCGGGCACGCCGGTATTTTCCGGAGGGAACGATGTTTCCCTCACGGGAGTGGGATGCGGAGCCGTCCTTCCGGGCGATACGCATATCTACACGGGAACATCCGGCTGGGTATCGACAGTGGTCGACAAGCCTCTGCTGGACATTAACTGCATGATCGGAGCGATACCGGGCGTCGATCCCGAGACGTACAATTATTACGCCGAACTCGAGACGGCCGGCAAATGCCTCGAATGGGCCCGCGACCACCTCGGGCTCGATGATCTCGAAGTGTTCTCCGACCACAGGTTCGCGTACGAGGACAGCGAGGCCGCGCAGAAAAATATCTACAGCTACATTATCGACAAAATCAAGGACGTTCCGGCCGGCAGCAACGGCGTGATCTTCACTCCGTGGCTCCAGGGAAACAGATGCCCGTTCGAAGACGTGGATTCCCGCGGGATGTTCTTCAACCTCGGACTCGAGACGAACGCGAAGGAACTCATCCACGCCGTGCTCGAAGGAATATCAATGCATTACCGCTGGATGATAGAGGAGCAGTCCAGAAAGACGCCGACGTCGGATCCGGTCAGGTTCGTGGGCGGCGGAGCGCTTTCGCCTCTCACATGCCAGATACTCGCGGACGTTCTCGGACGCACGGTCGAGACGATCAGCGATCCGCAGAACGTGGGCGCGATGGGAGCGGCGGCCGTAATGGCTGTCGGGCTCGGGTTTGTTGACGATATCAAGGACATCAAGGGGCTTATCCCAGTCAAGGCCGCGTACCGGCCGAACAGCGAAAATACGGCGGTATATGATAAGATCATGCCGGTATTTAAGGAACTGCACAAGCAGAACGAAAAGGCGTTCCACGCGCTGAACGGAAAATAGCGCGCCGGGCACAGCCGCTGTCAATGCTTGACTTGCATTGATGCTTTTGATATTATTATGCGGTAAGTCATAGTTACTTTCCGCTCAGCCGCGCGATCACTCCTGACGGCGGCCGGGCAGGAAGCGTATTTCAGGAAAAGGAGAATTATTATGATCGATCAGGCTAAGAAGGCTGAAATAATCGAGAAGTACGGAAGAAAAGAAGGGGATACGGGTTCCCCGGAAGTGCAGATCGCGATACTCACATACAGGATCAACGATCTGAACGAACACCTCAAAGTCCACAAGCACGACCATCATTCGAGAAGAGGTCTGCTGAAGATGGTAGGAAGAAGAAGGAACCTTCTGAACTACCTCAGGGAGAACGACCTTGAGGCATACAGAGAACTCGTAGCCAGTCTCGGACTCAGAAAATAGCGTTTACGAAACAGGCCCGCGCATCCGCGCGGGCCGATTTCAATGTGAGCGTTCGGAATATGTTAACAGGAGGCAGTTGTTAATATGAAGTATGAAGGATATAAAGTTTACCAGACAGCCGTTGGCGGGAGATTGCTGCAGGCGGAGATAGGGAAGGTCTGCGAGCAGGCTAACGGACAGGTCATGATGAGATACGCGGATACGGTCGTGAATGTCACGGCGTGCGCGTCTGACGAGCCGAGGCAGGACGTTGATTTCTTCCCGCTCAGCTGCGACTATGAAGAGAAAATGTACGCGGCCGGAAAGATCCCCGGCGGATTCATCAAGAGAGAAGGAAGGCCGGCAGAAACAGGAGTGCTGAATTCAAGGCTCATGGACAGGCCGCTGCGCCCTCTGTTCCCGAAGGGGTTCGTGAACGACGTGCAGGTGGTCGCGACGGTCATGTCGATGGATCTCGACGCGCCGTCGAATGTTACGGCGATGATAGGATCTTCGATCGCGCTCGCGATCTCGGATATCCCTTGGGACGGCCCGACGGCCGCGGTCATTGTCGGAAGAGTGGACGGGCATTTCGTGATCAATCCGACTCTGGAACAGAAGGAGCAGAGCGATCTCGAGCTCACAGTCGCCGGAACGAAGGGCGCGATAATGATGGTCGAGGCCGGGGCGAATGAGATCCCGGAAGACGTGATGATCGACGCTATCATGTTCGCTCATGAAGAGATAAAGAGCATTGTCGAATGGATAGAGCAGATCGTCGCGGAAGTGGGAAAGCCGAAGAGAGATTTCGGACTCAAGACGGTGGACGAGCAGCTTGAAGCCGACGTAAGGGCTTACGCGGAAAACAAGATGAGAGAAGCGGTCCATACTCAGGAAAAGCAGGAGAGGCTCGACAACATGGACGCTGTGGAAGTCGAGACGAAAGAACATTTCGCCGAGCTGTATCCGGAAGAGTATCCGGATATGGAAAAGGATATAGGCAGCGTTTTATATCAGATAACGAAGGAACAGGTCAGGAAGCTGATCCTTGAGGACGGGATCAGGCCGGACAACAGGCTCCCGAAGGAGATCAGGCCGGTGTACTGCGAAGTGGGACTGCTTCCGAGGACGCACGGATCGGGGCTGTTCACGAGGGGCCAGACGCAGGCAATGTCAGTCTGCACGCTCGGACCTCTCAGCGACGGACAGCGCATTGACGGCATAACGGAACTCACGGGCAAGAGATACATGCATCACTATAACTTCCCGCCTTACTGCACGGGCGAAGCCGGCAGGATGAGGAGCCCGGGACGCCGCGAGATCGGACACGGCGCGCTCGCGGAGAGAGCTCTGCGCCCGATGATACCGCCGGAAGAGGATTTCCCGTACGCGATCAGAGTGGTCTCCGAGATACTTTCATCGAACGGATCGTCATCGCAGGCGTCGGTCTGCGGAAGCACTCTCGCGCTCATGGACGCCGGCGTGCCGATCAAAAAACCGGTCGCGGGCATTGCCATGGGGCTCATGAGCGTGCTCGATGACGACGGCTCGATCGTCGGAGAACCGGTTATCCTTTCCGACATCCAGGGGCTCGAAGACTTCTTCGGCGACATGGACTTCAAGGTGGCCGGGACAGCGGACGGCATCACGGCGCTGCAGCTCGACACAAAGATCCACGGCCTCCCGAGGGAGATACTCGAGAAGGCTCTGGCGCAGGCGCACGAAGGCAGAGCGCAGATCATGAAGGAGATGCTCGACTGCATTCCGGAACCGCGTCCGGAGATCTCGCCGCTCGCACCGAGGATCCTCACGATGCAGGTCGAACAGGAGAAGATCAGAACGATCATCGGGCCGGGAGGAAAGACGATCAACGGTATCGCAGACGCGACAGGCGCGAAGATCGATATCGAGGAGGACGGCATGGTCTACATTGCCGGTCCGGATATGGAAAGCGCCGAAGCCGCGCTGCATGAGATCGAACTCCTCGTCGAGGATGTCGAAGTCGGCAAGGTCTATATGGGAACTGTCAAGCGCATAATGAACTTCGGAGCGTTCATCGAGGTGCTGCCGGGCCAGGAGGGCCTGCTGCACATCTCGAAGATGGCGAAGCACAGGGTCGAAAAGGTCGAGGACATGATGAATATCGGAGACAAGATAGAGGTCAGAGTGTCGGAGATCGACAACCAGGGCAGGATAAACCTGAGAAGGACAAAGCTGCCTGACTGATGCGCTGAAAACTGAACAGGGAAACCGGCGGGGTCTGCGGGCCCCGCTTTTGTTATGCGGACAGCAGCGCAGGCGGCGGGGCGGCGGCCGCGGATCCGGTACTGCGGGCTCCGGATTCTGATCCGATCCGAGCCCGGTCCCTGGCCCCGGCCCCGGCTCCGGCCCGGAAAACGAAAATCAGGAAATTTTTGTGGCGGCCGGCCGGGATTTCGCATCGGTGCACGCAATTTTTTCAACGTTTTCGGGCATTGATACAGCTCGAAAGCCGTTTTCGGGCCTGTCGCGCGGTCCGACCCCCGACAAACGTTGGAATTTTTGCGTGCAGCGCCCCGGTTTTCAGGCCGGCCGCCACAAAAAACCGGTCAGGGCAGCTCCGTCACTCCGCAGCGGCATCAATGCCGGTAACTTTTTAGCGGTCCCTGGCCCCGGCTCCGGCTCCGGCCCGGAAAACGAAAATCAGGAAATTTTTGTGGCGGCCACCCGAAATCTCGCATCGGTGCACGCAATTTTTTCAACGTTTTCGGGCATTGATACAGCTCGAAAGCCGTTTTCGGGACGGTCGCGCGGTCCGACCCCCGATAAACGTTGGAATTTTTGCGTGCAGCACCCCGATTTTCAGGACGGCCGCCACAAAAAACCGATCAGGGCAGCTCCGAAAGGGCCGCCCGGCCTGCTTCGCCGCTGCCGTTTATCGAAAGCACGTCTAATTCGCTGTTATTTATCTGAATATATTCAAATAAATATCGTGAGAATGAAAATAATCAAAATAAATCAACTTTTTCTTGAAAATCCCTTGACATCCGTCCGAACATGGTGTATATTACAGACAGTGATAGAGATAAGGGAAAAGGGTATCCCGGCTATCACATGAAAAATCAATATTTGGCAAACCTGCCGAAAGGCAGGGACGCAAAGCCAAGGGTCTTCACCGAAAGGTATGACAGCCGGTTGCAATGATCGATAGGTCATTATGGAAGCGATGTCGCTCTTGGTTTTGGAAACCAAAGAGCGATTTTTTAATAGGGCTCAGGTATAGGAAGCCGGAACAAATTAAAACTGAGAGTGGGCATGAGACTCGATCTCGGGAAACCCGAAGCGG
>JBMNVB010000009.1:0-74719 GCA_050946575.1 Anaerovoracaceae bacterium | reverse complement strand
GAAAACAGATCAAGGCAGAATATTACTCCGAGAGGCAGTACGGTTATTACGCGTCCCTCGAACTGCTTCTGCGCTGTCAGCGCCTGTATCTCCCTTTCGATATCGATCTTGTCCATCAGCACCTCAGTTGAATTCTCTATCACCTCCTCAAGATCCGCGCCGGTCTCCCGGCAAGTGACATAAACGTCGACGAAATTCCTGATATCCTCGATCCCGCTCCTTTCCGCGAGGCTCATAAGGAACGACTCCTCGCTAATGTGATTCTCGCGTATGCCGAGATCGAACGCGTGCAGTTCCTCCATCATCGGAGTATGCTCGTCATATACGAGACCGAGATTCTCATATGCCTCCGACAATGCCTCTCCCATCTGACGCCCGGCAGCGATCGACGCCGAGAGCGAATACAGAAGATCCCTGAACTGGAGCGAAAGTTCACGCCTCCGCCGGGCCGCGAGATGCGCCGCGTATTCACGTTCGAAAAACACTGCGCCGAACCCGCACGCGAGTGAAAAGAACACGTTATTATAGAACAGCATGCACATGAAAAAGATGCAGAAATACGCTGCCGCGAAAAAGCGCCTCTTCTCGCGGGGTGAAAGTTCATATTCCGAGTAATCCGTATTCATCCGCTTCTCCCTTCAATTCGAGTTTCTCCCTGTGCCTGAGGCGGTTCTTCGTTTTCACGAGCCCGTCCCCCGGCCTGTAGCTGTAGAGCGGGTTCAGTATTATCTCCCCGCGGTCGATCCCTTCGACCTCAGCAATGCCGAGTATCCTCCTTCCCTTTCCCTCAAGGCGCCCGAGATGGACGAACACGTCTATCCCTTCTACGATCTGTGATCTTATGGCTTCTATCGGAAAATCAGCGGCCTGAAGGAACATCGATTCGAGCCTTCTGAGCATGCCTTCGATGGAATTCCCGTGGCCCGTCGACAGGCTTCCGTCATGGCCTGTGTTCATAGCGTTTATCATGTCCATAACTTCTTCTCCTCTTACTTCTCCCACGATGATCCTGTCCGGCCGCATGCGCAGGCTCGATTTTATGAGCTGCTGCATGGTGACGCGGCCTTTTCCCGACATATTCGCGTTCTTGCATTCGAGCCGAACGATGTTTTCGAGGTCATCGATCCTGAGTTCCAGGGAATCCTCTATCACCACGACACGTTCACCGGGCGGTATATATCCCGCGAGGGCGTTGAGAAGAGTCGTCTTCCCCGAAGATGTGCCTCCGCTTATAAAGATGTTGTATCCGCTCCGGACGAGAACTTTCAGGAAACGGGCGCATTCCTCCGTGACGGTACCGAACTTTATCATGTCCTCCATCGTGTATGCCTT
This sequence comes from Anaerovoracaceae bacterium, assembly GCA_050946575.1. Lineage (GTDB taxonomy): Bacteria > Bacillota > Clostridia > Peptostreptococcales > Anaerovoracaceae > JALCRY01. Next base: position 73,387 of record JBMNVB010000009.1, on the reverse strand, counting down.
TTCGGGAAATTTTCTTATAGTCATGACCGGGCCGCCGAATGCAATGTTCTTGTATACGGCATTCACTCTGGAGCCGTCCCGGAGCCTCGCATCGACGATCGGCCTCAGTTCGTTTATTTCCCTGTGCACTTTAGAGGCTATCCTTCTGATGATCTCTTCGAGATCCTCCGTCGACTCGAATCCGAGTTCTGATTTTTCTATAGCGCCGTTCCGCTCGATGAAGATGTTGTCCTTCCCGTTTATCATGATCTCGGTTATGTCCGGATCTTTCACGAGCGGATCGAGTATATCAAGGTCCTTTCTGACCGCGCAGTACACGCGGTGGACAAGCATTACGACTTCATCGGGCGTGAGCGCTGTAAGGCTGCTGTCATCGAATATCATCTGTTCTATATATCTGAGAGCTTCCGCATCCGTCATCTCGCATCCGAGAGACGCGAGCCTGCGCCTGGCGCTGTCTATTATCTCCGAGGTGTCGTATTTTTTCTTCAAAATATATCGTTCCTTTTTTATGGCATTGCTAACATATATTTCCATCAAGCAAGTAAATTATATGTTCGCGGCGGATGCGGCGCAAGGGGAATTTCCTTTTTCTGTAATTGATTATTTCGAATGCCGCCTCAGGCTCTTTTCAGACGGACATATCCGGACATAATAACGGAGCGGACATAAGAATGTCCGCTCCGATCATATTATTCTATCAGTTATCCTATCCGATCAGTCTTCTCCGACCATGATATCGATTATCTCCTTGTTCGTTCCGGCCATGCCGACTTTCCCGAACCTTCCGATATGCGCGATCGTATCCTCGATATCCTTTCCCACGAGGCCCTCGTCAGGATTGAAGTCGTCTCCGTTCCTGTGCATGTCCCCGCCGAATATCGCGGCTTCCACGCCGTTCACGATCTTGAGCGCGCATGAACTCTTCGCTCCGTCGCACGAGATCCCTGAAATAGTCGATATCGCATTGCTGACAGCGGCGCATATCTCGTCGAAATCTCCGCCGAGCAGATATCTCACGCCCGCGCCCGCTCCGGCGCCCGCGCTTACGGCTCCGCAGTAGGCGGACAGCACACCGATCGGATCCTTGATGTGTATTGAAACGAGGTTTGAAATAAGCAATGCCCGATACAGTTCTTCTTTCGGCTTATTGAGCTCCTTGGCGTATACCACGACAGGCAGAGTCACGGTAATGCCCTGGTTCCCGCTTCCGGAGTTTATGACCACCGGGAGCTCACATCCGTTCATCCTGGCGTCGGATCCGGCGGCGGCGTAGGCTTTCGCTCTCGTCCTGACATCGTCACCGTAGATCCTGAGCATATTGCTGCCGATATTCGAGCCCCAGTCATTCTTTATGCCTTCCTCGGCTATAGCGCAGTTGCATTCGATCTGCGTGTCGAGCAGGTCCTTTACGTCGTCAAAATCGACATCATGGATGAACTCCCAGATGCCTTCCATTGTGAGCAGGCTCCTGTCGGCTCTTTCTTCGTTGATCCCGCTGCTCGGGTCTCTGTCGACGATGAACTTGCCGTCTTTTTCTATTGTTACTATATTAGTGTGATCATTCGCGACCCTGACGAGCGCGTAGGAATCGCCCTTGAATACCTTTACGACGATATCGAACACGAGGCCGCTGTCCTGGTGATATACCTTGATAGGAGTGTTTTCGAGGAATTTATGCATCTCTTCGATGTCTTTGTCGGTAGCATCCGAAACGACTTCGAGTTCCTTGTCGGCATTTCCTGCGACAATGCCTATGGCAGCCGCGACTTCCATGCCCTTCATCCCGCCGGTGTGCGGCACGATGACGCTCTTTACGTTTTTAATGATGCTCCCGCTTCCGCCGACCTCTACTTTATCCGGCAGGCAGCCGAGTACTTCCCGGGCTTTTGCCGCCGCGAATGCAAGCGAGATCGGCTCCGTACAGCCCATGGCTTTCACAAGTTCTTCGTTAAGGATCTGAACATAAGTATCGTATTTCAAATCGCCTTTTTTCATTTTTTTCACCTCTGATATCCTTAAATCCTGGAAATAACTGCTTCCATGGCAGGGATCTGCCGTCACTCGTCCAGAAGGCCGTCTTCGAGCAGCGCCGATGCCATGTCACTGGTACCTATCGTCCAAATTATATCACTTTTTTCTATGATTGTATTTATCTGCGGGTCGATTATTGGCAGAAAATTCTTTTCAATCGCAATTATCAGACCCCCGTATCTGGCGCGGAATCCTGAATGTTTAATGGAACTCCCGGCGAACTCACATTTATCTGTGACTTCCACCGCAGCGCAGAAGATCTGGTCATCCGGATCGAGCCCCAGCGCCGATTCCGATTTCAGATATTCATTCAGTGTGGTTATTTCCCCTCGTGACGAAGCATATCCGTCGTCCTTTAACTTCAGCGTGAACGCCTCTATCTGGTCCCGGCTCCCGAGCACGCGCACCGAATCACCGTCACGGAGCGGCGTACCGGCCGTCGGCATTGATATGTTCCGTCCTCCGCCGGTCACCTGCAGCGCAATGACATCGAACACCCTGCTCTCGAACAGCTTTTCAATATTCATGTCATTTCCGCAGTTCCGGAGCGCGACCTCGCATGTCCAGAGCCTGTTCGCGATGTTTCTGCGGGAGGCGTCGCTTCTCTTTTTCAGCAGCCCCTCGTTCATGTTCGCGACTATTCTCGCCTCGAGCTTCATGGAGCGGCTCCGGAGATAATCGGACCTGCTGATCAGGATAAGTATCACCATCACCGGGACGGCGATTATCAGCGACGACGTTCCGAGAAAATGCTTTATCGCAGCAGCAATGAACGACAGCGCGATCAGGACCCGCACGACGCGCATAGTGATGAGCGGTATCCTGTTCCCCTGTTTCTTGAACCAGAGTTTCATGTACAGATGTTTTCTGCCTGTGGACATGAACACGATCGGTATTATCATGAGCCCGAGGACTATCGCGCAGCAGTATGCGCTGTGATTTGCCACACCGTAACGCTCAAGCGCGTCGTCCAGGATGTACACACCTATGTAATAGATAAAGTAAAGCGCGGCGGACGCGATCAGCATCCTCATGAAATATCTTTTTATGAAGCGCTTCCAGTCGCTGTCCGGCTCCTCCATCCGCTCGCCCTGTGCGGCGTTCTTCTCTATATATCGCTGCAGCCCCGCGGGCAGTATTTTTTCTGCAATGCGCAGCAGCCGTTCATTTGATTTTATGAATACCGGCGTGAGGAATATCGTTATCACAGAGACGCAGACGATGACAGGGTACAGAAAGTCCCCGATAACGCCGAGCGACCTGCCGAGCGATGCGAGAATAAACGAGAATTCTCCGATCTGCACCCTGGCGCTCCCGCCGTTTACCGCCGTCTCAAGATTCTCTCCGCCGAGCAGTATGCCGACAGTCGAAAATATCATCTGACCGAATATCACGACAACCGTGATGATCAGTATCTGAGGGAGATATTTCACGAGCATCGACGGATCCACCATCATCCCGACAGACACGAAGAAAACAGCGCCGAACAGATTTTTCACGGGCTCTATCAGAGACGCCACCTTTTCCGCCGATACCGTTCCCGCGATCACAGACCCCGCGAGGAACGCGCCGAGCGCGGATGAAAATCCCGCTGCGTCCGAAATGACGACCATGAGAAAACATATTCCGATCGATACGACAATGCATGTTTCATCATTCATCAGATTTCTCACCTTGTCGAGAAATGTCGGTATCAGCAGGATCGACAGCACGATCCAGACGATCAGCACAAGTATCATCTTTCCTATCTGAACGGAAAGACTGACACCCGAAACATTTTTCCCCGCGGCAAGCGTGGAAAGGATTATCATCATGAAAATGCCGCAGATGTCCTCTATCACGAGTGCGCCGAGCACGATCTGCGAAGACTTCCGCTGCTTGATGCCGTAGTCTTCATAGGCCTTCAGGATTATCATCGTGGACGACATGGACATCATGCCGCCGAGAAAGATGCTGTTCATCATGCCCCATCCGAGCAGATTGCCGATCCCGAAACCGGTCAGCACCATGCATGTAACGGAAGTGAGCGCTGTCACGACAGGACACGCGCCCATATCCGCTATCTTCTTGAAGCTGAATTCCAGACCCAGAGCGAACATCAGGAAAATGATCCCGATCTCCGCCCAGACCGAAATTGTCGCGCCCTGTGTCACAGTGGGCATCCACGGGAACTGCGGACTGATGAGAAATCCCGCGATGATATAGCCCAGCACTACAGGCATATTGATTTTTTTGAATATCAGTGTCACGATCCCGGCCGTGACCATGATGATCGCAAGATCTGTTATAAAAGAATCAAGTTGTTCCATACGTGTATTATATCATACACTGCGCCTGCGAGTCATTTCGCGGCAGAGAACTGAAATATACGATCCGAACGCACCGTCCGCCGCGATGTCCTTCATGCCCGATGAGACTCTGAAACTTTCCTCGTCCATCGGAAGAAAAAGCCCTTTTTCCGGAACCGTCACGCACTTGTTCATTACGCTGATGACCGCGTCTTCCGCGATGTCAAGAGTCTCCCTGAGATATGTCTCGAATATCCCGGCCGCTGTCCCCTGACCGGACGCGGCGGGTCCCTCCTCCTCTGCACAGGCCGCGTCATCATCATCTTCATCCAGGAACCAGTTCTCCGCAGTCCTGTTATTTTCCTGACTGCTGACAACGATGACTCTGTCGCTCGACTCCATGAAGCCGACTGCGATCTCAGAAAGCCTGGAGCCGATGTCAATGATCACCGCGTCATACCTCCCGCAGCGCGTGAGAAAATCGATGAACCTGACGAGGCCAGTCTCAGAAAGAGAAAGCAGCGGATTCCGCCCGCGGACCGGCGACAGCGTCTCGATCCCGTACCTGTCCCGGCAGATGAAATTCTCCGTACAGGAGCACATGTTTTCCTGACCGCTTATCAGATAATAAAGGAATTCGCGCGACGTCCTGCCTCCGGACGGCTCCATGAACTCATGCGCCGTCTCTATCTCGTCGCAGGAAACGTAAAAGACCCGTTTGCGGCGGAATCTCTTCAGTTCCCGTGCGAGCGCGAGCGCGGCGGAAGTGCATCCGGCTCCCGGCACGGTCCCGCAGACGGAATAGACCCCGACGTCCTCCCGGGCGAACGGGGAAACATTCCTGCCCGTCAGCCGCCCGTACAGGAACAGCAGCTCGCCTCCGAGCAGCCTGGCATTGCCGTATTTGAAAAACCTGCGGTCTTCCGGCGACGCCTCGTCAGGATCATCGACGAGGACAACGCCGTTTTCAGGCATGACCGCGGGATCGTGATCGTATATTACAAGATCGCGGCCGCTCATGTCGACGCCCTCCGCGTCGGCCGCATCCATCAGTTCCGGCAGGAATCTGTTGTTCCAGTCCATGAGAGACTCGCAGAGCGCCATGCCGTAATCCCTGTCTTTTACGGCAACACAAACATTCAATGGCCTCATTGCTCCTCCTTTTTTAAATTAGCAATTTTTACCATTTATATGATATATTGTCTGCTCATGTGAGTCAAGAGAATTTTAGAGCATCAATGCACGGCGGCACGGTTATTCCGTGTCTTCGGCCTCATGTTTCATATTAATGGCGACCCGGCCCGCCGACAGCCTTGCGACAGGTATCATGTAAGCCGAGCATGAAATATGATGGAACCCGAGCCTGCTGATGAAATCGATCGTGTACGGGTCCGCAGCCTGCTCTCCGCAGATACCGAGCCTGATGTTGCCCTTCACCGATTTCGCGAGCTCTGCCGCCCGCTCTACCAGCACGCCGACGCCGTCGCGGTCTATAGTCTGGAACGGATCGAAATCTATCACGTTACGCACTTTATATTCGAATATCACACTCGTGCTGTCGTCGCGGGAGAAACCGTAAGTAAGCTGAGTAAGATCGTTCGTCCCGAACGAAATGAAATCGGCTTCTTCCGCTATCCTGTCGGCCGTGAGCGCAGCGCGCGGGACTTCTATCATCGCACCGATCCTGTAATCGAGCTTTTTGCCGAGAGAGGAGAATATTGTCTCGAAAGAGTTGATCAGCATCTCCTTTACGACCCTGAATTCGTCCACATCACAGATGAACGGCACCATTACATGCGGCTCGATCTCGATATCGAGTTCGTCCTGAATCGCAGCGGCCGCTTCTATCACGGCCTCAGCCTGCATCTTTACTATATCAGGGCGCTTTATCAGGAGCCTCGCTCCGCGCTCGCCGAGCATCGGGTTGAATTCGCTCACCTCGTGGACGCGGTTCCTGATCGTTTTTAGCGGCACCCCCGTTTTCCGGGCCATGATTTTCATGTCGCTCTCCGTCTTCGGTATATATTCATGGATAGGAGGATCGAGCAGTGCCATCACGACCGGCTTGTCCTTCATGATCCTGTAGAAATCCTTCAGCTTGTCCGCAAGGAAGATATGCATGTCGCTCAGCGCCTCGCGCCGTTCGTCCTGCGAATCCGCAAGAAGCAGTTTCCAGAGAGAATAGATCATTCCGTCGTTCAGGAACATACGCTCCGTACGGCAGAGACCTATGCCTTCCGCGCCGAATCTCAGCGCAAGCTCAGCGTCGCGGAGATTATCTACATTCGCATATACGTAAAGGTCGCGCTCCTTGTCCACCCAGTCAAGCAGCGTTTCTATGTCTCCCGCGATCTTCGGTTCTTCTATCTCTATCATCTCTTTGTAGACACGGCCCGTCATCCCGTCTATCGAGATGATATCATGCTCGTTCAGCACGCCGCTGTCCGTCCGCACTTTCTTGCGCGCCTCATCCACGAGTATATCCGCTCCGGTCACGCAGCAGGTCCCGAAACTCCTCGCGATGGCGGAAGCGTGCGACGTGATCCCGCCTTCTTCGGTAAGTATCCCGTCGGCGACGAACATTCCGGAGATATCCTCCGGTGAGATCTCACGTCTGACAAGCACCGCATGCTCTCCGGAAGCCACAATATCCTGCGCGTCAGCGGAGGAAAAGCATATCCTGCCGTACGCCGCGCCGGGGGAAGACGGCATGCCCTGAGCTATCGGCGTTGCTGCCTTGAGCCCCTCTTCCGAAAAGCTTCTTTCGAGCAGTTTCATCATCTGCCGGGGCTTTACACGCATCAATGCCTCGTCCTTTGTTATGAGTTCTTCTTCCACCATGTCCACAGCGGTCTTCACGGCCGACATGGCAGTGCGGTTCGCGGATTTCGTCTGCATGATGTACAGTTTCCCCGCTTCCACGGTGAACTCGATATTCTGAACGTCGGCGTAATGCTTCTCGAGAATATCCGATATCTTCACGAGATCGTTATATATGTCCCCGTGCCCTTCCTTAAGATCCTCTATCGGCAGCGGCGTCCTGAATCCGTACGCGAGGTCCTCGCCCTGCGCGTCCGGCATGTATTCGCCGCACATGCCTTTTTCTCCGGTGATCGGGTCGCGCGTGAAGATCGCTCCCGCGCCGGAATCGGCCTTGAGGTTCCCGAAAATCATCCTCTGGATGCATACGGCCGTGCCGTCATCCGAGGAAATATGGTTTATCTTCCTGTAAACGGCCGCCTTGTGGTTGTACCAGGAATCGAACATCGCCTTTATCGTTTCGATCAGCTGTTCGTTCACGTTCTGAGGGAACTCTTTCCCGGTCTCGTCAAGAATGATCTTCTTGCAGTCTTCCGCGAGCTGCATCACGTTTTCGATGCTGAGCTTGTTTATGGAATCCTGTTTCTTAGATCCTGTATGCTCAAGAAAAACGCGGTCAAAGATGTCGCGGTCGATCCCGAGCACCACCCGCCCGTACATCCTGATGAACCGCCTGTAGCAGTCGTACGCCATCTTCATATTGCCGAACTTCCTCGCGAGGCCGATCACGGTGTCATCGTTCAGCCCGAGGTCCAGTATCGTCGGCATGAGTCCGGGCATGCTGAGTTTGGAAGTCGCACGCAGCGACAAAACAAGCGGATCTGCAGGGTCGCCGAATTTCATCCCGGCGACCTTCTCCAGATCCGCTAAACGTTCGAATATTTCGTCCTTAATTTCAGATATGAACGAGTCGCCGTCTTCATAGTATTTTCTGCACGCTTCGGATGTGACAACTATACCGTACGGTATGGGCAGCCCCATCCCTATCATGTCTGCGAGAGTCGCTCCCTTCGACCCGAGAAGCGAGTCCATCTCGAGCGACCCTTCATTCAATGAATATACAAACTTGTCCATATCAATCCGTCATCTCACATCAATGTTAAAACGCAAGTCTTTCTTCGATGTATGATCTAACATCCTGAACAGGAATCCTCACCTGCTCCATGGTATCTCTGTCTCTTACAGTTACGCAGCCGTCCTCCTGTGTGTCGAAATCGACGCAGATGCAGAAAGGCGTTCCTGCCTCGTCTTCTCTGCGGTACCTCTTTCCGATGGAACCGGCCTCGTCGTAGTCGACATTGAAATATTTGCTGAGCTCTTCATATACAGGCGCCGCCTGATCCGAAAGTTTCTTCGAAAGCGGCAGTACCGCGGCCTTGACAGGAGCGAGCGCGGGATGCAGCCGGAGCACGACTCTCGTGTCTTCCTTCCCCTTCGCGTCCTTCACTGTCTCCACATCGTACGCGTCGATGAGGAACGCGAGCGCCGCTCTTCCCACGCCGACCGACGGCTCGATGCAGTACGGTATGTAGCGTTCTCCCGTATCAGGCTCGAGGTAAGTCATATCCTCGCCGGAATATGTCTGGTGCTGCCTGAGGTCGAAATCCGTCCTGTCCGCGATCCCCCAGAGTTCGCCCCATCCGAACGGGTATTTATACTCTATGTCTGTCGTGGCAGTGCTGTAATGCGACAGTTCTTCAGGCTGATGGTCTCTCAGTCTGATGTTCTCTTCCTTCATGCCGAGAGAAAGCAGGAAATTCCTGCACTCGTCTTTCCAGAACTGATGCCATTCGAGATCCGTCCCCGGCTTGCAGAAGAATTCGATCTCCATCTGCTCGAATTCCCTCGTCCTGAATATGAAGTTCCCGGGTGTGATCTCGTTTCTGAACGCCTTGCCTATCTGTCCGATGCCGAACGGCAGCTTCTTTCTCGATGTCCTCTGGACATTCTTGAAATTCACGAAAATGCCCTGAGCCGTCTCCGGACGGAGATATATCTCGGCCGAGCTGTCTTCCGTGACGCCCTGATACGTCTTGTACATGAGATTGAACTGTCTTATTCCGGTGAAATCGCTCTTTCCGCAGTTCGGACACACTACTCCGTTATCCTTTATGAACTGCTCGAGCCTTTCGTTTTCCCATCCGTCGACAATGATCTCCTCGCCCTTCGTCTTCTTGACGAATTCCTCGATCAGTTTGTCCGCTCTGTGCCTCGACTTGCAGTTCCTGCAGTCGATGAGAGGATCCGAAAATCCGCCTACGTGCCCTGACGCTTCCCACGTTTTCGGGTTCATCAGTATCGATGCGTCGATACCGACGTTGTACTTCATGCCGCGTATGAAATGATTCCACCACGCATCTTTGATGTTCTTGCAGAATTCCACGCCCAGAGGGCCGAAGTCCCAGCTGTTTGCGAGACCGCCGTAGATTTCAGAGCCGGGGAATACATATCCCCGGTTCTTCGCAAGAGCAACGACAGCGTCCATTGTTACTTCACTGCTCATATTCTTCTGATTTGTCCCTTCTTGTATTATTTGTCGTCGTCTTCCAGATTTTCGACATTTTCCTCTGTCTCTTCACCGGCCTTTTCGGCGTCTTCCTTAAGATCATCCACCTGCTCTCCGGCATTTTCCTTAAGTCCGTCCGCCGCTTCCTTTGCCCTGTCCTTTATCTCGTCAGCGGCGTCTTTGATGCCGCCGGCGATATCGTCGAATCTGCCTCCGGCTTCGTTCGCGAAGTCTTCGGCCTTGTCCCTGAACTCGCCGGTCCTGCTGTCGAATTTGTCTTTCGCGTCATTCGCGAAATTCTGCGCCTTCTCTCTGGCATCTCCGCTGATGATGTCGCTGTAGATCTGCGATCCCTTTTCCTTCAGAGAGCCTGCTATTTCGGAGCCCTTTTCCACGCCCTCATCTATCTTCTCGTTAACAGTGCGGCTCACGTCCACGATCGTACCGTCGTCCTTCACAATCTCGACCACGCATTTGAATCCGAACGAAGCGATAATGCCGGCGACAACGCCCCACGGCGCTACGATCGCGCCGATGATCCCCGCGTTAACTGGAATGTTCAGCAGGATATCATCATCCTGGTTCTTCACAACGATCTTCGCGACATTCCCCTTCTTTACGGCTTCTCCGATAGCGTTCACCAGCGCCGCACCCTGGGCGCCCGCGTTTCCGCTGACTCCGCCGTCTATATTTTCCTCGATACTTATGATAGCATCCACCACGCTCCCGTCAGACGCTTCCAGAGCCTCCTTCGCTTCTTTGTATGTCACTCCGGTCCTGTCCTTCACCAGTTCGATTTTCTCTAATGTGATTTCCATGGTACTACCTCCTTAGTACGTATCATATATCTCCGAAGAAGCTTTCGCTTCTCAGTTTCCCGATATCGAGATAATATGCCGAATACTCCTTCATGATCCGTCCGAGTTCGGTCAGTTCGTGACTGCCCAGACTTAGTTTTCTGAAATCCTGCATCGGTGTTTCCAAAAAGTATTTCAATATATCTACTATACCAAAATCGACCTCGTAAATCAACGAACCCGGTCCGTTCTTTTCTTTCGCACAGTCAGCGCATATCACACCGCCGTCGCGCACTGAAAATGCGGCCGCTTTCCGCTTCCTTCCGCAGGACGCGCATTCCTCTGTCTGAGGTGTATATCCGGCTTCGGCCAGCGCCTTTACAATGTAGGCGAGCAGCAGCGTACCCGTCTCGCCGCGCCGCTCTTCCATCACGTCAAGGAAATCCGCCGTAATGGAAAACAGCTCCGGCATCGGATAATCTTCCTGCAGGAGTTTCGATAAGAACTCAAGCGCGTATGAACAGTCCGCGAATTTATCTATATCCTGTCCGATCCCGTAGTGACTCTTTATGACCTCCGCCGAGCGGATGGACATGGAACCGTTTCTGTCGCGGACATCGTACCGTCCGAGCACGAACGGCCTGACAGCGAGCGCGGATCTGCTTTTCCCGCTTTCGCCGATATATGTGCCGGCGCTGATCTTCCCGAAGTCGCGCGTGAACACAGTCAGCATCTTCCGTCCTCCGAGGATCTTCACTTGTCTCAGCACAATGCCTTCAGTGATCCCGCTCATCACACATCCCTGTATCCGAAATTCCTGATCGCGGCCTGAGAATCGCGCCAGTTTTCCTTTACCCTGACCCAGAGCTCAAGATACACTTTGCATCCGAGCAGAGCCTCGGCCTCCAGCCGGGCGGCCTTTCCGATACCCTTCAGCTTCCTGCCGCCCTTTCCTATTATGATGCCCTTGTGCGATTTTTTCTCACAGTAGATGACTGCGCTGATATTGTCGATGTCATCCTTCTCCTCGAAGCTTTCTATGACTACGGCAATGCCGTGCGGCACTTCCTCATCCAGATAAAGCAGGGTCTTCTCTCTTATTATCTCGCTGACCAGGAATCTCTCGGGATAATCGGTCATCATTTCCGGCGGGAAGTACATCGGCCCCTCCGGCATTACCGCTCCGAGAGCGTCCGTGATATCTGAGATGTTCACGCCCTTCAATGCCGACACCCCGAAAATATCCTCGAATATGCCGAGTTCATCGTACTCGGAGAATATCTTCGCGTACCTGTCCGGAGCCATGAGGTCCATCTTGTTTATGACGAGGTATTTCGGCGTCTTCACTTTCTTAAGAAGGTCGACTAAATATCTGTCACCTGTCCCTGATTCCATGAGGTCGTCTACAAGAAAAAGTATTGCGTCTACCTCTCCGAAAGTATTGAGCGCACTGTCCGTCATATACTCGCCGAGCCTGTTTTTCGGCTTGTGGATCCCCGGCGTGTCGATGAACACCATCTGCGTCTCATTTTCCTCGTCAGTATATATGCCGCGGATGACGTTCCTCGTCGTCTGCGGCTTGCTGGTCGTGATCGCGACCTTTTCTCCGATGATCGCATTGAGAAGCGTTGATTTCCCTACGTTCGGCCTTCCTATAATGCTGATGAATCCGCTCTTCAAAATTCCCATCCTTTCGGCATCAGTTCCCTGAGTGTATATGATTCGAGTGAGTTCTCATCGTTCCCCGTGATAACTGTCATGTCCGGCGCGAAATCATACAGAAACTGCCTGCATATCCCGCACGGCCACGCCGCGCCTTCATCGCAGCATATCGCTATCGCCTCGAAATCACAGTGTCCCTCGCTTATGGCCTTCACGGCGGCCGTGCGCTCCGCGCATATCGTCGCGCCGAAAGACGAATTCTCGATATTGCAACCGGTATACACGCTGCCGTCCGAGCATCTTATCGCCGCGCCCACATGCAGTTTCGAATACGGGACCTGTGCGTTTATCCTCGCCTTCATGGCTTCTCTGTAAAGTTCTTTCATATCAGCGCTCCAATCCGAGTTTTCTCATAATGTCTTCTTCCGCTTCGCGCATGGCGGCCTTTTCCTCTGCCTCCATGTGATCGTACCCGAGCAGATGGCACATGCTGTGCACGAACAGATATACGAGCTCCCGCTCGAGCGAATGCCCGTATTCCTCCGCCTGCTCCGCCGCCCGCCGGCCGCAGATGACCACGTCCCCGAGCGACACATATCCGCCGTCCGGTATCTCTTCCCCGGAACCGAACTGCGGGAACGAGAGCACGTCAGTCACACTGTCCACTCCTCTGTACTCGCTGTTGATCCTGCGGATAGTCTGAGGATCCGTAAACGTTACGCTCACTTCAGTGCTCCCGGCGTCATCGCCCCTCACGCCTTCGCGTTCAAGGCAGAGGTCCGCTGCGCGTTCCATGTCTTCCAGGACCTTCTCGTCTATCTCCCTTTCGCCGTCGAAAATAAGGATCATTCATCGTCCTCCGGATTAGTCTTGTAGTATCGGTCGTACGCGTTGACGATCTGCTTCACGAGTTCGTGCCGCACGACATCGACATCCTTAAGATAGCAGAAGCCGATGCCCTTTACGCTCTTCAGCACCCGGCAGGCCTCGATGAGCCCTGACTTTCTTCCCTTCGGCAGGTCTATCTGCGTGAGGTCCCCGGTCACTATCATCCTCGAACCGAACCCGAGTCTCGTGAGCGCCATCTTCATCTGCTCCCGCGTCGTGTTCTGGGCCTCGTCAAGGATGATGAACGCGTTATCGAGCGTGCGTCCTCTCATATACGCGAGCGGACAGATCTCTATGACTTCCTTCTCCTTCAGCCTGAGAGTGCTGTCGCGGCCGAGCACGTCATACAGCGCGTCGTACAGCGGCCGGAGATAGGGATCGACCTTCTCCTGCAGGTCGCCCGGAAGGAACCCGAGCCTCTCGCCCGCTTCGACCGCCGGCCTCGTCAGGATAATCTTCTGCACCTGCTTCTTCTTGAACGCCGTCACCGCCATCGCGACCGCGATATATGTCTTCCCGGTCCCGGCCGGCCCGATGCCGAACACGACATCCTTATTCCTGATAGTATCGACATAGCCTTTCTGACCTATCGTCTTCGGCTTCAGAGGCTTTCCGGTGTGAGTGTAGCAGATGATATCCCTGTCTATATTCCCGTCCTTGTATGACAGCCCCTTTGCCGCGAGTGAGATGATGTAGTTCAGCTTCTGCGTATCGAGATGCTCTCCGTCCTCAAGCAATGCGATGATCTCGTTTATGACTTTCCCGGCCTGTTCGGTGTTCTCCCCTCTTATCACGAGCTCGTCGCCGCGCTGCATGATGTCCACTCCGAGCGCATCCTTCAGCGTGATGAGATTTTTGTCCATGTTCCCGAACAGCTCCGCCGTGTCCACGTCATCGCGAAGCGTGATTTTCAAAATGTTATCCAATAAATAATTTCCCCCCGTCAGTTCACAATACGGTCTTTATTATATCATCAGTAAAAAGAAGCCGCCACAAGACGTGGCGGCCTGTTCTTCTTTATGAAAGAAATTCTTCGACATTCTTCCTCACGATGTTCCCGTCTGCCTTTCCCCTGAGCTTCTTCATGACGGCTCCCATGAGTTTCCCCATGTTTTCCTTTCCGCCTTCAATGCCGAGCCCCGAAGCGGTCTCCTTTATGACGGCTGCTATTTCTTCTTCCGAGAGCTGCTTCGGAAGGAATTCTGAAAGAACATCTATTTCGGCTTTATAGGCATTCAGCAAGTCGGTCCGCCCGGCCTTCTCGAAATCCGGCAGAGCGTCTTTTCTCATTTTGACCTGCTTTGTCAGGATGACGGTGATATCGTCATCACTGAGTTCTTTTCTTTCGTCCACCTCGACCTGCTTAACAGCGGCCCTCGCGGAACTTATAGTCCTTTTCCTGAGTTCGTCGTGACTCCTGAGAGCGTTTTTATACTCTTCGGTCAGTCTCTCATTTAATGTCAATTAGCTCACTTCCAATCCTGAGCAAAGTCCGGTTTACTTTCTTCTGGCCTTCTTTCTGGCCGCTTCAGACTTCTTCTTTCTCTTCACACTCGGCTTCTCGTAGTGCTCTCTCTTCCTGACTTCCGCCATGACGCCGTCTCTGGCGCACGAACGTTTGAATCTCTTAAGAGCGCTCTCCAAGCTTTCGTTTTCCTTGACGATCACCTGTGCCATTCGCTTTCACCTCCTGACATAGTTTAATATGCCTATAGCGCCTAAATATTATACAATCAACCGGGAGGCCATGTCAACTTCCGTTTGCCGAGCAAATGCAGATGCAGATGCTTCACTGTCTGGAATCCGTCCTCTCCGCAGTTGATCACGACCCTGTACCCGTTTTCCAGCCCGAGCAGCTCCGCGATGTCCTTTACCTTGCACATCATGTAGCCCATGAGCTCCTGATCGTCATCCGTCAGAGCATCCGTCGATTCGATGTGCTTCTTCGGTATGATCAGCACATGGACCGGAGCCTGCGGCTCAAGATCGTGGAACGAATAGATCTTATCGTCCTCATAAACCTTCTTGGACTCGATCTCTTTATTCGCAATGCTGCAGAATATACAATCTCCCATGTCTGTCCCTCCTTTTCAAGTTATATTAACCTATTTTACATCATCATCAATGCGTTTTTCAAGGTATAATGACAGCCCTCATGCCGTCTTTGAACGGTTCCCCGAGGACTGCGTGGGCGAACTCTCCGGGTTCGGCGCTCTCCGGATCCGCATAGACTTTAATGAAATTCCCCGTGCGGCCCG
Organism: Anaerovoracaceae bacterium; assembly: GCA_050946575.1. Lineage (GTDB taxonomy): Bacteria > Bacillota > Clostridia > Peptostreptococcales > Anaerovoracaceae > JALCRY01. Next base: position 58,134 of record JBMNVB010000009.1, on the reverse strand, counting down.
TAAGAAGACCTTCTTCCGTCTTTTCCTCGAACAGCACCCGCTCCGTCCTGCCCTCGTTCAGTCTGAAGAACCTCTCCGCCGCGAGCGCGCCTTCCTCTATAAGTCTCGCGCTGCGCTCCTTCTTGACGGCCGGCGGCACCTGGCCTTCGAATCCGGCCGCCTTCGTCCCCCGTCTTCTTGAATATCTGAACGCGTGCACCTTGGAGAAACCGGCTTCCCTCACGAGGCTCAGGCTCTCATCGAAATCCTCTTCCGTCTCTCCGGGGAAACCGGCGATAATGTCGGTGCTGATCCCGTAATACGGGTCGAATGCCCTTACGGTCCTCACTATATCAAGATATTCATCCCGGCCGTAACGCCGGTCCATCATCGAAAGAACATGGTCGCTCCCGCTCTGGGCGGAAAGATGCATGGAGTGGCACAGCTTTTCGAACCGGAACAGCTTTTTCACATAGTCCGCATTGATGACAGTCGGCTCCACTGAGCTCAGGCGCAGTCTGAAATCCGCGGGGATCGCCTCCAGCCTTTCAAGCAGCTGCTCCATCATGAGCGCGCCGTCGCCTCTGTCCGTTCCGTAAAGCGCGGTGTTTATCCCTGTCAGGATCAGTTCTTTATATCCGTTTCCTATCAGGGCTTCCGCTTCGTCCACTATCTCAGCCTCCGGGCGGCTCCTCACCGGGCCTCTCGCCGAAGGCACGGCGCAGTATGAGCAGAATCTGTCGCAGCCGTCCTCGATCTTTATATACGCTCTCGTCCTCGGACCTTCACTCGAAACGGTCCCCGCATCCGCGTAGTCCGTTATCTTGTCTCTGTCAGTTACGAGTACCTCGGTCCCGCCTTTATACGACGCTATTATCTGCGGAAGATCCATCTTCTCGTTCGTGCCCGCGACGATGTCGACGCCGTCAATCTCCGCGATCTCATCCGGACTCACCTGCGCGTAGCAGCCTGTCACCGCGACAATGCTCTCCGCATTGATGCGCTTCGCCCTTCTGATGAACTGCCTTGATTTTCTGTCGGCGAGGCTTGTCACGGTGCATGTGTTGATGACATAGATGTCCGCAGGATCGTTTTCGTTTACCACAACATGACCGGCGGCCCTGAATTTTTCCTTCAGGGCCTCCGTTTCGTACTGATTCACCTTGCATCCGAGAGTCTTGAACGCGACTTTCATTTATCCTTCTCGTCCTCTTCCTTTTCGCCGTCTTCCGGTTCCATGACCTCGACGCGCGCCTTCTGTATCCTTCTGTCTCTCACCGACAGGATGGTGAACCTGCAGTTCCCGATCTCGACGACCCTGCCTCCTCCGACGCCGTCCTCGGGGATCTCCCCGAGCTCGTCTATGATGAGGCCGCTCATGGTCTCATGATTCTCAGATTCCAGATCGGTGCCGATCTCATTATTGAAATCGTCGATATCCATCATCCCGCTGACGATGAACGTGTGCGGATCTATTTTCTCGAGTTCAGGCTCTTCCTCGTCGTACTCGTCGTCTATGTCGCCGACGATCTCCTCGATAATATCCTCTATCGTGACAATGCCCGATACTCCTCCGTATTCGTCTATGAGTATCACGATGTGCTGCGATATCGTCTGCATCTCGCGCAGCAGCGAGTCGATGTTCTTCGTTTCCGGTACGAACACGACGTCCCGCAGGAACTCTTCTATCTTTACGTTTTCGAATCCCTCCTTGTACGCGTGATACAGGTAATCCTTGATATTCAGTATGCCGATGATCTTGTCCATGTCTCCGCGGTATACCGGGATCCTGGAATATCTCATCGTCATCATCTGCTCCATATAGTCTTCCGGATCGTCCTCGATGTCTATGGCGAATACGTCTGTCCTCGGGGTCATGATCTCGTACGCGAGCTTGTCATCGAACTCGAAGATGCTGTTTATCATCTTCGTGCCCTCTTCGTCAATATCGCCCTGCTCGCGTCCGACCTCGAGCATTGACATGACCTCTTCCTCAGAGAATTTCTCATCCGGGACGAGTCCGCCCTGATGCGTGATCCTGAGGAAAACAAGCGCCAGCCCGCGCGCGAACGCCACGAACGGCCGGCACAGTCCTCTGAAGAACACCGCGACGCCCGACATTTTAAGAGCGACGCTTTCGGGGTGCTTCAGCGCTATCTGCTGCGGATAGACTATTCCGAGCACAAGGAAAATGCACGAAGCGATTATTGCGAGAAGCACGTCCGCTATGATGTAGCCGTATGCGATCCCCGAAAACAGTCCTCTCATCGAGAACTGCGGCGTCTGCACAACGAATGCGGACGCGAGGAACATCATGAACACGGACGCCACGCTGACTGAAGAATCGAAACGCTCCTGCGTCTCGAAGATGCGGGTCAGCCGGCCCGCCTTTTTGTCTCCGTCGGCGGCCATCTCCCTGATATCGTTCCTGTTCACGCATTCCACGGACTTCGATGCCGCCGTCAGCAATGCATTGATGAGAACTATTAAGAAAAATATTATTACCGTAAATGCCGGAAAACTCCCGGGGTCAGGATTCGCATCCATCTTTTTCTCCTTTCCTTTTTCTTATTATATATCCGGGCGCGACGGGGCGGACCATTTTCATCGTGACGTGCTGCTGCGGATGCGGCGCCGCGTCTATCAGGTTCCCTTCTTCGTCCCGCATGTCCGTTATCTTCTGCGTGAAGAACGGAGCGCCCGGTCCGAAAATCTCGACTTCGTCTCCCTCGAGCATCTTATTGCGCTGCTCGACTTCGGCAATGCCGGATGCGCTGTCATATGACAGCACTTTGCCGACGAATGAATAGTCGCGCGTGTAATCGCTCGTTCTGTAATTCTGGTCTTCGTTCGTCGGTCTGTTATAGTAGAATCCCGTCGTGAATTCCCTGTGGCTCACCTTCTTCACTTCCTCGAGCCACGCCGGGTCCACGGAATAATTTTCAGGATCTTCATAGTAGGCGTCTATCGCGCGCCTGTACGCCTGCGTCACTGTCGCGACGTAGAACATGCTCTTCATGCGGCCCTCTATTTTTACCGATGATACTCCGGACTCTATCACGTCCGCCATATGCTCTATCATGCACAGGTCCCGCGAGTTCATGATATATGTCCCGCGGTCGTCTTCCTCTATCGGATAATACTGCCCCGGCCGCTTTTCCTCTTCAAGGCGGTATTTCCATCTGCACGGATGAGCGCACATCCCTCTGTTCGCGTCCCGCTCAGTCATGAAATTCGAAAGCAGGCACCTTCCGGAATATGATATGCACATCGCGCCGTGGACAAAGCTCTCCGTCTCGATATCGACGCTCCCGTTTATCTCCCTTATCTCGCCAAGCGTGAGCTCCCTCGCGAGGACGATCCTGCTGACGCCGACATCCTTCCAGAACTCCGCCGTCTTCCTGTTCGTCATGTTAGCCTGAGTGGAGAGATGCACTTCCGCGCCGGGAACGGTCTCCATAACGGTCTTTATCGTCCCGGGGTCGGACACGATGAAGGCATCAATGCCGATATCCTTTATTCTCCTGAGGTATTCCTCTATCGGGACTAAATCTTCATTGTGCGGGAAGATATTCAGCGTGAGATGGCATTTCACGCCTCGCTCATGCGCGTACGATATGCCCTGCTTCATATCTTCTTCGGAAAAGTTCCCCGCGCCCGCGCGCAGGCTGAACATTTCGCCCCCGAAATATACGGCATCCGCTCCGTAATCGACAGCCGTCTTCAGTTTTTCAAGATCCCCCGCCGGTGCGAGAAGTTCAACTTTATCCATATCCCTCTACCTGAAACTGCTGATGCTCATCCCGTCGCCCGCGCAGATGACCGTAGTCTTGAAGTCGTCGGACGAAGTTATATGCTCCAGGAACTCCCTCATGTTCCTGATATTCGTTCTGTGCTTGTGCGGAGCATCTTCCGGAGGGACAGTCGTCGTCCCGCGCATCAGCACATTATCGCATACGATGACGCTCCCGTGATGTATCAGAGGAAGCGCCCCGTCCCAGAACTCGCGGTAATGGCTCTTCGACGCGTCAATGAAGACGAAATCGAACATCCTCCGGCTGTCATTCAGCTGCTTCATCGCGTGCACCGCGTCGTCGCAGATGAGGTTTACGCTGTCCGAGCACTTCATTTCTGATACATTGTCATTCGCCTCCATGAAGCGCGCGTAATCCTGCTCTATCGTCGTGATCCTCACATCGCCTTCCAGCGAAAGAGACATGAAACACGCCGAATAGCCCGAGGCCGTCCCTATCTCAAGTACAGTGTGCGGTTTCTGCAGCGAAAGCAGAGTCCCGAGCACCATTTCAGTCTCCCTCAGGATTATCGGGATCCCGGCCTCCTCGTTCTTTGTCCTCAGAGCTTCCATCTCCGGATTCAGAGGGCGGTAAAAACTGTTTATATATTCCTTTACGTCAGTTCCTTCTTTCATTTTTCCAATTGCTGTCCTTACTTATTCTGTGATTTCTTATATGCCTTTTCGAATGCGGCCTTGTCCTTCAGGAAATCCTCCTCGTTCGTCGAGAACGCCAGAGTCCCGTCGAGTTTTGCGCTGTTCACGAAGAACAGATAATCTGTGTCGGCCGGATCGGCTGCCGCGTCTATCGCGTCCATGCCCGGCGAGCAGATTGGCCCCGGCGGCAGTCCCTTATTTTTGTACGGGTTATAATCAGAGTCTATCTGAGTATCGCTGTACGAGTTTATGACCTTGTCTTCCTGCAGTATGTACGACAGAATGGAATCCATCTGCAGGTACATGTCCCTGTCCAGTCTGTTGTTAATGACACTCGCCACCTTCGGCATGTCTTTCACCGTTCCGGCTTCTCTCTGAACGATCGACGCCTTCGTTATGAGTTCGAGGATCGTCATGTCTCCGTTCGCGGCCCTGGTGTAATACTTCTTCGTCACATGACGGTCGAAATTCTTCAGCATCATGTTTATCACGTCTTCCGCCGAAGCGTCGAGCGCGACTTCATATGTATCCGGATACAGGAATCCCTCGAGTTTATATATGGAATTCCCGCTAGGGATGTATTTCGAGAACCGGTACCCGTCATAGTCCTTAGAGGCCGCCGCCCAGAACTCCTTTTCTGTGCAGATGCCCTGATCATCCAGCATGGCGGCTATCTTATACATGCTCATGCCTTCCGTAACTGTGAAGACCTGCCCCGACGTCTCGCCGCCGGCCATCATGTCCACTATGCGCGACGTGCTCATGGATTTCGAGACGGCATACTGTCCGGCCTTTAGATTGGAATCGTTTCCGGAAAGTTTCGCCTGCAGCGTGAATATTTTCCCGCTCCTTATGTATCCCGCCTTTTCCAGAGCGTCCCCGACGGCCGACGCGCCCTCGCCCTGCGATACAACAAAAATATGCGTTGCCTTAGAGGAAGAATCGACCGGACGCCCCGCGGCCTTCCACGCCGCGAACCCCGCGCACAGGACCGCGAGTACCACAATAAGGATCACCGCTTTTTTACCGGGTCCCTTCTTACTTCGCTTATCATCATTTACGCCGTTTCCGGTGCTTTTCATTTCATTATCCTTACTATCAAAACAACGGGACGCATTTTTCAGTGCGTCCCGGATTTTGCTCTGTCTTATTTTGATCTGCCGAGGTATTCGCCTGACCTGGTGTCTATCTGGATACGTTCGCCCTCTTCGATGAATATCGGCACCTGCACTTCGGTGCCGGTCTCGACAACCGCAGTCTTGGTCACGTTCGTGGCCGTATCGCCCTTGACTCCCGGCTCTGTATCCGTGACCACAAGGTCCACGAAATTCGGAGCTTCCACCAGGAACGCCTGATCTTTATAGAACTTAATAGTGGCCTCGTCATTCTCCTTCAGCCACTTCATGGCTTCTTCAACCTGTTCCTTCATCAGCGGGATCTGTTCATACGTCTGCTCATCCATGAAATAGTAAAGCTCTCCGTCGTTATACAGATACTGCATCGTCTTTGTCTCGATGTGGGCTCTCGGGAATTTGTCGTTCGGGTTGAACGCTTCTTCTCTCGTCGCCCCCGTGAGAATGTTCCTGTATTTAGTCCTGACGAACGCCGCGCCCTTTCCCGGCTTTACATGCTGGAAATCGATGACTACGTTCGGCTCTCCGTCCATTTCAAAAGTGATGCCCTTTCTGAATTCTCCTGCGCTGATCATTATATTCTCTCCGTTTCTCTTCTTTTTCGTTTCGGCCGCGTTCCCGCAGGCCGCAATATATTATATCAAAAACGTATGTGCTAAACAAGTAACGGCTACAGCACCTGTCCGCTGCCGCCGATCCCCTCGCCTATGATCTCATACACGTCCTTCATCATTATCGAAAGGCGCATAGAGCACTGAAGATATTCTGACGCGACGGGATCCTGATTTATAATGCCCATGAGTTCCTGCACCGAGGCGAGCGCCTCCGGCCCGACTTCCTGCCCGAGCATCTGCTTCGCCTGCACGTCCATCTGCTTCTTCATGAAATCATCCATCATGCTCTTCAGCTCCGGATTCTGTTCAAGCTTCTGCCTCGCGGCATCGAACCTCTTGAACTCCTCGGACTCTCTGATCGCCGTCTGCAGATTGTGAGCCTCGTCATATACGTTCATCTGTCTCCTCCGTTCAAACTTCCATGAATATCGGCAGTATCACCGGACGTCTTCCGGTCGTCTCAAAAATATATTTCCTGAGGTCGTTCCTCAGCGCGCCCTTCATCGCGTTCCAGTCGCGGATATTGTTCTCCGCGCACCGTTCGAGCGCGCTTCCGGCAATGCTTTTCGCTTCTTCCATAAGGCTTTCGTTTTCCCTGACGTACACGAAGCCGCGTGAAACGAGATCCGGACCCGAGACGACTTCTCCGGTCGCCCCGTCTATCGTGGCGACGACTATTATCAGTCCGCTTTCCGAAAGCAGCCTCCTGTCCCTCATCACGATCTCGCCGACATCGCCGACTCCGAGTCCGTCTACCATGACCGCGTCGGCCGGTACCTTCTCATCGAGGATCTGCGCCCTTCGCGACGTGACCTTGAGCTGCTGCCCGTTCTCCATCAGGAAGATATTGCTCTCCTTCATCCCGAGCTCCAGAGCAAGATCCGCGTGCGCTCTGAGATGCCTGAATTCACCGTGCACCGGCATAAAGAATTTCGGCTTTATCAGCGAATGCATCAGTTTCAGTTCTTCCTGGCACGCGTGTCCGGAAACATGCGTCTCCGCGATGTCTGAATATATGACTTTCGCGCCGAGCTCGGTAAGGCTGTTCACGATGTTCGCGACGAGCTTTTCATTTCCCGGTATCGCGTTCGAAGACAGCACGATCGTGTCGTTCTTCGTTATCTTTATCGCCTTGTGCTCATTCTGCGCCATGCGCGCGAGAGCGCTCATCGGCTCGCCCTGGCTTCCTGTCGTGATAATGACAAGATGCCTGTCCGGGATGTTTTTCGCATCGTTCACGTCAATGAGCACGTTCTTCGGGATCTTCAGATAGCCGAGCTCGCTCGCGAGGGTCACTATCTTCTCCATGCTCATGCCCGAAACAGCGACCTTCCGTCTGCTCTTCGCCGCGATATCGATGATCTTCTGTATCCTGTGCACGTTCGATGAGAACGTCGCGATGATTATCCTGTTCTTCGTCTCGCGGAATATCGTCTCAAGCGTATTCCCGACGACGCGCTCCGATTTTGAAAAACCGGGGCGCAGCGCATTGGTGGATTCGCACATCATAAGCAGGACTCCCTTCCTGCCGATCTCGGCGAGCCTGCCGAGATCTATCGGTTCTCCGTCCACCGGCGTGAAGTCGACCTTGAAGTCGCCGGAATGGAAAATGCGTCCGACCGGCGTGTCGATGCACAGGCAGACTGAATCCGCGATAGAATGCGTCACCCTTATCGTTTCGACCGTGAAAGGACCGAGCCGGATGATGTCCCCCGCCTCAAAAGGGTGGAGCCTCCTGTTCAGCCCGTGTTCTTCCAGTTTGTATTTTATCAGTCCGAGCGGGAGTTTCGTCGCCCACACCGGGACATCTATCTGCTTCTCGAGATACGGTATGGCACCGATGTGGTCCTCGTGACCGTGCGTCACAATGATCCCCCTGATCTTTTTCGCGTTCTCGATGAGATACGTGAAATCGGGGATGACTACATCAATGCCGAACATATCGTCTTCGGGGAAGGACATCCCGCAGTCGATGACGAGAATATCGTTTCCGTATTCTATGGCGGTCATGTTCTTGCCTATTTCGTGCAGGCCGCCGAGCGGAACGATCTTCAGACTCCGTCTCTGCCCGGATGATTTTCTTGTGTTACTCATTAATTCTCCTTGTAGAAGACCGCTATTTTGTGACGATGTTTACGAGCCTGTCCGGCACAGGAATGACCTTCACGATATCCATGCCGTCGACCAGTTCTCTGACTTCGTCCCTGTCCATAACAGTCTTTTCGAATTCTTCTTTTCCGAGTCCGGCGGGAACGTTGAATTTCGCCTTTTTCTTTCCGTTCACCTGGATGACGATCTCGACTTCCTCCACTTCCATGGCGTCCGCTTCCCAGACAGGCCACTTCTCGTTGTGGACGGACTCTGTCTTGCCGAGGTGCTCCCACATCTCTTCGCAGACGTGAGGCGTGAACGGCGAGAGCATTATCACGAGGTTTTCACATGCGCATCTGAAGAGTTCGACATTGAAATCATCCTCTTCTCTGTATTTGTACATGAGGTTGACGAGTTCATGTATCGACGCGATGGCCGTGTTGAAATTCATCCTGTCGTTGATGTCGTCTCCGACTTTCCTGCACGTCCAGTTCAGTTTATATCTGAGTTCCTTATCGTGTTCGCCCCTGAGCTTATAGGATGATGACCCGTTTCCGTATTTCTCAACGAAATCGTAAATGAGCGCGTACACCCTCTTTATGAACTTATAGCTCCCCTCTACGCCGGCGTCCGACCAGTCGAGTTCTTTGTCCGGCGGCGCGGCGAAAAGTATGAAAAGTCTCGCCGTGTCCGCGCCGTATTTATCGAGTATCTCCCTCGGCGTTACGATATTGCCGATGGACTTGGACATTTTCTTTCCGTCCTTAATGACCATCCCCTGTGTAAGGAGGTTCTGGAACGGTTCGTCCGCGCTGACCATATCGCAGTCTCTGAGCACCTTCTGGAAGAATCTCGCATAGAGCAGATGCATGACAGCGTGCTCGACCCCGCCGATATACTGGTCGACATTCATCCAGTAATCAGCCTTTTCTCTGCTGAAAGGTTCCTTTTCATTATGCGGATCGCAGTACCTGAGGAAGTACCAGGACGAATCGAGGAACGTGTCCATCGTATCGACCTCTCTCCTGGCGGGCCTGCCGCATACAGGGCATACCGTGTCGACGAACTCTTTGCTCGTCGTTATCGGTGATTCGCCCTTGCCGGTGAACTCGACGTCTTCAGGCAGCAATACCGGAAGATTCTCCACTTTTTCCGGCACCCAGCCGCATTCGTCGCACCAGATCATCGGGATCGGGCAGCCCCAGTACCTCTGCCTCGAGATGATCCAGTCGCGAAGCTTGTAGTTCGTTGTGAATTCGCCCGCTCCCATCTCTTCGAGGCGTTCCGTGATCTTCACGATCGCGTCTTTGTTATTCATCCCGTTGAACTCGCCCGAGTTTATGAGCGTGCCCTCCGCCGGGGTAGCGTGCTCGAGGTTCTCGAGATCAATGCCTTCTTCATGCGTATCTATTACCGGGAATATGTCGAGCCCGAATTTTTTCGCGAAATCGAAGTCTCGCTGGTCATGGCCCGGAACGCCCATTACCTCGCCGGTACCGTATGTAATGAGAACATAGTCCGCAACATAGATCGGCACTTCCGCCTTCGTCAGCGGATTTATGCAGTAGCGTCCTGTGAACACGCCTGTCTTTTCCCTGTTTTCAGATCCTCTCTCGATCTCAGTCTTGCTCTGAGCTTCTTTTATGTATTTCCTGACGGAATCATAATATTCGCTGCCTTCCGGCACGAGCTCGTCAATGAGCGGGTGCTCCGGAGCGATTACCATGAACGTCGTTCCGAATACTGTATCCGGCCTTGTCGTGAAGACTTTGAACTTTTTGTCCGAATCTTTGATATCGAACGAGATATTCGCGCCTTCACTCTTTCCGATCCAGTTCCTCTGCATCGTCTTGACCTTGTCCGGCCAGCCCGGGAGCCTGTCGAGATCCACAAGGAGCTCCTCCGCGTAATCCGTTATCTTGAGGCACCACTGGGAAAGTGTCTTCTTCTCGACTTCGGTCTTGCACCGTTCGCACTTTCCGTCCACGACCTGCTCGTTCGCGAGCACGGTCTGGCAGCCCGGACACCAGTTCACCGGTGTCGGCTTCTTGTACGCGAGTCCCTTCTCATAGAACTTGAGGAAGATATACTGCATCCATTTATAATAGCTCGGATCACAGGTCTGGACCTCCCTGTCCCAGTCATACGAAAGGCCGAGCTCACGGAGCTGGACTTCCATCTCATGGATATTGTCCCACGTCCATTTCGCGGGCGGCGTGCCGTTCTTTATCGCTGCATTCTCCGCCGGGAGCCCGAACGCGTCGAACCCCATCGGATGGAGCACATTATATCCCTGCATCTTCTTGAACCTTGCGAGGACATCTCCTATCGCGTAATTGCGCACATGTCCCATATGGAGTTTCCCCGAAGGATACGGAAACATTACGAGTACATAGTATTTTTTCTTGTCGGGATCTTCGTAAACTCTGTCTACATTGCCATCTTCCCATATTTTCTGCCACTTCTTCTCGATGGCGCTATGATCATATCTTTTTTCCATGCTGTTCCTCCCGGGGGACTGTTTCGCAGTCCGCCCAAACCTTCTCGATATTGTATCTTTCCCTCATTTCTTCCGTGAGTATATTCACGATAATGTCGCCGTAATCCATCAGTATCCAGCCGGATTCTTTCTTCCCCTCAATGCTTTTCACGAGCATGCCGGCTTCCGCCAGCGCGTCTTCCACGTCGTCTCTGAGTGCTCCGATCTGCCGTTCGTTCCTTCCGGACGCGAGAATGAAATAGTCCGCAAAAGAGGATTTTTCAGCGATGTCAATTATCATGATGTCTGTCCCTTTATTCCTGTCAATCGCCTCAGCGGCGATTAGGGCGAGTCTCTTCGTATCCATATATCGTATTATTCTCCTTCCATCTGCTCAAACCACTCTTTTGCTCTGAGAGTGTCGGGGTCTATGTATACACCCTGCTTCTCCAGATATGATATCGTCCCTCTCAGGCATTCGAGGCAGGCTTTATCCAGATCTTTTTTCGCGATCTTCCTCAGCCTGCCGACTCCCGGGTAATCCCTGTTCGGTTCTATCGCGTCAGCCAGGAATATCACTTTTTCAAGCTGTGACATTCCCGCGCGCCCCGTCGTATGGAACGATACCGCGTTTATCATATCCTGATCCGTCACTCCGAATTTCTCTTTCATCATGACGGCCGCCAGCTTGCCGTGCGCCAGATTCGCGCTGCCCTTATATCTTTCCGGCAGTCCCGTCTCGTCTATCAGTCTGTCCAGCTCCTCTACCGGCGTGCCCCTGTACATGTCGTGATACAGGGCCGCGGCTTCCGCCTTTTCGGGATCCGCGCCGTACTGCTTCGCCATCCCGACGGCGAGCTTCCTCACGCCTTCCGTGTGGACTTTTCGCTTTTTTGAAAAATTCTTTTTGATATATTCCTCAATAGAGTCCGTGTTCATCTATGTATTTTCGCACTCCCTCCGGTATGAGTCCTTCCGTGCTCCCGCCTTCCGACAGCAGCTTCCGTATCTCCGTGGACGATATATCGAGCCTGCGGTTCTGCAGGACAGTTATCCCGGCGCCGTGCATTGATTCATAACGCTCCGCCGCCTTGTAGACTTCTTCCTCGCGGTAGCCGGGCCTGATGCCGACTATGACATCAAACTCCCTCAGTATATCCGGCCCTCTGTACCAGTTCTCCATCTCAATGAACGAATCCGTTCCGGTTATGAAGAATATTTTATCATCATTGTCAAGCAATGTCTTTATTTCTTTGAGGGTGAGATATGTATACGAGATCCGCGGTTCGTCGAGTTCTATCGTCGATACGGAAAGTATTTCGTTTTCCTCGCACGCGATCCTCAGCATTGCAAGTCTGTCGTCGTCCGCTGTCACGTCCTGGTCCGCCTTGAACGGCTGTATCCTCGCCGGAACGAGTTTCACCGTATCAAGGCCCGCCATCTCCGCGGCGTCCTCCGCGAGTCTTATGTGCCCGTAATGCACCGGATCGAATGTGCCTCCAAGAATCCCAGTCCTTTTCAATGTCAACCTCTGTCACTGTCAAGAAGCGCCAGCCCGAGCTCCTCGAGATCCTCCGGAGCTGCCGGCCCCGGAGCTCCTGATACCATGCACTGCGCGGCCTGATTCTTCGGGAACGCAATGACGTCTCTTATCGTCTCTTCTCCGAGCATCAGCATGACGAGCCTGTCAAGGCCGTACGCCAGGCCGCCGTGCGGCGGCGCTCCGAACTTCATGGCCTCCGTCAGGAAGCCGAATTTTTCCTCTATCTGTTTGTCATCCATGCCGAGCGCTCTGAACATCCTCGACTGCAGCTCCGTGTCGTGTATCCTTATGCTGCCGCCGCCCGCTTCGACTCCGTTGATAACTATGTCGTACGCGCGAGCGTGACACAGCTCCGGATGTTCTTCGATCAGCGGTATGTCTTCGTCCTTAGGATGCGTGAACGGATGATGCTCCGCCACGTATCTTCCTTCCTCCTCGCTGTATTCGAACAGCGGGAAGTCAGTGACCCACAGCATGTTGAACTGCTTCGGATCGAGCAGGCCCATATCATCGGCGATGGCCCTTCTCAGATATCCCAGGCTGTCGAACACTACCTTCGGCTTGTCGGCGACGATCAGGATAAGATCATTATCCCCTGCGCCGAATTCGTCCGCGATCTTTCCGAGAGCCTCTTCATCGAAGAACTTGTTCACTGATGAAGTGATGCCGTCCTTCGTCTTCTTGATCCAGACCATGCCCTTCGCCTGGAAGCTCCGGATATGCTCGGTCATCTTGTCGATCTTTTTCCTGCTGTATCTGTCGGCGCCGTCCGTTATGCATATGCCGCGGACGTCTCCGCCGCTTTCGAGCGCGCTTTCGAACACTTTGAACCCGCTGTTTCTGATGACATCGAGCCCTCCGAGATCATGAAGCTCGAACCCGAAGCGCGTGTCCGGCTTGTCGCTCCCGTACCTTGTCATTGCCTCGTCCCATGTGAGACGCGGCAGCGGCAGCTCTACATCGATGCCCATCATCTCGCCGAACAGCCTTTTAAGGAATCCCTCGTTGACGGCGATGATATCGTCCTCGTCAATAAACGACATCTCCATGTCTATCTGTGTGAACTCCGGCTGTCTGTCCGCACGCAGGTCTTCGTCCCTGAAGCAGCGCGCTATCTGTATGTATCTGTCGGTCCCGCCGACCATCAGCAGCTGCTTGAACAGCTGAGGCGACTGCGGCAATGCATAGAAGCTTCCCTTCTGCACTCTGCTGGGTACGAGATAGTCTCTCGATCCTTCCGGCGTCGGTTTCTGCAGATCGGGCGTCTCGACTTCCGTGAAACCCTGCTCCGCGAAATAGTCCCTCGTCAGCTTGCAGACATTACTGCGGAACGTGAGATTGTCCTGCATCTTCTTTTTCCTGAGGTCAAGATATCTGTATTTCAGTCTCAGGTTCATGTCGACTTTGTCGTCGTCCTTTACATATATCGGGGGCGTTTCCGACTTCGAATAGATCACAAGGTCGGATGCCAGCACCTCTATGTCGCCCGTAGGTATATCCTTGTTTACGGATTCGCGCACGCGGACCTTGCCCTTCACGCCAACGCAGTACTCGCTCCTCAGCGTCACCGCCCTGTCGAACAGTTCCTGCGGGATGCTGTCGTCGAACACTACCTGCGTGATGCCGGTCTTGTCTCTGACGTCGCAGAACACGAGGCCTCCGAGGTCTCTGCTCTTCGCGACCCAGCCGTTAAGGCATACCTCTTTCCCCGCGTCCTCCTTCCTGAGGTCACCGCACATATCTGTTCTCTTGAATAAAATGCCCATATCTTTCTTCACCTTCTCGATCTATCTGAGCTCGTCTGCGAGTTTGTCCATCGCGACCGCTTTCTGCTCTCCCGTCTCCATGTCCTTCACCGTAACTGTACCGCTGCTGAGTTCGTCTTCTCCGATCACGAGAGTCTTAGCCGCTCCGAGCCTGTCCGCATATTTGAACTGGCCTTTCACATTTCTCGCGAGATCGTCGAGCGCCACGCGGTATCCTTCTCTTCTCAGTTCGGCCGAGAGTCCGAGCGCCTTCTTCTTCGCTTCATCTCCGACGAACACAATAAATATGTCCGGTCCCGCCGGCTCCGGTATCACGACTCCGTTTTCCTCCATCGTGATAAGAAGCCTCTCTATCCCGAGTCCGAATCCGACTCCCGGGATATGCGGCCCTCCTATCTCCTCCGCGAGATAGTCGTATCTTCCGCCCCCGCAGACGGTGCTCTGCGCTCCGATGTTCTTCGAAATGAACTCGAACGCAGTCTTTGTATAGTAATCCAGTCCTCTTACGATCCCGGGATCAACTATATATTCTATTCCCATCGCTTCGAGGTCTGCCTTCAGGTCTTCGAACGCCTCCCTGCAGTCGTCACACAGGTAATCGAGTATGACAGGAGCTCCTTCGACGAGCTTCTGATCTTCCGGCGACTTGCAGTCGAGTATCCTCATCGGGTTCGTCTCGTATCTGCTCTTGCACGTGTCGCACAGCTGATCGTACTTCGGCTTCAGCCATTCGCGCAGTACCTTCTTGTATTCCTCTCTGCAGTCCGGGCATCCGATGCTGTTTATCCTGAGTTCGACATCCTTTATTCCCATCTGTTTCAGGAACTCGTCCGCGAGGCCGATGATCTCCGCGTCCGCCATCATGTCATCCGTACCGAACGTCTCGATCCCGAACTGATGGAACTCACGCAGCCTTCCGGACTGCGGCTTCTCATATCTGAAGCAGCTGATATCGTAATACACCTTCGTCGGCTGCACATCGGCGTAAAGCTTGTTTTCGATGAGCGCTCTTACAACGGGCGATGTGCCCTCCGGTCTCAGGCTCAGACTCCTCTTCGACTGCTGCCACGTGTACATTTCCTTCTGCACGACGTCGGTCGTATCCCCCACGCCTCTTACAAACAGCTCCGTATGTTCGAACGCCGGCGTCCTTATTTCCTTAAAACCGTATTTTTCGCATATCTTCCTGAACGCCTCTTCGACGTAGTGCCATTTGTACGCATCCTTCGGAAGCATGTCCTTCGTGCCTTTCGGCGCTTTAGTAAGCATTGAAAAGTCCCTCTTTCTTTCTTCTTATCATCTCATCGATCCTGTCGATGTATATCTCATAGTTCGATACATTCGGCACCCGCTCGAGCCTGTCCTCGTCCGGGAAATACACCTTCGTCATCCCGGAAGCACCCATGCCGATTATCGTCTGGCTCTCGTCCATGATCCTCACGTTGTACAGGCTCTCCGCTCCGGGAAGCGCGTACCCCGTGTTTTCCGCCGCGCCCGACATATGCTTCTGCCGGTACAGGTAATACGGCCTGTATCCCGCGCCGCGGAGCGCCTTCCCCGCATGATCTATCATCTCCGTGACGACTTCGCCCTGCCTGTAGTGGAAATCTTCATCGAGCTCCCTGAGCCTGGACGAACGCTTCACGGAAAGGCAATGCACAGTTATGTCCTGCGGACCGAGCCCCGTCACTTCACTGAGAGAATATCTGAAATCCTCTGCGTCTTCTCCCGGGAGCCCCGCGATCAGATCCGCGTTTATCGTGACGTCAGCCGCGGCCTTTGCCGTCCGGAACGCCTCGCGTATGTCATCGCTCGTATGCGCTCTTCCGATGAGCTCAAGCGTGCGGTCGTTCATCGTCTGCGGATTTATGCTGATCCTGCGCGCGCCGCGCCTCGCGGCGTCTCTGACCTTGCGCTCCGTGATCGTATCCGGCCTTCCCATCTCGACCGTGAACTCACGCGTCGAACTGTCCGCGAAAAGATCTTCGACCTCAGCCAGGAAATCGTCAAAATCGTCTTCATGAAGCGTCGTGGGCGTCCCGCCGCCTATATATATCGACTCGCAGGAAAGGCCCTTTGACCTCATCTCCCGCGAGACATACCTCATCTCCTTTCCGAGCGCCGAAAGATACCTCCCGACCTCGGGATATTCGCATTGATTAGACGCGAAACTGCAGTAAAGACACCTCGTCGGACAGAACGGGATGTCGATATACACGGACACCGAGCCGCGCGCCGGCGTGCCGAACACCTCCTGCTGGAGCGAGTATACCTCCGCCGCGAGATCGGCCTTTTCCGCGCTGACATAGAAATCTCTTACAAGCAATGCGCGCGCCGCGGCAGCGGGATCTTCCGCTCCCCGCGCCTTTTCCTGCCGCGCGAGTTTTGCGAGCTTCTTTACCGGCCTGACCCCTGTGAGTATCCCCCACGGAAGCGTCCTGCCGGTCTTCCCGGACAGCAGCCTGTATATCTCGCGTTTCAGTTCATCCGCCGTCCCGGTCTGCCTGAACACCGCGTCAGCGGACGCCGGGCCGCAGATCTCATATTCGTCCGGCCGGAGGAACAGTTTTATAAGTTCCTCGAACTCGTTTTCGTTCTTCACTCCCGTAAGCGCGATCTTAAACAAAAGGATTGTGCTCCTTCTCGAAACCTATAGTCGTCTCCTGCATATGCCCCGGCAGCACTCTCGTGTCATCAGGCAGCACGAACAGTTTCTCGCGGACCGACTTCACGAGGTCTTCATATGAACCTCCTTTGAAGTCGGTGCGTCCGATCGAGGTGTAGAACAGCGTGTCGCCGCTGAAAACTACGCCGTCCGTTATTATGCACATGCCGCCCGGAGTATGTCCCGGCGTCATCGTGAACGTGAGATGTATATCACCTACGTCAAGCGTGTCGCCCTCGTCCACCGTGATGTCCGGCGTTATCGCGACCGCGACCCCCGTCCACATCTTCGACTGGTTCTTGTCCGGATCTTCAAGCAGCGGCACCTCGTATTTCGAAGCGACCACTTTTATGTCGGGATATTTTTCCTTATATTCATTCACGCCCCCGATATGATCCGAATGGCCGTGCGTCAGGATGATATATTCCGGCACGCAGCCGTTTGTCTCTATCCGTTTTACCATATTTTCATCATAGCCGCCCGGGTCTACAATAAAACATTTTCCGTTATCCACGTCACTGACGAGATATGTGTTTACATATAAGAATCCGCTCGGTAATTTTTCTATCTTCATATTCCACCTACACCGCATGTGATCTGAACACTTCCAGAACATTCGGGATGCCCTTCAGGTTCAGCATCAGCTTGTCTATCTGATCAATGCTCGTTATCGAGACTGTGAGCCATATCGTGGCCACTCTGTTTTCTCCGATCCTCGTGTTCACTCCGGTGATCCGCACGTCCATCGCCTCGCAGACGCGGGAGATATCCGAGAACAGACCCTTTCTGTCGTCACATATTATCGTTATTCCGGCATCGTATTCAACGCCGTCCATATCGGCCCATTCCACCTCGATAAACCTCTCCCTGTTTTCCTCCGGCATTGCTTTGATATTCACGCAGTCCTTCCTGTGGACCGACACGCCTCGGCCCTTCGTGATGAAGCCGATGATGTCGTCTCCCGGGACGGGATTGCAGCAATGCGCCATTCTGACGAGCATGTTGTCCATGCCCTTTACTATCACGCCCGGCCGCTTCTGACGCTTTTTCCTGCGCTCGTTCTTCGCCTGCACTTTCTGCGGGCTGTCCCCGAGCAGCACCTCGGCCGTGTTCTCTTCTCTGTGCTTCTGGTCTTCGTTATCGGCGTCATAATATCCGATAAGCATCCTGCCGACCCTGTTCGTGAATGTCCCGCCGTTCGCGACCTGAGTATACAGCTCGTCGATGTTCTTGAAATTGAAGTACTCGACAGCCCGCTTCAGATACGCGTTCTTCAGGATCTCCTTCGGATCGTATTCCTGCTTCCTTATATACCGCTCAAGCGCTTCCTTTCCCTTGTCGACGTTGTCCGTGTTCTGCTGTTTCTTCAGGAACTGACGGATCTTCGTCTTCGCGCCCGACGATTTCGCTATGTTCAGCCAGTCTATCGACGGCCCGCTCGAATTCGGATTCGTGAGGATCTCCACGATGTCTCCGTTCTCGAGCTTGTGGTCGATAGTGACCATCTTGCCGTTCACTTTCGCACCAATGCATTTAAGCCCTACATCCGTATGTATCTTGAACGCGAAGTCGAGCGGCGTCGCGCCCGCCGGGAGTTCCATGACATCGCCCGCCGGCGTGAATACGAACACCTGGGACGCGAACAGATCCACCTTCAGAGTCTCCATGAACTCCTTCGGATCCTTCGTGTCAGCCTGCCATTCGAGCGCCTGCCTGAGCCAGGCCAGTTTCACTTCCTCCTGGTCCTTCGACACGCCCTCTTTATATTTCCAGTGCGCGGCGATACCGTATTCGGCGATCCGGTGCATCTCGTATGTCCTGATCTGCACTTCGAACGGTCTTCCGTCCTCGCCCATCACCGTCGTATGGAGCGACTGATACATATTGGGCTTCGGCATTGCTATATAGTCCTTGAAACGCCCCGGTATCGGAGTCCACATCGTATGGACGATGCCGAGCACCGCATAGCAGTCCTTTATGCTCTCTACAATGACGCGCACGGCCATGAGGTCGAATATCTCCTCAAGCTCCTTTTTCTGGAACTTCATCTTGCGGAATATGCTGTAATAATGTTTCGTCCTGCCGTAAATCTCAAATTCGAGCCCGGCGTCATGAAGCGCATCTGTTATTTCCTTAATGACATCCTCGAGCGCGTTCTTGTGCTCGCCCTTCCACGCTTCGAGCCTCGTGCTTATGTCCTTGTATTCCTCCGGATAAAGGTACTTGAACGAGATATCTTCAAGCTCGAACTTTATCGCGAATATGCCGAGCCTGCTCGCGAGAGGCGCATAGATGTCGAGCGTCTCGCGGCATATCTCTTTCTGCTTTTCCGGAGTCATGTACTGGATGGTCCGAAGATTATGGAGCCTGTCCGCGAGCTTTATGACAAGGACCCTGATGTCCTTGCTCATGGCGAGGAACATCTTCCTGAGGCTCTCCGCCTGGCGGATCTCCTTGTTCGCCGCGACAAGCGTACTCAGTTTCGTGACACCGTCCACGAGCAGCGCGATCTCTTCACCGAATTCCTCGGTCATCTGCTCCTTCGTGTACTCGGTGTCCTCCACCACATCATGAAGCAATCCGGCGGCCACAGTTGCTTCATCCAGCCCGAGCTCCGCGAGCGTCTTCGCGCACGCCATCGGGTGGATGATATACGGTTCACCGGATTTTCTGAACTGACCGGCGTGCATCTTTTCAGCGACATCATAAGCCCGCGATATGAGATCCATATCATAATTCGGGTTCATATTCCGTATGCTGTCAAGAAATTCACGCTTTGTCTCCATGCTTATTTTCTGTTCTTCTTCCTCTGGCTCTTCGACTGCTTCTTCTTTCCTCCCGGATTTTTCTGCTTCGCCTTCGAAACAGGCGGTTTCTTAACTTCCTTCGGCGGCGCGGCCTCCGTCTCCGGACTCTGCCCGTCGTCGATTCTCACCTTCTCCGGTTTCACTTCTATTTCATCCTTCTTCGGGGCTCCGTGATACTTCTTCTTTTTCTGCTTCGCCTCGATCTGTCTCTGATACGCCGACATCCTGCTCTTGTGATCCATCTCATAATACAGAGGCGAGCAGAGGAATATCGACGAATACGTACCTGTCAGAACGCCTACCATGAGCGGCGTAATGAACTCTCTGATCGTACTGTTCGTCATGATCAGCATCGGCACCATTACTATCAATGTAGTGAACGATGTCATCAGGGATCTCGTCAGCGTCTGGTTTATACTCGTGTCTATAAGCTCGATCTGGTCCGTTCTCTTCATGAACCGGTTGTTTTCCCTGATACGGTCGAAGATTACGATCGTGTCGTTTATCGAGTAACCTACTACCGTGAGGATCGCCGCTATGAACGGGTTGTTGACCGTCACCCTGAATACCGCGTAGAACGTGCAGACTATCAGCATGTCGTGCACGAGTCCCGCGATGGCGGCGGCGCCGAACTTCCACTTCTTGAACCTGAAGCGTATATATACAAGCATACACAGCGCCGCTATAAGCAGTGCCTCTATGGCATTGTTTCGGAGTTCCTTTCCTATCGAAGCTCCGAAATTTTCCATTTCGAGGAAGTCCTTCGACTTCACGCCGAATTGATCCCTGAATGTCTCCTTGACCTTCGCCCTTCCTTCCTTATCGAGCGAGGTGGTCGTCTTTATTATTACCTCTTCATTATTATCACCCGTGTACACGATACTCATCTGTCTCGTGTTCAGGCCGTCTTCCTTCAGAGCATCCTTTATCTTCTCAGTAGACACCTGCTTGTGCATGTCCACATGCATCATCGTGCCGCCGGTGAAATCGATACCGTAGTTGAATCCGTTCACCATGAACGCCACGAGTCCAACGCATATGATCGCGCCGGATATGATGTAGTACACTTTCCTGTGTTTTATAAAATGGAACTGGCGTTTTATCCTGAATACAGGTTCGCCGTCCTTCCTGATACCGAACACGCCCGGCGTCGAGAATCTCCTTGTCGACGCCAGCACATTAAGGAAAATCTGCGTGATGACGACAGATGTAAAGATACTGCAAAGTACCGAGAGCATCAGCGTCCACGCGAATCCTCTTACCGAACTCGTTCCTATCTGATACAGGATGACCGTCGCGATCAGAGTCGTGACCTGCGAGTCGATAATCGTAGTCAGCGCGCGCCTGTAACCCGTCTGCACGGCTACCCGCACGGTCTTCCCTTCCCTTATCTCTTCTATTATCCGGGAGAAAATGATGACGTTCCCGTCTACAGCCATACCGATACCGAGGATGATACCGGCGATGCCGGACAGCGTCAGCACGCTCCCCATTACGGCCATCGCTATCAGTATCAGCAATACGTACAGCGTGAGCGCTATATCCGCGGCGAGTCCCATTCCCCTGTAGCACAGCAGCATCAGGAGATATATTATGATCAGGCCTATGATACCCGCTTCAACGCTCTTCTGGAGCGCGTTGTATCCGATCTCCGCCGTCTGTGACGAAGACGTTACTTCGTGCAGCGTGACCGGCAGTGATCCGCCTCTGATGAGGGCTGCAAGGTTCTCCGCCTCGCTCTTGCTGAAGTTGCCGGAGATCTCGCAGCTTCCGCCCGAGATCACACTCTGGGGTACCGGCGCCGAGATCACGCTTCCGTCAAGCAGGATGACGATGCTTTCCTTCTGCACCTCGTCATTATTCTTGAATTTCGACGCTATCTCCGTTCCGCCGTTCATACATGTTTCCGTAGCCTGTTCGAACGCCTTCGCTCCCTCGCTGTCCATCTCGACATTTACGACATAACCGCCGCCGGAACTGCTGCCTGAACTCGTTGCGGCCTCGGCGTTCTTTATATTTCCGCCGTCCAGCACGTGTGTGCCGTCGGCCAGCACGAACTCGAGCTGGGCCGTCTTGCCGATCTGCGCTATGGCCTCATCGGTATTTTTTACTCCAGGAAGCTCGATCCTGATACGCTTCGTACCCTCGATCGCCACTGTCGGATTCGAGATGCCCATCTCGTCGACACGCTTCTCGATGACTTTCTTAGTCTGATTCATCGTCTTTGTGAGTTCGCTGCCTGTCTGATCGGTTTCGGCTTCAAGGACTACATAGACCCCGCCCTTTATGTCAAGGCCGAGTTTGATGTCGTCTACTATCGCTTTTATCGGGCCGATACCGTGGATCGTAAGTATCCATCCGAACACTGTAAGGACAATGATCAGCACGGCCAGAACCCTGTTTCTTCTCTCCTTCATTTTCCCTCGCTGATGATTTTCTGCTGAATGTTTCTAAAATTATATTTTATGCCTTTGCGACCCCTTTAACAAGTACCCTTTAGCAAGTACTATTAAAAGAAACAGGCCATCCCTAGGGACAGCCTATGACTTTCTGTATTCTTTTTAGTCTTCTTTCGTTTCCCCGTCGGTCTCTTCGCTGTTTTCCACTTTCTCAGCCTCTTCCTCGGCGGCTCTTTCCTCCGCGAGTCTTGCGTTCTCGGCTTCGAGATCGGCCTTCGTCCTCAGCCTCTTAGGACGCTTCGGCGCTGCTTCCTCTTCTTCTTCCTCAGGCTCCTCCTTTTTCTCCGGAGCACGGACAGCCGGATCGACAACTCTTGAAACAGACCATCTCATCATTTCGAACTTTGTCTTATCGGCTCCCACCTGTACAATGATAGTCTCGTCTTTCGTTTTCACTATCTTTCCGCAGATGCCGCCGATAGTGATTATCTGATCGCCTACGGCAAGTGCGCTCCTCATAGCGTTGACCTCTTTCTCCTTTTTCTTCTGAGGCCTCACCATAAGCACATACATCAGTACGAACAGCAGGACCAGAAAGATGATTCCCATGGTACCTTGATTCATTTATTTTATCCTCCTAAAAATAATAATTAATTATTATCTGGTGCCGGCGATGGGGGTCGAACCCATACGGTGTTTCCACCACAGGATTTTGAATCCTGCACGTCTGCCAATTCCATCACGCCGGCGTTCTCTCCGCTGATGCCAACGGAATGGCACATTTTTAAATTATATATTAACCCTCTTCCAACGTCAACTCCTCGTCTGAAATCACGCGCATCCTTTTCGGGCCCATAATATCATATATCACGGGGATGACTATCAATGTCATAAGCGTGGCGTAGAGCATTCCTCCGACGCACACGATCGCTACCGGCTGCACCATCTCCACGCCGTTTCCGACGCCCATGGCGAGCGGCATGAGCCCGAGTATCGTGGTGAACGCCGTCATGAGCACCGGACGTATCCTGGCGCATGCGGCCTCGACTATGGCCTCGTGCTTCTCCATGCCGCCGATGCGGAGTTTGTTCAGATAATCTACAAGGACTATAGCATTGTTTACAATCACGCCCTGCAGCATGATGAACCCTATCATCGCGATAACGCTTATCGTGTTTCCGGTAATCAGCAGAGCGAGCAGCCCGCCCGTGAACGCGAGCGGCACAGTGAACATGACGATCAGCGGCGACCTGAATGACTGGAACTGAGCTACCATGATGAGATATATGAGCAGCAGTCCGAGGAGCAGCATGAGTCCGAGATTCTTCATGCTGTCCATGACGGTCTCGTACATGCCGCTGTACTCGACACTGACACCGTCCGGAAGATTCATGCTGTCGATGTCCTTCTTTATGTTATCGGTGGCCGTGGTCACGTTATATCCGTCCGCCGGGTTCGCGGTGATGTTTATCATCCTCTTCTGGTTTTCCCTGTATATCTCGGAAAGCGACAGCGAGGTCGAAATGTCAGCGATGTCACCGAGTTTCACTTTTGTCACGGAACTGCTCTGTGTCTGCGATGATGACGACTGCGGCACAGTGATCCAGAGATCCTGGAGCTCGCTGCTCGTAACGCCTTCTCCTTCTCCCCCGGTCACGAGCACGTCGGTGTCATTGCCTCCGTACTTTACCGATATCGAAGAGACATTTTTGCTCAGCATTGATGAGACCTGCTGCAGCACCTGAGCCGTCGTGAGCCCGTATTTCATCGCCTTTGATTTATTCACCTTCACATGGAGTTCCTTTGACGTTCCCTTCGCCGTGTCGGAAACGTCCGTAACGCCCTTCGTGCCGCTGATCTTTGTTTCGATATCTCCCGCGGCTTCACGCAGTGTGTCGAGATCATCCGAATAGACGTACATACTGATCTGGCCTCCGCCGAGCGACGACGAATATGACGAGATATCCATGGTACCGTTCGCCTGCGCCTCGACACCGGCCTTCTTAGCGGCACTTTCGATCTTCTTCGCGACCTTCGGCGCATTGTCGATATATTTGTCCTTAATCGTGATGTAGATGGTGACGTTATGGTAATCCGTCGACGAGGATGACATGCCCGTGAACGACATCGCCGTGTCAGACGTCATCACGCCGACGGCATCGACGCCCTTCACCCCGCGGGCCGCTTCGGAGATCTTGTCGCACGCGCTGAACGTATCAGCCTTCGACATGTCGTCCGGCGCAGTTACAGTCGCGGTCACGCGCGAAGTGGCCATCCCCGGCATGAACTCAAAGCCGCGCCCGGCGAGCATCCCGACGGAGAAGACGAGCATCGCCACGGCAAGGCCGAGCACGACCGCCTTATGGCCGAGCGCCCATTCGACGACTTTTCTGAAGTTCGCTATCGATCTGCTCCCGCGGGCGAGCACGGACTCGTTCTTTATATTGTCGAACAGAGCATGCCCGAGCGCCGGCACCATCGTGACGGCGATGATCAGGCTGGCGAGCAGCGAATACGCGACCGTGAGCGCCATGTCAGTGAACAGTTCGCGCGAGATCCCGTGAACGAACACTATCGGCACGAACACGAATATCGTTGTGAGCGTGGACGCCGTGAGAGCGCCGGCTACCTGACGCGTACCCATGTACGCCGCCTTCACGGCCGAATACCCCTCAGACCTCAGTCTGTATATATTCTCGATCACGACGATGGAGTTATCAACGAGCATCCCTACTCCGACAGCAAGGCCGGCGAGCGAGATCACGTTTAACGTGACGCCCGTGAAGTACATGAGCACTATCGCGAAAATGAAACTGATCGGTATCGCGAGCGCCGTTACGAGCGTCGGCTTCCAGTCGCGCAGGAAGTACAGAAGGATCAGTATGGCGAGAAGAGCGCCGAGCAGTATATTCTTGAGCACTGCATTGATAGCCATATCGATATATTCGCCCTGATCCGAAAGCACGTCGAACGAGAGCCCGTCATACTCGCCTTCGAGCTTCGTGAACTCCTGATTTATATTGTCCGCGACCTTCGCCGTCGAGGCGTCTGACTGCTTCATGAATGTAAGGAACAGCGCGTCCTCACCGTTGACCTTCGCATACGTCTCGCCTCCGGAACTGACGTAACTTATATCCGCCACATCGCCAAGCCTCACGGGGTCGACGCCCGGGAGACCGGTATCCGCTATGACGAGCTGCTTCAGATCGTCAATGCCGCTGATATTGTCGCCCACCGTGACCATAAGATCAGAGCTGCCCTCTTCGATGTATCCGGCCGGCATGTCTATATTCTGCCCTTCCAGCAGCAATGCGATGTTGTCTTTTGTGAGCTGCCCCGCGAGGTCGAAGGAATCGAGTATCGTGTTCTTTGAGCTTTCGAGCTGGGCGAGCGAAGACTGCAGCTGCGCTATGAGCGCTGTGAGCGTCCCCTGCCCGGCCGCGATCTCACCGGAAGCATTCGCGAGTTCCGAAAGCAGCGTATCACAGCCCGCCGCGAACATGACCTTCGCGTTCGTCGCGCTTATGCTGCTGTCGTCGATGGAATTCATATCAATGCCGAACTGCTTGAACAGCGCCTTGTACGGCGCCAGGAGTTTCATCGCGGAACTGATCCTGCTGTCGATCTCGTCTGTGGGCAGACCGTTTTTCTACAGCTCCTCCCGGGCCGCGACAAGCGTCTGGATCTGCGAAAGCACTTCAGATCCTCCGGCCTTCGCCGCCGCTATCGTTTTCTGCTGCTGCACTATCTTCGCCTTGGAAGACGCGAGCTGGCTCTGCTGATTCTGCGCCGAGCCGATATTCTGCCTGATCTGGCTCTCGCCGGTCCCGTACTGGTCCGCCATCGCCTTTTTCAGCCTCGCGTTCTCACTGTTTATCTTCTTCTGATCGAGATGCACCACGATGTTCTTGTCGACAAGCCCGGTGGCGAGCACGCTCGCGACACCGTCCGTGCCTTCGAGCTTCCTCTGCAGGTCATTCTCAACGAGTTTCGATATTTCAGAAAGATCGGCGTCCTTCTTGCTGACCGCCGCTACCGAGACCGGTATCATATTCGGGTTCATCTTCATGATAGTGGGCGTACCGACGGAATCGTCGAACGTCCCCGACACAAGCCCGATCTTATCCCTGATATCCGATGATATCGTGGAAAGATCCGTCTCGCTTTCGAATTCAAGGATGATCATGGAATAGTTCTCGGCAGACACCGAGTTTATATTTTTCAGACCACTGATCGTGGCGAGCTGCTTCTCAACGGGCGACGTCACATTCTGCTCGACTTTCTCCGGCGCCGCGCCCTGATAAGTGGTCACGACAACTACATAAGGAAGATCGAACGCCGGAAGAAGATCCGGAGTCATATTAACAAACGCCGCCGCTCCGAGCGCGATAACGAGAAGTATACCAACCAGCACCGTCACGGGTCTTTTTATGCTCGCCTTAATCAATACAGTTTTCCTCTCATAATATGGACATACCGATATTATATCAAAAAGCAATGCCGTAAAAAAGTAAAATAACCCGCACAGAACTATAAGATTTTTTTACAAATCAAAATATACGGAAAATGCTTACATATACCGGAATGCTGGGCTGCGAAGAGATGCCGGCGGGTCTGTGTGAGCCGGTCCTGAGACGGTGCCGAGGCCTGACCGGGGCTGCGAAGAGATGCCGGCCGGGTTATGCGAGTCGGTCCTGAGACGGTGCCGCGGCCTGGCCGGGGCTGCGAAGAGATGCCGGCCGGGTTATGCGAGCCGGTTCTGAGACGGTGGCGCGGCCGGGCCCGGGGGCTGCGGCGGCGCCCGGAACTTCAGGGCGTCGATCAGGGGCTCCGCGAATTTCCATTTTCTGGAGAATAAGCAAAAATGGTGGGGTAATTTTCATATTCGAAAATTCCCCACTCTTTTTTGTGGGATTGCGGCATTGATTCGGGCGGATTTTCGGAAAACCGCTTTTTTCGCCGGATCAATGCCGTATAAACGTTAGAATTTGTGTGGGGTAATTTCGCTATTTCAAAATACCCCACCTAAAATGCTCATTCCTGGATTTCGGCCGGGCCGTTCCGGATTTTCGGAGTCGGAACAGAGCGGCGAAGCGGAATTTTGCATTGATTCGACGGGGCGAGCCGGCGCTTGCGGCTCCACGGCCTTCCATTTTCTGGAGAATAAGCAAAAATGGTGGGGTAATTTTCATATTCGAAAAAACCCCACCCTTTTTTGTTGGATTGCGGCATTGATTTGGCCGGATTTTCGGGAAATCGTTTTTTTCGCCGGATCAATGCCGTATAAACGTTGGAATTTGTGTGGGGAAATTTCACTATTTCAAAATACCCCACCTAAAATGCTCATTCCTGGATTTCGACCGGGCCGTTCCGGATTTTCGGAGTCGGAACAGAGCGGCGAAGCGGAATTTTGCATTGATTCGACGGGGCGGGCCGGTGCTTGCGGCTCCGCGGCCTTCCATTTTCTGGAGAATGGGCAGAAATGGTGGGGTAATTTTCATATTCGAAAAAACCCCACCCTTTTTTGTGGGTTTGCGGCATTGATTCGGGCGGATTTTCGGAAAATCGCTTTTTTCGCCTGATCAATGCCTCACAAACGTTGGAATTTGTGTGGGGTAATTTCGCTATTCCAAAATACCCCACCTGAAATGCTCATTCCTGGATTTCGGCCGCGACTGGGCCGGGGCTTGTTGAGGATTCAGATTTGCTCCCGCCAGAATGCGATCGCGTCATCCGGCCACCCTTCCGCCACGGTGCCGGTGCCGATCCCGAATCCGTGCCGGAGCCCGGGGTAAGAGTGGAACTCGGTCGGGATCCCGAGGCCGGAAAGTGTCTCGAGCCTCTGCCGCATGCCCTGCCACCAGGCGATGCCGTCGCTCGTACCGACGCAGGCGTAAGTCGGAGCATCGGCGCGGGAGCATTGGTCGTAGCCGGTGTATTCCATTATCACGGCGGAAGCCTGCGGCATCCCGCCCGAAAGCTGCGAAGCGCCGCCGGACCCGCGCCCTGTTCCGGAACGGAGCGCGGTCTTTACATCGCGCCAGCCTGCGCACGGCCGACCCGTGAGCCGTTCAAGGTTATCCCGGTTCCCCAGCGCCGCGGCCATCCTGGCACCCGCGGAGCCGCCCCAAAGCGAATAGCCGAGAGGGTCGACGCCGAGTTCGTGCGCATTGTCCTCGATGAAGCAAAGCGCCCGCGCGAGGTCGCGCCACGGGGACGACGGCCTGTATATCAATGCAAAAGCATTCAGGCCGCGGCGTGACAGCACGAGACAATGAGGGAAACTGTCATGCATTGCAGCGACATAGTAGAAGCCGCCGCCTGCGTTCACTACCGCGAACGGAGCTCCCGGCTCCCCGCGCATGAAGAACAGACCCGTATTCTCTTTTTCCGGATCGGCGCGCCGCTCTTCCACTGAATAGATCGGATAGAAGATCCGCTCCCCGCGCGCGGCCCGCAGGTAGAATTCGTTCAGGACATCGACCGTTGTCCCCGCGCGGAACTCGGAGTACCACATATATACGCCGCTCCCCGTAAGACCGGCAAGCGTCATGCTCCTGCTGACATTCAGATCGACCGGGAACATGAGCCTCCCGAACCCGGAAAACAGCGGCTCGTCCAGCACATCGCCGACAGTTGACAATTTATTGAAACGCTTATCCATTTTCACAGCCTCAGTTATCGAAATCAGTTGTTACGCAATCATTTTTCAGACGGTGCGGCCCCATGAACCGATCCGCCGCATATCCTGAATATATATTACATGCCGCACCACGCGGTTTACAATATGAATCCCGCAATCCGCTATACGTTCCGCGCATAGCAGGTTTCGCTATTAATATTGTACTTCCGAAGGCCCGGAAAATATAATCTAAGCGTAAAAGGAAATACGGCATCAATGCATTGATGCATGAAAGATACAGGAGGTGCTTTATGAGATCGTTCAAATATGAAGGAATGCCGAAGGTCTATTTCGGGGAAGGCGCACTGGCGGCCGCGCTTGCGGAGGAGCTGCCGAGGGCCGGCGCCAATGTGCTGCTCGCTTACGGCGGCGGATCGGTGAAGCGGAACGGGATATACGATGATGTTATGCGGCTGCTGAATGGAGCGGGCAAAAACGTGACCGAATTTCCCGGGATCATGGCGAATCCGACATACGCGAAGGTCCGGGAAGGCGCGAAGCTCGCCCGCGACAACAGCATTGATTTCATACTTGCGGTCGGCGGCGGATCTGTCAGCGACTGCTGCAAGATGGTGTCCGCGCAGGCATGCATTGATGAGGACATCTGGACCGCCGAGTTCGAAAAAGGCTTCAGGCCGGAGAAGTTCATCCCGCTCGGGACGGTCGTCACGGTGTCCGGCACGGGATCGGAAATGAACAACGGCGCGGTCATCACGAACAGCGATACGAAGCAGAAGAACGGGATGATTGGCGCGATGGCGGATTTCGCGGTGCTCGACCCGTCATATACTCTTACAGTACCAATGCTCCAGGCCGTGTCGGGGGCTTTCGACACCCTGTCCCACTGCATGGAAACGTATTTCGGGAAGCCGGCAGAGACGAACGTTTCCGACGAAATGAATGAAGCGGTCATGCGCAATGTGATCGTGAATATCCGCGCGATGATCCGTGACCCTGAGGATATTTCCGTGCGGTCCGAGCTCATGTGGGATTCGTCAATGGCCGAGAACGGCGTCCTGAAAATCGGCAAGCAGACCGATTTCCAGAACCACATGATCGAACATCAGCTCGGCGCCTACACAGACTGCAACCACGGACAGGGCCTTGCCGTGATCCATCCGGCCGTCTACCGGCATCTGTATAAGGACAACCTGAGCAAGTTCACCCGCTTCGCCCGCGCAGTCTGGCACCTGTCCGCAGACGGAAGGACCGACGAAGAGCTTGCGCTCGCCGGCATCGACGCCCTCTCCGATTTCATCAGGGAGATCGGACTGCCGACAACATTCACCGAGCTCAGGGCGAATATGCGGCCGGGGAGCCCGGATCCGACAGATCCCGGGATCCTGAAGAAGGTCGCTGAAACGACCGTGATAACGCCCGGCTGCGCGAGGCAGATGGACCCGGACGAGATATTTGAAGTGCTGAAGGAGTGCGTGTGAGAGATGAGGGCCGGGGCCCGGATCAATGCGGGCGGGCCGGGACTGATTTTGACGGCGCCCCGGGCCTGATCGCGGCCGGGATCTGGCGGCGCTCGCGGCTCCGCGGTCTTTCATTTTCCGGAGAATGAGCAAAAATGGTGGGGAAATTTTCATATTCGAAAATTCCCCACCTTTTTTTGTGGGTTTGCGGCATTGATGCGGCCGGATTTTCGGGAAAACGCGTTTTTCGCCCGATCAATGCCCCGCAAACGTTGGAATTTGTGTGGGGGAATTTCGCTATTTTAAAATACCCCACCAAAAATGCTCATTCCTGGATTTCAGCCAGCTCCAGCCTTCACGATCCCCCTGAAACCAACAGCCGGACCGCAGCGCAGCACCCGGACCCGCCGCGAGCAGGATCGACCGCCCGTTCCCCGCGCTTTTTCCCATATGAAAAAAATCCGGGACCCTTCCTCTGGGAGAGCCCCGGCATTATATTCAAATATGTTCCTTATATCATCAGCCCGATCTTTTTCGCTTCGTACGTCAGCTTGTCCCGCATGTCAGGATGCGCGATCGCGATCAGGGCCTTCGCCCGCTCGGATGCGCTCTTTCCGCGCAGCTCCGCGACGCCGTACTCTGTGACGACATTGTCCGTGTCGTTCATCGGCACCGTCACATGCGCGCCCGGCGTCAGGATCGATTTTATCGTTGAGATAGTACCGTGCTTCGCGGTGGAATGCATTGCTACGAAACCGATGCCGCCCTTCGACATCTTCGCGCCGCGCACATAGTCGAGCTGCCCGCCGGATCCGCTGATCTGCACCGGGCCGATCGACTCCGAGCACACCTGGCCGAAAATATCGACCTCGAGGCAGGCATTGACGGAGACCACATTGTCGTTCTGCGCGATCACATACGGGTCGTTCACATAGGCCGCCGGATACGCGTTCACCGCCGGATTGTCGTTCAGATAATCGTACATTTCCGGCGTTCCGGCCGCGAAGGCATACAGCGACACGCCGCGGTGGATCTGCTTCCTGCTGTTATCAACGGCCCCGGCTTTCACGAGCTCGTACATGCTCGGGCAGAACATCTCCGAATGGATGCCGAGATGCCTCTTCGACTGAAGCAATGCCCCGACAGCGTCCGGCATTTTCCCTATCCCGAGCTGGATGCACGCACCGTCCGGCACTCTCTCTGCAATGAACGCCGCTATTTTCTTGTCTTCTTCCGAAGGCTCCTGCATCGGGACGACCGGCAGCTCCGAATCCGTCTCGCAGAATGCCGTGACTTCCGAGATATGGATGAACGAATCGCCGAGCACGCGCGGCATATGAGGAGTGACCTCGAGCAGCACGATATCCGCCGCTTCGGCTTCTTCCTTACCTTCTACCGCACTCACGCCGCGGCTGAAATACCCGTTCTCGTCCATCGGCGATACGAGCTCGACGGCAATGCGCGGCTTATGGTATCTGGTTATGACTTCTCCGAGTTCGTGCAGATGGTTCGGGATATAGTCGGCGCGCCCCTCGCGGCACATCCCCCTGCACTCGCTCCCGCCGAAGAAATAACTCACCGGCGTCAGCAGCCCCTGCATCTCGGGATCCTCATAACCGAGCCCGCGCGGCAGCATATGACACATCGAATACGTGCAGCCCCTGATGTTGTTTTTCTTTATATAATCAACGATAGCCCTCACCAGCACGGGCGGTTCACCCGTAGCCGACGAACAGGCTATCTTGTCTCCCGGCTGCAAATATTCCGCCATCTGCTCCGGCGTCTTCTTTTTCTCCTCGTACATTTTGCGAACATCCATGTTATACTCCTCCTTTTACAGTCCATTTCATTATATCAGAATACACTCAGGCCCTGTCAATAAAAGTGCAAAATCCCCGATAACGCGAAAATACGACCATAATCAATGCAAAACAGCGCATTGATGCGGTTTTTGCACAAAAAAAGATGCAGACCGCGGCCGACACAAAATCTCTCGCTCCGTCAGGCCAGCCGCCATTGCGCCCATCCCCGCGGAGTGATAAATTACTATACAAAGGAGAAAATACTATGACTGAACTCGAAAAACTCGAAGCGGGCCTCGAATACTGTTTTGACGACCCCGAAGTAGAAGCAAGGAAGCAGAACGCCGTCCGCGTCTGCGACGAACTGGAAAAGATACCGAGCGACGACATGGAGACACGCGCGGCTTTCGTTAAGGAGAATCTTTTCGGCCCGAGCAAGGGCAGCCCGGCCGTCCAGAAAGGATTCAGGTGCGACTGCGGCCGCAACATCTGCGTCGGCGACAATTTCACCTCGAATTACAACGTAACGATCCTCGACATCGCGCCTGTCACGATCGGCGACAATGTCATGCTCGCGCCCGGTGTAGTGATCACGACCGTCGGCCACCCCATCAATGCAGAGAGGCGCAGGGCTCATATGGCCAAGGGGGATCCTGTGGTAATCGGCGACGACGTCTGGGTCGGAGCGAACGCTATTATCCTTCCGGGAGTTACTGTCGGCAGTAATGTTGTCATAGCTGCCGGCGCCGTCGTAACGCACGATGTGCCCGACAACTGCATATACGCGGGCGTTCCCGCAAAGCTGCTCAAGAAAATAGAACCGTAATATTCAGAAGCCTGCGCGGGACAGATAAGCAATATGTAAAAGACCTGACACACTGATCCGCGTGCCAGGTCTTATATATACGGTGAGAATGTATCGTTCGGGCCGTATGTGTTAGGGACTTTGTCTCTGTAGTCGGAAATCTTGACCACTTGCATGAAATACGATATTCTTATCACAGAGGGCGGTAAGATAAATACAGACCTCGGCATTATTGTCGAACTGTAGCTTACCGCCTTCTTTATTGGCAGACTTCAGCATTTACCGCAGAGCAATAAAATAGTGATGCGACACATTCTTCCGGAAGAGAAAAACGTATATCGTTCGGGACATACGTGTTAAGGGCTTTGTTTCTTAATCGAAAATCTTGACCCGTCGTGTTATATTTGATAAATTTATTAAAAAGACTGGGGCGAAAATACGGATACCGACCATTGGCCGACCTGTAAGGCCCCGTTTTTTTTCATTGGTAACAATTCAATATCTGACGAATAATTTGTATATAGTAGAAATACATTTCGTCTTCTAAGCCCGTTGCTAACTTTGCGCTGATACTCATCTACGATAGTAGAAATTCATTTCGTCTTCTAAGCCTAATACATTGTCACTGGATACTTATTATCTACGATAGTAGAAATTCATTTCGTCTTCTAAGTGAAATCAATATGCTCAGTGACGGTCTGATCTACGATAGTAGAAATTCATTTCGTCTTCTAAGCGTACATATAAGGACACGGACAACTTGTATCTACGATAGTAGAAATTCATTTCGTCTTCTAAGCTGGCATTCACGCGTTCATATATTGCAATCTACGATAGTAGAAATTCATTTCGTCTTCTAAGCATGTGTTTATTTGTTCCCTAATGTTCCCATCTACGATAGTAGAAATTCATTTCGTCTTCTAAGCACACTTCCGGATTGTTCCATACCCGTTATCTACGATAGTAGAAATTCATTTCGTCTTCTAAGCAGCGTGGGAGATCGCCGACCTCGCTTGATCTACGATAGTAGAAATTCATTTCGTCTTCTAAGCCATTGACGCACTCACGGAATCATTGCGATCTACGATAGTAGAAATTCATTTCGTCTTCTAAGCGAGCGTACATCACTGTAGCGGCGGACCATCTACGATAGTAGAAATTCATTTCGTCTTCTAAGCGCCGACGGCGATTACACGACAACAGAATCTACGATAGTAGAAATTCATTTCGTCTTCTAAGCTTGAGGACACCGGCGGCGCTATTACCGGATCTACGATAGTAGAAATTCATTTCGTCTTCTAAGCCGAGCAGGACATCCTGAAGATAGTTGGATCTACGATAGTAGAAATTCATTTCGTCTTCTAAGCGACGAACTCCGATGCTCGGCGCAGATAATCTACGATAGTAGAAATTCATTTCGTCTTCTAAGCAGCGCAAGCGCCATGATGAGAGCAACATCTACGATAGTAGAAATTCATTTCGTCTTCTAAGCTATTATACGGTGCAGCTTGTAGAACGGATCTACGATAGTAGAAATTCATTTCGTCTTCTAAGCATGTCAATACATTATTTATATTTTATCTATCTACGATAGTAGAAATTCATTTCGTCTTCTAAGCACCCAGTCGCATTCATTCGCGCGGTGATCTACGATAGTAGAAATTCATTTCGTCTTCTAAGCGTGGACGATGATGGGATAAGGCAGTTATCTACGATAGTAGAAATTCATTTCGTCTTCTAAGCATGCTTTTTTTGCTTCTTCCGCCGTTTATCTACGATAGTAGAAATTCATTTCGTCTTCTAAGCTTGCCTGAACTCGTTATCAAGGGCATATCTACGATAGTAGAAATTCATTTCGTCTTCTAAGCCAAATGATATATCTTGCGCAAGAATTAATCTACGATAGTAGAAATTCATTTCGTCTTCTAAGCACAGCAAGGGCCTTATCATGGCACGAGATCTACGATAGTAGAAATTCATTTCGTCTTCTAAGCCATTATCATAAGGACAGGTGATTTTATATCTACGATAGTAGAAATTCATTTCGTCTTCTAAGCAATGACTTATTTTGACCTATTTTGAGGGATCTACGATAGTAGAAATTCATTTCGTCTTCTAAGCCGTTTACAGGAAAGAATAAAGTTCTTATCTACGATAGTAGAAATTCATTTCGTCTTCTAAGCTTGATGCGTGATATTGAAACCGCTGTTTATCTACGATAGTAGAAATTCATTTCGTCTTCTAAGCTCATTCAGTTCAGACTTGAAGTCATCATATCTACGATAGTAGAAATTCATTTCGTCTTCTAAGCTCTTACAACTATCATTTTACAAATATCCATGATAATACGGCTTATTTTCTGTTTCGTTTTAACAACTTTACCGCTTAAAAGCATCATATCTACTCATATTTCATTATAAACACCATAGGTTGCGCTATTCTACAATAAAATAATTTTCTTCTTCATTTTTTGCATAACCATATCGTGTTATCTCACATCTGGGGTTAAGTCTAATGATTATCACGCTATCCGACTCTGAAAACTGTTTCTCAAAATTATTCTTTATTTCTTCATTTATGATCGACAGCATTCTCTCACTATTGTCGATTTGAAAAACTGAATATTGCAGCCTGTAACCAAACTTCTTGAGAAATTTGGCGAAACGTGTTCTCAGTTTGTTATCTGAAATATCATAACTCACTAGTAACATTTTATCACATTTTGAAAACGGGAAATTCGTTTATCTCCTTATCCTTCATGAAACTTCGATAATAATCCTGTATATATAAAAATATATCCTCTTTTTTGTTAAGAATGGGTTCTAACATCATTCTTGTGTATTTTGGTGATTGTTTCCACTGAAGTACATACCTATGATTGATTTCCTTAAAATCTTCAGGTTTGATTTGCCCATAGTTAATACTTTTCCTTACTTGCAGATCAATCATATATCTCATAGGCTCCATTAAATCACATACCAGAGATTTTCGCATGTAAAAACTCGTGTGCAGAACACCGCAATATTTATCGAAGTCATATATACCAAGTATCGAATCAATAATATTAAATAATATCGTATATCCGATATCAAGACAACTATTGATATAATCAGGTTTGATCTGCGGTTTTCTTCCTTTCCATTCAGCAGTGCTGAATATTTCCCGAAAATAAACACGAGCGGCTATTCCCTCAATACCCAGCAATTCTTGCAAGGATTTTTTTGAGGAAAGGTCTTCTCTATATTTTTTTAATAAGCCGAGGCGAGTACTGGCGTCTTCTGATTTTATTCGCAGACTCCGTATCGCAGCCGTCTGGCAATCGATTTTATTCTCAATAATATGTCTGGCAAGTCCCAGTCCATGGTATTCATATTGTTTTTTGTGAAGTAAAATGTTTCCTTCCATATGCGACCCCAGAATCTGATAGCCTTTCATGCCGCTTGTCATCAGATGTATCGTGAATCCGAAACGCTGAGCTCTTTTTATTAAACCGGTCGTAATGGTCATATCTCCTACAACGAACACCATGAACAATCGGTAGCAGGTCGATTGATGTTTGATCTTCCCGTCTTTATCCTTTATTACTATATTGTCATTGGAAAATGACATTTTATCGCCCTCTCTCGGGAACACGAATAGTATTTGCTTTTTTTCGAAATCAGGCCGCGAAATCATTTGATGCTCCTGTCACAAGCCGACTCATAGATACAATTACTGCATTTGTCGGGATTGCTTTGGGTAAAGTCATTCATATCAAAATTTCTGATGTCATTTATCAGGCGTTCAAACTTTTCGAACATCTCAGCATCTTCTTCGGGCAGCGGAACCGGGTAGGATCGGTTATCGTCAATGCTGTATAATTTTAGCTTATTGACTTTATAACCCATTTCAGCCATCGCGAAATACTGACCATATAGCTGAAATATATATCCGTCAAAAATCTTTTTTATTTTCTTTTTCCTTTCAACCAGTAAACCGGACTTCTCAAAAAATATATCAATTTTGCCCACCAATCGATATTTTTCCGAATAAACATCTATCCCGGCCAGTACATCCGCTCTTGTCGAATATTTATTATTATCAATATTTGCGTGAGCGCTTTTCCCGCTTACTTGTGCATTATTCTGAAATAACATCGTCTCCTGTCCGCCATACAAATTGTGAAAATATATCGATGCCGGACAGAAGATGAAGTCATTTAGTTGAGTAATTTTTATTACATCTTCGATCAATTTATTACATGCTCCTGCGCGTATATAAGCCACTCTTCATTTGATATCCTGGAATTGATTTTTTTTAATTTATCATCAGGAGTATTTTTTATTTTTTCAATAATATATAATCCTTTTCTTGCGATATTGTATGCCCCGTTCGCGTCGGCATCCTGAGGAAGATTCGTTGATGCCGTATCAGAATTGAAAAATTCTCCGGACGGGTTACGTACGCATGACTGTATATAATCAATATCTGTTCCCGATTTACTGTTCCTTATCTGCAGAATAAGGCGGAACAATGATATCATTTTAGATTGAAATTCCTTATCGTTGATACCTGACAATTCTCCTTTAATATCGTTAACATGATAATTCACGTTGTACTTGTCAAGAAGTGATTTTATTTCAGATGTCAATTCAATCTCTTCGTTGTCCCATTGATTATTCTTCTCCTTATTGCGGAATACTCTGATCCGTTTTCCGTAACTGCAGACTGTCCATTTTGTTCTTGAATTTCCGGCGCGTTCAGTGAAATTTTTGTAATCAAATTGAAATTCAAAAATGTCATCATCAGGATTATACGAGATGCGGTCAAACTTATCCCAGAATTTCTGCGCCTTTTCAACATTCTCGTATTTAACATAGAATAGATTGACAAATCCTGTAGTCGGATCTAACTTGCTCGTGTTCCATGGAGGTATGTAGTAGATCAATCCGTTCTGCGATCCCATTTTCTTAAAGCTTTCGAATTTTTGCGTTAACTGATACGCGGCGAGAACCCCGCCTTCTTCATCAGCCTCCAGGTGCTTGTCCGCAAGATAGTTCAGTTTATTGACCATCATGGCTTCAAATTTTTGGTATACTTGTTTCTCTACTTTCTGTCTGCCACGCTTGAAGCCGCTGTTCAAATCCTCTAGCACGAGTACAGCGTTGTACTTTACCATTAGAGTGGTTAGCACATGTATTACCTGGCTCATATAGCCTTCTTTTAATTCTTTAATATTTTCAATCGTTTTCCATTGTTTTCTTGCCTCATCTCTTTCTTTTTCCTTTTTGTCCAGAAGCGTGTGATAATCTGTAACATACTTGCGATCGTTATATTCAGCAATAATTTCATTAAGACTGCGCTGCTCGACAATCTTACCTTTATCATCTATCACAACTACATACAGCAAATTCCTTTCGCCTCTGTCAACTCCGATAATGTGTGTCACTCCGTTATATTTGATGGCTCTGTTGACTGTTTCATTAATATCATCCCGTTGTGTGCTACCAAAATTCAACGTGATCGGGACATGAAACTGAAATTTATCTACAGTGAAACGTCTGTCTTTGATTATCTCATAATCAAAAGAGCTTTTCTTCTTTTCGTTATTGCTGTTTTTATTTTCTATCGGTTTTCCGGCCTCATGATGAGTGGTCTTCGATGAATCAATGCTTTTTTTACGATAAAAAATCTCCGCGTTCCCATTAAGTTTTAATTTTACGGGCTTTGCATTAATATTGCGATCATCAAACAACATTCTCCAATATATGGTATGCATATTAGGAGTACCTTTACTGAATTCAGAAAAATCCTTATTCCATATCTTAAACAGATATATTTTATCCTGTTTAACAAGATCTAAAAGCTTTTCCCACGAAATCGGTACTTTCTCAACTTTATAGGACTGCGCGACGGCATCATCGCAAAAATCAGCGATGCTTTCATATTGATTGGAAGGTTTCCAATCATAATCGAAAATCTTATAGTCGTCGTGCTTCGCCAGGCCTTCTTCATAGTATTCGATTAATTTGTTCAGCGAATCTCTGAATACTCCCTCGTCTTGTTTTTTATAATCCGTTTTGAATTTCTTATTGTCATACAAATCGATAATATCATTTACCGGAAGATTATATTTGTTAACAGCCGGCGAAAATTTTTCCCTTTTGCTTCTTATAAACAATCTGGGAATATTTTTGCTGTCGGGTTTTTGTGAAAAGATCCTCAGTCTTACCGGATTATTGCCGCCTCCCCCGTTTTCCAGTAATTCGATTTCATCCCGACTCAATTTTTTATTCAGGATTCCTAGATAAAAAATGCCATCCTTTTCGAATAACTCCCCATTCTTGTTCTCGTAGTTTCGAGCCCATGAGTCCAGAAAATTACTGCACGAAAAATTGAGTTTGAATTTTTCTGTGGAATATGGTTTTCTGGTAAGATAATTCCTGACTTTATTATAAAGCGGTGATATCAGATCTATATACTCCCATACTACATCGAATTCGCCATAAAACAAATCATCCTTATCAGATTCTGTCCCGCTCCCAAGCAGTGGTCTGATAAAACGTCTTAATCCGAGAATGCTGTCGAGATATTTCTTGATCACCGCGCTGCTTTTTTCATCTTTCATCAGATTTTTCTGCTGAGGATACGGCTTATCAGATAATTTTCTGAACTCATTTTCGGAAGCGCTAATGTCATTACAAATTTCTTTTATTCCATTACAGAAGTAATCGACGATAACCGGACCAGACCCTGCTGGCATAATATCTTGCAGGTCTTCGATGGAATAACTTTTTATACTTTTTAAAAAGCTATTTTTCTTTTTCTCATATGTCTGTGTATGATTACCGGGATGCTGATTATAATATTCTTCCTCTATCAAGTCTTTGATTTTTCGATAATCACCATCGAAAATACTTTTCGACATCGAATTCATCTGGTTGTCATTGGTTAAATAGATTCTCCGCAAATCGAACTTATCCAGACCGCTCAACAAGTTTTTTACTTTCTCAATAATATCTTCATTTTTATTCAATGAATCAGCGAAGTTATTAACACTATCAATAACTTCCTGATCCGTTTCAAACATTTCCGGCAATTCGAACAATCTGTCTCTGTCACTCAGGATCTGCTTATAAAGGGGTTTCATTTTCCCGATTTTTCTGGACTTGTCATCCTTGTTGATTCCCTGATTATATTTATTTATGTGGGAATTCACCACTCCCACTACTGCATTGTAGCGATCGATCCCTGACTGCGTCATAACAGAATTAAAATGATCTAATTCAAAGAAAGACTTAAGGGTATCGCCATTCAGGAACGGATCTGCTTCAGATGAAATTTCATCTATTTCACTATTGAGACCACAATTAATTATTCGCTCAAACTGCTTCATATTATCCAGAAATTTTGGCAGATTATCATTCACGATACGATGACCAACCGCCGTATTTTTATCTTCGGGTGAATACAGATTTTCTCTATTATCAAAAAATCCCGTAAAATACGTTGTGAAATTTTTAAATTCCTTTACCAGTCTATTCTTTTGTTCATCATCTGCAGTTTCTGCTATCAACGTTTTCTGAATAAAATTCTTATTATCGAATAAATTATTGTATTCATCATCTTTCGTCATCTTTCCAGCGATTTGTTCGCGCATAGACTGTTCCAATTTTGACATTAATTTACGATCGTCGACATCTTTAGGGCTCTTATTATATACACTATAATACGTATCCAGATCACTAAGTTTCAGGTCGGAAAGAGTTCTTTCAATGAATTTTTTATGATATTCATCAATAATTTTCTTTACCTTCTTGGCGCTTTCATCGCGATGTTCATCTTCACAAAGCATATCGCTTTTTTCGATGTTGCTCAGCGTTTCCGCCACCGGTTTCAATTCAAACCGCAGCGTTCTGCTTACAGGATACATTCCAATAAAGTTACTGTAAAAATCAGACATAGTGACCCTCCAATTGATTGATTCATCTTTAATTAAAAACAAACACTATATTTTTTACAAAAGCTGAAAATAATAATAAATAACGATAATGAACTGACTTTGTGAAAAAATAATTCTCAAAAAATTTACTATGTTTATTATAGCACATTTCCATTAGCGGCGCTTAAAATCTTCTCTGTGCATTGATTAATAAAAAACGAACCGCCCCCTCTCAGCAGCTTCTGACCGAAATTGCCTCGACCGGATGCGGTTCCGTTGATCATTATTATTAAAGTTAAGTCCTGCTCTTGCAAATTCCTTCTTACGCACGTTATCGATGATGAAAACCTCACATAAAATGCACTATGCTGATCATCATTCGAACGGAAATCTGTAGTCAAGACCGCATTTATCTCTCAGTTCCAGCAGTTCCTTCTGGATCGCCTCGCCGACCGGCACGCCCTTGTCCCTGCGCTCCTGCCACGCGAGATACTCCTTTTCGCCCGCGGTATAGATCCGGTCCTGCCCCGGCGCCTTGCGCGACGCACGGAGCTCCCTGCAGATCTGACCCGCCGTCGACTTCAGCGTATCGAGGCCCATGAAAAATTCAGGGTTGATGACAAAGAAGAACTGACCGAGCCCGTACATCCTCCTGTTTCCGTTTTCATCGAATCCGCTCAGCGCTTTCAGGAACCTGCCGCCGGCCAGCGCGGACGAGAGTATCTCGACCACCGTCGAATAGCCGTAGCCCTTGTACCCCGCGGTCCGGTCGCCGA
Organism: Anaerovoracaceae bacterium; assembly: GCA_050946575.1. GTDB lineage: Bacteria > Bacillota > Clostridia > Peptostreptococcales > Anaerovoracaceae > JALCRY01. The sequence continues at coordinate 16,804 of JBMNVB010000009.1, read as the reverse complement.
TCCCGCCGAGAGGCACCAGTGCCGCGTGCCCGCTCTTCAGCGCTTCCAGGATCTTTTTGCTGTCCGTGATAGTGCCGCCGTCTTCCGTTATGACGAGCCCCTCCGGCGTTTCTTTCCCGCTTCTCGCGTAGAATTCGATCTTTCCTCTCTGAGCAATGCTCGTCGCGCAGTCTATGCAGAACGGGAATTCCTCGTCTGTCGGTATCGCGAATGTCAGCGGGTTCGTACCCATCATGTTATCCGTTCCGAACGTCGGCGCAGTAGAAGGCCGCGCGTTCGTCCCGGTGATGCCTATCATCCCGGCGTCCGTAGCCATCGTAGCCCAGTATCCTGCAATGCCGTAATGCGTGGAATTCTTTATCGCCCCTCCGGCCATTCCATATTTACGCGCCTTCTCGATAAGGCGCTCCATCATATCGTGGGACGCTACCATGCCCATGCCGTCATGAGCGTCCGTCACAAGCGTTGTCGGTGTCTCCTTCAGCGTCTCGATCTCCGTGACCGGTTTAAGCGTCCCGTTTTCTATCCTGTCGATGTATATCGGCTTGAATCTGTTGCAGCCGTGCGACTCGATCCCTCTTCTGTCCGATTCCAGCAGCACATCCGCGCAGATCGCCGCGTCCTTTTCCGGAACTCCGTACGACTTAAAAACATCGATCATAAAATTATTCATCAGGTCCCACGGGACATAAGGTCTTGTTTCCATATCGATCTCCTTTAACTTTCCTTCCCTTTACCTCACTCCGACATTATAGCACATTAACGGCCCGGGGATTACTCCCGGGCCGTGTCTGCCGCTATTATTATACCTTATCGGGCGCGATATCACGTTTCTGCTGTGTCTCCCGCATTGATGCTCAGGATATATCTGATTCCCGGCTCAATCTTCATTGTACATTTCAAAATAAACTTTCTTCAGCATTTCAGTCATTTCATCCTGTTCCTCCTGTGAAAGCGGCCGGAACATCTCCTTATTGACCTCGACCATCTTGTCACGCGCCAGAAATGCCATGTCCCTGCCCTTTTCTGTCAGCTCGACACGCTTGACCCTTTGATCGTTCTTATCCGAATACGAGAGTAGATAATCTTTTTCCTCAAGGCGCCTGACGGTGCCGGCCACGCTCTGCTGACTGACCTGCAGGATCTGTTCCAGTTCCTTCATAGTGCAGGATTCAGTTTCTACGACATATACACATAAAAGGATACGCAGCTGAGAAAATGTCAGGTCATAATCCTGCAGCACCCGGTTGACCAGTTTCTGCATTCTTTCCACAATGATCTTCATATATTGAATCGGATAATCCAGTTTGATTTTCATATACTACTGCTCCCACGGCCTTTCGGCCATCATTACACAAAGACTTTACAATACACATATATTATCATCAGGGTCCGCTGCCGCCGCTTCGCCTGCTGCCGCTGCTGCCGGTAATCTGATTCCGGACTCTGATCCTGCGCCGCTCACCGTTATCCTGCTCCGCCGCTTCCGGCGCCGGCGCGCGGCTGTTCATTATCAGCATCTGCAGACGGTTTTCCACGTTGGCGTAGCTCGTGTCCGGATCCAGGTCAAGCGGCAGGATCGAGATAGCCGGAAATTCCTCTTTCAAACGCTTGATGACTCCGCGTCCGCAGATGTGGTTCGGCAGACAGCCGAACGGCTGCAGGATAACAAATGTCCTGACGCCCCGCTTCGCGTAATGCGCGATCTCCGCCGCCATCAGCCAGCCCTCGCCGCAGCTCAGGGTCTCGGGGATGATGTCGGAAACGCCCTTATACATTTCTTTCGGATTCTCCGAAGGTTCGTACAGCCGGCATCCCGACGCCATTTCTTCCAGCTCGCCCTGCACATGGTCGAACAGAAAATCGACAGCATACGGATACGGCGGGATGTTCGCGTCGTAATCCCTGATCTCACAGAGCGTCGCGCGGAAATCCTTTCTGAGCTGATCCATTATCCTCGGAAAGATCGTCTCCATGCCGTTCTCCTCGAGATAGCGTTCTATGTGAAAATTCGAACCCGGATGGTATGTGACCAGAAGTTCGCCCGTCACAAAGACGCGCGGTTTCCGTACCGTCCGGTCGAACGGGATCTCGTCCATCATGCTGAGACATTCGCGGAACACTTTTTTTGCGCGGCCGACGCCGCTGCGGATCGCTTCACCGAGCATTTCGATACAGCGCCCGTATGTGCGGTCCGTCTCGCCTTTATTTATCTCGTACGGGCGGGTCTTCCGGCAGAGATCCGTCAGAACGTCCAGCATCATTATGGCCCAGACGGCTTCCAGTACGGAACTCACTCCGAGGAAGTGCACCCCGGGATGCATTTTTTTGGTGTCGTTGATGTCGGTCGTGACGATCGGAACATCCTTGAAACCGGACCGGTCAAGACCTTTTCTCAGGAGGCCCGCATAATGCGACATACGGCAGTCACACTGGAATTTTACCATTCCGACCGCCACTTCATCCTGACGATAGTTCCCGCGCCTGAGTTCGCTTATCAGTTCCCCGATCACCATCTGGCAAGGGAAGCAGATATCGTTGTGAACATATTTCTTCCCGAGGCGGATCTGCTCCGGGCCGCCGACCGGTACTGTCTTCGGGACGAATCCCTCCTTTTCCATTATCCCCGCGAGGAGGACGGACACTTCTTTGGAAATGTTCGGCACCAGCAATGTCCGTTTCTTTTTATCCTTTTTACGGAACTTCGCCGGGCTCGGATCCGGAAGTTCGCTGATCCTTGATCTGAGCTCCTCCATCGACGCATCCTTCCGGCGGATCCGGACGGTTTCGATGAATGACTGGACACGGATCCTGATGGATCCTGAAGCATCGGTCTCATCCATTTTCAGGATCAGCGGCGTCTTGCCGCCGCTCTCCTGCAGGATGCGGGTGATCTCGTCTGAAAGGATAGCGTCATGTCCGCAGCCGAAGCTGACGATCTGGACATACTCAAGCGACGGGTCCTTCGCCGCCGCGAGCGCGCCCTCCAGCATCCTGGTGTGAAAGTTGTTCGTGATCTCGACGACAGTATTGCTGAGATCCTGCTCTGACAGGTGCGGCAGACTGTCTACAGTAAGCACCGGAATGCCCTGCTCCGTGAATTTTCTCGAAACGTCGTGGCATATGAGCGGATCGTTGTGATACGGCCGGCCGGCGAGAACTACAGCGAACGAACCGCGCTCGCGGACCTGATCGATGACTGCCTGTGCTTCATCCTGAAGCGTTTTTCTGAAGTCCTGCTGCGCCGCTGCTGCAATCTGAAACGCCTCTGCGGCTTCCTTCCTTTCCGCGCCGAGCGTTTCCTCCGCATACGAAATGATCTGCTTTCTGCGGTTTTTTTCCTGAAACCAGTGGAAAATCGGCGTATCGAAAACAACGCCGTACCGCTTCTCAGGATCCTGCGAGTTCCTGACTACCATCGGGTATCCCTGCAGGACCGAGCATACATACGGGCTGAGCTTGTCCACTCCCTCTGGCGGCATATGCATGACGTACGGCAGAAAGATACGGTCAACGCCCTGGTCCGCCAGATCACGGACGTGGCCGTGGACCAGCTTCGCGGGATAACAGATAGTATCGGACGCCACATATTGGAGCCCTGACTCATACAGTTTCCGCGAGCTCCTGTGCGACAGCCGTACCTCATAACCGAGCGCACGGAAAAAAGTGGTCCAGAACGGCATGCTGTCCCAGAATTCCAGGACGCGGGGGATTCCGACGATTTCATTCTGTTCCGCCCTTACCCGCCTGTACGGGTATTCTTTTGTCAGCAGCACCTCGCGGCGTCTGTAGAGATCGACCGCCGGGCGCCTGCGGCTGTCTTCAGCGGCATCCGGGCGCCTGCCGGAGCTGCCGGGCTTCGTTTCAGCCGCGCCGCGTTCGCAGCGGTTCCCGGAAACGTAATTCTCGCCGGTCGAGAAACGCATGATGGTCCTGCTGCAGTGATTCGCGCAGAGCGGGCAGCGCACGCCTGTTTCGGTCGTATACGAAAAACCCTCTACAGCGTCAAAGCCGATGAACGAGGACTGCGGCTCTCCGTCCTGTTCCTCCATGTATCTGCGCGCCGCCATCGCCGCGCCTATCGCGCCCATCTCGCCCGGATACGGAGCAAGCTTCACATTTCTCCCGAGGTACTCTTCGATCGCACGGAGGACCGCACGATTCCTGAACGTACCGCCCTGTACAACGACGTGATCTCCGAGCTCGGATTTATTCGAGATACGGACGACCTTCGTGAAAACGTTTTCTATTATAGAGCGGCAGAGGCCCGCCATGATATCATCGGGTTCCTTACCCTCACGCTGCTCACTGATGATCGTGCTGTTCATAAAGACCGTGCACCGGCTCCCGAGCTTCGCCGGACTCTTCGAGCGGAATGCGGCGTCCGCGATCTCCTCGACCGGGATACCCAGGTTGTCAGCGAAATTCTCGAGGAACGATCCGCATCCGGACGAGCACGCTTCGTTCAGCATTACGCTCCGTATCACGCCGTCATCCAGCCAGATCGCCTTCATGTCCTGCCCGCCGATATCGAGCAGGAACGTTGTATCCGGATAGTAGGCGGCGCATCCCATGCTGTGCGCTACAGTCTCCACCAGATGACAGTCCGCGCCGAATGCGCTCGCGAGCATCTTTTCCCCGTAGCCCGTCGTCCCGAGGCCGAGCACGTTCAGACGTATCCCGAGCGCGTCGTATTTCTTTCTGATCTGAAGCAGACCGTCCCTGACGACCCGGACCGGTTCGCCGCGGTTGTTTGCATAAAAGCTGTCAACGACCCGTTCCTCCTCATCGAGCAGGACAAATTTAGAAGTCGTGCTTCCCGAATCAATGCCGATATACACTTTAAGTTCCCCGTTCTTCGGATGAGGTTCCTCAACTTCCTTAAGCTCGGCGTCGTGACGCTCCGTGAATTCTCTTTTGTCCTCCTCACTGACAAAAAACGGCGGAGCTTCTTCCCGCTCTTCTGTTACTTCGTCCGCCCGCTCCAGGCGGCGGATCAGGTCTGTCATCGTGACGATGTCTCCATCATCCGTGAACAGCTGGTCGATCGCGATCGCCGTCCCGAGCGCGACGATAGTTTCCGGATGTTCCGGGATAACGATATCGTCTTCCGTCAGTTCAAGTGTCTCGGCGAACGCCCGGACAAGTACGCGGTCGAATGTGAGCGGCCCTCCTTCAAAGATGATCGGAGGCTTCAGCTCAAGTCCCTGAGCCAGACCGCCGATCGTCTGCTTCACTATCGCGTGGCAGGCCGACAGCGCGATATCTTCCTTCTTCGCGCCGGAGATCAGGAGCGGCTGGATATCGGTCTTCGCAAAAACGCCGCAGCGGCCGGATATATCATAGACTGAAGTCCCCTTCTCCGCGAGCGCCTCGAATCCCTCCGGCTTCACATCGAGGAGCGATGCGATCTCGTCGAGGAACGCGCCTGTACCTCCGGCGCAGCTCCCGTTCATACGCATGTCCGACGCCTGCGTCCTGCCGGTCTCCTCGTCGTGATAGAAAAAGACGACCTTCGCGTCCTGCCCTCCGAGCTCGATCGCGGTGCTTACCCGCGGATACATCTCGCAGACGGCAGCCGAATTCGCGACTACTTCCTGCACGAAGTGTACGCCCATCTTCTGAGCGATACCGCGTCCTCCGGATCCGCAGACCGCCGCGCGAAGAGGCATCCCGCGGAACCGTTCGTCCGCCTCTCTCAAAAGAGACAGCACGGTCTCGCGCTGCCTGGCATTGTGACGCACATATTTTCGAAATAATACCTTTTTTGAATTCTTATCTGCAACTACGATCTTTGCGGTCGTAGAACCCACGTCGATCCCGACGCGCAGTTCTTCCTTGATCATAACAGCTATTCTTCCTTTACAGATTCCTTCACGCCCGTCCGGTCCCGTCATGTACCGGACGGATCGATTATCTTCAAACGTGTCCTATACTTATTTATTCCGCTCCGACTTTTTCATGTGGGTCCAGCATTTCAAACAAAGGCTCTCCTATCCCTGCTTCCGGCTTTTCAGAGCCGGTGACCGCCGCTTCGTCTGTGGCTCCCGCGGCACGTTCTTCCGGTTCTCCGCCGATCCAGCCCGCGACGTCGCCGTCTTCGAATGACGGGCTGTATTTTCTGCCGTATGCTTTCTCATATGCCTCGATTTTCTGCCTGAAATCGATCTCCGCCATATCAATGCTGTTCTGCCTTACGCTCTTCGACGGATCCGGCATGATCGGATCGAGAACGTGAACGATGTACCGGACTTTCATGAACTGGTCGTTGTCCCGCTCTTGCAGATCTCTGATCTCAACGAAAAGCGAGACCACCGGAACATTGTTCTTAGCGGCAAAATAGTACGCTCCGCGCTTCGGGATCCTCGGCTTCCGGTAGTTGAACCACATCTCTTCCTCGGGATAGATCAGGATTTTGTGCCCGGCATCAAGCACATTCGCGATGCGTTCCGGAAAAGCCTTTTCCATATAGTTTTTTGCTTTCATGATCGGAATGATGTCCGTGTAGTTCATCAGAAATCCGATCCAGCCGGTCATAGCGAGATTCGTGGCCTGGCTGACTATGAACAGTCGCTTGCAGCCGGCCTTTTTCACCGTATAGCGGACGGCTGTGTTATCTATCGGATTGAAGTGATTGCTTGTCACGATCGCGCCGCCCGGAGTCATCCTGAGTTTTTCGACACCGTCGATCTCGGTATTCCGGTTTATGATCTTCGTCGCCGTATCCGCGATGCCGCGCGCGAGAGTATTGCAGAACCTGTACCCGATGCTCGGATGGATATCTATGTAATTCTTTACATACTCAGTCTCCTGTTCCTGGGTGAGCTTCGGATCGTCGACTTCGACTTTCCGATTGAAGTCGCCGTCGACCGCGGCCTGCTTCATATTTTCGATAACTGCTTTTTTATCTCCGCCAATGATCATCTTATCCCTGCTCCTTCTTCACTTACACTCGGAGAGCCTGACTTTTTCTCCTCTTTCCCTGACCTTTTTGAATGTTGTCTCCGCTTCGGCCAGTTCCCCTCCGTGCGTGACGAGTCTTTCCAGACATGCTTTGTCCGAAGCGATCTGTTCGCCGGAGTAATTCGCCTTAAAGTCGAGTATCTCCCGATAAAAAGGCGATTCCTTCGCATATTTCCAGAAATATTCCTCGTACGGGATGTTATCGTAACACCACGGTTTCTGGAAGAGGTTATAATGTATCAGTTTCGGGTGCTCCAGAGTCGGCCGCGTGCTCCCGCCCTCCGGCGGCATGGCGTCCCACTCCTCTCCGAGATAACGGATATCTCCGTTGCACATCGCATTGATATAATCCTGGTCCGGCGCGACGCTGTCAAAATGATACTTGTTAAGAAGATAAAGAAAATGCTCCAGAAAGCCGGTTTCCCTCATCTTCTTCAGGTTCATCAGCAGGATTCCCGAATTGATATATTCTCCCACCGGTACGCCGATAGAATTCTCTATATAGTTTACCAGCGGCCCGATCTTCTCTATCGAATGATCGAGGCAGGCGCCGATAATGTGTCCTTCCAGTTCGATACGATAGAGCTCCGAGATATCTCCCGGCACGATGATGTCACTGTCTATATAGATCCCCTTATCGTAATTCTCGAACATCTCCGCGATGAACAGACGGAAAAATATAGTCATTGTGAAGTAATCGCAGCGGAGCTTGTTTTCCCGGAAATAGCGGCTGGCATTGATTTTGTCCGCCATGGGGATAAACTCTATCCTGAACGGATCACGGACGCCCTCCGCGATCATTTTCTTTCTCTCATCCGTCAGTACGTCGTACATGGCATAGATCACGTAGCGATAATCCGGCGACGCGTTCACTTCCATGGATCGTATCGCGCAGTCGAGATACGGCGCGAAGTTATTGTCGATCGCGAAGAATATCGGGATCTCCTTCAGGTTTATTTTATCTTCCATTTTTTCCTCTTTCCCCCGCAGACTTGAATGCGGAATATTCATCCAGAATATCGTCATATTCATGGAGTTTCAGAGTTTTATGCATCTCGTCGATCTGCCACGGCTTCACGGAGACCGTATGGATCCACGGGAAAAAGCGGAAACTGGTCGTGAAGTGCTGGAATACGGTATCGCGATGCAGTTTCCTCTGTTCGTTGTATTTTCTGTTCACGAATATCTTTGTATTGCACAGTTTGTTCAGCGCGGTCTGATCCGGCATGAACATCTCCTTCTTCCGGCACATCTCGCGGCAGTTTCTGAACAGCCCCGTCCTGCGGACCTCGTCCGTGTTGATCAGCAGCACGCCGGAGTTCATGTAATCCCGATGGCGCAGGTTCCTGCGGAAAAACCACTTGCCGTAATAATCGAGCACGCCGGCGACTTCCCTGTGAAGCATATCCAGGCCGTAAAATTCGGCGAACGGCCGCCGGCAGATCACATCATTATCCAAATAGAGAATACGTGACGGTATCTCCGGCACCTCATCGGCGTACAGTCTGAGCATGCAGCACGGAGTGAACCGGGTCTCCATATTCGCCTCCGGGATCTCACGCCGGAACGCCTCGGTCATATCTATGAGTCTTATCGAATTTTCCGGATCCCGTTCCTTCATATATGCATCGAGGCGGTCTATGACATCCTGTGAGACCGGCAGGAGATTTTTCTTTCCAGCGTTCATCGCAAGCGTCAGAACGTATACCGTCAGCGCCTCCCCGGCATTTCTGAGCAGTGAAAGGATCGAGATGATCAGCCCGTCTTCGATATTTTTGTCACCGCAGTACATGATGTTCATCATGTTTTTCACCCTTCCGCCCTTTCATATCTTATATACGAGCAGTCGCTCGCTTCACTCCGCTTTTTCATACAGCTGCTGACCTCGTCCCGGAGACGCCGTGCGGATTCTTTCGGGCTCACGCCTTCGTCGGGGACAAACGGACCGTCGATGTATACTGTCACTCTCGGCTTTTTTCCCTCGCCGCGGCTCTGATAGGTAGTCGTCATCGAATACGCCGGCGCATTGCAGATTACCGGAAAACGGAACGCCCCTTCTGAAAACGGTCTGATAAAACTGCACCACGGCCACACGTGGCCTTCCGGATATATAACGACGCAGCTTCCGTTTTCGATTCTCTCCATGACGGCACTCCTCAGTTCCTTCATTCCCCGGATCGATCCCGGGATCGGGAGCGCCCCCAGCATCGGCAGTATCTTTCCGATCACAGGGATCCCGAGGTTCGCCGTGCTCACTATCGTGTAGATGTGCTTCGGGAACGCGTAAAGCACCGGCGCGAATACATCGCCGAACGGCTGCGTGTGGTTCCCGTAGAGGAAAATACCCTTTCCCCGTGTGCCGCGGAGAACTTTTCTCCCCTTCACCCGGACGCGCAGCACACACCGGTCATACACGACTGCGAACAGGGACGCCGCAGCATAGGCGACGGCCGATACTGCCCGGTAAATCACGTTCCGATGGATCCAAATATAGCCGTCCTTCAGTTTCTCTTCCTGATCCCTGCTCTCGACGAAATCCTGATCGAACGACCTGTAATATTCTGTTTTCCCGCAATCGGCGCCGTGCATCCTGCCGGACCCCTCCGATCTTTATTTCCGCCAGACATACGGATCAGACTGCACTGCTCTTAAAGACGCTCTTCGCAAGCTGCAGATCCCGAGCCGGGCCGGCGGATATTTTAACAGCACGCTGTTGTTTTTATTATCATAACATACGCGAAAATGGTGTTCAACAGATTTTTTAGTATATATTCACATTCCCGGCTGATTTTTTAGATGCCCCGTTTATAACCCGGGAAATGACATGGGAATAAGATAAAAAACCGGCTGCGATTGTTACGCTCGTCTGATCGGACCGGTAAAGATAATATGACGCATCCGAAGATCCCGGCATTTCAAAAGCCCGGGAGTTTTCTCCCGGGCTCGTATCCTGGTGCGCCTGATCGGATTCGAACCGATACGGTCGCCCACACGCCCCTCAAGCGTGCGCGTCTGCCTATTCCGCCACAGGCGCACATAGTCACCGTTTTCAGCGGCTATTGTAGTATAACACCGGTCGGGCCGGATTTCAATAACTTTTTACAATTAAATCAATGCATTGATGATGCGCGGTTGTCCGGCAGACCCTGGATTTCCGGTCATTCCGGCCGCATCAGGACGGCCGGATCTCCTCCGCGCGCGCCGGCCCGATGCACTAATTACTGCTGTTCGAGCTGCCCGATTCATACCTGCAGGTCCACCCTCCGACTCCGTTGTAAAAGTTGTTGAACACCGGGTTGACGTCGCCCCGGAGCGCGGGCGCCCTGATCGCGCCGTAAGTCAGATAGCAGACACAGTAGCACGGCACCTTGTCGCTCAGCACACCTTTTATCTGCTTGTACTTGGAAACGGCTTCCTGCCCTTCGAGCCCGGCGCCGAGCTGATCCAGGTACGTATCAAGCTCATCATTCGTGTATCCGCCGTAGTTGTAGTCGCCGTCCGAACTGAGAAGCGGGCTCATGTCGCATACTTCATCGATCGAGTAGCCGCCGTAATACAGATCGAAATTGCCTTTTTTCAGGGCGCTGATGTATTCTTTCTGCGACTTTGATTCCACAGTAACGCTGACGCCGACACTCTCGAGCGACTTCTGGATGATCGAGACAGCCTCCGTGCGGCTCGTATCTTTGTTCACGAGTATCGTGAGTTCAAGCTGATTGCCGTTCACATCGGTAAGTGTCCCGTCATTATCGTCATCCGCGTATCCCGCGTCCTCGAAGCAGCGCACCGCCTTGTTAAGATTATACGGGAACGCGTCTTTCCTGCTCGAAACGCCGAGATACCCCGGGAAGTACAGATTGTCGTTCTTCTGAGCGCAGTTCGAGTAGCAGTCCGTGATGATCTGCGACGTATCCACCGCGTACGCGACGCCTTTCCGGATATTCTTTTTCCTTGTGACGTGCTTTTTTTTGCAGTTGAATCCTATCATTTCCATCTGGTTCGACGGAAAATCAATGATCTTCACCGAAGATTTCTGTATATCAGAGTCACGCGTATCGCTCTTCGACACCATATACGAGATCGTGTTCGATTCGAGCAGATTTATCGCCGTGTCGGAATCACGGTCCGGCATCACATTGAATGTGACGTCACTCACCGCCTTCTCGCCGTAATATTCGCTGTAAGGCGTGAGCTTGAGTGTGTTCGACGCATCATAGGATTTGTATTCATACTGGCCCGACCCGACGGGCTTGAAATCCTTTGTGCTCAGCAGATCGTCCACGCTGTCGTATTCGTTCGAAGGCAGTATCGGGAACGTGAGTCTTGCGAACTGCATCTGACTCTTCTTGTCAAAATAGAACCTTACTGTATCATCGCTGACTACTTTGACCGACGTTATGGGTTCGACAAGATAATAATATCTGCATTTCTCTCCCTGCTGCTGATACGCCTCGACTGAGAACTTCACGTCAGTTGCCGTAACGTCATGACCGTCCTGGAACTTCGCCGAATTCATCTTGACGGTTATGCTCTTGCTGCTCTTGTTCACAACGCTCCTTCTTGCGAGATCCGTCTGAGGCGTCAGATTCTCGTCAAGCGTATACAGCCCGCTGTAAATGAGCCGCGTGATGTGATACGTGTCCTCGTCCGTCGAGATGGCGGGATTCAGTGTCTTCACGCTGTACATCGGAAGCTGCACTTCCTTACGCGTCTTATATGTGGTGTCTGAGCTCGAGCTGCTGCCGCACGCGGTCAGTGATACCACCGTCAGTGCGATGAGCGCTCCGGTTATTATCGCTTTTATTTTTCCGTTACTTTTCCTCATTTTTTTCTTCCAGCAATGCGTCTATCTCGGAATAAAGTTCATCGAGCGGCCGGTCGTTTTCGATTATCACGTCCGCCTTCTTTCTCCGTTCTTCTTCTGACATCTGGCTCTCCATCCTCCTGACGATGTGCTCGCGCGGTTCTCCGTCGCGCTGCTCGACGCGCTTTATCCTGATCTCCATCGGCGCCGTCACGAGCCAGACTTTGTCCAGATCCCGCTCGAATCCCGTCTCGAACAGGAGCGGCACGTCCGCGAACACCGGATCGCTCTTCGGATGAAGAAGACCGTCCATCATTATATCATATATCTCTCCGTGCATTATGTCATTCATGAGTTTCACGGACTCGGGAGTACCGAATGTAAGCTGAGCGAGCTTTTTCCGGTCGAGCGTCCCGTCCTTTCCCAGTATGCCCGGGCCGAACGCTTCCACCAGGCGCGCGAGCGCCGGCTCGCCCGGCAGCACGATCTGCCGCGCTATCTTGTCCGCGTCCAGGACCTGATACCCGCGGCCTAGAAGATGCCGCGTCACTGTCGACTTTCCGCTTCCTATGCCTCCTGTAATACCTATGCGCATGGCTCCTCCCCGCATTGATACGATTATCTATTTCATTTCATACCAGGTCTCGCCCTCGCTGAGGTCGACCTTCAGTTTCACTTTCAGATCCATCGCATTCTCCATGCATTCCGTCAGGATCTTCTTCACCTGCTCCTCTTCCGGCCGGTACGTGTCGATGATGAGTTCGTCGTGGACCTGGAGAATGAGCTGGGATCTCATGCCGCGCAGCGCGTCCATCACTCTGATCATCGCGATCTTGATGATGTCCGCGGCGCTGCCCTGGATCGGGCTGTTCATCGCGAGCCGCTCGCCGAGCTGCCGGTCCATATAATTCCGTGCATTGATCTCCTTAATGTATCTCTTGCGGCCGAGCAGCGTCTCCACATAGCCGTGCTCTTTGCAGAACTCTATCTGACCGTCCATGAATTTCTTGACGGCTTTGTGCTTTTCATAATATTGGTTTATGTACTCTTCTGCCTCTTTCCTTGTCGTATGGATATTTGACGAGAGTCCGAACGAGCTGATGCCGTAGATGACGCCGAAACTCACGGCCTTCGCGCGGCTCCGCTGCTCCGGCGTGATCTCATCCTCGGGGATCCCGAGCACTCTCGCCGCCGTCGCGCGGTGGATGTCTTCTCCGTTATTGAACGACTTTATCAGTTCTTCGTCCCCGCTCATGTGCGCGAGCACGCGGAGCTCAATCTGCGAGTAGTCCGCGCCGACGAGCTTGTATTCGTCCGAAGACGGCAGGAACGCCTTCCTGATAGTGCGGCCGAACTCCTGACGCACGGGGATATTCTGCAGATTCGGGTCCGAACTGCTTATCCTCCCCGTCGCCGCGATAGTCTGGTTGAACCTGGCATGGATCTTCCCGTCCGCGGCAATTAGCGGTATCAGACCGTCGATATATGTGCCTTTCAGCTTCGACAGCATCCTGTACTCGAGTATCTTCGGGATTATCGGATGTTTGTCCGCGCGCTTTTCCAGTATGTCCGCGCTCGTCGAATATCCGGTCTTCGTCTTCTTGCCGGCCGGGATCCCGAGCTTCTCGAACAGTATCGGTCCGAGCTGCTTCGGCGAATTGATATTGAACTCCTCGCCCGCGAGATCATAGATCTCCCGCGTGAGACGCTCTATCTCTTCGGCGATCTCCCCGCCCGTCTTTTCGAGCACGGAAGCGTCGGCCCTGAACCCCGCGAATTCCATGAACGCCATCACTTCGATCAGCGGGAACTCCGTTTCTATCACCCTGCCGAGATCACCCTTTTCGATGTCCTTTCTTTCCGCGTCCGCGAGCTGCTCCGCTATGACGCACCATTTCCTGCCGTAAGCGGCGTAATCGTCGGCGCCGCTCCCGAACAGGTCTATCTGAGAATGCGCCTTCTCGAAATCGGCCTGCGTCTCTATCGCCGCGCCGAGATATTCCTCCGCGAGAGTCGTGATGCTGTAATCACGCCTGCCCGGGTCTGTTACATATTTCCCGATCGACGTATCGAACTCGGTCCTGAAACTCGTCTGCCCGCAATGCATCAGCATGTAGTAATCGTATTTCAGGTCGTGTCCCGTGACCGCAGGCTTCCTTCTGTCCATCTCCTCAGCGAACTTCCTGTGGAGCCCCGGAGCGTCTGCCGAGGCACTTCCGAAATCGAGATAATAGTATTTCCCGCCGCTGAGCACCGCCGCGCCGGTCAGCACGGGAACATTCAGGTGATCGGCATTGCCGAATATCTTGAGCACCATCCCGTCCGCGAATATTCCGCCGGCCGCTTCCGACAGCTCATCTTCAGTCCTGATGACGTTCATCTCGATATCCGACTCATCGATCAGAGGCTTTTTTGCCGTTTCTTCCGCTCCGGCCTTTGAACCGAGCTTCTTCAGGAACGAGTTGAATTCAAGTCTCTTGTATATATCAACGAGCGCTTCGGTGTCAGGCTCCTCCAGCCGGTACTCCTCAAAATCCGTCTCGATCGGAACGTCCGTGAAAATCGTCGCGAGCCTTTTGCTCATCAATGCCTGGGTGCTGTATTCGATAATATTATCGCGTACCTTCCCCTTCTTGAGTTCGTCAGTATGCTCGAGCACTCCCTCGACGCTCCCGTATTTCTGTATCAGCTTCCCGGCCGTCTTCGGTCCTACGCCCGGCACGCCCGGGATATTGTCCGACGGATCTCCCATCAGGCCTTTGTAATCTATAAACTGCTTCGGCGTGAACCCGTACACTTCTATCATTTTGTCCTTATCATACACGTCGAACTCGGTCACGCCCCGCTTCGTGTAAATGATCTTAGTCACATCGGTAGCGAGCTGCAGCTGATCCTTGTCGCCGGTGAAAATGTACGGCTCGAGCCCCTCTGCTTCCGCGCGCGTCGAGATCGTGCCTATCAGGTCATCGGCCTCGTACCCTTCCATCTCTACGATTTTGATGTTCATCGCCCGCAGCACGTCCTTCAGAACAGGCATTTCCATGGCGAGCTCCGGCGGCATCTTCTTCCTGCCGGCCTTGTATTCCGCGTATTCCTTATGCCTGAATGTGGGCGCCTTCATGTCGAAGCAGACCGCTATATGAGTGGGCTCATAATCCTTCTCGATCCTGTTCAGCATATTAAGAAAACCGTATACCCCCTGAGTATACAGCCCGTCCTTAGTTATCATCGGGTTCCTCATGGCGTAGAACGCCCTGTTCATGAGGCTGTTCCCGTCTATTATCATTATTCTGTTTTCCATACCGTACCTCGCATAAAGTTTATCAGAAAAGGCGCCTGCGCTCAATGCCTTAATGCCCGGAGCATGCTGCGGCGTCCTTTCGGATTTCCTTCCCGCGCCGCCCCGCAATCATGGTATACTGTGCATTGAGGAGGCACACGATGTACGACTATCATACACATACTTCATTTTCACAGGACAGCGACGCGTCGATGCCCGATATGCTGGAGGCTGCGGCCTCGATGGGCGTTCGGGAGATCGCGGTCACGGACCACTACGACCCGGACTTCCCAGATCCCGTCTGGACATTCACGCTCGATTTCGACGAATACTTCAATGCCCTGCTCGAGAACGAGGAGAGATACCGCGGAAAGATAAAGCTCGTGAAAGGGATCGAGATCGGGATCCAGCCCGGCGGGACGACCGCGAAATGCGAACAGGCCGCCTCGATGTTCGATTACGATGTAGTGATCGGATCGATCCACGCGTTCAACGGCTATGACCTGGACAAGAGAGATTTCAGCGGCATGGAGAAGGACGAGATCATACCGGCATTCTATGAAAACATGTACCGCTGCATTGATGAATTCAGAAACTTCGACATCATAGGCCACTTCAATATAATAGACAGATACATCGACTTCACGCCGGACTATTCAGGCGCGCGCGACGTGATCGCCGAGATCCTGAAGCTCGCGATCCGGGAGGATAAATCCGTCGAACTCAACACTTCGAGCTACCGCTACGGCATGGGCGAGCGCACGCACGCGTCGCGCGGGATATTAGAGCTCTACCGCGACCTCGGCGGGAAAAATGTGACGATAAGTTCGGATGCGCATTTCCCGGAGCATATCGCCTGGGAATATGAAAAAGCCCGCGGGATCCTGAGATCCCTGGGCTTCGAAAGACTTTCGGTATATGACCGGCGCGAGAGGTCTGAGGTCCCGCTCTAGATCAGCGGCGCCATTACCTTCATGAAATAGCCGGATATCTTCATGTGCAGCGGACGCTTCTTCACGTCTTCCAGTGTCTGCAGCTTGCTGACGCGCAGACATCTCTGGAAGTCGTCCTCTATCCTCGCGATCTGCCTTGTCTGGAACATATAGACGCCGCATTCGTAATGCAGATAGAAACTCCTGTAGTCGAGGTTCACGGAACCGACGACGGCCTTCCGGTTGTCGCTGATAACGGTCTTCGCGTGGATGAACCCCGGCGTGTACTCATAGATATTCACGCCTGCCTTTATCAGCTCCTTGTAATGGCTCTTCGCGAGCGCGAACGCGTATTTCTTGTCCGGAATGTGCGGGAGCAGCAGTGAAACTTCGACGCCCCTGGCCGCGGCGAATTTTATCGCGGCAAGCGTCTCATAGTCCAGCACGAGGTACGGCGTCATGACATGCACATAATGACGCGCATTGTTTATCATATCCATATACACGTTCTGCGCGATGTTTTCCCCGTCTATCGGGATGTCGCCGTACGGGATCACATAACCCGACTCCCTCTCCATCGCGGCGAGCTCCTCGTCGGTATACTCGCCCGGAGCAAGGTAGTAGTCGTATACATCCTTCTTGTCTGATTTTATCTCCCAGAGCTGCAGGAACATCAGCGTGAAACTCTTCACTGCGGATCCCTTTATCATCACGCCGGTATCCTTCCAGTGCCCGAACGGATGGCGCCGGTTTATGTATTCGTCCGAGAGATTTATGCCGCCCGTGAACGCGGTCTTCCCGTCGATGACGCAGATCTTCCTGTGA
>JBMNVB010000008.1:0-75025 GCA_050946575.1 Anaerovoracaceae bacterium | reverse complement strand
ACGTCCAAAATACGCACAGGTGACAGGAAAAATTCCTGTCACCAACGCTCAAATCTGACACAGGTGACAGGAAATCCCTGTCACCGACGCTCAAAATCGACATCGGTGACAGGAAAACACTGTCACCGACGTCCAAAATACGCACAGGTGACAGGAAAAATTCCTGTCACCAACGCTCAAATCTGACACAGGTGACAGTAAATCACTGTCACCGACGTTCAAAACCGACATCGGTGACAGTAAACCATGCCGCCCACGCGGATTTCGTCGCAGGGCGACAGTTCTTTTTTGTTTTTTCCGGCGGCTCCGCGCCTTCTCTGTTCCGGCGGCTCCGCGCCTTCTCTGTTCCGGCGGCTCCGCGCCTTCTTTGTTCCGGCGGCTCCGTGCCCCTTTTTTCCGGCGGCTCCGCGCCTTCTCTGTTCCGGCGGCTCCGCGCCTTCTTTTTTCCGGCGGCTCCGCGCCTTCTTTTTTCCGGCGGCTCCGCGCCTCCTTTTCCCGGCGGCTCCGCGCCCGCAGCAGAGGCGGTCTAAAGGCGCTGCCCGGCTTTCTCCGTTTTCGTGTCCAGCCATCCGAGCAGGTCTTCGTACACCTGGTCGCTGTCCGTTTCGTGCAGGATCTCGTGCCGGTCGTTTTCGTAGAGCTTCATTGTCACGTCTTCCATTCCGGCCCCGAGGAATTTATCGTAGACGCGTTTCACGCCTTCGCCGAGGTCGCCGACAGGATCGTCCGCACCGGATACTATCAGGACAGGCAGATCCTTCGCCATCGAGTTTATCGTCTTCAGCGAGCAGGCGGCTTTCACTGATTCAAACAATGCGAGATGCCCGTTCAGGGTGAAGACGAACGTGCAGCGCGGATCGCCGCGGTACGCTTCTATAACTGACGGCACCTTTGAGAGCCAGCTGTTCGAGGTATCGCGGCCGGTCACGTCGTACCGCTTATAGGATTTCGTGTAGGTCATACTTTGTATGGCAAGGCTGCGGTGTCGCCAGCCATTGATGCGGGCGAGCGCATTGCACAGGAATATCCCGAAGTCGGTGCTGATATCGGGTACGTCGCCTGTTCCCATGATTATAGCGCCGGCCAGCCCGTCGCTGTACAGGCCGAGGTATTCGCGCAGGAGATAGGATCCCATGCTGTGGCCGAGAATAAAATACGGAAGGTCCGCATTCGCGGGTTCGTCCTGCGTGTGCAGCCTGAGTTTGTGGATGTCTTCCACGAGAGTGATATCGCCGCGTCCTTCCGCGAAATATCCGAAATCCTCAGGTGTCGCCGCAGTGTCTCCGTGTCCGAGATGATCGTGACCGATCACGAGATAGCCGTGCTGCGCGAGAAAATCCGCAAAATCATCGTATCTGTCGATGTACTCGTCCATCCCGTGGACAAGCTGCACGATCGCTTTCGGCTTCCCGTCCGGCATCACTTTTATTGCGTGGATCTCGGTCTTTTTATCGGTCGACCGGAAAGTAAAATCAGTTTTTTCTGGCATTGACGGTCCTCCTTTCCTTTATGTCGGATTATACCACTGCCGCGGGTTTTTTCTCAACCTGCCTGTATGATATAATGGCGGTAGACGCGAACGGAGGTGCGCTTATGTTAAATACAATGAGAAGACGCGACCGCGAGGTCAGCGGACTGCAGGACAGGCTTGACATAATCGGACTCTGCGACGTATGCAGGGTGGGAATGACGGGCGAAGAAGGAATGTATATCGTTCCGATGAATTTCGGATACAAGTACGAGAATGATACGCTCGTGATGTATTTTCACGGATCGAAGGACGGCAGGAAGGTAGAGGCCATTAAGAAGAACCCGGACGTCTGCTTCGAGATGGACTGCGACCACGAACTCGTGACAGGCGAAAAGGCGTGCTTTTACGGGTACAAATACAAGAGCATTTTCGGGACCGGGAAGGCCGAGATCATCGAGGACCTTGATGAAAAGAAGGAAGCGCTCGCGCTGATAATGAAAAAATACACCGGGAAAGATTTCGAAATAAACGACGCCATGGTGAAAAGCATTGCCATAACGAAACTCACGGCGGATGAGTTCACGGGCAAGGCGCGCACGAAATGATCAATGCAGTGCGCCGGGACATATTTCCGTTCCGGGGACGATCATAAATAGCGCATGGCTGATGTCATATGGTCGATGGAAGCGATGATTTCATCCTTCGCCAGAGTGGAACAGTGGTTTTTCAATGCGCAGTAGACCGGCAGATGGTGTTCATACTCATGCAGTCCGGCTATATCGAGCCTGCGCATGATGTATATCCGGTAGCGCAGAAGGTTTGCCTGTATCAGTTTATATGCGTCTATCAGATACTTGCTGCGGGAGGACTTGATGATGCACCCGTGGAAATATGCGTCTATGCGGGCATATTCGTCTGCATCGGGGACGTCCTCTTTGATTTGGAACTGCAAAAGTATGCTGTGGAGCTGATCCAGTTCCTCGTCGGTGATCCTGTACGCCGCGTAGTAGGCGGCCCATCCCTCTATGCCGCGGCGGGCCTCCAGCAGAGCTGCGCAGTCTTCGTACCGGATGCCGGCGACACGCGGACTTTTTCCGTAAGGATTCTCCACGAGATTCTGCCGTTCCAGGCGCTCCAGGGCGGCCTTCACGGGTGACCGGCTGATATTCAGATCTGCCGCGATCTTCGATTCGACCAGGACGGCGCCCGGCCTGTATTCGAGATTTATGATCGCATTATACAGATACTTGTAGACCTTTTCATTGATAGGTTCGAATAAATCGTCTTCGCTAAAATACTTTTTTTCCATAGTTTTTCGGATCACAGGCATTTTTTTCGGAAATATACTGATTGAGGCAATTATATCACAACGGCGCAGACTTTTTGAAGAATCATTCCGCGGCATATTCTCGGGAACCGGCTTTTTAAAAGTGCTCTTTTTTTAATGGGCCCGGCATTGCTTTTTTTTTGACACAATTTCCGGCCGTTTCTAAAATAAAATCGAAAAAGGAAATGCCGGAAGGAGGAAACGGGCAATGAAGAACAATGTAAAGGCGAAACTGCAGTCCGGGGAAAATGTATTCGGGACATTTGTATGGTCCTCCAGCGATACAGTGATGGAGTGCCTGGGGTACAGCGGATTGGATTATGCGATCATTGATTCGGAGCACAGCCCGGTGGATACGGAGGGCGTCGTGAACATGATCCGCACCGCTAAGCTGCATGATCTGACGCCTTTTGTAAGAGTGAAGGATACCACGCGGCCGTCGATACTGAAAATGCTGGACTGCGGGGCGGAAGCGCTGGTGATCCCTTGCCTTAGGACTGCCGACGAAGTCAGAAGGGTGGTCGAATACGGGAAGTATCAGCCTGTCGGAGACCGCGGCTTCGCGCAGAGCAGGGAAGCCGGCTACGGTTATGAAGACTACGCGAAAGATCTGACCGGATATTTTGAGGTCAGCAATGCAGAGACGATGCTGCTGCCCATGTGCGAAACGGCCGAGTTTCTCGATAATCTGGAGGAGATCGTAAAGATAGAAGGCGTTGACGGAATCTTTGTCGGTCCGTACGATCTCTCGGTGGCGCTGGGTGCGCCGGGAGTATTTGATACAGGGACCTTTAAGGATACCCTGATCCATATAGCCAATGTGTGCAGACAGAACGGAAAATATTCGTTTATCTTTTCAAACAGTCCGGGCACGGCTCTGGAGCATCTGGCCATGGGCTATCAAAGCCCCGCGATCGGCACCGATGTGCAGATACTGATCGACGCCTGCCGCGGCAGTCTGGCGCAGGTCAGAACGGCCCCGGACAATCAATAGAAGGAGGGATGGAAAATGGCAAAAGTAGTACGTTTTGAACAGCTGAAAAGGACGACATTCAATCAGCGCGCAGAGCGCCAGGTCATGACCGGGCAGAAGACGATGTTAGTCAGGAACACTGTGTATCCGGGTTTCCCGCCGTTCCGGCACAAGCATCCCCATGAGCAGATCCTGACGATCTTCTCGGGAACGGCAGAGGTGGACGTTGGAGATGAGACCTTCCGGATGGGCCCGGGGGACATGGTCTATGTGCCGAGCAACACTGAACATGATTTCCGAGTTATTGGTGACGAGCCCGTGATAAACTTCGACGTGTTCGCGCCTGTCAGGGAAGACTTCCTGATGGAGCTTTCCAAAAATGACGAAGAAGATTCAAAGGAGGAGAAATAAAATGACAGATCATGATACAGCGATGGAAAGAATAGCACCGTGCGGACTGCACTGCGGAAAATGCTTCGCGTTTACAAAAGGCGATATCCACGACGCCGCGGGAAAACTGAAGGAGAATCTCGGAGATTTCGCTCCGTATGCGGAGCGGTTCTCAAAGGCTCTGGATCCGGTATTCGATAAATATCCGGAGTTCGCGGAACTTCTCGATTATATCGCATGCGCTGAATGCGGCGGATGCAGGAAGGAAAAATGCAAGTTCTACAAGACCTGCAAGGTCCGTTCCTGCTGCGAGGAGAAGGGTGTGGACTTCTGCTATCAGTGTGACGAATTCCCGTGCGACCATACCGGTCTGGACGAAAACCTCTATAACCGTTCAGTCGCGATAAACAAGCGCATCAAGGAAATCGGCCTCGTGGCTTACTATAACGAGATCAAGGACAAACCGAGATACTGATAAATATGACAAAGAACTGATTCCCGATCACCTCCGCATGTGAACAGATAATAAGGAAGCAGTACATGCATGAAACAATTTCACTCTTGCATCCGCCGCCGCGATAGTGTATGTTTGTATTGTGCCCCGCGCGACTGGCGGAACGGTGGAAATAACCACATGGAGCGCGGAGGCGATATAGGAGTCGACCGCCTGGGCAGCTTTGGTTTCCCGGGCGGTTTTTTGTTTTCCCGGAAGCCGGGGCGTCATTCGAAAACGGAGGTTACAAATGGATTGCAAGGATCTTGGCAGAACGCTGGCCGGGAACGTCTATCCCGGAAGAGGCATCGTGATCGGGGTCTCCGAAGACGGCAGATACGCCGTCACAGGATATTTCATCATGGGCCGCAGCGAGAACAGCAGAAACAGAGTGTTCGTGACGGAGGGCGACGGCATACGCACGCAGGCGCACGACCCCGCGAAAATGAAGGACCCGAGCCTTATCATCTACGCTCCGGTCAGAGTTTCGGGAAGATACACTATCGTTACGAACGGCGACCAGACGGATACGATTTATGAAGGAATCAATGCTGGGAAAACGTTCACCGAATGTCTCGAGTCGCGCGAGTTCGAGCCCGACGAGCCGAACTTCACGCCGAGGATTTCCGGGATAATAGATGTCTGCAGCGGGAAATGCGGATACAGGCTTTCGATACTGAAGAGCGACAACGGAGATCCGTCGTCGTGTCTCAGATACACGTTCGATTATTCCGATCCGAAGCCCGGAGTCGGAAGGCTTATCCACACATATGTCGGCGACGGGGATCCGCTGCCGTCGTTCGAAGGAGAGCCGACGCCCGTGAAGATCAGGGGCGGCATCGACGATCTCACAGACGAGATCTGGAACGGGCTCAATGAAGACAATAAGGTCTCGCTGTTTGTGAGATACATCGATATAGAGACCGGAGAGACTGAGACACGTATCGTGAACAAAAATAAATAGGGAGAAAGATCATGAAAGAAATGGAACTTAAATACGGATGCAATCCGAATCAGAAACCGTCGCGCGTGTTCATGGAGCACGGCGAACTCCCGGTAACAGTGCTTAACGGAAAGCCGGGATATATCAATCTGCTCGACGCCCTGAACGGCTGGCAGCTCGTCAGCGAACTGAAAAGGGCGACAGGCATGCCGGCTGCGACTTCGTTCAAGCACGTATCGCCGGCTGGCGCCGCGGTCGGGAAACCTCTTTCGGATATAGAGGCGAAAATCTACTGGGTGGACGACCTCGGAGAACTCTCTCCGCTCGCCTGCGCCTATGCGAGAGCGAGAGGCGCGGACAGGATGTCGTCGTTCGGAGATTTCATTTCGCTTTCCGACAAGTGCGACATCGAGACCGCGAGGATAATCAAGAGAGAAGTTTCAGACGGAGTGATAGCGCCGGATTACGATGACGACGCGCTCGAGCTCCTCAGGACGAAAAGGAAGGGCGGATACTGCATCCTCAAAATGGATCCGGATTACAGGCCCGATCCCGTTGAGAGGAAGCAGGTGTTCGGCGTGACATTCGAGCAGGGCAGGAACGAGTTCGTGATAGACCGCGCCCTCCTTTCGAACGTCGTAACGAAGAACAAGGACATCCCGGACGATGCATTGATAGACCTCATGATCTCCCTCATCACGCTCAAGTACACGCAGTCGAACTCCGTGTGCTTCGTGAAGGGCGGACAGGCGATCGGCATCGGGGCCGGCCAGCAGTCAAGAGTGCACTGCACGCGCCTCGCGGGCAGCAAGGCGGACAAGTGGTTCCTCCGCCAGTCGCCGCAGGTGCTGGAGCTTCCGTTCAGGGAAGATATAGGCCGTCCGGACAGGGACAATGCCATAGACAATTTCATCGGCGAGGACTGGGAAGATGTCATCGGCGAGGGAAGATGGCAGCGCTATTTCACGGTGCAGCCGGACCGCTTCACGCCGGAGCAGCAGCGCGCGTGGCTCGATAAGAATGATAACGTATCGCTCGGATCCGACGCGTTCTTCCCGTTCAGCGACAATATCGACCGCGCGGAGAAGAGCGGCGTCAAGTACATAGCGGAGCCGGGCGGCAGCATCAGGGACGATCTCGTGATACAGGCGTGCGACGAATACGGCATGGCGATGTGCTTCACGGGCATGCGTCTTTTCCATCACTAAGCTCACAGATCCGTTTATATATCCATTATTACTGCAGGAAAGGAGGCGCCCCGCGCCTTCTTTTACAGCGCATTGATTTGGAGTATAATAGAAACGCTGACGAAAGGAAGAATCAATGTTCAAAAACACGGAAAAGAAGATCGGCAGAAACGACCCGTGCTGGTGCGGCAGCGGGAAGAAGTACAAGAAATGCCATTTCAGTTTTGATCAGAAGATAGAGATGTTCGCAGAGCGCGGGGTCATTGTCCCGCCGCGCGAGATCATCAAGACGCCGGAGCAGATCGAAGGGATCAGGAAGAGCGGGCTCGTGAATATCGCGGTACTTGACTGCGTTGCGGAAAAAATCGGGGCCGGCATGACGACCGAAGATATAAACAGGATCGTCGACGATAAGACTCGCGAGCTCGGCGGCATCCCGGCGCCGCTCGATTACGAGGGATTCCCGAAGAGCGTGTGCACGTCGGTGAACGACCAGGTGTGCCACGGCATCCCGAGCGAAACGGTCGTGCTGAAGGAGGGAGACATCATTAATGTTGACGTTTCCACGATTCTTAACGGCTACTATTCCGACTCATCCAGGATGTTCTGCATTGGTGAGATAGATGAAGAAAAGCGGAAACTCGTGGACTGCGTCTATGAAGCGATAAGGCGCGGACTCGCGGAGGTGAGCCCGTGGCACTGCCTCGGCGACATGGGGCAGGCCGTGAACGACTACGTCAAGTCGTGCGGATTCTCTGTAGTTGAAGAGGTCGGAGGGCACGGCGTCGGGCTGGAGTTCCACGAGGAGCCGTGGGTCAGCTATGTCTCGCATCGCGGCGAGGAGATGCTGATGGCGCCGGGCATGGTGTTCACGATCGAGCCTATGATCAATGCCGGGAAGCACGATATTTTTGTCGATCCGACGAATGACTGGACGATCTATACGGTCGACGGCTCTCCGTCCGCGCAGGCGGAAGTGCAGGTGGCCGTGACGGAAGACGGGTACGAGATACTGGCGAAGTGAGGACGGGGCAGACAGAAAAAAACCGGCCGCCTGATCCGCGGCCGGTCTGCATTGCCTGATTATATTTCCGCTGCGGGATGTTCACATGCCACCCGGACGCTCGAAATTGACCGGGCGGGGATGATCGAGATGATGTATTTTCCCGAGCGTTCTCGTGACTGTCATGATGGCGTTATAGAAATCGTTAATTTCATCCGGCGAAAGGGCCTCGAATTTTTCTTCCGCGGTATCAATGAATTCTTCTACAAGTTCGTATACGAATTTGCGGCCTTCGTCCGACAGTCTGATTTTCAGCTGCCGTCTGTTCAGGCTGTCAACGTCCCTTATCATGAGTTTTCTTCTGACGAGCGGAGTGACGGCGCGCGTCGCCTGCTCTCTTGAGATGGCGATCTGCTCCGCGAGATCCGACATAGTAATGTCGGGCATTGCGTTCACCACAAACAATGCACGGAACTGCGTCTTTGTAAGATTGTGTTTCTTAAGGTCGTTGTTCGAATATATGTACCCGTTGTAAATGGGCACCATGTAAAGGAACGCGATAATCAGATTTTCCTTTTTTACACTGAACTCTTTGGTATTGTCCTTTTCTTCTGATTCTTTCGGTATTTTTGCATTCGCTGTCTGTTCGTTCATGTTCCTACCCCGATTTCAGTTAGAATTTCAATATTCTATATGTTCAATATACTTTAGAAACTCAAGAAAGTCAATAAATGATTTATATCAACTGTTGACAAATATCAATGAACGTGTATAATGTAGTTACAATACGAAAGATAGGAGAATTTTTTATACGGGAGACACAGACATTGCTGATAAACAGGATCAGGGACAAACTGAAAAATCTGCATCCGGAAATCGAGATCCACGGTAACGACGCTTACTATGTTCTCACCGGATTTGAGAATATGAACATGAAAGATGTGATGCATCTCATGAAGTTCACGAAGCTCGGGAAAGACCGCCCGAAAGCGCAGGTAAGACGCTCTATGATGAAGTCGATGTGCTTCGGGATCTTCTCGATGAGGGACGATAAGCAGATCGGGTTCGCGAGAGCGATCTCGGATCACGCGACATGCTATTACCTGACGGATGTAGTCGTCGATCCTGAGTACAGAGGCAACGGAGCCGGCGAACAGCTGATCCGCACGCTCACGGAATCAGATGAGCTGAAGGACCTTCGCGGCGTACTGCTCACAAAAGATGCAATGCATCTGTACAGGAAAGCCGGTTTCACCGATTACGCCGGACAGTTCATGGAACGCCTGCCGGATGCGGCCCCGGCCGCGGAAGGCTGCGATCCCGCGATACTTCCGGTACCGGAAGCCGACACAACGATTTGATAACTCTTTCTATACAACTCTCTCTATACAACTCTCACAACATACAATACTACTAATCGGACTGGGAAAGGCTCCTCGGAAGAGGGGCCTTTCTCATGTGCTGAGAAACAGGGGAGTGGGGTGAGAGTCTGTGCGGGAAACGGTGCGGAGGGATGATCCGGTCCGGATATATCCGGCTCCGGACCCGGGCCGGGGGCTGAGATCATGTGTGCGGAGCGGGGCCGGGCCGGGGGTGATTCTGCATTTTTGTGGCGGCCGACCGAAAAATGGCGACGGTGCACGCAAAATTTTCAACGATCCCGGGCATTGATGGAGTCAAAACATCATTTTCGTGCCGGTTCCGGCTGCTGGCGTCCTGAAAACGTTGAAATTTTTGCGTGCAGTGATCGAAAAAACACGGTGGCCGCCACAAAAAATGGTGCCTGGGTCGGCTCCGAGGGCAAGTTCGAGGTCGCCAGAATCAGGCCGTCGAAAACAGGAATGAGACGCGGCGGCCGCCGGAATCGGGGCATCGAAAACAGGAATGGGATAAAAAAGGTGGGGGAATTTTTATATATGAAATTTCCCCACCTTTTTTTGCGGGCTGGAGCGGTTGAATCATTTTCAAAACGGCGAAATTACGATTTTCGGCCGGATCGCACCCCGAAACCGTTGAAATTTATGTGGGGAAATTTCGAAATACAAAATTCCCCCACCTTTTTTGCTCATTCTTGATTTTTTGCGGATCCGAACCAGATGTCAAGTCCGGGGTGGGGTCGGGCCCTGTAGAGATTCTGGATTTTTTTGTGGCGGCTGACCGAAAAATGGCGGCGGTGCACGCAAAATTTTCAAGGATTCCGGGCATTGATGGAGTCAAAATATCATTTTCGAGCCGGTTCCGGCTGCCGACGTCCTGAAAACGTTGGAATTTTTGCGTGCAGTGATCGAAAAAACGCGGCGGCCGCCACAAAAAAATGGCGCCGGTGCCGGATCCGGGGCAGATCCGGATTTGGAATCGGGCACAGCGGTGAATCCGGGATCATTAATGAAAAAAGGGCGCGTAGCGCCCTTTACATTATTTAACTCTGCGGCCTGCCCGGGATCTACGCCTTCCGCTTTATTTCCTGATGATCTCGTCCGAATCAAGTATCACCGTGAACGGGCCGTCGTTCACGAGGCTTACTGCCATATCCGCGCCGAAAACTCCTTTTTCGACGACCGGAACGCGTTCCTTCGCCCTGTCAATAATATAGTCGTACATATCGCTCGCAAAATCAGGTGCGCCTGCATTGCTGAAGCCCGGGCGGTTCCCTTTCCTGCAGTCCGCGTACAGTGTGAACTGTGAGATGAGGAGCAGCTCGCCGCCGACGTCCGCGAGGGAAAGATTCGTCTTCCCGTTTTCGTCCTCGAAGATCCTGAGTTTGATCATCTTGTCGACGAGTTTGTCGGCGATCTCCTTCGTGTCGCCGTCTGCCACGCCGATCAGCACCATGAATCCCTTTCCGATGCTGCCGACCGTTTCGCCGTCGATCGCTACCGACGATTCACTGACTCTTTGTATAACAAAACGCATATCGTTCCTCCTTTTTTCTCGCTAAAAGGATTTTACACGAAAAACGGAGCAGACTCAACGGGGATCAATGCCCGCCGGCCGGTTTTGCCGGTATCCTGATCCGGGCTTTGTGCATCAATGCGGCGGGCCGTGTGATGAGATATCAGGCCGGGCCCCGTCCGCGGGTCCGTGCCATGGACGTTTTTTTGTGGCGGCCGGATGGAAAATGGCGTCGGTGCACGCAAAATTTTCAACGATCCCGGGCATTGGTGCGGGGAAAACATCGTTTTCGGGCCGGTTCGAGCTGCCGACCTCTTGAAAACGTTGGAATTTTTGCGTGCAGTGAGCGGAAAAAGACGGCGGCCGCCACAAAACCCAGTCGGGCTCCGGATCCGTCTTCCGTCGAAGCGCCCGATCCGGCGCTGCGCCGTCCCGGCGCTGCACAGGCCCCGCGCCCCTCAGCATTGATTCCTTGACATAGCAAGCCAAACGGATATATCATTTTTGGAGCCGGGCGCGGCGGCCGGGAGGACGGCACGGGATGCGGGCCGGCTCAGGAGTTGAGATGACAGCACGTTTCAGGAAAATCTTCATAATAAAACTCGTCGCAGTCGTGCTGCTCGGCATTGCTGTAATGATGGCGGTGTCGGGCGATTACGCGATGTACAGTACGGATATCGCACGGGTCACGAGCGTTGCGGAAGAGAGCGCCGGGACGAGGACCGGAGTCGGCGGCGACAAGGAAGAATACACATTGCAGCATATCAGGGCGACGCTGATGAACGGCGCGAACAGGGGCGCGGAAGTCACGATCGAGAACAAGTACGGGAAGTCGCTCGTGTACACGGAGAAGTATGAGAAGGGCGACGAAGTGTTCGTGACGACGCATGAGGCCGGGACCGGCGCCAGCGATCTGACCGCGGACATTTCGGGCGTCAAGCGCGACAGGACCGTCGCGCTGGTTTTCGTGATCCTGTTCGGCGCGCTGTTCCTGGTCGGATCGAAAAAAGGCATTTACACAATACTTTCGCTTGCCGTGAACATAACCATTTTCTATGCATTGCTGCGGCTGTATGACAGCGGGACGAATCTGCTGTTCCTGTCGGTCGTGCTGTCGGTCGCGTTCTGCGGGATCGTGCTGCTGCTCGTGAACGGGTGGAACAGGATGACACTGATGTCGTTTGCGGCGACATTGATGGCGGCGGGGGCAGTCTGCCTGCTGTCGTCCGCCGTGATACTGCTCGGCCCGCAGCTTAACTACACGTTCCTCGATTTCATCCCGGAGCCGTATACGCAGTCGGGCGCGAATCTCATGTTCATTTCGGAGATCCTGATGGGCGGGCTCGGCGTCATCATGGATATCGCGGTGACGATCACGGCGTCGGCGACTGAGCTCATCAAGCGCGATCCGGGCATTTCGCGCAGGTCGCTCGCGGAATCCTGCCGCGCGGTCAGCGATGACATCACGGGCACGATGATAAATCTCGTGTTTTTCACGAACGTTGCCGCCGCGATGCCGCTTTTCATCTTATCAATGCGTAATGACATCAGTTTTGTGACTGTGATCAAGAACGGGATGTATTTCGAATGCGCGAGGTTCCTGACCGGCTCGATCGGGATCATCATCACCGTGCCGCTTTCGATCCTTGCCGCGGAGTTCTTCCTGCGGAAAACACGGAAGGGAGGCGAGGTCTGATGCTGCTCCTTATGGTACTGTTCGGCGTGTTCATCGGCGCCGCGCTTACGATCGGCGGCGAGAAAACAGCGAAATGTCTCGTCACGCTTTCCGTGAACGCGATCATCCTTTTTTCGGTCATTATCCTCATCAATGCGGGCATTCCTCCGATCGCGGCGACTGCCGCGGGGTGCGTGCTGATCGGGCTCATGACGCTGTTCTTCCAGAATGAGGTGAACGCCAAGACGAAGGCATCAATGCTCGCGGTCCTTGTTGTGATCGCGGTAATGACCGGCTTTGTGTTCTTTATTGTCACGAGTTCGGACATCCAGGGCTTCCCAGTCGGCCAGTTCGAGATCCGCGAGTCCAACGGCTACGCTCCCGACATCGGCTTCAATATGACAATGATGCAGATTTCCGTGATCCTGATGGCGCTGATAGGCGCGATCATCGACACGGCGCTGTCGGTCGCGTCCGGCGTGTACGAGGTCTCGCTGAACAGGCCCGACCTCGGCCGCGGCGAACTTTTCATGTCCGGAATGCGCATCGGCCGCGACATCCTCGGCACGACCGTGAACACACTGTTCTTCATCTTCATTGCCGAGTACCTGACGCTGTTCATACAGTTCATGCAGATGTACACGTTCGCGCAGATGCTGAACTCGAAAGAGTTCTGCCAGAACGTCATCTCCATAGCGTGTTCCGCGATCGGATGCGTGATAATAATCCCGATAGTATCGGCCATAAGCGCATCAATGTACAGGAGCAAGGGGCAAGCGGAGTCGAGGTGACCGGGTCATGGCGCCTGTCATGGGCCGGGCCGCAAGTGCCGGATGCGGAGTCCGGACTTCGGAGCCGGGCACTGAACTCGGCCCCGGGAGCCGGGCAGAGTGCCTGGGCCCCGGATCGGGGCATTGAAATCAAGGCCCGGAGCCGGTCACAGTGCTCGGGCCCCTGATGCGATACCTGCGCCATTTTTTGTGGCGGCCACCGCGTTTTTTCGATCACTGCCCGCAAAAATTCCAACGTTTTCAGGGCTTCGTCAGCCGGAACCGGCTCGAAAATGATGTTTTGACTGCATCAATGCCCGGGATCGTTGAAAATTTTGCGTGCACCGCCGCCATTTTTCGGTCGGCCGCCACAAAAAAATGCAGAATCTGTACAGGGCCCGGCATCACCCCGGACTGGGCCCCTGATGCAGATCCGCGCAAAAATCAAGAATGAGCAAAAAAGGTGGGGGAATTTTGTATTTCGAAATTTCCCCACCTAAATTCCAACGGTTTCGGGGCGCGCCCCGGCCGAAAATCGTGATTTCATCGATTTGAACATTTTTCAACCGCTGCAGCCCACTAAAAAAGGTGGGGAAATTTTTATATATGAAATTTCCCCACCTTTTTATCCCATTCCTGTTTTCGACGACCTGATCCCTGTCGGCCGATCATGATTTTTCCGCCGCATTCCCGTTTCCGGCGCTCTGCTCCCGGCCCCGTCCCGGCCCCGGCATACCCCAAGGCGCCCCGCGATATTCTTTCGCCTGTTTATACTACACCCCGGTGGGGTATATAGCGGGTGCAGGACAGAAAAGAAGGACCTGCCATGATGGCGGGAACCTGGAGAATATACCAGTTGCGGAACCGGAAGGAGGGACCTGCTATGATGGCGGATGCCGGAAAGGTCACGAGGATGCTGAAAACTGCCCGCGGCCAGATCGACGGAATAATAAAGATGGTAGAAGACGACAGATACTGCATTGATATATCGACGCAGCTGATGGCGACGGAAGCGCTGCTCAACCGGGTGAACCGCGAGGTATTGACGGCGCATCTCAAGAGCTGCGTGCGCAATGCCGAAACTGACGAAGAAAAAGACGAGAAGATAGATGAACTTGTTGCGACGCTCGGAAGGATAATGAAATAGGGATATGGAAGACAGGAAATTTGATGTAACGGGGATGAGCTGCGCGGCCTGCTCGGCCAGGGTCGAAAAGGCCGTCGCGGCTGTGGAAGGCGTTGATGACGTCTCGGTGAACCTGCTCACGAACAGCATGCAGGTAAAATACGACAGCAATGCGGTGAGCGCGGATGATATTTCGGCTGCGGTGAGCGCGGCGGGATACGGCGCGGTCCCGGCGGACGAAGAAGAGAAAAAGAGCGACGGAGGCAGGGCGGCAGTCAGCATCCAGGAACAGCAGACGGCGGAGCTTGCCTACAGACTGAAGGTGTCGCTCGGATTTCTCGTGCCGCTCATGTACGTATCGATGGGACGCATGTGGGGGTGGCCGCTCCCGCAGTTCCTTCTCGGCACGGAGAACTCGGTATCGATGGCGTTCACATTGCTGCTGCTCAGCGTACCGATCATTTTCGTGAACCGCGTATACTACACGCGCGGCTTCAAGTCGCTGTTCCATCTCGCGCCGAACATGGACAGCCTGATCGCGATCAGTTCGACGACGGCTATCGTGTACGGCATTTTCGAGATATACAGGATGAGCTGGGCGCTCGGCGCCGGGCGGATGGACATAGTGATGAAGTACAGCATGAATCTGTACTTCGAATCGGGCGCGATGATACTCGCATTGATAACTATAGGGAAATACCTGGAGGCGCGCTCGAAGGGCAAGACAAGTGAGGCGATAACTAAACTTGTCGATATGGCACCGAAGACGGCGACCGTGATCCGGGGCGGGAAAGATGTAACTGTGCCGGTGGATGAGATACTGCCGGATGAAACAGTGCGCGTGCGGCCGGGCGAATCCGTTCCGGCGGACGGCATTGTCATCTCGGGGCAGACGTCTGTGGACGAGTCCGCGATCACGGGAGAGCCGATACCTGTCGAAAAGCAGGAAGGCAGCGCCGTGACGGCCGCGACGATAAACGGCAGCGGGATGTTCACGATGAAGGTAACGAAGACGGGCGACGACACGACATTCGCGCAGATAATAAAGCTCGTGGAGCAGGCGAGCGCCAGCAAGGCGCCTATCGCCCGCATGGCGGACAGGATCGCAGGGATATTCGTCCCGATCGTCATGGCGATAGCGCTTGTCGCGTGCATTGTCTGGCTCCTGATCGGAGCGTCATTCGAGTTCGCGCTGACTACGGCGATCTCGGTGCTCGTGATCGCGTGCCCGTGCGCGCTCGGCCTTGCCACCCCGGTCGCGATCATGGTCGGAACGGGCAAAGGCGCGGAGAACAACATCCTGATCAAATCCGGCGAAGCGCTCGAGACCGCTCACCTTATAGATACAGTGGTAATGGACAAGACCGGCACGATCACCGAAGGCAGTCCGGTCGTGGATTATACCGCGATCGTCGCGGAAGACGCCGCGGACAGAGATGACGATCCGCATGAGATCCGCCGGGACGAGGCTGCGCTCTACGGCTGGCTCATCGATATCGCGGCGGCTCTTGAGAGCGGCAGCGAGCATCCGCTCGCGAAGGCGGTAATGAAAGCCGCGGACGCGGCGGGCGTCGAGCCCTCGGAAGCGGAAGACGTCAGGTATGTGCCGGGCAGAGGCATCAGCGGGCTCGTACACGGGAAGCGGTATTTTGCGGGGAACGTGAAGTTCCTCGAAGAGAACGGCATCAATGCGTCGTCCGTCGAAACAGAGCTTTCGCGCATTGCTGAGAAAGGCGACACGCCGCTGATCATAGCAGATGAGGAGAAGCCGGTCGGCGTTATCGCGGCGGCCGACAAGATCAAGGAGTCCAGCAGGGCGGCGGTGGACGAGTTCAGAGAACTCGGCATCGAGGTCGTCATGCTGACGGGAGACAACAGAAGAACGGCGGAGGCCGTGCGCGGCTCGCTCGGGATCGACAGAGTCGTGGCGGAAGTCCTGCCGCAGGACAAGGAACGCGTGATACAGGAATTGCAGCGGCAGGGAAAGCACGTGGCAATGATCGGCGACGGCGTGAACGACGCCCCGGCCCTCGCGCGCGCGGATGTCGGAATGGCCATCGGCGCCGGGACGGATGTCGCGATAGAGAGCGCGGACATCATCCTCTCGCGCAGCGACCTGCTCGACGCGGTCACGGCGGTGAAGCTGTCGAAGGCCGTTATCCGGAACATAAAGCAGAATCTGTTCTGGGCGTTCTTCTACAACGTCCTCATGATCCCGCTCGCGGCCGGCGTATTCTACAGCAGGCTCGGCTGGCAGATGAGCCCGGTGATCGGCGCGGCGTGCATGGGACTTTCGTCCGTCTTCGTCTGCACCAATGCATTGAGGCTCAGAAGGTTTAAGCCCGACCGCTTGAAGGCGGAAGGCGCTGCGGGCACAGCCGCGGACCTGCCTGAGGCGGCTGGAACGGAGACCGGCGGCGATGAAGGTGCGGCCGGAAACGGAGTGCTGGTTAAACAGATCGCTGCCGAAGCCGGCGCCGAAGCGCCGAAGCAAATAGATACCGGCGGACAGACCGCGGAGCTCAGAGTGATTTCCGCGGATGATATAAAGGAAAAGGAGACTGATGAAATGGAAAAGAAGTATGAGATCGAAGGAATGATGTGCAAACACTGCGAGGCTGCAGTGCAGAAGGCGCTGGACGCCGTGCCGGGCGCGAACGCCAAAGTAGTGCTCGAAGACAATGCGGCCTATGTGGACGCGGCGGCTGATGAAGAGGCCGTGAAGAAAGCGGTCGAGGACGCCGGGTATAAAGTGACCGGTGTCGCGTA
Organism: Anaerovoracaceae bacterium; assembly: GCA_050946575.1. Lineage (GTDB taxonomy): Bacteria > Bacillota > Clostridia > Peptostreptococcales > Anaerovoracaceae > JALCRY01. Next base: position 58,006 of record JBMNVB010000008.1, on the reverse strand, counting down.
AGGAAGAACCGCGCATTGATAATAGAAGAAGGATGACTGTCACCGGCGCTTAAAAAAGTTGCCGGTGACATTCTTTATATATGCTTCCGTCATTTCGGATCGCCGCATAACGGTCCCGGCCCGTCAATATCGCTAAAACCGATAACCTGCTATAGAAAAATGTATTGACATCTGTTCAGGTTGCGTTAAAATTAGTTCAACGCAGTTGATGCAATGCCCGCGGAAGCAAGTAATCGCAACTGAAGTAAGAATTGCGGAAACAAAACGCACAATATCGCAAAATCCGGTCGAAAGGACCGGACGCCGGAACGCGCACCCGGACGGATGATCCGCCGGAAAGCGCATCGGGCATGCCGGCGCCGGAAGCAGCCGGTCCGCGGCAGTCATCGGCGCACTTGTACAAGTATATATAGAAGGAGGAAAGCGATGGCACAGGAGCAGGTAAGGGAGTATTTCAGGCAGCTTGGGATCGAAGACAAGCTCATCAAACTGCACGAAAGCAGCGCGACAGTAGAGATGGCCGCGCAGGCGCTCGGCACAGAGCCGCGGCGCATTGCTAAGACGCTGTCTTTTCTCACGGACGACGGCCCGATTGTCATCGTAATGGCCGGAGACGCGAAAGTCGATAACCGCAAATTCAAGGATAATTTCCACACGAAAGCGAAGATGGTGCCGCACGACGACGTCGAAGAGATCATCGGACACGCGGCCGGCGGAGTGTGCCCGTTCGCACTGAAGGACGGAGTGAAGTCGTATCTGGACGAATCGCTGAAAAGATTCGATACGGTGTTCCCGGCGGCCGGGAGCATTTACGACGTGACGGAGCTGACATGCGACGAGCTCGAAAAATATGCGGAAAATTTCTCCGGATGGATCGATGTTACGAAAGGGTGGCAGGATGTTGAAAATCAATGAGATTTACGAGAAAAAGAAAAATGAAGGGAAACCGGTGTTTTCTTTAGAGATTTTCCCGCCGAAAAAGAAAGAGAATCTGCCAAAAGTGTATGAGAAGGCGGAGGAGCTCGCGAAAATCGGCCCCGATTATATGAGCGTGACATACGGCGCCGACGGCGGACCGAGAGGCAGGATGACGGCCGATATCGCGGGGAACATCAGGAGAAAATACGGGATAGTGACAGCGGTGCATCTCACCTGCATCAATTCGACGCTTGACGAGATCAAAAGGGCCATAGGCTGGATAAGGGAAAACGAAATCGAAAACGTTCTCGTCCTGAGAGGCGACCGTGTGGAGGGCGCGAGTGAAGGCGCCTTTAAACATGCGAACGAACTTGCGGTCGAGATCCAGAAGTACGGCGACCTGAATCTGATGGGCGCCTGCTATCCGGAAGGACACGAGGACAGTCCGAACCTTGAAGAGGACGTTGAGAATCTGAAGTACAAGATCGGCGCGGGAGTGAACTCGCTCGTGACGCAGCTGTTCTTCGACAATCAGGTATATTACGATTTTATCGACAGGGTCCGCTCTGCCGGGATCGACGTCCCCGTGGCGGCGGGGATCATGCCGATCACGAAAGCGTCTCAGATAGAGCATACAGTGGAACTCAGCGGCGCGAGACGTCCGGAGGAATTTTCGGAAATGCTCGAGAAATACAGAAATGATCCTGACGGACTGTTCGAGCATGGTGTAGAATATGCAGTGAAGCAGATCCGCGATCTTATAGAGCACGGCGCTCCGGACATCCATCTCTACACGATGAACTCGCCGGAAGTCGTCAGGGCGGTGTACGACGGGATAAAGGACCTGCTGTAGCAATGCATTGATGAAGTGAGAGGCGCGGCGGCACGGAGGAGCATATGAAGATAGAACTTCCTGAAAAAATAGACAGAGAACAGTGGCGCGCGCGGCTCGGGACGGATGATTACGAAGGACTCAGCCCGATGCTCGAAAGAGCGGAGGCTGAGCTTTTTCGCGTTTCGGATCCGCGCGGGGTATATAAGCTGACGGATATCACGGACATCCCGGGCACCGCCATTAAGAAGCACCTCGCGGGGTGCCGGAAGATGATACTGCTGGCGGTGACGCTCGGGACGGACGTCGACGGGGCGATCCGCGCGGCGGGGGCGCGCGATGCGGCAATGCAGGTGTTCCTTGATACGGGCGCATCTGTGCTCGCGGACAGCGTCTGCGATGTTTTCTGCGATGTGATAGAAAAGGAACTGCCGGAGGATCTGCCTTGCATGACCGGGCGCTTCAGCCCGGGATACGGGGATCTTCCGCTCGAATATCAGGACACGCTGGCGGCGGAGCTCGATACGCAGAGAAAGATAGGGCTCACGATCACGGCAACGCATCTCATGCTGCCGCGGAAGTCGGTCACGGCGATCGTCGGGGTCTCCGATCACGAAGTCAAAGGATACAGGGCGGTTTGTTCGGAATGCGCGCTCAGAGACACCTGCGAGCTCAGGAAGCAGGGGCGCGTTTGCGGCTGACCGGAGCCGGAAAAGGAGGAAAGATGGCGATTTTCAGCGATAATAAAATACATCTTCTGGACGGCGCGATGGGAACGATGCTCCAGAAATACGGAGCGGAGCCGGGCTCGGTCGGCGAACTCCTGAACATCGAAAAGCCGGACATGATCACCGCGATCCACCGCGAATACGTCGAGGCGGGCGCGGATGTAGTCTATACGAATACATTTGGATTGAACCGCTACAAGCTCGAGGGGACTGGTCACAGCGTCGCCGAAGTCGCCGATGCGGCGGTGAGGGCCGCCCGCGCGGCGTGCGATGAAAACACGAAGGTCGCGATTGACATGGGACCGATAGGCCAGCTGCTCGAGCCGATGGGCACGCTTTCGTTCGAGGATGCGTACGAAACGTTCCGCGAAGTGTGCGTGCAGGGCGAGAAGTCGGGCGCGGACCTCGCGGTCATCGAGACAATGACGGACCTTTACGAAGTCAAGGCGGCATTGCTGGCGGTGAAGGAAAACACGGATCTGCCGGTGATGGTGTCGATGACGTTCCAGGAGGACGGGCGCACGTTCACGGGATGCGGCGTCGAGGAAATGGCGGCACTGCTCGACCGGCTCGGCGCGGACGCTGTCGGGATAAACTGCTCGCTCGGACCGGACGAGATCTATCCGATCGCGCAGAAGCTGCGCCGCGAGACGACGGCAGATATTTTCATAAAGCCGAACGCCGGGCTTCCCGATCCTCAGACGGGGGAGTATCACATTAAGGCGGAGGAATTCGCGGAATCAATGCGGAAGTACCTTGATTTGGGTGTGACTATGATCGGCAGCTGCTGCGGGACGGATCCGTCGTATACGGAGGCCCTGCGCAGGATGGTCGGCGGAGCAAATGTCGCTGACGTGGATGCGCAGCCGCGGAAGACGGCGCGCGTCTGCACCGCTACGGAATTCACGGATTTCGACAGGTTCGTCGTGATCGGCGAGCGCCTGAATCCGACCGGCAAGAAGCGGCTCAAAGAGGCGATAGTGAACGGCGACTATGCATATATCATGAACCGGGCGATAGATCAGGTCGAAGAAGGCGCGCGAGTTCTTGATGTCAATGCCGGAGTCCCCGGCCTTGACGAGGCGGCTGTGCTGCCGGAGCTCGTGAAGAAGATCCAGAGCGTGACGGACATACCGCTCCAGATCGATTCCGGGGATCCCGCCGCGGCCGAAGCGGCGCTGCGGGTGTATAACGGCAAGCCGATCCTGAACTCTGTGAACGGGAGCGAAAAGTCCCTGAACGAGATGCTGCCCGTGGCCGCGAAATACGGAGCCGCGATAATAGCGCTCACGCTGGACGATGACGGCATCCCCGATACAGCGGAAAAACGCGTTGATATAGCGAGGAAGATAAAGGAGCGCGCGAACGGGCTCGGCATCCCGGACAGCGACATCCTGGTCGACTGTCTCACACTCACTGTCTCGGCAGAGCAGTCGCAGGCGCGCGAGACACTGAAGGCGATCAGGACGGTGACGGAAGAGCTCGGGCTCGGGACGGTGCTCGGGCTGTCGAATATCAGCTTCGGGCTGCCGAACCGGCCGCTCGTGAACAGGTCTTTCCTGATGATGGCCATGGAAGAAGGGCTGTCGGCCGCGATAATGGATCCGGGCGACAATGAGATGAAGGACGCGGTAAAGGCATTCGAGCTGCTTTCCGGAGCGGACGAAAACGCCGCGGAGTTCATTGAAGCGTTCAGGGGATGGACGCCGGAAAAGAACGGTTCCGGGGCTCCGGCCGGAAGCACCGGCGCGGAGGAGCCAGAAGCGGGCGAATCGGCGGAACTCGGAACGCTGGAAGCCGTGACTGCGTCGCTCAGAAAGGGCATACCCGCGGAAACGGAGCGCAATGTAAATAAGATACTGGAAACCAGGACGGAGATGGAAGTCGTGAACGATTATCTCGTGCCGGCTCTCGATGTCATCGGAAAGAAATTCGAAGCCGGAACGCTGTACCTGCCGCAGATGATGCAGGCCACGGTCGCGGCGCAGGCGGGCTTCGAGATAATAAAAAAGCGGCTCGCCGAATCCGGCCGCGAGCGCGAGTCAAAGGGAAGCATCATAATCGCGACGGTAAAGGGAGACGTCCACGATATCGGGAAAAACATCGTGAAAACGATCCTCGAGAATTACGGATACGACGTCACCGATCTCGGCCGCGATGTGGCGCCGGAGACGATAGTCGAGACCGCCGAGGAAAAGGGGGTCCGGCTCATAGGGCTTTCCGCATTGATGACGACGACCCTCGGCAGTATGGAAGAGACCACATCAATGCTGAAGTCCCGCATCCCGGACTGCTGCGTAATGGTCGGCGGCGCCGTCGTGACACAGGAATACGCGGACTCTATCGGAGCGGATTATTACTGCAGCGACGCGATGAAGACGGCCGAAGCCGCGAACGAATTTTTCGGAGGATGATATTCAGCTGACAGGATAAATGCCGGGGAAAAGGAGTGCATGGATTTTTCCGTGCGCTCCTTTTTACTGCCGCCGACAGTCAAAATTGGTCCCGATTCCAACTTGTCTATTGATTCGAACAATTCTGTCCTTTATATTATTAGTATATCAACTATATGTATCCAGGCATGCAGCAATGCGGAAGGAGTAAGTAATGTTCAGAACTATCACAGGGCCTCAGGGCGGAAGAGTAATGCTTGACGGCCGTGAAGTCATTAACATGGCATCGAATAACTATCTGGGACTCGCGAATCATCCGGAAGTCGTGAAGGCGGCGAAGGAAGCCCTTGATGAATACGGGCTCGGAGCCGGAGCGGCCCGGGGCATCATCGGCAACTTCAAGGTGCATAACGAGCTCGAAAGGGAACTCGCGAAGTTCAAGGGAACTGAAAGCTCCTGCGTTTTCAATTCGGGATATACAGCGAACGTCGGCACGATACCGGTGCTCGCAGGGAAAGGCGACGAGATATTCAGCGACGAACTCAATCACGGAAGCATCATTGACGGGACGCGTCTTTCCGGAGCGAAGGTCATCGTGTATCCGCACAGCGACATGAACGGCCTGGAGGACGCGCTCGCGAAATCGACGGCGGAGAACAAGCTCATCATCACAGACGGGGTCTTCAGCATGGACGGCGAGATCGCGAAAGTGCCTGAAATAGTGGAGCTGGCCGAGAAATACGGCGCGAAGGTCATGGTCGACGACGCGCACGGCGACGGCGTGCTCGGAGACCACGGAAGAGGCACGGTAAGCCACTTCGGACTTGAGGGCAGGGTCTATGTCGAAACGGGTTCGCTCTCGAAGGGATTCGGCTCGTCAGGAGGATTCGCGGCAGGTCCGGCCGACCTCATGGAGCAGGTCAGCACAAAGGCGCGCAGCTTCATACTGTCGGCGACGCCGATACAGCCGGTACTGGCCGCCGGAGCGCTCCGCGCGCTGCAGATGCTGAGTGAAAGCGACGAACTCGTGAAAAAGCTCTGGCATAACCGTGAATATTTCTTCAACAAGGCGTCCGGCCTCGGCTTCGACCTCGGCAGGACTGAAACACCAGTCATTCCTGTACTTGTCGGAGCGGAAGATACGGCCGAGCAGCTCAGCGAAAAACTGTTCGAAAAAGGCGTGTTCGCCCAGGCGATCAAGTTCCCGCTCGTCGCCCGCGGCAATGCCCGCATCCGCGTGATCATTTCCGCGGACCACGAGGAAAAGGACCTTGACATCGTACTCGCCGCGCTCGAAGAAGCCGGCCGGGAACTGAACCTCATATGACAGAAACGGGAGCCCAGGGGGAAGCCGGGCTCCCTTTATTAATGCACCAATGCATTGATGTATTATGGGGGTGCGCGCCGCGATGTTTTACATTTGGGTGATTGATAAGAAAAATTCTGTGTGATATAATTTCCAAAAAAGTTAGTACTTAATCACATAGTGTTTTGGAGAGAAGGCAGAGATTATGAAAAAAATATTGAGATGTGCCATGGCAATAATGCTGGCACTGACTGTTGTTGTTACTTTCACAGCGTGCGGAGAGACGGAGCAGGCCGAAAAAGCTGTGGACGATACGATGCAGGCTCTGCAGGATGCTACATATGACAGCGACAGCGAGGCGGCAAAGGCCGTGCAGTCGGAATTCGATTCCCTGAATATCACCGGGCTTGACGAGCAGGATTTCATGAAGGCGCTTTTCGGGAATCTGAAATATGAGATAACCGGCAGCGAAAAGAAAGACAGCGACACTGTGGATGTGACGATGAAGGTCACGAATGTCGACATGGAAAACGCCGCGGACAAATGGGTGGCGCAGGCTAAAACGGATATGACTAACACGAACAGCGATCTGTATCAGGCGATTTTGAGCGGAAATTCGACGCAGATGTACAAGACCCTGTATGACATGCTGTTCGACGCGATCGACGAGAACAAGGACAAGACGGTTACTTCAGAGATCACGGTCACGGTCAACAAGGACGACGACGGCAACTGGCAGATGGACCCGACGTCATCTGACATCGACAAGATGTGCGGCAATATCATGGAAGCCATGACGAATATCAACTGGTAAGGCTGCCTGCGCAGGGAGCCTGACAGGCAATACGCAGATCCGGCGGCGGGCAGGCCCCGCCGCTTTTTTCGTGCGGGATCGCGCGGGGACCGGGCCGCGGCGCATTGATCCGGCCCGGAGGCAGGCCGGCGGAGATTGACAGCAGGACTGTCGGGTGTGTATAATATTTAGACGGAAATTTTTGATCAGTACTGCGGGAGGTTCACATAAATGGACGAAAAAACACTTAAAATGATAGATAAATGGGAGAAGGAAAACCGGATCCTTCTGGGGCTGAAGGTGAATCTTGACAATTACCAGAGCCTCAGGAGTTCGCGCAATGCCGATAACAAGGAGCGCATGAAGGAACTGGGAAATGAGATCGGCGATGTCATCGAAGAAAACAAATGGATGAAGCTGAACTGGAAAGAGATCAAGAGAAGCAAGAGCGCACTGGAAGAGGGCATTGCCAAGGTAGACAAGAAGATCACCGACCGGAAGCGCAAACTCCACAAACAGGGCGTCGACGCCAAGGCGGCCGCCGGGCTTGCCGAGACGGAAATTTCCGGCGAGATCTCGAATCGCGACTGGACGGAAGAGCGCGAGGCGGCTGATGTCGGACGCGAGTATTACAACTGGGCGTACGGCAAGATGGAAGTCATCCGCAAAGACGGCGATTACCTTTATCTGATAATCGACGACAAGAAGGGCTGCAAGACGGAGTGGTCCGGCCGGAACAACGTCATCATCGAAATGGACGACGGGAGCCTTGAAGAAGTCAAGCAGTATCCTGTGTCCGCGATCGGCGAGACCCTGTTCCCGGAAAAAGACGATGTAAAAGTGCAGAACAAGAAAATCGCGCACAAGATATTCAAGTAGCAGGATCAAATAAAGGATCGGAAATCATGGACTTGCGCACCGGCCGGAGGGCCGCCGGTGCAAAAGTCCATTTTTTTATTGCCGGGCGCGGATCCCGCGGCTGCGGGCTCTGATGGTTACGGGCGGCCGGGGTTCCGGCGGCTGCGATGGGCTCTGATGGTTACGGGCGGCCGGGGGTCCGGCGGATGCGGCGGGCTCCGATGGTTACGGGCGACCGGGGGTCCAACGGATGCGGCGGGCTCTGATGGTTACGGGCGACCGGGGGTCCAACGGATGCGGCGGGCTCCGATGGTTACGGGCGGCCGGGGGTCCAACGGATGCGGCGGGCTCCGATGGTTACGGGCGGCCGGGGGTCCGGCGGATGCGGTGGGCTCCGATGGTCACGGGCGACCGGGGGTCCAACGGATGCGGCGGGCCGGGTTCTTCTAAGGGGCTGAGAGAACCGGGCAGGGCCAGATGGATTTGCGGGCGGTCCCAACTGGCAAATGGCGATGTTTTGCGGGCCGGTGCCGGTTAGATCTGGGCCTGGTTTCGCGGGATCGGGAACAGGATCGTACGGGGATCGGGCCGGATTACGCAGGACCGGGCGGGGGATCGGGTCGGATTACGCAGGACTGGGCGCGGGATCGTGCGGATCTTTGCCGGATCACTGGCACCGGGGCACGTTTTTGGCATCGGTGACAGTGATTTATTGTCACCGGAGCCGATTTTGGACGTTAGTGACAGGAGTTTTCCTGTCACCTGTGTCGGTTTTGGGCGTTGGTGACAGGAGTTTTTCCTGTCACCGGGCTTGATTTTGGACAGAGGTGCCAGTGATTTCCTGTCACCGGAGCCGATTTTGGACGTTGGTGACAGTAATTTCCTGTCACCTGTGTCGGATTTGAGCGTTGGTGACAGGAGTTTTTCCTGTCACCGAAGTCGATTTTGAACGTTGGTGACAGTGATTTCCTGTCACCGGAGCTGATTTTGGACGTTAGTGACAGGAGTTTTCCTGTCACCTGTGTCGGATTTGAGCGTTGGTGACAGGAGTTTTTCCTGTCACCGAAGTCGATTTTGAACGCCGGTGACAGTGATTTCCTGTCACCGGAGTCGATTTTGAACGTTGGTGACAGTGATTTACTGTCACCGGAGTCGATTTTGAGCGTTGGTGACAGTGATTTTTACTGTCACCTGTGTCGGTTTTAAACGTTGGTGACAGTGATTTACTGTCACCGGAGTCGATTTTGAACGTTGGTGACAGTGATTTACTGTCACCTGTGTCGGTATTGAGAGTTGGTGACAGTTGTAATTGGAACATTTTTCGCGGAATCAGGCAAATCAATGCAAAATAACTGGCACTAGGGCGTGTTTTTGGCGAGGGGTGCCAGTTAAAACCGGTCTTTATTGCGCGGAACCGGGCAGATCATGAAAAAATAACTGGCACCAGTGCAGGTTTTCTGTGCCTGGTGCCAGTTGTATTACCGTTTATCGTTGTCCGTAGCCGCTCATCGACTTGCCAGCGGCTTCCGCTCCGGCCCGTGATCAGGCTCCGCTTCAGCCCGAGCCCCGGCTCCGATCCATGATCAGGCCCCGATTCAGCCCGGGCTCCGCTTCGCCTCGTGACCAGGCTCAACTCTCCGGCTCCGGCCGTCCCGGCCCATGGGCTCCGGCCCGATCCCGGCTCCGGCCCGATCCCGGCTCCGGCCCATGATCAGGCCTCGCTTCAGCCCATGCTCCGACGTCGCCCTCCGCTCCGGCCCGTGATCAGGCCCCGCTTCAGCCCGGGCGCCGGCTCCGATTCCCGCCTGCAGCTCAGCCTGCCGCCTTACGCGAGCAGCCGGAATGATCTGGCCTTGCTTTCGATCAGGCCGTCGGACTTCATTGCCTTTATCTCGCGCATCATCGAGGAGCGGTCTGCTCTGATGTAATCCGCGAGTTGCGAAAGCGACATGGGGATCTGGAATGTCTGGTCGTCTGTCGCGCCGACGCTGTTCCTTGCGTACCGCAGATAAGTCATCAGCTTCGCGCGGATGCAGTTCTGACTGAGTATTGTCAGATGGAGCGCGAGTTCCTGGCTTTTCTGCGCTGTCATTATGAACAGATTGCTGATCAGCGTGGTGTGATGGTCGCAGGATTTTTCGCACGGCGTGATGAAGTGCTTGTAATCGACGTTCATTATCGTGCAGTCGGATGTCGCGATGACGGAGTATCCGAGGTTCTCGAGCGGCAGAGCGAACAGCTCGCCGAACACGTCGCCGCGCTTGTAACTCTCTAAATTGAACGCTTCCCCGTCTTCGTCGACTATTTCGAGCCTTGCTGTTCCCAGCACCATAACGGAAATGGTTTTCGGCTCGCCGCCTTCGTACTGCATGACCGTTTCGCCCTTCTTGAATTTCCTGAAGACAGGAGCGAAACACGGTACCATCTGTTTAAGTGAGTCTATCGATATATCGTCCAGAATATTTTTTTGCTGCATTGATTTTCACCTTTATACCCTTTCCCTGAACCGCACAGTATATTTTGCGCGATTTATTGTCTGCCAAAATTATTTATTAAATTATACTACACAAAGTTGCAAATGTCACTAGCAGAGTGAAAATATTCTGATTAAAATGAAGAAAAAATCAGAGTATATATTTCATCGGAGAGGATCAATCATATCACGCATTGGAGGTGCAGCATGCTTTTTACAACCAACGAAAGCCATGAGGCTTTGAGGGAAAAGGTCAGAGCTTTTGCCGAAGAGGAGGTCAAGCCGATAGCGTTCAAGCTTGATCAGGAAAACGCGTTCCCGGAAGACGCGGTGGCAAAGATGGCGAAGATGGGCCTTATGGGGCTGCCGTATCCGAAAAAATACGGCGGCGCGGGGCTTGACGTTCTGAGCTACGCGATCGCTGTTGAGGAACTTGCGAGAGTGGACGGAGGTACCGGCGTAATACTGTCGGCGCACACTTCGCTCGGCACGTATCCCATCGCGGAGTACGGCACGGAAGAACAGAAAAGAAAATATCTCGTTCCGCTCGCGAAAGGCGAGAAGCTCGGAGCATTCGGACTGACGGAGCCGAACGCGGGATCGGACGCCGGCGGGACTGAGACGACGGCGGTCCGCAGCGGGGACTATTACATCCTGAACGGCGGAAAGATTTTCATTACCAATGCTCCTAAAGCTGACATTTACATCATATTCGCGGTCACGACGCCGAACATCGGAACGCACGGCATCAGCGCGTTCATCGTCGAGAAGGGCTGGGAAGGCTTTGAATTCGGAGACCACTATGACAAGATGGGCATCCGTTCTTCGTCGACAGCCGAACTCATCTTCAACGACGTCAAGGTGCCGAAGGCGAATCTGCTCGGACACGAGGGAGAAGGATTCAAGATCGCGATGGCCACGCTTGACGGCGGCAGGATCGGTATCGCCGCGCAGGCGCTCGGTATCGCTCAGGGCGCGTTCGACAGCGCGAAGGAATACGCTCTCGAAAGAGAGCAGTTCGGCATGCCCATAGCATATCAGCAGGCGAACCAGTTCAAATTCGCCGACATGGCGATCAAGCTCAGGAACGCGAGGTTCCAGGTGTATTCTGCGGCGGAACTTAAAGAGAACCACATGGAATACGGAATGGAAGCCGCGATGGCGAAGACATACGCGTCGGAGAGCGCTCTTGAAATATGCAATGCGGCGCTGCAGCTGTACGGCGGAAACGGCTATCTGAAGGGAATGGATGTCGAGCGCATGTACAGAGACGCGAAGATCACGACGATATACGAAGGAACGAGCGAGATCCAGAGAGTCGTCATTGCCTCGAAGATCCTCGGCAAGGCGCCGAAGATGGTCGGAGCTTCGAAGAACAAGGGACCGATCACGGGCCAGAGGAAGAAGATCATATACGCGAGCGGCACAGCTCAGGAAAGAGTCGACCAGCTCGTAGAGGCATTGAAGGCGGACGGATTCGACTTCACTGTCGGTATCGATCCGATGACGCCGATAACGGAAGCGGACAGAGTAGTTTCCGCCGGCAAGGGCATCGGAGAGAAGAAGAACATGAAACTGATAGAAGATCTCGCGAAGCAGGCGGGCGCCGCGATCGGATCGTCAAGACCTGTCGCCGAGACACTGAAATATCTCCCGCTCGACAGGTACGTCGGGATGTCGGGACAGAAGTTCAACGGGAACCTTTACATCGCGTGCGGAATCTCCGGCGCGGGCCAGCATCTGAAGGGCATCCGCGAAGCCACGACGATCGTCGCGATAAACAAGAACAAGAACGCGCCGATATTCAAGAACGCGGATTACGGCATTGTCGGAGATGTAATGGAGATACTGCCTCTCCTCACAAAGGCGCTCGACAACGGCAAGGAGAAGAAGCCGGCGCCGCCGAGAGTAAAGATGCGGAAGGCCACGATCCTCAAGGAGCCTTCGCCGTGGACGACATACGTCTGCAACGGCTGCGGATACGAATACGACCCGGCTGTCGGAGACGAGGAGAACGGCGTGAGCATCGGGACGACGTTCGAGTCGCTGCCTGAAGAGTGGATCTGCCCTGTATGCGGCGAGGAGAAGACGAGCTTTGTCGAAGTAGCGAAACCTGAAAAGGAGGAGAAATAGAAATGAAGTGTGTCAGAAAAGTTACGGAAGATCTGTACTGGGTCGGCGCCAATGATAAAAGGCTCCACCTGTTTGAAAGCATCCATCCGATCGAGGACGGAGTATCATATAATTCATACCTGCTGCTCGATGAGAAGACGGTACTGTTCGACACGGCCGACAGTTCGGTGTATGAGCAGTTCGTGGAAAACGTCGAGGCTGTCCTGGACGGAAGGCACCTCGATTACATGGTCATCAACCATCTCGAACCGGACCATGCGGCTTCGATGAATGAAGTCATCCTGCGCCACCCCGACGTGAAGATCGTTTCTACAGAAAAGGCTCAGATGCTCATGCATCAGTTCGGCTACGAGATAGACGACAACTTCATCATGGTCGACGAAGGCGACACGATGACATTCGGAAAGCACACCGTCACGTTCGTGAAAGCTCCGATGGTCCACTGGCCTGAAGTCATGCTCACGTTCGACGTGACGAACGGAGTGCTGTTCAGCGCAGACGCGTTCGGATCGTTCAAGGCGCTCGACGGCTGCCTGTTCGCTGACGAAGTCGACTTCAAGAACGACTGGCTCGACGAGGCGAGAAGGTATTACTGCAACATAGTCGGCAAATACGGTCCTCAGGTCATGGAAGTCCTGAAAAAGGCCGGCACGATAGACATCAAGATGATCTGCCCGCTGCACGGACCGGTGTGGCGCAAGGACCTCGGCTGGATCATTGACAAGTACGTACACTGGGCGACGTATACTCCTGAAGAAAAAGGCGTCCTCATCTGCTATGCGTCCATGTACGGACATACTCAGAACGCCGCGAATATTCTCGCATGCAAGCTCCATGAGAAGGGCATGCACAATATCCGCATGTACGATGTCGCCGAGACGCACGTCTCCTATCTCATCGGCGAAGCATTCAAGTACAGTCACATCGCTCTCCTTTCGGTGACGTACAACCTGAACGTCTTCCCGCCAATGCAGAATCTCCTCGACGATATGAAGCGTCTGAATCTGCAGAAGCGTGTCGTCGCTCTCGTGGAGAACGGATCGTGGGCGCCGAAGGCGGGCGACCTCATGAACGAAACGCTCGACGAGATGAAGCAGATGACAGTCCTGAACGAGCAGGTATCCCTGCTTTCGTCGGTGAACAAGATGACCGAAAAGGAACTCGACGGTCTCGCGGACAGCATCATCGAATCAATGTCTCAGGAATATTAGTGTCCTCAATGCAATATACCGGAGGGGCTGCTGCGCATTTGCGCGGCAGCCTTTTTGATGCACGAAGTTTGTGATGCCGTGCTTTTGTGATAGAATTGAAAAGACTTGTTGTCTGAGAGAGGAAGGAGATCCGTCACGATTCTTATTGTAGATGATGAAAAGGAGATACGCGATCTGATCGCGATCTATCTGGAGAACGAGGGATTCGAGGTCACGACCTGCACAGGCGCGGAGGATGCGCTTGAATCGATGGAGCAGCAGGAGGTGGAACTTGCGATCCTCGATGTCATGATGCCGGATATGGACGGCTTCGCATTGCTGAGGGAGATCCGCAGGAAGTGGTTCTTCCCGGTTATCATGCTTACGGCGAAAGTGCAGGACGTAGACAAGCTGACGGGACTTTCGCTCGGCGCGGACGACTATATCACAAAGCCGTTCAATCCGCTGGAGCTTGTCGCGCGCGTAAAGACGCAGATCCGCCGGAACGTGAAGTACAACCGCGCCGGAGACCGCATTGATGATGGCAAGATCGTTATCCGCGGACTGTCTGTCGACGAGCTGTCTCACAAATGCACGCTGAACGGGGAGACTCTCAGCCTCACGCCCACAGAATTCCGGATCCTGCTTTATCTCTGCAAAAATCAGGGAAAGGTCGTTTCGTCGGAAGACCTGTTCGAGCATGTGTGGGGCGAAAAATATTACGAGAGCAGCAATACAGTAATGGCTCATATCGCGAGGCTGCGGACGAAGATGCACGAGCCGTCGCGCCGGCCGGAGTATATAAAAACTGTATGGGGAGTGGGGTATACCATTGAGTAGATCAGACGGGGCGCGCAGAGAATATCCTATAAACGAAGAGCTGGGCCGGCAGCTGAACCGGAGGTATAAGCGGAGGATCCCGATTTTTATCATCCTGATGATAATATGGGCCGTCTTCTATAATGACGCGATCTATCCGCTTTATCCGGAAGGCTCGTTCATGCAGAATGAACTGCTGGCAATGCTGATCTGCTTTGTGCTGCCTTTCATCATCTGGACAGCGTATACGGCCCGCTTTTTCAGGCGGCCGCTCCGTTATCTCGACGAATTGACGCAGGCGTCCGAATCAATGCTGCTTCACCGTGATGAGCCGGTCCGGCTGTCCGCACCGCTAAAGAACGCGGAGGACCGGATGAACGAGATACGCGAGGCGGCGCTTCGCGGCGAGCGCTATGCGGCAATGCAGGAGCAGCGAAAAAACGATCTGATCATGTACCTCGCACACGATCTGAAGACGCCGCTCACAAGCGTGACCGGCTACCTGCAGCTCCTTTCCGAAGACCCCGGTCTCACCGCGGAGCAGCGCGCGAAATACACGGGCATCGCCCTGGACAAGGCGCGGCGCCTTGAGGATCTGATCAATGAATTTTTCGACATTACACGGCTGTCCCTGACGGCGATACGCCTCGATCTGCAGCCGCGTTCTTTAAGCCTTATGCTGGAGCAGTTCGTTTCCGAATCAACGCCCGTACTCGCGGAGCAGGGGCTTGAGTGGCAGGCCGGGATCGAGCCCGACGTCGTTTTCTGTTTTGACGCGGACAAGATGGAGCGCGTCTTCGAAAATCTTCTGCGCAACGCGGTCAGCTATGCCGGATCCGGGACTTCCATCGGGCTTGCAATGAAGAAGGAGGGAGACGAGGCTCTGGTCAGGATGTCGAACCGCGGCGATATCCCGAAAGACAAACTCGAACACCTCTTTGAACAGTTCTACCGCATTGATGAATCGAGAGGCACGGGATCCGGCGGCGCCGGCCTCGGCCTTGCTGTTTCAAGGGAAATCGTAGAGGCGCACGGCGGGACGATCAATGCTGACAGCCGCGGCGGCATGGTGATATTCACCATCCGGCTCCCGATGCGGGCCGAGGGGTGATCCTTTCGCAAATCGTAAGAAAATCGTAAGATTTCCATAAGGAAGAATTGAAACATCCCGGCGGACCGCCTGCTATCCTGTGATCGACCCCTGAACGGGGGCGGACAGGAGGCAGACGATGAAGGGAAGAATAAAGGGAATCGTCAGGAAAATACTGATACTGGCGGTGGTGCTGCTGCTGATATTCAAGGCGGCGCTGCCGCTCGCGGAGGCGGCTGATCTCAGGCTGCACGGGACGCCGGATACGCTGATCGAACTTGCCCGGAAAAACCCCGAGACATTTTTCTTCGCAAGGAATTATCAGAGAGATCACGATACGGAATTTGAGATCGACATCAGCGGCGACATTGCTTCGGACCCTCGCGATGTACCGCGGCTGTATCAATGGGACAAAAGGTGGGGCTATCATATTTACGGCGACGATATGATGGCGCTCACGGGCTGCGGGCCGACGTGTCTTTCGATGGCGTACACCGGCCTTACCGGCCGCGCCGGTCAGGATCCGCTGACGGTGGCCCGCATGGCTGAAAACAGGGGCTATTATGTCCCGGGCGTCGGCTCGTCGTGGAGCCTGATGACGGACGGGGCGGCGTCGCTCGGACTTTCGAGCCGCGAATGCGCGCCGGATGCGGATGCGATAATGAGCGCTCTTGAAAACGGCGGCGTCATTATCGCTTCGATGGGCCCGGGAGACTTTACGAGCTCAGGGCATTTCATCGTGCTGGCAGATGTTGGCCGCGGCGGACGGATCCATGTAAATGACCCGAACAGCAGAAAGCGCAGCCGGAAGCTCTGGAACGCAGACGATCTGGCGTCTCAGATGAGCGATATGTGGATCCTGACGGTGAACTGAGAATGATCTCACTGCGCCCGGTGTAATGCCTGCCGGTGCGGCGAAGAACGTCAGGACAGGAGGCATGAGCCGGCATCATGACTGTTGACAAACAAGGCGTTTCGAGTTATGATGTATATGCATCAAAAAGGCAGGCGAAATATGGGCAAGAGAATCGATAATACAACATGTCATTGTTTAAAGATGCGGCGCAGTGCAGGGAACGTGATCCGATTTTATGATAATATCCTGTCTCCCTCGGGGGTCACTGTCAGGCAGTATTCTCTGCTGAATAAAATAGCGGAGAATGAGGGATGCAGTGTCAGAGAGCTTTCCGATGCTGCAGAGCTGGACCGTTCGACGCTCGCGCGGAGTCTGAAGCCGCTGATGAAGGCAGGGTATATAGAAGACCGTAAGGAGAAATCCGCCAGGAACAGTGTCCTGTATCTGACAGAGGAAGGCGTCCGAACATGTGATCATGCTGAAAAACTGTGGCAAAGGGCGCAGAAAGAGTTTGAAGATAAAATAGGAGATAGTAAGGTAAAAGAACTGGAAAGCATATTGGAATTATTCCAGACTTTATAAAGTTTTCTCTGCTGACAGTATTATACTGCCAGCAAAAAAATAAACGAATGATGCATATACACCAAAAAGGAGGGCGCTGAAATGGCAAAGGTAGGAAAAGAAATGGGGATCTTTACGGCAGGAACGAAAGAACATCATAATGGCTGTACTGTCATGTATGGTGCCGTGGGAATGATCTGGAGCAAACCGGTATATTTCGCATTTATCAAACCGGAGAGATATACGTGGAATTTTGTAAAGGAAAGTGAATATTTTACAGTTTCCTTTTTCCCTGATGAACTGAAAGGCATCCATAAAATATACGGATTCAAGTCCGGAAGGGATACAGATAAAGCGAAAGAGGCGGGGATAACTGAGGAATTCCTCGAACACGGCATCGGATATAAGGAAGCACGGGAAATCTATGTATGCAGAATTATTTATATCGATCAAATGAAAAAAGAACTGGAACCTGATGATGTTGCTGCAAAATATAATGACCCTGCAGATATGATCTATGGAGAATCACATAATATGATCATCGGAGAGATTGTAGATCATATAATAAGATAACCGCATTTTTCTGAGACCGGATAATATGCTGTAAATAAAAAGAAAAACAGTCCATGTCTGACCATGAACTGTTTTTTAATATCCTGATTATCTCCTGTTCAAGCGCCGCCAGATACCCTGTTCTTCGGCTGCCCTGATAAGTTCTTCCCTGAAGTCCGGATGGGCGAGCGAGATCAGTTTTTCCGCCCGCTGCCATACGGTCGCGGCCATGACGCATTCGGCTCCGTATTCAGTGGCGATGAAGAACGGGACGCTCCTCGGACATGTCGCGATCTCTCCGTTGAAATGCGGCAGGATGTTCGAGTGCCGAACGCCCTGTTTGTCGGTAAATGTCGAAGGGGGGCAGACGAATGACGCTCCTCCTTTCGATCGTGCCGCACCTTCCACGAAGTCGAGCTGTCCGCCGGCGCCGGCATCGTCTCCCTCGCCTCAGGTGCCGGAGCGCACAAGGCGACCTTAATCGAAGCGGGAGCCGCCGGGGACAGCAAGCGCCCGGTGACGGTCGAGGACAGAAAATCGGCAAGACTCTACGTGGAATTTACAGAGACAAAGGACGGTGATCTTATATAACATTACACATTACTGTTCTTGATCAGATAGTTCGCCGTATCAAGCACTGTCTCACGTGCAGGACGAGGATTCCAGCCGAGAAGTCTCCGAGCCTTTGAATTATCCCGATGATATTCGAGTCCGATCATGGTGTTCAGTACTTTCATCGGAACATGAAATTTGGCCATAATAGAAATGACAAAATCGGGAATCACCATGGTGCTGATATTTTTGTCTGGGTACGTTTTCTTCAGAAGCCGAGCCATCTCAGGCATGGTCATTTCATCAGATTCGGCGATAAAACGCTGACCGTCCGCATTGTCGGAATTCATAGCAAGAATATGCAGTTCCGCAAGATCGCGTACGTCACCGACCGGATAAACGACGTTCGGACTCGGGGTTCCCTTTAGAAGCATTTCAAAGATCTGATCGGTGCTGCTTCTCTTGCCATCCATATATGGACCGAGAATAGCTCCGGGAAGAATTGTTGCAAGTTTCGTAACAGATTGATTTTCGATCATCTCCCATGCAGTTTTCTCGGCAATGACCTTAGAACGCTGGTAATTTGTGATCCATTTGTTGTTCATGTCCGTCCAGAAGTCCTCGTTTACTGCGGGATTCGGGTCTTTTTTGTCAGGATAATTTGCAGCCTCGCTCGATGTCATGACAACCTTCTTCACTCCTGCCCTGATTGCTGCGCCGATAACATTTTCTACTCCGTTCTTTGCAATTGGGATCAGGGAAGGATCTTCATGATTATTACCGCCAAGGGGAGAAGCGACGTGAAGGACATAATCGATTCCCTCCATTGCATCATCCCAGCCATCGGATTTAGTCAGATCTGCAATGGCAAAGGAAAGACGAGAAGTGTCGACTCCTTCGTGCTGAAGCATTATTGTCACTTGTGATTCTTTATTTTCGGAACGAACGGTTGTCTTTACGTCACAGCCCTGTTCGAGAAGTTTTCGAATCGTCCAACCTGCAAGGAATCCTGTTCCGCCTGTTACTAATACATTTCTCATATTTTTAGCCTCCTGTATTTTCTGCAATACGTGTTGCATTTCTTTCTTGTGTCTAATATAATGTGTGAGCGGAAGGGATACAAGCATCAATCACATCTGAGATGAAAAATGCGCAACATGGGAGGTAAAAATGTCGCAGAACGAAGGAAAAAAGATGGACAGACGTACCTTGTACACAAGAATGGTGATCAGAGAGGCACTCTATGATCTACTGAAGGAAAAACACCTTGCGCAAATCACTGTAAAGGAGATATGTGAAAAGGCTGATATCAATCGTGCGACCTTCTATCGCAACTATAGGGATATCTATGACCTATATGAACAGCTCGAAGAAGAACTCACATCAAGTGTTTTTGCAGATGGCGACATCGAAAACGACCGTTATAAGCTGCTGAAGATCATATACGAAAACCAGTCCTTCTACCGGGAATTCTTTGAATCAAGGCTGGAAAGCCAGTATATTAAAAAGGTTATCGATATCATGTATGATCGAATGAAGCAGCTGTTGATAAAACGGGGAACATATGACGAGCAGACCTTTCGCATCTCGTACCAATACAACTATCACGGAGTGATCGGAGTCATAAAGGAGTGGCTTTCAGCAGGATGTCCTGAAAAGCCTGAAGAATTTGGCAATATCATTTATGGAATCGTCGAAAAGCAATATCAATAATTTTGAAGCGTCTCCTGACGAGGCGCTTTTTTCATGTCGTTTTGGAGGTGAGTATCTATGGTTCCTGACGTCTTGTAAGGCCGCAGGTGCATGGTCTGGACGTTTATGGAAAACGAGAGAATGTACACCTGTTTGTATGAAACCGGCAAGGGAATGTTGTTATGATAATAACTCTCTCGATGTGATGATATAAAAAATATTATATGTACATTTTCTTATTATCGGGAAATATGTTGATATTTTTAGAAAAGAAAAACAGTCCATGCCTGACCATGAACTGTTTTTTCATATCCTGATTATCTTTTGTTCGAGCGCCGCCAGATTCCCTGGTCTTCGGCTGCCCTGATCAGTTCTTCTCTGAAGTCCGGATGGGCGAGTGAGATCAGTTTTTCCGCCCGCTGCCATACTGTCGCCGCCATGACGCATTCGGCTCCGTATTCAGTGGCGATGAAGAACGAGACGCTTCTCGGACATGTCGCGATCTCTCCGTTGAAATGCGGCAGGATGTTCGAGTGTCGAACGCCCTGTTTGTCGGTAAATGTCGAAGGGAGGCAGACGAATGACGCTCCTCCTTTCGATCGTGCCGCGCCTTCCACGAAGTCGAGCTGTCCGCCGGATCCGGCGAGCTGTTTGAGCCCGGTTGTCTCCGCATTGATCTGACCGTAAAGATCGACAGTCAGGCAGCTGTTGATTGAAATGAAATTGTCTATCTGTCCCATGACCGCCGGGTCGTTCACGAATGACACTGAATTTATTTCCATGGACGGGTTATCGTCGACCCACTCCATCAGCTGTCTTGAGCCTCCGGCCAGCGCGAGCACGTTTTTGCCCGGCAGGACGTTCTTGTATTTTCCCGTCAGTTTTCCGGCGTTGTGAATGTCGAGGAATGCGTCCGAGCATAATTCGGAATGCATACCGAGGTTTTTCAGATCAGAATTGGCAATAAGCGAGCCTACTGCATCGGGGATGCCGCCGATGCCTAACTGGAGCGTAGCGCCGCTCCTGATGTACGGGAAGATGTATCCGGCAATGGCTCTGTCAACATCTGTGATCCTGGCCGGCTTTTTTTCCGGGAACGGTTCGTGCGGGCCTTCTACGACGATGTCCGCGTCCGAGATGTGGATGAAAGTGTCCGGACCGCCGTGGATGCGCGGGAAATGCTCGTTAACCTCGAGTATCACCGTATCGGCGTTTTTCACTACTTCGCCGGCCATCCCGGCGCTCGCGGAAAGGCTGAAGAAACCGTGCCTGTCCATAGGCGACACCTGCATCATCGCGACATTGATGTGAAGAAATTCACGGTAGTATTTCGGATAATCGCGGAGCGTCATCGGGCAGTAGTACACCGGAGCCTTTTCGGCGCGGCGTCTGTCGTCGCCTGACAGGTACCCTTCGTTGTAGATGAAGTGTTCGCGCTCCGGATCCACATCCGCGATCGCGACCGGGCCTCGCATCTGGACGCCCCGCACGAATACTTCGCTGAGCTCGTCCTTCCTTCTCGCCAGAGCCTGATCGAGCAGGATCGGGCGGGTGACCCAGTGGGAATAATCCACCCAGTCTCCGTCCTTCACTACTTTGACCGCCTCGTCCGGAGTCTTCAGCTTCTTCTTGTATTCCTCAAAAACATCCATCTTCGTGTCTCCTTTATTGCTGCAAAAATCATATATTACGGACGGAAATGAGTCAATACTTGGAATTGTACGACGGACAATAATCCTGCGGCCGGGTATCCGGCGGCGGACATTCGGGATCCCGCTATTCAGCTTTTTTTATTGCTGTTCCCGCTTCGTATCCCCGGTCGAACGCGGCAAGGTTCATCTGCACGATTTTTTCTCCGCGCTTCCCGAAAAACTCACGCACTCGTTCCTTCGCGCCGTCCGGAGATACCGCTTCGAGATAACCGATTATTACGCCGAGCACAATGATATTCCTCACCGTCGGATTTCCGATATCCCGCGCCATCCGGCCGAGGTCTGCGCCGACCTCTTTTTCGGCCTGCAGCGGGTCCGGCGTCACTTCCGAAGAATCATATATCATCAATGCGCCGTTTTCTATTTTCCCTGAATACCTTTCATACGCTTTATCAGCGAGGCAGATCACGAGGTCGGGGTCTGTGACATCGGGGAAATATATTTCCCCGGCGCTTATGATAACGTCGGATTTCGCGAACGTGCCCCTCGTCTCGACGCCGTACTCGGAAGAGAGCGTCGCGTGGAGATGATCATGCAGGACTGCCGCTTCGGCGATCATCGTGCCGCAGAGGATCGTGCCCTGTCCGCCGACGCCGCTTATTATTATCTCCGTCTGCTTTGACATCAATGCTCATCTCCCTTCATATTTTCGGTGATGCGTCTGTATGCGCTGCTGTAATCCTCCGCTTCTCTGTCCACAGAGATTCCTGTCACTATTTTTCCGCGGAGTTCATCCGCCGTCATCCCGGACGCTTTTGAAATATCAACGGTATTGTCCCTGATGTACTTCATCATTTCCGGTGCGTTCCCGAGTTTGTTATTGCGGCCGAAATGCGTCGGGCACGGGGAAATGACTTCGACGAACGAAAAGCCCCTGTGCGCTGTCGCTTTGCTTATCATCGATCCTAGTCCGTTCACATCGTAGACCGTCGCGCGAGCCACGAACGTCGCGCCGGCCGCCTTTACAAGCTCCGAGACGTCGAACGGATTCTCGACGTGCCCGTAGGGCGATGTCTTGGTCAGGGATTCCTTCGGCGTGGTGCCGGAATACTGCCCTCCTGTCATGCCGTAATTGAAGTTGTTCACCATGATCCCCGTGATATCAACGTTCCGCCTCGCTGCGTGTATCAGATGATTGCCGCCGATCGTCACTCCGTCGCCGTCGCCCATCAGCACGACTACATTCAGCGAAGGCTTCGCGAGCTTCATCCCGGTCGCGAACGCGAGGGCTCTTCCGTGGGTCCCGTGGAATGTGTTCGTCGTGATATAATCGTCGGCCTTGCCCCAGCATCCGATCCCGGTCACGACCACCGTGTTTTCACGGGTCCAGCCCTTATTGCTGAAATCCTCGAGTATCGCCCGCAGGACGATCCCGTCGCCGCATCCGGCGCACCAGAATAACGGAAGCTTCTCCTCGAGCAGAAAATCCTTATACATCACACGCTCACCTCCTCGATCGCATCAAGTATCTCATCCGGCAGGATCGGCCTGCTGTCTGTCCGGTTCACGCCGACGACCGGAATGTTCCCCGGGTTACGCATGCGGATCTCGCCGATGTACTGTCCGAGGTTGAGCTCCGGAACGATGACAGCTTTCGCATTTTTCATTACACCGGCGATCTCGCGCTCCGGTACCGGCCACAGCGTGACGAGCCTGAGAACGCCGGCGCGTATACCGCGCTCTCTCGCTTTTTCCATTGCCGAAAGAGCCGACCTCGCGGCGCCGCCATAAGCGATGATCACATATTCTGCGTCTTCGAGCATATATTTTTTCGTGATCGCGATCTTATCGCGGTTCCTCTCGATCTTCCCGCTCAGATGCCTGACCAGGCGGTCACAGTTCCCGGGATCCGCGGACGGCCGTCCCGTTTCATCATGCGTACTCGCATTGATTTTAAAAACATATTCGCTTCCGTATTCCGCGAGCGGCGTGAAGTCGCTGTCGAAATCGTACGGCCTGTATTCTTCGGGTGAGCAAGTCGGCTTCGCGCGCCCGACGACATTCAGTTCGTCCCCGCTCCTGATGATGACCTGCTCCTTAAGGTGCCCGATGATCTCGTCCGACAGGAAGATCACCGGCGTCCTGTAAAGCTCCGAAAAGTTGAAGGCGGTCACCATGAGGTCGAAGCATTCCTGCACGGACGACGGCGTCAATGCGATGATGCCGTGATCCCCGTGCGTCCCGTAACGCGCCTGCATCACGTCTCCCTGAGCCGGCTTTGTCGCGAGGCCCGTGCTCGGGCCGCATCTCTGAACGTCTATCAGCACGCACGGGATCTCTCCCATGACGGCGACGCCGAGGTTTTCCTGCATCAATGTGAACCCCGGCCCGCTCGTGGCAGTGTACGCTTTTCTGCCCGCGCACGACGCTCCTATCAATGCCGCGATGCTGCCGAGTTCATCTTCCATCTGGACGTACATGCCTCCGACCTGCGGGAGCCTCACCGCCGACATTTCGGCGACTTCCGTGGATGGCGTTATCGGATATCCGGCGAAAAACCGGGCTCCGGCCGCGATCGCGCCTTCGGTCATCGCGGCGTTTCCCTGCATGAATCTGAGTTCTCCCATGATCATACCTCCCTGACTTCGATCGCGAAATCCGGGCACCGCTTTTCGCACAGCCTGCATCCGACGCAGTCTTCGGGCCTTGCCGCGCGCGGCGCTCCGTCTTCGGATGATTCGAATACATTTTTCGGGCAGAATGCGGTGCATATGCCGCATTTCTTGCATCTTTTCCTGTTTATCTCTATTGCTTTCATGATTATTTCCGCAGCCTCCCGTCATTCTTTTTTCGCGTTCATTCTGTCCTGCCTGTCGAAAACTTCTTCCGGAGTGCTCCCGACATATTTTTCGTAAAGCTCGGGGTCTGTCGCACCTTCCAGTGCGAACAGCACCAGCTGGCTGTCTTCGTTCACGCCGAGTTTCTCCCTGAGCTCATTGTCGCTTTTCAGCCTCATGATCAGACCCATGCTGCCGGATGAGGATTCACCGATCACTATCGGCACATCTTCCGTTTCTTCGGCCAGCGCTCTCATGCCCTCGGCGCAGTATTCATCGGGCACTGTGACAAAATCGCTGCAGAGCCAGTGATGGATGTTCCACGCTGCGGTAGAGGGTACTCTGCACGCCAGACCGGCCTGGATCGTTTTCATCGTACCGTCGGCCGGCGTCGGCTTTCCCTCGACGGCGCTTTTGTACATGCATGCCGCCTCGGTCGGCTCCACTATTATGAACCGCGGAAGATTTTTGAAGCCGAGACGCTCCGCGAATCCGAAGAATACTGCGGCGGCAATACTTCCTACTCCGCACTGGCAGAATACGTGCGTGATTTTGGAAAGATCCGGTATCTGATCGAGCGCCTCTTCCACAGTCGTCATATATCCGTGCATGACGTCGCGGCATATCTTTTCGTTCCAGTTGTCCCAGGACGTGCTGGTGATATAGTGCCAGCCGTTCATCGCCGCGTCTTCCTTGCCGCGGGCCGCCGATGCTTCATGCTCACCCTTGCAGCGGATCACGACGGCTCCGAATTCCTCCATCGCTCTCTTCCTGCCTTCGCTTACAGTTTCGTGGATATAGTCAACGGCCCTGCATCCGAACATGCTCGCGCCCCAGGCAACGCCGCGCCCCTGATTGCCGTCCGTGGCTACGGCCATTGTCTCGTATTTCGTGAGGTCCGCGAATTCTCCGCTCCTCAGCTGATCGGCGGTCGGACGGGTCCCGGTCTTTTCTTCCACGATATCTGACAGGATGCGGAATATCGTATACGGCGCGCCGAGCGCCTTGAAGGCCCCGAGTTTCCTTCCGAATCTCTGACTTTCGTCCTTGTAGAATATCTTCCCGACTCCGAGATCCGCCGCGCGGTGGTCGAGCTGCCAGAGCGGCGTCGGAGCATAGCCCGGCCATGTCTTTATCGTATCGACGGCGGTCTGCCATCCTCTCAGATTCTTCAGGGCTTCCTGCGCCCCCTGTTCGGCCTCGTCGGAAAGCAGATCGGGGTTATGAAATACACTGTACTCTTTTTTCATGACGCACCTCCTGTTTATCTGCATTGATTATCTCCTGTCCCTGGACTTCCTCTCTGACTTTATTGTATATTAAGTTATGAAGAAGTAAAGCAATGTTATATGGAGATATATTCAAAAATGATGAACTTAACTCAGATAAAGACATTCTGCGAGATAGTGAGATGCGGAAACTCGGCGAGAGCGGCGGCAAGTCTGTTCATAGAGCCCACTGCCGTGAGCATGCAGCTTTCCAAACTGGAACAGGAGATCGGCGGGAAACTGTTCGACAGGAATTACAGGCCGATGAAGCTCACGCCGCTCGGGGAATATTTTTACCCGCGCGCCAGGGAGCTTGTGAATGCGGCCGACAGCCTTGAATATGATATCAGGGAAATGGCGGCGACGGGCGGCGGCTATCTCGGCGTGGGATTCACGCGCGCCGTCATGCATTCGCTCCTGCCGGATACGATCCGGGAATTCCGCGCGGCGTTCCCGAACGTGAAGATCGAACTCTACGCGCTGCAGTCCGACGAACAGCCCGCGGCATTGCTGTCGGGAAAGATCCAGGTCGGCATATCGCGGTTCCGCGGACCGTACAAAAAAACGGCGGGGCTCGATTACACGCTGGTCCGTTCCGACCGGCTGTACGCTGCTGTCTGCGCGGACGACCCGCTCGCGTCGCGGGCCGTTCTGAGTGCGGAGAATCTTAACGGACATCCCTTTATAGAATATCCGAAAATAGAGCCGCCGCAGGGCGAAAAGATCCAGGATCTGCTTTATGCTTCGGGGGTAAAGCCGTCCAACATCTATTTCGCTGACGACATTTACATGGCTCTTGAGATGGTGCGCAGCAATCTCGGATACTGCCTTGACATCAGACCGCGGGATTCATCAAGGCAGCGCGGCATCGTTTATCTGCCGCTTGAAGACGTCGATGCGACGGTCGATATAATCGCAGTCACGAAACAGAATGACAAAAACCCGGCGGCGGAAGAATTTCTTGATGTACTGATGCGGAGATGACCGTATCTTCTGTGCTATAATCCGGATAAGAACAAAAAGGAGGCGGAGTCATGGATCTGGTAGAGAAAATAAAGCAGAAGGGACTGGAACTCGGATACACACACGTCGGTATCACATCGGCGGATGATTTTACGGAATATGAAGAGGAGATACTGAGCCGGGAGGATTATGCAATGTGGACGGACGAGGACCGTTCCAAATACCCGGACAGATCCGATCTCAGGCTGGCGGCCAGGCCTAAGACGTTCTGGCCGGAGGCGAAATCGATCATCTGCTTCACCTGGGGATACAGTCAATGCGCCTATCCTGAGGAGCTGCTGCCGTATGTGGCGCGGGCGTATCTTTCGCGCGCGTACGGACCGCTGCCGGATTCGGCCGCCGGAGTGAGACTGCAGGAGTTCAAGAGATATATCGAGTCGCTCGGGATCGGGATCTATGAAGGCCCGAACGAGGTGCCGGCCCGGATGGCCTGCGCCAGAGCCGGTATAATCACTTACGGAAAAAACAACTTCGCATTCACGAAAGAAGACGGCTCGTTCAATATTCTCAATACATTTATAGTGGATAAGGAACTTCCATGCGACGAACCGACCGTGAAACGCCAATGCCCCGAAAACTGTCACAAATGCATTGATGCATGCCCGTCTCACGCGATAATGAGGCCCGGCAGGCTCCATCCGCAGAGATGCATGATGCACAACAATCAGCTGAAGATGGGCGAGCTCCCGCAAGAGCGCTGGGACATGCTCGGCGTCCATATCCACGGATGCGACGAATGCCAGGTCGCATGCCCGAAGAACAGCGCCGCCCTGAAGCGCGCGGCCTGGAAAGACCCGCTGCTGGAAAAGCTGAAGGACAAATTCGATCTGGAGAAAATACTCTTCCTCGACGACGATTACTATGAAGAGGTCGTTTACCCGATCATGTACAACTACATCAGGGACATGGACATTTTCCGCCGCAATGCCGCGATCGCCATGGGAAATTCAGGCAATGCCGGTTATCTGCCGGCCCTGAAGAAGGCGGCCGAGATATATGACGGCGGCGTCACTGAAGCAGCGGAGTGGGCTATAGAAAAACTGGAAAAGATCCCGGGGTAGGAGCGAGCCGGGAAAGACCGCGGGGCAGGAGCCGACTGGAAAAGACCGCGGAGTGGGAGCCGACCGGGAAAGACCGTGGGGTAGGAGCCGACCGGGAAAGACCGCGGGGCAGGAGCGGACCGGGAAAGATTGCGGAGTAGGAGCCGACTGGAAAGGACCGCGGAGTAGGAGCGAACCGGAAAAGACCGTGGAGTAGGAGCCGGAAGGGGCGCGGGCCGGGCGCCGATACCGCGGGCGCTGCCCTGATCCTGCGAGCTTCGCCCCGATCTCGCGGGCGCCGCTCCGATCCCGGCCGAAATCCAGGAATGAGCATTTTAGGTGGGGTATTTTGAAATGACGAAATTACCCCACCCAAATTCCAACGTTTGTGGGGCATTGATCCGGCGAAAAACGCGATTTTCCGAAAATCCGGCCGAATCAATGCCGCGAGCCCACAAAAAAGGGTGGGGGAATTTTCATATACGAAATTTCCCCACCATTTTTGCTCATTCCCCAGAAAATGGAAGCCGGCGAAGCCCTGAGCGCCGCCCCGAGTCCCCGAGCGCCGTTCCGATCCCGGCCGAAATCCAGGAATGAGCATTTTAGGTGGGGTATTTTGAAATGACGAAATTCCCCCACCCAAATTCCAACGTTTGCGGGGCATTGATCCGGCGAAAAACGCGATTTTCCGAAAATCCGTTCGAGTCAATGCCGCGAGCCCACAAAAAAGAGTGGGGGAATTTTCATATACGAAATTCCCCCACCATTTTTGCTCATTTTCCAAAATCCCGGTTCCGGCTGATCCAAAATCCCGGCCCTGACAGGCCCGAAATTCAGTCCCGAGCCCCGTTCGCTGCCGGTCCGGCCCGATCCCGGCTCCGACCGGCCCCGGCAGATCCAAAATCCCGGCCCTGACAGGCCCGAACTTCAGTCCAGAGCCCCGTTCGCTGCCGGTCTGGTCAGATCCCGGCTCCGTCCGGCCGGAGTCTCAGCCTGCGGCCCCGGTCCGGCCCGCTCCCGGCTCCGTCCGGCTCAGTTCAGCCGTCCCCGGCCCCTCAGAAATCCATTTCCCTGAGCCACTGCGTGACCTGAGCTTCTGTCGGCATCTGCCATCCGCCTCTCGGCGACAATGAAACAGGTCCGGCCTGCGGTCCGCCCGGGCTGCAGTCGCGCTTGAACTGCTGGGTGAAGAACCGCCTGTAGAAATTGTCGAGCCACTTCTTGATCGTCTCGTCGTCGTACTCGTCGCCCCATGCGGCTCTGCAGATCGTGAACAGTTTCTCCGGCCCCATGCCGCGCTTTATCGTATAGTAGATGAAGAAATCGTGCAGCTCGTACGGGCCGATGCGGTCTTCCGTCTTCTGCGCGATCTCGCCCGAGAGATCCGGCGGCAGGAGTTCCGGCGACACCGGAGTATCGAGGATCGCCTGCAGCGTTTTAGCGAGTTTTTCGTTGTCCCTCGAGAACTTTTCATCGGCGTTTTCGCCCGTGAGCCGGTTCGAGATGATCCAGCTGATAATGTATCTCATCATCGTCTTCGGCACCGTGCCGTTCACACCGTACATTGCCATATGGTCGCCGTTGTAGGTGCACCAGCCGAGTGCGATCTCGGAGAGGTCGCCGGTCCCGATAACCAGTGCGTTCTCCTGGTTCGCGATGTCCATGAGGATCTGCGTGCGTTCGCGCGCCTGGGCGTTCTCGTACGTGACGTCGTGGTTGTCTATGTCCTGATTTATATCTTCAAAGTGCTGAGTGACGGATTTCACGATCGACACTTCGCGCATGTCCGTTCCGAGCAGGCGCATGATGTCGAGCGCGTTCTGATACGTCTGGTCGGTAGTCCCGAAACCGGGCATTGTCACGGTGATGGTGCTGCCGGCCGGATGTCCCGCGTATCTCTGCGCGGCGCAGCAGGCGAGCAGCGTAAGTGTCGAGTCCAGTCCGCCCGAGATCCCGACGACGAGTTTCGTGCAGTGCGCCGATCTCATCCGCTTCGCCAATGCAGCCGTCTGTATCGAGAATATTTCCTCGCACATCGCGTCCGCCTTCGCGGGATCGTCAGGCACGAACGGGTTCCGCTCGTATTTCCTGAACAGATCGTCCCCGGCGGTCACGAGTCTGACCGGTTCGAGATTCGTGTCAGTTATCTCATCGATACCGGTGAGCGCATTTACGCATTCGCGCCTTGATGTATCGCGCGTCCTTATATAATCAATGCTGCGGAAATCCGCTTCGCAGTATTCGATGTGGCTTTCTTTCGCGAATCTCCCGCCTTCATGCAGGATGTCTCCGGCTTCGGCGAAGACCGTCTGGCCGCTGAACATGAGATCCGTGTTCGATTCATCAGTCCCGGCCCCGCAGTAAACGTACGCGCACTTGAATCTGTCCGACGCCGCCTTTACGGTCTCGGACCGCCGCGAAGCCTCCCACATGGCGTCAGGCATTGCTGCGGGATTGAGGATAAGCTGCGCGCCGCGCAGGGTCAGCCCCGCTGCCGGCGGAACAGCCGCGTCCATGTCGCTCCCGATCTCAATGCCGAACGACAGGCCGGAGCGCTTGTCACTGAATATCAGCGGGCCGAAAAACACCGGATATTCAGACCCCGGGATATCGGCCATCTCAAATGCACCGCCGGGAGTGAACCACCTGCGCTCCGCGGGGGTCAGATACGTCTTCGGCACGATGCCGTTGATCTCGCCGCCCGATACCACGGCCGCGCAGTCATAAAGGCAGCCTTCCGACTTCAGATACATCCCGACTACCGCGGTGACCCGCTTCCTGAGCGTCGACTTCGCGACAAGCTGAAGCGCGTTTATCTGGGAGTCGTACAGCGTGTCCTGGAAAAACAGATCCGCGCATGTATATCCCGTGAGCGCGAGCTCCGGGAACACGACAATGCCTGCTTTCTCCGCCTCGGCATCTTCTATTAGTTTAATGATTTCATTCGCGTTTTCGAGTGGATCCGCGACCCTTATCTCCGGCACCGCGGCCCCGATACGCACCAGTCCTGTGTCTTTTTTCATAGTTTTCGTTCCTTTCTGAAATCTTATTATAGTACATCGATATGGCGTTATCAATGCGGAGTTGCATGGCGGCAACCGGGGCCGGAGCGCGGGGCTGTCCGGGGGCGGCGGACGTGGCCTTTGGTGCGGGGCAGGGTCCCCGCGGCCGGTAATGACTTCTCGACCGGTCACAGAGTCCCTGGTGCCGGGCATAGCCTTCGCGGCCGGTTATGGTTCCTGATGTCTGACATGGTCTCCGCGGCCGGGTATGACTTCTCGGCCGGCAACAGCGTCCCTGGTACCGGGAATGACCTCCGCGGTCGGTCATGAATCCCGCGGCCGGACATGAATTTCGCGACCGGTCATGAATTTCGTGGTCGGTCATGGTCCCGGAAGCGGTCATAGCCTCTGTGGACTTCCATTTTCTGGAGAATGAGCAAAAATGGTGGGGTATTTTAAAATATAAAAATTACCCCACCCTTTTTTGTGGGCTGCGGGCATTGATGAGAAGAGTTTTTTGGAAATTGTAAATTTATACCAGACAAACAGCCCGCAAACGTTGAAATTAATGTGGGGTAATTGCCATATATGAAAATACCCCACCTGAAATGCTCATTCTTGGGGAAATTGTAACTGTCGGTCGGCCGCGAACCTCGTGCAGTACCGAATCTGCTCGGAATCCGGCACCGGTCGGCCGCGAACTTCGTACAGTGCCGGATCTGCTCGGTATACTGCGCCCGGCGGCCGTGAATCTTGCGCAGTATCGGTCTGCTCCGGACCCGCGGCGGGCGGCCGCGGCTCTGGCGCATCCCCAGTATCCTTCAAAGACCCGGCACCGGTCGGCCGCGAACCTCGTACAGTACCGAATCTGCTCGGAATCCGGCGTCCGGTCGGCCACAGACCTCGTGCATCCCACGGATTTTCTCCGAATCTGCCTCTGATTCTCCACAGGTCCCTCTTCCTAGGCGGCGCGGCCCGGCTCGATTAGAAAAAAATGGAAAATTTCTCCGCGCATGTTCAAAACGCGCCCGAAATGTTATATAATCGTACCAGCGTAATTTTTGCAGGAACGGAGAGAATATGGAGAATATTAATAATGAAAGAAAGCACGCATTTATTGCGACGCTGAATACGAATGAACATATCATAGACTTTTATATGGTAAAGAAGATCGCGGTGAAGATCGGGTCGAACAGGAAAAAGTACCTTGATGTCACGCTCGGCGACAAGACCGGCGAGATCACGGGCAAGAAATGGGATATCGTGGACGAGGAGCTGGAGCGTCTGTCGGCCATAAAGCCGGGGAACATTGCGAAGATCGACGCATTGGTAAATGAGTGGAACGGCATGAAGCAGTTCCGGATAAGCAGGATCCGTCTCGGCCGGAAGGAAGACAAGACCGAGCTCAGCGATTTCATTATGACGGCGCCGGAGCCGGCGGACGAGATGTACGATTATCTCATGACGGCGGCAGAGAAGATGAAGGACAGCGACCTCAGGAATCTCTGCATGCTGAAGCTCGATAAAATGAAGCCGAAGCTGATGTACTGGCCGGCGGCGAGCAAGAACCACGGCGCGGAGATGGCGGGCCTGCTGTGGCATATGAAGCGCATGGCAATGCTCGGCGAGAAGGCGTGCGAGGTATATACGTTCCTTGACAGGGACCTTCTGATCGCGGGCGTCATCGTGCACGATCTGGAGAAAATAAACGAGATAAACTCAAATGAATACGGCATTTCGGACGGGTATTCGTTCGAGGGCAGGATGCTCGGGCACATCACGATGGGCGTGCGCGAGCTTGATAAGGACATGGACGAGCTCGGGTTCACGGACGAGAAGAAAGTGCTGGTGGAGCACATGGTATTGTCGCATCACTACGAGCCGGAATTCGGCAGCCCGAAGCGGCCGCTGTTCCCGGAAGCGGAAATGCTGCATTACCTTGACGTGATCGACGCGCGCCTGTACGATTTTGAGGAGGCGCTGTCGAAGACCAGGCCGGGCGAGTTCAGCGACAGGGTCTGGACGCTCGAGAACAGGATGATTTACAGGAGAAAGGATCAGGAAAAACTGAGCGATGACTGATATCTCAGGGGTCATTACTAATATAGTTTTCAGAAGCGATAAAGACGGATGGACAGTGGCTGATATCAAGACGGAGGACGGCGTCATCAGATGCACCGGAAAGCTGCTGTCCTGTCATGTCGGGCGCTCGTACAGGCTCACGGGCGATATTTTCGTGCATCCGAAATTCGGCGAGCAGTTCAAGTTCACTGAGGCTGAAGAGGTGCTGTCGGAGACGGGCTCCGGCATCGCGGCGTTCCTCGCGTCGGATCTTGTAAAGGGCGTCGGCCCGAAGACGGCGGAAGCGATCGTCAGCAAGTTCGGGACCGACACGTTCGACATCATCGAAAACGAACCGGACCGGCTCACGGACGTGAAGGGCGTCACGAAGAAAAAAGCCGACAGGATCCGCGACGCGTTCCTCGAGTACAGGGACTTCGCGGAGATAGAGATCGGACTGCAGAAATACGGGATCACGCCGGCGCTCGCGATGAAGCTGTACTCGACGTACGGGACCGCGACGCTCGATATTATTGAAGAAAATCCATACGAACTCGCGGACGATATTGACGGGATCGGTTTCAAGAGGGCGGACGCGATAGCGATGAAGTCGGGCATCCCGGAGGATTCGCCGGAGCGCGTGCGGAGCGCGATCATATATATACTCCAGCGGGAGGCATCAATGCGCGGAAACATGTATCTGCCGGATCATCTTCTGTACGGGTATGCTGAAAAGCTCACGGGAGCCGGAAGGGAGCTCTGCGAGGACGCCGTGACGTCGCTGCTGTTCGGCGGCAGGATAATGATGGACGATATCGACGGAGAACACTGCGTGTATCTCTCCGCTTACTGCGAAGCGGAGAAATTTGTTGCCGCGAGGATCATGAAACTGAAGGAGACAGATCCGGCTCCGGTAAAATCGTCAGTGGAGTCACTGATAAGCGAGGCGGAAGCCGGCAGCGGGGTGGAATACAGCGAGGAGCAGAGAAACGCGATACGGAATTCTCTTGAAAACAGCATCACTGTGATCACGGGCGGACCCGGCACGGGGAAAACCACGATCATCAGCGCGATCGCGAGAATACTGGAGAGCAGCGGGCTCGATACCGAGATCGCGGCACCGACGGGACGCGCCGCGAAGAGAATAAAAGAAGCCGCAGGACTTGAGGCCAGGACCATACACCGGCTGCTCGAATATCATTACGACGAAGGTATCGGCGATATGCAGTTCGGACGAGGGCTCGAGAATCCGCTCAGGTGCAAGGCGGTCATAATAGACGAAGCGTCCATGATAGATATATTTCTGATGGACGCGCTGCTGCGCGCGGTCAGCCCGGGAGCCAGGCTCATACTCGTCGGGGACGCGGATCAGCTGCCGCCGGTCGGCGCGGGCAATGTGTTCGCGGACATCCTTGACAGCGGGTACGTTTTCAGCATAAGGCTGAACGAGATCTTCCGCCAGGCCGAGGAGAGCATGATCGTCGTGAACGCGCACAGGATAAACGCGGGCGAATACCCGATAGTGAACGGCGAAGGCACTGACTTCTTCCTGCTCACGAGAGAGGGGCAGAAGGAGATCATGGACACGATCGCGGATCTGTGTTCGGAGAGGCTGCCGTCGTACTATAAGGATGTGGACATGATACGGGACATCCAGGTGCTCTCGCCCGTCAGGAAGCAGGGCGGACTGTGCACGGCCGTCATGAACGGCAGGCTCCAGGAGATACTGAATCCTCCGGACAGGATGAAGCGCGAGAAGCAGTTCGGAGACGTCACCTTCCGCGAAGGCGACAAAGTGATGCAGATAAAGAACGACTACGACCTCGAGTGGAAGCGCATTGATGATTTCACGGAGGGAGAGGGAATATTCAACGGTGACATAGGTTACATAAGCGAGATAGACGACTCTGAAAAGACAGTACGCGTGGTATTCGAGGATGTGAAGTACGTCACGTACGAATATACGCAGCTGAATGAACTGGAACTCGCATATGCGATCACGGTGCACAAGAGCCAGGGAAGCGAGTTCCCGGTGATCGTGATGCCCGTCACGCATTTCCCGCCGATGCTCGCGGCCAGGAATCTTCTGTATACTGCCGTGACGAGGGGGAAGAAACTCGTCGTGCTGGTGGGGAGCGAGCATTATCTTGACGCGATGGTGGACAACAATATGGTCGCGAAGAGATATTCCGGGCTCGCGCAGCGGCTGAAGGCCATGGAAGATCCGTGGGCGGACATACTTGCGGAGGACGGGGATTGATATTTGAAAAGATCTTTTTCCCCGGGAATATTTACTGCGTCTGCTGCGGCGCGGTGATCGACGATACCCGGCCGTATTCGCTGTGCGACAAGTGCAGGGAGCGGTTCGGCTGGGCTGTCGGCAGGACGTGCCGAAAATGCGGAAAGCCACTCGAAGACACGTGGAGGCACGACGTCTGTACAGACTGCCGGGAGCGGGAGCATGTTTTCGACAGGGGATTCACGTGCCTGTCGTACGGGATCTATGAGAAGCGGCTCATCGCGGAGTACAAATATCTCAGGAAAAAGTATATCGCGAGGGCCATCGCGGAGATCATGTACGACAGGATGCAGTGTGAGGATATCCGGTATGATGTCGTGACCGCCGTGCCTGTCCACCGTTCGAGGCTCAGGAAGCGCGGGTTCGATCAGGCGGCACTTGCCGCATCGATGTTCGCGAAGCTCGCGGGCGCGACGTATGAGGACACTCTCGTCCGGGTGAAGCAGACGGCCGCGATGAAGACTCTTAACGCGGAAGAACGGAAGGCGAACATTTCCGGCGCATTCGGGGCCGCTCCGGGAGCGGGAGCCATTGTCAGCGGGAAGGATATCCTTCTCGTGGACGATATCTACACTACCGGGAGCACGGTGGACGTATGCTCGGAAGTGCTGAAAAAAGAAGGCGCGCGGGCTGTGTATGTCCTTACGCTGGCGTCCGGCGGGAACATGATCAGGCCCGGTGACGAATGACAGGGTTTTTCAGGAATATTGTTCGATATTACCTGCAATTGTGTTAAAATGGAATATAATATCGCAGCCGCACGGGTCTGTGGTTGAAAGGCCATGCCAGATACGGGCGAAAGGCTCCACGTAAACCGCGCGGAAGACGCGGCGATCATGGCGTATCTTAGAAGTAAGTCCTCCGGGAAATCCGGGCAAAGGCGAGTGTGGGGGCAAAGACCAGGTCAGCCGGCGGCTGTATTATTGTATTACTACAGGCCTATTGATATAATTACAATACACCATCACCGAATACAGGAGGCAAATAAATGAAAGTAATTATCACAGGTAAAAACGTTAATACCAGTGACAGACTGAAAGACACTATCGAAAAGAAAATGTCGAAACTGGACAAGTATTTTTCTGATGATATAGTATCGAATGTAGTTCTTTCGAAAGAACGCAATCTCGAAAAGATAGAGGCCACGATAAAAGTCCGCGGCATGATGTTCCGCGCGGAAGACAAATCCGATGACTTTTTCACGGGCACTGATAAGGTAGTCGATAAACTGTCGACTCAGATGAGAAGATTCAAGGGGAAGATCCAGCGCAAGCACAAGGACAGCGGAGATTTCAATTTCCAGGCGTGGCCTGAACCGGAAGAGGAAGAAGAGCTCAAGGTCGTAAGGAGGAAGAGATTCGAGCTCGAACCGATGACGGTGGACGAGGCTATCGTTCAGATGGAGATGCTGGAGCACAACTTTTTCGTATTTCTCAATATGGAAACAGACAGCGTAAATGTAGTCTACAAGAGGGAAGACGACGATTACGGTCTGCTCGAAACGGCGTATTGATGGTTATTGAAAGCGAGTACGGATGAGTGATACATTTACAAATCTGATAACGGGAGTAGGGGTAAACGATGTCATTGATGTCGCTCTTGTCGCGTTCCTGATCTACAAAGTTCTGGGATTTATCCGGGAAAGCAGGGCCGAACAGCTTGTTCAGGGCTTGCTTATTCTCGTGCTCGCGACATGGGTGTCGGGACTGTTCCATCTCTACACTCTGAACTGGCTGCTGAAGTCATTGCTCACCGTAGGTATACTCGCACTGATCATAGTGTTCCAGCCGGAGCTGCGGCGGGGACTCGAACAGGTCGGACGCGGGAAATTCGTCAAGCCCGCGCAGTTCGGCAGGATGAGCAGGGAGCAGTCCGTTCATATTGTCCGCGAATTCGTGGAGGCGGTCGAGGGCTTCTCCGCCAAGAAGACGGGCGCGCTCATTGTTTTCGAGCGTCAGACGTCGCTTTCCGACATATGTGAATCCGGCGAGATACTCGATGCCGAGATCTCGGCCAACCTTCTCGGGAATATTTTCTACGAGGGGGCGCCGCTGCACGACGGAGCCGTTATAATAAGGGGCGACAGGATCCACGCGGCCGGATGCGTTCTGCCGCTCACCGAGAACCTCGATCTTCCGAGCGAGCTCGGGACAAGGCACAGAGCGGGCATCGGCATTACAGAGAAATCGGACTGCCTGACTCTTATCGTATCGGAGGAGTCGGGGATCATTTCCATCGCGCGCGACGGGCGCATCGAAAGATACCTCGACGCGAAAACGGTGGAGAAGACGCTGCTTTCTCTGTATATGAACGGAAACGAAGAAAAGAAGAAAGAGAAATGGAAACGCGGGAAGCGTCCGGACAGATCCGGAGGTGATGACGATGTTTAGGAACAACAAAGTCAACCTCGTGATCTCGATACTTCTCGCGATCATTCTGTGGGCGTATGTCGTCGGGCAGGTGAATCCGCAGACGAAAAAGACGTTCGTCTCGATACCTGTCACGATAACGAATGAAAATATACTCTGGAATCAGGGACTCGCGATCGAAGACCCGGGAGAGCTCGTGGTGGACGTCACGATCAGCGGAACGAGGCGCGCGGTGAATGATGTCGATAAGTCGGATATAAAGGTGACTGCCGATGTATCCGGGCTTTCGCGCGGTCAGAATACTGTCACGCTGAAGGTGACAAAGCCCGAAGGGGTGAAGATCTCGAAAATAAGCGACGATACTGTCACGATAACAGTTTCGGATCTTGAGACGAAGACTGTGGAAACGAAGGCGAGATTCACCGGAGGCACGGGTGATTCCCTCGAGCCGGGCAATGTTACGATCTCGCCGTCCGAAGTTACTGTGTCCGGGACTAAGACGCAGGTGGACAAGGTGAAGTACGCGAGAGCGTCAGTACAGAAATCGCAGATAAAAGACAGTGCGACGACAGTTACCGCGGGACTCACGCCTGTGACTTCATCAGGGAAAACCGTTTCCCATGTGAGGATGTCCGACAGCAGCGCGACGGTCACGGCGACTATGCTCCAGAAAAAGGAAGTGAATCTGAAGGTGTCGCTGACGGGATCGGTGCCGGAAGGATATAAGATAGAATCGAAAAACGTCCCGAAGAAAGTTACCATAAAAGGAAGCAAGGACACGCTTGACAGCATCGACAGCATCACGGCTGACGACATCAGCCTCAGCGATATAACATCGACGCAGAACATTGCCTTATCTCTGCAGCTGCCTGACGGCGTGGAACTCGCGGATGAAAGTTCGGGGCTGTACGTGAGGATCGTCATGCAGGATATGCAGACCGCGGAGTTCGATTTCGATGAAGGGGATATTACGGTCTCTGACGTTTCCGACGGACTGACTGACAAGATCGCAAGCGGAACATTCAAGGTGAAGGTCACGGCCGCAAAGGATTATATCGACAAGCTGTCGGCCGCTGATATAAAGCTGAATGTAAGTATGAGCGGATACACTGCCGGGACGCATACCGTCACGATAAAGGTATCCTGCAGCAACGCATCTGAGGTAACTGTCTCACCTGAGACAGTGAAAGTCACACTCAGCGAAAAATAAGATAAACAGGAGTTTTTATGAGCAGATTATTCGGGACAGACGGTGTGAGAGGACTTGCGAACACCGAACTGACACCGGGGTTCGCCATGAACCTCGGAAAGGCGGCAACGCACGTTCTCAGCAGGGACACGGCGCGTCCCGTCATATTGATAGGAACGGACACGAGGATATCCTGCGACATGCTGAAATCGGCATTGACGGCAGGTGTTCTCGCGATAGGCGGAAATGTCATCGACGTCAGCATCATTCCGACGCCGGCGGTCGCGTATCTCGTGAGATATTTCCACTGCACGGCGGGCGTCGTCATTTCGGCGTCGCACAATCCGTTCGAATATAACGGGATCAAGTTTTTTAACGGTGAGGGATATAAACTGGACGATGCCATAGAGGATGAGATCCAGGATATTCTGATGAAGAATCTCGACGTCGAGCTCAACGCCACGGGAGACCAGCTCGGGAAGAAGCTCAAGGCCGAGAAAGACGCGGTCAGCGTCTACGAGCGGTTCCTTGTCGACTCGGCGGAGGGGCTTGACATAGGCGGGAGAAAGATCGTCCTTGACTGCGCGAACGGCGCGTCGTACAAGATCGCGGGCGAAGTATACAGGAAACTCGGCGCGAGAGTCATGACGATCGGAGACCAGCCGAACGGCATAAACATCAACGACGGCATCGGCTCGACGCATCCGGAGAAGCTCCAGTGCGCCGTGGTCGACAACGGCGCGTTCATGGGCATGGCGTTCGACGGTGACGCGGACAGGCTCATAGCCGTGGACGAGCGCGGAAGAGTGATGGACGGCGATAAGATCATGTGCATCTGCGCCGGCATGATGAAAGATGAGGGAAGGCTCCCGGACGGGCGCGTGACAGTGACCGTCATGAGCAATCTCGGGCTCCATAAATATCTCGACAGTATCGGATGCTGCACGGAGGTCACGGCCGTCGGCGACAGGTATGTGCTCGAAAGCATGCTGAAGACAGGATCGACGCTCGGAGGCGAGCAGTCCGGTCATATGATATTCAAGGACAAGACTACAACGGGCGACGGCATCCTTTCGTCGCTGCAGCTTCTGAGAGCCGTGCTCGCGAGCGGGAAGAAGCCTTCCGAACTCGCGGATGAAGTTCCGATCTATCCGCAGGTGCTCGTGAACGCGAAGGTCAGGAACGAGAACAAGGAAGCATATAAACAGGACGAAGAGACACAGGAGAAGATAAGGAAAATAGAAGATGAAATGAACGGCAGAGGGCGCGTCCTTATAAGACCGTCCGGCACCGAGCCTCTCGTGAGAGTCATGCTCGAGGGAGAGGAAGAAGACAGGATCGCCGGCATGGCGAGGGATCTCGCCGCGTTTATCGGCAAAAAATTCGGATGATCAGGAGGAAAGTCAAATGTGCGGAATCGTAGGATACGTAGGAAGCGAAAACAACGCGAAGGAAATTATTCTCGAAGGACTGAAAAACCTCGAATACAGGGGCTATGATTCTTCGGGCATCGCATTGGTGAAAGACGGAAAGCTGGAAGTCAGAAAAAAGGTCGGCGGCCTCTCGAATCTCGAGACCATCGTGAAGGACAGCGACTTTGAGAGCAATATCGGCATCGGGCACACGAGATGGGCCACGCACGGCGTGCCGTCCGACACCAATGCCCACCCGCACTGCAACGGGGACAATACCGTCGCGATAGTGCACAACGGGATTATCGAGAACTATGCGGAGATAAAGGACAGGCTGATCAGGGACCACGGCGTCGTGTTCAAGTCGGATACGGACACGGAGGCTGTCGCCCATCTGCTCGGCCTTTACTACGACGAGTGCGGGGACCTCAGGGAAGCGCTTTCGAGAGTCGTGAAGAAGATCCGCGGCACGTACACGATCGTCGCGGTCTGCTCGAAAGAGCCGGACAAGATCGCGGCTGTCAGGAAGGACACTCCGCTTGTCGCCGGCGTCGGCGACGGCTGCAATTACCTCGCGTCGGATATCCCGGCGTTCCTGAAGCATTCGCGCAGGGCATACTTCATCGACAACGGCCAGATCGTCATCATGACGAAGGACGCGATCAAGATCTACGATGTCGACGGGAATGAGATCCACAAGGACGTTTACGAGGTCACGTGGGACATCCACGCCGCGGAGAAGGGCGGCTACGAGCACTTCATGATGAAGGAGATCATGGAGCAGCCGAAGGGCATCGAGGAAACGATAAAGCGCAGGCTCGACGAGAACGGGAACATTAAGCTCGACGGCATCAGCCTGACGAAAGAGGATATAGACAATATAGACAAGATATACATCGTCGCGTGCGGCACGGCGTATCACGCCGGCATGGTCGGGAAATACGCGATAGAGAAGATGGCGAGGATAACGGTGGAGACGGATGTCGCATCGGAGTTCAGATACAGAGATCCGCTCGTCGATGACAGAACGCTTTTCATCGCCATAAGCCAGTCCGGCGAGACGCAGGACACGCTGCAGGCGCTCAGGCTGGCGAAGGAAAAGGGAGCGCGCGTGCTGTCGATAGTGAACGTTATCGGAAGCTCCGTAGCGCGCGAATCGGACGACGTGTTCTACACATGGGCGGGGCCGGAGATCGCGGTCGCATCCACGAAGGCGTACACGACGCAGCTCGTCTGCATGTACCTGATCGCGCTGTATCTCGCGAAGGCGAAAGGCACAGTGACGGACGAATACTATCACAGGATGATAGACGAGCTCCTGCTAATACCGGGCAAGCTCGATAAGATATTCGATCAGGAAAAGAAGATCAGCAAGGCGGCCGAAAAGTTCCACAGGGAGAACGACATGTTCTTCATAGGGCGCGGCCCGGATTCCGCCGTATCGCTTGAAGGATCGCTCAAGCTCAAGGAGATCTCATACATCAATTCCTTCGCGATAGCCGCCGGCGAACTGAAGCACGGGACGATAGCGCTCGTCGAGAACGGAACGGTCTTCATCGCTCTGGCGACGCAGAGCGAGCTCGTCGAAAAGATGGGCTCGAACATCGAGGAGGTCCAGGCACGCGGCGCATATGTCATAGCCGTCGCGAAAGAGGGATGCGAGCTCATAGAGAACCTCGCGGACGAGATGATAACCATCCCGGAATGCCCGGACGAGCTCACGCCTCTGCTCACAGTAGTGCCGCTGCAGATATTCGCGTACTATGTGGCGAAATACAGAGGCTGCAATATAGACAAGCCGAAGAATCTGGCCAAGTCTGTAACAGTAGAATAGAACAGCGCGGGAGCGCCCGGCCGGGCGCTTCTGTCATTTTTGGAGGAATAAATGTCAGAAGATAAATCAATGCGCGGATACGAGGTCCGCGACATTTCTCTCGCCCCGTCCGGTCAGGAGAAGATCGACTGGGTGAGGCGCAACATGCCGCTCCTTAACGGCATCGAGAAGGAATTCAAAGAGACGAGACCGTTTGAGGGCGTGAAGATATCGCTGTCCATCCACATGGAAGCGAAGACCGCATATCTGTGTCTCGTGCTGGCCGCCGGCGGGGCGGACCTGCGCGCCACCGGGTCGAATGTGCTTTCTACTCAGGATGACGTAGCGGCGGCGCTCGCGGAAAACGGAGTGAGCGTGTTCGCGTATCACGGCGCGACGCAGGAAGAATACGAACGCCACATAGAAATGTGTCTGTCGCATAAGCCCAACATAGTGATAGACGACGGCGGCGACCTGGTATCGATGCTCCACGGGAAGAGAAAGGATCTCGCGGAGGATGTCTGGGGCGGATGCGAGGAGACGACGACGGGCATCATAAGGCTGAAGGCCATGGAGCGGCAAGGCGTGCTCGCGTTCCCGATGTGCGCCGTGAACGACGCCGACTGCAAGCACCTGTTCGACAACCGCTACGGAACGGGACAGTCGGTATGGGACAGCATCATGCGGAACACGAACCTTATCATCGCATCGAAGACAGTAGTCGTCGCGGGATACGGATGGTGCTCGCGCGGCATTGCCATGAGAGCGGACGCGCTCGGCGCCCGCGTTATCGTGACTGAGATAGATCCGATAAAGGCGATGGAAGCGCGCATGGACGGATACGACGTCATGCCGATGGCGAAAGCCGCGCCGCTCGGGGACTTCTTCATCTCTGCGACCGGGTGCTGCAGGACGGTCACAGTCGACCACATGATGAACATGAAGGACGGCGCGATACTCGCGAACGCAGGTCATTTCAATGTGGAGATAGACATGGCGGGCCTTGAGGAGGCGGCGGTCGATAAAAAGGAAGCGCGCGCTAATATAATGGCATATACGCTCCCCAACGGAAAACGCGTCAATGTCATTGCCGAGGGAAGGCTCGTGAATATCGCGGCGGCGGACGGCCACCCCGCAGAGATCATGGACCTTTCGTTCGCGGTGCAGGCATTGTCGGCGCTGTACATAAAAGAGCACAGAGGTCAGCTCGAGAACAAAGTGATCGACGTTTCGAAGGAAATAGATACGCTCATAGCGAGAAGAAAACTCGAAGCCTGGGGAACGGAGATAGATACTCTGACCGACGAGCAGCGGGAATATCTCAACAGCTGGAAGGTGTAGCGATATGAGATCCCCTGTTTCCGTAAGAAAAACCGAAAGCGACGATCTCGCCGGGATCAGGGCCGCCGTGAGGCAGGCCGCGGAAGACCTCGGCGGGCTCGAGGATATAATAAGACCGTGCGACCGGGTGCTGATAAAGCCGAACATGGTCGCGGTCCCGGAAGCAAGGCTTTCCGGCGCCGTCACGCGGTGGGAGGTATGTCTCGCCGCCGCGGAGATCGTGAAGGAGTACGGCGGCCGCCCGGCAGTAGCCGAATCAGCGTCCGTCGGTGCCGACACGCGTGACGTGATCCTGTTCTGCGGATATAATAACATCCGGGAAGCCGGGATACCGGTCGTCGACCTGAAAACGGACGGCGGGCGGGAATAC
Source organism: Anaerovoracaceae bacterium (assembly GCA_050946575.1). Taxonomy (GTDB): domain Bacteria; phylum Bacillota; class Clostridia; order Peptostreptococcales; family Anaerovoracaceae; genus JALCRY01. The sequence goes on along the minus strand of JBMNVB010000008.1, from coordinate 14,584 downwards.
CGCCTGTCCGAAAATGTTACGACGTGGGAATTCGTCACGCAGGCGGATGTAATAATCACCGTGCCGGTCATGAAGACGCACGATCAATGCGGGATCACTCTGGGCATGAAGAATATGAAGGGCGTGATGCCCGACAGTTCGAAAAAGATGTTCCACAGGCGCGGGCTCGTGGAACGTGTCGTCGAACTGAACAGCGTCATCAGGCCGTCGCTCGAGATCGTCGACGGGACTTACGCCGCCGAGGGCATGGGACCGGTGTTCGGAGACACGAAGCGAAAGGATCTGATCATCGCTTCTAAGGATATCGTCGCGTGCGAGGCGGTCTGCGGGAAGATCATGGGATTCGGTCCCGAAGAGGTCCCGATAACCGCAGCGGCCGGAGCAGCGGGACTCGGGACAGCCGATCTTAATGAGATAGAAGTCATCGGCGAACGGATCGGGGACGTCGCGGAGCGTTTCGTCCGGTCGCATGAGACCGTGATCGAAGGGCTGCCGGAATCGTTCGGGATGATATTCGACGAGACGGCGTGCACCGGCTGCAGGAATTCAGTCATGAGCGCGCTCACCGATATGCGGGATGAGGATCTTCTCGGATACACGGCGGATCTCTCGGTGATAGCGGGCCGTCCCGGGAGCGGGGCGCCGGAAGACCCGGACCCTGAGCATGTAGTCTGCGTCGGAGCCTGCGCGGAGAGATATGCCCATGACCATGGGCTGCGCATTGCTGAGGGATGCCCCCCGCGGAACAATACGGTAGTGAATACAATGCTGCGCGGACGCGCGGAATACGATTACGAATAAAGGAGAAGAAAATGGATCACGATAAACTTGCGGAGCTGCTGTTTCCGGGGATCGACAGGACGCCGGACGATTACGAGCGGATGTACCCGCCGCGCGAACTGCCGGAGGGCGCGAAGGTCACGAGGCTCGGTCCGAGCCCGACCGGATTCATGCATCTCGGGAACCTGTACGGCGCGTTCGTCGATGAGCGCCTTGCGCACCAGAGCGGCGGCGTGTTCTACCTCAGGATAGAGGATACGGACGACAAGCGCTACGTCGAGGGGGCGGTCGATGTGATAATCGACTCGCTCGAGTATTTCGGCATCGCGTTCGACGAGGGCGCGGCGAAGGACGGCGAGACCGGCGCGTACGGTCCGTATACCCAGAGCGAGCGCGGGGAGATCTACCGCGCGATGGCGAAGTATCTCGTGAAAAACGGCGCGGCGTATCCGTGCTTCATGACGGAGGAAGAGATCGCATCAATACGTGAATCGCAGCAGAAGGAGCAGGTGACTCCCGGCGTTTACGGAAAGTACGCGAAGTGCCGCGATCTGTCGTTTGATGATGTGAAGGAGCGTATAGACGCGGGGCAGAGCTGGGTGCTCAGGCTCCGTTCGGACGGGAATATGGAAGACCCGGCCGAGATAAAGGTGAAGGACGCGATCCGCGGCATGCTGACAATGCCCGAGAACTGCCAGGATGTCGTTATCCTGAAGGCGAACGGGATCCCGACGTACCATTTCGCGCACGTCGTCGACGATCACCTGATGCGGACGACGCATGTCGTCAGAGGCGAGGAATGGCTGTCAACGCTGCCGATCCACGTCGAGCTGTTCTCTAAAATGGGATGGCGCAGACCTGTGTACTGCCACACGGCCCAGCTCATGAAACTGGACGAGAACGGGAACAAGAGGAAACTCTCGAAGAGAAAGGACCCCGAACTCAGGCTCGGGTACTATAAAGAAATGGGATATCATCCGCAGGCCGTCCGCGAATATCTGCTGACGCTCCTGAACTCGAACTACGAGGAATGGAGAGCCGCCCACCCGGACGCCGGCATTGATGATTTCAATTTCACGACGAAGAAGATGAGCACGTCGGGCGCTCTGTTCGACATCAATAAGCTGAACGACGTTTCGAAGGACGTGCTGGTCAGGATCAGCGCCGCCGACCTGTTCGCATTCATGCACGGATGGGCCGAAGAGTACGATCCTGAAATCGCGGAGATCCTGAAGGGCCGCGAGTCCTATGTCGAACCGATCCTGGACCTCGGCCGCACGGGGAAGAAGCCGCGGAAGGACTTCGTCAATGCGCCGCAGATGTTCGATTATATCAGTTATTTCTTCGACGAGCGTTTCGAGATCAGGGACGATGTGCCTGAAGAGGTCCGCGGCGACGAGAAGGCGATCCTGGAGAAGTACCTGGAAACTTACGATCAGTCCGACGACCAGAACGCCTGGTTCGGAAAGATCCGCGACATTGCTGAGAGCCTGGGCTACGCCCCGAGGCCGAAGGACTACAAGAAGGAACCGGACAAGTACAAGGGCCACGTCGGTCACGTGAGCCAGGTGATCCGGATCGCGGTGACCGGGCGCGCCCAGTCGCCGGACATCTGGGAAATACAGCAGATACTCGGAGAAGAGCGCGTGAGGGCCAGGGTCCGGGCGTTTGCTGAGAGATAGGGGCCGGGATTTGGGCGTGGCGGCGGCTGAGGCTGGGAACCGAGGCTGACGCGGGCCGGTGCGCCGGGGCTGACGCAAGTGATGAATCGGAGCCGGGCGAGGGCCGGCGACTGGCTGCGGCCGGCGGCTGAATTTGGCATCGGGGCCGGGCGAGCGGCGGTGTGCCGGGGCCGGAACTGAGTTCGGAACTTGGACGAGTTGAGTTCGGTATCGGGCCGGGCGAGCGGCGGTGTGCCGGGGCCGGAACGGACCGCGGGACAGAGCTCGCGCGGGATCCGGAATTGATTTTGTGAAAAACGTGTTATTTTATGGCCGGGTGCCGGATACAGGCCTGAGATCCGAGTGATTTCGGGTCATGGCCTGCGATTCTGAGCACTCCAGCACGAGGATGAGCAAAAAAGGTGGGGAAATTTCAATATATGAAAATACCCCACCTTTTTTGCCGGGCTGCGGGGATTGATGCGAGGGGATTTTCGGGAATTGTCAATTTCTGGCTGACCGAGGGGCCATAAACGTTGAAATTTGTGTGGGGTATTTTTTATATACAAAAATACCCCACCATTTTTGCTCATTTCACAAAATCAGCAATGCCCGGAGCATCAGAATAAAGGGAAACAGGGCGGCGGCAGGTCGTTTTGAGGTGGGATCGGACCGGTCCAGAACAGGAATGAGCAAAAAAGGTGGGGAAATTTCAATATATGAAAATACCCCACCCTTTTTGCCGGGCTGCGGGGATTGATTCGAGGGAAATTTCGGGAATTGTAAATTTCTGGATAGCCGAGGGACCATGAACGTTGGAATTTGTGTGGGGTATTTTCCATATACAAAAAGACCCCACCATTTCTGCTCATTTTCCAAAATCGGGGCCGGTTCCACGCTCGCAAATCTGGGGCCGTTTCCACGCTCGCAAATCTGGGGCCGTTTCCACGCCCGCAAATCGGGGCCGGTTCCACGCTCGCAAATCTGGGGCCGTTTCCACGCTCGCAAATCTGGGGCCGTTTCCACGCCCGCAAATCGGGGCCGTTTCCACGCCCGCAAATCTGGGCCGGTTCCACGCTCGCAAATCTGGGCCGGTTCTACGCCCGCAAACCGGGCCCCGGTGCCCTCCGCCCGGCCCTGGGCCCGTCATCCTTTATCCTTGATCCCGATCCTGTTCTTTGTAAACAGCCAGCACACTGATACGAGCACCGGGTAGTAGCTGTAGAGCAGGATCCCGCTGCCGAGGCCCATGACCTGGTACACGACCGCGGCGGCAAGGCACCAGGGTATCGCGGCGGCCATTACGATCGCAGAGTTCTCGATGTCTATCGCGAGTTCGCGCTTCGGGGCGCCGCCGAGATGATACATGCGCTCGACCAGGTCCACGGTCATTACAGTGGCAATGGTCTGGTTGCAGAACAGGGCGCTCATGGTTATGCCCGTGATCAGCGTTGCGGCGAACCTGCCGGCCCGGGCGGCGATCCGGACAATGATCCGCTGGGCGCCGCGCAGCATCCCGGTCGACTTGAGGATGACCGAGTACGAACACGAAATCGCGAGAATAGCGCAGATCTCGAGCATTGATGTGAGACCGCCGCCGTTCATTATCGCTCCCATCACAGGATCCTCCGCCGTGAAGCCCGTGATCATGTACTGCATTGTCTGCGAAAAACCCGCGCCCTGGATCACCATCGTTTCCACGAATCCGATGACGATCGACGACGCCATCACGATATTGATGTTGACTTTGAACAGCGGCAGGATGATCACGACCGCCGCGGGAAGGAGCAGCCACGGAGTCAGGACGAAATCGGACGACAGCATTTTCATTATCGCGGGATCTACGTCCGTCACGGGGTTCAGGTAGGAGAGTATGCCGTATACAGCAATGCACAGCGCCAGCGGAAGGACCGCCGACCGCATCATTTCCCTTACGTTTCCGTTCATGTCCGTGCCCGTGACGTTCGCCGTGATCGCGGCCGACGATGACACCGGGGAACCGCGGTCGCCGAAATAGCAGCCCGACAGGATCGCGCCGCCGGTGATGAGGAGAGAGACATTGCCGCTCTTCGCGAGCGTCACGAAAATCACGCCCGCCGTCGCCGCGACGCCGAACGAAGTCCCGAGAGCGTAGGACAGCACGACCGCGAGCAGGAACGCGATCAGAATGAACAGGTGCGGCGTGATGATCTTCATGCCGTAATATACGAAATACGCGATGACGCCCGCGGACCGCCAGAGCCCGGTAATGCAGCCGACGAGCATCAGTATCACGACCACGACGAGCGAAGTCCTGATCCCGAGCCAGGCCATCCGCAGCACCTCGCCCGGCGACCTGTCGAGCCTGCACGCGGCCGCGAAAAAACAAACGAAACCGACCGCGAGCGCGATCAGCATCGTATGACCTGTTGCAATGCAGACAAGCATTGATGCGAGAAATATTATAAACGCTGCGCCTGCCGGCATCTTCACACCTCCCTCAGCACACTGACCTCATCAATGCCGTAATACTTCATTACGCTGACTGTGTCTTCGTCGATGACTTCGCCGCGCATCGCGATAGGCACCGCCGGAGGGCACGACGCGTCCTCGCCCGACGCCGTGCGTCCGACAGCTCGCGCGGCCGGTACTGTCTCCGACGTCATGTACAGCGTTTCGCGCGGCCGGTATCTGACTTCGGGGAGTCTGAACGTCGGGCGCGGATCTTCTTCGGGCGCGCCCCGGTTCTCAGCAATGCCGAGCAGCGCTGTTTCAGTTTCTTCGATATCGCGAAGGCTGCTGCTTCCGGAGAACATCAGGACGACATAGTCTCTGTCCGCGAATTCGCATTCGATCCCGCGGGACCGGAGCGAGTCGGCAAGACCGGTCCCGGCTCCGAGTCCCGACGCCGGGCTGTCTATCGTCACCTTTATTTCTTCGTCTCCGGTGAAAACGATACCGGCGTCTTCGCATTTTTCTCTGAGTTCATTGATGCGGGCTGCGGTTTTTCTAAGATCTGCGCGGATCCCGTTTTCAAGATAAGGATTCACTTCGTCCAGTGATCTGAGAATCAGGTACGACGGACTGGTGGATCCGAAATATGAAATGGCGGCCGTCGCGGCGTTGCGGATCATTTCCGGAGCGTTTTTCGAGATGTGGAGGTACGCGCCGCCGGTCAGGACCGGGAGCGTCTTGTGCGCGGAATCGCAGCAGGCGTCCGCGCCGAGCGTCATCGGGTGAAGATCGCGGGGCATGAACCGGAGGTACGCGCCGTGGGCATTGTCGACCAGGAGAGGGATGCCGAAACTGTGAGCGGCATCCGCGAGACCTCTTATGTCGGCGATGTTTCCGAGATAATCCGGCGATGTGATATAGACTGCGGAAGGAGCGGCGTCACGGTCATCCCGCTCTTTCAGGAATCTGCGGAGCCCGTCCGGGGTGACGGTGCATCTGCAGACGGAGAATTCTTTATCCTCCGCCGGGATCCAGGCAACGTCGAAATCCGCGAGCATCGCCGCGCTGATGAATGAGCTGTGGGCGTTGCGGGCGGCGGCAATGACCGGACGGTCCGATGCCGCGCGCGGTCCGGCCTGAAGATCCGGGCCGGCGGCCGCAGCAATGCACGCGAGCAGGCACATGGCTTTCACGCATTGGGAAGAACCCTCGGTCGAATAGAGAGTCAGCCCCGAGCCGAACAGCATTGATGCGTTCTCCTCGCTCCGCCGGATGATTCCGTCCGCATGATACAGCGAGTCCGCGCCGGCGATCTCCGTGATATCCGAAGGCGCGAAAATACTGCCGCGCCCCTTGTGGCCCGGCATGTGGGCTCTCACAGCCTCAGACTTTTCGTATTCATCAATAAAATCCGCAATAGGAGTGTCCATCTCCGGCCTCCCGTCTTTACCGGCCGCCTTCTTCGGCTTCGGCGACCTTTATCATGATCGCGCATTCAATGCGCTTCCTGAACAGTCTGCATCCGTATTCATACACGCCGGACACGCTGCCCGTCGCGTGGTACGCGTTCGCCGCGCATCCGCCGGAGCAGTAAAGCTGCGCCCAGCAGTCATTGCATTCACTGCGCGAATATGCATTGCACGCGCGGAATTCTTCCTGCCGCTCAGGTTCAGTCACGCCGCTCCAGATGTCGCCGAGCCTGTAATCCTCCTCGCCGACGAACTGATGGCACGGGTACAGATCGCCCCACGGCGTCACGGCCATGTATTCCGTCCCCGACCCGCAGCCGGACACACGCTTGTAGATGCACGGCCCGCCGGTAAGGTCGATCATATAGTGATAGAAAGTGAAGCCGCGCCCTTCGCGTTCGCGCTTTATCATTTCCTTCGCGAGTATTTCGTACTGCTCCATGAGCACCGGCAGGTCTTCCTCCGTCAATGCGAGAGGGTCGCCGGGTTTTGAGACTACGGGTTCCATGCTGAGTTCGGTGAACCCGAGGTCCGCCATGGAGAAAATGTCGTTGGTGAAGTCTGTATTGAGATGCGTGAACGTGCCGCGCATGTAATAATTCCTGTTTCCGCGGGCTTTGACGAGCCTCTGGAATTTCGGCACGATAATATCGTAGCTTCCGCGTCCTTCATAGTCGACGCGCGTGCGGTCGTGCACTTCCTTCCTCCCGTCAAGGCTCAGCACCACGTTGCTCATTTCCCTGTTCGTGAACTCGATCACGTCGTCGTCGATCAGCATCCCGTTCGTCGTCAGCGTGAACCGGAAATTCTTCCCGTGCTGCTTCTCGACCGACCGCGCGTACCGGACGATCTCCTTGCAGACGTCCCAGTTCATGAGCGGTTCGCCCCCGAAGAAGTCCACCTCGAGATTGCGGCGCTGCCCGCTGTTCTCGATCAGAAAATCAATGGCGCGCTTCCCGACGTCAGGGCTCATCAGCGCCCGCTCTCCGTGGTATTTCCCCTGGCTCGCGAAGCAGTATTCGCAGTTCAGGTTGCATGTATGTGAAACGTGCAGGCAAAGCGCCTTTACGATGCCCTCGCTCCTTTTCTTCAGTTCGCCGGCCAGCTGCCCGAAGTCGTTTTCGGTGAACAGCTTCCCGGCCTTTTCGAGCTCGCGCACCTCATCAATGCATTCGAGCACGTCTTCACGGGTGACCGACGGGTCCCGGGAGCATATTGACTCTGCTATCTCGTCATCCGTGCATTGATCGTACATCGAGATGACGTCGTACGCTAGGCCGTCGACGGAATGGACAGACCCCGAGCATGTATCCAGTACGATATTATATCCGTTCAGTTTGTATTGATGGACCAATTTCTCTCTCCTGTTTCAGAAAAAAATAAATGCCGCCCGGCGGCGGCATCCGCGAAAGCGCTGACTACTTTTCCGCGTTCGCGTTCTCGCATTTCTGGTTCGCTACTCCGCAGCTTGTCTTGCAGGCGCTCTGGCAAGAAGTCTGGCATTCGCCGCAGCCGCCGTCTTTAGCGCTCTTGCAGAGATCGCGAGTCTCAAGAGTCTTTATTCTTTTCATCTGTATCTCTCCTAACATGTTAAGAATTGCGACGATAGAAATATACCATAAAACAGAGGGCAAGTCAAAATCCGGGGGCGCGCGGGATCCGGGCGCGTGGATCCGGGCTGAGCGGGATCGGGGCTGCGTGGCATCCGGGCGCCGGGGATCGGGGATGCAGGAGATCCGGGCGCCGGGGATCGGTGGTGCAGGAGATCCGGGCACCGGGGATCGCTCGGATTTTCGGAGAAATGAGCAAAAATGGTGGGGTCTTTTTGTATAGAAAAAATACCCCACACAAATTCCAACGTTTATGACCCCTCGGTCAGCCAGAAATTGATAATTCCCGAAAATCCCCTCGCATCAACCCCTGCAGCCCAGTAAAAAGGGTGGGGTATTTTCATATATTGAGATTTCCCCACCTTTTTTGCTCATTCCTGTTCTGAACCGGTCCGATCTCACCGCAAAACGGCCGGCCGCCGCCCTGTTTCCCCCCTGGTCTGATGCACCGGGCATTGCTGATTTTGGAAAATGGGCAAAAATGGTGGGGTATTTTTGTATTTGGAAAATACCCCACACAAATCCCAACGTTTATGACCCCTCGGTCAGGCAGAAATTGACAATTCCCGAAAATCCGCTCGGGTCAACCCCTGCAGCCCAGTAAAAAGGGTGGGGTATTTTCATATATTGAGATTTCCCCACCTTTTTTGCTCATTCCTGTTCTGAACCGGTCCGATCTCACCACAAAACGACCGAACTCTGCACCGCTTACCACTTTCCCGCTGCGGTGGGCATTGCTCATTTCTTGTCCCGGGCCGCCCGAACCCCCTCCAATATCGGCGAACTCCGCATCAGGGCCGATTTCATGTGTCGGGACGGCTCCGATGGGTTATAATATAATACAAGGGCCGCGCGGAACGCGGAACGCGGATCCCGGAGCGGATCGGTACATGGAATGCCGGACAGAGGCGGGGGACCGGCCCCGAAATCAGGGCAGCCCAGGACCCGGAAAGATGCGCAGACCCCGGGCCGGCACGGCACCGGACTCGGTCTCGAAACCGCATCAAGGGCGAGACCCGGCACCGGAACTTCGCCGGGCCGAAACGCCGCATCGGAACTTCGCCGGGCCGAAACGCCGCACCGAAACTTCGCCGGGCCGAAACGCCGCACCAGGGCCGGGCATAATTTTGAATCAAACATTGAGAGGAAACACCGGAAAGGAGCATGGCATGGAAGGATATAGAGCATACATCAGCAGTGAGCGCAGGCCGAAGGAGACGCCGGCGGATCTTGTCGATGAGAGCGGCATTGCCGTGTTCGGTACGTTCGACAGGGAGTTTGAGACTATGGACCTCGTGCGCTGCAAGGGGCCGACACATCTTCCGGACGTTTTCAATAAACAGAAACTGACGCTGTGGGAAGCGGTCGAAGTAGACTTCGGCGACGGTGTCCTGCTTGCGGGCGGGACAGACATGGGCTTGTTCGGCATGATGGTGCATGTGTTTTTCGACCGGAACGACGGCGTGATATATAAATGGAGTTCTGTCCTGCCGACGGCGGACGTGTCCATTGCGCCGAATCTGCTGAACGGCAGTGTGACCTATGTGCGCGGAGATGACGGGTTCATTAAATTCGAGAACGATTTCGGACGCGGCGCGTGCGAGATCGAAGGAGTCCACATTGGCGAGGCCGGCTCCGTCAAACCGGAAAAAGATTTCGAAAGTCAGCTCAGGAAAGAAGAAAGAAACGCGCTCGGGTTCGGAGCGGAAGGGCGCGATACAATAGAATACGAACTTTCGCTCAGACAGATATCGCCGCCGTCGGTGGTGAGCATCCCGTTCGGGAAGAACAGACCGCTGTATACGGAGAAGAGCTTCTTCAATGTCACGGGATCGCTCCGGGTGAACGGCAAGGTCTACACGGCCGGCGAGAACACGACAGCGATCATTGACGATCACAGGGGGTTCTATCCGCGGCGCATGCATTACGACTGGATGACCGCGTTCGGGAAATGCGCGCGGGAAGACGAGCCGGATGAACGGCGGTACTTTGCGCTTAATCTTACGGCGAACCAGTCTATTGATCCGTATAAGTATAACGAGGATCTGATCTGGATCGCAGGAGGGCAGAGTCTGCTGCCGCCCGTGACATTCGAGCGGGACAGAGAGACGAAGGAACTCGCGCGTGAACTCAAGTCGGGCGCGGTCTGGAGGGTGTCCGACGATCACGATATGGTCGATGTGCGGTTCGAGGTGCGCGGAGTCGCGCCGACAGTACTGCACGCCGGGCTCGTGAACATTGATTATTTCATTGTGTTCGGCGAGGCGTACGGATATGTAAGAGATGAAGAGGGCCGCAGATACATTCTGGACGGGATCCAGGCGATAGGCGAGGATAAATCAATGCTGTACTGACGCGGATATCGGTTCGCGCCGCGGCGTCACGACACCAGGTTCAGCGCCCGTCCCAGCGGCAGGCTTCGATATCGACGCGTCCGTCCGGCAGCACCGGGACGCCTTCGTCCAGAAGGAGCTCGCGCCGGTCTTCGGCGCAGGCGCCGCCGGCTATCGAGCCGTCGTTTCTGATGACGCGCTGCCACGGGAGACCTTCCGGGCAGCGGCGCATCGCCCAGCCGACCTGACGGGCCGCGCGAGGCACGCCGATCATATCGGCGATCTGGCCGTACGACACCACTTTCCCGTACGGGATCCGCGCGACGACATCATAAACTTTTTCAGAAAACTTCTTCTCCATGCGCATATTATACCGCGCACGGACAGACAATAGAAAGGAAAAATATTATGGCAATGCAATATGAAGGGATGGTCTACCGTCCGCCGAGCGAGGCGCGCAGTTTCATCCTGCAGGTAACTATAGGGTGCTCGAACAACAGCTGCACGTTCTGTTCGATGTACAAGGACAAGAAATTCAGGATCAGGACGTTCGAAGAAATAAAGAGCGACGTCGAATGGGTCGCGCAGACGTACGGCAGGGACATCGCGAAGATATTCCTCGCGGACGGGGATGCACTTACGATCCCGACGGATGAACTCGTCAGGATACTGGCATTGCTGCACGAAAATTTCCCGTATTCGCCGAGGATCACGAGCTACGGCACGCCGGGAGATGTTCTGCGGAAGACCGATGAGGAATTATCAACGCTCAGAGAGGCCGGACTTGAGATGGTCTATATGGGCGCGGAGTCCGGCGATGACGAGGTGCTCGCCCACGTGAAGAAAAACGCGACGGCGGACGAGATCGCGGAAGCCGGGATCAGGCTCAGGAAGGCCGGCATAAAAGTCTCCATCACACTGATCTCGGGCCTTGGCGGCAAGGCGCGCCTTCGCGAGCACGCGGAACGGAGCGCGGACCTCATCAGCAGGATCAAGCCGGAATACGCGTCGTTCCTGACATTGATGCTTGAGGAGCCGGCGCCGATAATACGCGAGATCGAGAGCGGAGAGATGGAACTGCTGTCGCCGGACGACGTCGCGGACGAGATGGAGATATTCCTGCGGCGCGTCGATTCGGAGGGCACGGTATTCCGCGCGAACCACGCATCGAACTACATCATGCTTAAGGGAGATCTCAACGGGGACATCCCCGACATGATAGAGCAGATCGAAGACGTGCGCAGGCGTCGCGGCTACAGGAAGGAAAGCTGGAGGAGGCTCTAGCGGAAAGGAGCGCCAATGAGGACATTCGAAGCGGGCAGGGAATTTGCCGAAAAGAAGGACAGGGAGGACGGGCTCGCGCCGTTCGCCGGAAGGTTCTACAAACTTCCCGGCAAGATATACATGGACGGCAATTCGCTCGGACTTATGAGCAGGGACGCCGAGGAGAAGCTCGCCGAGGCGGTCGACGCCTGGAAAAACGGCGGGATCGACATCTGGGGCGAGTACGGATATTTCCTTTATCATGACAAGCTCGGGAAGATGACCGCGCCTCTCATCAATGCCGACCCCGATGAAGTGACGGTCACGGGCAGTACGACGGTGAACGTGCATCAGGCGGTGCTCACGTTCTACCGCCCGACGAAGGATCGGTACAGGATCCTCGTCGACGACCTCAACTTCCCGACAGACAGATACGCGCTCATGAGCATTGTCAGGAACGCGGGCTTCGACCCGGCGGACGCGCTGAAGACGGTAAAGAGCCGCGACGGGCGTTACATTTATGAAGACGATATCATCAATGCGATGACGGACGATGTCTGTCTGGTGCTCCTGCCGTCGGCGCTTTACAGGAGCGCGCAGCTGATCGACATGAAGAAGATCGCCGATGCGGCGAAGGAGCGCGGTATTTATGCCGGGTTCGACCTGTGCCATTCAATAGGCGTCGTCCCGCACGATTTTAAGGAGATCGATCCGGATTTCGCGGTGTGGTGCACGTACAAGTACATGAACGGAGGGCCGGGCGCGGTCGCGGGGCTGTATATAAACAGGAAGCACTTCGGCAGAGAGCCCGGGCTTGCCGGCTGGTGGGGATACGACAATGAAAAGCAGTTCGATCTCCCGCTCGAGTTCGAGCACGCGGAGTATGCCGGAGGCTGGCAGGTCGGGACATCCCCGATACTGTCAATGGCTCCCATCGAGGGATCGCTCAGCATCATCGAAGAAGCGGGCATTGATGCCATAAGAGAAAAATCATTAGACATCACAGCATATCTCATGTATTTGATAGATGAGGTTCTCGCGCCGTACGGCTTCAGCGTCGGCAATCCGCGCGAGGATGAGCGGAGGACCGGCCACGTCGCGCTCGTGCACGATGACGCGATCCGCATAAACGCGGCAATGAAGGCGCGCGGCGTGATCCCCGACTTCAGATATCCGGACGTCATAAGGCTCGCTCCGGTGCCGCTTTACACGTCGTATGCCGAGGTCTATGATATGGTAATGATCATAAAACAGATCATGGACGATAAGGAATACGAGAAATTCGAGAACAGGAGAGGCACTGTAGCGTAACAATGCTTGAGGTAATGAAGCTCGCAGTCACCGCGGTCTTCCCGCTGATGACATTGATGATAATCGGATATATCTGCCGGCGCGTCGGGTTCATAACGCAGGATATCGTGAACGGTACGAACAAGATCGTTTTCAGGATCTTCCTGCCGGTGCTGATTTTCTACAATCTGTACGCGAACGACTTCAGAGGTTTTGTCGATATCAGGCTGATCATCTATATCCCTGCTGCGGTGATCGCGGTCATCATCGTCGCCTCTGTTATCGTGCCGCGGGTGAATCATGACAGAAAGCAGGAACCGGTCATCATCCAGGCGATTTTCAGAGGAAATCTCGTCTATGTCGGCATGCCAGTCATGGAAGCGGTCGCGGGGGAGAAGTATCTCGGCCTGATGGCGCTCGCCATTACGATCACGATCGTTGTGTACAATATCATGTCTGTCGTCGTGTTCGAGGCGCTGCGCGACGAGGGGAAGCCGGACTATGGCAAGATGATGAAGGGGATCGCGACGAATCCGCTCATACACGGCGCGGTCGCGGGAATTATCTTTACACTCGCCGGCTGGAAGATCCCGGCATTGCCTCTTGATATCATAAAGGATATGAGCGGCGTCGCGACGCCTCTCGTGCTCGTGCTTCTCGGCGCGGGGTTTTCTTTCTCGGCGGGCAGGAAATACACGAAGCAGATATTCTGGACGGTCGCGTCAAGGCTCGTGATCGCTCCCGCGGTCGCTGTCCCGATCGCGATACTGCTCGGCTTCAACAACTACGAGATCATCGTTGTCTTCGCGACAATGTGCGCGCCGACGGCTGTAAATACATACACTATATCCCAGCAGATGGGCGGGAATGACGAACTCGCGGCGCAGCTTGTCGCGTATGCGTCGGCCTGCTCGATATTCACGATATTCATCTGGATCATAGTGCTGCAGAAATACATCCCGCTGCTGTAGGGAGCGGGGCCGGGGGCGGAATCGGACCCGATGCAGGCAGATCCGGCAAGGCTCGGGTCGGATTCTGATTGGGCTCTGGCCGGGTTCGTGCCGGTGCCGGACCGGATCAGGTACGGATTCTTGCCGGTGTCGGACCGAATCCGGGACGAATCGAGGCCGGATCCGGCAATTTTTGTGGCGGCCGGCGCAAAAATCACGTCGGTGCACGCAAAATTTTCAACGATTGCGGGTTCGGATCCCTTTTGGAACCTGTTTTCGAGCCGTTTCTGACATCCGACACCTCATAAACGTTGGAAATTTTGTGGCTAGTAAGCCAAAAATCGGGGTGGCCGCCACAAAAAATACGACATGGCCGTGGCGGTGGAGCCGAAACGGCAGGCCTGGGCCTGATCCAAGTCGAGTTCAGATCGGATCCTGGCCGGATTTGGATCTGAACCAGGACGGATCCGGCAATTTTTGTGGCGGCCGGCGCAAAAATCACGTCGGTGCACGCAAAATTTTCAACGATTGCGGGTCCGAATCCTTTTCGGAACCCGTTTTCGAGCCGTTTCTGACATCCGACACCTCATAAACGTTGGAAATTTTGTGGCTAGTAAGCGAAAAATCGAGGTGGCCGCCACAAAAAATACGACATGACCGTGGCGGTGGAATCGAAACGGCAGGCCTGGGCCTGATCAAGTCGAGTTCAGATCGGATCCTGGCCGGATTTGGATCTGAACCAGGACGGATCCGGCAATTTTTGTGGCGGCCGGCGCAAAAATCACGTCGGTGCAC
>JBMNVB010000007.1:0-85801 GCA_050946575.1 Anaerovoracaceae bacterium | reverse complement strand
CGAAAAACGTTGAAAATTTTGCGTGCAGCACCCCGATATTTCGACCGGCCGCCACAAAAAAACAGCGACCCGGCATTTTTCGCCGGACCACTGACCCGTCCCTGACCGTTCTGCGCCGGATCGCCGAATCACCGCTCCGGCCCCGGGCCCGGCACTCTGATCATTCGCTCCGGCCCCGGGCGCCTTTCTCCGATTTTTGTGGCGGCCACACGGAAAATGGCGTCGGTGCACGCAAAATTTTCAACGATTGCGGGCTTGATAGTTTTTCAAACAGCGCTTTCGGGTGCTTTTCGGCTGCTGACCCCCGAAAAACGTTGAAAATTTTGCGTGCAGCACCCCGATATTTCGACCGGCCGCCACAAAAAAACAGCGACCCGGCATTTTTCACCGGACCACTGACCCGTCCCTGACCGTTCTGCGCCGGATCGCCGAATCACCGCTCCGGCCCCGGGTCCGGCACTCTGATCATTCGCTCCGGCCCCGGGCGCCTTTCTCCGATTTTTGTGGCGGCCACACGGAAAATGGCGTCGGTGCACGCAAATTTTTCAACGATTGCGGGCTTGATAGTTTTTCAAACAGCGCTTTCAGGTGCTTTTCGGCCGCTGACCCCCGAAAAACGTTGAAAATTTTGCGTGCAGCACCCCGATATTTCGACCGGCCGCCACAAAAAAACAGCGATCCGGCATTTTTGCGCCGAGCCGCCGCCCCGTCCTGAACCGTTCTGCGCCGGATCGCCGGGTCACCGCTCCGCCCCGGGCCCGGCACTCTGATCGTTCTCTCCGGTTCCGGGCGCCTTTCTCCGATTTTTTGTGGCGGCCACACTGAAAATGGCGTCGGTGCACGCAAAATTTTCAACGATTGCGGGCTTGATAGTTTTTCAAACAGCGTTTTCAGGTGCTTTTCGACTGCTGACCCCCGAAAAACGTTGAAAATTTTGCGTGCAGCACCCCGATATTTCGACCGGCCGCCACAAAAAAACAGCGATCCGGTATTTTTGCGCCGGACCACTGCCCCGTCCTGAACCGTTCTGCGCCGGATCGCCGAATCACCGCTCCGGCCCCGGGCCCGGCGCTCTGATCGTTCTCTCCGGTTCCGGGCGCCTTTCTCCGATTTTTTGTGGCGGCCACACGGAAAATGGCGTCGGTGCACGCAAAATTTTCAACGATTGCGGGCTTGATAGTTTTTCAAACAGAGCTTTCGGGTGCTTTTCGACTGCTGACCCCCGAAAAACGTTGAAAATTTTGCGTGCAGCACCCCGATATTTCGACCGGCCGCCACAAAAAAACAGCGATCCGGCATTTTTGCGCCGGGCCACTGTCCCGTCCTGAACTGTTTTGCGCCGGGTCACCGCCCCCCGGACCGTTTTTCACCGGGCCGTCGCCCCGTCCGGAACCGTTTTTTGCCGGACCGCCGAGCCGCTGACCCGTCCCAGGCTGTTTTTCGCCGGGCCGCCGCCCCGTCCTGAACCGTTCTGCGCCGGATCGCCGGATCACCGCTCCACGCCGGACCGTTCTGCGTCGGATCGCCGGATCACCGCTCCGACCCGGACCATTTTGCACCGGATCACGGACCCCGTCACCGCACAGGCCCCGCTCCGGCCGGGCCTCAGGCCGCTCCGCCCGTGATCAGTTCTCAGCGATTCTTCGCAGCGCTTTCACATCGGTCAGTGTGACCGAGCCGCGCGCCAGTGCGACGTATCCTTCGCCGACGAAGTATTTGAGCATTCTGGTCACGACCTCGCGCGCCGTTCCGAGGTGGTAGGCGATCTGCTCGTGCGTGATGCTGAGCGTGTTCGTGCCTTCGAGGTCGGCCTCGTCCAGCAGGAACTCCGCCAGCCTTGCATCGAAACTCTTCCACAGTATCTGTTCGATGAGCCACATAACGCTTTCGAATCTTTCGGCCATGATCTGGCTCGTGAAATTCGCGAGCGGCGCCGATCTTTCCGAGACGGCCTTGTAGACCGAAGTCGGGACGATCGCGATATCGCCTGATTTTTCAGTGATGATATTGATGTCATAACTCATGCCGTTGAACATGCATGACGCGGACAGCAGGCAGACGCTGCCCGGCCCGAGCCGGAACAGGGTGACCTCGCGTCCTTCTTCAGACAATATGAATATCCTGAGCCGGGCGTCGTCGATCAGAATGAGGCCGGTGCAGTTGTCGCGGCCCGGTTCCAGCACCTCGCCCTCTTCAGTATGTCTGATATTCGCGGCGCCGCGGATCATATCACGGTCGCGCGCATTGATTTTATCCCACATCGGGAAAAAATCCGAAATGTTCATGAGTTCCTCCTTAATGCAGTTTCTTTCTATATTATGGCATCAATGCCGGGATTTCTCTACAGGGTTTCTGATTTTTTTCTCATGCGGGGGCCGCGGCTCACGATTTCCGCGCCCGCGGCGGAAAGGCTGTTTTCGGAATTTTCCACCGACAGCTGCGTCCCGGCCCCCACAGCGCACTGTTTTGTGATAAAATAAAACATTGAACAGAAGCGGGATGAGGCATTGCTTCGGAAGCGGCAGCAGATCGGGTCCCGTCAGCACACAGGAAGGAACATTATGGCAAATCTCTGGAGCGGACGTTTTGAAAAGGAAATGGATGAGATCGTTGAGAAGTTCAACGCGTCCATTACGTTCGACAGGCGTCTGTATAAATGCGATATAAAAGGAAGCGTCGCGCATGCTCACATGCTCGCGGAATGCGGGATCATCACGGAGCAGGAGTGCGGCGACATTGTCCGCGGGCTCGAAAAGATCCGCGATAGGATCGAACGCGGCGAGTTCGAATTCTCGACGAAGCAGGAAGACATACACATGGCGGTCGAGGCGGCACTGATAGAGGAACTCGGAGAAACGGGCAAGAAGCTGCATACGGCGAGGAGCCGGAACGACCAGGTCCAGACCGACATGCGGCTGTATATCAAGGAAGAGATCGGCGAGATCAGGGAGAAGCTCATCTACCTCGAGGAGGTGCTGCTCGCGAAGGCGGAGGAGCATTGCTCGGATATATTCATCGGATTCACGCACCTGCAGCACGCGCAGCCTGTCACGATCGGATTCTGGCTGATGGCTTATTTCCAGATGTTCCGGCGCGATGTCGGGCGGCTTGACGACTGCCTTGAGCGGATGGATCAGTGTCCGCTCGGTTCGTGCGCGCTCGCGGGGACGACAATGCCGATAGACCGTCAGATGACAGCGTCGGAGCTCGGGTTCGCGAAGCCGACCGAGAACGCGATGGATTCCGTCAGTGACCGCGACTATCTGATCGAACTGCTTTCGGCCGCCGCGATCTCATCAATGCACATCAGCCGGTTCGCGGAGGAATGCGTGATCTGGAACACTTCGGAGTTCGGGTACATGGACATTGACGACAGCTTCTGCACAGGCAGCAGCATCATGCCGCAGAAGAAGAACCCGGACATGGCCGAGCTCCTGCGCGGGAAGACCGGGAGAGTGTACGGCAGCCTCGTCGCATTGATGACGGTCATGAAGGGAACGCCGCTCGCGTACAATAAGGATTTCCAGGAAGACAAGGAAGGCGTGTTCGATGCGATCGACACGTGGAAGGATTCCCTGCTCATCCTCGCGAAGATGATCGAGAAGACCGGCTTCCGCAGCGACCGCATCGCGGAGCAGCTGTCGCGCGGGTTCCTGAACGCGACGGACATCGCGGAGCATCTCGCGAAACAGGGCATCCCGTTCCGTGAGGCGCACAGGATCGTCGGGAATATGGTGAAGACCTGCGAGCAATGCGGATGTGATTTCGAAGATCTCACGGACGCGCAGCTGAAGGAAATAGATCTGCGCATTGATGCATCAATGCTCGGAGACATCAGTATGGAGGCTTGCGTCGCCGCGCGCGTGTCGCACGGCGGGACGGCGCCGTCGGAAGTGGAGCGGCAGATCGGCGAAGGGCGGAAGTGGCTTGACGCCGCGGGCCGGGAGAAACCGGAGGTCGCGAAATGAAGTTTCTGCTTGTAGGAGGGAACAACAACGGGATGCTCGAGAGGGCGCTGACACAGGCGAAGATCACACATGACGTGCTCGGACTGCCCGCGATATATATATCGACTGTAAAGCCGGCGGACGAGACCGAGGAGGAGCAGTGCGTAAGGTGCTGCCAGCTTGCGGCGGAAAGCGGGCTGAGCGTCCTGGACTGCCGGCGCGATATCCTGAGTATTCTGCCGGAAACGACCGCGGATTCGGTGTGCGTCATCGACAGCGTTACGGCGCTGCTGCGAAATGAGATGGGTACTCCGGATGACCTTGATCTTCTGGCGACCGGACGGGTGATCCAGGACCTTGAAGAGTTCGCGAAGCACGTGCGCAGCGTGGTCTATATCGGCCACTATGTTTTCAGCGGCACGGGGCGCAGCGGATCGAGAGGCGACTATTCGCCGGAGATATATCACAGGGAATATTTCAGGAAAGGGCTTGCCGAAGTGGAGAAGAGCCTTGCGAAATATTGTGATCATGTTGAAGAAATGTCGTACTGCAGAAGGTACAGATTCAAATAAAGCCGCCCGGGCGCTTCCCGGCGATAACAGGAGAGGAGTGTTATGGAGTTTATTTTCGGAGGCGCGTACCAGGGGAAACTGGATTACGCGACGGATAAATACAATACTGACAATGTCCTGCGCTGCCGCGCGGAGGACGAGGATATCGATTTCAGCTACGACATCATCTCGCAGCTCGAGGAGTTCGTCTACGGCTGTGTCGCGTACGGCCGCGACCCGGTCCTGTATCTGCGCGATCACGAGGACGAACTGAAACAGGTACAGGCTGTGCTGGTGAAGGATATCTCGCAGGGCCTGAGGCCGAGAGATCCGGTCATGCGCGAATGGCGCCGGCAGAACAGCCTCGTCATGCGCTACCTGGCCGAGACCGCGGACAACGTGACGAGAGTCTTCTGCGGACTCACGCAGAAACTGAAATAAAGGCGGAAAGGAAGACCCCTGACTACGCATCAATGCATTGATGCAAGGCAGGGGCCTTTTTGTTTTCGGGATCTCAGCCTGCCGTCACGGCTGCGAGACCTGGTCGCGCAGTTTCCGGAAGAACCGTCCGACCGACGGGATCATGAGGACAATGAGTGTAATGCCTCCTTCGACGGCGAGGTACGTGCCGTTGTAGACGAGAGACCATGTGAGCGTATTGTAGCCGGCCGGCGCGTACGCTCCGAAGAATATGACTCCGGACAGCACCGCGCAGGCGTAGCGGCAGAGCACGCCGACGATATATACGAGCGGCAGAGCGTGTCTGCCCGAGTTCCTGAGCGCTCCTCCGAACGCCAGCGCGCCGAACGCGAGCGGGTAGTCGAGCAGCAGCTGGGCCGGGTGTATTACATACGGCGCGATGATGAGGTTGATCAGGCCGACGCAGATGCCGGTCATGACTCCGTCGCGCACGCCGAAGAAGTACGCCGCGAGAACTATCGGCAGCATGCCGAACAGCGTTATCGAACCGCCCTGCGGCATACTGAACAGTGTGATGGAGCTGAGCACCATCGACAGCGCCGTCAGGATCGCGCAGACCACGAGCGCCTTCGTGTCAGGCTTCTTCTTTTCTTTCTTGCCGGAGATCAGGATGATAAGAAACAGGATGACGATGATGATGACAGTTATGACCTGTCCGCTCGTCGATTCGAAAAAACTTTGCAGATCGTGCATAAAAAAACCCCCTCTCAGTGGCGGGGAACGTTCGCGAAAATACTGCTTCCCTGCGCCGGCATTATCCGGATCAGGTTCAAGGGTAAGGCCCGGAGGCCACTCTCAGCGAAAAGCTCCCCTAACAATATCTGTATTTTGGTGATGCATATATCATACTTGGTAACTGCGCGCGTGTCAAATCTCACGGCCGGTGCGGAGCGCCGCGGGAGCGCGGGATATACTCCGTCCCGGATTTTCAAATTGAAAAAGGCCGCCGCTGCGGCAGCCTTTTCTCTTCTTCGCGTATGTGAAATCTAACGTTTCGCGTTTTTCTGGTTCAGGATATTTAGCACATCGTACACGGCCTGATTGTAAGGCGTGTCGATCCCGTACTCTTTCCCGCGCCTCACGACTTCTCCTGACAGGATGTCCGCTTCCATGCGGCGCCCCTCCGTGAAGTCCTGATGTATGGACGGATTCGTTTCAAGCGGCGACCGCTTTACGAATTCCCGGTTTTCCTTTACCATTTCTTCCGCGCCTTCTATCCCGGCGGCGTCCGCGATCCTTCGTACTTCTTCCATCAGATGCTCCGACAGATCCATGCCGCCTTCATACTGCGTATACGGTGTCCAGTCTGTATCGTAAAGCACCGTCGGCTGATTGAACGCGACGAGCATCATGAATTTCGACCAGAGCTTGTACTGGATGCTGTCCGGCACATTGACATTCATGCCGGCTTCTTCAAACAGCTGCTCCAGTGCATTGATCCTTTCCGACCGCGTTTCTCCTTCGAGTTCTCCGATGTACGTCTTGAACGACCCGTCGTGCGAGACCTGTCCGTTCACGTTCTGCCCCGGGTGGCCGAGGTATACGGCGCCGATCACATGCTCAGCCCCGAACGCTTCCGCCAGCATCGGCTCACTGCTGATCCCGTTCATGACGGACATGATCACGGTATCGTCCTTCAGGACATTCGGGATCTCCCTGATCGCCGATTCAAGGCCCGCAGATTTCGTCGCGACAAGGACGAGGTCCGCCTTCACGTCTGTCATATCCGGCGTGATGTACGGATAGTCCCGGCGCTCGCCGTTCCATATCCTGCCGTCGCGTTCATAGCGCTCTTTCCGCTCTTTGTCCACAAGTCCGTAGACTGTGACGCCCGGGACTTTGCTGAAATACTCGGCGTATGTCAGGCCGAGAGCCCCGAGTCCTGCTATCATTATCTTTTCGATCTTCATAATTCCTCCTCTTTCCTTTAATATGTTCTGGTGCGATCCGGCGCCGGGATGTGCCCGGCCCGTGTCCTGCATTACGGGCCGCGGAGCCCGGTGCGGCCGGCATCCGGCACTCGGATCATGCGCGATTCCGGCTGGATTCGGCGTGTGTTCCGCGCAATTCCGGCGGGATCCGGCCCGGGTGCTGCCCGTTTCAGCGGGATCGGCCATTTTTTTGTGGCGGCCGTCGCTGTTTTTACGTCGGTAGCCACAATTTTTTCAACGATTGCGGGCCTGACGGTTTTTCAAACAGCGTTTTCAGGGGTTTTCTGGCGGTCGACCCCCGGAAAACGTTGAAAATTTTGTGTGCACCGACGCCATATTCCGGTCGGCCGCCACAAAAAATGAAGCTCCCATCAATGCCGGATCCGCAGATCGTTGAAATCCCGGCGATCGCCCGGTCACCGGCGTTTCGCGGTCTGCTCCGCGGCCGCCTTGCGATCCGACCGGCATCATCGCCCCGGCCCCGGCGCCGTTCTGTCCGCGCAGCCCGGTCCAGCAGACCCGGTCCCGGCCCCGGCGTCCCCTCGCTGCGACAGCCCCGGCCCCGCACGTGATATCAAAAAGGGCGCCGCTGCGGGCGCCCTGTTCCTGCGATGTTACGCAGGGAAGTAATCCGTGAGAGGATATTTGTCCGTAAGCGATTTTACGATCTTCTTCGCCGCATCGACGTTCGCGCTGTCCTTTACGAGCATTGCGATCGCCTCCGCGATCTTATCCATATCGTCTTCCTTCATCCCGCGCGTCGTGACGGCCGGCGTCCCGAGCCTGAGCCCGCTCGTAACGAACGGCGACTGAGGATCGTTCGGCACCGTGTTCTTGTTGGCGGTGATGTTCGCCTTATCAAGCAGCGCCTCGACTTCCTTGCCCGTCTTTCCTGTATTCACGAGGTTCACGAGCATCAGATGGTTGTCCGTGCCGCCGGAGACGAGATCGATCCCGCGGTCCATGAGACCCTTCGCGAGAGCCTGCGCATTGCTGACGATCTGCCCGCAGTATTCCTTGTATTCAGGCTGCAGGTCTTCCTTGAAGCAGACGGCCTTCGCCGCGATGACGTGCTCGAGCGGTCCGCCCTGGATGCCCGGGAACACGGCCTTGTTGAAGTTGAACTTCTCGTTCGCTTCCTTCGTGGCCATGATCACGCCGCCTCTCGGTCCGCGCAGCGTCTTGTGAGTCGTCGATGTCACGACGTCGCAGTAAGGGATCGGGCTCATGTGATATCCTGTCGCGACAAGCCCCGCGATGTGAGCGATGTCCGCGAACAGCACAGCGCCGACCTCGTCCGCGATCTCCCTGAACTTGCTGAAATCTATCTTCCTGGCGTACGCACTCGCGCCGCACACGATCATTTTCGGTTTGCATTCTTTAGCGATGCGGAGGATATCGTCATAGTCGAGATTCCCGTTTTCATCAATGCCGTAGGGCACGCAGTGGTAATACTGTCCCGAGAAGTTCGCCGGAGATCCGTGGGTCAGGTGTCCGCCCTGGTCGAGGCTCATGCCCATGTAAGTGTCGCCCGGCTTGAGCACCGCGAAGAACACGGACATGTTCGCCTGCGCTCCCGAATGCGGCTGCACGTTCGCATATTCCGCGCCGAACAG
The DNA here is from genome assembly GCA_050946575.1 of Anaerovoracaceae bacterium. Lineage (GTDB taxonomy): Bacteria > Bacillota > Clostridia > Peptostreptococcales > Anaerovoracaceae > JALCRY01. The sequence continues at coordinate 77,276 of JBMNVB010000007.1, read as the reverse complement.
CTGCTTCAGCCTGGAGATGGCAAGATCCTCCACCCTGTCTATGTTCTCGCATCCGCCGTAGAACCTCTTGCCGCTGTAGCCCTCGGCATACTTGTTAGTAAAAGGCGAGCCCATCGCGGCCATGACAGCCTTGCTCACCCAGTTCTCCGAGGCGATCAGTTCAATATGCGAGTTCTGACGCTCGAGTTCATCGAGGATCGACTGCGCTACCTCCGGATCAAAGTCTTTGATGTCTGAAAATGAATACATATGAGTAACTCCTCCTGTGCTGCAGTAAATGAAATAAAATCTTTTTGAATTATATCACACGGCGCGGGCAAAAGAAATACAGACAATCAAGATGGCCGATTATGATCAATGCGGAGGGCCCTGCAGGGCGGTCGTCCGGACAGTCGTACATTACGGCGGCCGGGCGGCGCGGCATCGTTTCAGAAGCCTCGAACATTGAAAATAAAACAATTCCGGCCGCCTGAATGATATAGATAATCTCTATAACCAAAATATTAAAAATTTACTGACAACTCTTGAATTTCGCGGGGTCCGGTGCTAATATAATGGTACAAAGATTACATGCTTCGAGCTTCGATCGGACGCTGATCCGATAAGTGCCGGAAGGCGGTTGCGAGAAGTCAAGAAAGAAGGTGAGACCACCAGGAGTGCATAGCGAAAAACACATAGAATAATACCGGTCAGAATTAAGGCCGCCGGATGCGGATGTAGTGCTGATGGCATAGAATGCAAAAACGGAAACCTTAAGATCGGAAGTATCCGTGGATATGAAGTAATGTGTGCCGGCCCGGAAACGGAAGCGCGGCAAAGGAATCCAGGAGGATGCGGAGCGATAAGGATGAAAGTTTTGCGGTAGGGGGAAAGAGCCAATGACCGGTATTATTTATTTTTTGTTTTTTGGCCGGGGGCCTTTTTTTTATTGCGCCCGAAAGATGCCGAAAAACCTTTGCTGATTTCCCGCCGGATGTGCGGGAAAGCGCGGAAATCCGAGCCCTGTCAAAAATGCGCCGGAGACCGGTCTCAGAACCGGATTTCGTTGGCACAATGCCCTGCATTGATGTAAAATACTACATAACAGAATACGCGGTGGAAATCTGATGCCTCCTGATATGAAAGTCAGAATGAGTATCAAATGAAAGGAGTATCGAATGAAGTTTGAAAGACTGTTTTCTCCGATAAAGATCGGGAACCTGGAGATAAAAAACAGGGTGGTCATGCCGGCCCTGAACACCCTCTATGTCCCTGACGGCTTTGACAACGACCGCTTCAATTATTTTTACTGGCGGCGCGCCGAAGGCGGCGTGGGACTGATCATTGTCGGCGGGGCAGTGATAGATGATTACGGCGCGACATATTCAATGATAAGTCTTGCCGACGATAAATTCATTCCGGGCTTTAAAAAATTCACCGACGGTGTGCATGAACGCGGCGCAAAAGTGGGCGTGCAGCTTTTCCAGGCCGGACGTTACGGTTATTCAAGCGTGAACGGAGGCAATGTGCCGATAGCGCCTTCTGCCGTTTACAGCGGGTATTCCCGTGAAACTCCCCGTGAGATGACGAAGGAAGACATACGCACGGTCATAGAAAAAGGCGCGGAAGCTGCTCTGAGGGCGAAGAAGGCGGGTTTCGACCTTGTCGAGATAAGCGGCTCGGCCGGATATCTGATATGCCAGTTCCTTTCGCCGTATACCAACCTGCGTACCGACGAGTACGGCGGTTCCTGGGCGAACCGCGTCCGCTTCCCTAAGGAATTTTTCAGGGCTGTACGCAAGGCGGTGGGGGAAGACTATCCGCTGGGCATTCGTATCAGCGGGCATGATCTCGTACCCGGATCGAACACGAACGAAGATGCCGTGCGTTTCTCCAAAGTGATGGAGGAAGCCGGCGCAGACTACATAAATGTCACGGGCGGCTGGCATGAGTCCAAGGTACCGCAGATCACGGCCGAGCTCCCGAGAGGCGGATTTGACTTCCTCGCGGCGGAGATCAGAAAAGCCGTGAGCATACCCGTGATCCTCAGCAACCGCGTAAACGACCCCGAAGTGGCGGAGCGCGTGCTCGCGACCGGAGCCGGGGACATGGTCAGCCTCGGGCGCCCGCACATAGCGGATCCGGACTGGTGCCGCAAGGCAGAGGCCGGAGAGGAAAAACTCATAAGGCACTGCCTGGGCTGCAATCAGGGATGCCTGGCCCGCGCGTTCTTCAACAAGCCGATAGAATGCCTTGTGAACGGTCAGGCCGGCCGGGAGTACCGCGTAAAGGATGTCAGGCCCGCCGATCCACCGAAGAAGATCCTCGTGATCGGCGGAGGTCCGGCAGGCTGCGAATTCGCGATCCGTTCTGCGCAGCAGGGCAATGAAGTGACGCTCTGGGAAAAGGACGGCAGGATCGGAGGACATATCGAGATGGTGGCCAGACCGCCTCACAAAGAAGAGTTCCTGACTCTTATCACATATTTCGAGAATATGCTCGGGCATGAGAATGTGAAGGTAGAGCTAGGAAAGGAAGCAACGCTCGATGAAGTTAAAAAAGGCGGCTTTGACCTTGTGGTCACCGCCATGGGACGCGGCGAAGCACCGAAGATCCCGCTCAGGGTCACTGATGACACGCCTGTATGCAGCTATGACGATATCCTTCTCGGCAGGGTCATGGCCGGGGAGAATGTCGTAGTCATCGGCGGCGGCACAGTCGGCTGCGAGACAGCCGAGTACATGGCCTGCGAGGCATCTGTATCACCGGAGCAGGTGTATCACATGATGGCACATCGCTACCAGACTCCTGAAGAAGTGTACAGACTGATCGATACCTGCAGGCGCAATATCACGATAGTTGATATGGCAAAGATCGGACAGGGCTTCGAGGCCGGCACGGCATGGCCGGTAATGAAGAATTTCAAGCGTTACGGAGTGAAGCAGTACGCATTCAGCTCCGTCGACTCCGTCGGCGGCGGCAGGGCGGAACTGACAGTGCCCAAGATCGGCGGCAAGCCCGGCAGCAGAAAAATCACTGTCCCGTGTGACACGGTGGTGCTCGCCGTCGGCGCGAGACCAAACGACGCCCTGTTCAATGAACTCAAGGCTGCGGGGATCCCGGCGGAGAATATCGGAGATTCAAAGCAGGTCAAAAATATACTCACCGGTATAAGAGAGGCCTGCGAACTTTCCGAAAAAATGGGAGGAGTCGAGCCTGAAGGCTGATAGTCGTTATTTCCGGACCTGTATATAATGATCCTGCTGACCCCGGGCCTCCTCCCGGGGTCATTGCTTCCGGGAGAAGTTCCGGAGGATACCGGTCGCGCCCGGGAGAATTTGAATAAGTATTGGAATAAATATGTGAACTTCGTGCCAGCGCTTGACGTAAACTTTACAAAATCGTAAAATGGCAATTAACCGCTTAGAATCAAAAGGGAAATCCGGCGGGAGATATTCGGACGGTGAATATCGACCCTGAGGCCGGGAAAGGAAATCCTGAATAATATGGGGGTATATAAAATCAAAAGGGGAAATATCAGAGAAAAAGTAAGAAGATCAAAGAAAATTCTGCTGGCACCGGTCCTGGCGCTGGCTGTTTCGTGCGTCTGCCTCGCGGTACCCGCGGACGCCTCTTCCTCTGCTTCCGGAAGCGGCGCGGAATTTTTCGCGGGCGGGACCGGCATTGATGCCGTTCAGAATTTCACGGCTCCGTATGAGATGATCTCGGACGGAAAAGTCATTGCCGTTGTCGAAGACGCGGAAGCTGCGAAGGCCGTGCTCACGGGCGTGAAATTCGGATACAGCGAATCGATCTCGGAAGAGCAGGCGTCGGATATAACATCGAAGATAACGGTGAAGAGGGTAGAGCCCGGAAGCACCGCGGTCTCCGATGTCCAGACTGTCGACGAGGCGGTGGAAGCCATACTCGAACAGAACGACGCCGGAGAGCAGCCGGTGCTTACTGTGAAGCGCGAGTCGGTGGACGCGGGCGTGCAGACGATCGCGCCGGCGACGAAAGTCATTAAGACAAGCTCGCTTTACGAGGGCGAGACCAAAGTAAAGGAGCAGGGAGAGTCCGGCAGGGCAAAGGTCACGAAGACAGAGACCGTGGTGAACGGCGAGACCGTGGAAAGCGAAGTCATTTCGACGGATGTCCTGAAAGAGGCCGAGACGCGCGTCGTATACCAGGGGACAAAGGAAGAAAAGACCGGCGAGTCGGTCATTGAATATGCGAAGAAATTCCTCGGCAACCCGTACGTCTGGGGCGGCGAGAGCCTGACGGACGGATGCGACTGCTCGGGATTCACGATGAAGATATTCGAGCATTTCGGCGTTTCGCTGCCGCATTCGTCATACGCGCAGGAGAATTACGGGGAAGAGGTGTCTTCCCTTTCCGAAGCGAAGGCGGGAGACCTGATCTGCTACGGCAGCCATGTGGCCATCTACATCGGCAACGGTCAGATCATCCACGCGGCGAACCCCGACGCGGGCATCTGCATCGGCCAGGCGGACTACAGGGAGATAAAGACAATAAGACGTCTTGTATAAATCCCGTACATTAAAACACTGACATTTGATAAAGTTCGGCATGTGCCGGACTTTATCATTAATTTTTTTGATTTTTTTGCTCCGTACAGCATGCAAATATGGTAAGATTATTTCGTCAGGAGAATACTGCTCCGCATGCCGGAGTTTGAGCAGAAACGGGGAACGTAAGCCCCGGGAAAGAGTGCGTATGGTAAGACGTGTATATGTTGAGAAGAAAAAGGGCTTTGACGTAACTGCTCAGGGCCTTTATTCGGATATCAGAATGAACCTTGGTATCGAAGGACTTACCGGGGTCAGGATCCTGAACCGATATGATGTTCAGGGGCTTGATGACGATGTATTCGCGGAGGCCGTGACCTCTGTCTTTTCTGAACCTGCGGTCGATGATGTCTATGAAGAGGAACTTCCTCAGGATATCGGAGACGCAGGATTTTTTATTCAGGAGTATCTGCCGGGGCAGTTCGACCAGCGCGCGGATTCCGCCGAGCAGTGCATCAGGCTCATGTCGCCGGGAAGCGAACCGCTCGTGAAATGCGCGACAGTCACGGTACTGGAAGGCGATATCACGGATACGGACATTGATGCGGTGAAGAAATACTGCATAAACCCCGTCGATTCGCAGGAGGCGTCGGCCGAAAAGCCGCAGACGCTCACGGTCATCTATGATGAGCCGGATGACGTCGAGGTCGTGGAAGGCTTCACGAAGATGTCTGACGAGGAAGCCGCGGAATACAGACTTGCTCAGGATTTCGCGATGAGCGACGAAGACATGATCATGATCCGCGACTATTTCCAGAAAGACGAAAAGCGCGATCCGACGATCACGGAGCTCAAGGTCATAGACACATACTGGTCGGATCACTGCCGTCACACGACATTCAATACGAAGCTTTCGGACATGTATTTCGACAACGGTCCGTACAGCGAACTCGTGCGCGCGGCGTTCGATGAATATATGGAAATGCGCGATTATGTCTACGGGGACAGGCCGAAGGACGTCTGCCTCATGGACATGGGCACGATCGGCGCGAAATATCTGAAGAAGACCGGGACGGTCACGGACATTGATGAATCAGACGAAATCAATGCCTGCTCCATAAAGGTCGAGGCTGTCGTGAACGGCGAGAAGGAAGACTGGCTCGTGATGTTCAAGAACGAGACGCACAATCACCCGACGGAGATAGAGCCGTTCGGAGGAGCCGCGACCTGCCTCGGAGGAGCGATAAGAGATCCGCTGTCGGGAAGAGTCTATGTGTATCAGGCGATGCGCGTTACCGGGGCGGCCGATCCGAGAAAGACGCTCGCCGAAACGATGGAAGGCAAGCTCCCTCAGAGAAAGATCACTATCGGCGCGGCTCAGGGATACAGTTCATACGGGAACCAGATCGGTCTCGCGACCGGACAGGTGGATGAAGTATATGATGAAGACTATGTCGCGAAGCGCATGGAGGTCGGAGCCGTCATCGGCGCGGCGCCGGCGGATCATGTAAGGCGCGCGAAGCCGGAACCCGGAGACATCGTGATCCTCGTCGGAGGACGCACCGGAAGAGACGGCATGGGCGGAGCGACGGGAGCGTCGAAGAAGCACACGACGCAGTCGCTTTCGACGTGCGGCGCGGAGGTCCAGAAGGGGAATCCGCCTGTGGAAAGGAATATCCAGAGACTGTTCAGAAGGAAGGAAGTCTCCACCCTCATAAAACGCTGCAATGATTTCGGCGCCGGCGGTGTTTCCGTCGCGATCGGAGAACTCGCGGACGGACTCGAGATAAACCTTGATGCGGTGCCGAAGAAATACGAAGGCCTTGACGGCACGGAACTCGCGATCTCGGAATCGCAGGAAAGGATGGCCGTAGTCGTTCCGGCGAACGAGGAAGAGGCGTTCAAGCAGTACGCCGCGGAGGAGAATCTTGAGGCGACGACTGTGGCGAAGGTCGTGGAGCCGAAGCGAGTCACGATGGTATGGCGCGGGAAGGTCGTGCTCAGCCTTTCGAGGGAATTCCTCGACACGAACGGCGCGAAGCAGGAGGCGACGGTCAAGGTGCCGGCGTCTGTCGACTTCAGCCCGGCGGAAGCGAAGGACGATCCCGAGGATTATCTTGATGATCTGAACTGCTGCCTGAAGAAGGGGCTAATTGAAATGTTCGACTCGACGATCGGCGCGGCGACAGTGCTGATGCCGCTCGGCGGGAAGTACCAGCTCACGCCGGAGCCCGGCATGGCCGCGAAGCTCCCGGTAACTGAAGGCGAGACCGAGACAGCGACGATCATGACATACGGATACGATCCGCAGCTCGCGAAATGCTCGCCGTATCACGGGGCGATGTACGCGGTCATCGATTCCGTCACGAAGCTCGTAGCGCTCGGCGGCGACAGGGAAAAGGCGCGGCTCACGTTCCAGGAATTCTTCGGGAGACTCAGCAGCGATACGATGTGGGGCAAGACGATGGCGGCCCTTCTCGGAGCATTGAAGGTCCAGAAGGAACTCGGCGTGCCGGCCATAGGCGGGAAGGACTCCATGTCCGGAACGTTCGAAGACATAAACGTGCCGCCGGCATTGCTGTCGTTCGCTGTATGCGCTGTCGACGCGAACAATGTCATCAGCGCGGAATTCAAGGAACGCGCCAGCAGGATCGTGTACCTTCCGGCGCATTACGACGAAAACAAGATCATCGATTTTGAAGCATACAAGAAGAATATGGACAAGGCCGCGCAGCTCATAAAGGACGGCACGGCCGTGTCGGCGGATTCCGTCAGGAAGGGCGGCGTGTTCATGACGCTGTTCAGAATGTGCGTCGGAAACAAGATAGGAGCGAAGATCTCGGGCATGACGCTTAAGGAACTCGGACGCTCCGCGTACGGCGGCATCGTTCTCGAGATAGTCGGAGACGGGGATCTCGACGAGATGTTTGAGGGCGTCGATTACGTGGAACTCGGAACGACGGTCGGGAACGGAAAGCTCGTTATCGAGACCGGGGCCGGCACGAAGGAGATCCTGCTCGACGATGCGATCAGGCGCTGGATGGATCCGCTCGAAAGCGTGTTCCCGGTGAGATATCCGGATCAGAAGGAACGCGACGAGAGTGTCGTCAGGACGGTGGACGATCTTGTCGGCTGCAGTGCTGCGCCGGCCGTGAAGGTCGCGGTGCCGAAGGTCGTCATCCCGGTATTCCAGGGCACGAACTGCGAGATGGATTCGAAGCGGGCGTTCGAACGCGCGGGAGCCGATGTCGACGTCCATATGATAAGGAACATGGACGAGCTTTCGATGGTGGAATCCATCGGCGAGCTCGCCACGAAGATAAAGGATTCGCAGATCATAATGCTCCCGGGCGGATTCAGCGGCGGCGACGAGCCTGACGGTTCGGCGAAGTTCATTACTGCTGTGTTCAGGAATCCTCTGATCAGCGAAGCCGTGAAGGATCTGCTGGAGAACAGGGACGGGCTTATCCTAGGCATCTGCAACGGATTCCAGGCGCTCGTGAAACTCGGGCTGCTCCCGTACGGCGAGATCAGACCGATGACGGAAAAGAGCCCGACGCTCACGTACAACAGGATCGGCCGCCATGTGTCGACGCTCGTGAGGACGAGAGTGTGCTCGCGCATTTCTCCGTGGCTGCAGGGCAGCGAGGTCGGAGACGTGTTCACAGTGCCGGTCTCGCACGGGGAAGGAAACTTCGTATGCGAGCCTGAAATGCTGGAAGAACTCATTGAGCACGGGCAGATCGCGACGCAGTATGTCGATTACGAAGGCAGGGCCTCCAACGACATAGAATTCAATCCGAACGGCTCGGTGATGGCGATCGAGGGCATCACGAGCGCGGACGGACGCGTCTTCGGCAAGATGGCGCACGCCGAAAGGATCGGAAAGAATGTTTACAAGAATGTGCCGGGACCGAAGGATATGAAGATATTCGAGTCCGGCGTGAAGTATTTCAAATAAAGGAGGCGCTAAATGAAAGCCGCTGTAGTTATGGGCAGCAAGTCCGATTACGACCAGGTGAAAAAATGCGTGGACGTGCTGGACGAGTTCGGAGTGGAGACTGAGGTACGGGTGATCTCGGCTCACAGGACTCCGGACCGGGCAGTTGAATTCGCGCGCGGAGCGGAGGACCGCGGAGTTGAAGTCATCGTAGCGTGCGCCGGCATGGCCGCGCATCTCGCGGGATTCATCGCGGCGAACACCGCAGTCCCGGTGATAGGAGTACCGATGAAATCGGCGTCTCTCGAAGGGCTCGACGCATTGCTGGCGACAGTGATGATGCCGTCCGGCATCCCGGTCGCGACAGTCGCGATAGACGGGACGAAGAACGCGGGATATCTCGCGGTGCAGATACTCAGCGTGAAGTATCCTGAACTTCGCGAAAAGATAAAGACGTTCAGAAAAGAGCAGGAAGAAAATATCGTAAAGGCAGACAATGAAGTCGGAAGAAAATAACCGCTTCTGACAGGGAGGTAAAAAATGTCGGAATATAAAAAAGGCGAACAGATCTACGAAGGAAAAGCAAAGAAGGTTTTCGCTACGGACGATCCGGATTATCTGATCGTTGAATACAAGGACTCCGCGACGGCGTTCGACGGACTCAAAAAGGGAACGATACTCGGGAAGGGCGTCGTGAATAACAGGATGTCGAATATGCTCATGGACAAACTGTCGAAGGAAGCGGGCATCCCGACGCATTTCGTGGAGGAGATCAGCGACAGAGAGACGGTCGTAAAGAATGTCAAGATCCTGCCGCTCGAATGCATTGTAAGGAATATCTCCGCCGGTTCGTTCGCGAAGAGATACGGCGTCGAAGAAGGCATAGTGTTCGCGGAGCCGTCGTTCGAGACATCGTATAAGAATGACGAGCTGCACGATCCGCTGATGGTAGAGGATCACGCGATCGCGCTCGGACTGTCGACGAGGGAGGAATACGAAAAGGTCAGAGAAATGGCGCTCGCCGTCGATAAATATCTGCAGAAATTCTTCCTCGGGATCGGCCTGAAGCTCGTTGATTTCAAGCTCGAGTTCGGAAAGTTCCACGATGAGATAATCCTCGCTGACGAGATCTCGCCTGACACATGCAGGCTCTGGGACGTCGAGACGAACGAAAAGATGGACAAGGACAGATTCAGAAGAGATCTCGGGAACGTCGAGGAGACGTATCAGGAAGTTTTCAGACGCGTGACCGAGGCGTGCAAATAGACGGGAGAGCGAAATGGCAAAACTGACATACAAGGACGCGGGCGTTGATACGAAAGAAGGCGAACGCGCCGTTGGTCTGATGAAGGATCATGTGAAGAAAACGTTTGATGAAAACGTGCTTACCGGGCTCGGCAGCTTCGGCAGCCTGTACAGGCTGCCGGGCGGCATGAAGGAGCCGGTGCTCGTGAGCGGTACAGACGGCGTCGGCACGAAGCTCAAGATCGCGTTCATGATGGATAAGCATGACACCGTGGGCATCGACTGCGTCGCGATGTGCGTGAACGACATACTCTGCCAGGGCGCGACGCCCCTGTTCTTCCTTGACTATATCGCGACCGGGAAAGTGTCGGCCGAGAAGATCGCCGATATCGTGAAGGGCGTGACGGAAGGATGCGTGCAGGGCAGGAGCGCGCTCGTCGGCGGCGAGACCGCCGAGATGCCGGGCTTCTACGGCGAGGGCGAGTATGACATGGCCGGATTCAGCGTCGGTATCGTCGATAAGGATAAAATGATAACGGGCGCCGGGATAAAGGAAGGCGATGTGATCATCGGGCTCCCGTCCAGCGGAGTGCACAGCAACGGGTACTCGCTCGTTAGAAAAATATGTTTTGAGAAAATGGGGTGGACCGTTGACACCCGCGTCGACGAACTCGGAGAAACAGTCGGCGAGGCATTGCTGCGGCCGACAAGGATATATGCGGATCAATGCGCCGCGGTCGTGCCGTCATTCGACGTGCGCGGCATCTGCCATATAACAGGCGGAGGTTTTTACGAGAATGTGCCGCGAGTGCTGCCGGAAGGCATAGCGGCGCGGTTCGAAAAGGGCGCATGGGACGTCCCGCCGGTATTCGGCGTGCTCATGAGCGCGGGGGATATCGAAGAGGACGAGATGTACCGCACGTTCAATATGGGCATCGGCATGATGATGTTCGTGCCGGAAGAGCAGGCGGACGATGTTTTGAAGGCGCTTGCAGAGACCGGAGAAGACGCGCGGATCATCGGGACAGCAGTCAGATCTGAAACGGAGAAAGTGATAATAAATGAGTGACATGAGGGTCAGCGTGCTCGCGTCGGGCGGCGGGACCGATTTCCAGTCGATAATAGACGCTGTGGAGTCGGGGCAGCTCACGGGAGTGAAGATCGTGCAGCTGATAGCCGGCAAGGACGGCATCGGCGCCATAGACAGGGCGAAGAAGCACGGGATAAAGGTAAAATGCATCACAAAGAACAATTATCCGGACATGGACGACCGCATGAAGGCCGTGGAGAAGGCGCTGGATGAAGAGGATACGGATCTCGTCGTGCTGGCGGGGTATCTCAGCATCGTGGCTCCTTCGATAATAAAGAAATACGATCACAGGATAATAAACATACATCCGGCATTGCTGCCGAAGCACGGCGGCAAAAACTGCTACGGGATAAATGTGCATCGCATGGTACTGGAAGCCGGGGACACGGAATCCGGAGCGACAGTGCACTATGTGAATGAAGGCATTGATACGGGAGAGCCCATTCTCCAGAGTCATGTGCCGGTGCTGCCGGATGACACGCCGGAAAGCCTGGCGGCGCGCGTTCTCGAGACGGAGCACGTGATACTGCCGAAGGCGATAGGAATGATAGCGGAGAAACGGGGGAAGGCATGAGCAGCTTAAGAGAAGAATGCGGCGTTTTCGGGATATTCGGAACGAAGACGCAGGACGTTGCGCACACCACGTATTACGGTCTGTTCGCGCTCCAGCACCGCGGGCAGGAGAGCTGCGGGATCGTAGTGAACGACGACGGCGTATTCAATGATTACAAGGATTCGGGCATCGTGAATGACGTGTTCACGCCCGAGATACTGAAGAGTCTCGGCGAAGGGCAGCTTGCCGTGGGCCATGTCAGATATTCGACTACCGGCTCCAGCGAGCGATTCAATTCCCAGCCGATCGTGGTGAATCATCACAAGGGCCGCATGGCGCTGTCGCATAACGGGAATATCGTGAACATGTACGAGCTCAGGACCGAGCTCGAGCTGCAGGGCTCGATATTCCATACGACGAGCGACACGGAGGTCATATCCTACATCATCACGAAGGAGCGCATCAAGACGGGCTCGATCGAAGAGGCCGTGAACAATGCGATGGATATCATCAAGGGCGCGTATTCGATGGTGATAATGTCCGCCACGAAGATCGTCGCCGTGAGGGACGAGCACGGGTTCAGGCCGCTCTGCTATGGGCAGTGCGAGGACGGGACGTATATCATCGCGTCCGAAACATGCGCGCTCGACGCGGTCGGAGCGAAATATATCCGTGACGTGGATCCGGGAGAGATCGTCGTATTCGAAAAGGACGGAATAAGATCGATACGGGATCACTGCGATAAGAAGCCGCATAAGATCTGTATCTTCGAATATCTGTATTTCGCGAGACCGGATTCGGTCATCGAAGGAAGGAGCGTCCACGAGGCGAGGATCAGAGCGGGCGCGTGCCTCGCGATGGAGCACCCCGTCCAGGCGGACGTCGTGGTAGGCGTGCCGGATTCGGGGCTTGACGCGGCGCTCGGATATTCGAACCAGAGCGGCATCCCGTACGGCATAGGATTCATAAAGAACAAATATATCGGAAGGACATTCATCGCTCCGGGGCAGAAGGCCCGCGAGGACAAGGTCCGGATAAAGCTGAACGTCATAACCGAGACCGTTAAGGGGAAGCGCGTCGTGCTCGTTGACGATTCCATCGTGCGCGGAACGACATGCGCCAGGATAGTGAAGCTCCTGCGCGAAGCGGGCGCGAAGGAAGTGCACATGATGTCGTCCGCTCCCGCGTTCATGAACCCCTGCTTCTACGGTACGGACATTGATTCGCGGGAATACCTGATCGCGTGCCAGTACCCGATGGACAAGATCGCAGACGCTATCGGCGCGGACAGCCTCGGGTATCTCAGCGTGAAGAACCTCGGCATGCTGATCGGGAATGAACCCGGCGTCGGATACTGCGACGCGTGCTTCAGCGGCGATTACGCTACGGAGGTCCCCGGCGAGGGGAACAAAAGCAGATATGATAAAAAGCTGAGCGAAAAATCGGAGGAGAAAAAATGAAGGTACTCGTAGTCGGCGGCGGCGGCCGCGAACACGCTATCGTCTGGAAGCTTTCGCAGAGCCCGAAGGTGGACGAGATATACTGCGCGCCCGGGAATGCCGGGATCGCGGAGCAGGCGGTCTGCGTGGATATCGGAGACACGGACATTGATAAGCTTACGGAATTCGCCTCGGCCGAGAACATAGATCTCGTCGTGGTGGGACCTGAAGTCCCGCTGTCGATGGGCATCGTCGACGCGATGAATGAGAAAGGCATCCGCGCGTTCGGCCCGAACAAAAGCTGCGCGCGCCTCGAGGGCAGCAAGTCATTCACCAAGAGCTTCCTCGAGCGTCACGGCATCCCGACCGCGAAGTACAAAGAATATACGGACAGGGAAAGCCTCACGGCCGACATCGGAGTGTTCGGCTTCCCGATGGTGCTGAAGGCCGACGGGCTGGCGGCCGGCAAGGGCGTGATCATCGCTCAGAATGAAGAAGAAGCAATGCGCGGCATCGAGGAAATGATGGGCAAGCGCAGGTTCGGCAGCGCGGCCGATCTCGTCGTCGTGGAGGAATGTCTCACCGGAGTCGAGGCTTCGATGCTCTGCTTCGTGGATCATAATACGATAGTCCCGATGGAGTCCGCGCAGGATTATAAGCGCGTGAACGACGGAGACGAAGGACCGAACACAGGCGGCATGGGTTCGTACTCGCCGAGCCTCGTGTTCACGCCGGAACTCGAAAAGAGGATCATGGACGAGATCCTTCAGCCTACGCTCAGGGGATTCCGGGAAGACGGACTCGATTTCCAGGGAGTCCTGTTCGTCGGTCTGATGATCTCCGAAGACGGTCCGAAGGTAATAGAATTCAACAACAGATTCGGCGACCCCGAATGCCAGTCGGTGCTCGCGAGGCTCGATACCGATCTGTTCGATATTTTCGAAGCCGTAATAGACAACAGGCTCGCGGACATTGATATAAAATGGTCTGACAGGAGGGCAGTCACGGTAGTAATGGCGTCCGGCGGATACCCCGGCAGCTACGCGAAGGGGAAGGTCATTACCGGGCTCGGCGACGTGGACGACGACTGCGTCGTATTCCACGCGGGGACGAAATTCGACAGCGCCGGAAATATCGTGACCAGCGGCGGACGCGTGCTCGGCGTCATGTGCATGGGGGACACTCATGACGAGGCCAGAGCGAAAGCGTTCGAAAATGTCTCGAGGATACATTTCGACGGAGCGCATTTCAGAAGGGACATCGGTACTATAGTCAGGCATTAAGTATCAATGCCTGTAATTGAAAAATTACTGAAAAATAGTCTCACTATTATTGACTTTTGGCAAAATAACTGTCATAATCCCTTAAATAGGAAGTTATACTTTCTATACCCTAATAACCCTAATACCCTGGAAAAACTCCCGCAAGGGAGTTTTTTCATTGCGCAAAGTGGTAATATACAATAAGGCGCGGCGGACGCGGGCCGGATGTCCGGGCACGGGCGCCCGTACCGGCAGGACAGGCCGCCGCGGGAAGGAATGAAAGAAAATGGATCATACATATAAGACACACGGGACATGTTCCACGAAAATAGATTTCAGGCTCGACGGCGATGTCGTCCGCGATATCAGGTTCACGGGCGGCTGCAACGGAAATCTCAAGGCCATCAGCAAACTGGTCGACGGCATGACAGTGGACGAGATATACGATAAGCTCGCGGGGAACACCTGCGGCCTGAACCCCACGTCCTGCGCGGATCAGCTCGCGCGCGCCGTGAAGGAAGCGTACGAGCGGGAAAACGAATAGCGGCCGGAAGCGCCTGTGCGGACGGGGTCCCGGCCCGCGCGGTCAGACATCCCGCAGCACACTTGACTAAAGCGGCAAAAAGTCAGACAATTAAGACAGAAGGGAAGCTGAAAAGGAAGCAGAAGTATTCAGCAGTGAGAGGCAGGGTGATCAGATGATTCCCGATAATGTTATTCTGCAGCAAAGCGAAGATCGTAATTGTTTTTATCTCTATGAAGAGCGGGTGATCCTCGAACGCATTGCTCAGCTCAGGCATGATTTCAAAGGAGTCGATTTTCTGTTTTCGGTGAAGGCGAACCCCGCGCCCGCGGTCCTGGACTGCATGTTCAGCAACGGGTTCGGCGCGGACGCAGCGAGTCTTGCCGAGGTCATGCTCGCAAAAGGGCGGGGCGTGAAAAAAGAGGATATCCTCTATTCGGCGCCGGGGAAAAGCGTGAAGGACATCGAAGAGGCGCTGCCGCACTCGATAATCATTGCGGACAGCGTTGATGAGGTCGCGAGGATAAATGAAGCCGCCGGAAGGCTCGGCGAAAAGGCGAAGATCGGTCTCAGGATCAATCCGTCGTTCACGTTCAGAGGAAAAGAGGGAGTGCCGCAGAAATTCGGCATTGATGCCGAAAAGGCGTTCGAGATGCTCCCGGAATGGGAACGGATGGAAAACATCGAGATCGAAGGGGTCCATGTCCATCTCATGAGCCAGGTGCTCGACACGAAGCTGATCGCGAGGTACTACGAGAGACTGTTCAAATGCGCGGCGGATTTCGCGCAGGCGCTCGGAAGGCCGCTCGGTTTCCTGAATCTCGGATCCGGCATCGGCATACCGTTCGGGCCGGGCGACGACGAGGTCGATACTCAGCGCCTCGGACAGACGGTATCTTCATTCAGGAAAATATTCTCCGACAGGCTCGAAGGCACGAGGATAATCATCGAGACCGGCAGGTTTGTCTGCGGTCCGGCCGGGACGTACTGCACGAAAGTCATGGACCGGAAGGAATCGCGCGGACGGATATTCATTATTCTGTACAATACTCTGAACGGTTTCGCGCGGCCGTGCCTGGAGATGGCCGCGAAGCATTTCGGCGGTGATCAGACTCCGGAAGGATACGAGCCGCTCTTCACTACGGAGAACTCGTATGAGTTCATCGCGCTCACGGATTCCCAGGAGGTCGAGACTGTCACACTCGTGGGAAATCTCTGCACGAACACCGATATCATCGCAAGGGAAATATCAATGCCGAAGCTCAGGGCGGGGGATGTCCTCGCCGTGACGAATGCCGGATGCTACGGAGCGACATTGTCGCCGTTCGCATTTTCGTCGTTCGGAAAGCCGGCGGAGCTGTTCCTGAAAACAGACGGCACTGTTCTCGAAACGTGATACTATAACTGAATAAAAGAGCCGGCGCGGCCGCGGCCCGCCGGTTTTTTCGCGCCCGAAACAGTGCTGAAACGCATTGATGCGGGAAAAAATCAAAAAAATTTACAGCCTGCAAACGTTGGAATTCAGCCGTTTCTAAAATTTTGTTAGCACTCTCACAAAAAGAGTGCTAAAAAATGCGTTTAAAATCCCCGCAGCGTGGTACAGTAATAACAGGACATAAAAGGAGGTACAAAAAATGTTTGATCTGATGCCATTTGAAAGAAGCGGAAACAGTATTTTTAATTATCTCGACAATCTGGAAAAGAATTTCTTCGGTGATCTGTCCACGGACGTATCGCAGTTCAGGACCGATGTTATCGAAAGAGATGACCATTTTGAACTGAAGGCGGACCTGCCGGGCTTCAAGAAGGAAGATATCTCGGTAGACCTCGATAATGATATCCTCAGGATATCCGCGGAGCATAAAGAAGAGAACGAAGAAAAGGACGAGAATGAAAAGTATGTAAGAAGAGAAAGACGTTACGGGAAGTTCGTAAGGAACTTCGATGTGACGGGTATCGACACCGATAATATCGAAGCGTCGTATGACAACGGGGTGCTCTCGCTGAAGCTGCCAAAGGAAAAGGAAAGTATTCCTGAAACAAAGCAGATAGAAGTAAAGTAACCATTTGCTGATCAATTGGTGCACATACAATCCTCTTAAACGGGTCGGACTGATGTCCGGCCCTTTTTCTGTTATTGGAAGAAGCGGAGGCGGGAAGAGGAGGGATGGTGTATACTGATAAATAACAGGCGGTCTGATGTATCAATGCTGCTTTACGGAGGTATGATTTATGCTCGGTGCGATCATCGGTGATATTGTCGGTTCCAGATTCGAATGGAACAATTACAAGGGGAAGGACTTTGAGTTTTTCACGCCTCAGTGTTCTCCCACGGACGACAGCATAATGACGCTGGCTGTCGCGAAGTCGATACTGGAGTCCGACGCCGGTCCGGGCGACGTGAAAGGCGGGCTCGCAGAGATGGCCGTCCGGAACATGCAGGGGCTCGGCCGCCGGTATCCCGACGCGGGGTACGGCGGGATGTTCAACAGGTGGCTGTATGAAGAAAATCCGCAGCCGTATAACAGTTTCGGGAACGGAGCCGCGATGCGCGTCAGCCCGTGCGGCTTCGCCGGCCGCAGTCTCGGGGAGGTCACAGAACTTTCATTCGAAGTGACGAGGGTCACACACGACCATCCGGAAGGGATCATGGGTGCGGAGGCCGTGGCGGCCGCGATCTTTCTGGCGCGTGAAGGAAAGAGAAAGAGCGAGATAAAAGATTATATAAATTATTATTATTACCCGATGGACTTCACATTGGATGAGATCAGGGATGACTACGGATTCGACGTATCGTGCCGCGGCACAGTGCCGCCCGCATTGATGGCGTTTTTCGAAGCCGGCAGCTTTGAAGACGCGGTCAGGAACGCGATATCGATCGGCGGAGACAGCGATACCCTGGCCGCCGTGACGGGAGGCGTCGCGGAGGCGTATTTCGGGATACCTGATAATATCCGCAGCAGCGCGATGGAATATCTCGATGAGGTCGAGACGGACATCCTGAAAAAGTTTGAACAGGCATTTCAGGAGGTATGAAACATCATCCGGCGGAGTTTTGCGGCATTGATTTTTTCCCGTGTATCGGATAAAATTTCTTCAACGGAAGCAATGCCGGAAGGAGCGGTATGGAAAGCAGAAAATACGAGGCGGTCATAAGGATCGCGGAAAACGGAAGCATTACAAAAACGGCGGAGGAGATGGGCTACACGCAGTCCGGGATAACGCAGATGCTGAACAGCCTTGAGGAAGAACTCGGGCTCAAACTGTTTGCCAGGACGAACAAGGGAGCGGTAGCGACGCCTGAAGGCGCATATCTTCTTCCGTTTTTCAGAGAAGAACAGATCTGGGAAGAAAGGATACTGCAGGAATGCAGCGCTCTGCAGGGAGTAGTCGCAGGCGAGATCAGGATCGGTTCGCTCACGAGTATCGCGGGAGCTCTGCTGCCGGCCGTGGCCGGCGCATTCCACAGCGAATATCCCGATGTAAAAATACGGGTATTAGCGATGGGCGACGTGGAACTCAGAGATTCGCTGATTTCAAGGAAAACCGACGTCATTTTTCTCGATATGACCGTGATGGGCAAATGCGAAGTCGAATTCCCGGTCAGACACCTGTTCAATGACGAGATCTTCGCTGTTGTCCCGAAGGGAAATCCTCTCGCACGGAGAAAATCGGTGACGCTCGAGGAACTCGCGGAATATCCGTTCCTGGAAAACACGAGCTCGCTTGACGAATCGTTTTCGAACCTCAATTATATTGGGGACAAAGCAGAAGAACTTGATCTGTACACCCGTTTCAAGATAGATGACGACCTGATGCTCATAAACATGATACAGAACAACATGGGAGTTTCGCTGGCGGGCGAGACGCTCGTGATGAATTACCCCGGCAAAGTCGCCAGTGTGTCGCTTGAACCGAAAAGATACAGGCCCATCGCCATAGGAGTGATGTCGGAAAAACATCTGTCCCCGGTCGTGAAGGCCTTCCTTGAAACCACGGATGTGGTAATAAAGGAGGAAGTGCCGAAAATGAGAGAGAAGGTAAAGCGATAGCTCATTGCAAACAGACCGTTATTATGATATTCTATAACTCACTATAAAAAATATTAATAACAAACGAAGCGCCGTATCTCATTCGATACGGAGGCGGAAAGGAAAGAAAATGGCAGAATCAAAAGGAACATTTTACATCACCACACCTATCTATTATCCGAGTGACAATCTTCACATTGGTCACACTTACTGTACGGTAATGGCGGACGCCATGGCGAGGTTCAAGAGGGCGCAGGGGTATGATGTGAGATTCCAGACAGGCACGGACGAACACGGCCAGAAGATCCAGAAGATCGCCGAAGAGAACGGCATGACGCCGCAGGCATACGTTGACAAGATCGTCGCGGGCGTCAAAAAACTCTGGGACACGATGGAAATCTCATACGATGATTTCGTGAGGACGACAGAGCCGCGTCACACGAAGCGCGTCCAGGAGATGTTCATGAAGATGTACGAGAAGGGCGACATATATCTTGGAAGATATGAAGGCCTTTACTGCACTCCGTGCGAATCGTTCTGGACGGAGCAGCAGCTCGTCGACGGATGCTGCCCTGACTGCGGACGACCGGTGGAGAAGGCCAGTGAAGAGGCTTACTTCTTCAGAATGTCGAAGTACGCGCCGGCGCTGCTGAAAAACTTCAAGGAAAACAAGGACTTCCTTCAGCCGGAATCAAGAAGGAAGGAAATGATAAACTTCATCGAACAGGGTCTTGACGATCTCTGCATTTCGAGAACGTCGTTCGACTGGGGGATCCCTGTTCCTATTAACAAGAAACACGTCATCTACGTCTGGTTCGACGCGGATGCCAACTATATCACGACGCTCGGTTATCCTGACGAAGACAGTCCGGATTACAAAAAATGGTGGCCGGCCGACTATCACCTCGTCGGAAAAGAGATCGTAAGATTCCATACGATTATATGGCCTGCAATGCTGATGTCACTCGGGGCTCCTCTTCCGAAGCATGTCAGAGGTCACGGCTGGCTGCTAATCGACGGAGGAAAGATGTCCAAATCGAAGGGCAATATAGTGGATCCTGTCATGCTGATAGACAGATACGGCGTCGACGCGCTCAAGTACTTCCTGCTCAGAGAGTACACGTTCGGGCAGGACGGCGTGTTCACGAATGAAGTCCTGCTGAAGAGGCTGAACTACGATCTCGCGAACGACCTCGGCAACCTCGTTTCTAGAACGATCTCGATGATCGAACAGTATTGCGGCGGAGTGATCCCTGAAGGCGGGAAGGGAACGGAATTCGACGAAGACCTGATCCGCATTTCGACGACGGCGGTCGATGAGATCGAAGACGCGATGGAAGAATTCCAGTTCAACATCGCGCTCGAAGCGCTGTGGAAGATCATAAGAAGAGCGAACAAATACATCGACGAGACGCAGCCGTGGGTGCTCGCGAAGGACGAGGCGAACAGGGAAGTCCTGAACACCGTAATGCATAATCTCGCGGAATCGCTCAGGATAGTGACGATACTGCTGTTCCCGTTCATGCATCATACGGCGGACGAGATCAAAAAGCAGCTCGGCATCCTCGATGTGAAATATGAATGGGAGGATACGAGAAAATGGGACCTCACTTCGGGATACAAAGTGAAGAAAGGCGCTCCTATATTCCCGCGTCTCGACATTGATAAGGAACTTGCGGAACTCGAAGAGATCAGCAGGAAGCAGCGCGAGGAAGCGCAGGCAAAGCTGAAGGCTCAGGAAGAAGCCGGAAAGAAGATAGAAGCGGAAAAAAACGCAAAAAAAAACTGAGTAAACCGCAGATAACGTTCGAGGATTTCGACAAACTCGAGATGAAGGTCGGCGTGATAACGGACTGCAAGAAGCATCCAAACGCGGATAAGCTGCTCGTGTTCCAGGTAAAGATCGGGGACGAGACAAGACAGATCATCTCCGGCGTCGCGGACTGGTACACTCCCGAGGAGTGCATCGGAAAGAAGACGGTCGTGGTCACGAACCTCGAACCGAGAAAATTCAGGGGACTCGAGTCGAACGGCATGCTGCTGTTCGCAGACAATGAAGTGGACGGCAGGTTCCGCTGCGAATTTGTGGGCAGCGATGCCGAAGACGGGAACCCGGTGACATAAGGAAGGAAGACAGAACAAATGCTTTTTGATGCCCATACGCATCTAAACAGCGACGGCTATACGGAAGAAGAACGGAAGGCCGTAATAAAGGGAATAGAAGACGATCCCGCGATGGCGTACGTAGTCGACGCGGGATCGACTCTCGCCGATTCGATGGCGGCCGCGGATCACGCGGCCGCGTACGACTGGTGCTATGCGACTGCGGGCGTACATCCGCATGAAGCGAAAGACATGGATGAAATGACGCTCGAGATGATCGGCATGATCGCGGGTAAGGAAAAAGTCCGGGCCGTAGGAGAGATCGGCCTGGATTTCCATTATGACTTTTCGCCCCGGGAAGATCAGAGATACTGGTTCAGACGTCAGATACATATGGCGAACGAACTCAGGATGCCGATAGTGGTGCACTGCCGGGAAGCGGACGGAGAATGCATGCAGATCCTGAAGGAGGAAGGCGCGTTCAGCGCGGAGCGCAGATCGTGGTTCCCGGAGCGGCCTGTTCCCGAAGGCTGGGAGAGCGCGGCGGCCGATGCCAGAGTGCTCATCCACTGCTTTTCAGGGAGCGCCGAAACGGCGCAGCAGTATGTGAAACTCGGCGGGACGATATCGATATGCGGTCCGGTCACGTTCAAAAACAACCGGAAGACGGTCGAGGTCGTCCGGAGGATACCGGCGGGATTCCTGACGGTGGAGACAGACGCGCCGTATCTCGCGCCGGAACCGATGCGCGGGAAAAAGAACAGGCCGAACTACGTCGCGCACACGGCGAGACGCGTAGCCGTGATCAAAGGCATGGATTATGAAGAACTGTGCGATATTACACTGAATAACGCTAAGAGATTCTACGGTATCGAAAGATGAAAACGGATATCAGGAAGAAGATAAAGGAGACCGTTCTCGCGAACGGTCTCATAAACGAAAATGAGCACATCGTCCTCGGCCTTTCCGGAGGCCCGGATTCGATGTGCCTTTTTGACGCATTGATATCGCTTGCGCCGGAGCTCGGGTTCACGCTCGAAGCGGTCCACGTTAACCACAAAATCAGGCCGGGCGCCGCCGAAGAGGATCAGGCATATGTCGAAAGAGTATGCGAAGAGCGCGGCGTGCGGTGCACTGTCGTGACGGAGCAATGCGAAGAGCGCGCGAAGGAATGGGGACTGACGTCGGAGGAGGCCGGACGGCGGATACGCTACGGCGCGTTCGACGACGCCGCGTCGGCTTACGCGTCGGAGCATCCCGGCTGCCCCGCGGTAAGGATCGCCACCGCGCATAACATGGATGATCAGGCCGAGACGGTGCTGCTGCGGATACTGCGCGGCACGGGAGTGGACGGCCTTGCCGGCATCGACTATATCCGCGAAACGCCGGCCGGGTTCACGGTCATACGGCCGCTGCTCGACTGCGCGAGGAAAGATATCGAAGCGTACTGCGAAGAGCGCGGGCTGGACCCGCGCATAGACAGGACGAACGCGGAGCCGCTTTATACGAGAAACAAGATAAGGCTCGGGCTCATTCCGTATCTGCGTGAGAACTTCAATGAGAATATTACTGAGACTCTTGCAAGGCTGGCCTCTGCCGCGAGGAGCGACAGCGAATGTCTGACCGACGCGGCTGAAGCCGCGTTCGACATAACGGTCACGGATCAGATGGACGGTGCGCTGGCGTTCGGAAGAGAATATCTGCGGGAGATGAAGCCGGCGGTAAGGCGCCGGGTGATCATGACCGCGCTGAAGAGGCTCGGACTTACGCGGGACATTACGGCGAACCATATCACGGCGGCGGAACGCCTGATAGACAGCGGCAATGCTTCGGGCACTGCTGAATTTACAGGCGGTTATACCGTCTCTGTGTCATACGACACCGTTATCGTAAGCGCGCCGGGGCGAGAAGGCAGCCCGGAGGAATCGGCGTCGCTCAAAATCGAGATACTGCCCGCATCGGAATATGATGAAGGGCGCGGGGCCGCGGCGTTCGACTACGACATGCTCGTCGACGGGGCGGGCACGGACGAGATCGAGCTCCGGACAAGGCTGCCGGGGGACCGGATCCGGCTGCCCGGCATGGACGGACATAAAAAGATACAGGATCTGTTTGTGGATATGAAGATACCCGTGACGGAGCGCGATAAGGTACCGCTGATATGCGTGGGACGCGAAGTGCTGTATGTGGCGGGAGATCCGGGCTCGGGGAGGAAACCGAGATACAGCGGAAATTACCGCGTCTCGGAACGCACGCGGCGGGTCGCTGTACTTGAATTATTCACATAATCATGGTAGAATTACTAGTCTGTTTTGTTGAAGGAAACAGTTTTTGTGGTGCATTCACAATATGAAGGAGAAATAAATTGAGACGTGTATCAAGAAACTTTGCCATATATATGCTGATCTTCCTTTTGATACTGGGGATGGCGTGGTTCCTGGGCCGGACGCCGAGCGTCGAGACTAAAGACGTGACGTGGTCGACATTTACGGAATACGTCGCCGACGGTAAATTCACTGAGGTAGATATCGATGATATGAAACTGACGGGCACGACGTCAGACGGCACGGAATACGTTACTTACGCCTCGTCGGCGCTTGACATAGAATACCTGAACTCGCAGTATCTGCGGAAGATGAGTGAGCAGGGGAAAGTAAAGGTGAAAAACGAAGCACCTCAGACTACCCCGTGGTACATCCAGATGCTGCCGTCGCTTGCGATGATCATAATACTGATCGTGTTCTGGTATATGATGATGGCGCAGCAGGGCGGCGGAAAGGCGATGCAGTTCAGCAAGAGCCGGGCGAAGCTGCAGAAGGACAGCGACCTCAGGCGGGTGACGTTCGCCGACGTCGCCGGACTCGAGGAAGAGAAGCAGGAGCTCGCCGAGGTGGTCGACTTCCTGCGGCATCCGAAGAGATACAACGCGCTCGGCGCGAGGATACCGAAGGGCATACTGCTCGTCGGGCCTCCGGGCACGGGGAAAACATATATTTCAAAGGCCACGGCGGGCGAAGCGGGCGTGCCGTTCTTCACGATCTCGGGTTCCGAGTTCGTGGAGATGTTCGTCGGCGTCGGAGCTTCGAGAGTAAGAGACCTGTTCGATCAGGCGAAGAAGAACGCGCCGTGCATATTGTTCATTGACGAGATCGACGCTGTCGGCCGCAAGAGAGGCGCAGGCCTCGGCGGCGGACACGACGAAAGAGAGCAGACGCTGAACCAGCTGCTCGTCGAGATGGACGGATTCGAACCGAATTCGGGGATCATAGTACTTTCGGCTACGAACAGACCGGACGTACTCGACCCGGCATTGCTGAGACCGGGAAGATTCGACAGGCAGATAGTTATCGGCGTGCCGGACGTGAAGGCGAGAGAAGAGATATTCAAAGTTCACTCCAGGAACAAGCCGCTCGCTCCGGATGTGAATCCGAGGGTGCTCGCGCGCATGACTCCGGGATTCACTCCCGCGGATATCGAGAATATGCTGAACGAGGCCGCGCTCCTCACGGCGAGGCGGAACGGACGCCATATCAGGATGGACGAAGTGGAGGAAGCGATCACGCGTGTCATCGCGGGACCGCAGAAGAAGAGCCGCGTGATCACCGAGGAAGAAAGAAAACTCACGGCGTACCACGAAGCGGGCCACGCCGTAGTCGCAACGGAGCTCCCGCACACGGATCCCGTGCATCAGGTCTCCATCATCCCGAGAGGCCGTGCGGGCGGATTCACGATGGTGCTGCCTGAGACCGACAAGCAGTTCGAGACGAAGTCGGAGATGGAGGAATTCATCATCCATCTGCTCGGCGGAAGAGTCGCGGAGCAGCTCACGCTCGATGATATAAGCACGGGCGCGAGCAATGACATCCAGCGCGCGACGGAGACGGCGCGTGACATGATCACGAAGTACGGGTTCAGCGAGAAGCTCGGACCTGTATGCTACAGTTCCGGCGAGGAAGTGTTCCTCGGAAAGGATTTCTCGACGCGCCAGAATTATTCCGAAGAAGTCGCGTCGCAGATCGACGAAGAGATACGCGCCATAGTAGAAGACGCTTACGCCAAGTGCGAAAAGATACTCACCGATCACAGAGACAAGCTCGAAAGAGTCGCGCAGGCGCTTCTCAAGGTCGAGACGCTTGACGCGGAAGAGTTCCAGGATCTCTATGAAGGCAGGAAGGATGCCGACGATATCCTTGCGCAGAACGAAGAGCGCGACAAGAAGATCGATGAGATGAACAAGGAAGAAGCCGCGGAATCCGAATTAATAAAGCGCAGAGAGGAAGCGGAGATGAGACAGCGCCCGCAGCAGGGAGCGATGAACGACGATTATCGCGAATGGCTTGAGCGCAATTTCGACAATCCGTTCGCCCAGGGCCCTCAGGGGCCGCAGAATCAGGGCGGACAGCAGGGGCCGTATGGTCAGAACAATTACGGGCAGCCCGGTCCGAACGGGCAGAACGGCTACGGACAGCCGGGCCCGTATGGTCAGAACAATTACGGACAGCCCGGTCCGAACGGGCAGAACGGCTACGGACAGCCGGGCCCGTATGGTCAGAACAATTACGGACAGCCCGGTCCGAACGGGCAGAACGGCTACGGACAGCCCGGTCCGTATGGTCAGAACAACTACGGCCAGCCCGGGCCGAACGGACAGAGCGGATACGGACAGCCGGGGCCTGGCGGACAGAATACAGGCGGGCAGAACAACGGTCAGGATGAAGACGCCTGGCGGCCGGACAATAATGATGATCGCAGTAACGGGGGCCGCGGAGACAATTAGCGGCTCCGGAGGTGCTTCAATATGAAATTGACAGTAGGTGACTGCCTTGAACTGAGTACGTTCGAGGACGCGAGGATCGCGGCGGGAAGGCGCGGGCTCTCGCGTGAGGTCACGACAGTATCGTTCCTGGACGCTGAAAGCTGGCAGGAGGCGGAAAGATACAACGCGGAGCGCGGACAGCTCACGCTCACGACGTTCAGCGGCGTGAGGCAGAGCGAATTTGAGCAGTGCCAGATCGTGGAAAAATTCGCCGCGGCGGGCAATGCCGGTCTTGTAGTATTCCATGAAAAAGACGTGCTGGGGCAGATCAGCCGGAAAGTAGTCGATCTTGCGGAAAAGCTGGATTTTCCGCTTATTGTCATGAGCGAAAAGACGGATCCGCGCGGAAGCGTCGTGATCCGCGAGGTGACGAACAGGATATTCTACGGCTCCACGGAAGCGGCGGACAACAGCCTTGTCGCGAACATTGTCATGCACCTCATGAACTTCGAAAAGTACAGCGGGTTCATGGAAGCCGTGCGGAGCGCGGCCGTAAACAACAATCTTGAGCTGGGTCTGCTGTCGGATTCATTCAATGTCGTGTTCGTGGTGGAGACGCATCATAACGTGACGGTGGACGAGGCGGTAAAGAAGGCGCGCACGAACGCGCGGCTCGCCGACAAAGTCGCCGGCACGCTCGTGGACGTAAGGGGCCTCAAAACCTACTGGTGGCCTGTCGGGATCGGCGACAAGAAATATTACCTGATGCTTGTCGATCCGGACGATCAGTATTCGGCGGCCCAGATGGTCATGGTCGCGGAAATCGTCGAACTCGCGATCGGCATGTGGAAATACACGCCGATAAAAGACAGCAACGCCGAATTCATCAATGCACTGATAAGGGGAAATCTCAAGCAGGCGTTCGAACTGAGCGACGAAGCGGGTGTCGACCCCGACGATATC
This sequence comes from Anaerovoracaceae bacterium, assembly GCA_050946575.1. Lineage (GTDB taxonomy): Bacteria > Bacillota > Clostridia > Peptostreptococcales > Anaerovoracaceae > JALCRY01. Next base: position 50,863 of record JBMNVB010000007.1, on the reverse strand, counting down.
GTAAGCGTGTTCCTTGCGAGCGGCGTCGAGAAAGAGTCCGCGAAGCGGCTCGCGAGCGAGCTCGGGAAGCGCGACGATCTTCGGATGATAAGCATCCAGGAAGGCGACAGCGTGTACGGCGTGATGCTGAAGAGCGGCGGATGCGACAGGAAGAGCGCGGCCGGACTGAAGACGGAATGCATTGAGGTTTATAATTCTCTGAAGCTCCAGCGCTCGATCAGGGTGTTCCACGTGACGGGCCTGAAGGGGCTCGACGGCGCGTACGACGGGTACCGTCTGATAACGGAGGCGCAGTCGTGCACGGAGATCGTGTTCCCGTACAAGCGCGTGTTCACGAAATATGATCTCGCGCTCGTGAGCAACTGCATCGGCATCCAGATCCGCGGCGGGTATCTCAAGAAAGATTATGAAGACCTGCTCGAGGGATTCGAGGATGTCGGGGCGAACAAGGGACATCAGCTGCTCGACACGCTCGAGACGTTCGTGCTCGACGCGGGCATGAACGGCAGCAAGACGGCCGAGTTCATGGGGATCCACGTGAACACAGTGCAGTACAGACTGAAGAGGATAAATGAGATACTCGGGGCGGAGATCTCCGCGAACCGGGTGCTCCCGGGGCTGACGATGGCGCTCGCGCTGTCCAGGCTCGACAGGATGAGCTGATACAGTTTTGTGAGTAACCGGTGTGAGGGGAAAGAAGGCAGGTTATGAACAAACTTGAGGAACTGAGGCAGAGGAAGGCCGATATCGCCGCGGGCGGCGGCGAGCGGCGCGTCGCGGTGCAGCACGAAAAGGGAAAGCTGACCGCGCGCGAACGGCTCGATCTGCTTTTTGATGAGGGAAGTTTTGTCGAAACCGATGTGTTCATGTCACACCGGTGCAGCAATTTCGATATGGCGGAAAAGAGCGCGCCGGGAGACGGCGTCGTGACGGGATACGGCACCGTGGACGGCAGGCTCGTGTTCGCCTACGCGCAGGATTTCACGGTCATCGGCGGATCGCTCGGCGAAGTGCATGCGGAGAAGATCGTGAATATCATGAAGCAGGCGCTGAAAACAGGCGCGCCGTGCGTCGGACTGAACGACTCCGGCGGCGCGCGCATCGAAGAGGGCGTGAACGCGCTCTCCGGATTCGGGAAGATATTTTTCAACAACGTAAGGTCGTCCGGCGTCATACCGCAGATATCGGTGATCATGGGGCCGTGCGCCGGCGGAGCGGTCTATTCGCCCGCGATAACGGACTTCATTTTCATGGTGGACGGGACGAGCCGGATGTTCATAACCGGCCCTCAGGTCATAAAAACCGTGACGGGCGAGGAAACGACGGCCGAGCAGATCGGCGGAGCGAGGACGCATAACGAGATAAGCGGCAATGCACAGTTCATGTGCTCGGATGACGAAGACGCGCTGACTCAGGTGCGCGAGCTGCTGTCGTATCTGCCGTCGAACAATCTGGACTCGCCGCCGGTCTATCAGACGAATGACGACCCGAACAGGATGACGCCGGAACTCGAGGGCGTCGTGCCGGAAAACCCGAACAAGGCGTACAACATGTACGACGTCATAAAGGGCATTGCCGATGAAGGGGAGATATTCGACGTGTCCGCGCGCTACGCGAGGAACATCATAACGTGCTTTATCAGACTGAACGGCGAGACGGTCGGCGTTGTCGCGAACCAGCCGCGGTTCGAGGCGGGCGTCCTCGACATCAATGCCAGCGACAAGGCGGCGAGGTTCATCAGGCACTGCGACTGTTTCAACATCCCGATACTCACGCTGGAGGACGTGCCGGGGTTCCTGCCGGGAACGGATCAGGAATACGGCGGGATCATACGCCACGGCGCGAAGCTGCTGTACGCGTACGCGGAGGCGACTGTGCCGAAGGTGACTCTGATCCTCAGGAAGGCGTACGGCGGAGCGTATATCGCGATGTGCTGCAAAGAGCTCGGGGCGGACTGCGTCCTGGCGTGGCCGGGAGCGGAGATCGCCGTGATGGGCGCGGCGGGCGCCGTGAACATCATCTCGTCGGTGCGCAGGGAAATAAAGGAGGCCGACGATCCGGCCGCTATGACTGCGGAAAAGATAAAAGAATATGAGACTGAATTCAGCAATCCGTATAAGGCCGCGGAGATGGGATATGTCGACGATGTCATTGAACCGGCAGAGTCGCGCCAGAGGATAATCTCCGCACTCGATATGCTGAGGACGAAGCGCGAGTCGCTTCCGGCGAAGAAGCACGGGAATATCCCGCTGTAGGAGGGGCGTTATGACTGAGAAAATCATTATCGTCCTGCTGCTGATCGTCATTGCCGGACTTATCGCGACGATCTTCGTCGTGCGGGCGGAAATGAGAAAACTCATCCGCGGCGTGAAGATCTCGCGCGGCTGGAGATACAGCACGTCGACGCAGAAGACGGAAGCAACGCTGAGAACGCCTGCCGTGACGGCCGGTTCCTATGAAGAGGGATATAAGGCCGGCGTCGCCGAGGGACGGAAAACCGGGCGGCAGAGCATTGATGAAAACATTGTCGCCGCGATAGCGGCGGCGGTCGCCGTGTGCGAAGGACCCGGACGCAGGCTGGTCATCAGGAATATCAGGCGGGCGCCGGGCGGGGACACCGCGTGGCAGAGCTCGGCGAGATTCGATTCGCTGAATTAGGGAGGCTCATATGAGGAAGTTCAATATAAAAGTAAACGGGATAAATTATGAAGTTGAAGTCGAGGAAGTCACTGAGACGGTGAAGGCGCCGCAGGTGACGCAGGCTCCGGCGCCGGGACCGGAACTGCAGAAGCCGGTCGTGAAGAAGCGCGCGCCGGCGGTTCCGGGAGAAGGCGAAGCGGCCGCGACCGCTCCGATACCGGGAACGGTGCTCGACATCCGCACGGCGGAAGGAGACCGCGTGGAGTCGGGGCAGGTCATAATGATACTCGAGGCAATGAAGATGGAAAATGAGATCTGCGCGCCGGCGTCCGGCGTGATCAGCAGCATCCCTGTGGCAAAAGGCGATTCTGTCGCGGCGGGCGATGTCCTGGCGACAGTCAAGGAGGGTTAAAATGTTACTTGCTTTCGATGTCGGGAACACAAACATTACGCTCGGCGTTTTTGACGACGGCAAAATGATCCAGGACTGGAGACTCGAAACGGACGGCCGGAAGAGCGCCGACGAGTACGGCATGATCATCGGGCAGCTGTTCGCGTACTCCGGGCTGAAAATGAGCGACGTGGACGATGTCATCATCGCGACGGTAGTGCCGTCGGTCCTGTATACACTGCAGCATCTCTCGAAGAAATATTTCGGGAAATACGCGATCGTGATCGAGGCGGGAGTCAGGACGGGACTCATCGTCAAGTACGATAATCCGAAGTCTGTCGGGGCCGATCTGATCGTGGACGCGGTCGCGGCGTACACGAAGTACGGCGGGCCGCTGATCGTTATAGACTACGGTACTGCGACGACGTTCACGGCTGTGACCGACAAGGCTGAATATCTCGGCGGAACGATCGCCCCGGGCCTTAAGATCTCGTCCGAGGCGCTCGTAAAGATGACGGCCCAGCTGCCGAAGGTAGAACTCGAAGAACCGGGCAAGACGATCTGCAAGAATACGATCACGGCAATGCAGTCCGGCCTTGTTTACGGTCATATGGGCATGACGGAACGGATCGTGCGCGATATGAAGAAGGAACTGCGGGAGATCTGCGGCGATGACAAGGAAATCAAGGTGATCGCGACCGGCGGGCTGTCGTCGCTCATCAATGCAGGTGTGGACTGCATTGATATAGTGGACAAGCGGCTCACCCTCGAGGGGCTCGAGATAGTTTACGAAAAGAACAAAAAGGGTGCGCGCAGGAAGAAGCCGGCATCCATCGAAGTTGATGAAATAGTGGAGTAATATGGCGGAAAGGAAAATGCTCAGGATCGGGACACTCACGCTCGAGTGTCCCTTTATAGCGGCGCCGCTCGCGGGAGTCACCGACGCGCCGACCAGGATGCTCGCCCGGGAACAGGGGGCGGCATTGGCGTACAGCGAAATGATCAGCGCGAAGGGACTGTATTACGGGAGCAGGAACACCGAAGCGCTGCTGAGTATATATGAGGGCGACCATCCGCTCGGATATCAGCTGTTCGGAAGCGAGCCGGAGATCCTCGGATGGGCGGCGCGCGAGCTTGAACCGCGCGGAAATGAGATACTTGACCTCAACTCGGGATGTCCGGTCCCCAAAGTAGTGAAAAACGGAGAAGGCTCTGCATTGATGAAAAATGTCGGTCTGCTGCATGATGTCGTGAAGGCCATGGCGGATAACACATCGAAGCCTGTGACTGTCAAGATACGCGCCGGCTGGGACGCGGATTCGGTGAATGCGGTCGAGGCGGCGAAGGCGGCCGAGGCCGCGGGAGCAGCGGCGGTAACGGTGCACGGAAGGACGCGGGCCCAGTTCTATGAAGGAAAGGCGGACTGGTCTGTGATAGCGGACGTGAAGAAGGCCGTCGGCATCCCGGTCATCGGGAACGGCGACGTCATGACCGGACGGGACGCGATCGATATGATGGAGCGGACAGGCTGTGATTTCGTGATGATCGCGCGCGGCATGCTCGGGAACCCTTGGATATTCCGGGAGGCGCTGGCGCTGTGGCGCGGGGAGCGGATGCCGGATCCGCCGTCCCGGGAAGAGCGTGCTGAAATGATGGTCCGTCATTTCGACATGCTGTGCGATATGTACGGAGAGCGGCGCGCAGTGCCGCAGATGAGGAAGTTCGCCGCATGGTACGTGAAAGGACAGCCGGGGGCGGCCGCGTTCAGGCGCAGAGTGAATACTATCGAAAATGCGGATGAGCTGCGAGAGGCTTTCAGAGAAACGGCGGCGGGATAGCCGGACCCGCGTCGATATTTCCCTCCCGTTATGGTATAATTTGTCCCGGAAAGGGTTTTTCGGGATATACGGGAGGATGCCATGGCAAAACACCTTATACTGATTTGTTACAACGAAAGTGTTCTAAAGAATTACATAGACCAGATCAAAACGTTCATGCCGTCTCCGGACGTGTACTGGCTGCGCCCGGGCGGCGAGGGCCCGGAGCTCCCGGCGGACGAAAACGTCGTGCTCGCGGAAACATTCGAAGGGTTCATGTCGGTGAAGGACAGGCTGAAAGGCATCGAAGTCGAGCGCATCATTTACGCGGGGCTCACGGTCAGCGCCGGCGGGGTCCGGAGCATCGAGCGCATACCCGAAGGGGCCGACGTGATCGTTTACCAGTCGGACTTCGAATCGGCGACGCGCGCGTCGAAGATAATAACAAAGGTGGACCGCGGATTCGTAAACGTCACACCGGCCGGCAGCCTTGACGGCATTGATCTTTCGGGCAAATGCATTGCCACCACCCACGACCATATAGATGAACTTAAAAAGTTTTCCGATGTCTATGACATAGGTTATTCCGTCTTCGACCTTGAGACGCTGCTCGACATAGCGGATGCGTTCAATATCCGCGGCGTGCTCGAGCAGCTCGACATGCGTGCGGCGCCCGCCTACCTCGTGCCGATGCACGAAGGCCTTTTCAAAAATCTCGAACAGCATAACAGATACATAAGCGCGAACGAGCTCCTGATGAAGATGCTTTCGGGAGCGATCATCAGCGTGGACAAGGACGGAAATATCACTGCCGTGAACGATCAATGCGAGAAGCAGCTCGGTGTGAAGGCGCAGTATATAGTCGGGAAAAACGGAAATGAGATATTCCCGTTCATACAGTTCAGAGAAGCGCTGGAGCGGCACCGCAGCGTTGATGAATATGTCTGCAGGTACCGCGACGAGGATCTGATCGTCTCCGTCGCGCCGAAGACGAACGCCGGAAAATATTACGGAGCGATAGCGGTCGTGAAGAGGTTCCGGGAGGAGGAAAAGCGGCACCGGCGCCTTAAGGGCGAGCTTATGGACCGCGGCTACGTCGCAAAATACACATTCGATGATATCATCGGCAGCAGTAAGGCGATGAAAGAAACGAAGGATAAGGCAATGCGCATGGCCAGGTCGGATTCATCCGTCCTCATTACAGGGGAGAACGGTACCGGCAAGGAGATGTTCGCACAGGCGATACACAACGCGAGCACCAGAGCCGGACGGCAGTTCGTCGCGGTGAACTGCGGCGCGATCCCGGCGAACCTGCTCGAGAGCGAGCTGTTCGGATACGAGGAAGGCGCGTTCACGGGAGCCCTTAAGGGCGGGAAGGCCGGCATCTTCGAGATGGCCAGCACGGGGACGCTGTTCCTCGACGAAATATCCGAAATGGATATGGCACTGCAGCAGAAACTCCTTCGCGTACTGCAGGAAAAAGAAGTCGTGCGCGTGGGCGGGAACTATGTCATCCCCGTAAACTGCCGCATCATCGCGTCGAGCAACCGCGATCTCGGCCGGATGGTGGCGGACGGGAAGTTCAGGATGGACCTCTACTACCGTCTGAGAGTGCTGCCGCTCAGGATACCGCCGCTGCGCGAGCGCAAGGAGGATATCCCGGATCTGATAAACTCATTCGAGAAGCGGTTCGGAAGCAAAATGAAATATACATCGCGGGCCCGCGAAATGGTAGAGGCCCATGAATGGTACGGGAACGTCAGAGAACTGAGAAACTGCGTGGAGTATCTGGCCGAGCTGGGCAAAACCGTGGTCGATGCAGGTGACCTTGAAGAGATCCTCGGCAGCGCCGTCGTTCCGGCGTCCGAAGGTCACGCGGGCGGGCAGGAAGAGCGCAGGGCCGCAGGACCGGAAGGATCAGGAGCGCCGGGCGACCGGACAGACGAGGAAGAGTGCGTGCTCGAGATACTGCGCGAGGGCTTCGCCGCCGGGAAGCGGCTTGGCAGGCGTAGCATCGCGAAGGCGGCGACCGAAAGGGGCATGCTGATCGGAGAGCAGAGGGTCAGGATGATACTGACTGATCTTGAGCGCCGCGGGATGGTGACTATAGGAAAGGGCAAGGCCGGGACTGTACTGACGAAGAAAGGGCTCAGACTCGGCGGGGGCCGGTAGCGAAATACACGATAACAGTGAACGCTCATCGAACGCCGGACGGAGGTGCGCCCGGCGTCCGTCATGTTTCGGAGCACATTAATCCGGGCGGTTTTGAATAAACGTGCAATTAAATGTTGTTATTTGTGACATATTTAGTTGACAGATATTTGTTATCGATGCTATCGAATGTTCGTTGACATCGCGGAAAAACAGATTTATACTTTTATTCAAAGGGAGATAATTGAACTGGTGAACTGGAGCGGCGCTGCTGCTATGGGGATATCGTCCTTTGCGGCGCCATTTTTTAATGCAGGCAGTTCGTTATTTTGTCCTTAAGGTCTAATTTTATTATTCAACATATTATACGACAGGAGGGAATTATATGACCACATTCATCATCGGATTGGTTATCCTGTTCGGAGGAGGTCTGGGCTACGGCAAATTCGTAGAACATGTCTTTAAGCCTGATGACAGACCGACCCCGGCGATAGCCAAAGAGGACGGCGTCGAGTACGTGCCGATGAGCAAGTTCAAGAATGCACTTATCGAGCTTCTGAACATCGCAGGCACGGGCCCGATATTCGGACCGATCATGGGTATCCTTTTCGGACCGATAGCGTTTATCCTTATCCCTATCGGATGCGTAGTCAGCGGAGCCACGCATGACTACTTTGCCGGAATGATCTCCATAAGAGAGGGCGGCGAACAGATGCCTTCGCTCGTGGGACGTTTCATGGGCAAGGGAATATACCAGCTGTACAACGCGTTCCTGTGCATCCTGATGCTGCTCGTAGGTGCTGTATTCATCTACACGCCTGGCGACATCTTCGTAACGGGTGTCCTCGGAAAATCGGCATCGCTCAACAGCCCTGCGCTGTGGATCACATATGCCGTGATATTCGTTTACTACCTCGTGGCGACACTGTTCCCGATCGACAAGATCATCGGAAGGATCTACCCGATATTCGGAGCTATCCTGCTCTTCTCGGCAGTAGGCATCTTCTTCGGTATCTTCGTAAAGGATTACTCGCTCACAAACATTTCGAGCTCCGCTCTTACATGGCACGGGACATATCCTGACGGAATAACACCGATCATCCCGGTATTCTTCGTAACAGTAGCATGCGGCATCACTTCGGGATTCCATTCCACACAGGCAACGCTTATCGGCAGATCTGTAAGGAGTGAAAGAGAAGGACGCATGACGTTCTACAACATGATGATCCTCGAAGGATTCATCGCTATGATCTGGGCTGCAGCTGCAATGGGCGTATACAACAGAATCGGTATCGCTGCAGGACTGCAGATGCAGGCGACAGGCGTAGTAAACTACGTAGCTAAAGATATGCTCGGCAGCGTGGGCGGCATGATCGCACTCCTCGGCATCATCGTTCTCCCGATCACATCGGGCGACACGGCGCTCCGTTCGCTGAGACTGATGCTCGGTGAATATCTGCACGTCGACATGGCGAAGATGAAGAACAAGCTCGGTATCGCGATCCCGGTATTCATCCTCGTAGCGATCATACTGTTCTGGGCTAAATATTCACCTGAAGGGTTCACGATCCTCTGGAGATACTTCTCCTGGGCTAACCAGACGCTGGCGATATTCGCATTCGCGATGTTCAGCATCTATCTGATGTCGACGAGAAAAGGCTATGCATGGATCATGACGATCCTTCCGGGCATGTTCTACGCGTTCGTAACGTGCGCGTTCATCATGAACGCCCAGATCGGCTTCCGCATGTCATGGCCTCTCGCGTACGGCGTATCGGCTGCATTCACGATCATATACACAATACTGATCGTAAGAGCCGGCAAAAAACGCGGTGCGCTCGAAAGACCGCTCGACAATGCTGCGGTTTCATGAGTGAAAACCTCATATTTTTAACGACCTGAACCTCAGGGCCCGGTCGGACATCGGTCCGGCCGGGTCATTTTATTTGTCAGAATATTTGTTGTATAATCAATGCATAGACATATATCAAATGGTGCGGAAAGGAGCGGAAGATGGATAAGAAACTCGAACCGTTATTTACCCCCCTGGAAAATAGGCAGCGTTGAGATAAAAAACAGGATCGTGCTGACGTCGATGGGCGGCACGGACCTCTTCGGGTGGCTGGAGGTGAACCACTTCGATAAAGTAGGCGCGAAGTTCATTATGGAAGTCGCGAAGAATAACGTCGGACTTGTGCTGCCGGGGTGCCAGCCGGTGCTCAATCCCATGTTCGGCCAGTGGCTGTACAAGAACAAGAAGATGTACAGGGATCTCGCCCGCTGGATACCGGAGCTCCACAAAACGGGAGCGAAGCTGTTCGTCCAGCTGACTGCGGGATTCGGACGTTCGTTTACCATCAGCAAGATGATGGAGGATCTCTATACTGATCCGGTGAAGAGGAAACTGTCCAAGCCGTTCATGGATATTGACAAGATCACTGCGACGGCAAGCCCGTCGCCGAACCGCTGGTCTGACAAGGTCCCGTCCAGAGCACTCACGGAAAAGGAAATCATGGAATACGTGGACGCATTCGGAAAAACGGCATTGCTGCTCAAAGAGGCAGGAGTCGACGGCGTGGAAGTCCACGCCGTACACGAAGGTTATCTGCTTGACCAGTTCACGCTGCCGTATGTGAACAAGAGGACAGATGACTACGGCGGGAGCTTCGAGAACCGATACCGTTTCGCCGTGCAGATCGTGAAGGCGATCAAGTCGGCGTGCGGGGACGACTTCCCGGTGTCGCTCAGGTACAGCGTCGTTTCAAAGACGAAGGGGTTCAGGAAAGGCGCGCTGCCGGGCGAGGATTATGAAGAAGTCGGACGGGATATGGAAGAGTCGGAGAGAGCTGCGAAATATCTGCAGGATGCCGGATACGACATGCTGAACTGCGATAACGGGACGTATGACGCCTGGTACTGGGCGCATCCGCCGATCTATATGCCTGAGAACTGCAACCTCGAAGACGTCGCTCACATAAAGAAGTTCGTGGATATCCCGGTGGTATGCGCCGGGAGGATGGATCCTTACGTTGCGGCGGACGCGGTCGAAAAGGGAGATATCGACGGCGCCGGGTTCGCGAGGAATTTCCTTGCCGACCAGGAATGGGTGACGAAACTCATAGAGGACAGGCCGGAGGATATCAGGCCCTGCATCCTCTGCCACAACGGCTGCTTCAATATGGCGCATTACAAGGGCGTCCCGAACGACCAGTCGCTCTCGGACAGTCTCGGGCTGGCGCGCTGCGCCGTGAACGCGGAAACGATGCAGTGGGACAGGCACTATATCAAACCGACGAAGACACCGAAAAAGGTTATTATTATCGGCGGAGGGATCGGCGGCATGGAGGCTGCGAGAGTCCTGAAGCTCCGCGGACACGAGCCGGTGATCTACGAAAAGGAAGGTGAGCTCGGCGGCACGTTCATCGCGGCGAGCTCCGAATCATATAAGGGCAGACTGAGAGATCTGCTTGAATGGTACAGGCGGCAGATAAAGGAAGCGGGAATCGAGGTCCATCTTAACACAGAGATCGGATCCGCTGCTGAATTCAAAGGGAAGGACATCATCATCGCGACGGGCGCGGTGCCGCGCGTGCTGAGAAACGTTCCCGGGTTTGAAAAAACTGTCGAAGCCTGCGAGTATCTGCGCGGTAAGGAAGTCGGCCGGAGGGTCGCGGTCATAGGCGGCGGGCTCACCGGATGCGAGATAGCATATGAACTTGCGCTGCAGGGGAAGGAGCCGGTCATCATCGAGATGAAGGACGACCTCATTTCCCAGACCGGCGTATGTCTCGCTAACAGTTCCTACCTGCGCGAATGGTTCGAGCTCCATGAAACGGAGGTCTATCTTGAGACGGTGCTGAAGGAAGTCAGAGACGGATCCATCGTATGCGAAAAGGACGGCGAGGAGTTCGAAGTTCAGTGCGACTCCGTCATCAGCTCTGCCGGATATCTCCCGGCTCCGCTCGGCGGCGCCGGCTCACGCGCGAAACTTGTCGGCGACTGCAAGCGCGTCGGGAATCTCCGTTCGGTAATATGGAGCGCGTACGAGGCGGCGATGCGGATCTAAAGGGATTAGCGGTATTCCGCACATCCCGTAAAACCCGTAAATACCGTTTAATTATTCCAATATATGATCGGGCATTGATGCAATGCCCGATTTTTCAATGCCCGCACTTTTGGCACGCTTTTTGCATATATATTAGTAGATATATAAAAAGGAGGATACCAAATGAAAACCATTATGTCGGGTAATGAGGCTATCGCCAGAGGCGCATGGGAAGGCGGCCTGGAATTCGCTTCAGCCTATCCGGGGACTCCGAGTACTGAAATACTCGAGAACCTGTCGAACTACAAAGATCTCTATTCAGAATGGGCACCGAATGAAAAGGTTGCCGCGGAAGCAGCCATCGGCGCTTCGATCGCCGGCGCGAGATCGCTCTGCGCGATGAAGCACGTCGGGCTCAACGTTGCCGCGGACCCATTCTTCACTTTCTGCTACACGGGTGTTACGGGCGGAATGGTATTCTGCGTCGCTGACGATCCGGGCCAGCACAGCTCGCAGAACGAACAGGATAACAGGAACTATGCGGTCGCGGCCAGAGCATTGATGCTCGAACCTTCGGACAGCCAGGAATGCAAGGACTTCATGAAGCTCGCGTTCGAGCTCTCCGAGAAATTCGATACTCCGGTGCTCATGCACCTCACGACGCGTGTATGCCACTCGAAGGGCCTTGTCGAGCTCGGCGAGAGAAAGACGAAGCCGGTCGTTGACTACGAGCCGAAGATCGCGAAGTATGTAACTGTACCTGCGAACGCGAAGGTCCTCAGAGCGAAGCTCCCGGAGAGGATCGAAAAGATGAGAGCGTATGCGAACACATGCGACGTGAACAGGCCGGAATATTACGGCACGAAGGTCGGCGTCATCACATCCGGCATCTCGTATCAGTACTCGAAGGAAGTGTTCGGAGACGACGCTTCGTTCCTGAAACTCGGCATGTCGTGGCCGTTCCCGAATGAACTCGTGACGGAGTTCTGCGGCAGGATGGACAAGGTCTACGTCGTTGAGGAAATGGATCCGTATATTGAAAACCACTGCAAGATGCTCGGACTTGAAGTCATCGGCAAGGAGATCATCCCGTCGTTCGACGAGCTCAACACGGACATCGTAAGAGAAGCGGTCTACGGAAAGAAGGAGCATCCGAAGAAGGTAGACGAAGACGCTGTCGTAAGGCCTCCTACGCTGTGCGCGGGCTGCCCTCACAGAGGATTCTTCTATGCGCTTTCGAAGAGAAAGAACATCATGATAAACGGCGATATCGGCTGCTACACTCTCGGCGCGGCTGCTCCGCTGAACGCGATCCACACATGTATCGACATGGGTGCGTCAGTCAGTATGGGACACGGCGCTTCCATCGTGATGAAGAGAGCGAACAAGGATACGAAGGTCGTATCGGTAATAGGCGATTCGACATTCTTCCACACAGGCGTGGAGTCGCTGATCGGCCAGGTATACAACAAGGGTACTAACGTAACATGCATCCTGGACAACAGGATCACGGGCATGACGGGACATCAGCAGAACCCGGGCTCGGGATTCACGCTCATGGGCGAGCCGGCCACGGAAGTGGACATCCCGGCGCTGTGCGTTGCCATAGGAATGAAGAAGGAAAACATATACGTTGTAAATCCGAATAAACTCGACGAGGTCAACAATGCGCTGGACGAAGCGCTCGCGAAGGACGAGCCGACAGTCATCATCACAAAATGGCCTTGCGCGCTGAAGAAGTTCACTGAAGAGGACAAGGCGAACTTCGACCTCTCGCCGAAGAAGTGCGTCATAGATCAGGATAAGTGCAAGAAGTGCAGGATGTGCTCGCAGACAGGATGCCCGGCGATCTACACGAGCGAGGAAAAAGTCACGATAGACAAGAACTCGTGCCTCGGCTGCGGCGTCTGCATGCAGGTATGCCCGTTCGACGCGATAGAGGAGGTAAAGTAAGATGAGTGAAGTAAAAAATATATTACTCGTTGGAGTAGGCGGCCAGGGAACGATCCTCGCCAGCAGAATACTCACAAACGGCCTTATCGATGCGGGCTATGACGTGAAAATGTCGGAGATCCACGGAATGAGCCAGAGAGGCGGAAACGTCTCGACTCAGGTCCGTTACGGCGAAAAGGTCTATTCCCCGATCATCGGGAAAGGCGAGGCGGACGTTATCGTCGCGTTTGAGAAGATGGAAGCTCTCAGGTGGATAGATTACCTGAAGGACGGCGGAAAGATGGTCATCAACGATTTCGAGATCCCGTCTGTTCCTATTCTCCAGGGCAAGGCGAAGTATCCCGAGAACATTATCGAGAAACTCCAGGCTGTCGCTGACTGCATCGTGCTCAAGGCCGGCGACATGGCAGAGGAACTCGGGAATCCGAAGGCCATGAACGTTGTCCTGCTCGGCGCGCTCGTGAAAGCCATGGACGTTGAGGGCGTGGACTGGCACGCGGCCGTGAAGAACAATGTAAAGAAAGGCTTTGAAGATCTTAACATCAAGGCGTTCGACGCCGGGTTCAACGCCCGGTGATAGTCAATACTGACTCGAATCTGGTATTCATTCGGGAAGGAAACGGGGCTGCCCGTTTCCTTTCTTATTATCTGAAATATCAATTAAGAAAACGTTAATTTTTCCGACTGAAACTGTTGAACTGCACAAGTGCTTATTGTACAATGATTGAAGGCTGTTCAGTTATCAAACAGGGGGTTAAGATGAAATTCAATAAAAGGATAGGGAAAATTGCCGCTGTTCTGACTTCTGCGGCGATCTGCATAAGCATGACGGCGCAGCCTGCCTTCGCGTATACAGGTGTGACGGAAGAAAAACTTTCGAACGAATGGTCCGAGGCCATCAGCTCCGAGAAAACGATCGACCTTTCTGATTCCGGACTTGATGTCAGTCTGACCGAAGACGAAAAAAACGAGCTTAAGCAGCAGGCTGAAGATGAGTATGATTCTGTCGTGGCGGACACTTTCAGTGAAGTCACAAGTAATTACAGCGAGTCGGATCCCAACACGGACGATTCCGATTATAAAACCACGCTCAGCGAAAATATACAGAATGCGGAAGATGAAGAAGCGCTGTATGAAGCTGTCACATCGGGCATGACCGATCCGTCGGAAATGGCCGTATATCTCAGGTACTGGCTCGCGAGTAATTTCTCCTCATACAACGGAGACTCGGAGGGCGGCGACAGTACCGTATCCGAAGGATATCCGAGTTATCTTTTCGGAAATGTCGGAAGCAGCGACTGGTATAACAACGTGTATAAATTTTTTACTGTCAGCTCGGATGACGCCGATGTAAACGCGACTGCGGCCAGGTTCAGGTCTCATTATGTGGATCAGCGGTATTCGCAGCTGCTGTCCGAACGTCTTAATGAAAAACTGCAGGGCCTGCTGGATGTTCAGTTCGATTTCAACATTGCTGCCATGACCGACGCTGAATGGGCGGTTTACGGCACAGGCGATTATGCTGAACGCGGAAAGCTGAAAAACGGTCTGACTGAGACACATTTTTCGACCGTTGATTTCGGAGCATCAGATCAGTATTACGACATCGCGCTGTACGATATGCTGAGCAGAATACAGTCCGGCGAATACAACAACCGTAACGAGCTTTCTACATTCGTCGGAGATTATTCCATAGTTTCACATCTGATACTGTGGGATGACGCTTCGTATGAAAAAAAACCGGATGAGAACGATACGACGGGATACAGAATCGGCGGGGTAACGAAGGACGATTATTCAATATGGCCGTATTATTCAGAGGCTCAGTATTCTGCAGGTGAAGACTGGGAAAAGACCCGTCTAGCCGACGATGCAGTGCTGAAAGCGTCGAGTGAGTCTGGGGTCATAGGTCTGACCGGCGAGATGCCGGAATATTACAGCTGGTCAGTCTATGATTCATTGGCAAGTGTTCCCGGCTCATCGATGACGAGAAGCGGAAAAAACCTGTTCCGTCCGACATTCGACAGTAACGGCAAACTTGTGGCGGTCTCAAAGCCGCTGATGAACGGACTGATTTCGCTCGATAATTACCGGGGCATCGTGGATGACGACGGGAATGAGATCACATACACAAGCAGTGATTCGTACGGATTCGACAGAGACGAAGTCCTGGATCAGCTGGAAGATCCTGAAAGTACAACTACGATCGCGCATCAGCTGGACTCCTCAGTAACGACGAGCGTTTCCGTTCTGCGTTATCTGCTGAAGGAGAAAGCGACGAACGCGACAATAAACGGCAAAACGGTGAAAACATCCTCGACGCCGAAAATCGTTGACGTGATCACAGTTTACGACAGTGATGGCAATGCAGCTGTAAGTCAGATCATGGTATTCGATTCCACCGACGCCGCGGACAGCGCAGAAGAGGAATATTTCAGCGGCTATGCGGGCACCCAGCATGAGGATGATGTATATGCGGATCCGGATGCAATCTTTATCTACGGAGTAAAATATGCCGCGGAAGTAATAAACACAGTCAGCGATACGGATAACCCGGATGATTCTACGCCGGGCGGCAAGTCGGCAAAATCGACCGGCGAAGAATCGACCGGAACGACAGCATCCTCTAAGGATTACAGCCCCGAAACGGGGGACAGTGATCAGGCTGAGGCAGGAATGCTGATGCTCGCGATATCGGCATCGGCGGTAGCCGCAGCGCTTGCGAGACGCCGCAGAGCGAGATAGAGGATAATAAAGGAAAACGAAGAGACTGCCGGAGGGCGGTCTCTTTTATTTGCCGTGAAAGCGGTCAGGCGGCGCGGGGCGGCCCGCCGCCTGCGCGCCCTCCGTGAAACGCGGCCTGCGCGGGAAATGTAATTGCGAAATGAACGGACCGGGGGTACTATATTTACAGGAGATCATAATAATAAGTGAAGAGGTGACAGTAATGGGAATAACAGCAGCATATATCGTTCCGCATCCTCCGCTGATCATACCCGGAGTTGGCCGCGGCGATGAAAAAAAGATCGAGAAAACGGTAGAGTCCTACCGCGAAGTGGGAAGACGCGTCGCGGGCCACGCTCCGGACACAATAGTGTTCATAACACCGCACACTGTCATATACCGGGACTATTTCCACATCTCGCCCGGGCAGCGCGCGCGGGGCGATTTCGGCGGATTCAATGCTCCGAATGCACAGTACGAGGCTGAGTACGACGCGGAGCTGCGCGATGCGATAATCGCCGAGGCGGAAGCGGCGGGGATACCCGCCGGCACCGAGGGCGAACGCGACCCCGAGCTCGATCACGCCACGATGATACCGATCCACTTCATCAATGAATTTTATACGGATTACAAGGCGGTCCGCGCAGGATATTCCGGCATGCCGGCCGTTGTACAGTACATGTTCGGGAAATGCATAAAGGCCGCGGCAGAGAAGACGGGCAAAAATGTCGTCATTATCGCGAGCGGCGATCTCTCTCATAAACTGAACGACGAAAGCCCGTACGGATATACGCCGAAAGGCGAGGAATTCGACGATATCGTGACGGAGGCCATGGCGTCCGGAGACTTTTCCGAGTTCATGGACATGCCGATCGATATCAGCCTGCCGGCCGCCGAGTGCGGCCTGAACTCGTTCCGCGTAATGAGCGGGGCGCTCGACAGGCTCGCTGTCAGGTCTGAACTCCTGTCCCACGAAGGCCCGTTCGGCGTCGGATACGCGGTCGCGTGCTTCGAAGTGACGGGCGAAGATCCGTCGCGGGACTTCGGAGAAGGCTACCTCGAAAGTGAATCGGGACTGCTGAGCTCGATCAGGACAAACGAAAGCGATATCGTGAAGCTCGCGCGCTTCACGGTCGAGAATTTCGTGCGCACGGGCGAAAAACCGGAGCAGCCGGCGGACGTGCCGAAAGAACTGCGTGAATCGAGGGCCGGAGCGTTCGTATCGCTTCACGAATTCGGCGAACTCCGCGGATGCATCGGGACATTCATGGCCACGCAGGAATGCATTGCTGATGAGATAATGGAAAATGCCGTTTCGTCGTGCAGCAGAGACCCGAGGTTCCCGCCTGTTACTGCAGACGATCTCGACCATCTCGTTTACAGCGTCGATATACTCGGCGAACTTGAAGAGGTCGACTCGGAGGAAGCTCTCGACCCGAAGAAATACGGAGTCTTTGTGAGAAGCGGCTGGAAGAGCGGGATACTCCTGCCGGATCTGGACGGCGTGGATACAGTCGAAGAACAGCTCTCCATTGCGAAGCGGAAAGCGGGCATCGATCCGGACGAACCGGTGAGCATGTACAGGTTCGAAGTTCAGAGATACAAATAAAGAAACAGCCGCATTGCTGCGACTGCGATCAGAAAGGAGACCCGATTATTGTATGGTGCGGTCTGTTTGTTATATTGTATTTTGTGATTAAAGACTAGCACATGTCTGTATTTCCGTCATCAAGACTCAGTAAAGAATATATCAATTCAGCCCGCGCGTCCCGGGGGATCCCTTCCCGGGCGGCGGGCATTGATTATGCCTCCTGCCATAAGTACATCTAATGACAAACATTAGAGTTTACCGTTTTACTTATGGCACCTCCTGCGTTATATTAAACTTGCAAGAAGGAAAGAAAAATATTCAGGAGAAGGAGGCAGTATCATGGAAAGAAAGATCAATGTGAGGAACGGAGTCATAGCGCAGCAGGCACTTGCGGAGAACAGGGAAACTGAAAAGGGAAGGCTGAACAGCGGAGCGTTTGTATCATTCATCGCGGCTCTCCTTGCGGCACTCGGAGCGTCAGTAGTGGCGGCGCCGGCGGCCGTGACGGCTTACCTCGTCCTGGCGATCGTTTCGGGGGCGGCGTTCGAAGTGTGCGTCGACCGTGAGATCTCGAAAGCGAAGCATAATGAAAAAGCGTAAATCGCGGAGCGTGACGTCCGAAAAAATGTGTAAATAAAGGCTGCCTGCGGGCGGCCTTTTTCGTTTCGCGGAGATCCCCGCCCGCGCCGCGTGGTATAATAAAAAGCGGTAAGGGAAGCTGTGACGAATGAGCAAGGAGCAGGCCATGAAGTGTGATATCTGTCCGCATCAATGCGATATCCCCGAAGGCGGGACCGGCCTCTGCCGCGCCCGCGGGAACAGAGACGGGAAAATAAAGAACATCAACTACGGCGAGCTGACGTCGCTGGCGCTCGATCCGGTCGAGAAAAAGCCGCTCGCCAGGTTCCATCCCGGCAGCATGATCCTGTCGGCCGGCAGCTACGGCTGCAATCTGAACTGCCCGTTCTGCCAGAACAGCGTCATATCGATGGCGGGCCCGGACAATGCCCGCACGCGCTTTTTCCCGCCGGAGGAGCTCGTATCGCTCGCCGAAGAGCGGCGCGACATCGGGAACATCGGGATCGCATTCACATACAACGAGCCTGTCACATGGTACGACTACGTGCTCGATACGGCCGGGCTCGCGCGGAGCCGCGGGCTCGAGACGGTGCTCGTAACGAACGGGAATATCCTGCCCGCCGCGCTCGAAAAACTGATGCCGTACATAACGGCAATGAACATCGACCTCAAGGGGTTCAGCGATGAATATTACAGATGGGTCGGCGGCGATTTCGAAACCGTTAAGGCCGCGATAGAATACGCATCAATGCACTGCCACGTTGAGCTGACGACTCTGATCATCCCGGGGCGGAACGACGCTGACGGGATGATGGAGGAAGAGGCGAAGTGGATCGCCGGGATCGATCCGGAAATGCCGCTGCATATAACGCGCGCGTTCCCGGCGCACAGGATGCCTGACATGCCGCGGACACCGCTTGAGACCATAGACAGGCTGACGGGGATCGCGGAGAAATATCTCAGGTATGTTTACAGAGGAAACTGCTGAATAAAAAACTGACGCATGATCTGTCATACGTCAGTTTTTATATTACCTGATTCTTTTTGCAGTCGGCATGATTTTTTGTATCTGCCATCTGGCTGACAGTATTGCCCTTGCCGGATTCCCGGCCCGGATCCCGGATGCGAACGCTGCGTCAGTCATCATGCCGGTCAGGATGAGCACGAATCCTGTCAATACAGCGAACGAAGGATATTCGTTCAGGAAAACAGCGGTCCACAGCGGTCCGAGTATCATCTCCCATAAACTCAGCATTGCTGCTTTCTGAGGCGGGACGTATTTCATCCCGATGTTATATATAGCGTAACCGAGGCCGATCTGGACGGTCCCGAGAATGATCACTACGATCGTATTTGTGGCACCCATGTGAGGGATGTCCGCAAGTTCGGGAGGCAGAACGGCGAACACGAATGCTGCCGTTGCGATGTTGCCGAGTGCTGTCAGACCGAGAGGATTGTCACCGGCGGCTTTTTTCGCACTGATGGTTATCCCGGCAAAGAATATTCCTTCGATCACGGATATGATAAGCCCCAATGTAGTGATGTCCGCTCCGCTGCTGCCCGAAAGCATGAACACTGTCACACCTGAAATGACTATAATGACAGGCAGTGTGTTTTTTAACGTGGCCGTTGTTTTTCCGGCAAGCAGTGAAATGATATATATCCAGATGATACTCGAGTACTGCATGCCGACAGCGACAGCGGACGGAGCGTTGCGCAGCGCCACTACGACGCATACCGACAGACCGACGAATGAAACAAGATATATACCAAGCCATTTTGAGATATTCAGTTTTGCCCTGAATAAGAACGGACAGAGGATGATGCCCGCTATAAGAGCGCGTGTACCGCACAGCATAAACGGATCCAGTGTCACATATTTTACCAGCGGGGCATTAAGACTCCAGCAGACTGCGCCGCCGAATACCAGCCATTTACCCTTGCTTTCCACTCCGGAGCCTCCTTGTAAACTTGACAGTGCCTGATATTTATCGCATAATATGACCAAGATTGAATAATAATCATGATTATATTCTAATCGTGATTACAATATACGCCGTGTTCCTTGGTTTGTCAACATTTTTTGTGCAGAGGTAATATGAGTAAGGATACTATGAGTGTAAAACGCAGGCGGATGATGAAATATTTCATTGAAGCTGCCGCTGAGATAGAAAGAGAAAGCGGACGCGATGCCGTGACTCTTCGCGCCGTTGCCGATAAGGCCGGTTTCAACAGCGCTACTCTGTA
Source organism: Anaerovoracaceae bacterium (assembly GCA_050946575.1). Classification (GTDB taxonomy): domain Bacteria; phylum Bacillota; class Clostridia; order Peptostreptococcales; family Anaerovoracaceae; genus JALCRY01. The sequence goes on along the minus strand of JBMNVB010000007.1, from coordinate 30,725 downwards.
TAATTATTTCGATGATCTGAATCATCTGATGCTGTTTCTGTCGATGACAAAAGTGGCACGCTATACTGCGGATCTTGAGAAGGCACTGAGCGGGATAGATGATCCGCTGGAGAAATACAGAAAAATATATGAAATATTCACGCTCCACTGTTTCCGGGAACCGGAAACGTTCGGCGAACTGTTTTTCAGCGGGGACATAGAAAAGACAAAAAGCGTGATCGAAACATATTATCAGTTATATCCGGAGGAGATAGACGAGCAGGACGGATCCATTAAAAAAATGCTGATGGAAGGTGACGTATTTGACAGGGATGCGGCGCTTACCAAAGATCTGGTAGATGCGGGCTATCTGCTGCCGGGGAACGACAGACCGACATACGTTATCCTCACGCATGTTTTCCACAGTATTATCGACAGCTTCAGAGCCGGCACGGAAAAACGCACTCCTGAAGAGGCGTCCGAAGATTTCATGCGGCTTTTCGATTATATCCTCGCTGCCGGAAAGATAATTGAATTCAATCAATGCTAAAAAAAGACGTTGACCCTCCAGCTGCTGGAGGGTTTATTCTTTTCTTAAAGAACATTTCAGTAACTGGAGACTTTTGATATAATAAAGGAGAAAGATATGGAGAAGAAAAGATGGGGCTATCTTGCGGTAGGCACGGTAATGCTGCTGTTCCTCGGACTTATCTACGCGTGGTCGATTTTCCGCGCACCGATAAGCGAGATCTTCACAACATGGAGTGTATCGCAGATATCGATGACATTTACAATTTCAATGATTTTTTTCTGTCTCGGAGGCTTTCTCAGCGGGAAACTGTTCGGGAAGACGGGACCGAAGCCGATATTCATCGCAGCGTCCGTGTGCCTGCTCGCAGGCTTCCTCGGAGCATCGGCGATCAGTTCCGACGAGCCGGGAAAATCACTGATAATGCTGTATATCTTTTACGGTGTATTTACCGGAGGCGGAGTGGGACTTGCGTATAATTCCGTGCTCAGTTCTGTCATCGGGTGGTTCGGAGATAAATCAGGCCTTGCTTCCGGGATACTGCTTCTCGGATTCGGTTTCGGCGGCATGATACTCGGAAGTGCGGTCGAGATGATGATAAAAAGTATAGGTCTGAATATGACATTCAGAGTGCTCGGGATCGCAATAATGATTATCGTCCTGCTGGCGGCGATCGTTATTAAAGCTCCTGAAAACAGTTCCGGGGAAAATATACCGGGCGAAGTCAGAAATTACACGGGAAGCGAGATGGTCAGAACAAAAACATTCTGGATCTTCTTCGTCTGGCTGATCCTGATCAATTCCGCCGGCCTGATGATAATAAACAGCGCCGCGTCGATAGCCGTAGCTTTCGGAGCGTCATCGGTCGTGGGACTTATTGTTTCAGTGTTCAACGGAGTTGGACGAGTTTTCACGGGAGCTGTCTTCGATAAATTCGGCCGCAGCGCGGCCATGGGGGTTTTGATCATCACAGTGATCATCGCGGGAGTCTGTCTTTCGTCCGGCGCCGCTGCGGCCGCGATCGTGCTGATAGTATGCGGTCTGAGTTTTGCAGGGCTCGGCTATGGAGGGAACCCTACGCTGGTGTCCGCCGTCGCCCATGAGCTTTACGGACCGAAACATTATTCGGTCAATGTGAGCGTCATGACATTCAACCTCATACCTGCCGCGATCATAGGCCCGCTCACATCGAGCGCGCTTATCGACAGCTCAGGCGGAGCGTATGATACTACCTTTTATATGTATCTCGTGTTTGGCCTGGCTTCGATAGTGCTGTATGTACTGCTCAACAGATTCATTAAGAAGATGGATGACGAATAGAATATTATTGGCTTGATTTTTACATATATTACAGGAGGCCGTTATGGAAACTTACAGGATACTCGTCATTAACCCGGGAAGCACGTCGACTAAAGTCGCCGTCTTCGAGAATGAAAAGGAGATCTGGCGCGAGAGCATCAATCACACGACGGAGGAACTGGCGAAGTACCCCGTGATCGCGGACCAGCTCGAAATGAGGAAGGCGTGCGTCGTGAAGGCACTTGAAGATCACGGAGAGGACATGAAGGATTTCGCGGCTGTCGCTGCGCGGGGAGGCTGCATTGTTCCCGTGGAAATGGGGGCGTACGAAGTGAACGACCTCGTGTGTGATATAGCAATGCACAGACCCGGCGACCAGCACCCTTCGAATCTCGCTTCGGTGATCGGAAAGCAGCTCGCCGACAGTGTCGGCATCAAGGCGTATTTCTACGACTCGACTATGGTCGATGAGTTCGACGAGATCCACAAAATGAGCGGATTCAAGGGAATAAGGCGTCCGTCGTCGGGGCATCAGCTGAACGCGCGCGCCGCGGCGCTCAAGTTCTGCGAGGACAACGGCCTTGAATACAAAGAACAGAATATCATTGTCACGCATCTCGGCGGCGGCATCACGACGATGATGCACCAGCACGGAAGAGTTGTGGACATGTTCATGGACTGGACCGGCTCGTTCTCTCCGGAACGTTCGGGCGTGCTGCCCACGCGCGGCGCGGTGATGTACGCAATGGAAAGCGGACTCAGCGCTGAAGAAGTCCTGAAGAAGTTCCAGCGGTCGGGCGGGATGATCTCCTACTGCGGCACGTCGGACATGAGAAAGGTCGAGCAGATGATCGCCGACGGAGACGAGTACGCGAAGACGGCGTACGAGGCGATGGCGCTGCAGGTCTCGAAGGATATCTGCGCGATGGCCGCTAATGTATGCGGAGACGTCGACGGGATAATCCTGACCGGCGGGCTCGCGCATTCGAAAATGCTGACGGGCATGATCGTAAGGCGCGTCGAGTTCGTGCATGAAGTCACGATAATGCCGGGCGAGCGGGAAATGAGCGCGCTCGCGTGCGGGATCCTGAGAGTGCTCCGCGGCGAGGAGGAAGCGAAAATACTTACGGAGTGATATATGCAGGGATACTTTTCAATAGGAGAAGTTTCGAAAATATTCGGTCTGAACGTGCGGACGCTCAGATATTATGATGATATCGGACTGCTGAAACCGGCACACGTGGACGAACATACAGGCTACAGATATTACACGTCCGCGCAGTTCGAGCGTGTCGACACGATAAAATACCTGCGGGCACTGGACATACCGATCTCGCAGATAAAGCGGCTGTTCCTGAATGCAGATGTCCGTGAGAGGGCGGACATACTGGAAGAGCAGCGGAAGCAGGTGCGTGAAAAGATCTCCGAACTCGAGAGCATCGAACGGAAGATCGGGAACAGGCTGAGTGAACTCAAGGGCGCGCTGGAGCAGGAACCCGGAAATATCGTTATGAGGATGATCCCGGACCGGGAAATCGCACTCATCAGGACAGAGAATCAGAGCCGCGAAGGCGGCGTCCTGGAGCGCCATGTCATGATATTCCGTGATAAAAGTTCCAGGAAGGCCGTAGTGTTCCAGGGGAAAATCGGCGTCACGATATTCGCCGAAAACATCAATGCCGGGAAATTCGATTCATATGACCAGGTTTTCGTCATTCTTGACAGCGTCGATCCTTACGAAGGAGATCGTGCGGTGATCCCGGGCGGCGAGTATGTGACGGTGATGTACAGCGGAAGCCATGACGAAGCTCCGGAATACTACAGGAAACTGATGAAATATATTCACGATCATGATCTCGAGGTCCGTACGGGGTCCGTAGAGTTTTCGATCATAGATTCCGGCATCACGAACGACCGGGAGAAATACGTATCTGAAATACAGATCGGCGTAAAACGGAAAAAGTAAAAAAAGGACTGCGGCAGACGCCGCAGCCTTTTTGATGGGTGTGATATTAATGTTTCTATTTGAAGTATCTGTCGAGCAGACCCTGGAATGCTCTTCCGTGTCTCGCTTCGTCTCTCGCCATCTCATGAACTGTATCATGGATAGCGTCAAGGCCCTTTTCCTTGGCCAGCTTCGCGAGGTCTGTCTTGCCTGCGCAGGCTCCCGCTTCGGCTTCTACTCTCATCGCGAGGTTCTTCTCCGTCGAATCCGTCAGGACTTCGCCGAGCATCTCCGCGAATCTCGAAGCATGATCAGCTTCTTCGAACGCGGCCTGTCTCCAATACATGCCGATCTCAGGATATCCTTCCCTGAAAGCCACTCTCGACATCGCGAGATACATGCCGACCTCCGAGCACTCGCCGTTGAAGTTGTCCCTGAGGCCCTGAACGATCTCCTCGTCCACTCCGTCAGTGATCCCGACCGCGTGCTCCGCGACGAAGTTGATATCTCCGTCAGCCTTTACGAATTTATCTGCAGGTGCTCCACACTGAGGACATTTTTCCGGCGGATTGTCGCCTTCATAAGTATAGCCGCAAACTGAACAAGTCCATTTCATAATAACTTACCTCCTTTTGTGTTATCCTCTAATTTTTTTTTACCCCTTTGGTTTCCTTTTTTACGAGTTGATTATAGCACAGATTTTCCCGGGAGTGCATGTGGCATATGCAACAAATTTAATTTTATGCAAAATAATTTGCTAAAATAATACGATGCATCAATGCATTGGTGCCGATTTTAACAAAAAATCCACGTTTAGAATACCTGTAATAAGTGTATTTATATTTCGTGATAATAAAAGGATGAGAAAGTTCATCAGAAAAGGAGAATTATTATGTCAGCAGAAAGAGACGCAAAGATCCAGGCGGGTCTTGATCAGATCAGGCCGTTCCTCCAGAGAGACGGCGGAGACATCGAATATGTGGATACTACGGACGACGGGATCGTTCAGGTAAGGCTCAAGGGCCACTGCGCGGGCTGCCCGGGCGCGAGAATGACAACGCAGGGCGTTGTCGAGCGTATCCTCATGCAGGACAATGACGATATTAAAGGCGTCATTGCAGTAGACTAGGAAATTACTTTTGCGTCGCGGAGCGGCCAAAGCCTCCGACTCCGCGTGCCTCTTATAAAATGATCCTCTGGTGTACCGCCCGCGGCGAAAATGCGGGCGGTGTATGCCGGAAACCGAAAACGTGTAATTGCAAAGAATATCGCTGCCAGCGGCGGCGGTATTTTTTTCGGCTGAAGCGGCCGTATTATTTTCGCCCGAAGCGGGCGGGGCGGTGGTACTTTTTTCGAACGAAGCGGCCGCAGTGCTGCGATTGTTCCCGGCTGGAACGGCCGGGGGGCGCGATATTTTCGCGGCTGGAACGGCCGGGGCTGCGATTGTTCCCGGCTGGAGCGGCCGGGGCTGCGATTTTTCCCGGCTGGAGCGGACGAGGCTGCGATTGTTCCCGGCTGGAGCGGACTGGGCTGTGATTGTTCCCGGCTGGAGCGGACGAGGCTGCGAACGGCCCGTCGATCCAGGCCGAAAGCCAAGAATGAGCATTTTAGGTGGGGTATTTTGAAATATAGAAATCTCCCCACACAAATTCCAACGTTTATCGGGCATTGATCGGGCGAAAATCACGATTCCCCGGAAATCCGGCCGGAGCAATGCCGCGAGCCCACAAAAAAAGGTGGGGGAAATTTCATATACGAAATTTCCCCACCATTTTTGCTTATTCTCCAGAAAATGGAAGCTCGTGAGACCCCGGGCGGAGCCGAGAGAGCCGCCGACTGTGTTTGCGGAGGCTCAGGCAAGGCCCCGGGCACCGTCCCGATCCCGACCAAAATCCAAGAATGAGCATTTTAGGTGGGGTATTTTGAAATATAGAAATCTCCCCACACAAATTCCAACGTTTGCGGGGCATTGATCGGGCGAAAATCACGATTTTCCGAAAATCCGGTCGGATCAATGCCGCGAGCCCACAAAAAAAGGTGGGGGAATTTTCATATACGAAATTTCCCCACCATTTTTGCTCATTCTCCAGAAAATGGAAACCCGCGAGGCCATGGGCGGAGCCGCGAGAGCCGCCGACTGTGTCTGCGGAGGCTCCGGCAAGGCCCCGGGCACCGTCCCGATCCCGACCAAAATCCAAGAATGAGCATTTTAGGTGGGGTATTTTGAAATAGCGAAATTACCCCACACAAATTCCAACGTTTCCGGGGCATTGATCGGGCGAAAAACGCGATTTTCCGGAAATCCGGCCGGATCAATGCCGCGAGCCCACAAAAAAAGGTGGGGGAAATTTCATATACGAAATTTCCCCACCATTTTTGCTTATTCTCCAGAAAATGGAAGCCCGCAAAGCCCCGGGCGCCGCCCAGATCATGGAAGCCCGCGGAGTCCCGGATGGCGCCGACTGTGTCTGCGGAGGCTCCGGAACGCCCCGGGCGCCGCCCAGATCATGGAAGCCCGCAAAGCCCCGGGCGCCGCCCAGATCATGGAAGCCCGCGGAGGCCCGGATGGCGCCGACTGTGTCTGTGGAAGCCCGCGGAGTCCCCCCGCGCCGCCCCTTCCCGCCGAATCAATGCAAAATCCCGCGTCGCAGCCTTGTTCCGGCTCCGACCACTTCTGCGGTGCCCCGATCCCGGCTCCGACCACTTCTGCGGTGCCCCGATCCCGGCTCTGGTCGGCTTCAAGGTGCCCGGAACCCCGGCTAAATCCCGGCCAATGTGATAATGTCACATTGCGAAGTTCCAGGCCCATGTTATAATAAGAAAATTGCTCTTATGAACAGGTATGGAAAGGTTTGGGTTATGAAGAACAGAAAATTGCTGCTGCTGGCGGTCGGGACGGTAATTGCGGCGTCGCTAGTATTGACGGGCTGCTTCGGGAGCGGGAGCGATACATCGACGAACGCGGCCGATGAGTTCGGCAGTCTTTCGTCCTTTACCGCGAAGACGCTTGAAGGGGAAAAGTTCACGCAGGACGACATCGCGAAAAAGGACATCACGGTCATGAATTTCTGGGGCGTGAACTGCTCGCTGTGCATCAAGGAATTTCCGGAGCTCGGGGAGTTCAGCAACTCGCTGCCGGACAATGTCCAGGTCGTGACCGTCTGCATTGATGCGGACGAGGTCGGCGATGTAACGACCGCGAAGCAGTATGCCCGCGGATCGAAGTTTTACGGACCGACGCTCGGTTCGTGGGACGGGGACCTGAAAGAGGTCGTTGACAGAATACAGTATACACCAACGACGCTCATCGTGAACAGCGACGGCGAACTGATCGGCGACGCCATAATCGGAACGCAGGACGATCTCACGGGAACGCTCCTGGACGCGGTGAACAGCGCATTGAAGTCGGAAGGAAAATCGGAGATCAGTCTGAAGGAATAAACGGAGGCCTTGTTTGGGAAAATCGAAGAGACGGACCGCCGCCGCGGCCGTCCTGATCGCGGGGATCTTCATGACCGCGGCCGGGCTGCTGAACGGCGAACATTTGACGGTATTTCTGAAAGCAGTGAGGATATGTCTGGAATGCATAGGGATAGGATAAGCGCGCATCAATGCGAAGAGCCCCTGCGCGGGAGACGGCGCCCGAGCCAGCTGTTCTATCAGATCTGCGCGGCCGCGCTGCTCAACGGGTACATCGCGGGATTCGGGAGCGGAAGGATCTTCACCGGGAAGAGCAAGGCAGTATGCGTGCCGGTGCTGAACTGCTACTCGTGCCCGGGCGCGCTCGGGTCGTGCCCGGTCGGGGCATTGCAGGCGGAGTACGGGCAGCGGACGTTCCCGTTTTATGTGCTGGGGACTCTGATGGTGTTCGGCGCATTGTTCGGACGCCTTGTCTGCGGGCTGATCTGCCCGTTCGGATTCGTGCAGGATCTTCTGCACAGGATCCCGCTGCGCAAATGGAAAGTGAATCCGAAGGCTGACAAAGCCGGAAGAAAGCTGAAGTATGTCGTGCTGGCGGTGATGCTCATTATCCTGCCCCTGATCGCACTCGCGGGGAGCGGAGTTATCGAGCCGTATTTCTGCAAATACATCTGCCCGGCCGGGACGCTTGAAGCCAGCATCCCGCTGATGATCGCAGACCCGCGTCTGCGGGCGGCTGCAGGAGCTCTTTTCGACTGGAAAGTCCTGGTGCTCGCGGTGATCGTCGTGCTGTCAGTCAAGATCCACAGGCCGTTCTGCAAATACTTATGTCCGCTCGGAGCGTTCTACTCCTTCTTCAATAAATTCAGCTTCTATCATATGTCCGTGGACAGGGACGCCTGCATTGACTGCGGAAAATGCAGGGAAGTCTGCCCGATGGACGTCGATGTCACCGCGGACGCGAATTCACCTGAATGCATCAGATGCGGAAAATGCAGGGACGCGTGCCCGGTATCCGCGATCGATTCCGGATTCAGGGAGCGGAGCGGTGCCGGCCGCCGCGAATCGTGTTAGAATAGATGACGGTGATCGAAATGGATAAGGAAAAAGTTCTGAAGAAAATAGACGAGAATTTTGAGGATGAGACGCGGTTCCTCGCGGAGCTCGTGTCGATAGACAGCTCGCAGGGGGAGCCTCTGCCGGATGCGCCGTTCGGCGCCGGAGTAAAGGAAGCCTATGATGCGGCAATGCGCGAAGCCCGGGATATCGGGTTTGCGACACGCGATTTCGACGGCCGCGGCGGGCACGCGGAATTCGGTTCCAGCGAAAAGGTGCTCGGCATACCGGTGCATCTCGATGTCGTTCCGGCGGGGGACGGCTGGAAGCACGACGCGTTCGGCGCGCAGATCGAAGACGGGATAATGTACGGCCGCGGGACGTCGGACGACAAGGGCCCGGCGGCGGCCTGCCTCTACGCCATGAAGGCCCTGAAAGATGCCGGTTTCGAGCCCGGAATGAAGATCAGGCTGATCTTCGGGCTTGACGAGGAGACCGGCTCCAGCGGCATGCAATATTATATCAGCAATGCCGGGCAGCCCGATACCGGCTGGACTCCGGACGCGTATTTCCCGGCGATCCGCGGAGAGATGGGGAACATGATATTCGATATCGCGTGCAAGTTCCCGAAGGCGGGCAATGAGGGCCTGCAGCTGAGATCGATGAAGGGCGGATCCGCTCCGAACATGGTAGCCGGGACGGCCCGCGCCGTGCTGAGGAGCCCCGATGCGTCTGTTTATGAGGAGATAAGGAAACTCGCCGCGGAGCGGAACGAAAGAGACGGCAGGGCAAAGCTTGCCGTGCGGACGATCGGAAAGAATCTCGAAGTGACCGCGGAGGGAAAGATCGCCCACGGGTCGACGCCGTGGGACGGAGTGAATGCTATAACGGAACTCATGTCGTTTCTTGGCGCGCTCGATATCGAGAACGACGGGCCCGCGGACGCAGTCGAGTTCTATAACAAATATATTGGCAGAGAGACCGACGGCAGCTCGCTCGGATGCCGGCTCGAGGACGAAGAGTCGGGATCCACGGTGCTGAATGTCGGCATAATCTATATGGATATGAAGGAGCTCCGGCTCACCGTGAATGTCAGATACCCGGTGACGTTCGAGGCGGAAGACATATATCGGGGAATGATGCCGGCATTGATGCAGTACGACATGGGCGTCGTCAAGAAAGACGCGGACGCGCCGCTGTATTTCGAAGAGGACGATCCGCTGATCAGGGACCTGATGGATGTGTATGCTGAAGTGACCGGCGATACGGAAAGCGAGCCGATGATCATGGGCGGCGGGACTTACGCGAAGGAGTTCCGGCATATCGCGGCGTTCGGCGGGCTGTTCCCGGGCGAGGAGGACAGGTTCCACTGCGCCGAGGAATTCATCGAGCTCGGATCCCTCAGGGAAATGACATGCATCTTCGCGCTCGCGATGATGAAGATCGCGGGGGAGGCCTGAACCGGCCGCCGGGCCGGGCCCTGAGCGGCAGGACGCGCCGGGCTGCGCGGGCGCGCTGAAACGGTTTCCGATTTTATTGTTGCATATGCCATTGACATGCCGCGGGGGCGGTGTTAATATAGTCGCAGAAAATAGATCTGTTTCGGGGCAGGGTGAAATTCCCTACCGGCGGTGATGCCGAAAGGCGAGTCCGCGACTCATCGAAAGATGACTGATCCGGTGCGAATCCGGAACCGACGGTCATAGTCCGGATGGAAGAAACGAGATTAGCGAGTATTTTGCTTGTGTTTCGATTTCAATGCCCCGGAAATGTTTCCGGGGTTTTTTAGTGACCCAGAGCAGAACGGTTTTCGCAATTCTTATAGCTTCGATTTGACAAGAGGAGGAAAAGATGACAAATATCAATGAGATGCACAGTCAGAAGCAGACAGTAAGACTCGCGAAAATGGGAATGCTTGTAGCGATTTCCATTGTGCTTGTCGCTCTGATACATTTCCCGATCGTGCCGGCTGTTCCGTTCATGGAGTATGACCCGGCGGATATCCCGATCCTGATCGGGACGTACGCGTTCGGACCGGTCGCGGGCATCGCGCTCACGGTGGTCACGGCCGTAATACAGGGAGTGACAGTCAGCGCAGGCAGCGGACTGTACGGAATAATCATGCACCTTGTCGCGACGGGCACGCTCGTCACTGTGGCGGGGCTGATCTACAGGAGGAACAAGACGAAAAAAGGCGCGGTCATTTCGCTAGTCGCGGGAACGCTCGCGATGGCGGCGATCATGGTGCCGTGCAACCTGATCGTGACGCCTATATTCATGGGCGCTCCGAGAAGCGCGGTAGTTGCGCTCCTTCCGGCGATCATAGCGTTCAACCTCGTGAAGGCCGGGATAAACTCCCTCATAACCTTCGTATTATACAAGAAAATATCACCGTTCCTGCACAGATAGAAAACAGGATGTGATTGCAAATTCTCCCAATGGGCGCGCCTTCGGGCGCGCTCTTCAATTTTATTTCCCCGTATGATAAAATAACTGCCATGAGAACTGTTCATCTCGAAAATGAAAACGACACGAAAAAGTTCGCGGAGGAGCTCGCGGAAACGCTCTCCCCGGGAGACGTCATAGCGCTGATCGGCGACCTCGGCACGGGCAAGACGACGCTGACAAAGTACCTCGCGAAGGCGCTCGGCGTCACGGAGACCGTGACGAGCCCCACGTTCAACATTGTAAAGGAGTACAGGAGCGGCAGACTGCCCCTGTTCCATTTTGACGTGTACAGGATCGAGGATCCTGACGAGATGTACGAGATCGGATTCGAGGAATATCTGTATGCGGGCGGCGTGTGCGTGATCGAATGGGCGGACAGGATAGAGGAACTCCTGCCGGAGGACGCGAAGATCATTTACATGGAGCGCGGCGCCGTCGATGACGAAAGGATATATCAATGCACATTTTAGCGATAGAGACGACGGGGCCGTACTGCTCCGTCGCATTGATAAATGAAAACGGCGAGATAAAGGAGAACACGTCGGATCAGCTGCTGTCGCATCTGCAGTCGCTTACCGTGATGATCGCATCAATGCTGAGTTCCCAGGATATGACTCTTGCCGATGTCGATGCCATTGCGGTCTCCGAAGGCCCCGGTTCGTTCACCGGGATCAGGATCGGCGTCTCGACGGCGCGGGGGATCTCCCAGGTGCTCGGCACGAAGCTCGTGCCTGTCCCGACACTCCGAGCATTCGCTTCATATGAATACGCATTGATGCCAGAAGAGAAAAGCGGGACGCTCGTGTGTCATGTGATCGACGCGCGCAGGAGCCAGGTGTACGCGGCGGGCTGCATCGGCGATGAAGAGGCCGTGCCCGGCGGGGCTTACATGCTCGACGAGTTCCTCGGGATGCTCGGGGATTATCAGGACATCAGGTTCGTCGGCGACGGCGTGAAAAAATACGGCGCGGAGATCCGCGAGTGGGCGGAGAAAAACGGAAAGAACATCGAGACGGAAGAGGCGGTGCAGCACGCGGCCGGGGTCGCGAGGCTCGGGCTTAAACTGTACGACGCGGGCGTGTACTGCGGCTACGAGGAGCTGAAGCCGAACTATATGCGGAAGGCGGAGGCCGAGAGGAAGCTCGAGGCGAAGAAGGCTGCGGAGGCTGCCAATGGCTGAGGACAATGATCTGATAGTAAGGGCCGCGGAGCCCGGGGACGCGGAGCAGATCGCTGAAATAGACAGGGCGTGCTTCGCCGCGCCCTGGAGTCTTGACGCGTTCAGGACAGAGCTCGAACGCAACCGGGTCGCGTTCTATCTCGTCGGCGAGATCGGCGGAAGGATCGCGGGGTACGCCGGGCTGTGGTGGCTCGAAGACGAAGGGCACATCACGAACGTCGCCGTGCATCCGGATTTCCGCGGGAGCGGCGTCGCGACGTGCCTTCTGGACTGCCTCATCGATTTCTGCGAGAAAGAGGGGATCACGGCGTTCACGCTGGAGGTCCGGCCCTCGAACGAAAAGGCGATCAGGCTGTACGAAAAGTTCGCGTTCGTCACGATCGGGCGGCGCAGGAAATATTACGACGACAACGGAGAGGATGCGCTGATCATGTGGCGCGTCATGGGAGAGGACGGCATGCCGGTCATCGATGCCCGGCGCGCCGAAAAGATACTGAAGAAGAAGGGAAAAATATGATTGACGGAAGGACGCTCGGGCTCGCGATCGAGACGAGCTGCGACGAGACATCGGTCGCGCTGTCGCTCGACGGACGCGACGTGCTGTCGAATATAATATCATCGCAGATCGCGGTGCACACGCAGTTCGGCGGCGTGGTGCCGGAGATCGCGTCGAGACATCATCTTGAAAATATCAATGCGGTGACCGACAGGTGCTTTGAGGAGGCGTCGGAGAAAGCCGGGCGGCCGGTGAAGATGGACGATGTCGATTTCGTCGCGGTGACGTACGGCCCGGGCCTTGTCGGGGCTCTTCTCATCGGAGTCGCGACAGCGAAGGCGTACGCGCTCGCGGCCGGGAAGCCGCTAATAGGAGTGAACCACATGCAGGGGCACATCAGCGCCTGCTTCATTGAGCATAAGGATCTGGAGCCGCCGTTCATGTCGCTCGTAGTTTCCGGCGGGCACACGAATATCGTGCAGGTCGACCGCTACAATCACTGCATTTCTCTCGGGCAGACGCGCGACGACGCGGCCGGAGAGGCGTTCGACAAGGTAGCAAGGGTCATCGGGCTCGGGTATCCCGGCGGACCGAAGATCGACAAAATTTCGGATCAGGGCGATCCGGACGCGGTGCCGTTCAAGCGCGTGTTCCTCGAAGAGGGCAGCATGGATTTCAGCTTTTCCGGCATCAAGACAGCCGTTCTGAATTACGTGAACGGCGAGAAGCAGAAAGGGCGCGAGATCAATGTCGCGGACGTCGCGGCGTCGTTCCAGCAGGCGGTGCTGGACGTTATCGTCGCGAAGGCGGTGAGCGCGGCGGACGGGCCGAAGCGCCTCGCGGTCGCGGGCGGCGTCGCGTCGAACAGGCACCTGCGGAAAATGCTCACGGAAGAATGCAAGAAGCACGGCATTGAATTATTCTTCCCGTCGCCGGTCTACTGCACCGATAACGCGGCAATGATCGGCTGCGCGGGGTACTATAAATTCCTGGACGGCGAGTTCTCGGACATGACGCTCGACGCGATTCCGGGACTGCCGATAGAGGCCTGATATGATCGTCATCAGCGCAAAGGATATAACTAAATCATACGGAGCGGACGAGATCCTGCGCGGCATCTCGTTCCATGTGAACGAGGGAGACCGCATCGGTATCATCGGCGAAAACGGCGCCGGCAAGACGACGCTCCTCCGGATCCTCAACGGAGAGGAGGAGGCCTCGTCCGGCGATGTTTTCGTGTCGTCTGATCTCTCGGTCGGATATCTCAGGCAGCAGGACGATTTCAGTTCGGACAGGACGGTTATAGAAGAAGTGGAGCAGATCTTCCGGCCGCTCGAGGACATGGAGCGCGACATGCTCAGGCTGTCTTCCGAGATCGCCGAAAAGGCGGAAGCCGGGGAGGATGCGGAGAAGGCGGCATTGCTGTATGATGAGATGCAGTCCGAGTTCGAGCGCCGCGGCGGCTATACGTACCGCAGCGAGATGCGCGGCGTCCTGTCAAGCATGGCGTTCCCGGAGGAATATTACGACAAGCCGGTGAGCGAGCTCTCCGGCGGCGAGCGGACGAGGCTCGCGCTCGTGTGCCTGCTGCTCCGGAAACCGGAACTTCTCATGCTCGACGAGCCAACGAACCATCTTGACATCGGGACGCTGAAGTGGCTGGAGCAGTATCTCAATTCGTACCGGGGCACGATGCTGATCGTGTCGCATGACAGGTATTTCCTCGACCGCACTGTGAACAGGATATTCGAGATCGAGAACGGGAAACTCGATATTTATGAAGGGAATTACTCGGACTACGCGAAGCTGCGCGCCGAAAAGCGCGAGGCCGAGATGAGGGCGTATAAAAAGCAGAGCGCCGAGATCGCGCGGCAGGAGGATATGATCCGGAGGTACAGGCAGCGCGGGACGGAAAAGCTCGCGAAGCGGGCGCATTCGCGCGAGATAATGCTCGAGAAGATGGACCGCCCGGAGCGCCCGGCCGGCGAGCGCGGGAAGATAAAGATCCGCTTCAAGGAAAGCTACGAAAGCGGAAAGGAAGTTCTCCATATCGAAGGGCTGTCGATGAGTGTGGGCTATGGATCGCGGGCGAAGCAGCTGTTCGAAGGGCTCGACCTCGACGTGCGCCGCGGCGAGAAAATCTGCATTGTCGGAGCGAACGGGATCGGCAAGACGACGTTCATGCGCATCATTCTCGGTGAAGTGCGGCCGACGGCCGGATATATCAAGCGCGGCCACAACATCAAGATCGGGTACTACGATCAGCGCCAGGAGAACCTCGATCCGTCAAAGACGGTGATGGACGAGCTGCACGACGCGTACGCCTTATACACGGACACGGAGATCCGGTCGCTGCTCGGGCGCTTCCTTTTCACGGGCGATGACGCGTTCCTCACTGTCGGTTCCCTGTCCGGCGGCGAGAAGGCAAGGCTGGCGCTCCTCAAGCTGATGCTGTCCGGAGCGAATCTGCTGCTGCTCGACGAGCCGACGAACCATCTCGACATCGACTCGAAGGAGGTGTTCGAGGACGCGCTCGCGGAGTTCCCGGGCACGGCGATCATCATCTCGCACGACCGCTACTTCCTGAACAAGATCCCGACAAGGATCATGGAGATGACAAGGAACGGCTTCGACGAGTATCTCGGCAAATACGACTATTTCGTCGAGAAGCGCGCGAAGATCGGTTCGGGCCGGAAATATCTCGGCGAACTCGCGGAAGACCGTGAAGAGAAAAACGGCGGCAATGCATTGATGCATGAAGGGCTTTCCAATGAAGAGCGCCGCAGGGCCCGCAAGGCGAAGGAGGCCGAAGAACGCAGAAGGACGCGGGAGCGTGAGGCGCTGGAAGCACGGATCGGCGAACTGGAGGCAAGGCAGGCGGAGATCGAGGCTGAAATGCTTGACGAGTCCGTTGTGAATGATTATCATAAACTGGAGGAACTCAGCGGAGAACTCGAATCACTGAAAAAAGAGCTCGACGGAAATTACGAAAAATGGTTGCAATATTGACGGATTGCAATATAATTTTTAGATAGTCGAAGTAATTTGAGGAGGTAGACAATATGAACACTTTTGATAAAATCAAGGACATCATCGCCGACCAGCTTTCGGTTGAGCCTGAAACGATAACCGAGGGCACGAGCCTGATGAAGGACCTCGAGGCTGATTCGCTGGATGCCGTTGAGATCATCATGGCGATAGAAGATGAATACGGGATCGAGATCCCGGACGAAGACGCCGAGAATTTCCAGACGATCGGCGACATCGTCAAATTCGTGGAATCGAAGATAAAATAAAATGGCAACGGAAAGAGATAAAATTTCGAACGCGGTGATCAAAAGGCTGCCGCGTTACAGACGTTATCTGAAAGAACTCGACAAAAAAGGCGTCGAGAAGATCTCGTCCAGAAAACTGAGCGAACTCATCGGCTACACCGCCTCTCAGATCCGCCAGGACCTGAGCAATTTCGGCGGCTTCGGCCAGCAGGGCTACGGTTATAATGTCCGGGATCTTTACAACACTATCAGCTCGATCATGGGCCTCGACCAGCAGTACAAGCTCGTCGTCGTCGGGATCGGCAGTCTCGGAACGGCCATCACGAAGTTCATCGATCATTACAGATCGGGCTTCGTTATCATGAGTCTGTTCGAGTCTGACGAGGAAATGATCGGCCGTGTGGTGAGCGACATCGTGATCCGCGACGCCGAGGATATAGTCAAGTTCGTCGAGGAAAACGACATCGACATCGGCGTGATCTGCGTGCCGCCTTCGAGCGCGCAGGAAGTCGCGGACAAGCTTTGCTTCGCGGGAGTCCGCGGACTGTGGAACTTCGCGAATGTCGATCTCGAAGTGCCGGACCAGGTCAGCGTGGAAAACGTGCACCTGTCGGACAGCCTCTACAGCCTCGCCTACAGAATGAACGAGCAGACGCCGAGGCGGTAGGGCGATCAAGAAGGAAGATGAAAACAGCGGGCAGGAGCCCGCTGTTTTTTCATTTTTATTATCGGCGGTGAACACGAGTGGGCTGTTTCATTCACGGCAGCTGACAGGACCGGGCTGCCTTTTCCACAGCAACTGGCAGGAGCCCGATTTTTTCATTCTAGTGCTCGGTCGGGGGCATTGCGGCGGTGGAGATTTTCGGCGTGGCGCCTGATCTAGGGCAGATTCCAGTTCTGGGGGGCTGCATGCGCCGACGACAGGAGAATGACCGGTCACCAACGCTCAAAACCGACCTCGGTGACAGGAAATTCCTGTCACCAACGTTCAAAATCCGCTCCGGTGACAGGAAAACTACCTGTCACCAACGTTCAAAATCGACCTCGGTGACAGGAAATTCCTGTCACCAACGCTCAAAATCGACGCCGGTGACAGGAAAACACTGTCACCAACGTCCAAAATCTGCTCCGGTGACAGGAAAATTACCTGTCACCAACTCTCAAAACCGACACAGGTGACAGGAAATTCCTGTCACCAACGTTCGAAATCCGCTCCGGTGACAGGAAAACACTGTCACCAACGTCCAAAATCGACACTGGTGACAGTAAATCACTGTCACCAACGCTCGAAATCGACACCGGTGACAGTAAATCACTGTCACCAACGTTCGAAATCGACACCGGTGACAGTAAAAATGACTGTCACCAACGTCCAAAACCGACATAGGTGACAGTAAATCACTGTCACCGACGCTCGAAATCGATCCAGGTGACAGTAAATCACTGTCACTGACGCTCAAAATCGACACCGGTGACAGTAAAAATGACTGTCACCAACGTTCAAAATCGACATAGGTGACAGTAAATCACTGTCACCAACGCTCGAAATCGATCCAGGTGACAGTAAATCACTGTCACCAACGTTCAAAACCGATGCAGGTGACAGTAAAACACTGTCACCAATGTCCAAAATCCGCTCCGGTGACAGGAAAACTACCTGTCTCTAATGCTGCCGCCTCCGATCTCGACCCTCTTTCGATTCGCCTCCCTGGCCCACGATTCATTTTCGATCCAAACCCCGACGATCTGCAGCCGGCCCTCTCCGGTTTGTTCCGCCCCTGCGCCTGCAAATTGAAGACCGGTTCCCTAAAGTGTATAATTGATCCATACATTGTTTCACGGTTGTTTGGTGTGATACTGAGGGGCGGACATGAGCGATTCAAATCATAAGAACGGGTTGAAGCTTGTTCCGGGTCTGTATGAGCAGGTGCTCAATGACAGGACTGCGGACGCTTTGAGTGCGGTAGATGATAATCGGAAATCGATCGGGGATATCGATGAGGCCGAGGCGTCGGGGGTATTGACGCGGTACCTGGACGAGATCATTCACGGGAAACTGGACAGTGTCGCGGAAGAGCGCGACATCAATGCCCAGCTCGATCTGACGAACCAGATTATCGATTTGCTGCAGGCGGACGATAACGGCGACAGAGTGAAAGACCATAAACAGCTTCTTGCATTGCTGCCGGAAAAAGACCCGCTGCTGGCGGCGGGGAAATCCGCGGCGGATATACCGCGGCCCGAGACATCATTGGCGGGCCCCAGTCTGTTCACCGGGTCGCGCAACGAGCCGCAGCTTTACAGTGAGATAAAGAAGGAAATCGGTTCCAGTACGGAGATCGAAATGCTGGTTTCGTTCATTAAATTCAGCGGGCTCAGGCTCATCATGAAGGAACTGGAGGAGTTCACAGATAACGGCGGAGGACTCAGAGTCATTACCACTTCGTATATGGGAGCCACGGATATGAAGGCCGTGGAAGAGCTGAGCCGGCTGAAGAACACCGAAGTCCGGATAAGCTACAACACGAAAAGCACGCGCCTTCACGCGAAGGCGTATGTGTTCTGCCGTGACACGGGATTCACTACGGCGTATGTCGGATCGTCCAACCTGTCCGGCGCGGCAATGACCGAAGGCCTCGAGTGGAACATGAAGGTCACGGAAAAAAGCCAGCCGGAGATACTGAAGAAGATCCGGGCGACGTTCGAAAGCTATTGGAATTCAGACGAGTTCGAGGAATACCATCGCGATAGTGAAGAAGACAGAGAGCGGCTTACTGCTGCATTGATGGTCGAAAAGAAGCATGACAATACGGCGGCGAGCCGTGTGTTTTTCGATATTATGCCTTATCCGTTCCAGCGCCGGATCCTGGACAGACTGCGCGCGGAACGCGAAGTCCGCGGCAGATATAAGAATCTGATCGTTGCGGCCACGGGGACGGGAAAGACGATGGTCGCCGCGTTCGATTACAGAAATTACGTGAAGGAAAACCCCGATGCGCCGGGTCGGCTTCTTTTTGTAGCGCACAGGGAGGAGATCCTGAAGCAGTCGCTGTATTCGTTCCAGGAAGTGATGAAGGATCCGAATTTCGGGGAAATGCTTGTCGGGAGTCATGCACCGTCAAGGATGGATCATCTTTTCGCGTCAGTCCAGAGCGTGAATTCAAAAGAGCTGTGGGACATGCTCCCGGAAGATTATTATGACTATATCGTCGTCGACGAATTCCATCACGCGGCGGCGAAGACATACAGAAAACTGCTTGAATATTTCAGGCCGAAGATATTGCTGGGACTGACTGCCACTCCGGAGAGGATGGACGGGAAAAGCATCCTCGACTATTTCGGCGGACGGATCGCGGCGGAGATCAGACTCCCGGAAGCGATCGACCGGGGATTGCTGTGCCCGTTCCAGTATTTCGGCGTGACGGATACCGTCGATCTGGACAGGCTGCAATGGAGCCGCGGCGGGTATGAGAAATCGGAACTTGAGAATGTCTACGCTCTGGACCGAAAGGTGGCGGAGAACCGCGCGGAGCGGATCGTGGAGTCGGTGAGGCATTATGTGACTGATATGGATGATGTCAGGGGGCTCGGGTTCTGCGTGTCGGTGAAGCACGCGCAGTTCATGGCTGAGTTTTTCAACAGCAGCAATGTGCCGTCGCTCGAACTTGACGGTGATTCTTCAAAGGAGGAGCGCGATTCGGCGAAGAGCAGACTTCAGAGCGGTGAGATCAGGTTCATTTTCGTGGTGGATTTGTATAACGAGGGTGTGGATATCCCGGAGGTGAACACGATCCTGTTCCTCCGTCCGACTGAGTCGCTTACGGTGTTCCTGCAGCAGCTCGGGCGCGGACTCAGGCTGGCCGAAGGGAAAGAATGCCTGACAGTGCTCGACTTCATAGGACGCGCGAACAGGAAATATGACTTTGAGCGGAAATTCTTCGCATTGATGTCGAATACGGAGAACAGTCTGGAGCATGAGATCCGGCGCGGGTTCGGAGCGCTCCCGGCCGGCTGCTATATACAGCTCGAAAAAAACGCACAGGAATATATTCTGGAAAATATCAGGAAGGCGCTTCACAGCAGGGACGGACTCAGGGCAAGGGCGGCTTCGTTTGAAGAGGATACGGGCAGGAAGCTCTCGCTTGAGGAGTTTTGCAGGTATTATCAGCTTGACCTGCGTGAATTCTACTCGAAGTGCGGGAGTTTTGCGAGGCTGTGCGCAGATGCCGGAGTGGGGGCTGATTTCAGCGAGCCGGCAGAGGAAAAACTGAGCAGTGCATTTCCGCGCCTCGCGGCCATAGATTCGCGGCAGTGGATCGGGTTCCTTGACGGTATGCTGGATGAGCTTGAAGGTGAGGAAGACTTATCGTTCCCGGAACGGATGAAGGGGAACGACGGGCGCATGATGGAAATGTTCTATATCACGGTCTGGCAGAAATACGCGAAGGACTGGAGCGATCCGGAGGTGCTGGGGAATCTCCGGGAACTCGCGGAAAGCCCGGTAATGATAAACGAGATACGGGCATTGCTGCAATACCGCATGGACGATATCGATGTCGTCGACAGGCACGAGGACCTCGGGTTCGAATGTCCGCTCGACCTTTACTGCACTTACACGCGCGACCAGCTGTTCGCGGCGATGGATTATGAGAATCCGGGGAATGTCCGTGAAGGTGTGAAGTGGCTGGAGGAGAAGAAGGCCGATGTGCTGCTTGTCACTCTCAACAAGTCGGAGAAGGCTTTTTCGCCGACTACGATGTATGACGATTACTCGATAAATGATTCGATGTTCCACTGGCAGAGCCAGAACAGGACTGCTGAGGACTCGCCGACCGGGCAGCGCTACATCCATCACAGGGAGCGCGGCAGCAAGGTGCTGCTGTTTGTGCGCGAATTCAAGAATGACGCGGGCGGCGCGGCGCCGTACACGTTCCTCGGGCCGGCTGATTACCTGCAGCACGAAGGAAGCGCGCCGATGAATATTATCTGGCATCTGAAAAACAGGATACCGGCCAAGTTCCTGAAGAAGACGAACAAACTCGCGAGTGTGTAGTGAGCGGACGCGCTGTAGCAATGCGGAGAGGGCCTGAAGAGGGACGGCGGATCCGGCGGCATATTGATGCCGTGTCAGGCGGGACACGGTGATATGCATTGATGGCAGTAATATTGCAAAAGAGGTTTTATGACTCAGTATGAAGCGTTTGAAATTATAAAAAACAGCTTGCCACATTTGGATCCGGAACAGGGTGATCCGGCGTATGAAGAGGCTTGTCATGTGCTGATCTTTCAGTTCGGGCGCATGGATATGGCCGCAGATCTCGGCGGGTACTATTATGAAGGCAGGCGTTTTGACCTTGCAGAAAAATATTTTTCATTAGCCGCTGGAAGAAATATTCCGAAGGCTTGGATCGGACTCGGATATATATGGTATTACGGCATGACCGGCAGATGCGGATATCAAGAGGCATGTAGATGTTTTGTCAGGGCTCTTGAGATATTTGAGAAGCATCAGATAAGAAATCCTGAGTACTGGCATGTGAACACAAAAATCGCATTGATGAACCCGGAAGATTATTGTGATTATATCAATGCGGCGTATAAGATTGCGGATATGTCGCGGGACGGTAAGTATATGGATAAAAATTTTTTCCATTATACATATCTCATTAGACAGCTTTATTCTATGATGCGACATGATCTCTGCGCATATAAAATGCCGGAGATCGAAATCAGGATGGCGGATATCGCACTTGAAGACCTGGCAACACATCTTTATGAACTTGATGTCGAAATGCCGGAAGGCTATACGGATCTGTCATTCGTCGGAGATCCTTTATACCGCGAAAAAACAGCGCTTGTGCATCTGTCCGACGCGAAAGACAGGATGGCGGAGAGACTGGAATACAATCATTTTTTCGGCAATTTTTCTGTGATGAAGAAGCTGGTGTTAAAAATATACACACTGATCAGGTTCGATGAGACGCAAATGGATTTGTATGATCTATATTATGTGCTTCAGAATCCGTGCAAAGTTACATTCCGATGCGGAGAAGCAATGCATACTGTTATTGCCGAACTCGATCATGCCTCGATTGTGACCTGTCTGGACGGGAAGTGGTTTCGATCCGCAGATGATATGATTTCATCCGGGAGGATCGATGGGCTCCGTCTGACGGATCTGTATTCTGATTGTACAGATTTTGAGATCATTCCGGAGTAGAGTAATAATAAAGTAGGCAGATATGATTATGTATTGATATTGTTATCGGACGTGATAATATTGCTGTAAGAATTCGGTCAGTGTTGAAATATTGGGTGATCAAAGATGTTCAGACTTATTAAAACCGGAGATGACAAATACAGAGAATACGAAGAGCTCCTGATCAAAAGGGAGGATGTAAAAAAAGAAGCGCATTTGATTTATTTGAATTATCTCAGTGTGTTCGGTGATCTGCTGAATGAATTATTCGCTGCCCAAATCGAATGTATAAAGTTAAAAAAGAAAATTACGTTCTGCCAGGCCAAAATCAACAAGGGTGAAATAATAGACATTGAAGAAATGTCGGAGTTTATCGAAAAGGTAATGGCTGAATACTATGATCGCCTGGAACAGATGTGTGCGGAAATTGCATTGGCGAATAATATGGAATCGATAGACTCCGAAACGTTAGAGAAAATCAAGAAAATTTACCGCCGCCTTGCGAAGCGGCTCCATCCTGATATCAATCCGAGAACTGCCGGGAATAAGGAGCTTGAAGAGCTGTGGCTCAGGATCAGCGCGGCATACAGGTCGAATTCACTCAGCGAACTGGAGGATCTGGAATTCCTGACAGCAATGGTGCTGAATCGCCTTGAAGGTGAAGTCATCAATGTCAATATTGAGGATATCGATAATAAAATCAATGTTCTGCGCGAGAAGATCGAAGAGATAATGACGACGGAGCCATATACTTTTGAGATCATTCTTGATGACAATGATTGCATATTAGAAAAAAAGAAGGAATTGCGCGAAGAAATAGAGGCATATAAAGAGTATAAACGTGACCTTGAAAGAACGCTCAATAATATAATCGAAAGCGGAACAGCCGCTACATCAAAATGGATCCATTGAAAAGCAGCGGAAACTCTCCGAAATAATCAGGGAGGCAGATAATGGCGAATGAAATAATAGATGCGGAAACAAAGCTCGCCGCATTGATTACTGAAAATAAACTCGGTGAAGTTATAAAACCTCTGAAAAAGGAAATTCATTTATTCGATACATACGTAGCCGGAACTTCATATCTAGAAGATCCGACAGTGTTGGAAGAAGTTGTTATCGGAGATACCCTGATCCTTCGCCGGGAAGATAATAAATTCGATGAAAATGCTATTCTCGTGCTGACAGAGGATAATAGAAAACTGGGCTACATACCTGAAAAAGACAATATCGTTTTTTCAAGGCTGATGGATGCAGGCAAACTCCTGATCGCCAAAATTGCGAAAGTCGAACAGAGAGGCAAATTTACATTGATATCGATCGGGATTTATCTCGTGGATTTCTAAACAGCAGGAAGCGTTGTAACGATACCCGGCTCGGATGAGGATTTTTCGCGATCGATCATGAGAGCCGAAGGCAGTGTTTTACTGACGAATGGGTACAGGCTTCAGTGGGAGGATTTCCTGTCACTGGAGATCAAATCCGTCCGAGGTGACAGGAAAACACTGTCACCAACGTTCAAAATCCGCTCCGGTGACAGGAAAACTACCTGTCACCAACGTTTAAAATCGACCTCGGTGACAGGAAATTCCTGTCACCAACGTCCAAAATCCGCTCCGGTGACAGGAAATCACTGTCACCAACGTCCAAAATCCGCTCCAGTGACAGGAAAATTACCTGTCACCAACGCCCAAAATCCGCTCCGGTGACAGGAAATTCCTGTCACCAACGCTCAAAATCGACGCCGGTGACAGGAAATTACTGTCACCAACGCCCAAAATCCGCTCCGGTGACAGGAAAATTACCTGTCACCAACGCTCGAAACCGACACAGGTGACAGGAAATCACTGTCACCAACGCTCAAAACCGACACAGGTGACAGGAAATCACTGTCACCAACGCCCAAAATCCGCTCCGGTGACAGGAAAATTACCTGTCACCAACGTTTAAAATCGACCTCGGTGACAGGAAATTCCTGTCACCAACGTTCAAAATCCGCTCCGGTGACAGGAAAACTACCTGTCACCAACGTCCAAAACCGACACAGGTGACAGTAAATCACTGTCACCAGCGCTCGAAACCGACACAGGTGACAGGAGATCACTGTCACCAACGTTCAAAATCCGCTCCGGTGACAGGAAAACTACCTGTCACCAACGTTCAAAATCGACATAGGTGACAGTAAATCACTGTCACCAACGCTCGAAATCGATCCAGGTGACAGTAAATCACTGTCACCAACGTCCAAAGTCCGCACCGGTGACAGGAATCTCCTGCCGCCTCATTGGTCTGACCGAGTCCGCCGATTCGAAAAAAGCCGTCGCACTATATCTGCTTTATCGACCGGGGTCTTTCCCCTGCCCTTTGCTCTTCCCACGCCCAGCCGCCCGCAAAACCCCGCCGCCATTACGATGCCCCTGCCCGCCGACCGAAAAAACCGCCGCGGTGCGATGGCTCTGTCCGTCGACCGCAAAAAAAGAAAAAGGCCACCGCGGTGCGATGGCTCTGTCCGTCGACCGCAAAAAAAGAAAAAGGCCGCCGCGGTGCGATGGCCTAGGTCGTCAGCAGTGTCTGCTCAGCCAAAAGAAAAAGGCCACCGCGATGCGATGGCCCTGGTCGTCAACCGTGATTACTCAGCCTTAGGAGCATCTACCGGGCATGCTTCAGCGCAAGCTCCGCACTCGATGCACTTGTCAGCGTCGATAACGCGAGCGCCGTCGCCTTCGGAAATAGCCTCTACCGGGCATTCACTTTCACATACTCCACAGTTGATGCAAGTGTCGTCAATCTTGTAAGCCATGTCATTTCCTCCTTGTTAAATGATCCATTAAATCGCTTGATTAAGATTAATAATAAGTATACCATTGAGGTCAGGAGATGTAAAGATGAAAGTATTTGCGCTCACGGGCAGGAGCGGGACCGGAAAAAGCTATCAGGCCATAAATCTGTGCAAGGACCGCGGCATCGAGGGGATCATTGATGACGGGCTTTTTGTTTACAATAATACGGTCCAGGCCGGGACGTCCGCGAAGCGCCAGCCGACGAAGATCGGCGCGATAAAGACGGCGATGTTCATGGACGAGAAGGAGCGGAGCGCCGCAGCGAAAGCCATCAAACGATGCAAGCCCGACAGTATCCTCGTGCTGGGGACATCCGATGACATGGCAGTGCGCATTGCTGAGGCGCTGGACCTCCCGGAAATCTCGGAATTCATCCACATCGAGGACATTACCACTGAAAGCGAGCGGAAGATCGCCGAAAAGCAGCGCGACCGCGAAGGCAAGCACGTCGTCCCGGTGCCGACATTCCAGCTTAAGCGCCAGTTCTCGGGATACTTCGTGAACCCGATGAACATTTTCAAGGACATGGGATTCGGCGCGAGCAGCTACAAGATGCAGGAGCGCTCGGTGGTCCGTCCGACTTACAGCTATCTCGGCGAGTTCATGATCTCAGACAAGGTGATATCGGACATCGTGCGCGCGGAGGCGGCGAAACTCGGCAGCGTGTGCGAGGTGCAGCGCGTCAACGCAGAGAAGACCGTTGATGATCTGCGCGTGCGCGTGCAGCTGGCGATGGGGGCCGGCCAGAACGTCGTGACGACGGGGCGCGCGCTCCAGAAAAGCTGCAAGATCATGATAGAACACATGACCGCGTTCAACGTCGGGAGCATTGATATTGACGTGAAGGAGCTTATATGGCCACAAGATCAGAATACAGAGTAAAGGACTTTGACCCGGTCCACATTTTCGAGTGCGGGCAGTGCTTCCGCTGGGAATCCGCCGGCGGGGACGTTTACGAGGGGATCGCCGGGAGCAGGCCGGCGCGCGTGACGTACGAGCCGTCTGAGGGCGACCGGTACGCGGGCACGCTCATTGTTGAAGATTACAGCAGCAATGCGGAGAGCCGCGATTTCTGGTACGACTACTTCGACCTCGGGCGCGATTACGGCGAAATAAAGCGGACGCTTGCTGCGAGGGACGAAGTCATGGCGCGGGCGATAAAGAGCGGGGAAGGCATCAGGATCCTGAACCAAGACAGGTGGGAAGCGCTCATCTCGTTCATCATTTCCCAGAACAACAATATCCCGCGCATAAAGAAAAACATCCGCGATCTCACGACGCTGTTCGGAGAGCCTGCGGGAAAGGTCGGCGATACGGAGTACAACGCGTTCCCGGAGCCGGAAGTCCTTGCCGCGCTGTCGCCGGACGACCTCGCGCCGGTGAAGCTCGGGTACAGAGCCAGGTATCTTGTCGAGACCGGGAAGCAGATCGCGGAGAACGGGATCGATTATATGGAAGAACACCTCTCGGATCTCTGCGGCGTCGGCCCGAAGGTCGCGAACTGCGTCGCGCTGTTCTCGATGGGCAGGTACGACGCGTTCCCGGTGGACACCTGGGTGAAGCAGGTCATGGAGCGGGAATACGGCCTGACCGGGAAGAAAGCGATCGAGGAATTCGCCGCGGAAACATTCGGCGGATACGGCGGGTTCGCGCAGCAATATCTCTTCTACTATATACGCACGCAGAGCGCCTGCGGGCAGTCACACCTCGTGAAATAGAGGCATCAATGCATTGATGAAAAAAATTAGATAATTTTACAGGACCGGTATTGACATCGGTCCTTATTTGCGTAAAATATAATTAGCACTCGAAAATGGCGAGTGCTAACAGGGGTAGATAATAAAAAATAATCATAAACGGAGGTCATCATCATGAGTTTTGGAATCAAACCTTTAGGCGACAGAGTCGTCGTCAAGAAACTTGAAGCTATCGAGAAGACTGCTGGCGGGATCATCCTTTCCGGAAACGCGAAGGAAGAACAGCAGGTTTCTGAAGTGGTCGCGGTCGGCCCGGGAACGAAGGACGTAGAAATCGAAGTGAAGGTCGGCGACAAGGTCATCACATCGACATATGCGGGCACTGACGTTAAATACGAAGGCCAGGAGTACAGCATCCTGAGCCAGAAAGATATTCTTGCGACGGTTGAATAATAAACAGGAGGAAAGTTGAAATGGCTAAAGATTTATATTACGGAGAAGAAGTCAGGAGAAAGCTTCTTAACGGAGTAGACAAACTGGCGAACACAGTAAAGATCACACTCGGACCTAAGGGCAGAAACGTTCTGCTTGAGAGAAAATACACATCGCCGCTGATCACGAACGACGGCGTTACGATCGCGAAGGAAATCGAGCTCGAAGACGGGGTAGAAAACATGGGCGCGCAGCTCGTAAGAGAAGTCGCCACAAAGACGAACGATGTGGCAGGCGACGGAACGACGACAGCTACACTGCTCGCTCAGATCATAATAAAAGAAGGATTCAAGAACATTGCAGCGGGCGCGAACCCGATCATCCTCAAGAGAGGTATCGCGGGAGCGGTCGACGCGGCTGTCAAGGCGGTAGAAGAGAACTCGACGGAAGTAAGAACGAGCGAGAGCATTGCTCAGGTCGGCTCGGTATCGTCCGGTGAGGAACAGATCGGCCAGCTGATCGCGGAAGCGATGGAAAAGGTCGGACACGACGGCGTCATCACTGTCGAGGAATCGAAGTCGATGGGCACGACGCTCGAGGTCGTTGAAGGTATGCAGTTCGACAGAGGATACCTCTCTCCGTACATGGCGACTGACATGGAGAAGATGGAAGCCGTCCTCGAGAATCCTCTGATCCTCATCACGGACAAGAAGATCTCGAACATCCAGGAGATCCTGCCGCTGCTCGAGTCGGTAGTCAAGGCCGGAAAGAAGCTGCTCATCGTTGCGGACGACGTCGAGGGCGAAGCGCTTGCCACACTCGTAGTGAACAAGCTGAGAGGAACGTTCGACTGCGTTGCCATCAAGGCTCCGGGATTCGGCGACAGAAGAAAGGCAATGCTGGAAGACCTGGCTATTCTTACAGGCGGTACGGTGATCAGTGAAGAGGTCGGATATGATCTCAAGGAGACGACACTGGATATGCTCGGAACAGCGAACACTGTCAAGGTCGACAAGGAGAACACGGTCATTGTCGGCGGAGAAGGAAAGAAGGAAGAAGTCCAGGCGAGAGCCGCTCAGATCAGATCGCAGATCGACGAGACGACATCCGATTTCGACAAGGAAAAGCTGCAGGAGAGACTTGCGAAGCTGACAGGCGGCGTTGCTGTCATCAGAGTAGGAGCCGCTACCGAGACAGAACTGAAGGAAAGAAAGCTCAGGATAGAAGATGCCCTGAACGCGACGAAGGCCGCTGTTGAAGAGGGTATCGTACCGGGCGGCGGCGTAGCGTTCGTAAACGCCATCCCTGCTGTCGCGAAGTACATCAAGGACCTCGCGGGCGACGAGAAGACAGGCGCTGAGATCATCATGAGAGCTCTCGAAGAACCTGTACGCCAGATCGCCGAGAACGCGGGCTTCGAAGGAAGTGTCGTAGTTTCTAAGGTCAAGGGAAGCAAGGTCGGAACAGGCTTCAATGCCGCGACCGAGCAGTACATGGACATGATGGATGCCGGAATCGTAGATCCGGCCAAGGTCACGAGGAACGCTCTGCAGAACGCTGCTTCGGCATCGTCGCTGCTGCTGACAACTGAAGCGGGCGTCATCGACATCCCTCAGGAACCTGATCCGGCAACAGCCGCGGCAGCTGCCCAGATGGGCGGCGGCGGAATGGGCGGCATGATGTAGACCCAAAACCGGAAAGCAGAATACAGATAAAAGGAAGACAGCCGGTCGGCCGGCTGTCTTTTTATTGCCGGGAAACAGGAGGCGGCCGGGGCGGCGGGAATCTGATCCGCGGCCCCTGCAGGGGCGGAAAACAGGCGGCGGCCGCCTGGCCGGCGGCCTTTGCAGTGGCGGGAAACAGGGGGCAGTCGTGCGGCGGCGTCTGGTCCGTGGTCCCAGCAGTGGCGGGAAACAGGGGGCGGCCGTGAGATCGGCTGCCGTTTTCCTGTCCGGGAGCGGGGAGGCCGGGGAAAGTGCGTGGCACGGGGATCCGGAATCGGGCCTGAACGCGGAAGTGAGCAATTCTTGTGGCGGCCGGCCGGGATTTCGCATCGGTGCACGCAATTTTTTCAACGTTTTCGGGCATTGATACAGCCCGGAAGCCGATTTCGGGGCGATCTCGCGGCCCGACCCCCGATAAACGTTGGAATTTTTGCGGGCAGCACCCCGATTTTCAGGTCGGCCGCCACAAAAAACGGCTCCGGCAGTGGTATCCCGGCCCGCCGCGCCGCCCATTCCCGCAACTTCTTCAGCAAGCACGGGTCCGGGCGCAGTTCGCGGGCAAGTATCAATATGATGGAGGGGCGCCGGAGAAAAATTCCGGGCGGCGGCGAGTTTCTTATTGTGCATCCGCATTGATATATGGTAAAATATACCAAATATCATGGAAAGGAAGGCGAATGAAAAAATATAACGGGATAATAGAGGAGGTTTCGGCGGAACTTGCGCGTGACAGGGCATTGCTGGAAAAGCTGGACGCCGCGTATGATGAACTTCCGGGCGGATATATTGAAGTGAAAGAGATCAATGGCACGGATTACTTCTTCCGCGTCTTTCAAAAGAACGGCAGGCGGAAACGAGTCGCGATATCGGACGCGCGGCTGATATCGGATATCCGTTTCCGGGCGGACATTCATCGGGCCAGGCCTGTACTTAAGGAAAACATCAATGCATGCGAGCGGTTTATTGAGGCTTTTCGTGATTACGATCCGTACAAATTCAGCGGCCCGCGGGTCCCGGACTGGAGGCTGTTCCGGGAAGGCGATGTGTGTGATGAAGAGTGGATAGAGAACATGCCGGCACGAAACCCGTTCCGTGAAGAAGATTATCGGTTTGAGACAAGGCGCGGAGAAAAGGTGCGGTCGAAAAGCGAAATGATGATCGCGGACATATTGTTTGAGTATGGGCTGCAATACCGCAGCGACTGTCCTGTCAGCGTCGGCGGCAAGGTTCTATATCCCGACTTCCAGATATTGAGGCGAAAAGATCATACGCCGGTTCTCTGGGAACACAACGGACTGACAGGAAACAGCAGTTATGTCCTCCGGTCATACGAAAAACTTGCCGCGTACAATCGGGCCGGCTACATCATCGGCCGGAATCTGATCGTGACCTCGGAGACGGAACACGAACCGCTCACACGGAGCGTGATCATACAGCAGCTTAGAGAATATGGGTTGATATAAAGCAGGGTACGGAGCCTGCGGCAAGGGCCGGAGTTCGTGACGGGGCTACTGGCTCCCGACAGGTTACGAACCGGGTTTCGGCCCCGGCCCGAAGACGAAAATGAGTGATTCTTGTGGCGGCCGGCCGAAATCTCGCATCGGTGCACGCAATTTTTTCAACGTTTTCGGGCATTGATACAGCTTGAAAGCCGATCTCGGGCCTGTCGCGCGGTCCGACCCCCGACAAACGTTGGAATTTTTGCGTGCAGCACCCTGATTTTCAGGCCGGTAGCCACAAAAAACCGATCAGGGCAGCCCCGAAAGGGCCGCCCGGCCTGCTTCGCCGCTGTAGCTTATCGAAAGTGCGTCTAATTCGTCGCTATTAATCTGAATATATTCAAATAAAGATCGGCAGAATGAAAATAATCAAAATAAATCGACTTTTTCTTGAAAATCCCTTGACATCCGCCCGAACATGGTGTATATTACAGACAGTGATAGAGATAAGGGAAAAGGGTATCCCGGATATCACATGAAAAATCAATATTTGGCAAACCTGCCGAAAGGCAGGGACGCAAAGCCAAGGGTCTTCACCGAAAGGTATGACAGCCGGTTGCAATGATCGATAGGTCATTAAGGAAGCGATGTCGCTCTTGGTTTTGGAAACCAAAGAGCGATTTTTTAATAGGGCTCAGGTATAGGAAGCCGGAACAAATTAAAACTGAGAGTGGGCATGAGACTCGATCTCGGGAAACCCGAAGCGG
>JBMNVB010000006.1:0-92480 GCA_050946575.1 Anaerovoracaceae bacterium | reverse complement strand
ATTGCTCAACTCGCTCTATGTATTTGACAACCCGGACGGTGGGCGAAAGCTGGTCTTCACGTTCAACCTGTCGGGGCAAAATACCTCAACAATCGAGTGTTCGGATATTAGGGGTACAAGTCCACCACGACTAAAAGCCCGCACCGTTGGAATTTCAACAGCTGCGGGTTTTTTACTTTGATTTACGACTTTTTGGCACACTTTTGGAACAAAAATCGTGTAAAAAAATATTTCTACTTCGATATCAGGCGAACATCCCGCAGCATTCTGCGCTCATATACATAGCGCTGGAGCGAACCGTCTGAGGCTTATTATTGAGCCGCTGCCATTCAGTGTACTTCTCCGCTAACTCTCTGAATGTGATATTATCGTAGCTCGTAGCATTGACCGCAGAGGCTATCTTCTCGTCAAGAATCTTCCGCGCAGTGCGTTCGTCAGCTCGCTTCTCTGTGAGAGGATCCACGTAGCGATCGCGGTATCTGACTTTCCCGTTATACATTTTCTCTTTGAACACTACACATCAGTCCTTCCACAGGTCATAACGTATCCAATAAATAAACCACGGAACTATGCCGATCACGAAAATAAGTGCCCCATACTTACGAGTGAAGACACCAGTTGTACTCTGTATCGCGGACAATACCATGCAAGCGAAGAACCATCCATCCCAAAACTTAGACATTTTTCAACCCTCCTAAATATCACGGACTAACTGAATAACTACACCGATTATCTCAAGCGACGGTTCAGAATCGTCGCTGGTGAACACTATTGGCTCATATGCAGCGTTAATAGGCTGCAATGTGAATGTATACGGCCTCTCATCAGTGCGTTCGTCAGCTCACTTCCCGGTCGGAGTCAGGGTCACGCTAACAGTATGCCGCTTCCCTGTGAGAGGATCCACGTAGCGATCGCGGTATCTGACTTTTCCGTTGTACATTTTCTCTTTGAACACTACACATCAGTCCTCCCATATGCCATGCCTTAACACATAGATAAGCAGCGGAACCATGCCAAACAAGAAAATCAGTTCTGCGTACTTACCAACGAAGACACCAGTTGTACTCTGTATCGAGGCCACTATTCCGCAACCTATGGCCCATCCTTCCCAAAACTGCAACATCTTTCATCCCTCCTAAATATCACGAACTAACTGAATAACTACACCGATTATCTCAAGCGACGGTTCAGAATCGTCGCCGGTGAACACTATCGGCTCATATGCAGCGTTTATCGGCTGCAATGTGAACGTATACGGTCTCTCAGATATAACTGCCTTTTTGAGCGTAGCGCTGTTGCCGTCAATGCGCGCTACTACTATATCGCCTGTCTCACACTCAGGCTGCACACGGAAGACAACGCGGTCATTGTCCATGATTTTCGGGGCCATGCTGTCACCGTGCACGCGGAGACCTTTTACCACTTGACCGCCTTTGCACAGTTTTTTCTCCACATAGAGCGGATCGTCTTCGATACATTCTATCTGTTCGAGCGGCACTCCCGGAGGGATAGAGCCGAAGACTGGAACGGCAACAAGATCAAAGTCAGATAAATCTATCGGATTGAGTTTGGTTGATGTATCTTCCCATCCCGTAAGTTCAGAAGGCGAAATCTGTAACGCCTTTGCGATTTCTAAAATTTTTGATTGCCCTAAATCGACTTTGCCATTCTCGATTTTTGCAATCATACTTTTATCGGAATATCCTACCTTATGTGCAAGGTCAGATTGAGTAAGACCGAGTTCTTTTCTGCGTTCTCTTATGTTTTCGTATAATTTCAATTTAGTATCATTGTTATGCTTCGGTGTTATAAGTTGGTCGCTGTCAACAGCGGCCAACAGTTCGTCTATTGATATGTTCATGGCCTGAGCAATTTTAGCGACTGTATCAATTCCCCGGACAAGTGAACGTGAATTTTGAGGATTCCTCCCTTTTTCGAGCATGGAAATATAACCTTTGCTCAAGCCCGCTTTGTCTGCAAACTCCTGCATCGTAAGTCTGTTTTCTGCTCTGTATTGTTTAACGTAGTCTCCTATCTTCACTTTTTTCCCCTTTTTCCCTTCTGCCCTTGTATATTTTTCCTTGAATATATCTCTCACTTGTCCTTATGATAATGCCCGACCAGTTCACCGATCAGTAGCACGTCGCTCGGCGCTTCAATGACCGGACTGTACTCGGGGTTGCATGGGGAGAGTATCAGTTTATCGCCAGCCTTGCTGACCCTCTTTAGGCTCGCGTCTCCAGCGGGACCGAAGACCACGGCGTATATCTTACCATCTACAAAGTCAAAATCCTTGATGAGGAAAGCTACGTCGCCATCGTGTATGCCTACGCCCGTCATGGAATTCCCCTTGACGATAAGGCAGTAATCCGCTTTGATGCTCTTATCGACGTAGAACACGCTCTTGAAGGATTCCTCCGCCACCACTCCGTCGCCAGTGTATATCGTCCCGAGGACGGGTACAGCGTATGCCGCAGGTGTGATGATGTTCGACGGGAGAGGGCGGCCTTGCGGGTTAGCAGCAACATCGCCCATGATGTATGCTTTAGGTACATTGAAGTATTCGGACATCCTTTGAATGGCTCCCATGCGAGGAACCGCGGTACCATTCTCCCAAGTCGATACAGCCTTATCACTGACACCGGCCACTTTTCCGAATTCTGCTTGCGTCATATCATTATCGATGCGCAATTTGCGTATTATATCTTTTATATCCAAGTTGTTACCTCTTTCCTGTATGATCTTATTGTATAAGAAAAATAGAAATTAATCAATGAGACGTCAAAAAAATTCCA
Source organism: Anaerovoracaceae bacterium (assembly GCA_050946575.1). Taxonomy (GTDB): domain Bacteria; phylum Bacillota; class Clostridia; order Peptostreptococcales; family Anaerovoracaceae; genus JALCRY01. The sequence continues at coordinate 89,685 of JBMNVB010000006.1, read as the reverse complement.
CAAAAAATAGAAAAAGTTCTATCGACCTTCTAATTAAATGAGAGTACAATAAGATCATGATCAGAGAGGGGGGTACGCATGATAACTGTTAAACAGGCTCGCGTTGGAGCAGACCTTACACAGTAATAACTGGCATCGGGTTGCGATTTTGGAAACAGGTGCCAGTTAGATTTTCGTGGATTCGGCGTTTCCGGCGCATTTCTGAGGAAAATAACTGGCACTGGTTGCGATTTTGGCAGCAGGTGCCAGTTAAATTGTCTTGAATCCGGCGTTTCCGGTACGTTTCCGTGAATAATAACTGGCATCGGTTGCGATTTTGGCGGCAGGTGCCAGTTAAATCGTCTTGAATCCGGTGTTTTCGGCGCATTTTCAACGAAAGCAACTGGCATTGATTGTGTTTTTTACTACTGCTGCCAGTTGATAACGCCGGAATCCTTCTGATTACACGCATTGTTAGATGTTGTTTTGTATAACCTTTTTGTCGTACAATATAATAGTCAAAGCGCGAATGAATTCGAGATGATCCCAGGGGATTGTCGAAGAAAGATTTTGTTATCAGCAGTTTCGTTTTCTCGATTAGAATTGCTGCAATGATAAGCGAAGAGTGACTGCAAGTGTTATGTGATTAGTGTCGTAATTATTAAGGGGAATTCGAATGAAAGACTTTCATATAGAATCGGGTGTACTGAAAGAATATCGAGGAAATAAAAAGAGAGTCAGAATTCCATATGGTGTGACCAGCATCGGGGAGTCCGCTTTCGAATGCTGCGAAAGCCTGACCAGTATAGATATTCCGGACAGCGTGACCAGCATCGGAGACAGGGCTTTCTACGCCTGCCACAGCCTTACCAGTGTTAATATCCCTGACAGTGTCGTCAGCATCGGGGAAGATGCTTTTCCCCGAATATAGTTATCCCGGATGGCGTTGAATGAATGACAGCGGTGATTTTATCAGCTGCGCCGGGAGAGTAGAAAGCAAATTGGCGCGGCAAAGAAACTATGTATAGACAGTTAAGTTGTTTGTAATTATGTGGAGAGGATATTATGACTTACGAAGAAATTATTGAACAGATCAAAGACGGACTGACCGGTGACAGCAAGGCCGATATTGCTTATCTCAGGGAGCAAATGGAAAATTATAAGGACCACCCGATGGGGAAGGAGATCCTCAGAGAGTGCGGGAGAATTATTTACTCTGTTCTGCCGGATGACAGGAAAGATGAATTTTCCAGGCTGGTAGATAAGGAAGATCTCAAGCTTGATACCGCAATGGATGAAGTGCGCTTCAATATTTACAAAAAAGATTATCAGCACGCATTGATCCTTATGGAAGATATCGTGGAAAAAGTCGAATCCCTGGAGGAGGACGGCATGTTCCGGAATGATGCTGTAAGTGAATATTTTACATTCAACGAGCCATTTGAAGAGATGCTGTATATCACTGTGAATGATCCGGATAAGGAGATCCGCCGCAGTCCGATCCCATTTGACAGTATATATTTTCAATATGGAAGCTTGCTGATCGATCTTAAACGGTATGAGGATGCAAATCAGGCATTGAGAAAAGCTGTCCGGTGGAATCCGGTGAATACGGACATCCTGTTTGAGTACTCGGAATCATTCAAGCTTCTGGGCGATATTGAAAAATTCTTTGAAATATCAATGCAGGCGGCTCGGTATGCTTTCAGATCGCCAAGCCTGGGAAGGTGCTACCGGAATTTCGCATACTATTTTGTTGAGAAAAAACTCTGGAAGGAAGCCATCGGCTGCGATCTCATCAGTCTGCAGTTTGATCCGAATTCGGCTAATGCACAATCCGAATTATTCTATATACAGCAGATGACAAACGGAACGGTTGAACAGCCGACACTGGACGAGCTGCGCGGATACGGGGAGAAATACGGCTTTCCGATCGGTGCCGATGATACAGTCCTTTCTCTGGCCTATACATTCGGCCAACAGTCACTGGATGATGGTGAAACAGACGCTGCACGCTATTTCTTTGAGATCCTGTATGATCTCACCGACGATGAGGAGATAAAAGGGATCCTTGACAGCCTGCCTGAAGCTAATGAAAAAAAGAGCTGAGCACTTAACGAGAAGAGAAGCAGCAGCGATGTGACCGTCATGACATATAATTCTTTTTTACGTAAACATATATTATAGGCTTTATGCAAAATCCTGGCCGCCCATTTACAAATCCGCGCATTTCCATTTGAAAATCTCGCGGAAGATATTATAATGGAAATCATTATATCAGAGAGGATCGACAGAGGCAGAGAGATAAAAGAAGGAGAAACGGAAAATGGATTTATCGGACCGCAGAAAACAGATGGATGAACTGGACGAACAGCTCCTGGAGCTTTTTGACCGCAGAATGCGTCTGAGCGACGAGATCGCGAGATATAAAAAGGAAAACGGGCTTCGCGTAGACGATCCGGTGAAGGAGCGCGAGCTGCTCGACCGGATCACGGAGTCGTCCGCCCCGGATATGGCTTACTATAACAGGATGCTTTTTTTGGCAATGTGTGAGTACAGCATTGATCATCAGCGGATGATCCTCCATGACGAGAGCACGCTCGTGGAAGAGATCAGAAGAGCGCTTTCGGAAACGCCGGAGGCATTCCCGGAGAGCGCGGCCGTGGCGGTACAGGGAGTGCAGGGCGCGTATTCTCAGCAGGCCTGCGACCGCTTCTTCAGGATGCCGTCCATCCTGTATATGAACACGTTCCGCAGCGTGTTCGCGGCGATAGAGAGCGGTCTGTGCGAGTACGGGGTCCTTCCGATCGAAAACAGCACGGCAGGGTCTGTAAATCAAATATATGATCTGATGCAGGAATATCATTTCTATATCGTAAGGAGCATGCGCGTCCAGATCAGCCACTGCCTGCTCGCGAACCCGGGCGCGGAAAAAGCCGGGATCAGGGAGATCTTTTCTCATGAACAGGCGATCGCGCAGTGCGAAAAGTATCTGCAGGATTTCCCGGATGCGAAGATCACGGTATGTGAGAATACGGCTGCGGCGGCGAAAATGGTCGCTGAGTCGGGGAGAAAGGATGCGGCGGCTATCGCCTCCGGAGAGTGCGGCCGGCTTTACGGGCTCGAGTGTCTTGAGGAATCTGTGCAGGACAATGACAATAATTACACGCGCTTTATATGCATCACGAGGGATCTCCGGATCTTCCCGGGTGCGAACAGGAGCAGCCTACTGCTGGTGACGGGGGACGCGCCGGGGTCGCTGTACCGCGTGCTGGCAAGATTCAACGCCGCCGGCGTGAATCTGAGGAAGCTTGAATCCCGTCCGGTCCCGAAGCGCGATGATGTATATATGTTCTATTTTGACATTGAGGAATCGGTGTACTCGGACGCGTTCATCCGGATGATGAGCCAGATCGAGGAGATCACACGCTCGTTCAAATACCTCGGAAGCTATCAGGAGATATAGCGGTCTTCCGCATAAAGCATCAATGCCGAACAGCATCGCTGTCCGGCATTGATTTTTTCTTTACTTATATTTCAGTCCCGCCTTGAAGGCCGGTCCGATGAAATCACCGAAGCCGGTGTACATGTTGTGTACCGGGTCGAAGATGATCGGCTTCAGCTTTTTATGATCCGGCAGTCCGTCGTCGCCGAGGATCGATTCGTCCGCGCTGGCGTTTACGATCAGCCCCAGGACGCGCGATCTCTCGCCGAAGATGTAGATATCGTCGACCTTGCATTCGAGCGTCAGAGGGAATTCCTCGATCAGCGGGGCGTTCACGTTCTCCGCTTTCGATACATGGACGCCGGTCTTCGCGATCTTGTCAACGCTGTTGCCGGACTCCAGCCCGAAATAGTCTGCGATCTCATACATGTCCTCAGTCGCCGGGCTTACCGTGAATTCCTTATTGAGCATGATGTTCTTGAACGTTTTCCGCGACGTCGCGATATTGATGGCGATCTTCGCGGGAGCGCTCAGGCACAGTCCGCCCCAGGCAACGTTCATCACATCCGGATCCCCGTTTTCATCGTATGTTCCGATCATCAGGACCGGGCACGGGTAACTGTAAGTTTTCGCTCCGAAATCTTTTCTCATAGTAATCCTCCTTGCTGTTCATCCATGTCTATATTTTACTCGCGGCACGGCTCAAATACAACAAAGAGAAACTGTTCTCATCCCGCGGCGGCCTCTGACGGCTGCACTGTATCCGTATCGGCTGACTGCGCCTTTTCGGACCTGTCGAATGCGATCGAGAGCAGAACGCACGCGAGCAGCAGGAACTGATAGAACAGATACGGCATGATCGAGATGCTCGTTATATTCGCGATACTCGACGCTATGAGCAGCTGCGCTCCGTACGGGATTATTCCCTGGCATACGCACGAGAACGTATCGAGCAGCGACGCGGCCTTCTTCGGATCGACTCCGTATTCCTCGCTGATATCCTTCGCGATCGGCCCGGCCATTACGATCGAGACCGTGTTGTTCGCCGTCGAGATATCGATTATCGAAGTGAGGATGCCGATGCCGAGCATGCCGCCTTTGCGGCTGTTGAACGCATCCCTGATCTTCTGCAGGATGAATTCGAACCCGCCGTATTCCTTCATCAATGCGCCGATCGATGCGACGAGGATCGTGACTATTATTGTCTCGAACATGCCGCTCGTGCCGTCTCCCATGGCTCCGAGCGCCGACGCGACGGAAAGGGAACCCGTCCCGAGGCCTACAAGGAACGAGAGCACAGTGCCGCCGATAAGCACGATGAAGACATTGATGCCGCACAGCGACGCGATCAGCACGGCGAAATACGGTACCGCCTGCCAGATGTTATAGTCGAAGTCCTTTATCTGCGCGGCGTCCCCCGTAAGGCCGAAGAAAATCAGGATCCCCAGCGTTATCAATGCTGCGGGCAGCGCTATCTTGAAGTTGGCTCTGAATTTGTCCTTCATTTCGACGCCCTGCGTTTTCGTGGCGGCTATGGTCGTGTCGGAAATGAACGAAAGGTTGTCTCCGAACATTGCTCCGCCGACGATCGTCGCGACGCAGAACGGGAGGTTGAGTCCGGCGCTCTCCGAAACCGCGACGGCGATAGGCGCGAGAACTGTTATCGTCCCGACGCTCGTGCCCATGGCCATCGAGATAAGGCAGGCGATCACGAACAGACTCGGAATCGCGAATCCCGAAGGCACGAAATCGAGAAGAAGGTACGCAGTGCTTTCGGCTCCGCCCGAGGCCTGCGCGATCCCGCTGAACATGCCGGCCAGCAGGAAGATGAACACCATTATCGTAATGTTGTCATCCCCGATGCCTTTTGCGCAGGCGTGGATCTTCTCATCGAATGACAGTCCCGGATTCTGGATGAAAGCGACGATCAGAGCGATCACGAATGACACGACGACCGACATCACGTAGAATCCCATCTGTCCTTCTTTAGGATTGATGTACTCGTAGTAGATTCCGCTGCCGAGATAGATTACCAGGAAAACCAGGATCGGCAGCAGCGCTTTCGCGCGCGGTTGTTTCTTTTGCATGTATTTTTCCTCCTTTTAACACAATATGGTTGTGATTGTAACACAAGTTATCGAAAAATACAAATGCTGGATATATAAAAAATCGATAACAAAAACAGGGCCCCGGCAGGGCGTTTCTCCCTGGCCTGCCGCGCTTTCCGCGGACCCGCGGAAACCTGAAAAATGCCTGTTGCCAATCTGCATGTTTACACGTATTATACTTGTGGGTATACATAGTAAGGCAGCAGCGGAAACGGTCCGGCTGCGCCGCATTTATTTCATTATTAATTAGTTTGACAGGAGTTTTTTATGCTTGAATTGAAAAACATTTCCTTCGGCGTTGAAACGGAGGAGGGATCCCGCGAGATCATCCGGGATGTCAGCCTGAAGTTCGGCGACAATAAGTTCATAGTCATCACCGGTCCGAACGGCGGGGGCAAGTCGACGCTCGCGAGGCTCATCGCGGGTATTGAAAAACCGGATCAGGGCGAGATCATTTTCAACGGTGAAGATATCACGGATCTTTCGGTCACGGAAAGATCTAATAAAGGGATAAGCTATGCACTGCAGCAGCCTGTGAGATTCAAGGGGATACGCGTCGTCGACCTCCTTCGCATCGCCGCGGGGAAGCACCTCTCGGTCGGCGAGGCCTGCGAGTTCCTATCGGAGGTCGGGCTGTGCGCCGCGGATTATGTCGGCAGGGAAGTGAATGCGAGCCTTTCGGGCGGCGAGCTCAAGAGGATAGAGATCGCGACCGTGATCGCGAGGCAGACATCGCTTTCGGTGTTCGATGAACCGGAGGCCGGGATAGATCTCTGGAGCTTCCAGAACCTGATCCAGGTGTTCGAACGGATGCAGAAGAAAAACCACGGGACGATCATCATAATCTCGCATCAGGAGCGCATCCTTAATATCGCGGATGAGATCGTCGTTATTGCGAACGGAGCCGTAACGGATCACGGCAGCCGCGATGATATCCTGCCCGGACTTATCGGGACGGATTCCGCCGTGGATGTATGTAATAAACTTTCGAAGGGAGAATAGCAATGCTTGATGATATACAGATGGAACTTCTGAAAGAGATAGCGGATCTCGAGAGCATCCCTAAGGGCGCCGTGAACATCCGCGCGAACGGGAAGGCGGAAGTGAGGCATTCGACCGCGAATATCGTGATCACGCCGAAGGAGAACGGAAGCGGGATCGACATAGAGATAAAGCCCGGCACGAAGAACGAGAGCGTGCATATCCCGGTCGTCCTCAGCAAGTCCGGCCTCGAGGAGACGGTGTATAACGATTTCTATATCGGCGAAGGCTGCGACGTCACTATTGTCGCGGGATGCGGCATCGATAACTGCGGCGGGCTCGACTCGGAGCACGACGGCATCCACCGCTTCAAAGTCGGCAAAAACTCAAAGGTGAGGTATATCGAGAAGCATTTCGGCAGCGGCACGGGAGCGGGGAAAAGGATCCTGAACCCGGGCACCGAAGTCTATCTCGGAGAGAACAGCGTCATGGAGATGGAGATGACGCAGATAAAAGGCGTGGACAATACGGACCGCGATACGAAAGCCGAGCTCGAAAAGGGCTCGAGGCTGGTCGTCCGCGAGCGTCTGATGACTCATAATGAGCAGACAGCCGTGAGCTCATACAAGGTGGATCTGAACGGAGAAGGCTCGAGCGCCGATATCGTATCGAGAGGCGTCGCGCGCGACAAGTCGTTCCAGACGCTGAATCTCGGCATTGCCGGAAATGCCGGGAGCACCGGCCACACAGAGTGCGATTCGATCATCATGGACGAGGCGAGGATACTCGCGATCCCGTCGCTCGAGGCGAACGACCCGGACGCGTCGCTCGTGCACGAAGCCGCTATCGGAAAGATAGCCGGCGATCAGATCATCAAACTGATGACGCTCGGGCTTACGGAAACGGAAGCTGAAGAGGAGATAATAAAGGGATTCCTGAGATAAAATAATGAACGAAAAGGCGCCGCGCGGCGCCTTTTTTATTTCACATATATGACTTCTCCGCTCTCGACGCAGTACGCTCCGAGCACTCCGGTCCGCCAGCATCCGCAGTCGACCGCGATGTGTCCGTTCCGGCGGTATATCTCCGGCCTGTTCCACCCGGGGATCTTCATCCCGGGCGTGTGTCCCGTCACGAGGAAGGTGTCTTCGTCAAAGTACCGTTTCGAGTAGTCCGCGCGGCATTCGGTCAGTTCTTCACGCGAATAGTCGGAAAGCGGCCTGTCCGGCCTGAACCCGCCGAGCCCGGAGTGGACCAGGATATAATGCCGGCCGCCGCAGTCGATCGTTTCATACAGCGGCGCGTTTTCAATGCAGGCGAGCACCGCTCCCCGGTCTTCTCTCCCGAGCGCGAGGAATCCCTCCGCCGTCGGTCTGCCGCCTTCGTCAAGCCATTGCATATACGCTGAAAGTTCGCTCCCGCTGAAGCATTCCTCCCCGCTTTCCGCGCCGGCCATCTTCCGGAGGAACATGGATGCGTCGTAGTCGTGGTTCCCGAGGATATATCTGACGTTCGGCCTCGCTGTCATATCCAGAAAAATCGCCATCGGATCCGGCCCGCGGTCGCACACGTCGCCGAGCACGTACAGCGTGTCGCCGTCCGAAAAACCGATTTTCCCGAGCATTGCCTTATATTGACCGAAGCAGCCGTGCAGGTCTGAAATGATGTATCGCATAATCAATGTCCTTTCGTGGAACAGTATCCGCCGCCTGTGGCGAGTTGTCAAATGCGCGTTAATGCACCGCGCCGCTGTGGTATAATCTCCGCATGGAACGTTGCGGCGGAAAGGAAAGAAAAATAGACGTTGTGCTGCGAGGCGGCGGGGACGCCGCGGCCGCGGAGCTTCTCGCGGATAAACTCGGGACGAGGGTACTGCGCAGCGCAGAAAGCGGGCTGTCTGTCATATTCGACGACCGCGGCGCGGCTCTCTGCGGGCAGGGCGTGAGCTCCGGCGGGCGCAGGGTGATCCTGCGGCCTGATTTTTCGGATATGAAGAGGAGAATAAGGCCGGAAGCGCTCAACAGCGAGCTGCTCATAAGAGCCGCGAGGATAAAGGGCAAAGGGCCGTCTTCGCTCACGGTCGTCGACGCAACAGCCGGGCTCGGGGAGGATTCGCTTCTTCTCGCCGCGGCGGGATATAACGTCGTGATGTACGAAAACGATCCGGTCATCGCGGCATTGCTGAGAAGCGCGCTCGGGCGCGCGCGGGACACGGCAGAGCTTCGCGGGGCGGCGGCTCGGATGGAACTGCGGGAGGAAGACAGCGTGGAGGCATTGGCCCGTGAGGGAGGCCCGGAGCCGGATATAGTTTATCTCGACCCGATGTTCCCCGAGAGGAAGAAAAGCGGGGCTATAAAGAAGAAATTCCAGCTGCTGCAGCAGCTCGAGCGGCCGTGCGGGAACGGGGAGGAACTGCTCGGTGCGGCGGTCGCCGCGGGGCCTTCGAAAATAGTGATAAAGCGTCCGCTCGGCGGGGAGCCGCTCACGGGACGGCGGCCGGATTACTCTGTCAGGGGAAAGACAGTGAGATTCGACTGTATTGTTGTCAATAACGTACAAAAAATGTAAAATTCTTTGTAATATATTCGTGAGCGATTTTTTTATGTGATATAATTATGGAAATCAAAAGTTTGGAGGGGAATTATGAAGTATTGTAACAGTTGTGGAAAGGAAATAGATGACGCTGTGAAGTTCTGCCCGTATTGCGGAGCGGAGCAGCCGGCGGACGATGCATGGCAGCCGCCGCAGGATCAGGGGGCGCAGGCGGATCAGCAGGCGCCGCAGGATCAGGGAGCGCAGGCGGATCAGCAGGCGCAGCAGTTCCAGGGGACGCAGTACCAGGATCAGCAGAATCAGGGTCAGCAGGCGCAGCAGTTCCAGGGAGCGCAGTACCAGGATCCGCAGTATCAGAACCAGCAGTACCAGAACCAGCAGTACCAGAACCAGCAGTATCAGAACCAGCAGTATCAGAATCAGCAGTATCAGAACCAGCAGTATCAGAATCCACAGTACCAGAATCAGCAGTACCAGCAGTATCAGCAGTACCAGAACCAGGGCGCCGTCAGAGACAGCGGCAGCGCCGGCTGGGGAGTACTCGGATTCTTTATCCCGATCGTGGGGCTCATCCTTTTCCTCGTGTGGAGAAAGGATAAGCCGAAGAGCGCAAAGGTGGCCGGCATCGGCGCGCTCATCGGATTCGTTCTTAATCTGATCACACTCTTATGGATGAACATGTCATCGGGATTGGTGTGAGTGGATTAAATGAAGTATTGCATACAGTGCGGACAGGTGCTTGAAGACGATATGCTGTATTGTCCGAGGTGCGGAGCTCCGCAGAATCACGGCTATAATTACGCGCCTCAGGGAAACGGCTTTCAGCCCGGCGGATATTACAGGAACGCTCCGACGGATTCGGGAAGCATCGGATGGGGCATACTTGGATTTTTTGTTCCGGTAGCGGGACTCGTGCTCTGGCTCGTCTGGAAAGATAAGCAGCCGAAAGACGCAAAGTACGCGGGCCTCGGCGCGCTCATCAGTGTCTGCATACAGGTGTTCCTGATGATAATCTCGATGATCATCGGGACCGGAATATTTTTCGAGATGCAGCAGTACTTTTAGCCACGCAGCGGCGCATTGATGATAATTAAGAAAAAAACGTCTGCCGTTTTTGCGGCAGACGCTTTTTGTTTACAGTTCTTTTCTGAAGATGAACCTGTCTTTTCCGCCGTAAAGTTTCATGCGGCGGTGGCGTTTCAGGTTGAGCGCCTCGAGGTTCCGGAAGCTGTACGGGTTATCCGGCGAAACGGTCGACAGTGCTTCGGTCGCTCCCGAGTCGATCGCGTACGCGATCCTGATTTTCGTGAACAGGCGCTGCAATCCGTAGCCCCGGTATCCGGGCGCCACCAGTGTTAGGTCGAGGGACGCCGTTTTTCTGAGCTGCTCTTCGTCATAGCCGAGATAGTGTCCGTAATTTGCCTCATCAATGCGTGTGTTCAGGATGAGTACGCTGTATCCCGCGACTTCGCCGCCCTCCGCCTCGGCAATGAAGCAGCAGTTGTCCGTGAGGACTTCCAGGGCCTCTTCATCCGTATAAGCCGCTAAAATGTCCTTGTCTTCAAGTGTGTCCACAATGGCATCCTGCAATGCGATGACTTTGTCAATGTCCCCCGGCACCGCTTCGCGTAAATGGAACATGCGGGTTTCCCCGTGTCCGTTCAAAAGCCTGATATCGAATGGCAGTTCCAACATAATGACCTCCGCTGTCAGTATTGATCTCTTTTTCCGGCCGGGCCTCCCCGGGCGCCGGTTATTACATCCGGCCGGCCCCCTCAGGCGCCGGCTATTACATTATAACAGGAATCACATGCATTGGTGAAGAGGAAAATGTGCGGGGCCCGTGACAGTGCCGGTCTAACTGGCATCAATGCGCCTGACCGGGCGCAGATGCCAGTTATTTTCCGCCTGATCCGCCCGAAAGCCACCGAACCAGCTCGATTTAACTGGCATCCGCTGCCAAAACCGAAGCAGTTGCCAGTTATTTTCCGGTGAATCCGTCCTAACCGCCCGGAACCGGCTAGATTTAACTGGCATCCGCTGTCAAAACCACTGCCGGTGCCAGTTATTTTCCGCCGGATCCGCCCTAACTGCCCCGAATCGGCCCAATATAACTGGCATCTGGTTGCCAAAACCGGAGCCGGTGCCAGTTATTTTCCGCCTGATCCGCCCTAACCGCCCCGAATCGGCCCAATATAACTGGCATCCGCTGCCGAAACCGGAGCAGTTGCCAGTTATTTTCCGGTGAATCCGTCCTAACCGCCCCGAATCGGCCCAATATAACTGGCATCCGCTGCCGAAACCGGAGCAGTTGCCAGTTATTTTCCGCCGGATCCGCCCGAAAGCCCCCGAACCAGCTCGATTTAACTGGCATCCGCTGCCGAAACCGGAGCAGTTGCCAGTTATTTTCCGCCGGATCCGCCCGAAAGCCCCCGAACCAGCTCGATTTAACTGGCATCCGCTGCAAAAACCGCTGCCGGTGCCAGTTATTTTCCGCCGGATCCGCCCTAACCGCCCCGAATCGGCCCAATATAACTGGCATCTGGTTGCCAAAACCGGAGCCGGTGCCAGTTATCCGCCCGGACCACGCTCCGAAAGCACCCGGATCCCGGCTCAAACCCAGCGGAAACGCGCCGGAACCCCCTCCGCAACGCGGTTATCATCGGAAGTTCAAATTTTTGAAAAGAAAAACCCGAACAGCCCCGGCGAATGCCGCCAGATGTGTTGATTTGAACGGTTCCGGCCGCTTTACTTTGATTTTACATTTGCAGGATAATGCACTTTACACATGTAACTTAAGATTATTTTTAGCAAATAATAAAATTGAAGATCAATCCAGGAGGGAAAGAGAATGATCAATGCAAAATTGGACAAGGTGATTAAAAAAGTTGTATTGTTCAGCCTGATAACGCTCGTCGGGCTTGGAATGATGACAGCTTGCGGCGGGAGCTCAAGCAGCTCTGACAGCGGTGTCAGCGGTGACATCAGCGTCGTATCAAGAGAGGAAGGTTCCGGTACGAGGGGAGCGTTCATCGAACTCTTTGGCATAGAGGAGAAGGACTCGAACGGTAATAAGGTAGACAACACTATCAGCAGCGCTGAGGTAACGAACAGCACTGCGGTAATGATCCAGACGGTAGCCGGCAACAAGCAGTCTATCGGATATGTTTCTCTCGGTTCGCTTTCGGACGATGTAAAAGCGCTGAAGGTAGACGGAGTCGAGCCGTCGGTAGACACGGTCAAGAGCGGCGACTACAAAGTATCGAGACCGTTCAACATTGTAACGGGCCCGAAGACGAACGCGGCAGCAAAGGACTTCATCAACTTCATCATGAGTGAGGAAGGCCAGAAGATCGTAGAAGAAGAAGGATATGTAAAGGAAGACAGCAGCACGAGCTATGAGAAATCGAGTGCGACGGGCAAGATCTCAGTAGCGGGCTCTTCGTCAGTAACTCCGCTCATGGAGAAGCTTGCCGAAGCCTATGCAAAAGTGAACACCGACGTTACGGTCGAAGTACAGGGTTCCGACTCCACGACGGGTATCACATCGACAGCTGAAGGCGTCTGCAACATCGGCATGGCGTCGCGTGCACTTGAAGATTCCGAGAAGGCCAAGGGCATTGATTCTCAGGAGATCGCCCGTGACGGAATCGCGGTTATCGTAAACAACGACAACGGCCTTGATGATATCAGTTCTGATTCGGTCAAGAAAATCTACATCGGAAAGATCACTAAGTGGGAAGATGTCAAATAGATAATGACAGCAATTTCGACAGTTGTTAAAGACGTCGACGCCGGGAGTGCGCGGCACTTACAGCAATGCGGGTACAATGGCACTCGCATTGCTTTCGGCGTATGTAAGAGGAGGGAGAATGAACAGCATAGTCAAAGAAAAGATCATGAAATATGTGTTTCTGGTGGCGGCCTGCGTCTCTATCGTAGCGGTCCTGCTGATATGCATATTCATATTCGGGAACGGCGTTCCGGCTATGATGAAGATCGGAGTGGTGAAATTCCTGACGGGCACGACATGGGCTCCTATCCAGAACATTTACGAAATACTCCCGATGATCGTCGGCAGTATCTATGTAACTATCGGAGCGGTCATACTGGGAGTGCCTATCGGTATATTCTGCGCGACTTACATGGCAAAATTCGCTGACGACAGACTGCACAAGATCCTGAAGCCGGCCATCGATCTGCTCGCGGGCATACCGTCCATCGTCTACGGCTTCTTCGGACTCGTAGTGATCGTGCCATGGATACAGAGCGCGTCCGGAACGTCCGGCAAGAGCATACTCGCGGCGTCGATCATGCTCGGCATCATGATCCTTCCGACGATCATCACAGTATCTGAATCATCGATAAGAGCCGTGCCGGAATCGTACTATGAAGGATCGCTCGCATTGGGAGCGACACATGAGGCGGCCGTATTCAGGACGATACTTCCGGCGGCCAAATCGGGTATAACGGCTGCGGTCATACTCGGCGTGGGACGCGCCATAGGCGAGACGCTTGCCGTATCGATAGTAATCGGAAATCAGGCGATCATGCCTCAGAGCATACTTTCCGGAGCACGAACGATGACGACGAACATCGTGCTCGAGATGGGATACGCCACCGGCCTGCACAGGGAAGCGCTGATAGCGACAGCGGTAGTATTGTTCGTATTCATACTGATAATCAATCTGCTGTTCAGTCTGGCGAAGGAAAGGAGCGGGCTCGATGAATAGTTCAATGGATAAGTACAAGAACCATAAGGGGTCGCTCGTTCTGAGGATCCTCGTATATTTGGCGGCCGCGATCACTGTCCTGATACTCGTGTTCCTTGTCGGATATATTATGATCAAGGGCATACCGAACATCACGCTCGAGCAGTTCGCCTGGAAGTACACGACGGAAAACGTCTCGATGATGCCGGCGATAATAAACACGATAATCATGACGGCGTTCACGCTTCTCATAGCAGTGCCGCTCGGAGTGTTCTCCGCCGTGTTCCTCGTGGAATACGCGGGCAGCAACAATCCGCTGGTGCGCGTCGTGAGGATCACGACTGAAACGCTGCAGGGCATACCGTCGATCGTATTCGGCCTGTTCGGCTTCCTGTTCTTCGTGGTAGCGCTCGGCTGGGGGCTGTCGCTCATAGCCGGAGTGCTCACGCTCGCGATGATGATACTGCCCGTAATAATGAGAACGACGGAGGAAGCGCTCCGCGCGGTGCCGGATTCATACCGCGAAGGAAGCTACGGGCTCGGCGCGGGGAAGCTGAGGACAGTGTTCCGCATAGTCATCCCGACAGCAATGCCGGGGATCTTCTCCGGAATCATCCTGGGCATCGGACGTATCGTGGGCGAAACGGCTGCATTGATCTACACGGCCGGCGCCGTCACCGGAATAGCAAAAGGCCTGTTCCATTCAGGAAGGACGCTGTCGGTGCACATGTATGAACTGCTTTCGGAAGGTTTGTACATGAATCAGGCATACGCCACGGCAGTTGTACTGCTGATAGTAGTGATACTGATCAATGCCGCGTCGGACCGCGCCGCGAAGAAGATCGCGAAGAACGCCGCGGGAGACACCGGTGAAGATGATCAGAAATAGGTTTGAAGCGAGGAAGGAAAATTATGGCTACAAAAATCGGAATCAAGGACCTGTATCTCCATTACGGTGATTTTGAGGCATTGACAAACATCAACATGGATATACCGGCGAATCAGATAACGGCTTTCATCGGTCCGTCGGGCTGCGGAAAATCGACACTTCTCAAGACCCTCAACAGGATGAACGATCTGATAGAAAACTGCAGGATAGACGGGACGGTAACGCTTGACGGCGAGGATATATACGCTCCGGAGTGCGATGTGAACGTGCTGAGAAAGCGCGTCGGCATGGTGTTCCAGAAGGCGAACCCGTTCCCGATGAGCATATATGACAATATCGCGTACGGGCCGAAAACGCACGGGATCAAAAAGAAGGATCAGCTGGACGAGATCGTGGAGAAGTCTCTGCGCGGCGCGGCCATCTGGGACGAACTGAAAGACAGACTCAAGAAAAACGCGCTCGGCCTGTCCGGCGGGCAGCAGCAGCGTCTGTGCATCGCGAGGGCCCTCGCGGTCGAACCGGAAGTGCTGCTCATGGACGAGGCGACGAGTGCGCTCGACCCGATCTCGACGGGGAAGATCGAGGAACTGGTCATGGACCTCAAAAAAGAATACACGATAATAATGGTCACACATAACATGCAGCAGGCGCTGCGTGTCGCTGACGAAACGGCATTCTTCCTGCTCGGCGAGATGATCGAATTCGACAACACGGAGAAACTGTTCTCGACGCCGTCGAACAAGAAAACGGAAGAATATATAACAGGAAGATTCGGCTGATGCATCAATGCATTGATGCCTGTATATCTTCGGGGCGGGGAAAGTTTTCGCCTGTTCAAGGAGGAAATAATGAGAATAAAATTTGATGAAGATCTGGCCAAGATGAACGCGGAGCTCATAAGAATGGGGAACCTTTGCGAAACGGCTATCGTGAAAGTATTCAGGGGACTCGAGGAAAGTGATGAGCGCCTTCTGGATGAGGTCGTGGATACCGATCGCGAGATAGATCAGAAAGAGCGGGAGATCGAAAACATGTGCTTCCGCATCATGCTGAAACAGCATCCGGTTGCGCACGACATGCTTCAGGTGTCTTCGGTCCTCAAGCTTATAACAGACATGGAGCGTATCGGGGATCACGCGGCGGATATCGCGGACATCGCGAAATTCGTCGGCGGCAGGACGAACGGACTTGCCGATGACTTCAATGCCATGGCGGAGATCCTGAGCGACATGCTCAATGATGTGATCCGCGCGTTCGCGGATAAGGATCTCGATCTCGCGTATCAGGTCATGAAGGAGGACGATACGGTAGATCAGTATTTCGAGCAGATACGTGAAAAGCTCGTTGTCATGATCAGGGACGTGAATTTCGATCCGACAGTCTGCCTGGACCTCATGATGATCGCTAAGTACTGCGAGCGTATCGGCGACCATGCGGTGAATATCGCTGAGTGGACGGAATACGCGATACGCGGCGTTCATATGAGTCAGGAATGGAAGGAAGAATACATAAGGGAGCACAAAAAGGATTGATTGGATACTTGTCAGCATGTAATATTATTGTAAAGGGAGTGACAGCATGATTTTTTGTGTGGAAGATGACAGCAGTATAAGGGATCTTATGGTCTACACGCTTAAAGTATCGGGATTCGAAGCTACGGGCTTTCCGGACAGTGAACCGTTCTGGGAAGCGATGAAGCATAATATTCCCGATCTTGTGGTGCTCGATATCATGCTGCCGGGCGAGGACGGAATAAGCATCCTGAAGAGGCTCAGATCATCTCCCGTGACGCAGGACATTCCCGTCATCATGGCTACGGCGAAAGACAGCGAGATAGATAAAGTCACCGGACTCGACAGCGGTGCGGACGACTATCTGTCGAAGCCGTTCGGCATGATGGAGATGGTCTCCCGGATAAAGGCGGTGCTGAGAAGGACACAGCGATCCGTGCCCGCGCTTCTTGCGTACGGCGATGTGGTCCTTGATTCGGAGCGGCATTCGGTCAAGGAGAAGGGGAAGCCCGTGGCGCTGACGCTGAAGGAATACCAGCTCCTCAAGCTTTTCATGGAAAACATCGGCCACGTCTATACGAGGGAAGCATTGCTGCAGTCGGTATGGGGCGTGGATTTCGTCGGCGAAACGAGAACTGTCGACGTTCATATAGGGACGCTCAGGACGAAACTCGGCGACAGCGGGAGTCTTATCAAGACTGTGCGCGGCGTCGGCTATAAAATGGAGGAATAGATGGAGAAACGTATATTCAGATCGATATGCGGAGCCGCTCTCATCGTTTTCCTCTGTTCTCTGGTCATCATTTTAGGCGTTTCATACCAGCATTTTTCGCAGGAACAGGTCCAGCAGCTTAAAAGCGAGACCGGGCTCGCGGCGCGCGGCGTCGAGATGTCCGGCAGGAGTTATCTTGAGAGTCTTGATACCGGAGATTATCGCGTGACGTGGATCGTGAAGGACGGGACCGTGCTGTATGACAACCAGACGGATGCTTCGAAACTGGGCAACCATAAGAACAGGGAAGAAGTGAGCGAGGCCCTGAAAAGCGGATACGGCGAAAGCAGCAGATATTCCGATACGATGTCGAAGAAACTGTATTATGAGGCCCAGCGCCTTGATGACGGAAGCGTCATACGGCTTTCGGCCGACCAGATGTCGGTCCTGGGGATGCTCATTAAATTCGCGTTCCCGCTCGTGGTAATGATCGTGCTCGCGATCGGACTGTCACTGTTCCTGGCATCGCGGGCGGCGGCAAAGATCACGGGACCGATAAACAGCATCGATCCCGGAAGACCGGAGGATTACATCGATAACGAGGATTACAGCGAGATAAGGCCGCTGCTCATAAGGATAGACAGACAGCAGAAGCAGCTGAAAAAGGACAGGTCGGAAATCGAGAGGACCGCCATGATACGCCAGGAATTCACGGCGAACGTCTCGCACGAGCTCAAGACGCCGCTGCATGCGATCTCGGGCTACGCGGAGCTTCTCGAGAACGGTATGGTGCGCGAGCAGGACGTAAAGGACTTTACCGGCAAAATACGTACTGAATCAGGACGCCTGACGAAACTCGTCGAGGACATCATCGACCTTACGCGGCTCGACAGCACAGGCAATGAAGCGGTGAAGGAGCAGTGCGATCTGAGCAAGATCGCGGCGAACGCGATAGACAGTCTCGCTCCCGCTGCGGAAAGCGCGAATGTGCATGTCGAACTGAAGAGCGAACCGGAGAGCATAGTGATCCGCGGCGTTCCGCAGCAGCTTTACAGCATCATATATAATCTGTGCGACAACGCTATAAAATACAATCACGACGGAGGCCGCGTCGATGTCACCCTGAAGCAGGGCAGCCCTTCGATGTTCCCGGATATTATCGCAAGGGACAGGTACGGCGAGGAGAAGTTCACCGAAAATGATGTGATCACACAGATCAGAGTGAAGGACACGGGCATCGGGATACCCGAGGATTCACAGGACCGTGTTTTCGAGCGGTTTTACCGCGTCGACAAGAGCAGATCGAAGGAAGTCGGGGGCACCGGCCTCGGTCTTTCGATCGTGAAGCACGCGGCGATGATCCACAACGCGAGGCTGCGCGTCGAGAGCGAACCGGGAAAGGGTTCGGAGTTTATCGTGACGTTCAGGCAGTAGCGTGATCGTTTCGGACAGTTTTCGGGCTGTCAGTGCGCGAATCTGTTGACAGGAGCGGGTTTTTGTGCAATACTGATACTGTAAAATAGTACCAGATTTATATAATCGTTACTGCAGCGGGAACGCACCTGACCAACTATGATCGGAGGATGAAAATGAAAGCTACCGGCATCGTAAGAAAAGTGGATGAGCTCGGCAGGATCGTTCTTCCTATTGAACTCAGAAGGACGCTCGACATCAATATCAAGGACCCTATCGAGATATACGTGGACGACGACTGCATCATGCTCAAGAAGTATGAGCCAGCCTGTATTTTCTGCGGAAGCGCGGAAGGGGTCCGTAACATCATGGGAAAGAATATCTGCAGGAACTGCATCGATAAGCTCAAAGACATGTAAGCGGAAATGTAACATTTGAACCGGAAGAAAAACAGACTGACCTTCGCGGGACGCCTGTTTTTTGATATCCGGAAAAATGTTTGACGGTGCGGGCGCCCCGTTATATTATTTTGTTGTGTGCATCCCAATATTATCAGGATGCGGGAAGGCAGGAAGAATAATGGAATATGAAATGGAGATCGCCGGGCTGAAGCGCAGGCTGCCGCTGTTCCCGGTGAATGACAACCTTTATATCGCGGCGTTCATTATGTTCGGCGATGTGGAGATCACAAAGGCGTGCGCCTCGGCACTGCTTGAAAGAGCGCCGGAGTTCGACATCATCTTTACGGCGGAGGCGAAGAGCATCCCGCTCGTGTACGAGATGAGCAGGCAGGCCGGACTGAACGACTATATCGTAGCGCGCAAGTCGGCGAAGGTATATATGGACGACCTGATCGAGACGGAAGTCGATTCCATCACGACTGCGCACATGCAGCACCTCTGCATCGGCGGCGCGGAAGTGAGCCGCATAAAGGGCAGACGTGTGCTGATCGTGGATGACGTAATCAGCACGGGGCAGTCGCTGCGCTCCATGGAGTATCTTGTGGATAAGGCCGGCGGTAAAATCGTCGGAAAGATGGCGGTGCTCGGCGAGGGCGATTCGATGGAAAGAGAAGATATCACTGTCCTGAAGAAACTGCCGGTATTCAATCCGGACGGGACGATAAAGGGGTAGTAAATGCGCAACAGAACGAATGTGCCGGAATTGGACAGTATCATAGACCCGGAACGCATACGGACCATACATGAAAAGAATCCGTTCAAGAAGGTGTCGGATATCGTGTACGAGATGCTGGAAGAAGCGATCCTGGTCTCCGCGCTCGAAGCGGGGACGAAGCTGAACGCTTCCAGGATAGCGGACCGCCTTCAGATAAGCAGTACGCCGGTCGTCAGCGCGATACAGCAGCTTGTGACGGACGGCTTTCTCGTTGAAAAGGGCGGGGAGAACGGCAGATACAAGAGTTATCATGTATTTGATATTACGAACTCCGAACTTGTCGATCTCTTTTCCGCAAGAAGAGCGATAGAATGCGAGGCGGCCGAGGCGTGCGCGATACGCCACAGCCTGATAGACACGGATTCTCTTGAAAAGCTCGCGGAGGATTTTCAGCAGGGCATCCGCAAGTACGCGGACAATCTCGGAAGGGCGGACGCGCTCCTGCGGCCGGACCTTGACATAGAGTTCCACGCATTGATAGCGCAGCAGTCCGATAACAAATATCTGCTGAAAATGTACGAGGCGTTCAGTCCGATGCTGAGATACGCGTCGGTGAGGACATGCGAGTTCGCGGCGCCGGAGACGGATCCGGATATATTTGTGGTGCTGAGCTCGCAGCATAACGCGATCATCGAGGCGATAAAATCCGGCGTGCCGGCGGCGGCGAGGTCCGCGATGCAGATCCACATCAAGTACAGCATGCAGGTCGCACTGATAAACCGGAGAAATAATAAATAATGATATTTTCGCAGTCAAAGAGACGCGGCGTGCGTGCCGCGTCTCTTCCTGTTTATGAACAATGCCGGGGTTTATTTTCCCGCCAGTTTTTCATATTTCGCGTATCTCTTTCCGCAGAATTCTTCCGCTTCGCTGAACAGTTTCTCCGCGATCTCCGGGAATGTCCTTGTCAGGCCGGAGTAACGTACTTCGCCCATCATGAATTCTCTGAGCTTTCCGTTCGGCGCCTTGCTGTCGAGCGAGAATTCACCCGTCTCCGGATTATATCTGTACAGCGGCCAGTAACCGCATTCGACAGCGAGCTTCTCCTCGTTTATCGACCATCCCATGCCGACCGAGATGCCGTGGTTGATGCACGGCGCGTACGCGATGACCACGGAAGGTCCCCTGTGCGCTTCGGCTTCTTTCAGCGCTTTCACGAGCTGGTTCATGTCCGCGCCCATGGATACGGTCGCTACATAGACGTTGCTGTAGTTCATCAGCATTGCTCCGAGATCCTTTTTCGGAGTCCTCTTGCCGGCCGCCGCGAAGTCCGCCACGGAACCGAGCTGCGTGGCTTTCGAGGCCTGGCCGCCGGTATTCGCGTAAACTTCATTGTCAACGACCAGAGCATTGATGTCCGCGCCTGTCGCGACTATGTGGTCGAGTCCGCCGTAGCCGATATCATACGCCCAGCCGTCGCCGCCGTACATCCAGACGGATTTTTTGACCAGCTGGTCGGAGTTTGTTCTGAGGAACTTCACGTCCGCGGAATCGTCTGACGTCGCTTTGAGCGCTTCGGCGCAGGCGTCGGATACCTCGCGCGTCTTTTCGCTGCTGTCGCCGCTTTCGAGCCACGCTTCGAGCGCTTCTTTAAGGGCTGCGTCGCCTGTGGATGCCGCCGCGGCTTCCGCGTGCTTCTTCATCTGCTCGCGCAGCTGCTCAAGAGACATCACCATGCCGAATGCGAATTCCGCATTGTTTTCGAACAGTGAATTTGAAACTGTCGGGCCGTGTCCGCAGCTGTCGACGCTCATCGGGAACGACGGCGTTGAATGCGCGACGGCCTGCGCGCATCCCGTGGCGTTCGCGACGTACATGCGCGAACCGAACAGCTGTGTCAGCAGCTTGAAATACGGCGTCTCGCCGCATCCCGCGCATGCGCCGGAGAACTGGAACAGCGGCTGTTCGAACTGGCTTCCCTTTACACTGTATTTGTCGAGAGGATTCTTCTTCTCCCCGAGCGCGAGGCAGTGATCCCAGTTGTCCTGCTCCTTCAGCTGTGATTCAAGAGGCTTCATTTCGAGCGCCTTGTTCTTCGCCGGGCAGACGTGCACGCAGCTCGCGCATCCCTGACAGTCGAGCGGATCGACCTGCATCCTGTAGAACAGGCCGTCCATGCCTTTTCCCGGAGCCTTCTTCGTCACGCAGCCTTCCGGAGCCGATTTCGCTTCTTCTTCTGTAAAGAGGAACGGACGGATCGTCGCGTGCGGGCAGACCATCGAGCATAGATTGCATCCGATGCAGTTTTCAGGGATCCATTCCGGCACTGTTACCGCGACGCCGCGCTTCTCGTATTTCGATGTGTCTGTGTCGAACACGCCGTCGTCGTGTGACATGAATGCGCTTACCGGAATGCTGTCGCCTCTCTGTCCGTTCATTGGTTCGAGTATGTCCGTGACGAATTCAGGCAGCGACGCGTCCGCTTCCGCGGCGTCCTCGTCCTTCGCGTCTTTCCACGAATCCGGGACATCCACTCTGACGAGCGATTCAAGTCCGCGGTCGACGGCTTCGTAGTTCATGTTCAGGATCTTGTCGCCCTTGATGAAGTACGTGTCGTGTATGGCTTTCTTCATATATTCGACAGCGTCGTCGATCGGCAGCACTTCGGACAGTTTGAAGAATGCCGACTGGAGCACGGTGTTCGTCCTCTTGCCGAGACCAATTTCGGCAGCAATGTCGACAGCGTCGATTATGTAGAATTTTATCCCGCGTTCCGCGATCGTACGCTTCATTTTCGCGGGGAGGTGCCTGTCGAGGTCATCTGCACTCCACTGAGTATTCAGGAGGAATGTGCCGCCCGGCTTTATCTCGCTGACGATGTCATACCGGTCGACGTATGCCTGATTGTGGCATGCCACGAAATCGGCGTATGTAACATAATATGTCGAGAGGATCGGCTTTTTGCCGAAGCGCAGATGGCTCTTCGTCACGCCGCCCGATTTCTTCGAGTCGTATTCGAAGTATGCCTGAACGTACATGTCGGTATTGTCACCGATGATCTTGATCGAGTTCTTGTTGGCGCCGACCGTGCCGTCCGCACCGAGGCCCCAGAATTTGCATTCGATCGTATCTTTGTCCGTTGTCGTTATAGGGTCTCCGACAGGGAGCGAAAGGTGAGTCACGTCGTCGTTTATTCCGAGCGTGAAGTGGTTCTTCTTTTCGCCTTTCATGTTGTCGAATACGGCCTTGATCTGGGCCGGCGAGGTGTCTTTCGCGCCCAGGCCGAAACGTCCGGCGAGGACGGTCACGCCGTTTCTGCCGCCTTCTTTCAGTACTGTGCTGACATCTTCGTAAAGAGGTTCTCCGACGGAGCCGGGTTCCTTCGTACGGTCGAGAGTCGTTACTGTCTTCACTGTGTCAGGCAGCGCTGCGAGCAGATGCTTCGCGGAGAACGGTCTGTAGAGGTGCACCTGGACCAGACCGACTTTTTCACCGGCCGCATTGAGGGCTTCCACGACCTCGCGAGCGCATCCGCACACGCTGCACATAGCGACGACTACCCGGTCCGCGTCGGGCGCGCCGTAATAATTGAACAGCTTGTAGTCTCTTCCCGTAAGCCTGTTTATCTCATCCATGTATCCCTGCACGATGTCAGGCACAGCATTGTATCTGCCGTTCGCAGCTTCTCTCGACTGGAAGAATGCGTCCGGGTTGAAATTGATGTGTCTGATCGTAGGATGTTCGCTGTTCATAGCGCGCGCCCTGAAACGGTCTATCGCGTCGTGGTCGACTATCCTGTCCATATCATCAAAGTCAAGGACTTCTATTTTCTGGAGTTCGTGCGATGTCCTGAAGCCGTCGAAGAAATGCTGCACCGGCACGCGGCTTTTGATGGCCGAAAGGTGCGCGACAGCTCCGAGGTCCATGCATTCCTGGACGCTGCCCGATGCGAGCTGCGCCCAGCCTGTCTGTCTGCAGGCCATGACGTCACTGTGATCGCCGAAAATCGAAATGGAGTTTGTGGATACCACTCTGGATGCCACATGCATGACCGCCGGGAGTCCCATGCCCGCGATCCTGTACATAGGAGGTATCATCAGCATCAGTCCCTGCGATGCCGTGTATGTCGTCGCGAGGGACCCCGATTCCAGCGCGCCGTGCATTGCTCCGCACGCGCCCGCCTCGGATTCGAGTTCCGCCAGATGCACTTCCTGTCCGAAAATATTCTTCATTCCGTTGGCGGCCCAGACATCTACGTGGGTCGCCATGGGGCTCGACGGTGTGATCGGGAATATCGTCGCCACTTCCGTAAACGCGTACGAGATGTACGACGCGGCTTCATTCCCGTCCATGGTCTTGTAAACTTTTTTGCTCATTTTGCAGATCCTCCTTCTGATCATTTTCTGGTCAATATTATATTTTTCGGACGGCGATGACGTCGAATCTGAAACTCAAAATGCGCAGGCGTGAAATTTTTGGTTTCGGGCGATAACTTTTTGCAATGTTTTTTGTTTATCCCGTTTTTGAAGATGAAAAGCGCGGAAAAGTTTGACGGTGCGGACGCCCGCGTTATATTATTTTTGTGGGATGCATCCGAATATGATCCGGATGCCGGAAAACAGTAAGATAAGGGAACGAAAATGAGTAATGAGAATAATGCACCGGCTCTTGACAAAATAATAAATCCGGAGCGGATCAGGAAGATCCAGTCAGAAAATCCGTTCATGAAGCTTTCGGATATCGTATATGACATGCTCGAGGAGGCGATACTCGTATCCGCTTTTGAAGCGGGGACAAAGCTGAACGTTTCGCGTATCGCAGAGCGGCTGGATATCAGCGGCACGCCTGTGAGCACGGCGACAGACCGGCTTGTCAAAGAAGGATTTCTGATAGAGAACAGCGGGAAAAAAGGAAAATACCGGACGTATCAGGTGTTTGACATAACTAATGAAGAAATGCTGGATCTGTTTTACGCGAGGCAGTCGCTTGAATGCGCGACGGCGAAAGCGTGCGCCGAGCGGCACAGTCTCGTCGATGATGGCAGGCTCAGAGAACTCGCGGCAGAATTTTCGCGTGAAACGAAAATCTACGGAAATAATTTCGGGATGTCCCGTGTGCCGCTGATCGATATAGAATTCCACAAAACGATCGCAGAGCAGTCGGCGAACAGTTTCCTGATAAAGATGTATGATTCCATAAGTCCGATGCTGAGATATATGTCGGTGCGTACGAGTGAATTCGTTACGCCGGATCAGAACAGTGAAACATTCACGATCCTGAGTTCACAGCACATGACGATACTTGAGGGTATAATGTCAGGCATACCGGAAACGGCGAGTGCGGCGATGAAGCACCATATTGACTATTGTATGAAGATGTGCATGAGGAACCGCGGCAAATTTTAAATTTAAAAAACGGTTTCCCGTATTTTGCGGGAAACCGTTTTCTGACCGCTGTTATTGATGTCATCCGAACCAGCCGAGGCCGAAGAACGAATCCAGCTGTCCGAGAAGGATCAGCAGCATCCCGAGAGGTGCGACTGTTTTTGTGCAGCCCATGAAAAATCCGATGGCCGGGAATCTGTTCCCTTCCAGTTCCGCCTCTTCAAGCACACTGTCTCTTCCTACGATAAATCCGATTATGAGAGTCATTATCATCGCATCGATCGGCATGATAAGGCCTTCCGCGAACAGGTCGAAAAAGTCGAGCCATGTGAATCCGAGCGGCTGCACCATTCCTGTAGTGCCCAGACCGTCGAGAGAGACGATGATGTTGAGAACGACGCCGATCGCGAATCCGAGCCATGCGGCTTTCATTCTGGACATCGGAGTTTTCCCTCTGTTTTCGCCGATCTCCTGGATCGAAACGATAGTAACTTCAAGTATTGAAATGGATGATGATATCCCGGCGATAGTTACGAGCAGGTAGAACAGGAATCCGAATACGAATCCGGCTCCGCCCATGGACTGGAATACATTTTCCATGGTCATGAACAGGAGGCCCGGTCCGCCTGCGGGTTCGAGACCGAACGCGAATACCGCGGGGAATACCGCGCATGCGGCCATAAGGGCGGCAAGAGTATCGAATACTACTACGAGAATAGATGAATTCTGCAGATTGGATTTCCTGCTCAGATATGACCCGTATGTGATCATTATGCCGTAGCCGAGAGACAGGGAGAAAAACATCTGTCCGCCGGCCGATGCGAGAGTGCCTATTATCTGTTTCCCGGCGAGCACGCTCCAGTTCGGCCTGAAAATGAACGCGAACCCCGCGCCTGCACCGGGCAGTGTGGCCGATCTGATTATTATTACGATAAGCAGCAGGAAAAGTACGGGCATGCCGACGGAACAGAATTTTTCTATCCCGCCCGAGACGCCGCCTATACATATGAGGATCGTGAGGAGCAGGAATATCAGTGTCCATATTACTGTGGGCCCTCCGCTCCCGACAAAGTTCATGAAGTACTGCTGCGAATCACCGTGGAAACCCCATCCGGCATTGAATATTGCACCGAAATTGGCGACGCAGTATTTCAGCGTATATCCGCCGAGCGTGCAGTAAAATCCGAATACCAGAATAGCCGCCAGCAGGGAAAGCCAACCGAGGAAACCGAGATGCTTATTGTTTTTCTCTCCGATGATCCTGTATGTCCCGACCGGACCGTGGCCTTCTTTCCGGCCGAGTACCAGTTCTCCGAACATGACGATGAACCCGACGAATACGCAGAGGACGAGATAGCAGATAAGGAATGCGAAGCCCCCGTGCGTGCCCATTTTGTAAGGAAATCCCCAGATATTCCCGAATCCGATCGCAGAACCGATCGCCGACATCAGAAATCCGAAGAATGTGTTGAAACCATTGCTGTTCTCACTCATTTGTCCGTCTCTGATCAGCTTTAGCGCTGAACATTTCCTCCTTCCCCGCAAATAGCAATATTTTGTATTTATTATATTTCCGGACCTGCAGAATCGTCTAATCAGAAAATTCAGAAAGCAGCACAGCGCCTTTTATCAGCCGGATAAGTGAATGTTGCAGTGTTTTCGCACTTTTTTTCTTTTTGGAAACAAATTCGGATCGTGTGGATCAAAAACCTGTGCATTGATACGGCGTTCGCGATATACTTATATTAAAATTCTGCAGATGTCTTAACAGGAGGAATACTATGTCCTGGTGCGGATGGAGAGATAAAAACGAATACAGCAGAGAATATCACGACAACGAGTGGGGCATGCCGCTGCATGATGACCGTCTTCAGTTCGAGTTCCTCATGATGGAGGCGCTCCAATGCGGCCTCAACTGGAACATGATGCTTCGGAAACGCGATGTGTTCAGGGAATGCTTCGATGATTTCGATTTCGAGAAGGTAGCGCAGTACGATGAGAGCGACATAGAGCGGATCATGGGCACCGAAGGCATGATACGCTCGCGGCGGAAGATAGAAGCGGTCATAAACAATGCGGGATGCTACTGCGATATCCGTAAGGAATACGGATCGTTCAGCGAGTATCTGTGGTCGTGGTCCGGCGGCAAAACGATACTGTATAACGGCCACGGCGAGGGGAAGATGCCGGTCAGCAACGGC
Source organism: Anaerovoracaceae bacterium (assembly GCA_050946575.1). Taxonomy (GTDB): domain Bacteria; phylum Bacillota; class Clostridia; order Peptostreptococcales; family Anaerovoracaceae; genus JALCRY01. The sequence goes on along the minus strand of JBMNVB010000006.1, from coordinate 62,681 downwards.
CTGTCGGAACGGATAGCCGCGGATCTTAAAAAGCGCGGCTTCAGATTCCTCGGCCCCGTCACGGTCTATTCGCATCTGCAGGCGTGCGGCATCATAAACGACCATTCGCTCGACTGCCCGTGCTATAAAAAGATAAACGAAAACTATCCGACGGTGAAAAAGCGCCGCGACAGGGAAAAATACTGAACGGATGGATCACGGATCCGGCCGCGGGCCGGGTCTTTTTTTTGTACAGAAAAAGAACATATGTTTGCTTTTTGCTCCGCGCCGCTGTATAATCTATTTACACATCGGAGCGATCCGGAAAGGGGGACGGCGGATATGGGAAGCCCGCGTAAAAAACAGAACACATTTATCGCCATAGATCTGAAATCGTTTTACGCTTCATGCGAATGCAGCGAGCGCGGGCTCGACCCGCTGTCCACGAATCTGGTCGTCGCCGATACGAGCAGGAGCGATAAGACTATATGCCTCGCCGTCTCGCCGTCGCTCAAGGCATGCGGCATACCGGGGCGGCCGCGCCTGTTCGAGGTCGTGCGCGGCATGAAGGAGGTGAACGCGCGGCGTCTTCAGCGCGCCGGCGGCTGCGGGTTCCGCGGCTCTTCCGTCGACGCGAACGAACTCCGGCGCGATCCGCTGCTGAAAGCGGACTATATCGCGGCGGTCCCGCGCATGGCGATGTACATGGAGTACAGCGCGAAGATATACGGCATATATCTCAAATACATAGCACCCGAAGACATCCACGTCTATTCCGTGGACGAGGTATTCATCGATGCGACGCCGTATATCGATCTGTACGGCATGGACGCGCGCGAACTCGCCGTGACCATGGTGCGCGACGTGCTGCGGTCCACAGGCATAACGGCGACTGTCGGCATAGGAACGAACCTTTACCTCTGCAAGATAGCGATGGACATCGAAGCGAAGCACATGGAGCCGGACAGAGACGGCGTGCGCATCGCGGAGCTTGATGAGATGAGTTACAGGAAGAAGCTGTGGGGGCACACGCCGATAACGGATTTCTGGCGCGTCGGGAGCGGCACCGCGAGGAGGCTCGCGTCGTGCGGCATGTACACGATGGGCGATGTCGCGAGATGCTCGGTCGGGGATCCGGGCGGCTTTTACAGCGAGGACCTGCTGTTCAGACTTTTCGGCGTGAACGCGGAGCTGCTGATCGACCATGCCTGGGGATATGAGCCGTGCTCCATGGCGGATATAAAGTCGTATGTTCCGAAGGATCACAGCCTCGGGACGGGGCAGGTACTGTCGCGCCCGTACACGTTTGACGAAGGCAGACTCATCGTACGGGAGATGACGGATCTTCTCGTTACGGACATGGTCTCGAAGGGCCTCGAGACAGACAGCATCGTCCTTCATGTCGGCTATGATACGTCGAACCTGACAGACCCCGTGCGGAGAAGCGGGTATCACGGAAAAGTAAAGATGGATCATTACGGGCGGCCGGTGCCGGTGTCCGCGCGCGGCACGGCGCCGCTCGAAGAAATGACGTCGTCCGCGTCGGTCATAGTGCAGGCGGCGGTCACGCTGTACGAGGAGATCGCCGACAGCGGCCTGCTCGTGCGCAGGATCACAGTGACCGCGGGGCGTGTCAGGCCGGCTGCCGAAGCGCGCGCGGAAGAACCCGTGCAGCTCGATTTTTTCACGGACAGAGAAGCGGAGGAAAAAGAGCGACGCGAAAAAGAGGCGGCGCGCGATTCCGAACGCGGCATGCAGGAAGCCATAATAGACATACGCGGGAAATACGGGAAGAACGCGATACTGAAAGGCATGAACTTCAAGGAAGGCGCGACGACGATCGAACGCAACGGACAGATAGGAGGGCATAAGGCGTGAGCCGGAAGGACAGGGATTATGAGGATATTCTTTATATGCCGCGCCCGAAATATCTCAGACACAGGCGGATGCCGGCGGGCGCGAGAGCGGCGCAGTTCGCGCCGTTCGCCGCGCTCACGGGGTTCGATGCGGATATCGACGAGGCGGCCAGGGTGACGGAACCCAGACGCGAGCTTACGGAAGAGAGCAAGGCGGTCATCGACGAGCGGCTCAGGATGCTCAGCATCGCATGCGATGCGGGCATGGAGCCGGAGGTGCTCGTGACCCATTTCGAGCAGGACAGCGTGAAAAGCGGCGGAAGATGCGTGTCGACTCAGGACCGCGTAAGAAAGGTCAGTACAGTCAGGCGCGCGATCGTCACGCGCGGCGGAGCCGTGATATTTTTCGACGATATATACTCGATAGACATATTGTAAAATCCGCATCATGAAATTGTTAAAAAAATCACTTGCAATGTGCGGCGCGCGGTGTTATTATAACGACGTCAAAGAAATAGCTCGTGAATGAGTACGAGCGGCATAAGCGGCAGGGCTACATTTCAGGCTATTTTGCGGGAGACAGAACGAAAACGGACGCGGGCGCAGAGAGCGGCTGCGTTTTTATTTATGCGAAAAACGGCGGACCGCCGGCCCGCCGCTTTGTTTTTCATATCTTTCCATATGCGCCTGTGCATTGATGGTCTATATGAGTTTCAGGAAATCGTCGACGTCTTTTTCATCGGTCGCCCAGCTCGTGGCGAGCCTGATGATTTTCGTGCCGTCGCCTCTGTCTTCCCATTCCGTGTACAGTACGTCGCGCGCGAGTTCCTCCGCTTTTTCATTCGTGAATATCGGGAAGATCTGGTTCGATTCCGGCTCGTATGCGAAATCGTAGCCCTTCGCCCGGATCCCGTCCGCGAGCCTGAACGCCATGTCGTTCGCTCTCTTCCCGAGCTCGAGATACAGGCCGTCTTTGAGCAGTGCTTCGAACTGCACGCTGATAAAGGCGGCTTTTGCGAACAGCGACCCGTTCTGGCGCATGGTGAATTCGAAATTCTCCTTCAGATCGTCGTTCAGTATGACGGCGGCCTCGCCGAACAGCGCGCCGCACTTCGTCCCTCCGAAATAGAACGCGTCGCACAGCTCTCCGAGGTCCTTATATGTCAGATCGTTTTTCGGCGCTGTCAGGGCGTCCGCGAGCCTTGCTCCGTCCATATAAATGTAAAGGCCGTATCTGTCGCAGCATTCCCTCAGGGCGGCAAGCTCGGCTTTCGTGTATACGGTGCCGAGTTCTGTCGTATCGGAAATGTATACGACACGCGGCAGGACCATCTGCGACATGTTGTGCATTTTCACGACATGTTCGATCTGCTCCGGCCTCATTTTCCCGTCCCGCGACGGTACTTCGATTATCTTGTGCCCTGTCGCCTCGACCGCGCCTGTTTCATGGACGCTGATATGTCCCGTATCCGTCGCGATCACGGCCTCGTACGATCTTGTGAACGCCGCGAGACACGTCTTGTTCGTCGCGGTCCCGCCGTGGAAAAGATGCACGTCCGCGTCGCGTCCGACAAGATCGCTTATGATATCAGTGACTCTCGCCGAGATGACGTCATTGCCGTAACTGTCATTGTATTCGAAATTGATTTCATTCAGCGCGGCGGCGACTTTCTCGTGCGCGCCCATGCCGTAGTCGTTCTGGAAAAAGATCATTATGTCTGCCTCTCCGACCGGTCGGTCTGTATATTATTTGAAAATGTCACGTAAAGCGGCCTGCAGCAGGCCGCGGATATGTTATATTATAATAAATCAAAAGACCGAACACAATATTGGAGATGTATGAGATATTTCAATGCGCTGTCGCGGGGAACGGAGGAAATCGGGAATGCGTAAATCGAGGATAATATGCACGATAGGACCTGCCACCGACGATGTGGAGATGATAAAGAAGCTCATCGCCGGCGGCATGGACATAGCGAGGCTGAACTTTTCACACGGTACGCATGAAGAGCATGCGGCCAGGATAGAAAAGATAAGACAGGCCGCGCGTGAGTCGGGGGCATATACCGGGATCATGCTCGATACGAAGGGGCCGGAGATCCGCACGGGCGAAATGGAAGGCGGAAGCGTAGATCTCGAAGAAGGACAGACTTACGAGATAACCACAGACGGATCGACAGGAGACAGGCAGCACTGCAGCGTGACATACAAAGGACTCCCGAAATGCATGAAGGAAGGCGACCGGATGCTGTTCGACGACGGCCTGATAGAGATGACCGTGCTGGAAACGGGAAATGACAGGATCGTCTGCCGCGTCGAGAATGATGGTGAACTCGGCAGCAGGAAGGGCGTCAATATCCCGGGCATCAAAACGGATCTGCCTGCGATGAGCGATAAGGACAAAGCCGATATTCTGTTCGGAATAGAGCAGGGCGTCGATTTCTACGCGCTCAGTTTCGTGCGCTCGCCCGAGGACGTCGTGGAAGTGAGGACGTTCCTCAGAAAGAACGGGCAGGAGCATCCGTTCATCATTTCAAAGATAGAGAGCAGAGAGGCGCTGAGATGCATCGGTGATATCATAGACGTATCGGACGGGGTGATGGTCGCGAGAGGCGATCTCGGAGTCGAGATACCTGTGGAGCAGGTACCGGCGATACAGAAGGAGATAATAAAGGAATGCAATGAAAAGGGAAAGTCGGTCATTACCGCGACGCAGATGCTGGAGTCGATGATCCACAATCCGCGGCCGACGCGAGCGGAGGCCGGCGATATCTCGAACGCGATACTGGACGGCACGGACGCCACCATGCTGTCGGGGGAGACGGCCATGGGCGAGTATCCTGTCGAATCGGTGAAGATGATGAGCACGATCGCGGAGGCTGCCGAGGAGCAGATGAAGCGCCGCGACGTCGTCATGAGCCATGTGGACTTCCGGAGAACGACGAACGCGGTCGCGGCGGCGGCGTATCAGGCGTCGGAATCGCTCGACACGCGCGCGATAGTCTGCCCGACGACCAGCGGCCATACGGCGCTCACGATAGCGGGATACAGGCCTGAGACGCCGATAATCGGCATTTCGAGGCACGAAGAGATCCTGAGACGTCTTTCGATCTGCTGGGGGACCATTCCCGTGAAGGCGCATGCGAAGGAAGGAACGGCCGAAGACGATGACAGCGAGGATATATTCGAGTACGCTGTCAGGACCGTTCTCGAGGCGGGCCTCGTCGAAGAGGGCCAGAGGATAATAATACTGGCCGGGCTGCCGAAGTATCTCAGAAATAACACGAATACCATGAGGATACATATCGCGGGCGAGCCTATATAAAAATATTATGATTTATACGGAAAAGGGCTGGAAAAAGTCCGTCCGTTAGTGTATACTCTAACAGTAATTATTTGCGTGCACATAAATAATAAATTGAGGAAAAGACGGCGAAAGGGGTCTTATGTATCCTTCTCACTTCAAAACCGCTGACCTCGATTTTTTTTGTTTATAAGGCGCGTATTTTTTACGGATAATTCGATGAGTGTTGGCCCGCGGCCCCGCGGGCAGGAGGGAAAAACAATGAAGAAATTCATATTCGTAACGGGAGGAGTCGTATCCGGGCTCGGAAAGGGAATAACCGCGGCGTCTCTCGGAAGACTGCTTAAATCAAGAGGACTCAAGGTCATCGCGCAGAAGCTCGACCCGTACATAAACGTGGACCCGGGCACGATGAACCCGATCCAGCACGGCGAAGTGTACGTCACGGAAGACGGCGCCGAGACGGACCTCGACCTCGGCCATTACGAAAGATTCATTGACGAAAACCTCAATAAGTTCTCGAACCTCACGACGGGGAAAGTCTACTGGAACGTACTCAACAAGGAACGCCAGGGCGAATACCTCGGAAAGACAGTGCAGGTCATCCCTCACATCACGAACGAAATAAAGGAATTCATATATAATGTAGGCGAAACAAGCAATGCAGACGTCATCATCACTGAGATCGGCGGCACGACGGGAGATATAGAGTCGCAGCCGTTCCTGGAGGCGATACGCCAGGTCTCGCTCGAAGTCGGCAAGGAGAACTGCCTGTTCATCCACGTCACGCTCGTCCCGTATCTCAAGAGCTCAGGCGAGCACAAGTCGAAACCGACACAGCATTCCGTCGCGAACCTGAGATCCATGGGCATTATGCCGGACATCATCGTCATGCGCTCGGATGAACCTATCGGTCAGTCGATCCGTGACAAGATCTCGCTGTTCTGCAACGTGAAGCCGGACTGCGTGATAGAGAACATCACGCTGTCTTCGCTCTATGAAGCGCCTCTCATGCTGGAGGAAAGCGATTTTTCGTGGATAGTATGCCGCGAGCTCGGCATAAACGCGGGACCGTGCGACATGGAAGAATGGCTGGCGATGATCGACAGGATCAACAATCTCAATAAAACAGTCACCATCGCACTGGTCGGAAAATACATGGAGCTTCACGACGCGTATCTTTCGGTCGCGGAGGCTCTCCGCCACGGCGGGTTCGAGACCGGCTGCAAGGTCGATATCCGCTGGATAGAGTCCGAGGAAGTCGCGGACATGGAGGCGGCCGGAAAGCTGCTTTCCGATGTGGACGGCATACTCGTGCCGGGCGGCTTCGGCGACAGGGGAGTCGAAGGCATGATAAACGCGGTGCGCTATGCGAGGGAAAACGATGTGCCGTATTTCGGCATCTGCCTCGGCATGCAGGCCGCGGTCATCGAGTTCGCGAGGAACGTGCTCGGGTGGAAGGACGCGGACAGCGGCGAGTTCAGCGCGGATACTCCGCATAAGGTGATAGATTTCATGCCGGATCAGAACGGCGACATGCCGAAGGGCGGCACGATGAGGCTCGGCGCGTATCCGTGCGATGTCGTCGACGGGACGATCATGAGAAAGGCGTACGGGAAATCGAAGATCTCCGAGCGCCACAGACACAGATATGAACTGAACAACGATTACAGAAAAGATCTTGAAGAGGCCGGCATGAAGGTCGCCGGGACATCTCCGGACAAGCGCCTCGTCGAGGCGGTCGAGATCCCTGCGTGCAAGCATTTCGTGGGCGTGCAGTATCATCCGGAGTTCAAGAGCAGACCGAACAGGGCCCATCCGCTGTTCAGAGAGTTCATCGCAGCGGCCGACAGATTTCACGAAAGCAAATAGTGATTGAAAACGTTATGCATTTCCTATATAATTATTTAGCGAACTGTAACTATTGAATGGGAGGAAATGTAATGGCATTTTCGGAAGAAGTAGGAATCGACCTCGGAACTGCGAATGTTCTGGTATATATAAAAGGAAAGGGCATCGTGCTGCGGGAGCCTTCCGTCGTCGCTGTGGACGACGAGACGAATGAGATCCTGGCCGTAGGTGAAGAGGCGCGCCAGATGCTCGGAAGGACGCCTGCTAATATAGTGGCGGTGAGACCGCTCCGCGACGGCGTCATCTCGAGTTTCGACATTACAGAAAGGATGCTGCGCTATTTCATCAAGAAGACGTGCGGATCCGGGAAATTCTTCAGACCTACGATCATGGTCTGCGTGCCGAGCGGAGTCACGGAAGTAGAGAAGAGAGCCGTCAGAGAGGCCGCGACGCAGGCGGGAGGAAAAGAAGTATACCTGATGGAAGAACCGATGGCCGCTGCTATCGGAGCCGGACTTGACGTCGCGAGGCCGGAGGGAACGATGGTAATGGATATCGGAGGCGGCACGACGGATATCGCGATCATCGCTCTCGGCGGGATCGTCGCCAGCGCTTCGGTGAAGATCGCGGGCGATAAGTTCAATGAAGCTATCGTGAAGTATATAAGAAAGAAGCATAAGCTTTACATCGGCGAGCGTACGGCCGAAGAGCTCAAGATGGCTATCGGCACGGCGTACGACAGACCGGAAGTAGTGAAGATGACATGCTCGGGGCGTGACCTTGTTTCGGGACTCCCGAGAGATATAGAGTTCTCGAGCGACGAGATGCTCGAAGCGCTGGATGAGCCGCTCACTCAGATATGCGACGCGGCGCACGCTGTGCTCGAAAAGACGCCTCCTGAACTTGCCGCAGACATCAGCATGGGCGGACTCGTCATAACGGGCGGCGGCGCATTGCTGTACGGTATAGACAAGAGAGTCCAGGACAGGATAAATATCGATGTCAGGATAGCGGAGGACCCGCTGTCATGCGTGGCTATCGGTACCGGAAAGGCGCTCGATAATATAGAGATCGTTCAGAGAAGCGCGATGAACAAGCGGAGAAAGAATTTTATTTAATAATCCACGGCTGCCGGACGGCAGCCGTTTTTTAGGAGAGCTGTTATTTATGAAGAGGGAACTGACCGCGACCGCGGCATTCGGGCTCGAGGCCGTGGTGCGGAGAGAAGTGCAGGCGCTCGGATATGAAGTCATAAAAACGGAAGACGGAAAGGTGACGTTCGCGGGAGACGAGCGCGCTATCGCCGCCGCGAACATCAGGCTCAGGACGGCGGACCGGGTGTTTCTGCATGTCGCTGAGTTCGAAGCGAAGGAATTCGAGGAACTGTATCAGATGACGCGGGGGATCGCGTGGGAAGAGCTGATACCGATGGACGGGAAGTTCGACGTGATCGGATCTTCCGTGAAATCGGTCCTCCACAGCGTGCCCGCCTGCCAGAGCATAGTCAAGAAGGCTGTCGTCGACAGGCTCGGTTCGTTCTATTCCATGGACCGCATGCCGGAGACCGGCGCCGAATACAGGATAAAGATCTCAATGCTGAAAGACAATGCGACGCTTACTGTGGACACGACAGGGCCCGCGCTCCACAAGCGCGGCTACAGGGTCGCGCCCACGGCGGCGCCGCTCAAGGAGACGCTCGCGTCCGCTCTCGTGCAGCTTTCGTTCTGGAATCCGGACAGATATCTTGTGGATCCGACCTGCGGCTCCGGTACGATAGCGATCGAGGCCGCGATGACAGGCCGCAATATCGCGCCGGGCCTCACGCGCCGCTTCGCGTCCGAGCGCTGGGACATAATCGATCCGAAGATCTGGAAAGAAGAGAGGGCGAAGGCGTACGCCGATATCGACACGGAAAGACCACTTCATATCGAAGCGTCGGACATTGATGCGGAAGCTGTCGGAGCATCAATGCGCAATGCCGATGAAGCGGGCGTTTCCGACTGCATAGATTTCTCGGTGAGAGACATACGCGATTTCGACACGGAAGAAAAATACGGGATAATGATAATGAACCCGCCGTACGGCGCGCGGATCGGAGACAGGGAAGCGATAGAGAACATCTACGGTGCGCTCCGGAAATTCTACGCGGAGCATCCGGACTGGTCTCTGTTCATGATAACGGCGGACAAAAACGCGGAACGGGAAACTCTGGGACGGAAGGCGGACAGGCGCAGGAAGCTTTTCAACGGGAATATAGAGACTACATACTACCAGTTCCACGGGCAGAAGCCGCCACGTGAATAAATATACACGAATATCTAAAAATATGTGAAATTTCATTGACCTGCATGGGCAGAAAATGTATAATTGTGCATGAATGTGAAAGGAGCACGATGATGACTAGCAGTAAAATGGCATACAGGGAAGGCAAAAAAGCCTGGCTCATCCTCGCGGACGGGACCGTATTCAGCGGATTCAGTCTCGGCGCGAAGGGGACAGCCATCGGCGAGGTCGTGTTCACGACAGGGATGACCGGCTATCAGGAGACGCTTACGGATCCGAGTTATTACGGCCAGATCGTGACGCAGACATTCCCGCTCATAGGGAATTACGGAGTGAACACGATAGACAGAGAATCGAGCGGCATATGGCTGAACGGATACATCATCAGGGAATGGTGCTACGAGCCGTCCAACTTCAGGAGCCAGTCGACTCTCGGTGAATACTTAAGCCGGTACGACATAGTGGGGATATACGATATCGATACGAGAGCTCTGACGAAAAAGATCAGAGAATACGGAGTCATGAACGGCGCGATAACGACGCAGTGGCCGGACGACATGGAGTTCCTTCTTAAAAAGATAAGAGATTACAGGATCGTCGATTCCGTAAAGGAAGTATCGTTCGATGCCCCGCATTATTTTTACTGCGACGAGCCGAAATACGATGTCGTGCTGTTCGACTACGGGTTCAAGAGGAACATCTCGAGGAGCCTGAACAGGCGCGGATGCAATGTCACCGCCATGCCGTACAATACAACGGTAGAGGAAGTGAAGGAACTCGCGCCGGACGGCATCATGCTGTCCAACGGCCCCGGGGATCCCGCGGAAAATGTCGAACTCATCGAGACGCTCAGACGGATATGCACGGAAACGGACATACCGATCCTCGGCATCTGCCTCGGGCATCAGCTCATGGCGCTCGCGAACGGAGGAAAGACTGCGAAGCTGAAGTACGGACACAGGGGAGCGAACCAGCCCGTAAAGGACATCGCGCTCGACAGAGTGTTCGTAACGACGCAGAACCACGGTTACTATGTCGTGAACGACAGCATCTCTCCGGACGTGGGCAAAGTCAGTCATTATAACGTGAACGACGGAAGCTGCGAAGGCGTTCTGTATAACAGACCTTACACATTCACTGTACAGTTCCACCCCGAAGCGGCGGCCGGCCCGCAGGACACTCAGTATCTGTTCGACCGGTTCATTGACAACATGAAGGCATATAAGGAAAGCAAATAGGAGGGGGAACATGCCGTTAAGGAAAGACATTAAGAAAGTACTTGTAATAGGCTCCGGCCCGATAGTCATCGGCCAGGCGGCGGAATTCGACTACGCCGGGAACCAGGTATGCCGGACGCTGAGAGAAGAGGGACTCGAGGTCGTGCTCGTGAACTCGAACCCGGCGACTATCATGACGGACAAGACGATGGCGGACAAAGTGTATATAGAGCCGCTGATCCTGCCGGTGCTGAAAAAGATAATAATGAAGGAAAAACCGGACAGCATCCTTCCGACGATGGGAGGGCAGACCGGTCTGACGCTCGGCATGCAGCTCGCGAAGGACGGGTTCCTTGACGAGCAGGGCGTGAAGCTCATCGGCGCCGATCTCGAGACCATAGACAAGGCCGAGGACAGGCAGATGTTCAAGGACATGCTGCAGAGCATCGGAGAGCCGGTGATCCCTTCGAAAGTAGTTACGGACATTGATTCCGCTCTCGAATTCGCTGACAACGTTATCGGATATCCTGTCATCGTAAGGCCGGCGTTCACGCTCGGCGGGACCGGCGGCGGGATATGCGAGACGAGGGAAGAGCTCGAGATCGTCGGACGCGCGGGGCTGCGCCAGAGCCCGATAACGCAGATACTCGTGGAGCGCTGCGTGTCGGGATGGAAAGAGATAGAATTCGAAGTGATGCGGGATCACAAGAACAACTGCATCACGGTCTGCTCGATGGAAAACATCGACCCGGTCGGCGTGCATACAGGCGACTCCATCGTCGTCGCGCCGGCGGTGACGCTCGCGGACAAGGAATATCAGATGCTTAGGACGTCCGCGATAAAGATCATCCAGACGCTCGGCGTCGAAGGCGGCTGCAATGTGCAGTTCGCGCTGAATCCGGACAGCTTCGAATACGCGGTCATTGAAGTGAACCCGAGGGTGTCCAGATCGTCCGCGCTCGCGTCGAAGGCGACGGGCTATCCGATCGCCAAGGTCGCGAGCAGGATCGCGATAGGATACACTCTTGACGAGATTATTAACTCGGTCACCGGAAACACATACGCCTGCTTCGAACCGGCGCTCGACTATGTAGTCGTCAAGTTCCCGAAATGGCCGTTCAACAAGTTCGTGTACGCGGACAGGACGCTCGGCACTCAGATGAAGGCCACGGGAGAAGTCATGGCGATCGGCAGCTTCTTCGAGCAGGCGATGATGAAGGCGGTAAGGTCCATCGAACTCGGGCTCGAGACCATGAACCTGCCGAAGCTGAAGCCGCTTTCCGACGAGGAGATAAGGCAGAAACTGCACAACACGGATGATGAGCGTATCTTCGTCGTCTACGAAGCGTTCAAGCGCGGCGTGGATATCGACACGATACACGATATTACGAAGATAGATTACTGGTTCCTGAGCAAGCTGAACAACCTCGTATATATGGAAAGGTTCCTTGCCGACGGGGAACTCACGGAAGACAAATACAAGGACGCGAAGGATCTCGGATTCCTCGACAAGACCATAAAGGAACTCAGCGGGCAGGATCCTCCGAAGAGGCTGCCGGCCGCGTTCAAGATGGTGGACACGTGCGCCGCGGAGTTCGCGGCCGAGACGCCGTACTTCTACGCGACGTTCGATGAGGAGAACGAGGCGGAGGAATTCATCGAAGAACATTCGACCGGAAAGAAGAAGGTTATCGTGTTCGGATCCGGCCCGATAAGGATAGGCCAGGGAATAGAATTCGACTACTGCTCCGTGCACTGCATAAAATCCCTCAAGGAAGCGGGATATGAAGCGATAATCGTGAACAACAACCCCGAGACGGTAAGCACGGACTTCGATATCTCAGACAGGCTCTATTTCGAGCCGCTCACTCCGGAAGACGTGGACGGCGTGCTCGAGACTGAGAAACCGTGGGGTGCCATCGTCCAGTTCGGAGGGCAGACCGCTATAAAGCTGACAAAGCATCTCACCGAAAAGGGAGTGAGGATACTCGGGACGCCGGCGGACGATATCGACGCCGCGGAGGACAGGGAGAGGTTCAATGAACTCCTGAACAGATGCGGCATACCGCAGCCGGAAGGCAAGACGGCGTTCACGACGGAAGTCGCGGTGAAGGAAGCCGAGGAACTCGGATATCCGGTGCTGCTCAGACCTTCATACGTGCTCGGCGGGCAGAACATGATCATCGCCTACAGCTCGGATGATGTCAGGGAATACATGGGGATCATCGCGGCGAACGGCGAGCTCGAGAACCCGGTCCTCATCGACAAGTACCTGATGGGCCAGGAGATAGAGGTCGACGCCGTATGCGACGGGAAGGATTTCCTCATACCGGGCATCATGGAACACATTGAGCGTGCGGGAGTGCACTCCGGGGATTCGATATCCGTCTATCCTCCGTATACGCTTTCGCAGGATGTCATAGACAAGATCGTGGAGTACACGGGCATGCTCGCGAAAGAGCTGCACGTGCTCGGTCTGATAAACATACAGTACGTTTACTACGAAGGCACGCTGTACGTCATCGAAGTGAACCCGAGATCGTCGAGGACGGTGCCGTTCATCAGCAAGGTCACGAACGTGCCGATCGTGGATCTCGCCACGAGGGCGCTTCTCGGAGAGTCCCTGAGAGACATGGGATATGAACCGGGACTTGTCCCGAACAGCGATTATTACGCCGTGAAGGTGCCGGTGTTCAGCTTCGCCAAGCTGACGGACGCGGATTCGCAGCTCGGGCCGGAAATGAAATCCACGGGAGAAGTCCTCGGCATTGATAAGGACTTCGAATCGGCGCTGTACAAGGGGCTGCTCGCTGCGGGATATGAGCTCCACAAGGTAAGCGACGTCGTGCTGTTCACCGTCAAGGATGCCGACAAGCCGGACGCGCTGGAAGTTGCCAAGAAGTTCCACAAGTTCGGATACAAGATCTACGCGACGAAGGGGACGAGACAGTACTTCGAGGATCACGGGCTCCCGGCCGAATATGTCCACAAGGTCGGAGGACCGGAACCGAATACGAGCTCCATATTCGACACCGGAGTCGTTGACTTCGTGGTATCGACGTCGCGCGTGGGCCGTGACCCGGCGAAGGATTCCGTGAAGATGAGGCGGAAGGCCATCGAACGTAGCATCGCGACGCTGACGTCAATGGATACGGCGAACGCTGTGGCGAACTGCCTGCTGTCAGGCAAGACGCTCGACGACGTGAATATGATAGATATTACTGAAATATGACAGGCAATGCCTGAAAAAAGGAAAACGGGAGAGATTGATATGCCGGTAAATCTTAAGGGACGGAGTTTCCTGACACTGATGGATTTCACACCCGGGGAGATACGTTATCTCCTTGACCTGGCGCACGACCTCAAGGCGAAGAAGCGCGCCGGGATAAAGGGACATACCCTTGACGGGAAAAACATCGCATTGATATTCGAAAAGACATCGACGAGGACGCGCGGATCGTTCGAGGTCGGCGTCGTGGATGAAGGCGGACATCCGACGTTCATCGACAGAAAGACGTCGCAGTTTGAAAGAAAGGAGTCCGTTGAGGATTCGGCGAAAGTATTCGGGCGCATTTATGACGGCATCGAATACCGCGGCACATCGCAGAAGGTCGTGGAGTGCCTCGCGAAGTATTCCGGCGTGCCGGTGTGGAACGGGCTCACGGATGAAGATCATCCGACGCAGATCATTGCCGACATGCTCACGATGGAAGAGCATATCGCGAAGCCGCTTTCAAAATGCAAGGTCGTGTTCGTCGGGGACGTGCGGAACAACATGAGCTACGCGTGGATGTACGGATGCGCGAAGATGGGCATGAAGTTCACGGCGTACGGGCCGAAGGTCCTGATAGATCAGATGGACCGGAACGCTGTCGGGCGCGCGCGTGAAGCCGCTGCGGAAACCGGCGCCGAGATAGTAGTGACGGACGATATCAATGCGCTGAAGGGCGCTGATGTCATCTACACTGATATCTGGGCTTCGATGGGCGAAGAGGATGAGATACCCGAGCGTGTGAAAATACTGACGCCGTACAGGGTCACTGATGAGATGCTGTCGGTGACCGGGAACGATGACGTGCTGTTCATGCACTGCCTGCCGGCGTTCCACGATTTTGAAACGGATATGGCGAGGGAGCAGAAAGAGCTCGGATACGATATCCGCGAGGTGACGGACGAAGTGTTCAGGGGACCGCATTCCGTCGTCTTCGACGAAGCCGAGAACCGCGTCCACTCCATCAAGGCGATAATGGTCGCGACGCTCGGTAACCAGAACTGAATCTAAGAAAACAGACAGAATTTCACCTTGTCTCCCGCCGCGGCGGCCGCTGCGCGCGGGAGTCGCTTTTCATGCGTGCGATGTTGTAAAAAAACGCATTAAGTGATAAAATACTCCTATTCATGTGTAAAGCGAAGGTGAGAAATGGAAATTGAACTCAAATATGCGGCGGACGGCAGTGATGTCTGTGACGCTGTATGGGAAGACAGTGAACTTTCGGCAATGTCGGTGCCGGGCGAAGAGGACCGGCGTTCCGAAATATTTTACGCTGTCTATTATGACACATTCGATCACGCGCTCATGAAAAACGACATAGCGTTCAGGATCCGGAAAGAAGGAGACAGGGCCGCCGCCACTCTCAAGTGGAACGGAAAATCCGACGGGCCGCTCCATATCCGGAACGAACTCAACCTTTCCCTCGGGGAGTGGCGCGACGGTATCGAGCCGGATCTGTCGATATTCCGCGAGAGCGAGATCGGAGGCGATCTGGAGAAGATCGTCGGGAAGAAGCCGCTCCGGCCATTGATGAGGATGGGATTCAGGCGAAGGTCCATGCGCATAGGCACGGAAACCGGCATTGCCGAAATATCCGTCGACGAGGGAGAGATAGTTACGGAAAAGGGCACGGCGCCTATTTCCGAAGTGGAGATAGAATTGTTCTCCGGCGAGGCCGAGGATATAAAGGCTGTCGGCGAGATGCTCCGCGAAAAATACGATTTGATACCCGGGAGCGAGAGCAAGTTCGCCAGGGGACTTAAACTTTTGGATTTGATACAGGAGGAAAATATCAGATGAAAGCTACCCAGATCTCTAAAGAAGGAAACAATGTAAAATTCAACATCGAGGTGACGGCCGACGAATTCAAGAACGCTGTCATAAGAGCGTATCAGCAGTCGAAGGATAAATTCGTCATCGACGGTTTCAGGAAAGGAAAGGCTCCCAGGAGTATAATAGAGAAGCACTACGGCGACGATATTTTCTTTGACGACGCTCTCAACGATATCCTCGGCACGGCGTATCCGCAGGCGATAGACGACCTTGAACTCGAGGTCATCGACAGCCCGAAGATCGAGGCGCCGGAACTCAAAAAGGGCGAGGGATTCGTCATCGAGGGTACGGTAGAAGTATATCCCGAACTGGAGATCAGGGACTACAAGGGCGTTGAGATAGAGGACGTCGATACGGAAGCTACTGATGAAGATATACAGAACGCGATCGACAATCTCAGAAGGAAGAACGGACGTCTCGTCGAAGTCGACAGAGAAGCGAAGGAAGGCGACACGCTGTTGATAGATTTCGTCGGCACGGTGGACGGAAAAGAATTCGAGGGCGGCAGCATGACGGACTGCCCGCTGATGCTCGGATCTAACACGTTCATCCCGGGTTTCGAAGACCAGCTCGTCGGAACGAAGGCCGGCGACCGCAGGGATGTGAAAGTCACATTCCCGGAAGACTACGGCGCAGAGGATCTCGCGGGGAAGGAAGCTGTCTTCGACTGCACAGTGAAGAAGGTGCAGGAAGAGGAACTGCCTGAACTCGACGACGAACTCGTACAGGATATCAGCAGTTACGACACTGTTGATGAGTTTAAGGAGAAGACCGCCGAGGACGTGAGAAGGCAGAAGAGAGAAAACGCCGAGAACATGATGAAGGACGAGGCCGTCAAGAAGGTCATGGACGCGAACGATTTCGACGTTCCGGAGAGACTGGTAAGCGATGACATCACGGCGATGATCCAGGAATACAGTCAGCAGCTCGCGATGCAGGGCATGACTCTCGATAATTACCTCGAAATGGTCGGACGCACCATGGAGGATTTCAGGAACGACCTCAGATCCGGCGCGGAGAACAGAGTAAAGATGAGGATGACCGTAAGAGGAGTCGCGGAGCAGGAGAATCTGGAGGCCACTGACGAGGACGTCGAGGGCGAACTTCAGGATATGGCCGACCGCTACGATATGAAGGTCGAGGACATCAGGGGAATGCTCGCCGGACAGAACATGGACATGGTGAAGGAAGACATAAAAATGAGGAAGGCCGTGCAGTTTATTTACGACAATGCCGTAAAAAAGGAGAAAAAGGAAGATTAACGACGGCCGATAATGTGAATAATCAATAGGAAAGGTGTGAGAGTATGGCTGCATTGATACCCTACGTCGTTGAACAGACGGGCGCAGGCGAAAGATCGTATGACATATATTCGAGGCTGCTCAGGGACAGGATCATTATCCTGAGCGGTGAGATAGACGACAGCATTGCCAGCGTCGTCACGGCGGAGCTTCTGTTTCTCGAAGCAGAAGATCCGGAAAAGGATATCAATATCTATATAAACAGCCCCGGCGGTCAGGTCACATCGGGCATGGCTATCTATGATACCATGAACTATGTGCGCCCCGACATATCCACTATATGCGTCGGGCTCGCCGCGAGCATGGGCGCGTTCCTGCTTTCTTCGGGAACGAAGGGCAAGAGATACGCTCTTCCGAACGCGGAGATCATGATCCATCAGCCGCTCGGAGGCGTGCAGGGGCAGGCTACTGATATAAAGATCCACGCTGACTGGATACTGAGGACGAAGGAAAAGATGAACAGGATCCTCAGCGGGAACACCGGGCAGCCGCTTGAGAAAGTCAGCGAGGATACGGAAAGGGATAATTTCATGAGCGCGGACGAAGCGATGGCGTACGGGCTCATTGACCGGGTGATGACTACCCGGTGACCGGGAGGTATACATGGCGAAGTACGATGACAATAACGAAATAAGATGTTCATTCTGCGGAAGGCCCCAGAGCCAGGTGAAGAGGCTCGTGGCCGGACCGGATGTCTATATCTGCAACGAATGCGTCGAACTCTGCCGCGATATCATAAACGAGGGTATGGGCGGAGGTTCCGACATAGAGCGCGAAGCGGACAGAAATCTTCCGAAGCCGAAGGAAATAACCGAAAAGCTTTCGGATTATGTAATAGCGCAGGATGATGCGAAGAAGGCGCTCGCGGTGGCGGTGTACAATCATTACAAGCGCATCAGCAGCAATGATGACGATGACGATGTCGAGATACAGAAATCGAACATCATCATGATCGGCCCCACGGGATCCGGAAAAACGCTGCTCGCGCAGACGCTCGCGAAGATACTGAGCGTCCCGTTCGCCATTGCGGACGCGACCGCTCTTACGGAAGCGGGCTATGTCGGTGAAGACGTTGAAAATATCCTGCTGAAACTCATACAGGCCGCGGACTACGATCTCGAGAAGGCCGAGAGAGGCATTATATATGTAGACGAGATCGACAAGATTGCAAAGAAGTCCGAGAACGTCTCGATAACGAGGGACGTCAGCGGCGAAGGCGTGCAGCAGGCATTGCTTAAAATAATAGAGGGAACGGTGGCGAACGTTCCGCCTCAGGGCGGGCGCAAGCACCCGAACCAGGAAATGATCCAGTTCAACACGAAGAACGTTCTGTTCATATGCGGCGGCGCGTTCGACGGGCTGGATAAGATCATACAGAGACGTATCGGCAAGAACGTCATCGGATTCAATTCCGTGACGGCCGGGAGCGGCGCGGACGAAGCGGAGCTTTTAAAGAAAATCGAGCCGGAAGATCTGCTGAAGTTCGGTCTCATCCCGGAATTCATAGGGAGACTTCCGTCCGTTGTGACACTGTCGGAACTCGACGAGGACGCGCTCTCGAAGATCCTTACGGAGCCGAAGAACGCGCTGGTCAAACAGTACAAAAAGCTGTTTGAACTCGACGGCGTTGAGCTCGATATAGAACCGGGAGCCATACGCGCGATAGCCGAAAAGGCGATAAAGCTGAATACAGGCGCCAGGGGGCTCCGCGGGATCATGGAGAAACTGATGACGGACGTCATGTATGAGATACCGTCGCGCGATGACGTCGAAAAGTGCGTCATTACGGAAAAGACTGTCACCGAAGGCAGTGAACCGGAACTCGTTCTCAGAAAGCGCGAAAGCGAAGAGGCGGGAGTGAAGAAAAGGACGGAAACCAAGGTAACGGCTTAATAAGTGAGGCGGCTCGAGGCCGCCTCATTGTGACTATATATAAAAAGGAGGAAAGACACATATGCCTGACATAAATGATCTTAAGATAGTCTCGGCCGACGAGAAAGTCGAAAAGACTATAGACGGCGAGATAGTTCTGCCGATGATCCCTCTCAGGGGGCTTACGATCTTCCCGAACATGGTCCTCCATTTCGATATCGGGAGAGAGAAATCCATCAATGCGCTGGAGCGCGCGATGATAAGGAACCAGTATATTTTCCTGACAACGCAGAAGGATGAAAACACGGATCTTCCGACTACGGACGATTTTTATCATATAGGAACGATCGCCAGGATAAAGCAGATGCTGAAGCTGCCCGGCGATTCCATCCGTGTGCTCGTGGAAGGCATTTACAGAGGACGCATCACGACCGTTCTCAACGAAGTGCCTTATTTCAGGTGCGTCATAGAAGAACTGCCGGACGTGGAACCGGAGAAGATCCCGGCGGAGACGGAGGCGCTCATGAGGAGCGTGCTGACTCTGTTCGACGAATATCTGGCGCTGAACCAGGAGATGTCGCAGGAGACGTTCCAGACCGTCGCCACGATAGAGGAGCCGGGAAGGTTCGCGGATATCGTAGCGTCGCATCTTAACGTCAAGACGGAAGACAAGCAGATAATACTGGACGCGCTCGACACGAAAGAGCGTCTGAATTCGCTTATCAGCATCATCTCACGCGAGATCGAGATACTGAATATTGAGGAAGACATCAGCACGAAGATAAAGACTCAGATGAATCAGAATCAGAAAGAGTATTATCTGAGGGAGCAGATGCGTGCGATCCAGGAAGAACTCGGCATCGATGAGGAAGTGGAAGATGAGATCGAGAAATGGAGAAAGCAGCTCGCGGAACTCGCGCTTCCCGAAAAAATAAATGCCACGATAGAAAAAGAGATAAACAGGATGGCGAAACTGCAGCCGTCCTCCTCGGAAGCGGCTGTCGGCAGGAACTACATCGAAACGCTGCTTTCGCTCCCGTGGAACACGGAATCGGAGATAGAGCTCGACCTCAAGAAGGCTGAAAAGATACTCGACGAAGACCATTACGGCCTGCGCAAGGTAAAGGACAGAGTCCTCGAATATCTTGCCGTCATCCATCTGTCGCAGAAAATAACGGGACCGATACTGTGTCTCGTGGGCCCGCCAGGAACCGGAAAGACCTCTATCGTGAAGTCGATAGCAAGGGCCACCGGAAGGGAATACGTCCGCATGTCGCTCGGCGGCGTGAGGGACGAGGCCGAGATCAGAGGCCACAGGCGCACGTACATCGGCGCCATCCCGGGCAGAGTGATAAACTGCATCCGCGAAGCCGGCACGAGGAACCCTGTGTTCCTGTTCGACGAGGTGGACAAGATCGGAGCGGACTTCAGGGGAGATCCCGCGTCCGCGCTGCTTGAAGTGCTGGATCCGGAGCAGAACAAAAACTTCACTGACCACTATCTCGAAGTGCCGTTCGATCTGTCGGACGTGATGTTCATCACTACAGCGAACGACATCAGCACTATACCGAGCCCTCTTCTCGACAGGATGGAAGTAATAGAAGTTGCGGGATATACTGAAGAGGAAAAGGTAAAGATCGCACAGAAGTACCTCATCCCGAAAGAAAGAGCGAAGAACGGCCTCAGAGCGAAGGACATACGGATCTCGCAGAAGGCCATAAGAGATCTGATAAACTACTACACGCGCGAATCCGGCGTCCGTAATCTGGAGCGCGAGATCGCGAACCTGTGCAGGAAGGTCGCGAGGAAGATCGTGACGGAGGGCGGTGACGCTTCCTTCTCGATAAAGGCCTCGGATCTCGAATCGTATCTCGGCAAGAAACGCTATCACTATGACCTCATAAAGGGAACGACCAAGGTCGGAGTGACGACAGGGCTCGCGTGGACCGTGGTCGGCGGCGTGACGCTCGAGATAGAGACGCTTGCGGTCCCGGGCAAGGGAAAGATAAGCCTCACCGGGCAGCTCGGAGACGTAATGCAGGAATCCGCGAGGACCGGCATAAGCTATATACGCTCGATATCAGATAAGCTCGGCATCGAGCCGGACTTCTACGAAAAATACGACATGCATCTCCATATCCCGGAGGGCGCTACGCCGAAGGACGGACCGTCCGCCGGAGTCACGATGTGCACTGCCATGATATCCACGTTCACGAAGATACCGGCGAGGCAGGACATCGCGATGACGGGTGAGATAAACCTGCGCGGAGAAGTGATGCCGGTAGGCGGCATCAGGGAAAAGGTGCTCGCCGCTCACAGAGCCGGGATCAGGAAGGTCCTCATCCCGAGGGAGAACGAACCCGATATCGACGATATCCCGGAGAATGTGAGAAAGCAGCTGACGTTCGTGCTCCTCGACAATGTGCAGCAGGCGCTCGACGAGGTACTGGTGAAGAAACCCGGAAAGAAATCATGAAAATAAAGACGGCAGAGATAGTCGCGGTGACGGCGCGGCCCGGGCAGTATCCTCCGGACGATCTTCCGGAGATCGCGTTCGCGGGGAAATCCAACGTCGGCAAATCGTCGCTGCTGAATCTGCTCACCGGCAGGAAGAAACTCGCGAAAGTGAGCAGCAGTCCCGGCAAGACGCGGACGATAAATTTCTATGAAATAAACGGTCAGTTCAGGATCGCGGATCTTCCGGGATACGGATACGCGAAAGTGTCCAAATCAATGTCGGAGGACTGGGGCAGGATGATGGACGACTATTTCCGCACGAGGGAGTCGCTGCGGAAAGTCGTGCTGCTCGTGGATATACGTCATGAGCCGACCGCTCTCGACGTTCAGATGTACGATTACATGAAGTACTACGGCCTTGACGGGCTCATTGTCGCGACGAAGGCGGACAAGCTGTCAAACAATCAGAAAAACAGGGCGCTCGATGTCATACGAGTGACACTCGGTGCGGGGGACGCGAAAATAATCCCCGTGTCGGCGCTCAAAAAGACAGGCGCGGGCGAGCTTACGGACGAGATAGGCAGGATAGTCCTGCAGGAGTAGATATGCAGTTCAACATCGCGTGGAGGGTGCTGATAAGAAGACTCAAGGCGATACGTTTCATGATGGCGGACCGCTCTGTTCCGAAGCGCAAAAAAGTGCTCGTCGTGTTCGGGATCATCTACGTGCTGTTCCCGCTCGTGCAGATCGCCCAGCCGTTCGGCATAATCAGCGACATCCTGCTCTGGATCTGGATCCTGTGGCATCTGCGCGACACGCTCGATACTTACTGGTTCGGAGAGAGAACAACGGACTATTCGAAAAAATTTGCGGGCAGTGATACTATCAATGCAGTGGATTTTGATGTAAAATATGACGGTGAAGAGGAAAGTGAACGCGAAGACGGCAGACAGGACGGAGGACAGGATGGATAAAAGCGTTATCGGCAAGGTCATGATCACCGAAGAACAGATCAGAAAGCGCGCGGAGGAGATCGGCGCGCAGATCGACAGGGATTTCGAGGGGGACAGCGTGCTGCTCGTCGGGATCCTGAAAGGCGCAGTGCCGTGGATGGTGGATCTCATGAAGAATATACATCTCGACGTGGAGATCGACTTCATGGCCTGCAGCAGTTACGGGGCGGCGACGAAAAGCTCCGGAGTAGTAAAGATAAACAAGGACCTTGATTATGATATAAAGGGCAAGAACGTGATCATAGTGGAAGACATTGTCGATTCCGGCACCACACTCGCGTATCTGAAGAAATACCTCGCCAACAGAGGCACGAAGAGCGTCAGCATCTGCTGCATGCTCGACAAGCCGGAGGGGAGGAAGATCGACATAAACGCTGATTATGTAGGCTTCGAAGTCCCGGACGTTTTCATCGTCGGATACGGACTCGATGCGAATCAGAAGTACAGACAGCTTCCGTATATCAGCTACCTCAGTGAATAAGTTTACAGCGCATTGATGCGTTACGAAAAATATCAGACGAACCAGGAGGAAAAAATGGGCTACACAGCAAAAGTAGGAATTTCAAACAAACATCTTCATCTTTCACAGAAAGATCTCGAGACGCTTTTCGGAGAGGGCTATGAGCTGACACCGAGGAAGCCTCTGGGGCAGCCGGGACAGTTCGCATGTGAAGAGAAAGTCGACATTGTCGGACCGAAGAGGACGCTGAACGGCGTGAGAGTGCTCGGACCGGTAAGGAAAGAGACACAGGTAGAGCTCGCGATGACAGACGCCAGGACGATCGGCATTGACGCTCCGCTGAGAGAGTCGGGACATCTGGACAATACTCCGGGTTGCAAAATCATCGGACCGAAGGGCGAGATCGAGCTCGAGCGCGGCGTCATCATTGCGCAGAGACACATCCACCTGTCGACAGAGCAGGCGAAGGAAGCCGGCGTGAAGGATCACGACGTAGTTAAGATCAAGATAAACGGTGACAGAGCTCTCGTGTTCGACCAGGTAGTAGTAAGAGCGGGCGACACTCACGAAAGAGAGATCCACATCGATACTGATGAGGGCAACGCAGCGGGATGCACGCCGGATACAATAGGAGAAATCGTAGAGTAAATTGAATGTTTTTGATATCATCGGGCCGGTCATGATCGGCCCGAGTTCTTCTCATACGGCAGGAGCGGCCAGGATAGGCCGCATGGCGAGGCACCTGCTCGGAGAGCCCGCCGTGAAGGCGAGGATACTCCTCGCGGGGTCTTTCGCGTATACGTATAAGGGACACGGAACGGACAGGGCCATAATGGCCGGAATAATGGATATGACGCCGGACGATAAGCGGATACGGCACAGTCTTGAAATTGCGAAAGAGCAGGGCATCGATTATGCCTTCGAGCCGGGCGAGATAGAGAACGCCCATCCGAATACCGCGCGCATCACTCTTGAAGGCGCTTCCGGCAGGAAGCTCGTGATGCAGGCGGCGTCCGTAGGCGGCGGGAACATACTCGTAAACGAGATAAACGGACTGAAAGTATCGATCAGCGGCCAGTTTCCGACATTGATAGTAGTGCACAGAGACATTCCCGGAATGATCGCGAAGGTCACCGCGATAATGGCGGATGAAGGCATGAACATTTTCGACTTCACGCTGAACCGGGACGGAAAGGGCGGGACCGCTGTCATGACGATCCAGTGCGACGGGAGCATCGCGGAGAGGATCACAGGCGAGCTCGAGTCGCTCGAGAACGTGATGTCGGTCGTTCTGATCACGCCGCTGTAAGGAGGGAACTGTATGCTGAAATATCAGACTGTGCTTGAGCTCGTCGACGCCGCAAACGCGGAAAACACGGCCATATCCGAGATCGTAATAAGAGATCAGGCCGATGAAATGGAAAAGAGCAGGAGCGAGCTGTACGATACTATGGCGCGCGACTATAAGATAATGAAGGAATCCGCCGAAGAAGGCAGCAGTGCCGGCATCCGGTCGACGAGCGGTCTTACCGGCGGAGACGCGTATCTGCTGAAGCAGGCGGCGGAAAGCGGGAAGTCCCTCTGCGGGGGACTGTTCTCGAAAGCGATAGCGAAGGCAGTCGCTGTCGCGGAGTTCAACGCCTCCATGGGAAGGATCGTTGCCGCGCCCACGGCGGGGTCGTGCGGTATCATGCCCGGTACGCTGATAGCGTATCAGGAAGAATACGGCGCGCCGGATGAAACGGTAGTGATGTCGATGTTCACTGCGGCGGCGTTCGGGATGGTGATAAATAATAAAGCCTGCCTCGCGGGAGCGGGCGGAGGATGTCAGGCCGAATGCGGCTCCGCGTCCGCCATGGCGGCGGCCGCGCTTACTGAATGCGCGGGCGGGACACCTGAAATGGCGGCGGACGCCGCGGCGATAGCGCTCAAAAACATCCTGGGACTCGTATGCGACCCGGTGGCCGGGCTGGTCGAGATACCGTGTATAAAGCGCAATGCCGGCTGCACGGCGAACGCGCTGTGCGCGGCCGAGATGGCGCTCGCGGGGGTGAAAAGCAGGATCCCCGCAGATGACGTGATACTCGCGATGAAGCACATCGGAGACTCACTTCCCGCCGCGCTTAAAGAGACCGCGCTGGGCGGCCTTGCCGCAACGCCGGCAGGAAAGGCGCTGAACGAGAAAGTGTTCGGAAATCAGAACAAATAGTTTCGTGAAAATAGAAAAAAGTTTTTGCGCCCGTGAATTTTTCCAGTTTGCGGGTGTTTTATTGCTTTTTTTGGCCGAATTTCCACTCTCACGAAAATTTGTCCTCTTTAATTTCATAGCATGAAAATTCAGGCGGTTTGAAAATAAATGCGGTCCGTTATAAAATATACTCGACATGTTCCCGGGGGGCTCCCGGGGGCAGAATAATTTTCTACCCTGTATTTTTCATAATCACGGAGGAACAGAATATGAGTGATAAAAAAACGCTGATCGTAGACGGAAATACCGCGGCAGCTTATGTTGCGTATGCTTTTTCGGAGGTGGCCGGTATTTTCCCTATCACGCCGTCTTCTCCCATGGCGGAGATCACAGACACGTGGTCGGCTAACGGAAGAAAGAATATGTTCGGACAGCCTGTAAGGATAGTTGAGATGCAGTCCGAAGCCGGAGCTTCGGGCGTAGTACACGGATGTCTCGAAGCGGGTGCTCTCGCCACGTCATTCACGGCGTCGCAGGGCCTGATGCTGATGATCCCGACGCTGCACAGGATCGCCGGCGAAAGACTGCCGGGCGTGCTCCACGTAGCCGCGAGAACTATCGGGACTCACGCGTTCTCGATATTCGGAGATCACTCCGATGTCATGAACTGCCGCCAGACGGGCTGGGGAATGCTCTCGACGGGAAGCGTCCAGGAAGTAATGGACCTCGCCGGCGTAGCGCACCTTTCAGCTATAAAGGGCCACATCCCGGTCATGCACTTCATGGACGGATTCAGAACGTCGCACGAAGTACAGAAGATCGAAGCGATCGATTACGACGATTTCGCGAAGCTGGTCGACAGAAAAGAACTCCAGGCGTTCAGAGACCGCGCGATAAATCCGGAAGATCCGTGCATGAGATCCACAGTAGAGAATCCGGATGTCTACTTCCAGATCAGAGAGACAAATAATGCGGATTACGATGCGTTCCCGGACATCGTTGAGGAATACATGGAAAAGATGAGTGAGATCACGGGAAGAGAATATCATCTGTTCAACTATTACGGCGCACCTGACGCGGAAAAGATCATCGTAGCCATGGGCTCCGTCAGCGGAACGATCAGACAGGTCGTGGACGCCATGACGGCGAAGGGCGAAAAGGTCGGATATCTGCAGGTGCATCTGTACAGACCTTTCTCGGTCAAACATTTCCTGAAATACATACCGAAAACAGTAAAGAAGATAGCGGTACTCGACAGAGTAAGAGAATTCGGAACGATCGGGCAGCCGATGTACGAAGACGTATGCTCCGCTTACGCGAACGACAGTGACGCTCCGTTCATCATCGGAGGCGTCTACGGTCTTTCGACAAAGGATACGAGACCGGCTGACATCAAGGCCGTATTCGACAACCTCGACGAGGCGGATCCGAAAGACGATTTCACGATCGGCATCGTTGACGATGTGACGCACAAATCACTCGAGAGAGGACCGGCGCTGCACGTTGAGCCTGAAGGCACGACAAGCTGCAAGTTCTGGGGCCTCGGTTCCGACGGTACTGTGGGAGCTAACAAGAACTCCATAAAGATCATCGGAGAAAGCACGGACATGTACTGCCAGGCTTACTTCGAGTATGATACGAAGAAATCATTCGGCATCACGAAATCTCACCTGAGATTCGGACACGAACCGATCCTTTCAGAGTACGTTGTAAAGGAAGCGGATTTCGTTGCGTGCCATAACCAGACATATCTGAAACAGTACGATATCGTGGAAGAGATAAAGCCGGGCGGCACGTTCCTCCTCAACTGCGAGTGGGGCGTTGATGAGCTCGAGCAGAATATCCCGGATCACGTGAAGAAGTACATTGCCGATAACGACATCGATTTCTATATCATCGACGCGAACAGCGAAGCGCAGAGGATCGGACTCGGAAACCACCCGAACATGGTGCTCCAGGCCGCGTTCTTCAAGCTCGCGAAGATCATTCCGATCGAGCAGGCCGTCGATCTGATGAAGAAATTCGTGAAGAAGACATATGACGCCAAGGGAGACGAGATCGTAAGGATGAACCAGGAAGCCGTGGACGCCGGCATTGACAATGTCGTCAAGGTAGACGTTCCGGATTCGTGGAAGTCGCTCGGCGCTGAAGAGGAAAAGGCGGATGAGGACGTTCCGGCCTGGATCAGAGACATCCTGAGACCGGTCAACGCTCAGAAGGGCGACGACCTCCCGGTAAGCAAGTTCGTGGACATGAAGGACGGAACTATGCCGCTCGGGACATCCGCTTATGAGAAGCGCGGCATTGCCACGGCGCTTCCTGTATGGAACAGCGAAGAATGCATCCAGTGCAACCGCTGCTCGTTCGTCTGCCCGCACGCTGTAATAAGACCGTTCCTGCTCGATGAGAAGGAAGCCGCGGACGCTCCGGAAGGATTCGCGATGGCCGACGCAAAGGGCAAGGATCTTGCGGGACTCAAGTTCTCGATCCAGGTCAGCACGCTCGACTGCACGAGCTGCGAGAACTGCGTACAGTCGTGTCCGAAATCCGGAACGGCTCTGAAGATGGTGCCGGCGCACGACGTATCGAAGGATCAGACGAACTGGAAGTACGCTCTGAATCTGTCGGACAAGGAGCCGATGAGCAAGTATACAGTGAAGGGTTCGCAGTTCAAGCAGCCGCTGCTCGAGTTCTCGGGCGCATGCGCGGGATGCGGCGAAACACCTTATGTCAAGCTGCTCACTCAGATGTACGGCGACAGAGCCTACATCGCGAACGCGACGGGCTGCACGCAGGCGTGGGGATCCGCGATGCCATGCATGCCTTACTGCAAGAACAAGGAAGGAAGAGGCCCGGCGTGGTCGAACTCCCTGTTCGAGAACAACGCAGAATTCAGCTACGGAATGTGCCTCGCCGTGACGCAGCAGAGACTGCTCGTGAAGATGCACGTTGAAGAGCTCATGGGGCTCATCGACGGAAATTCCGCACTCGCGAAGGCGGCGCAGGAATGGATAGACACGTTCGACGACATTGATGCTTCCATGCCTGCATCGGAGAAGTTCATCGCAGAGCTGCGCGACGCGAATGAGAGCGGAAGAGCGGGCGAACTCGTAAAGATGATCCTCGACGAGAAGAACCAGCTGTCGAAGAAGACCATGTGGATGGTCGGCGGCGACGGATGGGCTTACGATATCGGATACGGCGGACTCGACCACGTATTCGCGATGGGCGAAGACGTGAACGTGCTGCTGCTCGATAACGAAGTATATTCGAACACGGGCGGACAGTCGTCGAAGGCTACTCCGATAGGAGCTGTCGCTCAGTTCCAGGCTTCCGGAAAGAAGACGAACAAGAAGAATCTCGGAATGCTGATGATGGCTTACGATAATATCTACATCGCGTCGGTGGCGATGGGTGCGGATCCGAACCAGCTCATGAAGGCTATGAAGGAAGCCGTAGACCATAAGGGACCGTCGCTGATCATCGCGTACACGCCATGCATCACGCACGGACTGAAGAAGGGCATGAGAGATTCTCAGGCCGAGATGAAGGATGCTGTTGAAGCCGGTTACTGGCCGCTTTACAGATACTATCCTGAGACGAAGGAATTCGTGCTCGACTCCAAGAAGCCTGTCAAGGATCTCAAGACGTTCCTGAGAGGCGAGGTAAGATACTCGGCACTCGACAGAACATTCCCGGAGAATGCGAAGGTACTGTTCGACAAGGCTGAAGAGCACGCGAAGAGCGAATACGAGCATTACGAAAAACTGGCAGAGAAATAGGGAAGAAGGAGTTTGAGAAAATGAGTTTTTACGACGAATACAAGCAGAAACTGACTACACCGGAAAAGGCCGTAGAGCTCGTGAAAGACGGAGACTGGGTGGATTTCGGCATGGCATACCAGATGCCGACCATCCTTGACAGCGCTCTGGCTCAGAGAAAGGGCGAGCTGAAGGACGTGAAGGTCCGCGGATACCTGGCCATGGATAAGATCCAGGTCATCGAACAGGATCCGGAAATGGAATCATTCACGTACTACAGCTGGTTCTGCTCCGGAAT
The DNA here is from genome assembly GCA_050946575.1 of Anaerovoracaceae bacterium. Taxonomy (GTDB): domain Bacteria; phylum Bacillota; class Clostridia; order Peptostreptococcales; family Anaerovoracaceae; genus JALCRY01. The sequence continues at coordinate 33,737 of JBMNVB010000006.1, read as the reverse complement.
CGAAAGAAAATACTATAAGGAAGGCAAGGTCGTTTTCTGCCCGATGACGTTCAGGAACCTGCCGAGCTACTATGAACGCGGATATGCGAAGGTAGACGTCGCGATCATCAGCGTCACGCCGATGGACAAGCACGGATATTTCAACATATCCGGCATAAACGGCGCGACGGACGCGTTCCTCGAAGCGGCGGACAGGATCATCCTCGAAGTGAACGAGAACCTGCCGTATGTAAATACGGGTGAAGGAGATGCGATACATATCTCGAAGGCCGACGCTGTCGTGGAGGGTCCTCACGGACCTGTCTCGCAGCTCCCTTCGGCGGAACCGACGGAAGAGGACAAGAAGATCGCCGGATTCATCATGGAGAACATGGTGGACGGGGCCACACTGCAGCTCGGGATCGGCGGACTCCCGTATTCGGTCGGAAAAAGCATTGCCGAATCGGATCTCAGGAACCTCGGCATCCATACGGAGATGATGGGCGACGCCTATGTCGACATGATAAAGGCGGGCAAGATCACGAACTCGGAGAAGACTGTGAACAGAGGCAAAAGCGTCTTCGGATGCGCGCTCGGTACGCAGAAGCTTTTCGATCTGATCGATCACAATCCTTCGATGATGACAATGCCGATAAGCTACGTGAATTCGCCGGCGGTCATCGCGCAGATCGATAATTTCATCGCCATAAACGGTGCGATCTCTGTCGATCTGTTCGGTCAGACATGCGCGGAGAGTGTGGGTACGAGACATATCAGCGGATCGGGCGGCCAGCTCGACTTCCTGACGGGCGCCTACGACTCGAAGGGCGGAAAGAATTTCATTGCCATGACGGCCGCGTTCGTGGACAAAAAGGGCGTGAAGCATTCGCGCATCGTCCCGAAATTCAACGGCGATATCGTTACGGATCCGAGGAGTCAGGGATTTTATCTGGCGACCGAATATGGTATAATAAACCTTGCGGGAAAGACGAACTGGGAAAGAGTAGAAGACCTCATCTCGATCGCGGACCCGGATTTCAGGGAGGACCTTATAAAAAGCGCCGAAGAACTCGGTATCTGGAAAAAGTCCAATAAGCGGTAGTCATATCGCAGGAGTATACAAAAGTTATTGATCTACGCAGTATTTAAATTATAGGTTAGGAGGAAATACCGTGATTAGATACGCAAGCAGAATGGAACACATGGAAGGTTCGGCGATCAGAGAGCTGCTCAAACTGACAGCGAAGCCGGAGATCATCTCGTTCGCAGGCGGAATGCCGGCACCGGAACTTTTCCCTACAGGGGAGATGGAAAAGGCTGCTAACGCCGTTATGGAAGAGCAGGGCCAGGTGGCTATGCAGTACTCCACGACAGAAGGTTTCCCTCGTCTGAGAGAGCAGATCGCGGAAAGAATGAAGGCTAAGAACAATATCGATACCGATGCTGATCATATCCTCATCACCAGCGGATCGCAGCAGGGCCTCGACTATTCGGGACGCCTGTTCCTCGACAAGGACGATATCGTTGTTGTTGAAAGCCCGTCATACCTCGGAGCTATAAATGCGTTCAAGATGAACCAGCCTAAGTTCATCGAAGTTCCTACAGATGACAACGGACTTATCCCGGCTGAACTCGACAAGATCCTCGCTGAGAACGACAGAGTAAAGATGATCTATGTCATTCCTGACTTCCAGAATCCTACAGGCAGAACATGGCCGCTGCAGAGAAGAAAGGACTTCATGGATGTCGTAAACAAGTACGAGATCCCTGTGATCGAGGACAACCCATACGGCGAGCTCAGATATGAAGGAGAATATCTCCCGTCGCTCAGATCGCTGGATACAAAGGGCCTCGTCATTTATCTCGGAACATTCTCGAAGATCCTGGCTCCTGGCTACAGACTCGGATGGGTCAACGCTTCGGACGAGATCCTCAGCGGATACAACAAGATCGCTCAGGCCGCGGCTCTTCAGGCTTCGACTATCTCCCAGATGGAGACTGCGAAGTGGATCGACATGTTCGATCTCGACGCTCACGTAGCGCAGATCAGAGAGGTCTACGGAAAGAGAAGACAGATCATGCTCGACACGATGGAAAAGACGTTCCCGGAAGGCGTAAAGTGGACGCATCCGGACGGCGGACTGTTCCTCTGGGTAACGCTGCCTGAGAATATGAAGGCGCAGGATGTTTATATGAAGGCTCTCGAGAAGAACGTTGCGTTCGTACCGGGCGACACATTCTTCCCGAACGGCGGAGTATATAACTGCTTCAGAATGAACTATTCGTGCATGCCTGAGGACAAGATCGTACAGGGCATCACGGCTCTTGCCGAAACGATCAAGGAGCTCATGTAGTTCAGAATCTGTAATATCTGAGACAGAAACAGGGACCCCGGCTCAGGCCGGGGCCCTTTTTTATTTTTCGTGCGGGCAATATTCCCTGCGCCGGCGCGATCCGCTCCGCGGCCCCGCCGTCCCGACGCTACCGCCAGAGCGTAGGCAGCATGAATACGTTGTACTTCCTGATCTCCTTCATGTCGTTCCTGTCGAGGGTCAGCATTTCGGAGAGCTGTTCCTCCGTATAGTCGTCACGGAGACTGAGAAGCACCCGCGTCGAAATGGGCATCCGGTACTTTTCGTAGATGCCGGAGATCAGCCCGAACACATAGTCCGTATTCTTCATCGGCGTCGGTACAGTGAGCAGATCCTGTTCCGAATTGTTCGACTGGTTCACCATGAACATGTTCACGAAAGAATCGCTGTAGCTTACATTTCCGTAATAAAGCTGCCGGCAGTCGTAAAAACTGCTCATGTCCTTTACGTCGCCGTACATGATGACACGGTTTCCTTCGTTTGTTTTGTCGAATTCCAGCACGCACCGGATCACAGATTTAGGTGTTCCGACAAGATAGTATAAATACATATACTGCGCATTCGCGAAAAAGCCCATCGCGTCCTCCGAAACGGGCGGGGCGGCCTTCTCGCTGTAATCGAGCAGCTGCGACAGCGAAATGCCGAGCGCTTCGGCAATGCTGTACAGCGTGTCTATGTCGACCGATATCTCACCGTTTTCGTATTTCGAGATAGTGGACTTGCTTTTCCCGATGATCCCGCTGAAATCCTCGAGTGACAGGCGCTGGCTCTTTCTGTAGAGACGTATTCTTTTTCCGACGTGGTCACTTATTTTACTCATGATTTTCTCCCGATGACAATATATCAATCCGTGAAACCGGTGTCAATGTGATATAATGCGTGTGGGTAGGAACGAACGGAGTATGATATGAAAAAGATTCTTATGATCGGAACAGGCGGGACGATAGCGTCGCATTCGACGGAATTCGGTCTCGCGCCCGCGCTGTCCGCGGACGAATTGCTGTCATATATACCTAAAGTCGCAGATGTCTGTGATATCGATACCGTCCAGATATGCGATATCGACAGTACGAACGTGACCCCGGAATACTGGAAGCTGATGGCCGGGACTGTCGAAGAGAACTATGACAAATACGACGGGTTCGTCATCTGCCACGGCACGGATACGCTCGCCTACACGGCGGCCGCATTGTCGTACATGATACAGAATTCCCGCAAGCCCGTAGTGATCACGGGCGCGCAGAAGCCTATAGACAGCGACAGCACCGACGCGAGGAACAATCTGCTGAACAGCTTCATCTACGCGGCGGACGATGAATCACAGGACGTTTCCATCGTTTTCGACGGAAAGGTCATCGTCGGCACGAGGGCGAAAAAGGAACATGCGAAAAGCTATAACGCGTTTTCGAGCATAAATTTCCCGACGCCCGCGATAATACAGGACGAACGGGTGATAAGATATATGCCGCCCGTGCCGCTGAAGGAGCCGGTGACATTCTATCATGAGATGGACGACAGCATTTTCCCGCTGAAGCTGATACCGGGCATGAAGCCTGAGATACTTGACTATCTGCTGGACCATTACAACTGCATCGTTATCGAGAGTTTCGGAGTCGGAGGCCTTCCGGCCGCGCTCGCGGAAGAGTTCTACAAACTGATGCGCGAACGTATCGAGAAGGAGAACAAGATCGTCGTCATGGCGACCCAGGTCGTGAACGAGGGCAGCGACATGACGGTGTACGAGGTCGGCGCGAAAGTGAAAAACGACTTCGGCCTCATCGAGGCCTACGACATGACGCTTGAATCCGCGATCACGAAACTCATGTGGATCATGGGGAGAGGGATCCGGGACTACGCACTGGTGCGCAGGGAATTCTACCATACGGTGAACAGCGATATCATCTTCACGAGGGGGCGTGAACAGCTGTCAGAGCCTTAAAACAATCTTAAAAATATTTTTTGCTTTTTTAAGATTCATTTAAGAGTCCGGCGCTATTATAAAGATGCAAAAAGGAAATGTGCTAAACATAATCTTTTGTTCTCACCCTCTCTAATATGATAATGAATAGTAAACACGGACAAACATGAAACTGAGAAAAGGGACGCGAAAGCGTCCTTTTTCTTTTCACGCGGCAGCGGGATGCTTGACGAAACCGCAGGTGTATTTTAACATTAGGTCAGGAGTATTATCTGTCCCGATGCATGAGGAGACGTTCACAATGTCCATTTATTCGTACAAGGTTTTTTATGAAGTCGCGGAGCAGGGGAGTTTCGCCCGCGCCGCGGAAAATCTGCATATAACATCTTCCGCCGTGAGCCATACGATCGCGAGGCTGGAGGAGCAGATGGGGTTCCCGCTGTTCATACGCGACAGGCGCGGGATAGTGATAACGAACGAGGGCATGCAGGTGCTCGAAAATGTAAAGGACATCATCATGTGCGACAACAGGCTCATGCAGGAGTCCGCGCAGATAGTCGGCCTGTCGAAGGGCAGCGTCCGCATCGGCGCTTACAGCTCCGTCACCGTCGAATGGCTGCCGGACATCATTGCCGCATATCACGAGCGGTATCCGGGCATCAGTGTCACGGTCGAGCAGGGCGGGTATTCGAATGTGATGGAACTGATGAGGCGGGGAGCCGTCGATATAGGATTCCTGTCTGAAAATGTCCCGATAGACGAATCCTATTCGGTAATGCCCGTATACAAAGACCCGATGGTGTGCATCGCGCCGCCGGGCATGTTCCGGAAAAACAAAAAGAACATTACCATGGACGAGCTCCGCGACCGGACATTCATACTCCAGTCGCCGGGATTCGACGCGGACGTCCGCGCATTGATGCACGAATATGAGATCGATCCGAAGCACGAGTTCATAATACGGAGCGACATAGCGATGGTCGCCCTCGTGTCGAAGGGAATAGGCGTAGCCATCGCGCCCGAGCTGTCCGTGCGCGCGTTTTCGGACAGGGTCCGTGTTCTCAGGATAAAGCCGGAAGTATACCGGACGGTGGAGATCGCCGTGCCGCAGCGCGAATTCATGACGCCGGCGGCGCACGCGATGGTGGACGGGATACTCGCTTACATAGACGAAAACGGATTGAATAATATCGAGGAAGGGAAACGCCAGTGGAGATATCGATAAAGGAAAGAAAGGCCGCGGCGAGGAAGGCCGCAAAAGAAAAAATCAATGCGCTGCCTGTCGGGTACAGGGAGGCGGCGGACGCGGAGATCGCGAAAAAGATCATATCGCTTCCGGAGTATAAGAGCGCGGATACGGTGTTCTGTTTCGTCAGCATGCCGGGAGAGATAAACACTCGTCCGGTTATTATCAATGCTCTGGACGCGGGGAAGACTGTCTGCGTCCCGAAGTGTTCGGATGAACCGGGCATAATGCATTGCTTCGAGATAAGATCGTACGACGATCTCGAGACCGGAAAGTTCGGCATACGCGAACCGAAGGAGGGCTGCAGGCCCGTCCCGCCGGAAGAGATAGGCTTTGCCGTCGTGCCATGCTGCGCGGCCGGAAGAAGCGGGCAGAGGCTCGGGTTCGGAGGCGGCTACTACGACAGATATCTCGAGCACGCGGATTTTCCGCGCGCGCTGATCTGCCGGGAGAGGATCATGCTCGACGAGGTGCCGGAGGACGAGCACGACCTGCGGTTCAGCATCGTGATCTCGGAGGAGAAAATCTACAGACTCTGACCGCATACATGAACGTGACTTCATGATGCGCGTGCAAAATAATGATTTTACGAATCGTCTGAAAAAGGATAAAATAAATTGTAAAATGAAGATACGGATCGGAGGTACGTCTATGAGTTTGGATCTTGATTATCTTTGCAGGGATAGAGTTTACGGTGAAAATGAAGAGGCTCCGTGTGAAACGGAGCTGCTGATACAGGGAGGCCGCGGCACGATGTTCGGACTTCTGTTCCGCCCGGGAGGCGCGGGACCGCATCCGGCGGTACTGCTGCTGCACGGATTCCCGGGGAATGAACAGAACCTCGACATCGCTCAGGGACTGAGGAGAGCCGGATTCATAGTGCTCACGTTCCATTATTCGGGTTCCTGGGGTTCGGACGGAGAATTCAGATTCGGGAATGTACTGGATGACGCGAAGACGGCCCTCGCTCTCCTTCAGGATAAAGAGAACCGGGAGCTGTACTCGATCGACCCTGATAATATTTTCGTTGTCGGGCACAGCATGGGCGGATTCGCTACGCTGCATACAGTCGCCGACTGCGACGGAGTAAAAGGCGGCATCGCGCTCGCGCCGTATGATTTCGGCCACGAATACAGACTGTCGCTCGAATCGAAGGAAGAATACGATAACCTTCATGAACTGATCAGCGCCGGCCAGTACTGGCTGAAGGCTTCCGACGCCGACATGTTCGATGAACTCGAAGTGCATTATAAAGAGTACGAAGTCGCGAGCAAGAAGGAGAAGATCGCGGAAGTGCCCGTCCTGATAATCGGGGCGTCCGGCGATACATGCGCGAAAGAAGCCGTCAATGCGAAGTATCTCTATGACACGATCTCGGCCTGCGGAAAGGGCCTGACGGAATTCACGAGCCTGCCGTGCGAGCACTGCTTCTCGGACAGGCGCCTCGAGCTCACTGAGATCATAGCGAAGAAACTCGTCGAGTGGGTCAGGGGATAGGCATTTAATAAGAAGAAACAATGAGCCCGGGAAGGCGGCGCGGCTGCCTTCCCGGGCTTTTTCGCGTACCGGCCGCGGCGGTCATGATAAGGGCCGCCCATCCGGATCGTAATCCGGAACAGAAAAACTTACAGAACCTGTCAGCCGTTCAGCCGGTCTGTATATTCGAGTATCATATCCTTCATTTTCTCCGCTGCCGGCGACAGGAATTTATTCTTGACTGTGATCAGCGAAATGACTCTGTACGCGGGCGGATCTATCGGATACGTCGCGACATCTTCCGTTCCGTTGAACAGAAGAGAAGGCATCACCGCATTGCTTATCCCGGCGCTTATGACCGCTATCAGCGACGAGTCGTCAGAGATCTTAACGTTCGTATTTGTAGACATCCCGAGTTCCCTGAGGAACCTGAGCGTATCCGCCTCCGACCCCTCCTGGATAGCGACCGGCAGGGTCCTGATCTCATCGCGCGTTACATAATCCCCGTTTTTCGGCCGAAACGACTTTGGCGTGACAAAAAGGAGCGGGTCGCGGTAAAGAGGTGTCATCTCCATCCCGGGCGCCGTATCCTGAGTCACGAATCCGATGTCGAGCATCCCGCTTTCGATATCGGTCAGGATCTCGCGGTATCCCGCCTGCTTTATGTGTATCTCAATGCCCGGCCACTGTCTGTGATACTTCTTTATGATGTCCGGCAGCCACGCCATCGTTACGGAGTTGAACGCGCCGACGCGCACGGTCCCGCGCTCGAGCCCGTTGATTTCAGCGCAGGTCTCATCGAGCTTGTTCTCAAGCTTCAGATAATTCATGATGGTCGGGAGCAGCTGCCTTCCGCTGTCCGTAAGCTGCACGGAGCCTCTGCTCCTTATGAAGAGCGGGAATCCGAGTTCATCTTCAAGTTTGGATATCGTGTGACTGACTGTGGACGGAGTCACTCCGAGTTCCTCGGCGGCCTTCGTAAAACTCTTATGCTCCACGATCGAGCCGAAAACAACGTAAGGATAAAGCGACATAACGCACCTCCTGTAAGAGAATTATAAAAGCAATCCGGATATACGTCAATCGATTTAGTTGAATACTACATCAACTATTCGTTAAATAAATGCCGCTTTATTTCACCATTGATTGATGGTATAGTTATTATGGCAGCAGGAAAAGCGGGGAGGCGCCGAAAAAGATATAAAAATTGCACGTTCAGCGGAACCTCAGACCGCATAAAAAATGATACAATCAATGCGTTAAAAAATGTAAAGAGGAGGATCTATCCATGAAAATCAAAACCGATATCGAGATCGCGCAGGAAAATGAAATGAAAAAAATCAGTGAGATCGCGGAAAAAGCCGGGATCGACGAGAAATATGTCGAATACTACGGGAATTACAAAGCCAAGATCGACTACAACATTCTGAACGACCTGGCTGACAAGCCGAACGGCAAACTCGTTCTTGTAACGGCGATCACACCCACGCCTGCAGGAGAAGGCAAGACCACGACGACAGTAGGACTCGTGGACGGGCTCCAGCGCATTGGGAAGAACGCAATGACGGCTCTCAGAGAACCGTCGCTCGGACCCGTATTCGGGATAAAGGGCGGCGCCGCCGGAGGCGGATACGCTCAGGTAGTACCTATGGAAGACATAAACCTGCATTTCACGGGCGACATGCACGCTATCGGCGCTGCGAACAATCTGCTCGCGGCAATGCTCGACAACCATATCAATCACGGAAACGAGCTCGGTATCGATACCAGGAAGATCACATGGAAGCGCTGCGTCGACATGAACGACAGGCAGCTCAGATACATTGTGGACGGACTCCGCGGCAAGGCGAACGGCACTCCGCGCGAGGACGGATTCGACATCACTGTCGCGAGCGAGATCATGGCGATACTGTGCCTCGCTTCGGACATTGATGATCTCAAGGAGAGATTCTCGAGGATAGTAGTAGGATACACTTATGATGACAAACCGGTCACGGCCGGTCAGCTGCACGCGCAGGGCGCGATGGCGGCGCTCATGAAGGATGCGCTCAAGCCGAATCTGGTACAGACGCTCGAACATACACCGGCGTTCGTGCACGGCGGACCGTTCGCGAACATCGCGCACGGGTGCAACTCGGTCATGGCCACGAAGCTCTCGCTGAAGCTCGCCGACTACACGGTCACGGAGGCCGGATTCGGTGCCGACCTCGGAGCGGAGAAATTCCTCGACATAAAATGCAGGATGGCAGGCCTCGAACCTGATGCGTGCGTCGTTGTCGCTACAGTAAGAGCTCTCAAGCATCACGGAGGAGTCGCGAAGGAAGACCTGAACAATGAGAACCTCGAAGCGCTCGAGAAGGGGCTCCCGAACCTGCTCCAGCATGTCCAGAACATGAAGGAAGTCTACGGGCTGCCGACGGTCGTTGCCATAAACGCGTTCCCGACAGATACGAAAGCGGAACTCGACCTCGTGGAACAGAAGTGCAATGAACTCGGCGTGAATGTAGCGCTCAGCGAAGTATGGGCCAAGGGCGGCGAAGGCGGCGAGGCCCTCGCGAAGGAAGTCGTGAAACTCTGCGAAGAGCCGAAAGACTTCAAGTTCAGCTACGACGTGAACGAATCCATTGATCAGAAGCTCACGGATATCGCTCAGAAGATATATCACGCGAAGGATGTCGCATTCACGAAGAATGCGCTCAAGCAGAAAAAGCAGCTCGAAGAACTCGGATTCGACAAACTGCCGATCTGCGTGGCGAAGACGCAATACAGTTTCTCGGATGACCCGACGCTTCTCGGAGCTCCGCAGGATTTCACACTCACTGTCAGGAACCTCAAAGTCAGTGCGGGAGCGGGATTCATCGTTGCTCTCACGGGCGACATCATGACGATGCCGGGACTGCCGAAGAGACCTGCGGCCGAAAGGATCGATGTCGACAGCACGGGGAAGATATCCGGACTGTTCTAGGAAACGATAAAGGAGAATGAAATGGGACTTACTGATAAAAACTGTGATGAGTTTGTCGAAGTCCTCGCGTCGAATGCGCCGGTGCCCGGAGGCGGCGGCGCTTCGGCCCTTGTGGGCGCGATAGGAACGGCGCTCGGGAACATGGTCGGCTCGCTCACAGTCGGAAAGAAAAAATACGCCGATGTCGAGGAAGACATCATCGCACTGAAAAAACAGGCCGACACGCTCCAGAATGAGCTGCTCGGGCTGGTCGAAAAAGACGCGGAGGTATTCGAGCCGCTGTCCAGGGCTTACGGCATGCCGAAGGACACGCCGGAGCAGAAGGCGGAAAAGGACGCTGTCATGGCGAAATGCCTTGTCGACGCGTGCGAGGTGCCACTGGAGATCATGAAAAAAGCCTGCGAAGGCATAGAACTCGCGAAGGAATTCGCAGAAAAGGGGAGCAGGCTCGCTCTGTCCGACGCGGGAGTTTCCGCCGCGTGCCTCAAGGCTGCTCTGAAGGGAGCCAGCCTGAACGTGTTCATCAACACGTCCGCGATGAAGGATCCGGAGCAGGCCGGAGCATATGAGCGGGAAGCGAATGAGATGCTTTCGAAATATACAGTTATGGCTGATGAAGTGTTCGATTCGGTAAGGGAAAGGTTATAGCAATGGCTGAATTATTAAAGGGAAAGGCCGTGGTGGACGCCCTGAACGAGCAGATTGCCGCGGCATCAGAAGAACTTAAGAGAAAAGGTGTCACGCCGACGCTCGCGATCATGAGAGTCGGTGAGAAGCCCGATGATATGGCATATGAGCGCGGGGCGCTGAAGCGCGCGGAGAAGACCGGCGTAGCGGTGAAGCAGTTCGTGCTGCCGGAAGGCGTGACTGAGCAGAAAGTGCTCGACACAGTGGAAGAGATAAATAAGGACGATTCTGTCCACGGCGCGCTGCTCCTGAGACCGATGCCGGGAGACATCAATGATGAAACTGTAAGGAACGCGCTCGCGCCGGAAAAGGACGTGGACGGGATCACGGATATCTCGCAGGCAGGCGTATACAGCGGCAGCGGGAAGGGATATCCTCCCTGCACGGCGGAGGCCTGCATCGCTATCCTGAAGCATTACGGCATAGAACTCCGCGGAAAGCGCGTGACGGTGATCGGAAGGAGCCTGATAATAGGGAAGCCGGTCACCATGATGCTGATCAGAGAGAACGCGACAGTGACGGTATGTCATACTAAGACGGTGAACATGCCGTTCATAGCGAGAGGCGCGGAGGTGCTCATCGCGGCTGCGGGTCAGCCCGAAATGGTGACTGAGGAATACATGAATCCCGATCAGGTCATTATTGACGTCGGCATAAATGTCAATGCCGAGGGAAAGATGTGCGGCGATGTCCTCGCGGAAGACGCGGACGCGCACTGCGCGAAATATACGCCGGTGCCGGGAGGCGTCGGCACGGTGACGACGAGCATGCTGATGAGCCATGTGATCGAAGCAGCGAAAAAGACACTATAAACATAACCTCCATAAGAAATAAAGAAACACGGCGCTCTCTGAGCGCCGTGCTTCGTTTTGCCGTATACCGGTCTATTCCAGTTCGAATGCGCCGGTGTAGAGCTGGTAGTACATCCCTTTCTGCTCTATCAGTTCGTCATGGCTCCCGTTCTCGATGATCTTTCCGTGGTCGAGCACGATGATCTCATCGGAGTTCCGTACTGTGGACAGACGGTGCGCAATTACGAAGACTGTCCTGCCTTCCATGAGCCTGTCCATGCCGTCCTGAACGAGCTTTTCCGTTCTCGTATCTATTGATGATGTCGCTTCATCGAGTATCATGACCGGAGGATCTGATACCGCGGCTCTCGCGATCGAGATCAGCTGACGCTGCCCCTGTGAAAGGCCGGCGCCCCCTCCGGTGAGAACTGTATCATATCCGTCGGGGAGCATGCGGATGAAGTTGTCGGCATTAGCGAGTTTCGCAGCCTCGATGCATTCTTCATCGGTCGCATCCGGCTTTCCGAAGCGGATGTTGTCCATGACGGTCCCGGTGAACAGGTTCACGTCCTGGAAGACCATTCCGAGGGAACGGCGGAGATCATACTTCTTTATTTTATTGATGTTTATCCCGTCATATCTGATCTTGCCGTCGTCGATATCGTAGAAGCGGTTGATCAGGTTCATGATCGTGGTCTTGCCCGCTCCCGTCGCGCCGACGAACGCGATCTTCTGCCCCGGCCTCGCGGTCAGCGTGATATCATGCAGGATGAGTTTTTCGGGGTCGTAGCCGAAATCGACGTGATCCATCGTAATGGCTCCGGTGAGTTCAGTGTATGTGATCGTGCCGTCGTGATGCGGATGTTTCCATGCCCATTTCCCGGTACGCTTGTCGGTTTCGCTGATCGTGCCGTCTTCCGAGATCTCGGCATTGACGAGAGTTACGTACCCGTCGTCCACTTCGGGATCTTCGTCCATGAATCTGAATATCCGGCCGGCGCCCGCGAGCGCCATGATGACGGAATTCATCTGGTTCGAGATCTGCGAGAGGGGATTGATGAAGCTTCGCGACAGCGTGAGGAACGACGCTATCATGCCGAGCGTGACAGTGTTTGAACCGGCGATGACTCCGAAGTTTCCCACGCCCGCAATGGCCATATATCCGCCGATCAGCGCGAGGATTATATATAGGATGTAGCCGAACGCGTTCATGAGAGGCATGATGGAGTTTGCCTGAGCGTTCGCGGCAGTGGAATTTTCTCTCCACTCGTCATTTCTCATGCGGAGGCCTTCTATCGATTTCTCCTCGTGGCAGAAGACCTTGATCACTTTCTGCCCGTTTATCATTTCCTCGACATAACCGTCAACATTCGCGAGGGCATCCTGCTGTGCATTGAAATGTTTCCCGCTCCTGCCTGCAACAATGCTGATTATCTTTATTATCAGGAATATGCAGACTGTCACCACGAGCGTGAGCCATACGCTTATATAGAGCATGCAGCAGAAGACAGCCACCATCGTGAAGGCAGAGGAAATGAACTGCGGCAGCGACTGCGCTATCATCTGCCGGAGCGTGTCCGTGTCGTTCGTGTAAAGGCTCATGATATCTCCGTGCGAATGGCTGTCGAAGAAGCGGATCGGGAGCATCTGCATCTTCGAGAACATTTCGTCACGTATGCTTTTCAGCGCCCCCTGCGCGACAGTTACCGCGAGCCGGTTGTAGACGAGCGTGCCGATCGTTCCGGCCAGATATATCACGGCCATGATGCAGAGCACTTTGATAAGCTCCGTGTAGACCGGATGGGAAGTGCCGAGAAGCGGCAGGATATAGTCGTCGATAAGGTTTTCAAGGAACATCGAGGAAGCGGCGCTCGCTACCGCGCTCAGCAGGATGCAGAACGCGATCAGGATATTTGTTCCGCGGTATTTATTCATATATGTCATAAGACGCTTTACGGTCGCTTTATCGAAAGAACCTGTTTTCGCCGCATTGCTGCTATTCATTCTGATCACTTCCCTTCACCTGAGATTCATAGATTTCGCGGTAAATGCCTCCTGACCGCATCAGTTCGTCATGTCTTCCGACTTCCGAGACGCGGCCGTCGTCCATGACGATGATTTTGTCCGCGTCCTGAACGGAATTTATTCTCTGGGCGATTATGATTTTTGTCGTGTCCGGAAGGTACTTTGAAAGACTGCTCCTTATCTGCGCGTCTGTCTTCGTGTCGACCGCGCTCGTGGAGTCGTCAAGGATCAGGACCTTCGGATTCTTAAGGAGCGCTCTCGCTATGCAAAGGCGCTGCTTCTGGCCGCCGGAGACGTTCGATCCGCCCTGTTCGATGAATGTGTCGTATTTATCGGGCATCTGTTCGATGAATTCATCGGCATGCGCGAGCCGGCAGGCTTCTTTTATTTCGTCGTCCGTCGCGTTTTCATTGCCCCAGCGGAGATTTTCCTTTATCGTTCCGGAGAAGAGCTCGTTCTTCTGCAGGACCATCGCCACGGAGTTTCTCAGAGTCTCAAGGTCGTACTTTCTTACATCAATGCCGCCCAGCGAGACGCTGCCGCCGCTCACATCGTAAAGCCTCGGTATGAGCTGCACGAGTGAGGATTTCGAGGAGCCCGTCGGCCCGATGATCCCCACGGTCTGCCCTGATTCTATACTGAGATCGATATCCGAAAGGACTTTCTTTCCGGCGTTTTCGCTGTAGGAGAAGTCGACGTGGTCGAATGTGATATCGCCGCTCCTGACTTCCGTAACGGGGTCTTCCGGATTGGAAATGTCGGTTTCTTCTCTCAGGATCTCAGCGATACGCTGTCCGGACGACCGGGAAATCGTTATCATCGCGAAGATCATGGACAGCATCATAAGGCTCATCAGTATCTGAGTCGCATACGTGATAAGGGCCGTCAGATTGCCGGTCGTAAGCCCCGCTGCCGGATCGTTCCCGCTCGCGACGATCTCCTTTGCGCCGACAAATGAGATAACGATCATGCTCGCGTACATGCATAGCTGCATGAGAGGGGAGTTCAGTGCGATAAGCCGCTCGCCCTTTGAGAAGTCCTCGTAAATGCGCTGCGATATCTTTTTGAAAGCTGATATTTCACCTTCTTCACGGTTGAACGTCTTTACCACCCGTATCCCGCGCACGTTTTCCTCGACGACGCTGTTCAGACTGTCATATGTGCGGAACACTCTGTGGAATATGGGATTGACTCTGGAGATGATCAGCACGAGCAGGACTGTGAGTATCGGGATGATGATCAGGAATGTCATCGATATTTCCACATTGATCCTGAAACAGATTATCACGCAGAAAATCATCATGACCGGCCCCCGGGTCGCCATGCGCAGAATCATCTGATATGCGTTCTGAACATTCGTGACATCCGTCGTGAGTCTCGTTACGATAGACGCGGTATGGAATCTGTCAATGTTGGAGAACGCAAATGTCTGCACATTATCATACATATCGGATCTCAGGTTCGCGGAGAACCCCGTCGCCGCCTTCGCGCCGAGATGCGCTCCGAAATAGCCGCAGACCAGCTGCAGCGCCGCGAAAACCGTAAGGGCGAGAGAATACTTCCAGACCTCATCCATATCTCCGGCGTAAATCCCGTAGTCGATCAGGTCCGAAAGACACAGCGGGATCACGATCTCGAACACTACTTCAAGGACAGAAAGAAGTACGGTCGCGATCGAGGCCTTCCTGTATTCACGCAGACTCCCAAGTAATGTTTTTACCATATCGATTGTTCCTTTCCTTTATTAATATATAGCACGCTACACTTTTACGATTATTTTTCCGGCTCTGAAAGCCGGCTTCCTTGTTATTATCAATGCATCGATGTCTGATCAGCGGGGCAGGTTCCTGTCTATTATCTCCAGCATATCGCAAAGCATCTCGATCTGTTCCTTCGAGAGACCTGCGAGCATCTTTCTGTTGTGTTCTTTTACGGTCTCATCCAGCTTTTCGCCGACGGAACGGGCCTTGCCGGTGAGCGTTATTATTTTATTGCGGCGGTCGGATTCATCCTGCCGGGTCTCGAGGAATCCCTGCTTTTCCATCCGGGATACCAGTCCGACGACAGTGGGGTGGGAGACTTCAAGCGAACATTCCAGTTCCTTCTGAGTCATTTCTCCGCCTGCCGCATGAAGGATAGCCAGTACGCGCGACTGGGGGAACGTGATCCCGAACTTCGCCATGTCGGCGTTTCCGTATACTTCGAGCTTGTCATTGATATGCTTTATGAGATAGCCGATATCTTTTCTCATTCCGGAGCCTCACCTTTCTGAAGACGTTCATTATCTGTAGCATGCTACATTTTATACCGGAATATCCCGATTGTCAATAGGCCGCAGGAAATAAAAAAACACGGCACCGCCTCGGCGATACCGTGTTCTGTTTTGGCTAGGGTAGCAGGATTCGAACCTGCGCATGATGGAATCAGAATCCACTGCCTTACCACTTGGCTATACCCCATCGATATGGAGGCGACACCCAGACTCGAACTGGGGATAAAGGTTTTGCAGACCTCTGCCTTACCACTTGGCTATGTCGCCGCATTTCCCTTTTAAACAAACTGGGGTGGGTAGTGGGATTCGAACCCACGCATAACGGAGCCACAACCCGCTGTCTTAACCACTTGACTATACCCACCGTATAAAAATGGCGATCCGGACCGGGTTCGAACCGGTGACCTCCAGCGTGACAGGCTGGCATTCTAACCAACTGAACTACCGGACCGCATATATGGTGGGCGCTACAGGGCTCGAACCTGTGACCCCCTGCTTGTAAGGCAGATGCTCTCCCAGCTGAGCTAAGCGCCCAATTTGGTAGCGGCGGGTGGAGTCGAACCACCGACCTTTCGGGTATGAACCGAACGCTCTAGCCAGCTAAGCTACACCGCCATTTCCCATGGCCGTTTTGACCATCGCAAGAATTATATTAACATCGGTCAGAGACCATGTCAAGAAGAAATGTAACGCGTCATCGCAGTATTTTTGCGGCGCGCCGGCTTTCGGCATGATGACGCCTGCGGCCGGTTTTTTTCCGGCAGACCGGAAAAACTTATTATCGATGCGTGACATTCGGAATGATATGATATAATATAACTACGTGTGAAGAAAGAAGGGGTTTATATATATGAAGAAAACCACTATCGCCATTCTGTGCGTGATAGCAGTTGGGATACTGGCGTTCGGATTGTGGAAATTCGCAACAGCCTATGCGTACGATTCGGCGCATTTCTCTGATAATACAGTAATAAACGGCGTGGACTGCTCGGGTATGGATGTATCCGACGCCTGTGATGCGCTGACCGAAAAATGGAACGCGCAGACTTTTGCTGTCACGGACGGGAACGGAAGCGTGCTCGGCAGGATAACGCTTACGGGCACGAAATATGATATCAAAGACAGTGTCGCCCGCTTAATGCGGAATTCCATGTTCAGCGGCATATTCAGAAAAGCGTCCGGAAAGACCGGTGAATACACGGTCACGATGAAAGTGTCGGATTCCACAAATGTGGAAAAGCAGATAAATGCACTCAGCTTCCTGGACAATGACTACACGGTCAAGACGACGAATGCCCATGTGGATCTGTCGAATACCGATTTCAAGATAGTAAAGGAAGTGTACGGGAACAATGTCAGCAGAAAGCGCTTCATGAAGACGGTGCTCAGGGACATCTCAAAAGGCGAATTCGCATTGATATATAAGGAAGCGGATTATTATGAACTTCCGACAGTAAAATCAGATGACGAATCGATCAGACAGACGCAGGAGTTCTGCAAGAAATATCTCACTCAGAAGATCACGTATCACATGCACGGAACGAACGTCGTCCTGACGCCGGCGCAGCTTGCGCTCGTAGTTAAGGAAGGCGATAACGGCACGCCTGAATACAGTAAGAAAGGTGCGGAAAAGCTCGCATACCAGCTCGCGTACAAATACGATACCGTCTATGCGACGAGGCAGTTCAAGAGCGCGACCGGCGAGACCGTAACTGTGACAGGCATGGGCTACGGCTATAAAATAAACCAGGAGAAGGAAGCGGACGCGCTGTACAGCATGATAAAGAGCGGACGAGACCAGTCCCGCACGCCGGCATACAGCAGCACTCCTTTGTTCACCGGATCGGACGAACTGACGAAAAACTTCGTTGAAGTGGATATAAGCAGCCAGACGCTGTATCTCGTGCATAACTATAAGAAGGTGCTTACGGCAAGCGTGGTCACCGGGAATGTCGAAGAAGGGTACGCGACACCGCAGGGCGTGTTCAAGATACAGGCGAAGCAGCGCGACACGACTTTAAAAGGCCAGAACGCCGACGGATCGGATTATGAATCGGATGTGTCGTACTGGATGCCGTTCAACGGCGGCATCGGGCTGCATGACGCTACATGGAGAAGCTCATTCGGCGGCAGTATATATTACAGCAACGGATCGCGCGGATGCGTGAACATGCCGAAATGGGCAGCGGCGAGCGTTTATAATATCGTCGAAGTCGGATGGCCTGTAATAGTGCATCAGTAAAAAATAACCGGAGCCGCGCGGTTCCGGTTTTTCTTTTATTCTGCTGTTTCCGTCCCGCCGGGATTTTCGGATCCGTCCGTATTCCCGGCTTTATCAGGTCCGGCGGCACCCTCGGCGGCCGCCTTTTCGGCAAGCACTCTGTTGTACTCGGCGAATATGGCCTCTTTGATCTTGTTTCTCGTTTCCGAACTCAGCGGATGCGCGATGTCCTTGAAATCGCCTTCACCCATCTTGCGGCTCGGCATGGCTATGAACAGTCCGTTCTGCCCGTCGATGATCTTTATATCGTGCACCACAAATTCGTCGTCAAAGGTGATGGAGACCACGGCTTTCATTTTTCCTTCGTCATTTATTTTTCTGATCCTGACATCCGTTACCTGCATATCTAAGCACCGCCTTTCCCGCAGCCCCATCGGTCTGCTTTATTTCCACACTTAATTATATTGTAACGGTGCATGTTTTACAAGGAAACTTTTTAAAAAATCCGACTATTCGGAATTACATCAATGAACTGGCTGCTTTCGTCCACTTCGCGCAGAAGCACGATGGACACGGCGCCTTCGACCTTCTGTTCCCTGTAATTCGTGGAACCGATCGCGACGCCTATCCCGCAGACTTCGACATCGAATTCCCTCAGCAGCTCGTAAACGCCCTTGAGCGAACCGCCGCCCCGCATGAAATCATCTATCAGCAATGCGCGGGATCCCGGTTTTATGGCGCGTTTTGCCATCGACATTTTCTGCATGAGCCCGGAAGCCGTGGAATAGTAATTTATAGAAACGGTCGCGCCTTCGGAGACTTTCGTTTCCCGCCTGATGACTGTGAGCGGTGTGTTCATGAGTCCCGACACCTGCATAGCGAGCGGTATGCCCTTCGTCTCGAGCGTGACAATATAATCCGGTTTGGCCTGCGCGTATTTCCTCGCGAGGACGAGCCCCATCTTCCTCGTCATTTCATATGAGAACATAATGTCCGACGTGTACAGGAAGCCTCCGCCCGTCATTCTCGACGGATCGCGCAGTTTTTCGCACAGCTCTTCCTGGATCTCCCTGACTCTGCTGTCCGAGATGTACGGGACGTATCTGACTCCGCCGGTCGCTCCAGGCGTAGTGACGATCCGCCCGAGATCGCATCCCGCGACCGCGCGCTTCGCTCCCTGGACGTCTTCACTCGCCGTGGATTTGGACACGCCGAGCAGATCCGCGAAATACCGGAGAGTGAAGGAACGCTCCGGATTGTCGGACATTATCTTGATAATCGCACCAATTCGTTCTGATCTTTTCATATTTTGATAATATTGTACGGGCCCTGTTTTGTCAAACGGGGCGGGAGCCCGGCCCGTCTCAGCCTCCCGAACTTTCTCCGCGCCTGCGCTTTACAGTTCTTTAATCGAAGTTTTATCTATGCTATAATAAGTAGGCGAAAAATACAAAGGAAGTGTTGAATATGACTGACTTGTCTAATATTAAGACGGTGCACTGCATCGGCATAGGGGGAATCGGGCTTTCGGCCGTGGCGGATATCCTGCTTTCGAAGGGATATACGGTCACCGGATCGGACATGAACGTGAATGAAAAGGTAGAGCATTTCATTGACGAGGGTGTGAAAGTATACCGCGGTCACAGCGCGGAGAATGTGGAGAACGCGGATCTTGTAGTATATTCAAACGCGATAGGACGCGATAATCCGGAACTCGTAAGAGCGAGGGAAAAGGGGATCCCGTGCATAACGAGGGCTCAGATGCTGGGCCGGCTCATGCAGGAGCACAAGCACAGCATTGCCATAGCCGGAACGCACGGAAAGACCACGACCACATCGATGATATCCCTGATCCTGAAACACGCCGATATGGATCCGACTATTCTCGTAGGCGGGAATCTCGAGGAGATAGGCGGGAACGTGCGTGTCGGGCACGGGGATTTTTTCGTTACGGAAGCGTGCGAATACATGGACAGTTTCCTGCAGTTCAGGCCGATGATCGAGATAATACTGAATATCGACTCCGATCACCTGGACTATTTCAAGGACATCGATCACATAGTGAAATCGTTCAATGACTTCGCGGACCTCGTGCCGGACGACGGCATGATATTCGCGTACGACGCGAACCCGTTCGTGAAGGAAGTAATAAAGGACAGGAAAAATGTGATCACTTACGGTCTGAACGAGACATGCGATTTCTATGCCGCGGACATAGAATTCGACGACCTCGGGCAGCCGTCGTTCACCTGCTTCCATCACGGCAGTGAACTGTTCAGGGTGCATCTCGCGGTGCCGGGCGAGCACAACGTCCTTAATGCGCTCGTTTCGACAGCGTGCACATATACGCTCGGGATCGATCCCGCCGTGATAAAGAAGACTCTCGAGACATATACCGGGACGGAGCGCAGGTTCGATGTGACCGGAGTAACGTCTGACGGAGTAAAAGTGATCGACGATTACGCGCATCATCCGACCGAGATAAAGGCGACGCTGAAGGCGGCGAAAAAGATGAAGCACAATAACATCTGGTGCATATTCCAGCCGCATACATACACGAGAACCATCGCGCTCTTCGACGAATTCGTCGGCGCGTTCGGTGATGCGGATAAAGTCGTGTTCGCCGAGATCTACGCGGCGCGTGAAAAGAACATTTACAAGATAAGCTCGAAAAAGCTCATGCAGGCATTCAGGGAGAAAAATCCGGGGCATCCGGTCTACTATTTCGACGAGTTTGAAGACATCGCGAAATTCGTATACGGCAATGCCGAACCCGGAGACCTCGTGCTCACAGTCGGCGCGGGAGACGTGTATAAGATCGGTGAAATGATTCTCGATCTCGATAAGGAAAAGAAGGAGAGCGAATAGGAGCATGGACATAGCGGAATACGAAAAGCAGGAAAAGGAACGCATTGAGAAGAACATCGGATACGCTGAAAAAGGAGTAAGATTCATCGATATAAAGTCGGTGTACATAGACGGAGACGCGAAGATCGGAGCGGGCACGGTCATATACCCGGCCGTCGTGCTCGAGGGCGATGTCGAGATAGGCGAAAACTGCACTGTCGGCACGAACTCGAGGATCCGGGATTCGAAGATCGGGAGCGGCACGAACGTGTGGAGCTCGGTGGTCCTGGACAGCACAGTCGGAGAGGACACTCAGGTCGGACCGTTCGCGTACATCAGACCGAACAGCCATATCGGCAGCGGATGCAGGGTCGGCGATTTCGTCGAAGTGAAGAACAGCACATTCGGTGACGGCTCGAAATCGTCACACCTCACTTATATCGGCGACAGCGACATCGGCGAGCGCGTGAACCTGGGATGCGGAGTCGTATTCGTGAACTACGACGGCTCGAAAAAATACAGGTCCACAGTCAGCGACGACGCGTTCATCGGATGCAATTCGAATATGATCTCCCCGGTCAGCGTCGGGAAGAAAGCGTATATCGCCGCCGGCAGCACGGTCACGAAGGACGTGCCGGACGGATCACTGTACATAGAAAGAGCGAAACCGGCCATAAAAGAGGGCTGGGTGGAGAAAAGCGGAAAACTCGATAAGAGTAAAAAATAAAATTGCTGTCATTATAATGGAGGACAAAATGAAAAACGTAGTTTTTGCCGGTTACAAGGTATTTACCGGGAACGCTTATCCTGAGCTCGCGGAGGAGATCGCGAACATCATGGGCAAGCCTCTCGGCAAGGCGAATGTGTCGAAGTTCAGCGACGGTGAGATCGCTGTCGACATTAACGAGACCGTCAGAGGGCATGACTGTTATATCGTTCAGCCCACATGTAATCCGGTGAACCAGAATCTGATGGAGATACTGATCATGATCGACGCGATGAAGAGGGCGTCCGCCGGCAGGATCAATGCGGTGATGCCGTATTACGGGTATGCGCGTCAGGACAGGAAGGCGAAGGCGAGGGATCCTATCACGGCGAAACTGGTCGCGGATCTGCTCATGGCCGCCGGAGCTGACAGAGTGGTCACGATGGACCTTCACGCCGCACAGATACAGGGATACTTCAACATCCCCGTGGATCATCTGCTCGGCATGCCTATCCTGTATAAATACTTTAAGGAACAGGAAATAGAGGATCTCGTGGTGGTATCGCCGGATCACGGCAGCGTGACGAGAGCCAGATCCCTGGCGGAGCCTCTCGGATGCCCGATCGCCATCATTGACAAGAGGCGTCCCGAAGCGAACAAGAGCGAGATCATGAACATAATCGGGGATGTCGACGGCAAAAACTGCATCATCATAGATGATATGATCGACACTGCGGGTACGATATGCAATGCAGGCAATGCATTGATTAAGCTCGGGGCGAAGAGCGTGATATGCGGCGCGACGCATGCCGTGCTGTCCGGCCCTGCCATCGAAAGGCTCAAGAATACGCCGTTCAAGGAGATAGTATTCCTGAACACAATACCTATCCCGCCGGAGAAGCGCCTCGATAACATGAAGGTGCTCTCGGTCGCGCCGCTGTTCGCGGAGGCGATGATGAGGATACACACGAACGAATCGATAAGCAAGATATTTGACTGACATGTATATAGTAGTCGGGCTCGGGAATCCCGGACCGGGATTCGCCAATACCCGGCACAACATGGGGTTCATAACGGTGGACCGCATTGCCGGGCTCAAGGGCGTAAAAGTAAATAAACTGAAGCATAAGGCCATGGTCGGCGAGTACACTCTCGCCGGCCATAAGGTTATGCTGGTGAAACCGCAGACGTTCATGAATCTTTCCGGCGAATCCGTCGGCGAGATAATGAGGTTCTATAAACTTCCGCCGGAGAACCTGATCGTCATATACGACGATATGGATCTTCCGCCGGGCAGGATCAGGATCAGAAAGAAGGGAAGCTCAGGCTCGCACAACGGCATGAAGTCCGTTATCTATCACCTTGGCACGGACGAGTTCCCGAGGATAAGGATCGGGATCGGAGATCACGGAGTGATACCGGCAGCGGATTTCGTTACGGGAGGTTTCACAAAAGAAGAAGTGCCGGTGCTCGAAGACGCGGTCGACAGGGCGGCGAAAGCCGTCGACGCGATCATTGAGGACGGCATTGACAAAGCTATGAATCTGTACAATGGGGATCATTAACATCACAGGAGTTTCCGGGAGCAGATGCGCCCCGGTATGCGCGAAAACAGCAAGAGAGAACGGGAGGCAGTGCCTCGTGATAACGCCTTCGTATGAGGCGGCGCGGACGCTCGCCTCCGATATTTCTTTTTTTGCGGACAGCGAGGTGCTCCTGCTCCCGGACGACGACAATGAACCGCTGTCGTACGAGGCCGGGAACCGCGACATGATGATAGAGCGCCTGCGCGTGATGGAAGCGTTTTCGCGCGGGGCCGGATGCATCGCTGTCACATCCGCCGCGTCGTCGGTGAAGAGGCTCCCGCCCGCGGGCGTGTGGAGACGCGCGGGCCTGACCGTCAGGACCGGCGGCGACATCGACATCCGCCGACTGATGACGGACCTCGTCGACATGGGGTACGAGCGCGTGCCGATGGTCTACGCGAGCGGACAGTTCTCGGTGAGGGGCGACATCATAGACATTTTCACGCCGTATGAGGAGATGCCGTGCAGGATAGAGCTGTTCGACACCGAGGCGGAGTCGATAAGGACGTTCGACGTCGAGTCGCAGCGTTCTGTAGCGAAGCGGGATTCGCTGACCGTGATGCCGGCGAACATAGTTATCCGCGATTATGAAGCCTTCGCGAGGGCGGAAAAGAGGATCCGCCGCGAATACGCATCAATGCCCGAACGCATTGATGCGCTTCTCGACGACATGCAGAATATGACGAACGTGCGGAATCTCGAGCCGTATATGGAAGACCTGTACGAGGATGCCTGTCACATCTGGGATTACATGAAGGACGGGATCGTCATCGTGGATGATCCGAACAGGGCGTATGAAGCTCTCGAAGCGCGGGAGCGGGAGGCCGCCGGGGATGTCACCGCGATGGTCGAAGACGGCCGCGCGGTGAAAAGCGATACGCGTCTGTACCCGGGCGTCGGGGATTTCCTTGATGTCTACGGGCAGGACAGGATCTGGCTCTTCACTCCGCTGTCCGAGCGCGTGAAGGGCGTAAAGACGCTGCGCGCGCTGGAGCACGTCACATGCAGGCAGATGCTTTCGTATAACGGCAAGATGGACCTGCTGGAAGACGATCTCAATCATTATGTAAACAACGGATATGACGTCACGATCGTGTGCTCCACGGAAGACCGTTTCACCAATATGACGGATTTCATATCGCGGTCGGGACTCGCGGGGCGCGTCCGCGTATCTTCCGGCCAGCTTTCCGCCGGCATGGATTTTCCCGAAGAGAAGATCTGCTATATATCTGATTCCGATATATTCGGGACAAGGAAAATCAGAAGGCGCCGCAGGAATTTCGGTGAGAACGCCGAACCGATAAAGCAGTTCTCCGATATATCGCCGGGCGATTTCGTCGTGCACGAAGCGTACGGCATCGGCCGCTACGCCGGACTGAAACAGCTCACTATTCTCGGCGAGCAGCGTGACTTCATGGAGATAAAGTACGCCGGACGAGACATCCTTTACGTTCCGGCGGAGCAGATGGATCTGATCCAGAAATACATCGCTCCGGACAATGCGCAGCCCAGGGTAAACAAGATGAGCGGCCGCGAGTGGAAGAACACGAAGGCGAAGGCAAAAGCGGCCGTCGCCGGCATGGCGGACGAGCTGCTCAAAATCCAGGCTGAGCGGAAGAGCAGGCAGGGCTGGGCGTTCTCGCCGGACACAGTCTGGCAGAAAGAGTTCGAGGACAGCTTCCCGTATGAGGAGACCCCTGACCAGCTGCGGTGCATTGATGAGATAAAGAAGGACATGGAAAGCCCGGTCCCGATGGACCGGCTGCTCTGCGGCGATGTCGGTTACGGGAAGACGGAAGTCGCGGCGAGAGCGATCTTCAAGTGTGCGGCGGACGGGAAGCAGGCGGCGATGCTCGTCCCGACGACGATACTCGCGAGCCAGCATTATAATACGCTGAAGGAACGGTTCGAGAAATTCCCGTTCAGGGTCGCACTGATGTCGAGATTCAGGACGGACGCGGAGATCGGCGACACGATACGCGGCCTGAAAGACGGGTCTGTCGATATAGTCATCGGGACGCACAGGCTGCTGTCCTCTGATGTTGAATTCAAAGACCTCGGGCTGCTCGTGGTCGACGAGGAACAGCGGTTCGGCGTGCGCCACAAAGAGGCGATAAAGAAGCTGAAGGCGAACATCGACGTCCTGACGCTGTCCGCGACGCCGATCCCGAGGACGCTGCATATGTCGCTGCTCGGACTGCGCGACATGAGCATCATCTCCGAGCCGCCCGATAACAGGTATCCGGTCCAGACATATGTGATGGAAGAGGAGGATCACGTAATAGCGGAAGCGGTGCGGCGCGAACTCGACCGCGGCGGGCAGGTCTTCTGCGTGTACAACAGGATAAACGGGATATTCGGCATTGCCGAGAAGATAAAGAAACTAGTTCCCGAAGCCGCGGTGTGCGTCGGCCACGGCCGGATGGAGGAGCGCCGGCTCGAGGACGTCATGATGAGTTTCCAGGCCGGGGAGTACAATGTGCTCGTCGCAACAACGATCATAGAAAACGGGATAGACATCCCGAACGCGAACACCCTGATCGTATTCGACGCGGACAGGTTCGGCCTGTCGCAGCTCTACCAGATCAGGGGGCGCGTCGGCCGCACGAACAGGATGGCCTACGCGTATCTGCTCCACAAGAGCGGCAAGGCGCTTTCCGAGGTGGCGGTGAAGCGCCTCCAGGCGATCCGGGATTTCACGGAATTCGGCGCGGGCTTCAAAATAGCGATGCGCGATCTCGAGATCCGCGGCGCCGGCAATATACTCGGCAGCGAGCAGAGCGGCCACATCGTCAATGTCGGCTATGAGCTCTACTGCAAGCTCGTCGACGATGCCGTCCGCGCGATCCGCGGCGAGGTCGTGACGGGCGAGCGCGAAGAGACGCAGATCGACATCCGCGTTTCCGCGCTCATCCCTGCGGATTACATCCCGGACGAGACGACGAAGCTCCAGTACTACAGACGGATAGCGGATATAAGCTCCGAACAGGATGAAGCATCAATGCGCGATGAACTTGCAGATGTGTTCGGCGAAGTCCCGCAGGAGACACTGAACCTGATCCGGATAGCCCGGATCAAGGCCGCGGCCGGGGAACTGGGAATCTCGAAGGTCCAGCAGCGCGGCAGCGAACTGACGCTGTACTACGGCCGCGGCAGAAGCGGCCGCGGCGCAGGCGCGGGTCAGGGATCCGGGCATTCGGTCCGCCCGGCGAAAATCAAGCTCGACAACAAGAAGCCGTATCTTGATCAGATACTGGAGATCCTTATAATGCTTGTGCGCAAAAGTGAGCAGAGCGAGAACCGGTGAGGGGCGATCCGTGGGGCGATAATGCACATATGAAAAAATGTATTTCTCACTGATTGACAAGTCCGTTCAGAGATGTTAGAATTGTCTCAAATTTAGTACAAGGGAATAGAGAAACTTGACGACAGCAAAGGGGGGAATATTGTTAGAAAGGCTGGTGTTTTTTTATGCCTCTATGGGTATGGGCTTTAATAATAGTTGTTATCGGCACACTGGTCTCAGCAGTCACGAAAAACCCTTCGCATAACATAGCTGAGAACGACGATGACAAGACCTATTGATTGAATAAAAGATTCCTACAGGGCTTTCGGTCCGCGCGAGCGGCCGGGAGCTCTTTTTTTTCTGCCGGCCCGGGGAGAGAGGGAATGGTGCCGGATTTCATTATGGTTCTGTCATTTTTGGATCCGGCCGTCAGGGGAACCCCGGCCGGGGATCGCGATCCCGGGCTTTTCAGGCAAAATGAGCAAAAATGGTGGGGTAATTTCATATATACAAAACTCCCCACCTTTTTTTGTGGGTTTGCGGCATTGATTCGGCCGGATTTTCAGGAAATCGCGTTTTTCGCCCGATCAATGCCTCATAAACGTTGGAATTTGGGTGGGGGAATTTCGTTATTTGAAAATACCCCACCAAAAATGCTCATTCCTGGATTTCGGCTGGGATCGAGACGTCGCTCGGGGCTTCGCCGGCTTCCATTTTCTGGAGAATGAGCAAAAATGGTGGGGGAATTTTCATATTAAAAAAAGCCCCACCCTTTTTTGTGGGTTTGCGGCATTGCTCCGGCCGGATTTTCGGAAAATCGCATTTTCCGCCGTATCAATGCCCCATAAACGTTGGAATTTGGGTGGGGGGATTTCGTTATTTGAAAATACCCCACCAAAAATGCTCATTCCTGGATTTCGGTCGGGATCGAGACGTCGCTCGGGGCTTCGCCGGCTTCCATTTTCTGGAGAATGAGCAAAAATGGTGGGGTAATTTCATATATACAAAACTCCCCACCTTTTTTGGCGGGCTGCGGGCATTGCTCCGGTCGGATTTTCGGGAAATCGTGATTTTCGCCCGATCAATGCCCCATAAACGTTGGAATTTGTGTGGGGAGATTTTGCTATTTGAAAATACCCCACCAAAAATGCTCATTTTTGGATTTCGTCCGGGATCGGAGCGGATCCTGAGACTTAGTGGCCTTCCATTTTCTGGAGAATGAGCAAAAATGGTGGGGTAATTTCATATATACAAAACTCCCCACCCTTTTCAGTGGGTTTGCGGCGTTGATTCGGTCGGATTTTCGGGAAATCGCGTTTTCCGCCGGATCAATGCCCCATAAACGTTGGAATTTGTGTGGGGGAATTTCGTTATTTGAAAATACCCCACCAAAAATGCTCATTCCCGGATTTCGGCCGGGACAGTGCCGGCCGCGGCTTCACGGCCGTCTGTTTTCCGTAAAATGAGCAGCAGTGACCTGCTGTTTTTCAGGCCGGCCGTCCGGCAAATCCCGATTCCCGCAGATCAGGATCCGCAGCTGCACCGGCTTGCCCCCGATTCCGGTTCTCGAAAGAACCGCCCCGGGACCGCCGCCTCCCGCTCCGGAACATGACCCCGGCATAATAAATGAACAGGGTTATTGAATGCGGCATTGCTTGTGTTATAATATCTAAGTTGACTGAAGGCGAAGAGGATGGGAGCGGTCCAAAACGGGCAGCCCCGGAAGAAGGTCCGAGCCGAAAAGGAGGAGCAGTTGCTGTTCAAAGATATCACCATTCTGAATGAAGAATTTGAACCGGAAGAACACATGAACGTCGTCACGAGCGGCGGCGTTATTACATATATCGGAAAGGAAGTACCCGGTGCGGGGGCGGGCAGGAACGCCGCACCGGGATTATATTCGGATCCCGCCGAGTGGGAAGTATATGACGGCGCGGGCAAACTGCTCATGCCGGGGTTCGTGAACGCGCACGCGCATTCGCCCATGACATTGATGCGCGGGTACGGGGAGAATATGGTACTGCAGAACTGGCTGAACGACCGCATATTCCCGTTCGAGGCGAAGCTGACGGGAGAGCGCGTCTACTGGGCCACGCTCCTTGCCATGGCGGAGTCGCTGAGGTTCGGGATCGTGTCCACGTCGGACATGTACTATTTCTGCGATGACATGGCGAGAGCGGTCCTTGATGCGAAATGTCTGAACAACATCTCGAGGTCCATCACGAATTTCGACGATTCTGATCTCTGGGACATCGAGGGCGCCGCCGAGATGAAAAAATTCTACGAAGAATATAACGGAGCGGACGACGGCAGAATAATAGTTGACATGAGCCTTCATGCCGAGTACACTTCCACAGAGAAGACCGTGCGCCAGCTGGCGGAATACACGAAGGAGATCGGGGCGAACATGCACGTCCATGTTTCCGAGACGAAGGCGGAGCATCAGCAATGCATGGAGCGCCATGAAGGGAGGACTCCGGTCCGCTACCTTTCCGACAACGGTCTGTTCGACACTAAGACGACGGCTGCACACTGCGTTCATGTCACAGATGAGGACATTGAAATATTAAGGGAAAAGGGTGTGACTGTCGCGTGCAATCCGGTCAGCAATCTCAAGCTCGCGAGCGGCGTCTGCAATGTGCCGAAGCTGCTGAGATCCGGAGTCGATGTCGCGATAGGGACGGACAGTGTGGCTTCGAACAACTCCCTTAACATGATAGAAGAAATGAAAGTGTTTGCGATCGCGCCGAAGATGATGTTCGGTGATCCGACGGCCGTCACGCCGAAGGAAGCGATCTTTGCGGCGACGCGCGCCGGAGCGCTCGCGCAGGGAAGAGACTGCGGTGTCATCAGAGAAGGCGCCGAGGCGGACCTGACAGTGCTCGACATTGATAAGCCGAATATGAGGCCGGTACATGACATGCTGAACAATATAGTTTATTCGGCGTCCGGTTCGGATGTCGCGCTCACGATGGTGCGCGGCGAGGTGCTTTACAAAGACGGGGAATTCACGACGATCGATGTTGAGAAGGCGGAGTGTGAAACTGAGAGTGCCGTGCGCGGCATCCTCGCTGAACTGTAAGATTGTATATGGAGACTTATGTCAAATAAATCATTTGTAAAAGGTGCGGCGATACTCGGCGTCGCGGGACTGATCGTAAAGCTCCTCGGTGCGGCGTTCCAGATACCGCTCGGGAACATGATACATGATACGGGCATGGCGTATTACGGCCCGGCATATTATGTTTATACATTGTTTCTTATCATATCGACTTCGGCGCTGCCGGTGGCCATTTCGAGGATGGTGTCCGAACGGGCGGCGGTGGAGAATTACAGGGGGGCGCACAGAGTATTCCGGGTCGCACTGGAGCTCATGGCCGTCATCGGTGTGGTTTCATTCCTGATCATCGTGCTGCTGTCGAGGCAGTTCGCGGAACTGATGGGATACCCGCAGTCACAGCTCGCGCTGCTGGCGATATCGCCGGCTCTGGTGATCGTTCCCATAATGGCCGCGTACCGCGGATACTTCCAGGGACTGCAGAATATGAAGCCTACCGCCGTGTCGCAGGTCATGGAGCAGGTGTTCCGCGTGGCGATAGGCCTGTCGCTCGCGTATTATCTTTTCCACAATGCAAAAACAACAGGGTTCTTCAGTAATTTCGACAAGTACGGGCAGGGCGCCGCAGGAGCGACGTTCGGGGCCACGGCGGGTTCCGTCGCGGGACTTATTGTCGTGGTGCTCGTTTACTGGGGCAGCAGGAAGGCCATAAATTACCGCATCGCGAAAACAGAAAACTCTGAGCGCGAAGGAACGAAGACCGTGATGGGCAAGCTGATGCGCATTGCTGTACCCATAACCATCGGCGCGTCCATCATGCCGATAATGAACATCCTGGACGCGATAATCATTAAGCGCAGACTGATGTCGGCGGGGTTCACTCCTGACGCGGCGACGAGTCTTTACGGACAGCTCAGCGGATTCGTCATGCCGCTGATAAATTTTCCGCAGGTGCTGACGTCCGCGCTCGCCATGAGCCTCGTGCCGTTTATCAGTACGGCGTGGAAAAAGAAAGATACGGAAGTGCTGTCGAAGAACACGGCGTTCTCGCTCAGGCTCTCGATCATGGTCGGGTATCCGTGTGCGTTCGGGCTCGCGATCCTGGCGGAACCCATAATGATCCTTCTCTACAGTTACGGCGGCACGGCGAGCGCGATAAGCGCGGCGCATACGCTTGAGGTCATGGCATTCGGCGTGATATTCCTTTCCGTAGTGCAGACGATGACCGGCATACTGCAGGGAGTCGGGCAGCAGGACATCCCCGTCCGGAACATGCTGTTCGGCATAGTGATAAAGATCATCCTGACATGGATTCTTACAGGGACCAGGTTTTTCAATATCAAGGGTGCGGCGCTCGCCACAGTGACAGCGTACGCTGTCGTGACTGTGCTTGATGTAGGTGCGGCCCGCAAATATACCGGAGCGGAGTTCGACTGGAAGCTGACGGCGGTGAAGCCGATGATAGCGACGCTCGGAATGACGGCGGCGGCGTTCCTCTCATACAGGCTGCTCGCATTGCTGCTGGGAGTGCGCATCGCCTGCGTGCTCGCGGTGTTTATTGCGGCATTCGTATATGTCATACTCCTGTTCGTCACGGGCAGCATCACTCACAGCGAATGCGCGGCGGTCCCGGGCGGAGCGAAGATACTCAGGATAATAAAGAAATTCGGATTATAGAGGCGTAAAGATGAATGAGAAGTACAGCGAGTTCTACGAAAGCGCGCAGACGCCGGAAGAGGCGCTTGCGAGGCTTGCGGGAATAATAGAGATACTGCGCAGGGAATGTCCGTGGGACAGGGTGCAGACGCACGAGTCCCTTGAGACGTGCATGATAGAGGAAGCGTACGAGGCGGTCGACGCGATCCGGAACAAAGATACGGAGAATCTGCGCGAGGAGCTCGGAGATGTGACGATGCAGGTCATATTCCACAGTTCACTGTGCGAGGAGGAAGGCGAATTCGGTCTCACCGAGGTTTTCAATGATGAATGTGAGAAGATGATACGCCGCCATCCGCATATTTTCGGGGATTCGGATGCGGAAACTGTTGACAAAGTACTTGAAAAATGGGAGAATATTAAATGCATTGAGCACGGGCGTCCCAGTGTAACAGAGGAATTGGAACGCGTCCCGCATGCATTCCCCGCACTTATCAGAAGTGCGAAGGTGCAGAAAAAAGCAGGGGCCGCAGGATTCGATTTCGATACCGCTGAACATGCCTGTGAAAAATTACAGGAAGAGACTCTGGAACTAATCGACGCTTGCCGCAAAAATGACAAGAGGGGGGTCCCTGAGAAAATCGGTGATATATTATTTTCTGTTGTGAACGCGTCAAGAATGCTGGACGTCGAGGCTGAAGGGGCATTGAGAGAAGCCACGGAAAAGTTTATTGACAGGTTTGCGTATATCGAACGCAAAGCGAATGAAGCCGGCAGAACTGTCGAGCAGCTGGGCATTGATGAAATGAACAGACTGTGGGACGAGTCAAAATCTGAGTAGTTTCTTATTGCGGCGTAAAACGCCAAGGATTTAAGGAGGCACAAGAGTTATGAACAAAGCTGAATTGATTGCTGCGGTTGCAGAAAAGACAGGATGCACAAAGAAGGACGCTGAGGCGTCTGTAAACGCCACGGTCAACGTAATCGAAGAAGCGCTGAAGGCCGGGGAGAAAGTACAGCTCATCGGATTCGGAACTTTCGAGGTTCGTCAGAGAAAAGCGAGAACGGGCAGAAACCCGAGGAAGCCGGAAGAGACGATCGAGATCGCGGCTTCGAAGGCTCCTGTATTCAAGGCAGGCAAGGCTCTCAAGGATTCCGTAAACGGAAAATAGATTCGAAATCATCCGGGGCGGCAGCGGCCGCCCTTTTTTTCATTATCATCAATGCGGCGCACCCGCGCCGCGTCACTTGCGGAGGGAATATGCGGGTAGACAAGTTTCTCAAAAATTCAAGACTCATAAAAAGGCGCACTGTTGCGAAAGAAGCGTGCGACGGCGGAAGGGTATCGGTGAACGGCCGTCAGGCGAAGGCCGGGACGGACGTATCCGTCGGAGACATCATAACGATCAGATTCGGGCAGAAAGAAATATCGGCCAGGGTGCTGGCCCTGACCGAATCACCGCGCAAGGACGACGCGGAAAATATGTACGAGATCGTCTGATCAGCGAAGGCCCTTTTCCAGGGATACTTTTCCGACCTGCATGCGGACGTTCGGGATCCTCACGAGCGCATTCTTCCAGAGCGCGATTATGATCGGGACCTCGACGGCGCACAGTATGCACGCTTCCGCTATCCTCGCCGGCAGAAGCGCGAGGAACGTGGCATTGCCGTACAGCAGCGTCAGCCAGTATGTGTTCAGCAGCAGTGTGCACGAAACGTTTACTGTCACTACGGCTGCCGTGACGTTCGGGATGTTTATCTTTCTGTTATGCAGGAACAGTCCGTAGATGACTCCGATGATGAATGCTGTCAGAGTGAAACCCGGGAAATACGGTCCGGTCGGGAATATCATCATCCCGAGCACATCGCCGATCGCGTATCCGACGCCGGCCCACAGCGGACCGTACATAATTGCCGCGACCGCGACGGGCACGAACCCGAATCCGATGCGGACGTACTGCAGATTGATCGACAGGAATCTTGTCAGAATGATCTCGAGGGCGATAAGGAACGCCATCGTGACAAGCTGAGTCGTAAGAGATTTTTTCATAAGAAAAACTCCTTTCCTAATATAAGTAACAGCTGTACTACACTAAGAAGGAGCCGTAAACCGGTATGTATCTTAATGTAGTAGTGGATGCAATACCGCAACGCGCTCACAGATGTCAAACTTCGTTCGCGGGCAACATCCCATCCCGCGACACTTTACGCACGGTATTTACTCTACTGATGCAAATATAGCATGACAGGCAATAAATAACAATGTTTTCAGACATGAAAAGATAAATATGTATAGATGAAGCGGCTTTCAATAAATGATTTTATCAATGCTCCGCGGCGGAGTTTCAGGGCCATCCCGGAAGCCGAAAAGTTTTTTTGATTTTGGGGTTGTAATACCCGCCGCGATGTGGTAATATTGTCAACGTTGTGCCGCCGGGAAGCGCCGCAGGGCGCGCCTGAAAGTCACTCGATAAGATCAAGAAAATCGTTGACAAACAGCACCCGGAGATGTACAATAGTAAAGCACGCTAAAAGTAAGCGATGCAGGCGTGGAGAAGGCGGAAACCTTTGAAATGCCAACGGAACCTTGAAAAATCCATAGTGTGGAAATTTTAGTCGAAAAGAGGCGAGAGCCTCGAAACTAAA
>JBMNVB010000005.1:0-118711 GCA_050946575.1 Anaerovoracaceae bacterium | reverse complement strand
CCCCACCATTTCTGCTCATTCTCCAGAAAATGGAAGGGCCCGAAGCTCCGGGTGCCGCTCTGATCCCGGCCGAAATCCAGAAATGAGCATTTTTGGTGGGGTATTTTGAAATAGCGAAATCTCCCCACACAAATTCCAACGTTTAATCGCTTGTTTTGAAAACAAGCGATAGAAAACAATCGTTATTTAATGCGATATGTCCTGTATCAATTATTCCCAAGATCAAACCACAATCTTACGAAATCATAAACGTTCTTATTTTTGCCTGTGTATTTTTCAATGTCGTAAATATCCAGAATCGCGGCAGCTATTTCTCCAAGCCTCCACCCTCCACCTACTTGTCTTTCATCATCTCTTAGGTCTTTCAGTGAATTAATGTCATCTTGACTAAGGCTGCCATTGTCCAAACAGTCAACACATGCACTATATATATCGACTATATGCGTCGATGCAAATTTCTCCGCTCTCGTCATTTTAAACTTCTTTATCATTTCTTCGTTTTCAATTGTCTTCTTTGATTTCGAGGACTTGTTCTGCAAATTCTCATCGCTCGTTTTTAACGCTTGTTTTTTTCAAGCGATAGAATCAAGATTGTACGATCCGAATAAAAAGTTTCTCATTTTAAGCGCTCCCTTGCGTGCCGCTCTGTTGATTAGTCAGCGTGTTCTTTCCGTTAAATCAAACCATCAAGCAAACCGGCGCTTAAATCGCTGTATTCACATTTCTCGCACACCGCCCGCGCATTTCACGGAGATTGTAATTCGGGAAAATACCCTAATTTCAAAGGCCCGGAAGTATGTCTCCCGGGCCTCTGTCAATGGTGCGGATGAAAGGATTTGAACCTTCATGAAATTTCTTTCACACGGACCTGAACCGTGCGCGTCTGCCAATTCCGCCACATCCGCATATGCAGCGTTTATTTGAAACTGCCCCTATAATATACCATTAAGAGCGGGAATGTTCAACATTTTTTTGTCCTGCGGAAGAAAAGATAAACGCTCAGGAGATGGTGACAATCAGGTGATGATAACGGTTGGAAGATATATTTTATTTCCACAGCTCGTGTATTATGTTATCCTATTAATATGAAGTTGAATAGAAAGAAGAAGAAAAAGTCAAAGAAAAAATTCGCTTTCAAAAATATCAAAATCGGCAAGTTCATAATCACCCCGAAAGCGCAGAAAATCGCGGCGGGGATCATAGCATTGCTGCTCATCTTCGGAGTCGGCAGACTCATCGCGACGATAAATCTGGCCGCGAGCATGCCGCGCGTGACGGGCGACAATATCTCGTACGAGATCCGCGGGGTCGATGTCTCCGCGTATCAGGGCAATATCGACTGGGAGACGCTCGCGTCTCAGAATATTTCATTCGCGTTCATAAAAGCGACCGAGGGATCGACATATGTCGACAATAAATTCTCGACTAACTGGACGAACGCGCGGAATACTGATCTCCGGGTCGGAGCGTATCATTTCATGAGTTTCGAAACGTCAGGCGAAAAGCAGGCGCAGAACTTTATTGATACCGTCGAGAAGCACAGCGACTCGCTGCCGCCTGTCATCGATATCGAATATTACGGGAATTACACCGAGGCCACGGTGACTCAGGACACGCTCGACAGTGTGCTCGAGCCTCTCGAGAAGCAGCTCAGGAGCCACTACGGAAAGAAGCCGATCATCTACACGACGCCGGCTATCTACAAAAAATTCATCCGCGGAAATTACAGTAACGATATCTGGATTGCCGACAGCACGCTCTCGCAGCTGCCGGGCGGCGATGACTGGACATTCTGCCAGTACTCAATCTCCGGCACGATGCAGGGCTACAGCGGAGGGGTCTCCTCCATCGACCTCGACGTGTGGCACGGGTCGGCGTTCGGACTGGCCGCCTACTGACCGGCCGCGCCTGCCGCATCAATGCTATAGAGCCGATTCTATCATTTTCGCGAGCCCGCGTTTTGTGAGCGCGCCCACTTTTGACTTGAGGACCTTGCCGTTTTTCATCACGACGAACGTCGGAACGCCGCGGATCCCGAATCTTTTAGTGAGTTCGGGCTCCTCGTCTACGTTCACTCTGCCAACGACAGCCCTGCCGTCGTACTTGTCCGCCAGTTTCGAGACTGTCGGCATCACCATCCTGCAGGGCATGCACCACGGCGCCCAGAAATCTATGAACACCGGCTTGTCCGTTCCGGTCACTTTCTTGAAATTCGCTCTTGTTATATCCATTTCAGCCATATCTTTTTCCTCCGTTTGTCTGCTTATTACTTATTACACGGAGATAATACTATGAAAACATCCCGGGTTCTGTGACATGGTCACATTTCGCCGCGGGCCCCGGGAACCGAAAACCGCCGGCTTTGAGCCGGCGGCTGTATCATACGGTTAATATATCAGTCCCTGTTTCCTTGCGTCATACTCGAGCTGTTCCCTGAATTTCGGGTGCGCTATCGAGATCAGTTTCTTCGCTCTCGTCGGGACGTCTTCCCCGAACAGGTCCACGCATCCGTATTCTGTCACGACGTACTGCACCGAATGCCTCGGAGTGTCGACATACACGCCCGGCGGCATGTTCAGAACGATCTTGGATATCAGGCTTCCGTCCTTCTTCTTCACCGTCGAATTGAACGCGATGAAGGATTTCCCGCCTTTAGACGCGGCCGCGC
Organism: Anaerovoracaceae bacterium; assembly: GCA_050946575.1. GTDB lineage: Bacteria > Bacillota > Clostridia > Peptostreptococcales > Anaerovoracaceae > JALCRY01. The sequence goes on along the minus strand of JBMNVB010000005.1, from coordinate 116,043 downwards.
CGATCGCGTAATCCATGTGGCCGCCCGTGCCGCTGTACTGGATGCCCGGCAGGCTGCTTGCCGCGACCTGCCCCGCCAGGTCCACCATCAATGCGCCGTTCACGGATATCATCTTATCGTTCTTCGTTATATATTGATAAATATTCGTCACCGTATACGGCATGAAATAGACATCCTTGTTGTGGTCCAGAAAGTCGTAATGCTCCCGGTTCCCGAGAGAGAAGCCCGCGACTGATACTCCCGGCATGAATGTCTTTTTCGAGTTGTTCAGCACTCCCGTTTTCTGAAGATACCCCATGGACTGTGAGAACATCTCCGTGAACGCGCCGAGATCCTTATGATCCCGCAGTCCGTATCCGACGGCGTTCGGGATGCCGCCGACGCCGAGCTGGAGCGTCGCTCCGTCCGGCACGAGCTCGGTGATATACGACGCGATCTTTTTGTCCGTCTCCGTCGGCACCGGGTTCTCCATCGTCACGTATTCATAATCCTCCTCGACGATCGCGTCCATCTGATCCACCGAAACGAACGTCGAGCGGTCTCCGTAAACGTACGGGATGTTTTTGTTCACGACTCCGATTATCTTTTTGCAGTAAGGCAGCTCTATCGCGCGCTGCCCCGCGACCATCGGCCCGACGCTGCACAGTCCGTTCTCGTCCGGCGGCGTCACGCCGACGAACCCGACGTCCGCCCGCACGACATCGCGGTTGTATCTGTACTGCTGCGACAGCGGCATCGGCACGTAGGAAACGATATCGTTCGTCTTCATGTACTTCCGTTCCATCGCGCCGTAGAACGTGCATTTGAGCTGTATCATGTCCTTCGTGAGATCGGGATCGCCGAACCCGTAGTCCAGATACTTCCACTCCCCGTATACCGTAATGCCCTTCAGCCTTCTCTCCTTCACGGCTCTCATCAATGCCCGCAGCAGCGGCTCGGGTGCGCAGTGCCCGCCCGGCTGCACGCGGTCTCCGTCTTTCACGAAAGCATCTATCGCCTCATCCGCGGTCATGAGCTTCCTTTGGTACTCTTTCATGAAATCCATTTGGGTCCCCTTCTTTTATTTCAGCAATGCGCGGGCCGCTTCGGCCCCGGCGTCGAACGCTCTGTTGTTCGACTCGCGGAATTTTTCCGGGAACTTCTCCTCCACGGCTTCGCGTACATCTTCCTCCTTCAGGTTTTCCGCAAGGACTGAGACAGCTCCGAGCGCGACGACATTCGCGGCGATCTCCCTGCCGGTCGCTTCCCGCGCGAGTTTAGTCAGCGGAATCCTGTAGACCCTTTTTCTGTCGCTGCTTCTCGGAGCCTTTTTCACGAGCTCCGAATCCGTCAGCACAATTCCGCCTCTTGTAAGGTCTGCAGTATAAGTATCACACGCCTGCTGCGACATTGCAAGGACGAAGTCCGGATGGGAGACTACAGGATAGGCGATAGCGTCATCGTCGATTATTATCTCCGACCGGCATGCCCCTCCTCTCGACTCGGGGCCGTACGACTTCGTGAGGAGTATCTCCTTCTCCTCTTTTATCCCTGCCGCCTGTGCTATTATATCACCCATCAGCATCATGCCCTGTCCGCCTGTGCCTCCGAATCTCATTTCATAATGCTTTTTCATTTTCTCTCAGCCCTTTCATTCTGCGCTCTTTCTATTATCGCCTGATACATTTCCGTATATTCTCCGCGCTTGTTAGTATTCACGAATTCGCCGATCACTGTCTTCTTTTCGAGTTCTTCCTCGCTCATTCCTCTTGCCTGCTGGATCGTCACTGTCTTTTCCGGCCATGCCGCGATCATGTCGGCTCCGCTGCCGAGCCCGTTCATTCTCCCGTACAGTGTCGGGCAGTCGCACATCGCGTCGATGACCGACATCCCCCTGTGTCTTATGCCGTTCTCGATATATTTGATGAGCTGGTTCACGTGGTATGTTGTCGCTCTCGCGACGTACGTGGCACCGGACCCCTCCGCGAGCTTGCAGACGTCGAAGTCGGGCTCGACGTTCCCGAACGGCGATGTCTTCGTCGCTGATCCGACCGGTGTCGTCGGCGAATACTGGCCGCCCGTCATGCCGTAGTTGTTATTGTTGAACACCACGACCGTAAGGTCGAGGTTCCTCCTGCACGCGTGGATAAAATGGTTACCGCCGATCGACGTGCAGTCGCCATCGCCCGTTACCACGATGACGTCAAGGTCGGGGTTCGCCATCTTCACGCCCGTGGCGTACGCGATCGGGCGCCCGTGGTTCGTGTGGATCCCGCAGAAATCGGTATATCCGTTAGCTCTCGAGGAGCATCCGATCCCGGATACGATGACGACCTTGTCCTGGTCGAGCTCTGCATTGTCTATGGCCCTTATCATCGACTGGAGAACGATGCCGTTCCCGCAGCCCCGGCACCACATCTGCGGGAGCTTGTCTATCCTCATGTATTTATCGAAAATATGCATTATCTCACCTCCATGATCTTGTCGTATATCTGATCCGACGTCATCATGGCGCCGTCGTTCCTGACAGCCTTCTCCACTTTGCCGTCCGTCCCCGGCAGCGTCTTCACTACCTTGCTGAGCTGGCCTTCGTTCATCTCGGCCGTGATTATGCTCTTCGCCTTAGCGGCGTGCTTCTCGAGCGCCTCGTCAGGGAACGGCCAGAGCGTTATCGGCCTGAACAGTCCTGCCTTCACTCCCTGCCCGCGGGCCCTGTCTATCGCGCCCTTCGCTATCCTCGAAACGATGCCTATCGCCACTATCACGATCTCCGCGTCGTCGAGCCTGTATTCTTCGTACGATTCGATATCTTCAATGTTATTTGTGATCTTGCGCTGGATCCTGTCCAGTTTTTCTCTGATCTTCGCGTGGTCCGCCGTGGCCGGGAATCCCGTCTCGTCATGGATGATCCCGCTCACGAACCATCTGTATCCGTCGCCGAATTTCGCCATCCTCGGGATGTCCTTGTTCACGATCGCGTCGTACGGCTTGTATGTCCTGTCCTTCGGACCGTGCGGCGGCATCCTGTTTATTATCTCCACTTCGCCTTCCTTCGGGATCCTGATCTTCTCGCTCATGTGCGCCATCGTGGCGTCGCTGAGCATGATGACCGGCGTCCTGTAGGCTTCTGACATATTGAACGACCTTATCGTCTCCGAAAAGAGTTCCCCGACCGACGAAGGCGCGGTCACGATCACCGGATGATCTCCGTGCGTCCCCCATCTGCTCTGCATGATGTCGCCCTGGGCCGGCATTGTCGCGACCCCCTGGCACGGTCCCTGTCTCATGACATCGACCACCACGCACGGCACTTCCGCCATCATGCCGAATGAAAGATTCTCCTGCATGAGCGAGAATCCCGGTCCGCTCGTGGCCGTCATCGCCTTCACGCCCGCGAACGAGGCGCCGATGACAGCCGCAATGGACGCGAGCTCGTCCTCCATCTGCATGAATTTCCCGCCGTATTCCGGGAGTATCTTCGAGGCTCCCTCTGCGATCTCCGTCGCCGGCGTGATCGGGTATCCGGCGAAAAACCTCATCCCCGCCGTGACCGCTCCGAGCACGACCGCCTCGTTCCCGGTCAGGACCCTGTATTCGTCCTTTTCCTCTTTCTTCGCATTGCCGCTCATTATTCATACCTCCCTATCCTTATCGCGAAATCCGGACATCTCATCTCGCACATCATGCACAGGACGCATTTGCTCTCGTCCGTCATGACCGGCTTGCCGTCTTCGCTCGGAGTAATGGCGTGCATCGGACACAGTTTCGTGCAGATCCCGCATCCCTTGCAGAATGTAGTGAACAGATCGAAATTTATTTTCTTTTCGTTTTCCATGACGCATCTCCTTTTTGCGGTTTCAATATATCACCGGATGGGATATAATACTAATACCGGAATTGTATACACGGTATTCCTGAGAGGAATAGCAAAGAGGTATCAATGCATGAATATCGATAATTACAGAAATTTCGTTACGATAGCCGACTGCGGGACGATCTCCGCGGCTTCGAAAAAGCTTCTCCTGGCGCAGCCCGCGCTCACAAAGCAGATCAAGCATTTTGAAGAAGAATACGGAGCGAAGCTTTTCATAAGGCACTCGAGGAATATGGAACTCACCGAGGCCGGAAAGATACTCTACCGGAAAGCGAAGGGGATCATCTCGCTCGCCGATTCCGCGCGCAAGGAAATCAGCGCCTGGACGGACGGAAGGAGCGGCAAGCTCGAGATATCGATCACGCCCTCCCATCCCGACCAGCTTACGCGGGACCTCATCTTCGGATTCCATGCCACCCATCCCGGCGTGACGTTCGATATCCGCGAAGACACCACCCCCGCGATAATAAGGATGCTGAACAACAGGATGTCGGAAGTCGGACTCATCCGGACGCCGGACCGGCTGCCCGGGAATTTCGTAAGCGTGATAACGCTGCCCGAACGGCTGTGCGTCCTCGCGGCGAAATCCAAGAATTTCATCGATCCGACAGCGCCGGAAATAGATATCAGAGATCTCGCGGGCGTGCCTCTCAGCGTGACGCGCGGATTTCTTCCTCTCATCACGGAGGAATTCACTCGCCGCGGGATAGAACCGGACCTCTTCAGCATCGCCACGTCGCGCCATTCGACTCTCAGCTGGGCGAAATCCGGGGACGCGGCGGCTCTGCTGCCCGTGACGGACGCCGAGAAGCTCGAGACCGTCACCATGGCGTGCAGACCGGTTAAGGGAGAGGCGTTCATGTCGGAAAGAGCGATGGTATTCAACAACGATCTGGAACTGTCGGCCGTCGCGTCGGAGTTCCTCGATTACTGCGAAGAATATATGGAGAACCGGAATGCCCGGCAGGAAAACGGAGAAGAATAATGATAATCAAGACGAAATATCCCGAACTTTTTATTTTTGTATCAACGACTGAGGACGGCGACATGTCGGAGGCGACCGCGGGCGTACGCGCCGGCGCGGAGAATTACACACGGTTTCTTAAGAAGACCGGCATTGATGACAGGCCCCTTTATTTCTATCACGTGCTGCATTCCGACAAAGTGACCGACTTCCCGCTCGGCCCCGACTATCACGAAGAGGAGAACACGAAGGTCTGGCCGTTCGAGGACATCGCGGACTTCATCGACACCGACGCGCTCGTGACTGACGTGCGCGGCACTTACTTCGCGCTCGGTTACGGCGACTGCAATCCCGTCGTCATGTTCGACCACGTGAAGAAGATCCTCGGCTACGCCCACTGCGGATGGCGCAGCACAGTGAAGGATCTGCATCTCAAGATGCTCGCGCGCATGACCGAAAGATTCGGGACCGACCCGAAGGACGTCTGCGTCGTGTTCGGACCGGCGATAAGGCCGGATTCCTACGGCTTCACGGACAGACCGTCGCAGGCCGATCTTCCCGGATGGAAGGATCACATCACATTTGACGGGAAGCTCTATCACATCGACCTCGCCGGATATATGCGCGCCACGCTGATCGAGGCGGGCGTGCCTTCCGGGGAGATCGCACTTCCGTTCGCGGACACATATAAGGATGACCGCTTCTTTTCTCATTACAGAGCAATGCAGGAAAACCTGCCGGACGCCCGTTTCATTCTCGGGTGCGGGATAATCCGTTAACGATTTTTTTGTACGCCTGCGTAACAAAAAATGATACGCCGGATTTGTGCATTATGACAATTACATGTTGAATCAAAATTGTCAGTATATTATGATATATATGTACGTAACACTTATGTAAGGAGGAATACCAGACATGAAACAAGTAACCGAAATCAGATGGCACGGCCGCGGCGGTCAGGGCGCAAAGACTGCTTCGCTGCTGCTTGCTGACGTCGCGTTCAACACGGGGATGCAGGTTCAGGGATTTCCTGAATACGGTCCTGAAAGAATGGGCGCGCCGATCACAGCGTACAACCGTCTGAGCAACGAACCTATCCGAGTTCATTCGAACATCCACGAGCCTGACTACTGCGTAGTCGTCGACGAAACGCTTCTTGACACGGTAGATGTCACGGCGGGACTCAGCGAGGACGGCGCGATCGTTATCAATTCACCGAAGTCCGGCGAGGAACTCAGACCGAAACTCAACGGATACAAGGGAAAAGTCTATACGATCGACGCGAGAAAGATCTCCGAGAAGGCGCTCGGAAGATACTTCCCGAATTCCCCGATGCTCGCGGCTATCGTAAAGGTCGCGGATATAATGCCGCAGGATGAGTTCATGAGTGAAATGAGAGATTCGTACAAGCACAAGTTCGCTCACAAGCCTGAAGTCATCGACGGAAATATGAAGGCCCTCGAGATGGCGTTTGCGGAGGTGAAATAATGAAAGTAAACAAAGGCGATAACATCGCGGCTCACGGCCTCGATGAGAAATGGGAAAACATGACTCCGGGATGCACGATCACGGGCAACGGAACGTCGAAATTATTCAAGACAGGCGACTGGAGAGTATCGAAGCCGATATTCATCGAAGACAAATGCAAGCAGTGCCTGCTGTGCGTGCCGGTATGTCCGGACAGCAGCATTCCTGTAGTAGACGGAAAAAGAACTGATTTCGACTACGATCACTGCAAGGGCTGCGGCATCTGCGCCGCGAACTGCCCGTTCGGAGCTATAGAAATGAAGGAGGGAGAGTAACATGGCAAGGAAAGACAGATTATCGGGAAATGAAGCTGTCGCGGAAGCGATGCGTCAGGTGAACCCGGATGTGATGCCGGCTTTCCCAATCACGCCTTCGACAGAACTCCCGCAGTATTTTTCGACATTCGTGGCGAACGGCCAGGTAGACACGGAGTTCATACCTGTTGAATCGGAGCACTCGGCCATGGGCGCGTGCATCGGTTCGGAAGCCGCCGGAGCCAGGACCATCACGGCTACTTCGTCGGCGGGCTTCGCGTTCATGTGGGAGCTGCTCTACGTCGCGGCTTCGAACAGACTTCCTATAGTCCTCGCGCTTGTAAACAGAGCGCTGTCGGGACCTATAAACATCAACTGCGACCATTCCGACGGCATGGGCGCGAGAGATTCCGGCTGGATCCAGCTCTACGCTGAAAACAACCAGGAAGCTTACGATAACTATATCCAGGCGTTCAGGATCGGCGAGCACCCGGACGTGCAGCTCCCTGTAATGACCTGCCACGACGGATTCATCATTTCCCACGGGGTGCAGAACATCACGCTGCTCGAGGACGACGAGGTAAAGGGATTCGTCGGAGAATATGAACCAGAACGCGCCCTCCTGAACGAAGGCGAATCGTTCGCGGTAGGACCTTATTCGGTCATAGACTACTACTTCGAGGCGAAGAGAGCACAGGCCGAAGCGCTGAAGAACGCGAAGAAGGTCGTAAAGGACGTTGCGGAAGAATATAAGAAGCTGTCCGGAAGAGGATTCACATGGTTCGAGGAATACAGACTCGACGACGCTGATTTCGCGATGGTGATCATGGGATCCGCAGCCGGTACAGGCAAAGACGCGGTCGACGAACTCAGAGACAAGGGCATCAAGGCCGGACTCCTGAAGATCAGGATGTTCAGACCGTTCCCGGGCGCCGAGATCGCGGAAGCTCTGAAGAACTGCAAGGTCGTGGCCTGCATGGACAGAACAGAAAGCTTCAATACTCAGTCCGGTCCTCTCGGAGCCGACGTGAAGACGGCTCTGTTCGACGCCGGCGCCGACGTAAAGGTACTGAACTACGTTTACGGACTCGGCGGAAGAGACGTTACAGTAGCGAGCCTGTCTTCGGTATTCGAGGACATGGTCGAAGTCGACAAGACCGGCGAGATCGGTGACAGATATCGTTACCTGTCGGTAAGAGGATAGGAGGGAGAAAACCATGGCAGAATACAACTTCAAGGAAATAATGAGCAAGCCGGAACGTTTGGCTCCCGGTCACAGGATGTGCGCAGGCTGCGGCGGCCCGATAGCCGTCAGAAACGTGCTCCGCGCATTGAAGCCAGAAGACAGGGCGGTCATCTGCAACGCCACGGGATGTCTGGAAGTATCGACATTCATGTATCCGTACTCGGCGTGGGAGGATTCATATATCCATAACACATTCCAGAACGCGGCGGCTACATGCGGCGGCGTCGAGGCGGCTTACAACGTGCTCAAGAAAAAAGGAAAAATAAAGGACAACTTCAAATTCATCGCTGTAGGCGGAGACGGCGGCACATACGACATCGGCTTCCAGTCCCTGTCCGGCGCGATGGAAAGAAATCACGACATGGTCTATGTCTGCTACGACAACGAAGCGTACATGAACACCGGTATCCAGCGTTCGTCCGCTACGCCTAAGTATGCTGACACGACCACGACACCTGCGGGAACTGTTTCCGAAGGCAAGCCTCAGAACAGAAAGGACCTCGCGGCGGTCATCGCGGCGCACCATGTTCCTTACGTCGCTCAGACGACATTCGTACAGAACATGAAGGATCTTCATATCAAGGCGGAGAAGGCGATCTACACGAAGGGCGCCTGCTTCCTGAACATCCTGGCTCCGTGCCCGAGAGGCTGGAGATACAACACGCCTGACATCATCGAGATCACGAGGCTGGCTGTAGAGACATGCTTCTGGCCTCTGTTCGAAGTCGAGAACGGCGAGAAATGGACTCTGAACTATGAGCCTAAGAAAAAGCTCCCGATCGAAGATTTCCTGAGACCTCAGGGAAGATTCGCCCACCTGTTCAAGCCCGGAAATGAGAAATACATTGCCGAGCTCCAGGCGGATGTAGACAGAAAATGGGAAGAACTCCTGCATAAGTGCAACGCGTAGGCGAAAGCATTTATACGGAAAAACGGAGGCCCGCGCGGCCTCCGTTTTCGTATGTCCATGCATCAATGCATTGATTCCGTCATTAAAAGTCGAGTGTCCTCGGCGTTCTCGGGAACGGCAGGACGTCTCTGATGTTTTCTACGCCCGTAAGGTACATGACCATCCTCTCAAATCCGAGTCCGTATCCCGAATGCTTAACGCCGCCGTACTTTCTCAGTTCGAGGTACCACCAGTACGGCGTCTTGTCCATGCCGAGTTCGTCCATGCGGGATTCGAGCACGTCCAGTCTTTCCTCTCTCTGGGATCCGCCGATGATCTCGCCGATGCCCGGGACGAGGCAGTCGCACGCGGCGACGGTCTTGTTGTCGTCGTTCATGCGCATGTAGAACGCCTTTATCTCCTTCGGATAGTCCGTTACGAAGACCGGTGCCTTGTATATCTGCTCCGTGAGGTAGCGCTCGTGCTCCGTCGCGAGATCGACGCCCCAGTATACCGGGTATTCGAAATCGGCTCCGGAATTTTCAAGCTTCTCAACAGCTTCCGTGTATGTGATCCGCACGAACGGCGTCTCGGCGACGTGGGTGAGCCTTTCGATCAGGCCCTTGTCAACGAATGAGTTCAGGAATTCTATCTCCTGCGGGGCGTTTTCCATGGTGTACGTGATCATGTATTTGATCATCGCCTCGCCAACGTCCATCATCTCAGGCAGTTCCATGAACGACATTTCCGGCTCTATCATCCAGAACTCCGACGCGTGGCGCATCGTGTTCGAATTCTCGGCGCGGAACGTGGGCCCGAACGTGTATACGTTTTTGAACGCCGCGGCGAAGATCTCGGCCTCGAGCTGGCCGCTCACCGTGAGGTTCGCTTCCTTGCCGAAGAAGTCCTTCGAATAATCGACCTTTCCGTCTTCCGTCAGGGGAACGTTCGCAAGGTCGAAGTTCGTGACGTGGAACATCTCGCCCGCACCCTCTGCGTCCGAACCCGTGAGGATCGGAGCGGTGCAGTAGATGTATCCGCGGTCCTGGAAGAACTTGTGCGCCGCGTACGCAGCTACGGAGCGCACTCTGAATACGGCCGAGAACAGATTGCTCCTCGGGCGCAGATGCGCTATCTCTCTCAGGTACTCCACAGAATGTCTCTTTTTCTGCAGCGGATAGTCACTGTCGGAAGTAGCTTCTATCTCTATGGAATCGGCGTGGACTTCGAACGGCTGCTTCGCGTCCGGAGTCAGCACGAACGTGCCTGTAACGTCGAGCGCCGACGAGATCGGCGCCTTTGATATCTCATCGAAATTCGGGAGATCATCCGCCTCGTACACGATCTGGACCGGCTTGAAATTCGTGCCGTCATTCAGTTCGATGAATCCGAACTTATTCGATCCGCGGTTCCCTCTTATCCATCCGCGCACGCGTACTTTCTTCCCGTCGTATTTTTCCGGCTCGGCGAAAAAATACCTGATTTCGATTTCTTTCATTTTTAGCTGTTCCTTTCGTGATAAATATTGCGCTCAGGCGCTGTCAGTGAGACATTATATCACAAATATACGATTTCGGACATAAGATTACCGCCGCGGGATCACACTTCTTCCAGTTCTCCCTTTTCGCGGAGCTCAGCCTCTTTCCTCTGCGCTCTGCGCGTCAGACTGAATCCGTATTTGTCCGCTACCGTGTAGCCCATGTACGCCATCACGACCGTCACGATCGGCATGATCAGGTTGAATGTGCAGTAAGGCAGGTATTTTATCGTATGGACGCCGAGCACGCTGAATATATACGCGCCGCAGGTGTTCCACGGAACGAGCGCCGACGTAACAGTTCCCGAGCTTTCAAGCGCGTTCGAAAGTGTCTTCGGATGGAGCCCCTTTTCTTTATATGTATCTGCGTACATGCGCCCCGGCACGACGATCGAGATATACTGTTCCGGCATGACGATATTCGAGAGCAGGCACGTCAGTTCCGTGGTCAGTACGAGCGACGCCGGCTTCTTCGCCAGCTTCACCAGTTTGGATACCAGCACCTGCAGGAGCCCGGTAGCCTCCATTATCCCGCCGAACATCATGGCGATGATCGTCAGCGACACCGAATACAGCATGTTGCTGATGCCGCCGGACGTGAGCAGCGAATCCACCGCCTCGTCACCGGTATTCGCCGTGAATCCCGCGTATCCGCACGTGAGAAGGTCTCCGAAATCGACTCCCGGCTGAATCAGCAGCCCGAGTATCGCGGCCGATACCGCTCCGAGCGTGATCCCCGGTATAGCCGGTATCTTGCAGGCTATCGCCACGATAACGATCACAGGAGGAAGAAGGAGCAGCAGATTTATATTGAAGTTCTCGGCAATGCCCGTGCTCATTGCTTCGACTCCCGACAGGTCCGCGCCTCCGCCGGCCGCGAACCGGAACCCGTACACGAGATAGAACAGGAAGGTTATCCCGTAAGCCACGCCGGTCGGCTTCATCATGAACTTCACGTGCGTGAACACGTCCGTCCCGGCCATCGCCGGCGCCAGGTTCGTCGTGTCAGAAAGCGGCGACATCTTGTCTCCGAAGTACGCTCCGGAGATTATCGCTCCCGCGGCGACCGGCGTCGGTATCCCGAGGCCCATCGCCACGCCGATAAGAGCGAGTCCCATCGTCCCCATCGTGCCCCATGACGTTCCTGTGGCGAGCGACGTGATCGAGCAGATCAGCAGTGCCGCAACAAGGAAGAATCTCGGCGAAAGGAGTTTCAGCCCGTAATAGATCATGGCGGGGACCACTCCGGTCACTATCCAGACGCCGATCAGTATCCCGACGATGATGAGTATCATCACTGCCTGAAGTGAATTGTAGATCCCCTTCTTCATGGCTTCCTCGATGAATTCCCATTTGAAGCCGAGATACAGCGCCACGCAGGCGGCGCCGCACACTCCTATGAACATGGAAACGTGCACGCCGGCGTCATATCTTATTATCCCGTACGACATGCACGCTATCAGTATTGCGAATGTGATCAGTGAATGCCTGATCTTCACTTCCCTTTTCGGCCCGTTTTCCTGATTATTATTGTTTTCCATAACAGTTTCCTCATCAACATTACCCAAATTTTATTTTACAATCATTCAAAGAAACAGTAAAGTAATTTTTGCATAAAACAGAAAAAATTCTGAAAATAAAGAGCCGCGGCCAGTAGGCCGCGGCACTGCTCTATATCAGGCCGGCTTTTTATTTCACAAGTATGCTGGAGCTTTTGCTGTGGATAGACCCCCGGAATGCGAATACTTTATAGTAGTAATGCCTTCCTTTCCTGAGTTTCGAATCGCTCCATGAACGCTTCGACGTGGTCTTCACGACACGGTATTTACCGTTCTTAGATGTCGATCGGTACACCTTGTACTGTCTCGCGCCCTTTACCGCCGACCATGAGATAGTCGCTCCCGTTCCGGTCTTTTTCTTCATTTTCGCTTTCGGAGTGTTCAGTCCGACCTTGACGGTCGCCACCGGGCAGAACATTGTATGGCTTTCTTCTCCTACCGCGGAAATCGTGTATGTGCCCGGATTGCTGAACGATATCTTCGCGACTCCGTTCGAGTCCGTTTCGGAATCGAACGAACAGAGCCTGCCGTTTTTCACGTTCATGATATCAGCAGTCGGCGCCGCTCCGACGAGCGTCTCGTTCCAGTTCGAGTCCATTGAAAGAGCCCTGAGCTTTACATCGAGATTGTTGCCCGCGTTGACTCTGTATGTCTCTTTGCTGAAGTATGTGTACTGCGCGCTCCATGACGTGTCGCCTGTCGAGAATGTTACGGTCTGCACTTTCGCATTGTTCGATACGACCGTATCAGATATGCTTGTTGTGATCGCCTTGTTATTTATATAGCATTTCATATTCGCCTTGCCGAATATCGTCTTCGCATACGCACCGTAATCGCTGTCCACGATTTCCATGAATTCCGTCGGATCATTCGTGAACGCCTTCCCGTATTTCTGGATATGGGCGGCAACGAGAACGTCTCCGGCCGTTACTCCCGAGCTTTCCTCGATATCGGGATAGTATTTCTCCACGAGTCCGCTGGTCGCGGTCACCTTCCGGTTCAGGAGATTGAATCCCCATTCCGTGGATGACGTGAATGTCACGGTGGCGCTGCTGCCCGCGGCTTCGGCCGGCTGCGGCATGAATGCGGCCGCGATGACCAGCGCGAGCGCACACACTAATGTTCCTGCAATATGTTTCATCTTTACCCTCCTCAGTTTCTGTTATTTTGTCTTTTTATATGCAACGTTCGACCACTTGCCGTATATGCGCTTTTTCCCGACCATTCTGTACGGTCTTACCTTGTAATAGTAGATCTTCCTGCGGGAAAGCTTCGAATTCTTCCACGTGTTCGATTTCGTCGTGCATACGCAGGAGTATTTGCCGCTCCTGCTCGTCGACCGGAACACTCTGTATCCGGAAGCCCCGTACGCTTTCGACCATTTAAGAGTGACGCTCGCTGTCCCCGCGTACGCGTACAGCTTCGGCGCGGCCACTACCGGCACCGCGGAAACGGGGCCCGTCATCGAGGTGTATTTCCCGCTGATAAGCTGCGCGCGCACTTTGTAATAATATGCGCGGCCGCACGTGACATTCGTGTCGGTGAATAACCCGGACGTTCCCGACAGCGATTTCACTTTTGTATATTTGCCTGTTTTCGATGTCGATCTGTAAATATCGTATCTTGACACATTATCGCGCTTCGTCCAGTAAATCCTGATCGATTTGTAGGAGAGCGACGCGGCCTTCAGATTCTTCAGCAGTGACCGGTCCGGATCTCCTGTCTTTACGGCGAATATCGTGTTCGAATCGTTCTTGTAATACAGGACTCCGTTCCCGCTTATGACCGGCGATATGCAGTACTGCGATTCCAGCGGATTATACAGCGAACTGTACTCCGCGTCCGAAAGATCCGCGCTGAATTTAACCAGACCGATCCCTCCCGGCTTGGCATTATATGTGACGTATGCCGAATAGCCGCTCCCGCTGCCGCCGCTCACCAGCATCTCTCCCTGCACGGATGCCGGTGCGCTCGCGGAAGCCTTTTTGTTCAGGTCGCTGTCGAATACCGCGACCTCTCCGTCGGAATTCCCGGCGAAAACATATCCGTCGCAGATCACCGGCGTGTTCACGGAATCCCCGAAGGACGCCGCCGCATCCTGTGTAAGAGATCCGTCATCGCCGACGGAAAGTCTGTATATGTTCGCGGTCGCCGTCTCCGATTTAGTTGTTATGTAAACATTGCTGCCCGAAACAGCCGGCGTGCTGCGGACAATGCTGCCCTCAAGCGTGAGCGTCTCTATGTCGTCCGCGCTGTCCGCTGTCTCGGAAACAGAATATACCGTGCCGTCCTCACTTCCGAACACGACCTGACTGTCGTTCACCTCCGCGGCTCCGCACCAGTAGAACCCGCCGTCGTTCTTCACAGTCCACACAGTATCTCCGCTTTCCGCATCAATGCATTGATACGTTCCGCCGCTCGTGTTCGTGAATGTGCCGGTGTATATCCTGCCGTTTATGTATGTGACCGGCGAGATGTTCTGCCCCGTGATGCCTTCACTGCTCGTCCAGGATATCGAAGAAAGATCCGACGTCAGTTTCACGACATGTGTTGTCGTGACGCCGTTCTCGGTCTGCTGCGTCGTCGTATAGATATTTCCGTCGCTGTCGGACGTGACCGGCTGCGTCGCGTATCCGAACGCCGGCGCCGTTCCTAAATCAGGAGACTTCGCTTCCTGTTCTCCTGTCTCCGCGTCCAGTTTATATACCCTGTCCCCGGCCGCAACGTAAATGCTGCCGTTTATGAGAGCCGGCGGAGTCACGGCGTTCTGCCACGTTCCTCCCGACGTCCCGCTGAATGTCCATTTCCACAGAGACTGCGTGTATCCGGCCTGATCCGGAAGTTCATCGCCGTCGTCCGCAGCGGCCGCGAAAGATACCTGCGGCACAAGCATCGAGACCGCGACGATCGCGGCAAGTACCGCTGTGCGTATGCGTTTCCCCGTATCCATGTTCCACTCCTCCTGATAATGACTGAAAATAAAAACTGCCCTTTCGGGCAGTTCCGTTTTTTCTGTCGCGTGTATTCGCCGCAGGGCGATCCTCCGTCACCCGCATGGCAGGCATCGAGCAGGTCTCCTGGCTTACGGCATTGCTTCCGCCCGGCCTTCCCGGCTCGCGCCAGTGGCCTTTATCTGGGCTCGCTTCCGAATACAGTGGCGGGACCGCGCGGGATTCCGACCCGCTTCCCTCTCAGCTCCCGCGATGCGGGAGAACTCGGCGCCATATGATATTCACATCCTGATTATATCACGATGACGCACTGTTGTGTATCCCGTTATTCCATCACCCCGATTATTTTATCGTACAGTTCATCGTACGTTTCTATCGCCGGGAGATCCGGATAATCTTTCTTTATCTGATCTGTAGTCCTGAACAGGAAGCCGGCCTGGCTGGCCTGCAGCATGCCGAGGTCATTGAAGCTGTCCCCGGCCGAGATCGCATCGTATCCGAAAGCCTGGAATCCCTTCACTGTCGTGAGCTTCGTGTCCTTGCAGCGCATCTCGAATCCGGTGATCTCGCCGTCATCCGCCACTTCGAGCGTGTTGCACAGGATCGTCGGATAGCCGAGTTTCTTCATCAGCGGGCTGGCGAACTGTTCGAACGTATCGCTCAGGATGATGACCTGGGTCTGCTCGCGCAGCCTGTCGAGGAACTCTTTCGCTCCCGGCAGCGGGTCGATCTTCGCGATGACGGCCTGGATCTCCTTCAGGCCCATTCCGTGCTCTTTAAGGATGCCCAGTCTCCATTTCATGAGTTTATCGTAATCCGGCTCATCCCGCGTCGTCCTCTTCAGTTCGGGGATCCCGCTCTCTTCGGAGAACGCTATCCAGATTTCCGGAGTAATGACGCCTTCCATGTCAAGAAAAGTAATATACATAAATAAATACCTCCATCTAATATATACGGTCCTTAGTCAGTTTATACTGAAACCGGACGCGGCGCAAGAGAATTGATGACGCCGGGCAGAAGCAAAAAAAAGTGCCTGATTTCTCCCCGATTCTTTGTGCAGAATATTGACCTCGCGTGCATAATATGGTACTTTAAAAACAGAATATCAGACACAAAAACAGAATATTGTTTGGGATATTATCCGGAGGTGGAACAATGGTCACTGATCGCATTGAGAAAATCAGACAGAATTACGTAAATTCGAAGCCGCAGATCTCATATGAACGCGCATGGCTGTGGACGGAGTCATATAAGAGGACTGAAGGAAAGTCCCCCGCCATCCGCTCGGCGCAGGCGTTCTATGACTGCTGCTCGCAGATCGGCGTGCACATTTTCGAAGGGGAGCTCATAGTGGGAGCCACGGGCGAATTCCGCAAGTGCGGCATCCTGACCCCCGAATTCTCGTGGATGTGGGTCGATAAGGAAATGGATACATTCGACAAGCGTCCGCAGGATCCGTATCAGATCACCGAAGAGCAGAGGAAATTCATCCGTGAGAACATTTTCCCGTACTGGAAGGGAAAATCGCTGGAGGAGGCGTTCCTCGCGAGACTTCCGGAAGAAACGAAACATATCGGCGTGGACACGGGCGTGATCGACAGTGACTCGAAATGGCGCCAGGCCGTCGGAGAAGTGACGCCGGACTATCAGGGCGTCCTGTTCAAGAAAGGATTCGGCGGCATCGTGACCGAAGCCGAGAATCATATATCCAAGCTCGATATCGCCGATCCCGAAGACGAAGAAAAGAAGGATTTCTACGAATCGATCATACTGACCTCGAAGGGCATTATCAGATACGCGAACCGCTACGCCGACAAGGCAGAGGAAATGTCGAAGGAGGAAAAGGATCCGAAGCGCGCGGAAGAGCTGAGGGTCATAGCGCAGAACTGCCGCAGGGTGCCGGAAAATCCTCCGGAGAATTTCTATGAAGCCCTGCAGTTCATCTGGTTCGTCCAGATCGGCGGGATACTGTCCGAGAATCCACTCTCGCTGAATCCCGGACGCTTCGACCAGTATATGGACCCATATTACGAATCAGACATTGCTTCAGGCAATATCACCCCCGAATTCGCTCAGGAGCTCGTAGACGCGCTGTGGCTCAAATACTCGGAATGGGTATGGACGATCTCCTCGAACACGGCGGATTACTTCGCGGGATATAACCAGTTCCAGAACCTCACGGTCGGCGGGAAGAAGCGCGACGGGAGCGACGGGACGAACCCGGTGACATATATGGCGATGAAGGCGACGGAAGAGGTAAAGACGCATCAGCCGGGCCTCTCGGTCAGAGTGCAGGCGGACTGCCCGAAGGAATTCCTTGACGCGGTCACGAGTCTCGTGAGCAAGGGCACGGGCTTCCCGGCGATCCACTCGGACAGCGTGGGATATCAGATGCTCCTGAACGCGGGATACGAACCCGAAGACGCGAGAGACTGGAACAACTGCGGATGCGTAGTGCCTCACAACAGAAAGACCGGCGAATGGACGGCGGCGGTAAATATGAACTTCGGCTCCGCGATAGAATACGCGCTGAACGAAGGGCGCAGCCTCATGACCGGAGAAAAAATGGGCCTTGACGAGAAGCCGGCGGCCCAGTTCAAAACATATGAGGAAGTCAAGGACGCATTCCTGCGCCAGTTCGACAATCTGTGCAGGCACTCCGTGATACTGACAGTGGAAGCGCAGCGCATCCACAGAGATCAGGTGCCGCGCCCGTTCCTGTCATCCTGCATAGAGAACTGCATGGAATCCGGAAAGGATCTGTCGCGCGGCGGAGCGAAATACAACATCGGCCCCGTCATCACGGGCATCGGCCTCGCGGTCGCGGCGAATTCACTCGCGGCGATAAAGAAACTCGTATTCGAAGACAGAGTGTGCGACATCGATATACTCGCGAAAGCGCTGCAGGCGAACTGGGAAGGATACGAAGATCTGCGCGAGAAGGCTCAGAACTGCCCGAAATACGGCAATGACGACGATTACGTGGACGAGATCGCGACAGAGATCTCCAACCACTTCTATCACGAGATCCACGGATATAAGGATATATTCGGCTCGCCGTTCACGACGGCATTCATGGGCATCTCGAACTACATCCCGATGGGACGCGTCCTCGGCGCGACGCCGGACGGCAGGAAAAACGGCGATCCTTCGAGCGAAGGCGTGAGCCCGTATGTCGGAACGGACAAGTCCACACCGCTCGCGGCGATGAAGTCGACAGCGAAGGTAAATCAGGAGATCCACTCCGGCGGCACGCTGCTCAACCTCAGGCTGAATCCGGACGTAGTCGCGACGAAGCGCGGACAGGCGAACCTCGGATCGATGATCCAGACACTGTTCTCCCTCGGAGCGTTCCACGTGCAGTTCAACTGCATATCGTCCGACACTCTGAGAGACGCCCAGGCACATCCGGAGAACTACAAGGATCTGCTTGTCAGAGTAGCCGGATATTCCGCGCAGTTCGTGAACCTTTCGAAATCGATGCAGGACGCGATCATAGCGCGCACGGAGCACGTATTCTAAAAGGACGGGAGGACGAATGGGCGGCTACATAATGCAGCTACAGAACTTCTCCGTCAATGACGGCGAAGGCATAAGAACGAATATTTTCCTGGCGGGCTGCCCTCTCAGGTGCGCGTGGTGCGCGAATCCCGAGGGGCAGACGCGGAAAAACCCGATGACGAGATACGCTGAGACCGGCGAGATCGTGAAGGAGATAGACAGGCAGTATGTCTTCTACAGATTCTCGGGAGGCGGCGTGACATTTTCCGGCGGCGAACCGACCTCGCAGCCGGAATTTCTCGCTGAGCTGACGGACGCGCTGTACGACAGGGGCTACAGTCTCGCGATAGAGACGTGCGGCTTCTTCGATTTCGAAGGGCTGCGGCCGGTCCTGGAAAAAATGGACCTCATTTTCATGGATCTCAAGCACCCCGATCCGGAAAAGCACAGGCAGTTCACGGGCGTCGGGAACAGTCTCATCATAGAAAATATCGGGAAGGCATCAATGCTCGATAACGAGCTTGTGGTGCGCATTCCGACGATAGAGGGCGTGAACGCGGACGAGGACACGATGCGCCGCTCGTTTGAGATAATAAGGGACAATGCGCCCGGCGCGTCTCTGGAGCTTCTTCCCTATCACAGTTTCGGAGACGTAAAATACGAACAGCTCGGCATGGATCTCCCGGACAGATCGTTCGCGAGACCTTCAGACGAGACCATGGAAAGATATGAAAGCATCGCCGGCTCATACGGCATTGATGTGGTATCATTCAAATGACAACGGAGGAATAAATGGCGGTATCGGACCCGAAAGAACTCAACGGCATTATTGCGGACAATTTGAAGGAACTGAGAAAGACGAGGAACATGACGCTTGACGAGGCGGCGGAACTGACCGGCGTCAGCAAGAGCATGCTCGGCCAGATAGAGCGCGGAAACTGCGGGCTGTCCGTGGCGACGCTCTGGAAGATATGCACCGGGCTGAAGATCTCGTTCACGTCCCTCATGAGCGCCGGCGAAAACAATGTCGAGATCGTGGACAACAAGTCCGTCGATCCTCTCGAGGGCGATTTCGAGGGATTCCGCATCTACCCCGTGTTCCCGTCGGATTCCGGGCGGAGTTTCGAGATACTGTATATCGAGCTCGACCCGAACGGCATCTCGGAATCGGATCCGCACGATCAGGGCACGGAGGAATTCGTCATGGTATACGACGGCGAGCTCGCGCTGACGGTCGGAGAAGAATATTTCGTCGTTCCGGCGGACCACTCGATCAGATACACGGCGGACAAGCCGCATGTCTACGCGAACAAAGGAAAAAAGATGACCAGGCTGTGCATGGTCATCAAGTATCCGGATCAGATAGGATAAAACGAAATCACGGGCGCTCCGGAAGCGTCCTTTTTCTTACGCCCGCTTCCCGCTCCGCTTCATTGTTGTAGAACGTAAGGCATTTCAGTTCGTCGAATACGAGCTCGATGGTCCTGAATCTCGCGGTGTTCATGCCGCCCGGCGTCCTGCCGAACGGGCTGACCGTGAATCTCAGCACCTCGAACGACATGTCTTTCAGGAATCCGGACGCGCTGCCGGCGAACTCTCCTTCGGCCCCGCGCATTGATGAGTTATCGATATACGCGAAATACGCGTTGTCTATCACGAGCGTATCGTCTTCAAGTTCGATCTCCGCGAAGAATCCCGCGTCGCGGCCTCCCGCGGCAACGCTGAATTCCTCGGCGCTGTCGACCGTGACCGGCTCTCCCGAGATGCGGACGCTCTTCACCTTCTGGCCGTAAGCGAGATCATACTGGAAAACAGAGTTATAGTCTTCCCCCGCCTCATATTTTTTCAGCATCTGTTCCAGACCGAACAGATAATTGTCGAGCTCGTCGTTCTCTCCTCCGTCGTTCCCGACGGGAGTGCCCATTTCGTAATATTCACGCTCCGCACTAATGCCGGAGTACGCCTGAGCGAGCTCCATGCCCGGGCCCGCCGCGTCAAGTATCGTCTTAAACAGCGAGTAGAAATCCGAGCGCCTTCGGTTCATCACCTGATACGCGAGGTCGCTCATGACGGAAGCTCCGTATTTTTTCGCGTCCCATCCGCGGTCGAGAAATATTCGCAGGAGATCCGAATGGCGGAAATATCCGCTTTCGTTGTTCTCGTACAGCGCTTCTCCCGCAAGTGTGCTGTAATACGGCTGGCCGCCGACCGATTCCACTTTTTCCGGCTCTGACTCAAGCGAGTTCGCATCCGCCCCGTTTTCGAACTGCCGCTCTATATGCTGCAGCCCGCCGCGTCCCGTACTTATTATGTCCAGTATTTTCTGTTCAGCTTCATTGAATGCCATCTTTTCCTCCTAAACATACCAGCCCGGCATCGAATAGTCCCGGCTGATGACCACCTGCTTCAGTTCGCGGTATTCGTCAAGCCCTTCCGGCCCGTTTTCCCGGCCGATGCCCGACATCCCGTATCCGCCCCAGAGCATGTCGGCCCCGGAGACATTATAGCAGTTCGCCCACATCATGCCGGCCCTCACTTCGCGTATCACACGCGCCGCGCGGTCCATGTCCTTCGTGAATACGGCTCCTCCGAGCCCGTAATCCGTATCGTTCGCCATCGCGACGGCCTCGTCTTCATCGCGGAATGTCTGCACTGCCGCGACCGGTCCGAATATCTCCTCGCGCACGATCTTCATATCCGGACGGCAGCCGTCGAATATCGTCGGCTCCACAAAGTATCCCTTCCGGTCTATCCTGCGGCCTCCGCACACGCACCTCGCGCCTTCCCGCAGGCCGCTTTCGATATACGCGAGGACCTTCTCCATATGCGATCTCGAGACGAGCGGCCCGATGTCGGGATCCTCCATGGGATCCCCGGCCGTCATCTTCTCTGTCATTTCGACCATCAATGCGAGGAATTCGTCGTGCACGCTTTCGCTCACGAGTATCCTCGAGCCCGCCGAGCATATCTCGCCCTGATTCATGAATATGCCCTGCATGGCCCATTCCGCCGCCGGTCTGAGCTCCGCGTCATCGAAAATGATGACGGGCGACTTGCCGCCGAGCTCCAGGGCCACTTTCTTTATATTCACTGCCGCGGCCTCCATGATGCCGCGCCCGACTTCGGTGCTGCCGGTGAACGTTATCATATCCACATCGCGGCTGCGCGAAAGAGCGCCCCCGACGGTCCCTCCGGGACCTGTCACGAGATTCGCCGTTCCCGCCGGCAGTCCCGCTTCTTCCAAGAGCTCAAAGAGCCTGATCGTTGAGAGCGGCGTATATGATGCAGGTTTCACGACAATGCTGTTCCCCGCGGCCAGCGCCGGCGCGATTTTCTGCGCCGCCATCAGCAGCGGATAATTCCACGGGGTTATAAGGGCGCACACGCCGACAGGCTCCTTAGCCACAAAGGCGGTCGTCTCCCCCTCCTGCGGGATTTTCTCCGCGCCGCGGCGCGATTCTTCTTCTATCAGATCAGCATAATACCGGAAGCAGTCCGCGGACGCCCTGACATCGTCCTTCGCCTCACGCAGCGGCTTGCCCTGGTTGCGCGTTTCGATCTCCGCGATCTCATCCGCGTCCCGATGGATAAGATCCCTGATCTTCCGGAGCATCTCCGCACGATCTTCCGCCGAACGGTCTCTCCATTCGCGGGTCTCATAAAACGACCTCCGCGCGGCCGCAACGGCTGCTTCCGCGTCCTCCGCACTGCTTCGCGGCGCTTCCGCGAAAGGCTCCTCCGTCGCCGGGTCAATAACTTCCTGATATTCGCCGGACAGCGGCTCCGTCCACTCGCCGCCGATATAATTCCTTTTTCTCGTCAATTCCGCCTCCCTTTCAGTGTACCTGATGACAGTTATTATAACTTTTTCCCGCGGTTAAATAAAGCGCGGCGCATAAAAAAGAGGAGCACCGGGCTCCTCTTGAAAGGATCACTTATTCTGCATTGATTTATGGCATTCACCGCTCATCGCGCATCCTCCGCAGCAGTGCTCGCAGAATGTGCCGGACGATTTCCTGCGGCGCGCCATGCGGACGACCGCCAGGATGACCAGCGCCGCGACCACGAGCAGAATGATCAGATCCGCAATGTTCATCATGATGACCTCCTTTCGTCGCCTTTCCTCCGCGGCTTCGTGCGGAAGAATCCGATCACAATACGCAGGACGACGAGGAAAACTGCCAGCAGTACCGCCAGAACAGCTTTATCGGCCGGAGTCAGTACAAATCCCAGTCTCACAGTTATCACCCCTTTTCGTCATTACGCCTGTGCGGGCTCCGCTCAGGCCGCCTGCCTGCCGGGCTCCGCATCCTCTAATCTGACCTCGCTGTTTCTGTCAGGCCTGAACAGGAGATACAGGAACAGCGCGAGCACCGCTATAGCCGCAACGGTCGCGGGGCCGAACGATACGATTCCCATCGCCAGTCCGCCGAACTGGTATACCATCAATGCCAGGCAGTAAGAAAGCACGTTCTGGAACAGCAGAGCGAACCAGAAGAATTTCCTCGATCCCATTTCTTTCGCCATCGTCGATATAGCCGCGAGGCACGGTGAATCGAACAGGTTGAAGAACAGGAACGAAACGGCGGCGAGGCTCGTCGGGAAGAACGCCGCGAACTGACTGTGCATGGAAGCGGTGTAGCTCTCGATCTCTCCGAGCCCCGAAAGGACACCCATTGTGGAGACGATGCCTTCCTTCGCCACAAAGCCTGACAATGAAGACGCCACGGCCTGCCATGTTCCGAAGCCGAGCGGCCTGAAGATCACGCTGATCGCGCCGCCGATGCCGGCCAGGAAACTGTCTTCCGCCGCAACGATGCCGAGTGTCCCGTTCTGCACGCCGAATGTCGCGAGGAACCACATGACGACGCAGCAGAGGAACAGGATCGTTCCGGCTTTCCTCAGGAACGCCCATACTCGCTCCCATACGTGAAGCAGCACGCCGCGAACTGAAGGCACATGATACTGCGGCAGTTCCATTACGAACGGGGCGGGTTCGCCTGCGAACAATTTTGTCTTTTTCAGTATTATGCATGAGCAGATAACTACGATTATGCCGACGAAATACATGAGAGGCGCCACCCACCAGGCTCCGCCCATGATGAACCCGCCGATCGCGGCGATGACCGGGAGCTTCGCTCCGCACGGTATGAACGTCGTCGTCATCATCGTCATCCGTCTGTCTTTTTCGTTTTCTATGGTTCTCGTCGCCATTAT
Organism: Anaerovoracaceae bacterium; assembly: GCA_050946575.1. Classification (GTDB taxonomy): domain Bacteria; phylum Bacillota; class Clostridia; order Peptostreptococcales; family Anaerovoracaceae; genus JALCRY01. The sequence goes on along the minus strand of JBMNVB010000005.1, from coordinate 92,545 downwards.
CCCCGGTACTCCGCACCCGGATGAAATGAGGAACGGTATGAAGCTCTTGCCCGAGAGCCCGAATCTCCTGAAAATGCGGTCCATGATGAACGCCACGCGCGCCATGTATCCGCAGTCCTCGAGTATCGACAGGAACAGGAACACCAGAGCCATCTGCGGCGCGAATCCAATGGGCGCCGCTATGCCGCCGATGATGCCGTCGACCACGAGAGATACCACCCATTCGGACGCTCCGGCTCCCTCAAGGAATCCCTGAACGCCGGGCTGGATCCAGGCGCCGAACAGCGTATCATTCGTCCAGTCGGTCACGACCGTACCGAGAGTCGTCACAGAGATATAATAGACGAGGAACATTATCACCGCGAATATCGGCAGCGCGAGCACGCGGTTCGTAACGATCCGGTCGATCCTGTCCGACGCGGACATCTTTTCCTTCGCGCCGGCCTTCGATACGGAACGTGTGACCACCTCATTAATGTAAGCATAGCGTTGATTCGTTATGATGCTTTCCGAATCGTCGTCCATTTCCTTTTCGCAGTCCGCTATATGCGCGTCGATATGATTAAGCAGGCCCTGTTCAAGTCCGAGCTCTTCGCGGACTTTTTCGTCGCGCTCGAACAGTTTAACGGCGTACCAGCGCAGGTTCTCCGGCTTCACGCGCCTTTCTATCGACTCTTCTATATGAGCGAGGCAGTGCTCGACGGAGCCCGTGAAGACGTGCGGCGGCTCCGGCCTCATTCTGCAGCTCGCGGCTCTTACGGCCTCTTTTACGAGCTCATCCCCGCCTTCGCCCTTGAGTGCGCTTATCGGCACTATCGTGCAGCCGAGCTCTTTTTCCAGTTTTTCGATATTGATGCGGTCGCCGTTTCTGCGGACGATGTCCATCATGTTGAGCGCTATGACCACCGGAATGTTGAGTTCAAGAAGCTGCGTCGTGAGATACAGATTCCTTTCGATATTGGTGGCGTCGATGATATCGATAATTGCGTCCGGACGTTCCGATACCAGATACTGCCTCGATACCACTTCCTCCAGCGTGTACGGGGACAGGGAATAAATGCCCGGAAGGTCCTGGATGATCACATTCCGGTCCGTCCTGAGACGGCCGTCCTTTTTTTCGACTGTGACCCCGGGCCAGTTCCCCACATACTGGTTACTGCCCGTAAGATCATTGAACAGCGTTGTCTTGCCGGAATTAGGGTTCCCGGCAAGAGCGATCTTTATCGCCATGTTGCTTTCTCCTTTCTCTCTATTAAAAACACACTTCTACTCTACTTCGATGCGTTCGGCGTCGGCTTTCCGGACCGACAGCTCATATCCGCGGACCGTAAGCTCTATCGGATCCCCGAGCGGGGCAAGTTTCCGGACGTATACCTCCGTTCCCTTTGTAAGGCCCATGTCCATGATGCGGCGCTTTATCGCGCCCTGCCCGTTGATCCGTGTGATCCGCACGGTATCTCCCACACTTGTTTCACGCAATGTCTTCATTTCATTCCTCCTTCTCCTCTATATCATGATCCTTGCCGCCATTCCCCTGCCGATGGCAATGCGGCTTCCCTTCACCTGCAGTATCAGGCTCCCGGCTATCTCGCTCACGACGGTGACGGGCTCCCCCACCACGAATCCGAGCTCCGCGAGGTGCCGGCGCGCGTCTTCCGGGCCGGATATCTTCCTGATAACGACAGTTTCTTCAGGTTTTGCGAATGTCAGTGGCATCATTGGTTCCTCCTGTTATATATATTGAAGTGTTGTTAGTGTTCTTTAACTAACGTGAGTTTAATATATCTAATTCAGGATGTCAAGCGGAATCTTGTAATATGGATACCGTTATGATAAGATTCAAAGGTAGAAATCCACCATTTTTTCAGTACGGAGAACAGAGAATGAGTATAAGTAAATCGACCGAAGACTATCTCGAAGCAATGCTTATGCTGCAGGAGGAGCACGGCTATATCCGTTCCGTGGATATAGCGGAAAAACTCGGCGTGACGAAGCCGAGCGTTTCTTACGCTACGAAGAAACTCCGCGAGGAAGGATATATAGAAATGGACAGGGCGAACATCATCACCCTGACCGCCGAAGGACGGAAAATAGCGAAGAACATCTACGACCGCCACAAGCTGCTCTCATCGTTCTTCGAAGACATAGGAGTGGATCCGGAGACCGCGCTGGACGACGCCTGCAAAGTCGAACACGATATCAGCGACAGGACGTTCCGCGCACTGAAGAAATACATCAAAAACAGCAGTCAGGAATAAAAAACGGGCCCGGGCCCGTTTTTTCATCCCGCGGCTTTCTTACCGCCGCCGTATTCTTCCATGATATTCTTAAGCGCCGACATCGAACTCGACCGGCTCCGCACGATCATGGTATCCATCCCCTTCACTTTGCTGAGCGCACATTTAACCATCTTGTGTGACACAGTGCCTGTAAAAAGTATCATCAGATCCGGGGACCCGATCTGCTTCTGCATCGCCTGGCTGTACTTCAGAAAGATCTTCGGCTTGCAGTGATATGATCTGCACAGTTCCTTATACCTGCACTCCATGCATTCATTGCCGCCTACTATTACTACACTCATAATATCCCCCCAGTTTGCGAATTGATATTATATATAACTAACAATAGTTTAATATATCTAACTTGTGATGTCAAGTTTTCCTCTGCTTGTCACGCATTCCGCATTATGCTTCTGCCGCAGCCTTGATAGCAATAAAAAAGCCGCCGTTTCCACACGGCGGCCTTTTGCATCAATGCGTTGATGTACCTGTTATTCTCCTGCCAGTTCCTCGTATTTCGCAAGTCTTTCTCTCGCGTCGCGCTCCGCTTTCGCGAAGAGTCTTTCCGCTTTTTCCGGGAACGACAGCTCGAGCGAAGCGTAACGGTTCTCTCCTTCGAGGAACGCCCGGAGGTCGCCCGTCGGCGGCTTCGAGTCGAGCCGGAACGGGTTCTTCCCCTGTTCCTTCAGCCTCGGGTCGTAGCGGTACAGATGCCAGTACCCCGCCTCGACGGCCTTTTTCTCTTCCTGCTGGCTCAGGCCCATGCCTGCCTTTACACCGTGCTCGATGCATGCGCAGTAGCAGATCACGATCGAAGGTCCGTTATATGATTCGGCTTCCCTGATCGCCCTCAGCGTCTGCGCCGGGTCCGAGCCCATCGCGACCTGAGCGACATAGACGTAGCCGTAGCTCATTGCCATGAGGCCGAGGTCTTTCTTGCGCGTTTCCTTTCCGCCCGCGGAGAACTTAGCTATGGCCGCGGTCTGCGTCGCCTTTGACGACTGCCCGCCGGTGTTCGAGTAAACTTCAGTATCAAGCACGAGCATGTTTATGTCTTTCCCCGAGGCGAGGACGTGATCCAGCCCGCCGTATCCGATGTCGTACGCCCAGCCGTCTCCGCCGAACGCCCATACGCTCTTCTTGCTCAGATATTCTCTGTTCTGCAGCACGAATGCCGCGTCTTCACTGTCACCGGCCTTTTCAAGAGCGGCGACGAGCGCGTCCGATACTCCGCGCGAAAGTTTCTTGTCTTCGCAGTTTTCGAGATACGCCCGGCATTCGTCCTCGGCAATGCCCGCATCCGCGAGTTTTTCGACCCGCTCTCTTACCTGAGCCTTCACGCTGTCCTGACCGAGCAGATACCCGAACGCGTATTCCGCATTGTCTTCGAACAGCGACATAGCCCAGCACGGCCCGAATCCTCTCTTATCCGTGCAGTACGGAGTCGACGGCGTCGACCCGCCGTACGCGGACGAGCATCCCGACGCGTTCGTTATGTACATCCTGTCTCCGAACAGCTGCGTGACGATCTTGACGTAAGGCGTCTCGCCGCATCCGGCACACGCGCCGGAGAATTCGAAGTACGGCTTGTTGAACTGCGACGCCTTGACAGAGCCGTCGCCGGCGGCGTCTTCTTTCTTTTCGACCTGATCAATGAAGAACGTCCAGTTTTCGGCCTCCTTCAGCTGTTCTTCGAACGGCTGCATTGAGATGGCCTTCTCCTTCGCCGGACAGTTGTTCACGCAGCTCCCGCAGCCGGTGCAGTCGTAAGGCGACACCTGCAGCCGGTACTGATACTTTTCGAGGCCCTTCCCCTTCGCGGGCACGGTATCGAAATTCTCAGGTTTCCGCATTGCTTCCTCATCATCGAGCAGCGCCGGCCGGATGGCCGCGTGCGGACAGATGAACGAGCAGAGGTTGCACTGGATGCATTTCGCGCTGTCCCATTCGGGAACGGTGACTGCGGTCCCGCGCTTCTCGTATTTCGTCGAGCCCGAATACCATGTCCCGTCCTCGAGGCCGAACTTCGTGAACACGGAGACCGGGAGATCGTTCCCCTCCTGCCTGTTCATCGGATCGACAACTTCCCTTATGAACGGCGGGACGTCGCGCGTATCCGGCTCGTCCTCCGCGTCCTTCCACGACGCGGGGATGTCTATCTTCCTCAGTTCTTTTATGCCGTACTCGATGGATTCATTGTTCATGTCGACCACGGCCTGTCCCTTGCGCTTATAGTACGTCCTGTAGATCGCGTCTTTCATCGCGCTGACCGCCTGTTCTGTCGGGATGACGCCGGAGAGTGCGAAGAACGCGGCCTGCAGGATGGTGTTTGTCCTGTTCCCGAGCCCTATCTTTCTCGCGATCCCGATCGCGTCTATCGTATAGAGGTCCGCGCCCTTCTCCGCGAGCTGTCTCTTCATTTTTGCCGGGAGATGCGTTTCGAGCGCCGCCTCGTCCCACGGGCAGTTCAGCAGGAATGTACCGCCGTCCTTGAGCCCGCGGACCATGTCGTACAGCCGCACATACGCCGGTGTGTGGCATGCGATGAAATCAGCGGCGTTCACTAGATAGGGCGAGCGTATCGGCTGCCTGCCGAACCGCAGATGCGACTGCGTGAGCCCGCCGGATTTCTTCGAATCGTAGACGAAGAACGCCTGGCAGTAAAGATCCGTTTCGTCCCCGATGATCTTTATCGAGTTTTTGTTCGCGCCTACAGTGCCGTCCGAGCCCATGCCCCAGAACACCGCGCCGAGCTGACCTTCCGGAGCGGTGTCGAGCTCCTCATACGGAAGCGACGTGAACGTGACGTCGTCGTTTATGCCGATCGTGAAATCGTTCTTCGGTTCGTCTTTTTTCAGTTCGTCGAAGACCGCCTTTATCTGGCCCGGCGTCGTATCCTTCTGCGAAAGGCCGTAGCGGCCGCCGATGACATCTACGTCATCAATGCATTGCTGCCTCAGCACTGTGCATATGTCGACGTAAAGGGGTTCGCCGGTACCGCCCGGTTCTTTCATCCTGTCGAGCGCCGCGATCCTGCGGACCGTCTTCGGGAGCGCTCTCATGAAATACTCCGCCGAGAACGGTCTGTACAGATGGACGTTTATTACGCCGACTTTCTCGCCCGCCGCGATCAGCGCGTCAACAGTTTCCTTTGCCGTCTCCGCGGCGGAGCCCATCAGGACGACGACGCGCTCCGCGTCCTCCGCGCCGTAATAATCGAACAGGTGATATTCGCGGCCCGTGATCTTCTTTATCTCTTCCATATAATGCTCGACAGCGTCCGGTATGACTGCGAAATGGCTGTTGCTCGCTTCGCGGACCTGGAAGAACACGTCCGGGTTCACCGTCGTGCCTCTCGTGGCGGGATGCTCCGGGTTCAGGGAATTTTTCCTGAACGCTTTCAGCTGCTCCTCATCGACTAAAGGTCTCAGATCCTCGTAATCGATCTTCTCTATCTTCTGCATCTCATGCGATGTGCGGAACCCGTCGAAGAAATGGAGGAACGGCATCCTGCAGTGGATCGCCGAGAGATGGGCTACCGCTCCGAGGTCCATGACTTCCTGCGGAGACGCCGAAGCGAGGAACGAGAAGCCCGTGCTGCGCGTTCCCATAACGTCGGAATGGTCTCCGAATATCGAGAGCGCGTGCGACGAGACCGTCCTTGCCGAGACATGGAACACGCCCGGCAGCATCTCGCCCGCGATCTTGTACATATTCGGGATCATCAGCAGCAGTCCCTGCGACGCGGTATATGTGGTCGTGAGCGCGCCGGACTGCAGCGATCCGTGGACCGTTCCGGCCGCGCCTCCCTCAGACTGCATTTCCACTACCCGCACAGGCTGCCCGAACAGATTCTTTTTCCCGTTCGCGGCCCACTCGTCCACGAGTTCGGCCATCGTAGAGGACGGCGTTATCGGGAATATCCCCGCGACTTCCGTGAACGCGTATGAAATGTACGCCGCCGCGGTATTGCCGTCCATAACTGTCATTTTTGTCTTATCCATGTTATTTATCCTTTATTTTCGCAATATCCTTAGCCAGCTTTTTCTTTTCCTCGAGGCCGCCCTGCCTCATGATCATTATCCTCTGCGCCTGCGGCGATCCAGCGCCGTGCAGCGATTCCGTCAGATATCCGACTGCGGCCGTGCCGAGCGTGAGGTTCTCGATGAGCCTCAGGATCTTCATCCTGTCTTCGGCCGGGACGCCGACCGCGCCGGCCATGTATTTCTCGACGTAGGGCCCGAGCTTCGGGTCGCGCAGGTCCTTTTCCGACGGCTGCGTCACGACGGAGCCGCCCGCGATATCCTGGGCGAGCCTTGCTATCTCGTACGGGAACCTCGTAACATTCTGCTTGCAGACATTCGCGAGCAGGAGGTCTATCATGTAATTCCCGGCCTTCGTCTTCGTTCCTTCCGCGGAGCACGCGATGCCGCCGGAATAAAGCGTCTCGTTCAGGTGGATCATCTCGATGAGCTTATCCTTGACGTGCGAGGCCTTGCTGACACCGTTGCAGTCCGCAGCGCACGCCGCCGCACCGATCAGAACATCGCCGACGCCGACCTTGCAGCCGCCGTAGCTCTGGCGGTGATATCCCGCGAATCTCTCGACGAGCATGCCGGCGAATTCCGTTTCGCCGTTCATGAATATCCGGTCGTTCGGGACGAACACGTTATCGAAAACGACGAGCGCCTCGACGCCACCGAACGTCGGGTTGCCTGTATCCATCGCGGCGCCCTCGAGCTTTCTCGTATCGCACGACTGGCGCCCTATTATCATGAAAAGGTTTTCCGCATCGAGCGGGACTGCGAACGAAACGGCGTAATCCTTATCTTCCGGTCCCATCGCTATCGTCGGCATGACGAGCACCTCGTGCGAGTTGCAGATGCCTGTCTGATGCGCCTTCGCGCCTCTTACGACGATCCCGTCGTCTCTTCTTTCAACGACTCTGAGATACAGATCCGGATCCTCCTGCTTATGCGGCGGGAGACTCCTGTCCCCCTTCGGGTCGGTCATCGCGCCGTCGACCGTAAGGTCCTTCTCCTGCGCATACTTCAGAAACGAAAGGAAGTTCTCATGATACTTCGTCCCGTACTTCTCGTCGATCTCGTAAGTCGTGCTGTACACCGCATTGAATGCGTCCATCCCGACGCATCTCTGGAAGCACGCTCCCGTCTTTTCTCCGCACAGCCTCTGCATCTTGACCTTTCTGATCAGGTCATCCGTGCTCTCGTGGATGTGCATGAACCTGTTCACGGTCCCGTCAATGAACGGAGAATGAGCTGTCATCAGGTCTCTGTATTCCGGATCCTGCGCGAGGTCATACGTCATCTTCACTGAGTTGAGTGACGGACGCAGCACCGGATCCCGGGACGGATCTTCGATCTTCTTCCCGAACATGTATATCTTCATATCCATGTCTCGTATGCTCTGCACATACTCCTGTCCTGTCATCAATGCCATATTGTCCTCCTGTCTGGTGCTTTCAGAATATTCTTTCTTCAATTATATCTTGTATGCGTTCACTGATAAAGGGGAAACCCGCCGCATACGAAAAATTCCGCAGCTGACGGGTATCAATGCGCCGCAGCCCCGGAAAGAGGCGCAGTAAAAGACCGGCCGCGCGCCGGCGGCCGGTCTGTGTGATTATCGGATCTTATACCTCGTATCCCGGAACTACAGCGTTATAGCTGTGCGCTTCATCCGGGAATGTCCCGTCCTGAGTCTCCTTATGGTACTCATTCAGTCCGCCGATCATCTCGGAGCGGAGCTCCGCGTAATGCTTGACGAACTTCGGCACGAAGTCGCTGAACATCCCCTCGAGGTCGTACATGTTCATGTTCTGCCCGTCGCAGTAAGGACCGGCTCCGCAGCTGATCGTGCTGCATCTGACCTCTTCAGTGATCCGCTTCGCCACGCCCTTCGGGATGCATTCGAGCACCATCGAGAACACGCCGGCTTCGTCGAGAGCCTTAGCGTCCGCGAGCAGCCTGTCGGCAACGGCTGAATCCTTGCCCTGCACGCCGTGCCCGCCGAGAGCCGCGGTGGACTGAGGCGTCATGCCGATGTGGCCCATTACGGGGATGCCCGCATTGATGATGGCCTTTACGCGGTCGATCATATTCACGCCGCCCTCGAGCTTCACGCAGTCGCATCCGCCTTCCTTCATCATCCTCACGGCCGAATCGACCGCCTGCTCCGGGCTCGTCTGATAGGAACCGAACGGCATGTCTCCGACAACGAACGTCGTCGGAGCGCCCTTGACGACGGAACGGATATGGTGGATCATGATATCCATCGTCGCCGGCAGCGTCGACTCCTCGCCCATGATGATGTTCGCGAGAGAATCCCCGACAAGGATCACTTCCGTTTCGCTCTCATTAAGCATCTGCGCGAACGTGTAGTCATAGCCCGTCACCATAGTGAACTTAGTTCCGGCGGCTTTTAGTTCCCTGAACTGCGGGACTGTAAGTTTCTTCTGTGACATTGTTATTTCCTCCTCATGACCGCATCAATGCGTCTATTCGCCGAGCATTTCGCACGCTATCGCGCCGATCGTTTCGATACCTTCCTTTATCGTTTCCGGCGGCAGCGTCGTGAAGTTGAATCTCGCCGTGTTCTTGTACCTGTCGCCTTCATGCGGGAACCACTCTCCGCCGGCGAGGAACGTGAACTTCTTCTCTTCCGCCTTCTTCTGCAGCTCCGCGCAGTCGAAGCCTTCTGGGAACGTCACCCAGACGTAGTATCCGCCGTCAGGCTGCGTGCGCTTCACGCCCTTCGGGAAGCATCTGTCCATCGTCTCGGTCATGACGTCCCTGCGTTCTTTGTATATCTCGCACATGTTCTTCAGGTTTTCCTCATAGAATCCGCGCTTGAAGAATTCCGCGCACAGGACCTCGCTGACCCCCGGCGGCTGCGAGTTGGTCGCTATCTTCACGTCTCTGAGAGCGTAGATCACGTCCTCGTCCGCGACAGCATATCCCAGTCTGGCGCCCGGAGCGAATATCTTCGAGAAGCTGCAGGCCATGATCGTGTTGCCCGTCTTGTCGAACGACCTGATCGCCGGCATCACTTCTCCCGAATAACGAACGTCTCTGTACGGGTCGTCCTCGAGTATGACGATGTTATACTTGCTGCCGAGCTCCGCGAGAGCCTTTCTGCGTTCCACGCTGAGAGTCCTGCCCGTAGGATTGTTGAATGTAGGAACGATATAGACCATCTTGGCATCATATTCCTTGATTTTCTTTTCCACGTCCTCGATGATCATGCCGCCGTCGTCGCACTCCGCCGGAACGATCTTAGCCTGGAACATATTGAATGTATCCGTAACGTGCAGGAACGTAGGCGCTTCTGTGATGATGACGTCTCCCGGCTTAATGAACAGCTCGCACGCGAGGCACATCGTCTCGAGTCCGCCGCTGACGATCTGGACATTTTCCGGCTTCGCCTCGATCCCTGTAGGCTTCAGCAGATGATCGCATACCGCTTCTCTGAGATCATACAGGCCGAACGGCGCGGAATACTGGAACGCCTCCATGCCGCGGCCGCTGTCGCTCAGGACTTCGGACGCGATCTTTTCCATGTACTTCATGGGAAGAGCTTCCCTGGCCGGCGCGCCGCCGCCGAACGATTTCATGGTCGGGTCGGTCATGTTGTCAAAAAGCCCGCGCATATACATTGCCGAATCATGCATATACCGGACTCTGTCAGTATACTTCAAATTGGACATAATCCACCTCCGTTATTCATATCGGTAAATAATTTTCCGATTTTATTATATACCGAAATTTCAGAATCGCATCGGATACATTCCACATTTATGCTGAAAAATATTCAATCTCCGATGCCGATTTCTTCAACCTGCCGGTCAGTGCCCGCATCCGTGTCCGTGACCGTGTCCGCAGCCTTCGCCGCTTCCGTGTCCGTGATGATCGCAGTTCGCGTCTTCGACATATTCCAGAGTCCCGGCCGCGAGCCTTTCCGCCGCTTCGTCCGCGCTCCCGCTCACTCCGGCATAGACTTTTATGCCTTCCTCTCCGAGAGCCGTCTTCGCTCCGCCTCCGAGCCCGCCGCAGATCAGCGCGTCAACGTCCGACTCTTTCAGCAGTCCCGCCAGGGCCCCGTGCCCGGCCTCGCCGGATTCCAGGATGCCTGCTTCCTTCACTCTCCCGTTCTCAATGTCGTAGAGCTTGAAGCGCTCCGTCCTTCCGAAGTGCTGAAAGATATTTCCGTTGTCATAAGTTACTGCTATACGCATTGCTGTTTCTCCTTTCCTTCCCGGTGCGTTTTTTCCGCCGAGATTTTTCCGCTCCAGATCGTAATCGCCGCCCGCGATGACGAGATTCCTTCCGTTCACGATGCAGTCCGCGATCTTGCGCCTGGCACGGCTGTAGATGTCCGTCACCGTCGTCCTCGCGACGTTCATTCTCTCCGCGCACTCTGACTGCGTGCATCCCTCGAGGTCTAAAAGACGGATCGTCTCGTATTCATCGAGCGACAGTACGAGATAGCCGCCTCCCGCGCCGTCTTCCGGCGCGAAACTCGTGCAGCGCGGATATTCACACACTCTCCTGCATTTTCTCGGTCTCGGCATAACGCGCTCCTTTCTGACATATGTCAATAATAATCCGGTTACCGACATATGTCAATAACTTTTGCAAAAAAATAAAGCGGCGGAGCATAATGCCCGCCGCCTGATCATCTGTTACTCGTAAAGATCAGTTCTCCGCAGGGACAGATACGGCCTCTTCGAGCGCACGGCCCGGACCTTCTCAAAGTCAACATCAGCGATCAGAAGTTCTTCCCCCGCTCCGGCCTTCGCGACCGTCACGCCGTCCGGATCCGTAAGTATGGACTCGCCCGCGAAATCCATATCGGACTCAAGACCGGTACGGTTGCACATCGCTATATAGCATGAACTCTGGAACGACTGCACGCGTATCTCCTGCTCGAAAAGCTCCATCGGCTCCGCCATTGTATTCGCGGTCGGGACCAGGATCAGTTCCGCGCCGCGGACGGCCTCCGTCCTCACGCTCTCCGGGTAATGCCTGTCGAAGCAGACGACTATCGCCATCTTACCGAATTCCGTATCGAAAATAATGAAACCGTCGTCGGACGGGGTGTAGTAATCCTGTTCGTAGAACTGCTCCGCCTGGGCGATATGCACCATCTTCTGCGTCCCGAGCAGCCGGCCTTCCTTATCGATGAGAAAACTCGTATCGAACTTCCTGCCGCGCTCCTCGTAGTAGAAATTCGGCGAGGCCATTATCGAATTCTCCCTGCACGCGTCGAGGAACGCCGTGAGCTCCGGTCCGCCCTCCTTAACAACATATGGATCCTTTATCGCCCGCTCGTCGCTTTTCTCGAACTGCGCGAAAAACGGCGACAGCTGGACCTCGGGATACATTATCAGATCGGCGCCGCGCTCCGCGGCCTGCCTGAGCAGGCCGAGGCTGTGCTGCAGGTTCTCCTGCGCGTCGGCCGTCATTTTCATCTGAGCAAGTGCTATTTTCATTACTGTCTCCTCCTTGATAATTCTCCGTCAGTGCGACGCGATGTAGTCGCCGAGTCTCGAGTGATACTCATCCAGCGTATCCGGCATTGACGGGGTCTCGTGCCCGAATATAAGGTCGGGCAGGAACCGCGGCTTCTTCCCGCCGCTCTGCATCGCGCGTGCGCATCCGATGCACGTGACCACCACATCCTGGCACGGGAATTCGTCCGCGCGCGCCTTTATCCGCTTTTCGACCTCCTCATTCGGCACAAGGCCGTAAAGATTATCGCCGCAGCATTCCGACTGCATGCCGCTGTGTTCTGCCTCGACCACTTCGATATTCATCTTTTTCAGCAGGCTCCTGATCGCCGCGTGCACCTGCGGCTTGTGTCTGTAGCCGCACGAATCGTGCACCGACATCTTCGCGCCGCCGTAATCGGGAAGCTCCAGGCCCTCTATCCCGTCGATCACTTCCCAGAACGAGATGGTATCCACTCCCGGATAAAGCGAGCGGAACCTGCGGTCGCAGCCGGCGCAGTTGTTTATTATCGTCGCTCTTCCGGAAACGGCGCGCGGCTGATGCCTGCAGCATTCGCACAGAAGCTTCACATCTCCGAAATTATCCCTGAGCATCCCGAGCATCTCCTCCGGAAGACGCGGCCTGTAGGCAGCCGGCGCGCATCCGGGATCGAAATAACAGCTGTCCATGTCGATGTCTTCGATGCTGATGCTGTTTCTGTATTCCATGGGGCTCGCAGCGGCGCCGACGGGACATACCATCGAACACGTGCCGCAGTCAATGCATTTCTCCGCATCGATCTCGTAATGATCCTTCCCCGTCTCTATCGCGCCGGTCGGGCACGCCTCAGCGCACGTCCCGCAGCTCAGGCAGTCGTCCGATATCACGTAATGGAACTTATCCTCAACGCCGATCGTGACAGGCGCAGCCTCTTTCAGTTTATCTTCACTCATATATTTCCCCTTTCCGTCTCATTGATGCACTCATTATATCATCAATGCGGAGCCGCGCGGGGTAATCAGACGGCTGTTCGCCGAAAAAATTTCGCGTCCCGCTTGACATACTTTTTTCACAATGCTAAAGTGTATATACACAGTAAGAAAACATATTCGAAGAAAGTCTAACGCGGAACCCGGATATCCGGAAGGAGGAAGACTCATGTTATATAAAAGCGATCAGCTGGAAGAACAGGCCGCGCTGCAGACTGCGGCAGCGATGTGCGCGGCGGCAAGGACCGCACCGAAGGGGCACGGCAAGGACACACTGCACACCATGGTGCTGACCGGTAAGGAAAAGGACGAATTCTGCGATAAGATGGAAGCGCTCGGCGAGCGCGAGATGGGCGACAAGAGCTGGACATGGTACGGACGCGACGCGGACAATGTCAGAAATGCGAACGCCCTCGTCCTCGTGGCGGCTGACAGAAAACCGCGCGGAGTGCCGCACTGCGGCTTCTGCGGGTTCGGCGACTGCGGCGGATGCAGAAAGGCCGGCGGGACATGCGGATTCGCATTCGCGGATCTCGGCATTGCCCTGGGAGCGGCGGTGGCCGCGGCCGGGATCGCAAATGTGGACAACAGGATAATGTACTCTGTCGGGAAGACCGCGGAGGAAAACGGCTATTTCAGTGACTGCGCATGCCTCGGCATCCCGATCTCAATCACCGGAAAGGACATCTTCCGCGACAGAGGGATAACACACGACTGAAGAAAGGAAGGCGGTATCAATGCCGGGATTGAATATAAGTGAATGCTACTGCACGAATTCAAGGAGAGCCGCGGGCGCGCTGACTGAGTTCTACGATAAGGAACTCAAGCCGGCGGACGTGACGACTCCGCAGTACTGCATGCTCATAAACCTGAGGCGGCTCGGATCGGCGAATATCACGCGCTGGGCCGAAGCGGTCGGGATAGAGCGCAGCACGATGGTCAGGAATGTCAGGCCTCTCGAAGCGCGCGGCCTGATAGAACAGACTGAAGGGCGCGGAAAGACATACACCCTGTCGGACAAGGGGAACGAAACAGTTGACAAGGCCCTGATACTCTGGGAAGGCGCGCAGAAAAAGATAGAATCCTACCTCGGAAAAGAAGACGCGGATGCACTGATCCGCGTCACCAGGAGATTTCAGAATCTGTCCGAATAAAAACTCAGTAAATCCGGGGCATCAGCCCTGAGATATACCAAAGCCTTTATTAGACAGGACAGTCGGCTTCGGGCTCAGTTCCGATGCCGGCTGTTTTGTCTTCCGGCTTTTCCGGCGCATAGATCCAGTCAGTATTACGGATCTGATAATATATCGAATTCTTCACATGCGATGCGGCATGGGCCCCGACAGTGCCGAGCCGCGTGACCATCGCAAGCCCGAGACGCCTGCCGGCGTACTCATTCCCGAACAATGCGCGTATATATTTCACAGATTTGAAATCATAGAAATGTTTCGTCGCTCTGTAGAACTCCTCCTGGAGATCCCACGGCGACATGTTCTTCGGCTGGAACGTCACGTTCATCATGTCGTATTTTTCCCAGTCATGATCGATGAGACGCCCGTCTTCCTCCATCTCCTTATATACCGGAGTCCCGGGATACGGCGTCAGTATCGCGGGCTGGAGCTGGTACGCATTTATCGATTTAGTGAACTCGACGGAACGGCGGATATCTTCCTTCCTGTCCTGGTCGAGCCCGAGCACGATGCTCGCGATGACGCGTATTCCGTGCTCGGCGCACGCCCTGCACGCCCGCTTGATGTCGTTTATGCTCTGGCCCTTGTTCACCGCGTCGAGAGCGTCCTGATTGAGGGACTCGATCCCGATCAGCACACGGGTGAGATGCGCCTCGCTCAGGAGCCGCAGCAGTTCCTCGTCATTGGCCATGTCCGTACGCCCGAAGAAGAACGTCTCCTTGAACGTAAGATCCTCCGCTATCATCCTGCGGCAGATCTCCTTCGCGCGCTCCTTGTCCGCTGTGAAATTATCATCTTCAAAATTCATGTAGCGGAAACCCATCTGCTTGTACATCCGGATCTCCTCTATTACATTGTCAACGCTGCGCTGCCTGTACGGATCGAACATCCTGGATGTCGTGCAGAATGTGCACCTGAAAGGACAGCCTCTCGTCGAGAGCACGTTCGCGCTGACGACAGGCGTCTTTAATATGCTGTAATCCGGGAACGGCACTTCATCGAGATCGGGGATCGGTTCGCATCGCACGATGCTGTCCGTCACGCGTCCTTCGACCACATCGAGGATCACCTTCTCCCCTTCGCCGCAGAGTACCTGATCCGCGTGCTCCAGTGCTTCCTCGGGAAGCGCCGACGCGTGGAATCCTCCCATCAGGATCCTCGCATTGCTGCTCTTTCGTATCTCGTCCGCAAGCTCGTACGCCCGCGGGGCGTTCGAAGACATTATGCAAAAGCAGAACACATCCGTGTCCTTCAGCAGACGCTTCATCGGTACGGGGCCGTTCAGCTCCTCGTATACTTCGACATCATGCCCGGCGCGTTTCAGTATCCCGCCGAGGATGAGGGGGCCGGTGATCGAATTCGGCTGACCGTATATTTTCCCGGCCGCGCGGTAGATGCCGAGCCTTTTTATTCTTGTAGTCGGTGTGATAAATACTATTTTCATTGCTGCGCACCGTCCTTCCCATGTATTTTCCGTCCGGTGATGGTATAATAAAGTCACCGGAAGAGGTGTAAGTATGTCTGTAACTGATAAAGTGATCCGAGAAACGTTCATACAGATGCTCAACGAGGAGAAGCTGTCCGATATCACGGTCAGGAAAATCGCGGAGCGCTGCGGCATCAGCCGCAACGCGTTCTATTATCATTACGCGAATATCCCGGAGCTGCTTGACACCATCATACGCGATGGCGTGGACCGTATCATCGCGTCAGTACCGGAGGGCGCCGGGCTCGAGGAGAGCCTCACTACGCTTTACAAACAGGCGCTCAGCAGAAAGAAGCTGCTCATGCATGTCCACTTTTCCGGGAGCCGCTACGCGTCCGACGAATATCTGCGCAAGCTCTGCGACTACATAGCGCGCCGCTTCCTCAATACGAAAGTATTCAATATCCCGCAGCTCGCCCTGAGCGACCACGACAAGGAACTCATTACGTCCTATTTGTTCTACGAACTCGTCGGCCAGTGCACGGTCTGGTTCAACGAACGCATGCCGGAATCGTTCGTTGATGAGATCCGCGAGATGAGTTCGCTCATCGACACAAATGTCCGGCGGATCGTTTTCGGCTTCAATAACAGGCAGCCCGATAAATCGTGACTGCCATAACGTTTCCGGAACACTTATTGTTCCCTATATTACATCGTAATACCTGATTTAGAGAACTTAAATTCACAGATTTGAAATAATGCCAAAAAACTGAACACTCCCGGCGAAGTGTCATGATTAACGTCCGCTGTCAATGCGGAAAAATCAGGAAAAAAAAGACCGCGCCCCCGGGCATTGATCCATGCCGGAGCGCGGATGAGATGTCTTTTATGCCGCGCCCGTTTTCGCCGCTCTCGACGAGAAGAACTGCGACAACGCGAAGAACAGTACCGCGAACCCGATCACCGCGCCCATGTTTGCCAGTATCGGCGCGAGCGCGTCCTTCGTCACTGTGTCCAGCGCCGCTATCTCGTCGTTGTTCACGACGAACCAGTACGACGGCAGGACGTGCGCCGACTTCACTACCCAGCGCGGCAGCAGATACAGCGGGACGAACGCGCCGCAGATGAAACTCGTGCCGAGCGCCACGACGTTCATCACGCCGTTCAGCGCGTTCCGCGTCCTGACGAGCTCCGCGATCATGAACCCGAGCAGGAGCACGCACAGCATGAACACGAACGAATTCAGCGCGAACAGCGCTCCGTTTGCCGACCACATCGCATTGCGGAACAGCAGCAATCCCATGACCGTATAGAACGCCCACATTGCCAGCGCGAACAGGCTGCAGCAGAGTATCAGCTGCCGGTCGTGCCGCCTGAGCGGCATACCGCCCGCTATTATCCTGCGGCGGGTGTTGTCCTCCCTGAAACTCATCAGGATTATCCCGACCACATAGATCACCGCCAGGATGAACGCGTAATTCTCGAAATTGAAATATGCCGCGGCCGAAGACAGTTCTTCCGCGTCGACATCGGACACCCTGTCGATTTTCACCGAAGCGGATTTATCGAGCGACTTGCTCACAAGATCGACGACCTCCGCAGCATCATCAGCTGACCCGGAATACTCCTTCACGGTCCTCACATACTGCTGCAGCATCGTCCCGGCAAGGCTCGAATACGACGTCCCTGTAGAGCGCGTTTCTATCTCCGGATCTCCGCCGTTCATCAGAGAATCGGTGAATCCGTCCGGGATGGTGATGACGTACGACACTTTGCGGTAAAACAGAGCGTCGTCGAGTTCCTCCTTTGTCGCGAACTTCTTCACTTCGCAGTTCTTCCCGAGATATTCCGTCAGACCGGCGGCGATCTCCCCGCCTTCGTCATTGTTTATTATCGTGACAGACGGCTTCTCGCTCCTGAACGAGGTGTCTCCGCCGCTGTTATTCTGGGCATTGAAATACCCGAACAAAAGGAGCAGCGCGGTTATGGCAATGATCAGTATTTTGTTCTTGTTTATTATCCTGAGGCAGGCGCTAAATGGTGTCATATCTCTGCCTCCTCAGACTAATAAGCGATATCACGAGCATGACCGCCGTGAATACGATCAGCCCGATCAGATCGTCTGTGAATCTCCCCGATCCTCCGTAATAGTACAACGCGTAAAAGCCGTCGGTTATCATGGCGACCGGATTGATTTTGTTCAGTAACGGTACCGCCTGATCGAAATAGTATTTCATATCAACGCCCATCATGCCGGAGAAGAACGAGCCGGCCATCGTGACTATTATGATGAATCCGTCCTTCGCGTTCTCGCTCATCTTAAGCGTGCATGATACGGCAATGCCGAGCATCAGGCCGGCGAGTGATCCGACGACCGACAGCAGCAGTATCAGTCCCGCGCGGTCTCCGAAGTCGATGCCGAGCGCGAACCTGATGAACATGAACGCCACGGCAATGCCTGCGAGCTGGACTATCCACGCCGCCGCGGCGCTGCTCAGTATCAGCGAAAGCTTGCCGGCGCGGCTCACGCTCGTCCGCTGCCCTCTCGGATCCATGTTCGGAAGATGCTTGTTCATCGCGGAGAGCGCCACGGTGCCGCCGTACAGACAGACCATCGCTATCAGCGTATAGAACTCGATGACGGTGAGGCTCAGATTGTTCGGCGAAGTGTCGCGTATATTCGCTGTCTGGGACATGACCTCATCCACCGTGTCCTTATATATCTTCTCCGTGTCGACAGTTCCCGAGCCGGACATCGCGGCCTGCCTCGCGGCGGTCCCGATCTTCCTGTTCGCCACTTCAGTAACGATATCCGTATTCACAAGGATATCGTCAACGACGCTTTTTATTATCGTCTGCTCTATCCCGTTCTCGCGGATGACGACGGACGGCTTTTCCCCCGAGACGACATACCCCTCGATCTTGCCGTCTTTCAGCATTGATGCAGCCCTGTCCTTCGTCGTATATTTTATGTTGAACGTGCGGTCACTGTCGCCCTTTTTGCCGAGCGACGCGATCGCCTGCTCGAAGATCTTCGCGTTCTGCTTCGTCTTCTCACTTCCGTCCGCGTTCTGCGCCTCATATTTCACGACAGCGATGTCGACCGGGCTGAACGCCTGCTCATTTTCAATGCCCGAGAACGCCATATTGAAGAATATCGCAAGGATCACCGGGAACAGGAGCACCCAGAATATGAGGGACTTTGTCCGCAGCAGTATCTTCAGGGAATACGAGAAATTATGCCTGAACATCAGTCCCTCAGCTCCTTTCCCGTAAGTTCCAGGAATACATCGTTAAGCGTCGGACGCTCGGAATATACCTTGTCGTATCTCAGTTCGTGTCCGTGCAGGAAATCCATGAACTCGGCCAGATTGTTGTGACCGGCTCCGTACGCGATGTGCAGCGTGTTCCCGTTTCTCTTCACGTCAATTACATGCGGAAGGACCCGGATCTCTTCCATCAGTCCGTCTTCGAGATCCATTATCTCCACACTGATCTTCTCCCTCACGTTCGCGAGGTCCTTGAGCTCGTCAATGGTCCCCGACGCGATGATTTTCCCCTTGTCCAGGATGATGACGCGGTCGCAGATCATTTCGACCTCTTCCATGTAATGCGTCGTGTAGACGACGGTCGCGCCCTGCTGTCTCAGCGTCTCGAATCCCTGCAGGATACTGTTCCTGCTCTGAGGGTCTATCGCGGCGGTCGGTTCGTCCGCGAACAGCAGCTTCGGCTTATGGGCAATGCCGCACGCTATGTTGAGGCGTCTCATCAGTCCGCCCGACAGCTGCTTCGGATAGAATTTCTCATAGCCGCGCAGCCCGGTGAATTCAACGGCCCCGTCAACAAGGCCGGCGCGCGTTGATTTTTCAGGAATATACAGGCCGCAGAAATAGTCGATGTTATCCCGCACCGTAAGTTCCCGGAACACGGCGATCTCCTGGAAAATAACGCCGATCTGCTTCTTGATATCGTAACGGTCCGGCTTCATCTCCTCGCCGAAGATCCTGATGCTCCCGGACTGGAAACTCAGGAGCGACAGTATGCAGTTTATCGTCGTGGACTTGCCGCTCCCGTTCGGTCCGAGAAGGCCGAGGATCTCCCCTTTCCTGACATCGAACGAAATGTCATCGACCGCGGTAAGCTCCTTGTACCGCTTAGTGAGGTCCCTGACCTCGATCACATTTTCAGTCTGCACAGTTTCAGTCACAATTCTCCCCGCTCTCTTTACTCTTTTTGTTCATAGTATCACAGGCGCCTGACTCTCTTTACTCTATTTTCATAGTATCACAAGCGCCTGCCGGCATTGTCAACGCGATGTAAATTGATTGTAAAGGGATGTGCGGGGGGCTGCGAACGGGAGGCGGCGGGGCCGGCCGGGCCGGGCGCAGGGGGACGGGACCGGTCGATGTAAATTGATTGTAAAGGGCTTGTGCCGGGACTGTGGACGGGTGGCTGCGGAGCAGCGAGCGGCAGTCCGTAGCGGCCCGGCCGAAATCCAGGAATGAGCATTTTAGGTGGGGTATTTTTAAATAGCGAAATCTCCCCACCTAATTTCCAACGTTTTCGAGGCATTGATCCGGCGAAAAACGCGATTTTCCGAAAATCCGTCCGGATCAAAGCCTGCAGCCCACCAAAAAAGGTGGGGAAATTTTCATATACGGAATTACCCCACCATTTTTGCTCATTCTCCAGAAAATGGAAGCCCTCAGAGCCCTGAGCGCCGCCGGCTGTCCGAGTTTCGCCGGCTATCGGTCGCTGTCCACCACCCCGATCCCGGCCGAAATCCAGGAATAAGCATTTTAGGTGGGGTATTTTGAAATAGCGAAATTTCCCCACCTAATTTCCAACGTTTTCGAGGCATTGATCCGGCGAAAAACGCGATTTTCCGAAAACCCGTCCGGATCAATGCCTGCAGCCCACCAAAAAAGGTGGGGAAATTTTCATATACGGAATTACCCCACCATTTTTGCTCATTCTCCAGAAAATGGAAGACCGCGGAGCCCAGAACACGGCCGACTATTCCCGCAGAGCCGCGGGTGCCGCCCCGATCCCGGCCGCCTGTGCCTGCGCCGCCCGCCGGCGCCCGTTTTACGACCGGAGCAAAGCGCCGCCCCGATCACGGCCGACTGTGCCCGCGCCGCCCGCCGCCGGCGCCCGTTTTATGAAATGATAAAAACTGCCGCTGTGAAAGCGGCAGTTTTTCCTCATTTTTTTCCGCCCTGCAGCGGCAGTTTTTTTCGATTTCCTTATTAAAGACTGCGTCCCGGCGCATGCTCCTGCGTTCGGATAGCGCGGGATCCCGCGCCCCGTCACCGCTAGTCCAGCGGTTTCATCGTCGGGAACAGTATTACGTCCCTGATCGTGCTCTGGTTCG
Organism: Anaerovoracaceae bacterium; assembly: GCA_050946575.1. Classification (GTDB taxonomy): domain Bacteria; phylum Bacillota; class Clostridia; order Peptostreptococcales; family Anaerovoracaceae; genus JALCRY01. The sequence goes on along the minus strand of JBMNVB010000005.1, from coordinate 71,778 downwards.
TGATGAGCATGATCAGTCTGTCGACGCCGATGCCGAGGCCGCCGGTAGGCGGGAGTCCGACTTCGAGCGCATTGACGAAGTCGAGGTCCATCGGGTGGGCTTCCTCGTCCTCGCCGGTGTCGAGTTCGTGCTGCTGCTCGACGAATCTTTCGTACTGGTCGATCGGGTCGTTCAGCTCGGAGAACGCGTTGCCAAGTTCCCAGCCGTTGATGTACGCTTCGAAACGGCGCGTGATGCGCGGGTCCTTCGGGTCGCGCTTTGCGAGCGGCGAGATGTCGACAGGGTGCCCTGTCACGAAGACAGGTCCGTCGAGGTATCCCGGCGCTTCCTCGCAGTAAGTTTCGAACATTTCTCCGATGAGCTTGCCGCGGGACTTGCCCTTCACGACTTCCGGGTCGAGGCCGTAGTCGAGGCAGGCCTTCTGCGCCTCTTCATCCGTGTCGATCTTATGGAAATCGACGCCGGTCACTTCCTTCACGCCGTCGGTCATATCAATGCACCGCCACGGCGGTGTGAGGTCGAATTTCTTCCCCTGATATTCGAGTTCGAGCGTTCCGTTTATCTTCTTCGATACATTGCAGAAAATCTTCTCTGTCACGCGCATCATCGTGTCGAGATTGCCGTACGCCTGGTAGCATTCCATCGACGTGAACTCCGGGTTGTGCCTGTTGTCCATGCCCTCATTGCGGAATACGCTGCCGATCTCGTACACGCGGTCGAGGCCGCCGACGATGAGTCTCTTGAGATGCAGTTCGGTGGCAATGCGCAGTGTCAGGTCGATATCGAGTGTGTTGTGATGCGTGACGAACGGTCTTGCCGCTCCGCCGCCGGCGATCGTGTTCAGTATCGGGGTCTGCACCTCGAGGAACCCGAGGTCTTCCTCCATCGTCCTCCTGATCTCAGTCAGGATGGCGGCTTTCTTGATGAACACGTCCTTTACTTCCGGGTTCACGATCAGGTCCACATATCTCTGTCTGTATCTGAGGTCCGTGTCCTTGAGGCCGGTCCACTTGTTCGGGAGGACCTGGAGCGACTTGCTGAGCAGCACGAGCTTCGTCGCTTCGACTGTGATCTCGCCCTGTTTCGTTTTGAAAACTGTGCCGACGATCCCGAGGATGTCCCCGATATCATATTTCTTGAACCACTTGTATTCTTCCTGGCCGATGTCGTCGCGCTTTATGTAGCACTGGATGCGGCCCTTGAGGTCCTGGATATCGATGAACGATGCCTTGCCCATGATCCTTCTTGCCATCATGCGGCCCGCGATCGTGACTTCCTTTCCCTCCATCTCATCAAAGTTGTCCTTGATGTCCTGACTGTACGCGTCCTGATCCCACGTCTCGATAACGTACGGATCCCTTCCCGCGTCGCGGAGCTCCTGCAGCTTCTGTCTTCTGATCTTTCTCTGTTCGGTCAGCTCCTCTTCAGTCAGAGGTCCTTCCGGTCTGTTGTCCTTGCTCATACTACCTTTCCTATCTTTCTATCTTCAATATCTCCAGCCTGATGTACCCGTCCGGGATGTCGATGCTCACATTGTCGCCGACTCTGTGCCCTATGAGGCCCTTCCCGATCGGCGATTTGTTCGAGATCCTTCCGTTGAACGGATCGGACTCCGTCGCTCCCACGATCTCGTACACGCTTTCGTCTCCGGTCTCTGCGTTCTTTACCGTCACCTTGTTGCCGACATTGACTATGGTCCTTCCGGCCGCGCTCTTTTCGATGATCTTGGCCTCGCGCATCATCGTCTCGAGTCTCACGATCCTGGCTTCGACTTCGGCCTGCTCATTCTTCGCCGCGTCGTATTCCGCGTTCTCGGACAGGTCGCCGAACGCCCTCGCCTCTTTCAGTTTCTCGGCGATCTCGGCGCGCGTCTTCGAGACGAGTTCCTCGTATTCGGCCTTGATCTTCTCGTAACCTTCCCTGGTAAGTGTAAGTTCTTCTGCCATCCTTGCATTTCCTCCTCTATATCTGTCTCCGCCGGCCGCGGAAATCATTTGTATATTGTATTAGCCGCCGGAGCCTTTGTCAACGGCAGTCCGGGTTTTCTACCTATATAGCGCCCTGCCGCGGCCTAGTCCATGACCTCGATCTCGACGTCCGGCGAATGGCTGAGCATCAGCATCGTTGCGTACTCGAGGTCGAACAGCAGAGTGTCGCCGGTCTTTATATCGCGCGACGCGTCGGTCACGTCGAGCACCGTGTGGTCGCTGGACGCGCCGAGCACTTCGATGCCCTTGTCCAGCGGGTATATCTTGTCGTAATAACCGTAATCGGCGTTCCCCGCCGCCAGCAATGCCTTCTTCCTGATGCCTCTGTCCTCGTATTCGGGTTTATTTCCGAACGCGTCGAATGTCAGCTCTCCGACAGGATACGACGGCTTGTCGCGGACCTCGATGACCTCGGCTTCCAGCATGACCGTCCCGGTCTGCAGATTCGGGTAGTCGAATCCGTAAAGCTCCTTCCAGTCGCGCGCCATAAGTATGCCTTCCCCGATCCTGAGCTGGTTTATCCGGTCGGGGATCGTCCCGTCCTCGACTCTCATGAACGATGACGTCGCGCCGCCGGATATTATCTCGAGCCTGCGGCCGATGCGCTCTTCCACCGCCTCTGCGGCGGTCACGAGCTCCTGGAGCTTTTCGGCAGTCGCGAACACCGAACCGTAGCATCCGATGTTCGTGCCGACTCCGAGCAGCCTGAGCCCCGGCATCTCTTTTTCCACCTGCTCGGCGGCGTCAGCGAGTTCGTCGTTTCCCCAGAAGCCTTCGCGCAGATCGCCGATGTCCGCCATAAGGATCACTCCGTGAGCCTTGCCTCTGTGCATTGCTGCTTCATTCAAAGCCTTGAGCACGTCGATGTCCGAGTCGAGACTTATGTCCGCCGTTTCAATAACTTCCTCCGCTTCCGACATCATCGGGATCCGGATGAGCATGAGCGGGACGCTCACTCCCGCCTCGCGCGCCGCACGCAGATGCGGCAGGCGGGAACTCGCGACGATGTCGCATCCTTCCTGTTCGAGGGCGACCGAGACCTCCGGCAGACCCGACAGTCCCTTCATGACGCCCGCGACAGAAATGCCGCGTTCATTGCAGCGCTCCGTCACCTCCCTGATGTTCGAGCGGATCTTCTCCATATCGATGATGAGTTTAGGATTACCCATAACGGCCCTCCTTTCTCCCGGATCAGTGTCTTCTGTTTTCCTCCGAGAAACGTTTTATCTTTGCGGATGTATTTTTGTCGAATTCTCTGTCACGGATATAGACGTGGACTATGCGCTTGAACATCGGAAGACGCCTGTTTATCGCGTCTACATCCTTCCAGAGCATTTCCATCTTTTCATCTTTCGTAAGTTCTTTGTCGGGCGAGATCTCCTTCAGTTCCTCCTCGTCCAGCAGCACCGCGGCCACGATGATCACGTCCTCCCTGTTCGTTCCGGATTCCTGGAATACCATCGATTCCTTCACGTACGGGATGTTGTTTATGTAATATTCGAGTTCCTCCGGGAACACGTTCTTTCCGTTCTTCGCGATTATGACGTTCTTCTTGCGGCCGGTGATGTAGACGTATCCCTCGTCGTCGATGTATCCGTAGTCGCCGGAGTGGAAATATCCGTCCGTGATGACCTCGGCCGTCGCCTCCGGATCCTTGTAATAGCCCATCATCACATTGTCGCCCTTGAGCCAGAGCTCGCCGATGCCGTCTTCGTCCGGGTCATGCACCTTGATGTCGAATCCCGGGAAGCAGCGTCCGCACGATGATGACTTCGGCCTCTGGTCCGGATTGAGCGCTCCCATCGGCGCGCACTCCGTGAGACCGTAGCCCTGCAGCGCATTGATGCCGATATCTCTGAAGAAGTCGAGCACCGCCGGGTTTATAGCAGCGCCGCCGCAGATCACGAGTCTCATGCGCGTACCGAATATAGCGTGGATGTCCGCGAACAGTTTTTTGCTGCGGTCAATGCCGAATTTCTTCAGGAATTTGTTGAGTTTTATACCCTTTCTGAGCGCCCCGGCCTTGCCTGATTTCTCCGCCTCCTTCCAGATGCGCTTGTATATCAGTTCGAAGATCGCCGGCACTCCGAGAAGCATCGTCGGGTTCGCTTCCTTCATGTTTTTCATGATGTATTTCAGGCCTTCGCAGTAAGCGACAGCGGCGCCCTTGTACATCGGGATGAGGAACCCGCTCGTGCACTCGTATGTGTGATGCAGCGGCAGGACCGAGAAGAATATGTCCCAGTCGTTTACCATCAGGACGGTGGGGCTGGCCATCAGGTCGGCCGCGAGGTTCTTGTGGGAGATCATTACGCCCTTCGACGCTCCGGTCGTGCCCGAGGTGTAGATGAGCACCGCGAGCTCATCGTTAATGATCTGCGCGTCCAGGAATCTCCGGTCTCCCTCGTCTATCAGCTTCTGCCCTCTTTCGACGAGCTTCGTCCATGAGTATTCGTCTTCGCCGTCCTCTTCGGCGTTCATGTTTATCACATACTCGAGATCCGTTGATCCTTCTCTCAGGATCTCCTTCATCTTTTCCGTGTATCTTCCGGTGGCGATGACCGCCGTAACGTTCGCGTCGTTCATGAGCTCGATGAGGTTCTCCTTATCGAGTTCCTTGTCGAGCGGCACGCAGATGCCGGTGCCGCACAGGATGCCGAAATACGACATCGCCCATTTCGAGCAGTTCTCCCCGATTATGGAAATGCGTCTGTCCTTGAGGCCGAGATCTATGAGGCCGGTCCCGAGCGCGTTCACGGTCTTCAGCATCTCCTTATACGTTATCGGTTCGTACGGGCCGTCGTGCGTTTTCTTCTCCCAGAAAGCGGTGTGGTCCCCGTACCATTCGTCGCTCGCGGAGCTTTCGATCAGGTCCTTGAGGTCTGTTATCGGACGGCTGAGTTTGTAGTAGACGAGCGGGTCCGTGCTCTCGTTGATGTATTTCTGCACGAAATGCTCTGCATATTCGCGTTCCTGCGCTTTTCTCTCTCTGTATTCCTGTTCGCTCAGCATGATGTTTCCTTTCCCTCCGAAGTAAGATTTTCCTCGTTATAGCGTTTTATCTTTCTTGTCGTCGTCTTGTCAAAATCCTTATGCCTGATGCTGAACCTGCGCACGCGCTTGTAGAGCGGCATAAGACTGTTCACGCGCTCGACTTCGTTTTTTATGAACGCGATAAGTTCATCCTCGTCGAGATGGCGCCCCGTCTCCTCGACTATGTTATCGAAATTCGGCAGTATCTCCGCCTTGACCACGCTGTCTCCTCTTCTGTCAGGCACCGCATGGACGAGAGCTTCCGTGATGAAGTCGGACAGTCCGAGATAGTATTCTATCTCTTCCGGGAACACGTTTTTCCCGTTCTTCGTGATGATGACCGACTTCTGGCGGCCTGTTATGTAGACGTAGCCTTCATCGTCTATATATCCGATATCGCCGGTGTCGAGCCATCCGTCCTCGTCCAGCACCTCGCGCGTTGCTTCTTCATTCTCGAAATATCCGATCATTACCGAATCGCTCCTGCACCAGATCTCTCCGTTGCCCTCTTCATCCGGGTCGACGATCTTCACCTCGGTCCCGGGAAGCGGGTTCCCTCCGGCCGCGGCCTTGCTGCACCTGTCGCGGTTCAGCGCGATGATCGGCGAGCTTTCCGTCATGCCGTATCCCTGGATCATCGGGATGCCCATCGCCTCGAAGTCCTCTATGACTTTCGGGTCGATGGCCGCGCCGCCCGCTATGAACAGCGTCATGTGGTTCCCGAACGTCTTATGCACGTCCTTGAACATGCGCTTCGTGATCCACGGCTTGTTGTAGAGTTTGTATTTCTTGGATAAAGCAATGCCCCGGCGCAGCTTATCGAGTTTTCCTGCGTTCTGCGCCTGCTTGAAAATGCGCTTGTGTATGGCTTCGAATATGAGCGGCACCGACAGCATTACAGTCGCCTGCGCCTCCTGCATGTTTTTTGTGATGTATTTGAGCCCCTCGCATATCGCTATCGCGATGCCCTGATACAGTCCCGTCATGACGTGACACGACATCTCATATGTGTGGTGCATCGGGAGCACCGACAGCCCGACCTTCGTGTCAATGATCTTTACATAGTGGCTTGTCGCGACGACGTTCGCCGCGAGGTTCTTGTGGGACAGCATGACTCCCTTCGCCATGCCGGTCGTCCCGGACGTGAACAGCAGCGTGCACATCGCTTCCCTGTCGATGTCCGCCTCTATGAAATCCCTGTTGCCCTCGCTGACGAGCCGCTTTCCCTCTTCCAGAAGATCGTACCACGCGAACCGCGGCACATCGTCTCCCTCTTCAAGATGCTTCGGCTTCTCGCCCGGCCCGAGCGATATGTCAGCCACGAATTCAATGTTCTTCAGCCTCGGAACGATCTTGTTGATCTTGTCCGCGACCTTTCCGCTGTGTATTATAGCCGAGACCCGCGCCCGCTCGAGCAGGTTCTGCGTCTCCGCCTCTTCGAGCTCCCTGTCGATGGGAACGATGACGCCGCAGCCGTTTACCGTCGCGAAATACGTCACGACCCACTCGTAACTGTTCTCGCCGACGACAGCGATCTTCTTTCCCTTCAGCCCCCTGTTAACAAAACAGGTGCCGAGCGCGTTACGTCGATATTCCACTCCCTGTGAGAGATCGGCCTGTACTTCCCGCCCGGCTCATCCTTAACAAGAAAAGCGGGACTTTCCCCGTACAGCTCCGCGCATGAATTTATCAGCTCGCGGAGGTCGCGTATGTCCCTCACTTCATAGTCAACATTCTGATATTTTTTACTGTTCATATATTGCGCTCCCAAAATATGCTCTGTTTTCAATTACAGTCTTAATATTATAGCACAACAATGCTCGGAAATACAGTGCTGCGGAACGCCGGCGGCGCGGCATAAAACCCCTGATTGACACCTCCGCCCGCCGGAAGATATAATCACAGGGCAGGAAAGGATCCGGAATGAAGAGCAGAGCGGTTATAGCAATGAGCGGCGGCGTGGATTCGTCCGTCGCCGCATATCTGATGAAACAGGAGGGCTTCGACTGCGTCGGGGTCACGCTCAGGCTGCACGGCGGCGGGGAGCGGGACATCGAAGACGCGGCCGCCGTCTGCGCGCGGCTCGGGATACCGCACCGCGTGCTCGATCTCAGAGACGAATTCGAAAAGCTCGTCATCGGGAAATTCGTACGGGAGTACGAAGGCGGAAGGACACCGAACCCGTGCATCGACTGCAACAGAGAGATCAAATTCGGGAAACTGTTCGAAGCCGCGAGGCAGCTCGGCGCCGAAAAGGTCGCTACCGGTCATTATGTACTGCTCGAGCGGCGCCCGGAGGACGGGCGGTACCTTCTGAGACGCGCTTCCGACCGGGCAAAGGATCAGACCTATGTGCTCTATTCCCTCACGCAGGAGCAGCTCGCCATGGCCGCGTTCCCTCTGTCGGGGCTCGCAAAGGAAGATGTCCGCGCCGTCGCGGAGCGCGAGGGCTTCATCAATGCGCGGAAGCCCGAGAGCCAGGATATCTGTTTCGTGGACGGCGGCTATGCGGACTTTATCGGAGCGTACACCGGACGTGAGCCGGAGCCGGGGGATTTCGTCGACGAAAGCGGCCGCGTGCTCGGCCGCCACCGCGGGATCGTCAGATACACGATCGGGCAGCGGAGGGGCCTGGGGCTCGCGCTGAAGAAGCCGATGTACGTCGTGCGCAAGGACGCGGCGCGCAACGAAGTCGTTCTCGGATACGAAGAAAATCTCTATACCGATACTCTCCGCGCCGGGGACGTGAACTGGATCGCGTTCGGCCGGCTGCCGGACGGCGGGATCCGCTGCAGCGCGGCGACACGCTACAGAAAGCCCGAACAGCCGTGCACAGTCACTCCGGGCACAGATCCTGACAGCATTGATGTAAAATTCGACGTACCGCAGCGCGCAGTTACTGCAGGGCAGGCCGTAGTGTTCTACGACGGCGGTCTGCTTCTCGGCGGCGGGACGATATTGTAAAGGGAGAACCATGATAGATAAGGAAAAGGAACTGTTTGAATATCTGAAGAAGCTCGGCCGCGTCGCGGTCGCGTTTTCGGGCGGCGTCGATTCCACGTACCTGCTGTATTCGGCGGCCGCGGCTCTTGGGGAGGAGAATGTCCTCGCGGTAATGACCGAGGCGCAGTGCGTGCCGCGCCATGAGTCGGCGGAGGCCATAAAGCTCGCGCGTGACTCCGGCGTCCGGCTCAGAGTCTGCCGGCTCGATCAGCTTTCCATACCGGGATTCGCGGAAAATCCGGAGGACCGCTGCTACATCTGCAAGCACGCATTGTTTGAAACGATGATCGGCATCGCGAAGGAGGAGGGCTTCGGGGCAATGTGCGACGGCACGAACCTGTCCGACGAAGGCGACTTCCGTCCCGGGATGCGCGCGCTGGCCGAACTGTCCGTGGTCAGCCCGCTGAAAGAATGCGGATTCACGAAGGATGACATAAGATTCTATTCACGCCTGCACGGTCTTCCGACATGGGACAAGGCGTCGTTCGCGTGTCTCGCGAGCAGGTTCCCGACCGGCGAACGCATCACGGACGATAAGCTCCTGATGGTCGAAAAGGGAGAAGACCTGCTCCGCAGGACCGGTTTCACCCAGTACCGTGTGAGGATCATCGAAAGGGGCGGTGACGGGGCCGGGAGATATGCCGCAAGCATCGAACTCCTGCCGGAAGAATTCGATCTGTACCGCAGGCACGAAAAAGAGATAACTGATTTTCTCACCGAAGCGGGATTCGCTGAGATCAGTCTTGATCCCGACGGCTACTGCACCGGGAAAATGAATGAAAAAACGAAAACCGGTTGACTTGAATCAAGCGAATAAGTATAATAACAAAGTACCTTTGCTACTGTAGCTCAATCGGTAGAGCAGCACATTCGTAACGTGCAGGTAGCCAGTTCGATTCTGGCCAGTAGCTCCAGAAAGGGCTGCTGCCGTATCTTTCAGGCAGCAGTCCTTTTTTTATTCCGAAAAGGCGGAAGCGAAATATCCCGCTCCCGCCCTGCGTACCTATTTTTTTATCCTCCTGCTGGAGAATCCGGGCACCTCTTCATCGTATTTGCAGATCCCCCGGAATTCGCAGTACATGCATGACACTCTTTCCCTGCCCTTTACCTTCGGCTCTATCTTTATATCGCCGTCTTCAAGCTCGGCGCACATCTTCCCGATCATCTCCCCGAACCGGTCCAGGAAATCATTGAATTCCGTCTCGCTCATATATTTATCCGCGTTCCATCTGGTAACTTTGAACACGGTGCCCGAAAGCGCGTCCGTTCCCTTCGTCCCTGTGTCGTCGGGATCAGTCTCGTCCTGCACGCCTCCGGCCGTTTCCCTGCCGGTCCCCACGACAACGTTTTCATCGTCATCGACAAAGTCGATGGAATCAACTACCCCCGGCTCGTTCATGACAATGCCGTCCATCTGATACGTCTTCGTGACATCCGCGGAAATTTTTTCGCGCAGTTTCTGTGACGGCTCTCCGTCTTCCGTCACCGGATCATTCACTTCCTTCGCGTCAGCATCCGGTTCCGCGACATGGAAATAGAACGCAGCCGCCGGGCGGAGGTCCGAAGCCCTGGCCGCGAGCATGTAGATCATCAGCTGGAGCTGCACTCCGGCCTCTATCATCGACCGGTCATACCTGTCGCCGCCGGTCTTGTAATCTATTACCTTCGCATAGTCGCACGGCATTATGTCCAGCCGGTCGATCTTTCCGCGGAGCGAAACGTCCGTACCCGGGAGTTTCACTTCGGAAAGCTCCTTCCCCGGACCGAACTCCGCCTCGAACAGCATCTGCTCGATGCGCCCGCGCCTTACCTGTCTTACCATATTGCGCGCCGTCCCGCGGAGCATCCTGCGCATCCGCTCCGTCCTGTATTCGTCCGCCTTCGAACCCTTAAGCAGACCTTCCCTGTACTCCGCCGCATCGCTGCCGACGATCTCATCCACCATGCTGTCGATCTCATCATCGGACTTTTTCAGCCAGTCTGACCCGGGATCCGTGATCGCGACGCCGGGCGTCGTGAGCTCTTTCGCGAGGCGCATCAATGCGCTGTGGCACACTTCACCCATTTCCGGGCTCCCGAACTCGTACTTCCTGGGGTTGTCAGGCCTCAGCCCGTACTGCACGAAATGCATGAACGGGCACTTGCCGTACTTTTCGAGCCGTGACGGGCTCACCGAAAGGGCGTCCTTCCCGGCCTTTTTATACAGCTCCGCCGCGCGCTCCCTGGAAACGCGGGACACCTCGTTCCTGTACATCAGACCCGACCGCAGCATCGCGGCGCTTTCGGGATCGTTCTCAAGATACCAGTTCAGAGTATCGTTCCAGACATCCGGCAGATCCCCGCCGCGCGCCGCAGCATCACGGACAGCCGCCGCGAGATGCGGGAGAGTGCCGGCCCTCGACTGGATGATACGCATTGATGTGTCCTTATCCGTCAATGCCCCGCTGACTATGTCGCCGCGCACTGTTATCCCCGGGAATATTTCCCTGAGCGTGTCGAAGATCGCGGACGGTCTGGCTTTGCGGCCGTCCTCGTCCGACGCGGAGCAGCTGACATACAGGTATTCCGTCGCTCCGGAGATGTGCCTGTATATGGCGATCTCCTCCTCGCGCACGCGAAGGCTGTCGAGACGGCATATCTCGACGCCTCTGCCGGCGAGTTCTATCTTTTCGTCCTCGCTCAGGATGCCGCCGGCCGAAACGGCCTTCGGCAGCAGATCCTCGTTCGCTCCGAGGACGAGCACCGCCTTTTTCCGTCCGGTCCTCGACCTCTGCATCGTGCCCGTCATCAGCACGTCGCGCGTCGGCGGCAGCACGCCGATCTGAGTGGACTGCACTCCGGTCAGGAACAGTTCCGTGAAATTCTCCTTCGAGATGCGCGTGTCACCGAGGATCTCATGCATCTGATCCAGTATCGTGACGATCTCGTTCCACAGCTGCTCCGTCTCGTTTGCCTCGTCCATGCGGCCGAGAGCGCGCTGTTCATTTATTACCTTTTCCAGTTTTTCAGGCAGCTTCGCATTGTCGGCGAGATAGTCATAAAGCACGTCTATGCGGTCCGCCGCCGTGCGGCATTCCGTGAACTGCCTGTCGAACTCCGCGACCGGGTCAATGAGTTTCGCGCGCAGAGCGTTCAGTGTTTCAAGGTCTTCGTCCATTCCCTTCGTGAACGGCTCCGCCCATCTTTTCCTGCCGCGGACGGAGAACCGGCGGGCGTAATTTTCGAGCGAGTCCGCCTCGTCATCCGTCAGCTCGGTGAGGCCGCTCTTCATCATGCCGGTCACGTCATCGGTCCTGTAGCCGCGGCTGATCACGCGCAGGAGCATCGATACGTAGTTCACTGCGGGACTGGACATGATGTCGCGCGTTTCGTCCATGAACAGCGGTATGCCGTACTGCGAGAACACGCGCTTCGCGATCCTGCCGCGGACCTCGAGGTCATTGCATATTATGACAATATCGGACAGTTTAAGACCGCGGTCGCGGATGAGCTCCGTCACCTCGCACGCGGCAGTCTCCATTTCCGCGTGGATGTTCGCTGCCTGTACGAGCGTGACGCACTCTTCTATCTCCTTCGCATCCGCAGTGTCGCCGGTCTCTTCCGCTCTTACCGGCATCTTCTCCGGGGGGACCGCGAACAGGTTCTTCTCGATGAACGCGAGCGGCGCTCTCCGCATTATCGGATACTCAGCCGGGTCGATCCTCACGGGCGCCGGGCACGCCTGCCCCGCGTCCTCCGAGCATTGATGCAGCTTTTCTGTCATGATTTTCCCGATGCCGAACACGTCGTCGTCCGCGCCGCCTTCGCTGTACGTCAGCACCACATTCACGCCGGCGGCCGACCTGAGCAGCGCTCCGATGATCTCGAGATTTTTCGGGGTCAGATAGTCGAATCCGTATATCCAGATCTCTGCGCCTTTTATGAGCTCCGACTCCGGGATCTTTTCCGCGACAAGGCTGACGCGGTCTTCGGTGTCGACGTATTTCCCCTCGATCGCTTCTTCGTAATCCGCATATACGCGCGCGATGTCACTCAGCTTGCGCCGCAGCAGGCGTCCGTCCGGGAGCCCGTCCTTCACCCTGCCGAGCTCCTCGGGCGTGAATCCGAACTGCTTCACTTCGAAAATGAAGTCGTTCGCCATCGCGATGAAGTCGGCGTTCTCAGTGAGCTGGCTGAAGACTTCGAGATCTCCTTTGTCCTTCGCCAGTATTTTGGCGAGCAGCATCTGACGGCCTTCGTGGCTTATCATCCTGCGCCGCGCGCCTCCGCATTCCGTCAGCACGCGGGTGAACAGGCGGTTCATGCTCATGATCTCGATGTCCAGGAGCCCGTTCGCCTCAAGATAAAACAGGGCGTCCCGCTCCGCCTGCAGTGTAAACTGATCAGGTACGAGCACGAGCGTCCTGCCGCTGATGTTTTCATATATGAATCTGTCGCGGTCGGTGTCTTCACGACCGTAGTAAATATTCAGCATCCGTTCCACCTCAGGAACATTATACACCGGGTGCGCCGGCCATGGAACATGAATGCGGTCACACTGTGAACTCCGCGATTATATCCGCGACTTTTTCGATGCGGTCGTTCTTCCAGCAGTCGCGTCCGCACATGATGATCCCGTTCTCGAGGTCTCCTCCGGCGGTTATTAGGGCCGCTTCAGTCAGCGGCAGCGGTTCGCCGCCCGATTCGAGTTTCCTCACATACGCGTTCCTCACGGCCCAGCACGGCTTTCCGCCGTCGCCTTCGACCAGCGCCACATCGTCTTCGCCGGCGTCGAGATACGCCTTCCTGAAGCCCTCCGGCGCGTCGCATTCCTCCGTCGTTACGAATCTGGTCCCTATCTGCACGCCGTCCGCGCCGTACGCGTAAGCTTTCTGCGCGTCCTGCAGCGTCCTGATACCGCCGCCCACGATGAGAGGACATCCGCCGGCGGCATCGAGCTCCTGCTTCGTCTCCGCGATGTTCGCGTAGAATTCCTCGCGCGCGATATCTATCTTCTCCTCGCTGTATCCGAGCGTTCCTCCGGAAAACGGGCCCTCGAAAATGAAGGCGTCCGGTATGCGCCCGTATTTTTTCTTCCAGTTCTTCATGATGACCCGGGCGCCGCGCGGTGATGAGATCACGGGCACGAGAGCTACGTTCCTTCCTTCGGCTATCCCGGGCAGAGATGTCGGTACGCCGGCTCCGGTAACGATCATGTCAGCGCCCGCATTGATGGCGGCGTCCACGTAGTCCGCGTATTTTTCCGTCGTATAAGGAATATTCGCCGCCACGGGCCCCGGCGTCCCCGTGGCCGAGATCTTCTTCGCCTTTTTTATCTCGCGCTCGAGCACTCTGATATTCGCCTCGGTCCTGTTCTCTTCGTAATCCTCTTCGGCGAATCCGCATTCGGCGGCCGCGACGCATCCCGCGGCCCCTTCTTTCGCGACCGCTCCGGCAAGGCCTCCGAGCGATACTCCGATGCTCATCCCGCCCTGGAACACGGGCACCGGCACAACAACATTCCCTATCCTGAGCGGCTTCGCCCTGAAACTTTCGGGGTCACGGATCGGCGGCGTCTGCTGCATCGATACGAATTCGTTTATTCTCTCAAGCGAACGTGCGAGCAGTTCCTGCTCCTGCGGATCGAGCAGCGCGAGCGTCTCCGCGATGAACTTCTTATGATATGCGCGGTGCTCCTCCACCGCGTCGCGGCCGGCCTTCGTGAGCCGGAGCAGCACTATCCTGCCGTCCCTCTGCGCGCGCGACCTGCTGACATAGCCCTTGCGGACAAGGCGGTTTACGGAAGTGGTCAGCGTACTCACCTTGATCTTCAGCATGGCCGCCACCTGGGTCATCGTCTTCGGACGCGCCCCGCGCCCGCTGAGCGGCTCGCTCCCGATCGCCGCGAGAGTGTGCATCTCGTTCAGCGAAAGATCGTGCGTGCTCGAACTCATCAATGCCTTCTCCTCCATTTTGAGGACGACATTGAAGATATTCACAAGCAGTTTGTCGATGCGTTCGGATGTTTCCATAACTCCTCCGTCAGTCGGCGAACATGAATGAGATATCACACTGGCACGCGAGGTCATCCCCGACGTACGCCTTCGCGCTGCCCTTCCCGGCGCGCGACCTTAAATGTGTGAGTTCAACTTCGAGCCTGAGATCGTCTCCCGGCACTACCTGCCGCCTGAATTTCGCATTGTTTATTCCCGAGAAGAACGCGATGCGTCCCTCGTTCCCCGGTATCGACAATGCGGCGACCGCCCCGGCCTGCGCGAGCGATTCGACTATAAGCACGCCCGGCATCACGGGATGTCCCGGGAAATGCCCCTTAAAATAATATTCGTCTTCCGACACATGCTTAACGGCCGTCACCTTTTCCCCAGGCACGAGCTCCGTCACTTCGTCAATAAGGAGGAACGGCTCCCGGTGCGGAAGTATCTTTTTTATCTCTTCTTTATCCAAAATTCTGTTCATGATCACTCCGAAAACAGGGCCCGTTTCGCAGGCCCTGCTTCTCATTCAGTTACAACTGATTACTAAAAATCTTTTCTGTCCTTCATCAGGATGAACGCTATCGGCGCGATGAGCGCGGCAAGCACCGCATACCCCGCCTTGCGCGTTTTCCTTTTCTTTTTCACGGGTACCAGCTCCATTTCGTCCGTATATGAATCGCTGGTCTCAGTCCTGCCTGCCTTCTTCTCATTCCGGCGGGCTTCCTTCTTTTCCGTGCGATCCATCATTTTATCGTATTTCTTCTGCGCAGCCCTGCGGGCCTTTTTTTCTGCCTTCTTCGCACGGCGCGACATCTTTTCGCCCTCTTCTTCGACGACGGCGATGACTTCGACGTCTTCCGCCTCTTCACGGGCCTCTTCGGCGCGTTTCCTGAGTTCTCTCGCGCGGTCCGCCGCGTTCTGAGCCCTTACGGCCGCCGCGTCACTCAGCTCCTGCGCACGTTCCGCTGCGTTCTGCGCCCTCACGGCCGCAGCCTCGCTGATCTCCTGGGCCCTCTGCGCTGCGAATTTCGCTCGCTCGGCGGCAATGTCCCCCGCGTTCCTGGCGCGCTTCCTCGCCCTGGTCATATACGGCTCCGCGGCCTTCGCCGCGTCCGCGAATTTATCCTCCGCGAAATCAGCCGCGTCCTGGAGCGTCTCACCCGCGAAATCTATCGCGCTGTCTCTGAAGTCAGCCGCTTCGTCCATGAACTTATCCGCGCGCTTTCTCGCTTTTTTAACGGCAGAACTCTTCATGGCCTGCCTCCGTCTTCTTTCAAAATCGTCATTGACCGAAGCGGCAGCCCTGTCCGCCCAGCCTCTGACATCACGTTTATTCCATCTGCTCATTCCGCCACCTCCTGTGAGGTATATTTTACACCGACGGCGCTTTGATGACAATACTTCCGTTGTGTCCGCCGAACCCGAAGGAGTTCGAAAGAACGCACGAAAGCTCGGCATTCCTGCCTTCGTTCGGGACATAGTCGAGATCGCATTTCGGATCCGGCACCTTGTAGTTTATAGTCGCCGGTATGAACCCGTCCCTGATCGCCTGTATGCAGAAAATCGCCTCTATCGCCCCGGCCGCGCCAAGCAGATGTCCCGTCATGCTCTTCGTCGAACTGACCGGTACCTTCGTGTCTTCTCCGAACACCATCTTTATGGCCTTAGTCTCGAACTCGTCGTTATACGGCGTACCCGTGCCGTGCGCATTGATGTAATCGATTTCCTTCGCATCAATGCCCGCTTCTTCGAGTGCGAGTCTCATGCAGCTGGCCGCGCCTTCGCCCTCCGGTTCCGGCATCGTCACGTGATACGCGTCGCACGTAGAGCCGTAGCCTGCGATCTCCGCGTAGATCTTCGCTCCGCGCGCCTTCGCGTGTTCGAGCTCCTCCAGCACTACGAATCCCGCGCCTTCGCCCATGACGAACCCGTCGCGCTCCGCGTCGAACGGGATGCAGCAGCGGTCCCTGTCTTCCTTCCGCGTCGTCGCCTTCATCGTCCCGAAACCGGCGAAGCAGGCCGGCGCGAATGCTGCTTCGGATCCTCCGGCGCATATGACATCGGTGTAGCCGTCCTTGATGTTCCTGAACGCCTCTCCGATCGCCTGCGTGCCCGCGGCGCACGCTGTCACGACGCCGATGCACGGGCCCTTCGCCTTGAACTTGATGGCAATGTTGCCGGCGATCAGGTTCGCGATCGTCATCGGGATCATCAATGCCGAGACGTGTCTCACATCGCCGCGGCTCTCAGCCTTGCGTATCTGGCCCTCGAGCGTCTGCACTCCGCCGATGCCGGCTCCGCCGTATACTCCGAACCTGAGCGGGTCCACATTCTCCCCGCTCACGATCCCGCTCATCTTAAGAGCTTCCTCTGCGGCGGTCAGCGCGAACTGCGACGTCGGATCCAGCCGCCTCGCCGCGCGCCTGTCCGGATACTCGAAATCCTTCACTTCGGCGCCCATCACGCATTTCTGTCCTTCCGTGTCGAAGTGCGTGATCCTGTCGATGCCGTTCACGCCGTTCTTGATATTCTTCCACGATGTCTCCGCGTCGTTCCCGACAGGTGTCACATCGCCGAATCCCGTCACAACTACTCTTCTCATTTCCCGATCCTTTCTCCTCATTGTTACATTATCAGTCCGCCGTCAACAGCTATTACCTGTCCCGTGACATACGACGCGAGGTCGCTCGCAAGGAACAGCGCCACTCCGGCCACGTCATCCGGTTTGCCGGCGCGCCCGAGCGCGATGTTTGCCGCGGCATTGCTTTTCTGTTCGTCCGTCAGGACCGCCGTCATGTCCGTGTCAATGAACCCCGGCGCGATGGCGTTCACTGTGATCCCGCGTCTTCCGAGTTCCTTCGCGGCCGAAAGCGTCATGCCGATGACCCCGGCCTTCGACGCGGCGTAATTCACCTGGCCCGGATTGCCCTTCACGCCCGCGACAGACGCCATGTTTATGATCCGCCCTGAGCGCTGCTTCATCATGACCTTCGAAGCGGCCTTCATGAAATTGAAGCTGCCGTTCAGATTCACGTCGACGACGCGGGAGAAATCCTCCGGCGTCATGCGCGCGAGCAGCTTGTCCGCCGTGATCCCCGCATTGTTCATGAGGATGTCGACCGAGCCGAATTCCTCCTTCGCCAGCGCGACCGCGCCTTCCGCGGTCTTCGGATCCGCGACGTCCCCTTTGTACGTCAGTGCGCGGACTCCGTATTTCTCTGATATTTCTTCCGCGACTTCCTTCGCGAGCTCGTCATTGCTTCTGTAAACGATCAGCACGTTCGCGCCGTTTTTCGCGAACAGCTCCGCGGACGCGCGTCCGATACCTCTGTCGCCGCCCGTAACGACGGCGTTCTTTCCTTTGAGCATGTTACTTCCTTCTTTCTCCGTTAATCAGTTTATCCCGCATTTTCTGAGAGCGCCCGGATCGTCTCGTCCAGGCTTTCCGTATCCTCAACGTGCAGCGCCAGCACGCCTCTCGCATTCTTCTTCGTGAACCCCGTCAGCGTCTTCCCCGGCCCGAATTCAATGATCGCCTTCGCGCCGCGCGCCGCCATGTCCTCAGTTATCTCCTGCCAGTGCACCGGGCTCATCGCCTGCGCCGCCATCATTTCGGCAAGATACCCGCCGGCCGCTTCAGCGTCATCCGGATCTCCTTCGTATCCGTCCATGATGTCGCGCGCCGTCGAGTCGGAATAGAGAATGCCCTGAGCGTCCGGGTATTTCAGCTCCGCGGCCTGAAGCACCGGGAGCAGCCTCTCCGCCGCCGGCTTCATCAATGCGCAGTGGAACGCTGTGCTGACACTGAGCGGTATCGCCTTGATCCTGTTTTCCTTCGCGATCCTGGCAAACGCCTCGAGCGCCGGTTTCTCGCCCGCGACGACCGTCTGCGACGCCGTGTTGAAGTTCACGGCCTCTATCACCATTCCCGTCTCGAGCGCCGCCTTTTCCACCGCGTCAAGGACCGCCGCTCTTCTCCCGAGCGCCGCCGTCATGCCGCTGATGTTTTCTCCGTTCTCGTCCTGCCCCGCTTCCTGCATGAACACGCCGCGCTTCTCGACGATCTCCAGTCCCTTGCGGATGTCGTCGATGACCCCGGCCGACGTGAGCGACGCATATTCGCCGAGACTGAATCCCGCGCGGCCCGTCACCTCCGTGATCTCCGAAAGACCGGCTTTCCGCATTGATGCCATGAACGCCTCGTACGCCGCCATCGTCACTGTATATATCGTCGGCTGCGTCACGCGCGTCTGCGCGAGCTGCTCCTTCGTGCCGTCAAAGCAGAGCTTCCTGATCTCGTCTCCGGCCGCGTCGAAAACGGCCGCCGCCTCGGGGCTGTTCTCGCAGAGATCCCGGCCCATGCCCGGGTACTGCGCGCCCTGTCCGGAAAACACAAGTCCTATTTTCATATGCTCCTCTCTTTCGTGCAGATGGCTTCGCGGCTTTTATATATTTCCGCCGCTTCCTCGAACATTTCGCGGATGATCTCCGCCGCCGGCTGCGTTTTCTTAACGAGTCCCGCGACCTGGCCGCTCATGACCGAGCCGTTCTCCACGTCGCCGCGCACGACGGCCGCCGACAGGCTCCCCGTGCACATCTCGTTCATTTCTTCTTCCGTTCCGCCCTCGGCCTCGAGTTTGAGCACCCGGCGCGTCAGTTTGTTGCGCAGGCATCTGACCGGGTGGCCGAACCGCCGGCCCGTGGCAGTCGTCGACGTGTCCTTCGCCTTGAGGATCGCCTCTTTATATTCCGGCGCGATGTTGCATTCGTCCGCGGAGAGGAACCGCGTCCCGACCTGCACGCCCTTCGCGCCGAGCATGAACGCCGCCGCAAGGCCCCGTCCGTCGGCGACGCCGCCCGCGCAGATGACCGGGATATCCACGGCATCAACGACCTGCGGCGTGAGCGCCATTGTCGCGATCTCGCCAATGTGCCCGCCGGCTTCCGTTCCTTCCGCGACTACCGCGTCCGCTCCCGCGCGCTGCATCCTGACCGCGAGCGCGCACGAAGCCACGACCGGGATGACCTTTATCCCGGCGCCCTTCAGCTTCTCCATGTACTTTCCGGGGTTCCCCGCTCCCGTCGTAACGACGCTCACTTTCTCGTCGCATACGACATCAACGAGTTCATCGATGTTCTCGGACAGCAGCATCAGATTCACGCCGAACGGCCTGTCCGTCAGGCTCCTCGCCTTCGCGATCTCGCCGCGCAGCCAGTCCGCCGGCGCCCCGCCGGACGCAATGATCCCGAGACCGCCGCCGTTGCTCACGGCCGCCGCGAGCTCCGCATCCGCGATCCTCGCCATCGCTCCCTGTATTATCGGATACCTCGTTCCGAGGATTTCGCATATATCAAGCATAATTCGCTCCTTTGTTCCGGATCCGGTCTCCGCCTCTGCGATCCTTCGCGCTTCCGCCTGTCGGATTCCGAGCCCCTCAGCTTCTTCGGCTCTTGGCTCCTAAGCGTTTTCGGGCGAGGGCCGGTCCTTTTTCTCCGGTCCGGTGCTCCGCTCGTGACGGGCGCAGGCCGGTCCTTTTTCTCCGGCCCGGTGCTCCGCTCGTGTTGGGCTCGGGCCGGGTCCTTTTCTCCGATCCGGTGCTCCGCTCGTTCGGGGCTCGGGCCGGGTCTTTTTTCTCCGGTCCGGTGCTCCGCTCGTGTTGGGCTCGGGCCGGGTCCTTTTTCTCCGGTCCGGTGCTCCGCTCGTGACGGGCGCAGGCCGGTTCGTGACAGTAATTACTTTGATTATCAAACTAATTTCGATTATACCTGTGCAGGCCGCCTGCGTCAACTGTTTTCGGGCTCCGGATAGGGCTCTGCGGCGACTCTGGAGAGCGTATGCGGTGCCGGGGTCAGGTCGGGCAGGTCGCGGGACCACGGTCCGGGGGGACGGAAAAGCAAAATGCAGAGCCATGGTCCGATGGGGCGGGTCAGCGGCCCGGCCCGGGGGGGCGGAAAAAAGGGCAAATGAGCAAAAATGGTGGGGTAATTTTGTATATGAAAATTTCCCCACCTTTTTTGGTGGGTTTCAGGCATTGATCCGTCCGGATTTTCGCGGAATCGCGTTTTTCGCCGGATCAATGCCCGATAAACGTTGGAAATTGGGTGGGGAAATTTCTCTATTTCAAAATACCCCACCTAAAATGCTCATTCCTGGATTTCGGCCGGGATCAGGACGGCGCCGCGGACCTCGCGACCTTCCATTTTCTGGAGAATGAGCAAAAATGGTGGGGTAATTTCATATATGAAAATTTCCCCACCTTTTTTTGTGGGTTTCAGGCGTTGATCCGGTCGGATTTTCGCGGAATCGCGTTTTTTGCCGGATCAATGCCCGATAAACGTTGGAATTTGGGTGGGGAAATTTCTCTATTTCAAAATACCCCACCTAAAATGCTCATTCCCGGATTTCGCCCGGGGTCGGGACGGCGCGCCAGGCTCATTCTTGGATTTCGGCCGGGGTCGGGGCGGCGCGCCAGGCTCATTCCTGGATTTCGGCCGGGCCGATCCGGATTTTCGGAGCCGGAACAAGGCTGCGACGCGGGATTTTGCATTGATTCGGCCGGGGTCGGGACGGTGCTGGGGGCCTCGCAGCCTTCCATTTTCTGGAGAATGAGCAAAAATGGTGGGGTAATTTCGTATATACAAATCTCCCCACCTTTTTTACTGGGCTGCAGGCATCGATCCGGACGGATTATCGGGAAATCGCGTTTTTCGCCGGATCAATGCCCGATAAACGTTGGAAATTGGGTGGAGAAATTTCTCTATTTCAAAATACCCCACCCAAAAATGCGGATTCCTGTTTCCGCGGCCCCGGACAGGAACCCGCCCCGGGCCCGAGTATCCGGCCTCCGGTCAGATCGTCAGTTCTCCGACCGCTGCAAAAAGAAAAAATGACCAAAATGGATGGGGATCCCCATCCATTTTGTCCAATTAAAAAAGCACCGGCATATATGCTCGGTGTTTCCCCGCTGGTCAGGGCCGGTGCATCCGCGAAACTTCTGCCGCGGATCCCGTTCAGCGCATCCCGGGGCCGCATCATATCCGCAGCCCGCCCCGGATCTCTTTCTCATTCGCAGCATCCCGGGACAGGACTTCCGCATTGATGCGCGTCCTGCATCGCAACCCGGCCGCCGCTCATCGTATCCCGGCTGCCGCCCGCTGACCGGACTTCCGCCGACACGGATCGCGGCCGCAGCCGCTCAGCCGGCCGGCATGCGTACAAGACCGCCGCCGCGTCTCACTCCTCATTCTTTTCCATCAGCTGATCAAGATACGATTTCGTGGTCGCGTTTTCCTGCGGCACCATCAGCACGTCCAGCATCTGATGGAGATTCGCGCGTGCCGCTCCGAGACCGCTGTCATCCTTCAGCAGGATCTCGATCTCGATAAACGGGCCGAGGCCGCTGACATCATCGATGCAGACAGCCATTGCGTGTTTCGTGACCGGCGTCCACGTCCGGTCGAGTTTCGGGTCAGCCAGGAGTTCGTAGTTCGTATAGCGCTGCCGCGTTTTCTCCACGGTCATCACAGGCTCGAACCCGAGCGCCCGGATCAGCCTGTCCGCCTCCTGCCCGTCACGCACATCCGTCTGGATCTCTTCACGGGTCATCGTGACGGAATCCATCTTCGGGCCCTTGTACGTTATCGCGGATTTCTCCGACCCGCCGGCGTATTCCGTCCGCCGGAGCCTGAGCGCCTCATCCGTCTTCCTGAAATCGCGGTCGCGTCCGTTGTAATAGACATCAGTCTGATGCTTCGACTCTTCCGCCCTGAAGCCAAGCCGCCCGATCCTGGCGATAAGATCTTCACGGTCTATCCCCTCGAGCGATGCCTTGATTTCGGATTCGATCATGCAAATACCTCCCTTCCGATTAACATTATGCCATAAAATCGCCTGCCAAAAAACATTTGATTTTTGAGCGTGATTTCTGATATATTTACATTGTTGAGCAGCAAAAGCGTAAGTCCGAACGGGCTTGCGTTTTTTTAAAGTTTACATCAAATCAGGAAGGAAAAGATTTTACATCAATGCAGGGAAACACTAAAGAAGAAAACAGTTCGCTCGAAGCGCGGGGACCGTCGAGGTCTCTCACCGTATCGATCCTGTCGCTGTCTCTTCTGACAGTAATGGCGGGAGCCGCGGTCGCTCCGGCGCTCGGAGTCATAGAAAAATATTTCGCGGATGAAAGCAAGCTCCTCGTACAGATGATCATCAGCGTACCGGCTCTGTTCATCTTCATTACGAATCTGCTGTTCCCGATCATGTGCAGGCATCTGAAGTCAAAGCCGCTCGTGATGATCGGACTCGCGCTGTACACCGTCGGCGGATGCGCCGCCGGCCTGTTCAGCAATATATATACCGTGCTCGCTGCGAGGGCAGTGGTCGGGATCGGCGTCGGCATTGTCATGCCGCTTTCCACGGGACTGATCACATTCTACTTTTCGCGCGGCCGCCAG
The DNA here is from genome assembly GCA_050946575.1 of Anaerovoracaceae bacterium. Taxonomy (GTDB): domain Bacteria; phylum Bacillota; class Clostridia; order Peptostreptococcales; family Anaerovoracaceae; genus JALCRY01. The sequence goes on along the minus strand of JBMNVB010000005.1, from coordinate 49,325 downwards.
GAAGAGATGATGGGCTGGTCATCGGCAATGAACCAGCTCGGAGGAGTGATCGCGACACTGCTCGCAGGCGCGCTCGCGACACTGAGCTGGAGGCTCAGCTTCCTCGTATATCTCATGGGGCTCATCAGCGTGGTACTGTGTGCGGCATTTCTGCCGAGCGACATGATCGGGACTGAGGCCGGCTCAAAAGACGGCGAAAACGAAGGGCGCTCGAAAGGCACGGGCGCGGCGGCGAAAAAATACGCCCGCTATATCGCCGCGATGTTTTTCCTTATGCTCACTTTCTTCGTCTACCCGTCGAACTTCGCCATTGAGACCACGGCCGACGGCGTCATCCCGCAGGCTCTCATTTCAGTCATAATGGCTGCGATGGACCTTGTCGCATTTTTCGGCGGCCTGTCGTTCGTCCGCATCAAGGCTCACATAGGCAGCGCCACACGCGTCGTCGCCCCGCTCATGTTCCTGTTCGGCTACATACTGCTGGCGTTCATGGGCGGCTGGATCGGGACCATTGTCGGTTCATTCCTTATCGGCTTCGCGAACGGGCTCGGCATCCCATACATCATCTCCACGGCGTCTTCGAAGGCGGGGCGCGCCGCGGCAGCGACTGTGATTCCGCTTATATCTGCCGCGCTGTATCTCGCCCAGTTCGTGACGCCGTCCGTCATAGGCGCCGTGTCGAACGTATTCGAAGCAGTGGGGCTCCCGCATCCGGCGTACATCTCCGCAATACTCGGCGCATTGATATTCTTCCTGATCAGCCTCCCGCGCGAGCGGTGACACACGACCAACAAACTTCCTACCTTATATTGACCTTTGCGGACCGGTATTATAAAATTGCAGATACAAGGGGGAGTTTCCAATATGAACAAATTGAAGAGCAAGATACTCGCTGTCGTGACATCGGCGGTAATGCTGGTGGCATTCACGCCGGCAGCGCTTCCTTATGCGCACGCCGAAACAGCCGCATCATCGGAAAGTCAGACTTCGGTCATTTCCGAGCAGCCGTCGGTCAGCGAGCTGACAAAGGGAAAGGAGTACTCGGATGACGAGGTGCTGGTCCTGTTCGATGACTCGACATCGAAATCCGAGGTAAAACAGGAAACAAAAGAAGAGGGTTATTCTGCGGAAACGGTAACGACGCAGCTCGACGGATCGAAGCTGGCCACGGTCAGCACCGATAACGTAAAAGAAGCGCTGAAGGACATGCAGAACGCCGACGGAGCGGTCTACGTGCAGCCTAACTATACATATACAGTGGATGATACGACTAAGGATCCCTACTGCACTCAGGAAGCAAAAAAATGCTGGCAGCTCGGCAAGGTAAACGCCGAAAGCGCCTGGTCCTACATGGATACGAACGGTTATGAGCAGGGCGTGAAGGTCTGTGTCATAGACACGGGATGCCAGACGGATCACGAGGATCTCACTATAGACACCGCTCTTTCAAGGACATTCGTGAACGGGACCTCGTCTGAATTTAAAGGGGAACTTTCCGCTGGTTCGGATCACGGCACACACGTCTGCGGCATCATTAATATGACATATAATAACCAGCTGGGCGGCGCCGGGATCGCTGCCGGGACGAATAACGATGTCATCGACCTGTTCGTCTGCGGCGTCAGCGAAGACGGAGAGAATATGTATGACGCGGATATCATCAATGCGGTGAACTACGCCGCGCAAAGCGGAGCGAAAGTGATAAATATGAGCTTCGGAGGAGATGCTTCTGAAGATGACGGCCTGCTTGCCAGTGCAATAAAACAGGCTTATTCGAATTATGATATCGTTTTCTGCGCCGCCAACGGAAATATAGTCTATTATGAAGATGCATATATTGTAGACAGTCCTGCATATCTGAGTTATGTATTAGCCGTCGGATCCACGAATATTAATAATAAACATTCCAGTTTCTCAAAATACAACAAATATATAGATGTCGCCGCTCCGGGAGAAGACGTGCTTTCCACTTACTATACCGGCGGTTCGACAAGCAGTTATATATCCATGAGCGGAACGTCCATGGCCACGCCGTGTGCTACGGCAGTCGCGGCCCTCGTCCGGTCCGCGAATCCGGACCTCAAGAATTACCAGGTCATGGACATCGTGGAGTCGACAGCGACAGATCTCGGAACGTCGGGATGGGATATTTATTTCGGCAGCGGCCTCATCAACGCTTACAAGGCAGTGAAATCAGCCTATGTCGAACCGGTAAGCGACGTGAGCATCGCTCTGACCGGATACAGGACGATCAAAATATCCTGGACGGGCACGTCGGACGCGACTTCATACTCCGTGCAGTACCGTAAGTACGGCGGAACGTTCCATTCTGTCGATTCGAATGTGGAGAGCGGGACCACAACATGCACGGCGAAGAACCTCTCGCTCGGGACGAAATATCAGTTCAGGGTAATTGCAAGAGACGCGAACGGCAACTCCGCTCCGGTATATTCCTCATGGATGTATACCATGAACAAGGGCAAGGTAAAGTCCGTGAAAAAATACTCGACTTATTATGTGAAAGTGTACTGGGCAAGCGTCCCGAACGCTACACAGTATCAGATTTACGTATGCAAGTCAAAATCATCCACCGGGAATGTGTATAAAAAAGTCACCGTGAACCGGCCGGCTACATCCCTGCGAATGAAAATGAAGCGTAACGTGACGTACTACTACAGGGTGCGGGCGATAAGAAAATCCGGAAGCAAGACGATATACGCTCCGATCTCAAATCCGGTGGCATTCAAACTGAAATAAGATCCGTAAACTGAAAGACGGGGCTCAGGCCCCGCCTTTTATTTTCTGCTTCCGGGTCACTTGCGGCTTCAGGAATCCGACGAATCATCCGTGCTGTCATCGGTCGTGTCATCACTGCTGTCACTGCTGCTGTCTGTCGTCGTGTCAGTCTTGTCGGTCTTCGTATCGGTCGTGGTCTTCTTCTTTGTCCCGAGTATCACCTTCTGGTCGACCTTGTTGTAGTGACTGGTATTGAACTTCGTGCGCGATTTCACCTTCCCGTTTACGAGGACGATTTTCCACAGCTGGGCATTGCAGCCGGTCTGTCCCGGCGTGTCGATCTTCTTCTTCCCCGCCTCAAGCGTATTGTCCTTCTTTATCACTTTCGTGCCGTAAGGTATATAGTTCACGACGACGGACTCGAATTCAACTGTCCTGTTCGAAGGACGCTTGTCATTCCCGAATATCGTGATCTTTATCGAGCCGCCTCCCGCCTGAGCGTAAATGTATATCGGATCGTCCTTATTATTTTTGAATTTGAAATCGAAATTTTCGCTTGCGATAGACGCGTCGGCGGACACCGGCACATATCCGATCATCAGTGAATGATTGTGACGCTCCGTAACTTTGAGCTCGGAACGTATGACGGCGTTATACAGCGTTGTCGACACCTGGCATATCCCGCCGCCGTAATCGTCGATGTGCTTTTCGCCAACGATCGTTCCCGCGAGATAGTATCCGTTCTCCGGCGAGAACGGCGTGACCGTCTTATACATGGAGAACTCCTCGCCCGGCTCAACGATCGTGCCGTTCAGTATGGACGCTCCGTTTTCAATGTTTTTGCATCTTCCGTACGTGCTGCCCGAGTAACTCGTCTGATACGTCCCCATTATATCCGTAAGGCCCTTAAGATCCGACGCCGTGATATCGGGATCGGACTTCTTCGTACTGAGCGTGACCGTCCTGTCTTTCCCTGTCCAGTCGGCCGTAACGGCCTTGTTCACCGCTTCGATCGACGAAGCGTAGATTATCTTATGGCCCTTCCTGCCTTTTACGATCTCGCCCTTACCGTCGTTCTCGACGATGTACGCGTTTACCGGCGTGCTGACGAGCTTCGATTCGTTCTTTTTGAGAACGCTCCTGATCTTCGATTTTTTTACAGAGACCGAAAGACTGATGTCCTCCCCGTTTTTCTCGGCGCGCTTAACCTCGATATATCTTCTGAACGGATTTCCCTTCCGGCCGACGTCATATGCTGCGCTCACGGCCTGCGACGAGTCATATTCCGGATCAAAGGAAGAGTATGTGACTTTCCTGACGCGCTCTCCAGCCTTCAGCGAAATGACGGCGTCTTCTGAATCGGATATGCGTCCGTCCAGTTTGCTCTTCGCTTCATCTTTTGTCATCCCTCCGACATCAATGCCTGAAATGCTCACGCCGTTAAGGATCGCGCCGCCGGCGTCCGATACGGCAGACGCGGCATAAGAGTATGCGTATATCCCCGCGCCAGCAATGAGTACTGCGAGTACTATAAGAACGACGAAAAGTTTCCGCTTTCCGCTCTTTCTTTTCCTGCGGCTGCGCGGGGCGCCCGAAACTCCGGGCGTCTCACGGTTTCTTTCAGTTCTCATAAATCTATAATCCCCCCTGCGGCCGGATGCCGCTTCATTAAATCAGATATATTATCACACACGGCCGCGTTTATATCAAGCACGCTGTGTACATGGCGGACCGGATTTTACATCCGAAAAAAAATATGCAGGCGGTCAGCCTGCATCACCGCGGTCATGCGGTCAATCCGGTTTTCCGATATCCTTTTCCAGGATTATCCTTTCAAGTCCGCCGTAAATCTTTTTCCTTGTCAGTTCTCTGAAACCGCGCTGCTTCGTGTTTTCAAGGCTGATGCTGTTCGTAGGCGCCACCGTCGCGAATCCTTTTTCCGCACCGCAGTCGACGGCATATTCCTCTCTGAGGGCATAGAACAGTTTCTGCAGTCCGAATCCGCGGTAATCCGGCGACACAAACGATGTGTCGAACGAAACGCTTTTTGCGAGCTGCTCCTTTGTATATCCGAGCATCGTACCGTAATTCCTGTACGAGTCGCGTCCGAGAACGAGAAGCGTGAATGCGACTATAGATTTCCTGCAAGTCGCGACGAGGCAGAAATCCTCGCGCAGCGATTCGCGGATTTCATCTTCCGTCGTCAATGCGAAGTCCCCTGCCGGCACTCCCGAGAACACATAGTTCTGCAGGACCATCACCTCATCGAGGTCCGCCGGTACAGCGCGTCTGATTTCCATGACGCACTTCGTCCCGTCCTTTCTGACGGCCTCATAATCAAATGGCAGTTTTCTCATCTTACTCCGTCCCTTTTCCGAGTTATAACTTACCTGCGGCAAATAGCCCGCACTTAGTTGATAATTGTCAACTAATGTAAAAATTATATCACGAGTCTAAAGTATTTAGCAATATTTTTTTGCAGGGCCGGTATTTTTCTGAAATGCGGAAAGCCGCGGCATGGACCGCGGCTGTGTTTTTTGTGCGCCCCGAATACCGCGGAGCGCATTGTCATTATGCAATAAATGACGGGGTGATTTTGTCGCCGGCATCTTTACGGGAAGCGCCTCTGATCCACGCGCTGCGTGGGAGGATGTCCGCTTTCTCAAAATGAAAAACGGAACGCCGCGGCGATCCGTATCAGTCTTGGACATAAAGGCAGAATTGTTTTCAGGCGGCCGCATCCCGCGGCCCGCGGGTACATGTTCTCTGCTCTGTCCTTTTGCCTGAGAGATTCGCCGCGCTTAATAGCGCGCGTTGCACCTTCGGCATCCGGCTTAGATGCCGGACTTCTCCAGAGCGACGATCCATCCACAGTTTTCATCCCCGGACGATAAGCTCAGTCCGGCCGCGGACACCTGAGAGTTTTACTCCTTCGGCGGGCGCAATGCCACTTTCCTGCGAATTTCATCTCGTCAACCGATAATAAGCATACCCCTTTTGCGATTTTCCGTCAAGACCGCCGCGGGGTGATTACTCGCGCAGTCTGAAAAATCCGCCGATCCTGTTTTCCGCATCCACTGTATTGTTATACTGCAGGATCTGATATTCACGCAGGTACTGGCTGTACTTCGATTTTTCGCCGCGCTCCCTGATTTTCCCGTCATCTCCCATATAGCAGACGGATGTTATCACGGGGACTTTCCGGTAAAGATCCAGAAGGTATTTATCATATCCGGTCATGCGCGCTCCGATCTTATCGAGGAGATACGACCCGAGATAATTCGCGGAGATCTGCACGCCGCTTTCCTCCTGTATATCGTAGTTCGCCCAGATCATGAACGGAACGCGGTATTTCAGTTCCTCCTTTTCGATGTTCCCGTCTGTATTTCCGAGGACCTCGTCATAGAATTTTTCATCGACCATCGGCTGATGGTCGCCGAAGAAGATTATTACCGTCGGCTCATCCGTTTTTTCGTAATACGTGATAAGGTCCTTCAGCGCGTCGTCGGTCTTCCTTACTAGCTTCAGGTACTGCTCCGTCGATTCGCAGCCGGAGAGATCTCCGCTGAGATAATCGGCGCCGCTCACCCTGCCGTTCGCATCATTGTAATCGCTGTGATTCTGGATGGTGATGTTATACATGAAAAACGGATCAGACGCTCCGCCGCTTCTGTATTTTTCGTATTCGCTCATTATTGTTTCGAAATCCGATCTGTCCGAAAGATAGGCGCGCAGCATTTCGCTGCTCGCGGCATCATCCAGGAACATCGCCTTTTTGAATCCGTATGCGGGATATATATCGTTCCTGTTATATGAACTTTCCCTGCCGGGGTGGAACGCTATGTCGCCGCCGTATCCCTGCGCCGCGAGCGTACGGGCCACAGACGGCGTACCGTCCTTTGCCTTATAGTTGAACGGCACCATATGGAGCGGCATGAATGCGAGGCTGTTCCCGGTAAGGAACTCGTATTCAGTGTTTGCCGTGTTCCCGCCGAACACCGACGTGTGCAGTGTGCCCTTGATCGTATTTTCACTCAGGCTCCTGTAGAACGGCGCATAGTCCTGCGCCGTATCGAACTGCCCGAGATAACTGAGGTCCGCATACGATTCGTCCATCACCACGATCACGTTCGGATGCTCCTCCGACACGGTCAGTCCGGTCCCGGCACTGTCCGACCTGTATCCTTCCGCCGCCTCTTTCGCGGCTGCGACGCTGTACCCTTCCGGTTTTTCGACCTTCGCGTCCCTTACGCTCATCGCAAAGGACAGCGCCGTCCCGTTCTTTTTGAAACTTCCGGTTATATCAATGCCGGATATCTCCGTTTTCCCTATCGCGTTCGTGCCCGTCATCACGCCTGCAAGCATCAATGCCCCGCAGAGGAAAAGGCCGCAGCACGCGAGCCGGCGCCGCCGGTCGATGCTCCTGTATCCGTGCATTGATGCAAGCACCGCGAGGTATATTATCGCGAACGTCATGCAGTAAGCGGCCGAAGCGGACAGGACGAGAGAATAATTCGAGGCCACGCCGGCCGCCGTCACGGCAGATGCGATGTCGTGCGCGAGCAGCGGGGAATCGCGGAACATTATGAGTATGTAATCCACCCCGCCGAGCGTGAACGCGAACGCGATCTCACACACGGCGGCCGATTTGATCTTGTTCAGGATCACATACCACATCCAGAGTACGAGCACGAGAATAAATATGTTCACGGCCCCGGTCACGGAGAAAAGCTTCGCCGCGGCGTTTCCGGTCCCGACGCCCGTAAAGATCTCCAGTATGAAATATGACGCCAACGGGGAGACCGCGAACAGGACGCGCTGTATGATTTTCCCTCTGTCACGGGAGACCGGCGTCAGTGAGAATACAGCCGCTGCGCTGTATGCCGCGACGCAGAACGCCTTGCCGGCCGGAGACGCCTCCGAATAAAATGTAAGGCACACGCCGATAATTATCAGGATCAGCCCGGAACCCTTCCATACTGTGAAATCTTTTTTTATCGCTTCTTTTCTGCTCCCCATCCGGTCCTTTCTGTTTACCTGCCAAGTCTGTTTTCGCCGCTGTCCCGGCCCGAAAGACGTTTGGAAAATTTATAGTGGAAGTTGTTCATGCCTTCGCGGATATAAAATCTGTGTGCGTCTTCTCTGAGCTGATTGCACGCGACCTCTATCTGTGCGCATCCGTTTTCCCGGGCGGCGCGGAAGGCCGCTTCGAGCACGGCGGCTCCGAGGCCGCGGTCCCTGTATCCGTCTTTCACGACGAACTCCATTATCTCGCAGATGCGCTCGCAGTGATGCAGCTGCATCTCGAATCTCAGATTTATGAACGCACGGACTCCGCCGCCGTCTTCGCTGACGAGACACAGCATATTTTCGTTATTCAACTGTTCCAAGTATATCAGGTCGAACACGTTCCTGTCCAAGGTCTCTTTCTCCATGTCACAGATCATCTCATAAATATCGCCGCAGTCCGCGGCATTGCTTCTTCTTATCATGACATCCTCTTTCTCCACTAAAAAAGCAATGCCGGTTCACGGCATTGCAGATTTTCTATCCGATTTTCTGCTCCGACGAAAGTTTCTGCCGGCGCCGCTTGTCCATGTAAAGCTGGTCGTCCGCGCGCCTTATGACTTCCTCGCGGGACTCATTCGGATCCGTGACATACGCGCATCCCATGCTGAGCGAGATCCTGTACGGCATACCGTTCGACTTGCACATGGAATCCAGCAGCGCGTCCAGATCCTGCCGGAACTTTTTCGGAGCGCCGAAATACTCTTTTCTGCCTATCAGAAGGAACTCGTCGCCGCCGTACCTGCCGGCGAACGTCGATTTTGAAGACGCCGTTTCCTTCAGGCATTCGCTGATGATGATCAGTGCCTTGTCGCCTTCGTTATGTCCGTATGTATCATTTATCTTCTTGAAGTTGTCCACGTCCATCATGCAGATGACGAGCGGGTGCTCCGTCGACGCGTTCGGGATGGATGTCTCGATGAAGTCTTCCGCCTTTCTGCGGTTGTTCAGCCCTGTCAGCGCGTCGTTGAATATCTTCGATTTCATCGTATGGTCATATACCATGAATATGCCGACCAGCACGCCGAGCCCGACGACCGGCGTGTAGTATACCTGCTCGTCTATGAACAGCGCTATGATGGGCGGGATTATGAATCTTATCAATGCGTAGTATTCTTCTCTTTCTGAAGAAAGTTTAGCGCTGCGCCCTTTCATGACGGCTATCCATGTCGCGTACGCGAGATAGACGATGAGCAGGAACCCGAGGAGCGGATAGAATCTGCCCTGATATGTATGGCTCCCCACGCAGTAAAACAGCCAGTGAGTCCTGATCGAGAAGATCCGGAGCAGATAAACAACGGCGATCGGCAGCGCCCATATAATATTCGCAAGTTTATTATTCGCGAATTCCGGGTGCACCTTCGCCTGCACATATTTGAACCAGATATAAGTCACAGTCGATATCGAACCGACGTTCAGCAGCGATACGAAGATAGTGATATTCTCCGACAGAGGCAGCACATCCGAATTCGTCCCCACCCAGAAAAACTCCGTTATGATGAACAACATAAAAACTCGGATGAGATTCTTGAAGGTCCTGACTTCAAAATCACGTCCGATGCTCCTGTCCAGATTACCGAGCATGACTATACTCATTATCATCTCGGCTATCAGTAAAAATAAATACGTATAAAAATAGGCATCAGTCATGTTATCTTTTCCCTGAATATACACTCATTATCTAATACCCGATATATTTTACCATACGGTATTGTAAATTGTAAAGTATTTTTTTGATGTTTGTTTAAGCATCATTCCGCTTTTCATGTCCGGCTAAATTATCTCGGCATATTCTTGTGCATTTTCCAATTCCCGAGTTTACATTTTAATTGTATTAAATTAAATCCAATTTTAACTTGTTTTTGACCAAATGTGAAGGATTATTTTTCACTTGAAATATATATTTGTTAATAGTATTATTGCATTGTTGATAAAAAAAACACAGGGGAGCTCGCGCACGCGGGCTGAGAGGAATTTATTCGACCCTTCACCTGATGCGGATAATGCCGACGTAGGAAGTCAGATCGAAAATCACGGAGGCTCCGCACGGGGCCTCTTTGTTTATTGTCACTTATCCCGCGGGAAGCGGGCGGGCCGGAGGGGAGCGCCTCGGGTCTTGTAAGGCAGCGATGGGAAGCCGTGTTCCGGCGTGAGAGGAGGCCAGCAAGCCTCGACCGACACCTGACAATGGCGGAGCTTTTTGCTTCGCCGGAAGTGGGAAACGCCGCCTGACAACGTTTCCCGTAAAGAAGGAGGTCTGACAATGAGCGAAGTATCTGAAAAGGCGCCTGCTCGCGCGCTCACTAAGGAAGAAAGAAAAGAAGGACTGAAACAGGCAAAGCGGAGGAACAGGACGAAGATGCTCGTGCTCACGGCGATGTTCGCATGCCTCGCGTTCGTTCTGAACACGTGCGTCTGGTTCCCGGCCATGGCGCCGTTCCAGCATTTTGTTGACGTCTGTGCCGCTCCGTTCCTGGGGCCGTGGTACGGTTTCTGCGCCGCGCTGCTCTGCGGGCTCATGCGCATGGGCACAGGCAGGACGATACAGGCGGTCACCGGCGCGATATTCGGCCCGATCCTCGGCGGCCTGATATACAGAAAGACGAAGAATATATATCTTGTATGGGTCGGCGAGGTGTTCGGCACAGGATTCTGCGGAGCCATGGCGTCATATCCTCTCATGAAATATTTCTACGGCCTTGACGCTCAGTCGCCGTTCTATTTCATACCGTTCTATACGCCGTCGGCGGTAGTCGGAGGAGCCATGGGCGTCATGGTCCTGCTGCTGCTCAAAAAACGCGGCGTGCTCGACAGACTGATCGGCCAGCTCCACGCGGGCGAAGAAGAATTCGAAGAAACAGAAGAAATAAAGGAGGAGGAAAAATGATCGACCTCGGAAAAAGACTTGCGGCTGTAAGGGAGACAACGCCGCTCACAATGTGCATCACGAATTTCGTGACAGTAAACGACTGCGCGAACATCATCCTCGCGGCCGGAGGGACTCCGTCGATGCCCACTGTCGTGGATGAAATCGAAGAATCGGCGGAAGGATCCGCCGCTCTAGTCTGCAACATGGGCGCGATCGAGGATCACAGAGCGATGGTGCTCGCCGGAAGACGCGCGAACGAACTCGGACGTCCTGTCGTACTCGATCCGGTGGCTGTCGGAGGGACGAGGCTCCGCCGCAACGCGAGCGCAGAACTTTTCGACAGCGTCAGATTCGCAGCCGTCCGCGGGAACGCGTCTGAAATCAAATTCATCGCATCTCAGCAGTGCGGCGCGGCCGAGGCGGTCCACGAAAGCGAAAGCGGGAACGCCGGATTCACAGAAAGCGGATTCGTCTCCGGCGTCGACGCCAGCGACCTTGATGTAGTTACAGACAGCAATTTAAAAGAGTCCGCGGCTGTGGCAAGGCAGCTCGCGACAAAGACCGGCGCTGTTATCGCGATATCAGGCGCGACAGATCTCGTCGCCGAGCCGGAGCAGGACGGCGGGCGTATCGCCGTCATCAGGAACGGCTGCGCAACGATGTCCCGCATCACCGGGAGCGGCTGCATGGTGACTTCACTCATCGGATCGTTCTGCGGCGCGAACACAGATTCCGCGTTCGACGCGACCGTGACCGCAATGGTCTGCATGGGAGCGGCCGGCGAGATAGCGGAAGAAAAGAGACTTCAGAACGGTACGGGCAATGCCTCGTTCCGCACCGACCTCATCGACGCCGTCTTCAATATGACGGGAGATACTCTGGAAAAATACGCTAAGGTGGAAATGCTTTGATGCATTGATACGTCCGGAAGGAATATAAGAGACTGCCGCGGTCACGCGGCAGTCTTTTTTCTGTCATCATATCCGGCTACTGCCTGTCGCCTACCAGTATGTAGTAGGCTATGGATCCGGTATCCGGGTTCTCGCCGATCTTGCAGATGTTCACATACGCCGTGCCGAGATCCGTAAAGTCTCTCTTGATATGCGCCCATCCCATCTTCTTGTTGCATTCTTCCAGGAGTTCTATCAGGTCGTCCCGCTCCAGCCTTTCGAAATTCAGTTCTCCGATCGCCATCAGCCGCCTGCACGCAGGAGTCGTGCGCATCGTGTATATTTTGTGTTGATTCGGATCAAATTCAACGATCGCGGCAGGCAGACTGTCTATCAGGGTCTGCGCCTTAGGAGTGAGTCCGAGCGCGTTAGGCGAATACGGACTTATCGCTCCGAGGTTATTATAGTACTCGCGTTCGCGTGATGTCTCCGTACTCAGGAGCCTTCCCTTGCCAAGCTGGCCTCCCAGTCCCGAGAGCGGCACCGGCTTCGAATAATAATAGCCCTGCAGGAGTTCTATCCCTACATTGCGCAGGAACCGCACCTGTTCTTCCGTCTCCACGCCTTCTATCAGGGAGTGCATCCCGACTCTCTGGATCAGATCGGAAACTTCCTCAATGATATAGCTGCTCTTGCTGTTCGGGCTGAAATCCTCGAGGAACCGCATATCGAGCTTCACTGTATCGAAATCAAATTCCTTCAGTATGTCGAACGACGCGTATCCGCTCCCGAAGCCGTCGAGCCATACTTCCATCCCGACATCATGGAATTTTTTAATGAATGCCCTGATCATGTCATGATCGGCGTCGGCGATGCTCTCCGTGACCTCGATCACGATATTCCTGTAGTCGACATTCGTCCGGTCCGCAATGTCAAGTATCTTCGCCGCTATGTCCCCGTTTTCAAGATCCTGACGCGAGATGTTGACTGAAACGGGAACTATATTCCTGCCCGAACGCTCGCGCGTCGTGAATCCCTCGCACACTTTCTCGACGATATACATATCGAGCTGGTCGATGAGATGCCTGCGTTCCAGAATGCTTATAAAATCGGCCGGCGAGATATTGCCGTACACCGGGTCGTTCCATCTGGCGAGCGCCTCGAACGAAGCGACACGGCCGTTTATCGCGCGTACCACCGGCTGATAATACGGCTGTATCCAGCCCTCGCGCATTGCTTCGTGGAAATGATTGAGCACATGCTGCTGCATCGAAACGACACGCTCGAGATCCTCATCGAACCAGCGGTAGACGCGCTCCGCATTGTCACGGATACTGTCGCAGGCCGCCTTCGCGCAGTCGCAGGCGAAATCGACCCTGGTTCCCTCTTTATACCTGTAGATCCCGGCGCAGAGGCGCATATTCACCCCGTTCGCGTAATCCTGGAACCGCCTGTTCGCCGACTCGAGCCTGTCCATGATATTTTCCGCATATGTGAATACCACGAAGTGGTCTTCTCCGAACCGCCCGATCCTCATCCCCGGGAATTCAGTCCTGAGGATATCGGCGACATGTCTCAGCAGGGTGTTCCCCTCGAAAAATCCGAAGCTCTGGTTAAAGCTCCTGAAATTCGAAATATTGAAATATACTACGATCGGATCGCTTTCCAGATCGACCGTACTCTCGACGGCGAGCTCCGCCTGCGCGGTGAACGCCTTGACATTCAGAAGCCCGGTGAGATGATCCTTCATGTCGGGCGAGATGACCGTTCCCTCTCTTTCCGCGAGGTCGATGCGGAACTGATCCATGGTGCGGAACACGCTCGTTCCCTTCTTCTCGGCCTTGGCAATGCCGAGAAGCTGTCTTGCTGCTTCTATCATTTCTTTCAGGGAATCCTCGCCGTCGCACTCGCCCATTATGCAGGCGGAAGTGAATTTCGGCCTTATCTTTCTTCCCCCGATCTCCATTTCACGGGTGCGCTCGCGGAGCAGCTTCACCTGTTCCTCTATCAGCCGGTCGCCTGTTTCAAACGCGGCTATGAGAAATTCATCCCCGCCCCAGCTGTAGCAGTATTCCGCTCCGAACGTCTCACGGAGCACCTCCGCGAATTTGGAGATGATCTCATCGCCGGCCTCATGTCCGTACGTTTCGTTGAAGAACTTGAAGTCATCCAGATCTATAGCGAGCAGATTGACCGTGGAATCGTAATATATGCTCATTTCTCTCTCAAACGCATACAGATTCTTCAGACCGGACACGGTATGATGTTCGGACCGCTTTACCGACTGCAGATACAGCTCGGCTGATCTTGTCTTTATGTTGAGCATGCTCATGGACATGGAAATGCTCGCGAGCCAGCACACAAGCCCGTGCACCATATCGGTCATGAATATTTCATATGTGCAGAAAAGCCAGTCGCAGAACAGGAACACCAGGATATATGTGGTGACAAATGCAAAAACATATATCGGAGTGTCAAACAGGAACAGCGGCAGTATCAGTATGAAAACGAAAAAAACAAACGAATCCGCGTCCGGCATCAGGCAGGCGTCCTTGATCAGGGCAAGCGTGAGCGGTATCGCGCACAGCATATACATGAGCCGGATGCCCGGTTTTCTCTCATACAGAGCGAGTACCTGTTTTTTGAAAATGAAGAGCAGTATAAAATACAGGAAAAGGAGCAGGTTCACTATCAGCACCGGCATACTGCTCGACAGCACGGCATTGGCAATGTCTATCGCACCCGAAACACACAGACCGGTCGCTACCAGCCTGATATACATTTCTCTGTTCTGACGATAGATCTCCTCCCGAATTTCCTTATATTTCGCCGCGTTTTTTCTGAGATAGTCAAACATAATCCAAAGACCCCTCATTCCCCCTGCAGCCGGCCGTGCCGCTCAATAAGACGTCACAGTCGATAAATGTTCACTTAGGTAATTATACCACATACCTTCATATAATCGGAAAAGAATTCACCCATAGTCCGTCAGGGGCGGTGCTTCCTGAAAAAAACAGCGGAGCTTCCGGGCCCCGCCGCAGTTTTTCTGCTATTTCACATATTCCTTTATCAGATCAGACACCCGTTCTATATCCCCGTCTGTCATATAAGGATGCATCGGCAGCGAAAGGACCGTTTCACACAGCCTGTTCGTGACTTCGAAATCCTCATCCCTGTACAGATCCTTAGTAGCGGAGAACGCGTCCTGCCTGTGCATCGGCTTCTGATAGTATATCATCGCCGGCACGTCATTGCTCTTCAGATACGCCTGCAGACCGTCACGCGCTTCCCTGTCGGGCAGCTGCACCGTATACTGCGCCCAGCTCGAATACATTCCGTCCGGAATGACCGGCGTCTTCACGACGCCTTCAAGAGCCGCAGTATATTTTTCCGCGACCCTGTTCACGTCGGTGAGTTCGTATTCCTCGAGTGCTTCGAGCTTTACCTTCAGCACGGCCGCCTGGACAGTGTCGAGCCTGCTGTTCACCCCGAGCCTGATATTGTCGTATTTGTTGGATCCCTTTCCGTGCACGCAGTACGACCGCAGCAATGCCGCCCACTCATCGTTATCGGTGAATACCGCACCGCCGTCTCCGTAGCATCCGAGAGGCTTCGCGGGGAAGAACGACGTCGCGGAAATGTCTCCGAAGCTGCACGCTTTCTTTCCGTCTATCTCTCCGGCGAATCCCTGCGCCGCATCTTCAAGCAGATACATACCGTATTTATCCGTTATTTCCCTGACCGCACTGATATCGGCCGGAAGTCCGAACAGATCCACGGCCACCACCGCCCTGGGCGTCAGTCTGCCTTCAGCGGCTACTTTTCTGACCTGCTCTTCCAGTTTTACGGGATCGATATTGTAGGTGTCCTGATCGACATCCACGAATATCGGGGTCGCTCCCGCGAGCGCCACTATCTCGCCGGACGAGAAGAACGTGAAATCGGGGACGAAGACAGCGTCCGTCTCCTTTATCTGCCATACGAGCATTGCCAGATAAAGAGCGTCCGTTCCGTTTCCGCACGTCACGCAATGCTTCGTGCCCGTATAGTCCGCGAGCTGCTTCTCAAGCTCTCCGACCTGCGGACCGTGTATGAAATTCGCGTCCGTCATTACTTCTATGACCGCAGGATCGATCCTGTCCTTCAGGACCTGATACTGCTTCTTAAGATCTCTGAACTGCATAGTTTTTTCCCCCTGTGCATTAATGCTGTGAATTTTTTTTTATTATATGGCGGACCGGCCGCAGTGTCAAAACAGCCGCCCGTGTCATTCCTCTTCTTCCCCGCCGCGGCTGAAGAATTTATACTGCACCGCGAACGTCACCATCATGATGACAGACATCATGAGGTAAACGAATATGCTTCCTATGGCGAGTCCCGTCGTCCCGTACCTCGGGATAACTATGATTCCCATCGTCACCTCGGAAACGAACCCTATCGACGACACTATGATATTGGTCCTCACATGCCCCATCGCCGCGAGCAGGTTCCCTATCAGGTTCTTGAAGCAGTTGTGTATCGTATGCGCGATGATGAGTATGCGCATCAGCGGTATCACGTTCAGATATGCCTTTCCGAAAACGATATATATTATCGGTTTCGCCAGCACGAACATCAGTAACGCCATGGAGCATATCATGGCCGCGTTCGCGAGGAACGTCCTGAAGAAACTCTTCTTTATCCATTTATAATCGTTCTCATGCTGTATGAAATACGGAGTGATGAACACGCCGACAGACGCGGTTATTATGGACATATTCGTCGGGAAAAGATACGCGACTTTGTAATCGGCGAGGGCAGTCGGGTCAGCACACAGTTTCCCTATCAGATAAATATCCGTTATCATGAACAGGACCCAGATGCCGTTCGATATCATGTTCTGGAAACCGTATTTGTTTATCTGCTTCTTAAGCGCGGCCGCCGGTTTCACCTCGTCGGTATCCCTGAAGTACTTCTTATAGGCCATGATTATCAGGATGACCGTGATTATCGATTCCGCGATCACTCTGAATGTGATCGTGCCGTTCAGTCCGAACAGCCACGAGCCGATGACCCGGGAGACCACCGATATCACCGCTATCGTGACCGAGAAAATCGCGTACCGTCTGTTCGCGTAATTCGCCCGCTCATTGTTCAGACAGCTCTGCGTCACGTCCTGGAACGGCAGTGCAAGCGCCATGATCGGAAGCAGATAGACTGCCGCCGAATATTTTTCGGCATGAGGATAGAACAGATTCACGACAATCACGACAGCGTAGATGATGAAATTTATCAGCGTCTGCCGCTTCACGATGTATCTGAATATCCCCTTCTTCTCCTCCATGCTCTCAGCCAGCACGTTATATCTGAGCACGCTCACAGCGAGCCCGAATCCCGAGAGGATGTATATGTAGCTGTACAGATTTTCGACGTACCCTAAAACGCCGTACTCTGTCTTCGAGAGAAGACGTACGATGAACATGGAGCCGCACAGCGTGACGAATTTGACCGCGAAGTTCCCGATCATTATGTCAGCGGCTCCCTTTTTCAGGAGATCGTTGATTTTATTCTTTATTATCTCGCGCAAGCGCACGCACCTCTGTTAAGCAATAACTACAGTACCGATATAATTCAGACTCATGACGTCGACAATGTGCTTCATCTCATAGAATGAACGCATCTCGTCTTCATCCACCTTCACGACAGTGATCACGCCTACTTCATCGGATATTCTCCTGCACGCCTCCGCATCGGCCATGACATTATCGTAATAATTTATATTCAGTTTGCATTGCTTCTGCAGAGCGCCTATTACTTCTCCGGGGATCTCCGCGCACGAAATCATGTCGATATCTTCGACTCCCGCCCGCTCCGCGATTTTTTCTATCAATGCGGAAGTGAACGCGGCGTTCTCTCCGTCCGAACCCACTGTGCCGAGATAATGCGGATCATTCTCCTTCATAATGTCCGCTGCCGACCTGATCTTGCGGTCCTTCAGGATTATAAGCATCAGCACGATCACGCCGAGCACAAGCATGATGATCACAAAGAATATGAACTTCGACGACAGGAGATTCGCTCCTCCCGATTCAGCCGCCGTCGTCTTCGCGCTTGCCGGGCTGATCACTGTCAGCTTCGTCTCCTGCAGGTTCTCCTGCGTGACATCAACGAGAACATCGGTGTAGACCCTGTTGATCTCCACTGCCCTGTCGACCGACGAGGACTTTACCGTCAAAACGATGGCAGTCGTATTGTCCGAGTCGTCCACCTCGAATGCATCCGCGTCCGTCAGTTCGCTGTATCCGTCCTTTTTCAGCTGCTTGTTCACCTTGTTCGTCACGAACTGCAGCTGCTGGAGCTGTTTCATCAGTATCCTGACATTGGCCGGGGATTCTTCCCTGAAATCAGACAGATTCGCGGTATGATCCGGCGATTTCGTCGTGACCGCCGAAACGACCGACGTGGCCGTTTTCGTGTCCTTCGCTCCCTGTCCGGTAAATGCGTACCCTACTACAACTCCCAGAACAATGGCAACGATCAGGATCCACCAGAATTTTTTCAGATTGTATCGGATCTTCGCCTTCGATACATTATTGCTGTATGTGTTCATAGTATTCCACTCCCGTCTTCCTTCTTTGTCATGAATTTTTTATTATAGAAAATGCAGATGCATATCAAAACAAACAAATGTCCCTGCGTCATACTGCTGATGATATCGCCGTCATTCAGCATATACATGGAAAACACACTTATGGTCAGTGTCAGCGCAAATCCGTTTTTCTTCGCGCAGCTGTCAAGAAGATACAGCATCAATGCGAAGAGCAGGAATACGATGACGATCCCGATAAACCCGAACCTGTAATACCCTTCCGCCATGAATCCGGTGTTCGCGTTCATGCCCGAAGCGCCGAAGTAATGGCTCGCTATGGCGTGTCCGACACCGTTCGGATATGCCTGTTCGTCGCCGAAGAGCTTGAAAAAGATGGTTCCCTCGAATCCCAGCGGAGGATGTGAGGAAAAATAGTCATAATAGACGAATTTAAGCTCTGCCGGGAACAGCAGCACCCGCCTCACGAACATGCTGCACGCCACTGCGAGATAATGCAGTGATTTCGGCATGACCGTAAGCAGCGCTATCCCGCCCATGTACAGGAAATACAGCGTCTTCGGGTCGCGTATCTTCTTCAGGAGATAGAACAAAAGTATAATGAGCGGTATTGAAAACAGTACCGACTTATGCCCGCTGTAAAGATACGTCACAAACTGGATCCCGGAAAAGACAACTGCCCGAAAATACTTCTTCCGCTCAAGGCCGGCCGCTATGAAGAACGGGATGATGATCGTCCGCTGCCATTCAAACAGATATGAGACATACTTATTCATATGGAACGAATCGCGCACCATATACACTTTTGAATAAGCCAGAGCATCCAGCGTGAACATGCCGTTCTCATATACAATATCAAGACACACGATAATGATAGTGAGATAGAATACGGCGATCATGGCCTTGCACAGAAATCTGCTGTTTACCGATACCGGCCTGTGATCCGCCCTGAATATCAGAGCCGCGAGCGTGAATGAAACGCACACAGTCAGATAATATTCGGTCGAGAAATCACAGAACGCGTATACGACCGTCATCGGGACTATCCCGATCAGGTAATGCATCTCAAGGAAGAAAGCTGACGGCTTTGTCAGTTCCCTCGGCATCATAAAGAATATTATGAGGACCGCCGCGAGCCCCACAATGTATTTCACGAGGTCGAAACTGTAAGTAAAAAAGCCGGAGAATTCGTCCACGATATAACCCGCGAGCACGAACTCCAGTGCCGTCTTGTAAATCAATATTAAGGAAAGCTCTATGAATCTTCGGATGCCGACGTGCTCGTCATGCATCGTTATGGTCGGATAACTCTCCATAAATCTCCAGTAATACTTTCTCCTGTGAATTCCAGCTGTATTTCTCAGCGACAGTGGCTCTGCCGCGTTTTCCCATTTCGGCCGCCCTGTCCCTGTCGGCCAGCAGCCCGTTCACCGCATCGGTAAACTCTTTCCTCGAATACTCTCTGTCGACGCATATCCCGCAGTTGTTTTTCCCTACGATCTCGACCCACGGATCATAGTCGCTGCATACGACCGGCAGCCCTGCCTCCATATATTCGAACAGCTTTATCGGGTAGCTTTTCATAATGTTCGGCATCGGTTCCGCAATGAAAACACCGACGGAACTTTTCCGGTACATATCAAGTATCGATTCTCTGTCGAGGAAGCCGAGATAGTCGACCTTCTCCCATCCGTCAAGTGATCTGAGTTTGTCGAGATACTCTTTTTCACCGTCGCCCGCGAGATACAGCCTCGCATTGATATCCGGCATTGCTTCCACCAGTTTTGTGATACCGCGCGATTCATTTATGCCGCCCGCATAGCAGATATGGTTCGTATCCGTATGCTTTAATTCCAGATCTCTGATGATCGGGAAATTGCAGATCATCTTCACTCTGCTGCTGAAGCGCTCCGCGCGTTCTCTCTGTCCTTCCACCACGATAATATTATACGCGGCGTTCTTTATCATCTTGTTGTCGATATGCAGTATGTATCTTCTGACCGCTCCTCCGAAGAATTTCACGCGCCTCGCGATATCAAGCCCGATCTGGTTCGGAGCGTCCTCATGCATGTCATATATCACTGTACCGCCGTGCTTTATCAGGTATTTGAACACCGGATAAAGTATCATCTCGTGGACATGGTAAATGTCATATTCTGTCCTGCCCAGATATTTTTTCAGATCCCTGAAATATCTGAACGCGCGTATGCCACGGCCTCCCCTTAGCGAAAGGACGATGCGCCTTACATCGCTGTCATCCGGAGTTTCACTTCCGGTGCTCTTGTTCGACGTGATAAACGTGACATCGTAGCCGTTCCTTGCCAGGCTCAGACATTCTTTTGTGAAAATGCGGATATCGTCAAATCTGTGGGCGTACCCGATATGGAGCACTTTCGTCATAAAATTCTCCTATCCACGTTCCTTGAGCAGACTTTCGTACAGGTCGAACAGATTCTTCTCGTCGAAGTCCCAGTTGAACCTGTCGCGGATAAGCTGCCTTCCGATATTCCCCATGCGTCTTCTCAGTTCCCCGTCCTCCGAGAGTTTTTCCACCGCCTTGGCGATGCTGTAATAGCTGCCGGAATCGACGAGTTCCGCGAACGGATATTCCTGCGTCAGATTTTCTATATACGGATAACTGTATGAGATCACCGGAAGTCCCGCCGACATATATTCATAAACTTTAGTGGCGAGGTTCGTCAGTCCTGAATACTGCCCGACGTTCAGCAGCGTGCTCGCGCCGATGCCGGCTTCCCTTAGGATCTCCACTACCTGATCCCTGTCGCACACGCCTCTGTAATCGACGCATCTGTACTCAGGCATGCTCTTCACTTCTTTTTCGAATTCTTCGTTCTCGAACGGTCCGCCGAGTATCAGATCCGCGCCGGCGCAGTAACAGCCCTTCACCAGCTGGACTATCCCGCGGTTCTTATGGAGCCCGCCGACATAGCAGACCTTCTTCCGCGAGTAATCGCGGTCATCATCGAACCTGTCATATATCTCGCTTTTCACGGGTGTGTTGCCGACAGTGACGCACCGCCTGCATCTTCCCC
Organism: Anaerovoracaceae bacterium; assembly: GCA_050946575.1. Taxonomy (GTDB): domain Bacteria; phylum Bacillota; class Clostridia; order Peptostreptococcales; family Anaerovoracaceae; genus JALCRY01. The sequence goes on along the minus strand of JBMNVB010000005.1, from coordinate 28,124 downwards.
GGAAATAATTGCCGTCCCCTTCCTGCTCTGTGGGAATAATGACAGCGTCTATCTTTTTTGCCACACCGGTTTCGAACAGATGATACGTCCCGGCGATGACCGGCCTCAGCGGTGCCGGAATATACGGCTTGATCCTCAGCTGGTTCGCGTAATCCTCATGGCTGTCGAAAATGACGATCTTCCCGTTTTTCTTAAGCTCCAAAGCGAACCTCAGCAGTTCGGGGTCATGGAGATGATAGATGTCAGCATTGATCGCAAGACCCGTTTTCACCACTTTTTCCGAAAAGTATTTCGCTCTTCCTATCCTCCCGCCTCTGTATTCGCCGACGCCGACTACATGGACGCCGTTCTCCTCGCGCGAGTCTCCGCGCGCGACAAGGAACACATCATAATCGGGATTCTTCGCGAGCGAAGAACATTCCTTCCTGAAGATGCGCACGTCATTCGATTTATGTACACTCGTAAGATGACATATCCTCGTCACAGTGCTAAAATTCTCCTTCCATATCCGTACTTCTGAAATCCCTGAGCGGCAGTTTCACGGGCTGCCCCGTTTTCTGGCTCTTGTATATCGAAAGCACGACTTCGAGAGCGTTCCTGCCCGCATACGCGTCCACGTACGGCTGCCTGTCGTTCTCTATGGCGTCTATCACGTCCGCGAACAGGCTCGTGTGGCCGTTCCCGTACACGTTGCTGGTCTGCTCCTGCAGTCCCTTTTTCTTTTTATCCTCTTCATCCTCGTCGGCGAAATCCCAGACGTCGATATTGTTGGTGGATGTGCCGCCGATCTTTACGGTCCCGTTCTCACCGAAGATGTAGAGCGTCTCCTCAAGATTCTTCGGATAGACGTTTGTCGTTCCCTCCACGGTCCCGATAGCTCCGTTCTTGAACTTTATGACCGCCATCCCGACGTCCTCGGCTTCGAGATAGTCATGGAAGCGCTGCCTTGTCTGGCCGTAGATCTCCTCGATCTCGTCTCCCATCATCCATCTCAGGAGATCTATCCCGTGGATGCACTGATTCATCAGCGCGCCGCCGTCCTGCGCCCACGTTCCTCTCCAGGAAGCCTGATCGTAGTATCCGTGATCGCGGTTCCATCTCACATGGATCGAGCCGTGCGAGAGTTTCCCGAAGCGTCCGGCCTCCAGAGCCTTCCTGAGTTCCTGTATCGCGACATTGAATCTGTTCTGATGGCAGGCGGATACCTTCACGCCCTTTCTTTCGGCCGCCTCGATGATCGCGTCCGCGTCTTCGATGCTCATCGCCATCGGCTTTTCTATGATGACATTGATGCCCTGCTCGATCACATAGAGAGCTATTTCCGCGTGGATGCCGCTTTCTGTGGCAATGCTGACGAGCTCAGGCTTTTCCTTTTCGAGCATTTCCTTATAGTCCGTGTATTTGTTTATCCCCGAAGCGTCCTTCACGTCGCTCTTTTCTATGAGCGCGTCTATCTTTTCCGGGATGACGTCGCACATTCCCACGATATCGAGTTCATTATTCACGGCGGCCTTCATATGATTCACCGCTATTCTTCCGCATCCGATGAGAGCGTATTTCATGTTTCTCTGCCTTTCTGTTCGATCAGTAATATTTTTCTATTTCAGTCTCAGTTTATTCTTCAGATCGCTGATGAATAAATCGTGATCTACCGCATAATTCCCGCTGACCTGCGTATCCGCCGGAACGTCCCGTGTGACGACCGAGCCCATGGATATTTTCACGTTTTCCCCGGTTTTCACATTCGGAGCGATGTCCGCGCCGATGCCGACGAAATTATCAGTGCCGATCTGCACCCATCCGCCGAGCTGCGCGCCGAGTGCGATGATCGTACCCTCGCCCAGAATGACATCGTGGCTTATCGTTACGTTTTCGGCTACCGCGCAGTTGTCGCGCAGCTCCGTAAAGCCGCCGATAACGCCTCTGCAGATGCTCGTATTACTGTGGACATGGACATTCTTCCCGATCTTTACCCCTCCGGAACTGCAGACCATCTTCCTGCCGTCGCCGCTGCCGTAATAATAGAAAGCCGGTCCGCCGACGACTGTATTCGCCATGATGACGGATCCGTCCCCGATGAAAGTGTTCGGACGAACTACCACGTTCTCTTCGATCACTACGTTTTCGCCGATCACTACATTAACGCCGCTTATCTTCGCCGAATCGCTGATCCTCGCGGTGTCCGATATCACCGAAGGCGTTTCCCCGCGCCGGCCCGCGAGATATTCGTGTATCGTGAACAGCGCCGTCTTCGGATCGTCCGAGGTCGCTATCCCTCCGTCATACGCATTGCCTATTTCTTCGGCAATGCCCGGAGGACAGATGATGCATTCGATGCCGCCCTCCTTCACCTGCGGCAGGTATTTCATTGCGCCGACAAACGAAATATGCCTTTCGTCTTCATTTTTGCGGCGTCCCAGAAGCGCTACCGCGTCGAATTCGCCGTCGCGGAAGCATCCGCAGCCGAGGCCGTCGATTTTCTCCAGTTCGTTGATATGCAATTTACAGTACCTCTATTTTATCCCTGTTTTTGATATTTTTCATCACGTTCTTCGTGTCGAAAATCGCCTGCGCATTGTCGTTTACCATGTCGTAGTCTATAGTCGTATGCGCCGTGGTGATCATCACGAGGTCGTACTGCGCGATCACTTCCGGATCTATCGCGGGGATGCCTTTGAAGACTTTCCCGTCATGTTTGTATTCCGGAATGAACGGATCGTAGAAATCCGTTTCGGCTCCGTTCTCCTTAAGTATGTCGATTACATCAATAGCCGGACTTTCTCTGTAGTCGTCGATATCGCCCTTGTACGCGACGCCGAGCACGAGTACTTTCGCACCGTTCATGGCGGTTTTTCTTCCGTTCAGGATCTTCATCGCTCTTTCCACGCAGTACTCCGGCATCTTGTCATTTATCATCATCGAACTTTCTATCATCGATGTATGGAAGCCGTATTCTCTCGCTTTCCATGACAGATAGTACGGATCCAGCGGTATGCAGTGTCCGCCGAGTCCCGGGCCCGGATAGAACGCCTGGAAGCCGTACGGCTTCGTGCTCGCAGCGTCCACTACTTCCCAGTAATCGATGCCCATTTTGTCGCAGAGCATCGCCATCTCGTTCGCGAGACCGATATTGATGTTCCTGTAAGTATTCTCGAGTATCTTCTCCATCTCGGCTACCGCAGGAGACGAAGCTCTGAACACATCGCTGTCGAGCACTGCTTCGTACATCGCCGCGATGACCTCAGTAGCGTCTCTGCCTATTCCGCCTACTACCTTCGGAGTGTTTTTTGTCTTGTATACGGCATTTCCCGGATCGACCCTCTCCGGCGAGAATCCGAGATAGAAATCTTCTCCGCACCTGAGTCCCGAGCCCTCCTCGAGTATCGGCTTCAGGAGCTCTTCCGTAGTGCCCGGATATGTCGTCGATTCAAGCACGACGATCGTGTCCTTCGTCAGATACTTCGATATCGCTTCCGCCGATGATCTGACATAGGAGATATCGGGCTGCTGATATTTATCGAGCGGCGTCGGCACGCATATGGCTACGAAGTCCACATCCTTTATGAAACTGAAGTCGGATGTCGCGCGCAGCTTTCCGCTGTCCACGAGTTCCTTCAGATCGTCTTCGATGACATCGCCGATGTAGTTATGGCCTTCGTTCACCATATCCACTTTCGCGCTCTGCACGTCAAATCCTATCGTTTTGAATCCGGCCTTTCCCTTTTCCACCGCGAGCGGAAGTCCCACATAGCCAAGACCTACTACACCCGCGACGATCTCTCTGTCCTTTATTTTCTTAAGTAATTTTTCCCTGATCACTTTTGCCTCCATGTAATCTATAAAAATTATTATTTGTTCTCTCAGCTGTTTTTTCAGAAGCGTGACTGTCTTCGGACGAAACAGCATCTTTTATTATCCGCTTATTTCCCGTTCTGCGCAATATGTCTTTCGCATGAAACCGGGCAGGATGGCTGCGGTCTCAGCCTGCGGCACCGGCCCTGTTCCGGAATAACTCCTCGAATTGTCCGGCCAGCTTGCGGTAAGTATACTTCTCCATGATCGCAGTACGGCCTCTTTCTCCCAGTTCCTGACGTTCTCCGGGTGTCATGGACATGAGTTTCCCCAGCGCGGCTTTTATACCGGCATTGTCACCCGAATCGGTCATTATGCCGCAGCCGGCGTCGCTTACCGGACTGCGCGGCGTTGTTATCGCCATGATTATCGGTTTCCCGGACATCATAGAATCGAACATTTTGTTCAGGCAGATCCCGTACTTCGGCAGCGGCGATTCAAGCATCCCGATATATATGGCGTCCATCTTTTTCAGGATAGGCGGTATATATTTTTTCTCCACCTGCGGCAGGAATACGACATTATCGGCGCCTGTTTCCCTCGCGTGTTCGATAAACTTCGGCTTGTCTCTTCCTTCGCCGATCATTACGAGGGCCGCGCCCCTGTCTTTGAGTTCATTTACTACGTCGATGATGTTTTCGAGCGCATTGCTGTCGTGGTGAGAACCGAAAAAGCCCACTATGAACTTCCCCTCGTCCCTGAGTTTTCTGAACGCCGCGGCATGTTCCGCCGGCATTTCAAGATCTTCATTCCATTCTTCCGTCACTACTCCGTTAGGTATATATCTGAACTTCCCGTCTTCCAGTCCGTGCTCCTTCATATATCCTTCCGCGGACGGAAGCAGGGAAACAACATAATCCGAATGCTTATACGCCGAATTCTCGGCCGCCTGCATCGCCATGATAAACGGATGATGCGGAGACATGCCTCCGAGCACGATCGGAGTGAGAGGCCACATATCGTGGACCTCGTGGATAAGCAGCGGTCTGCGTTCGCAGACCTTTCTGATCCGCTGCCCCGCATACGTATCGGCCGGGTATGTCGAAGACGTTATGATCACGTCCGGCTCGAGTCCCGCCGCGATAAGTTCGGCCTTCCTGTACAGCGTACCGACAAATTCAAACATTGTGAGCGCGCGGTCGATCCCGTTGTGGTCATATGTCCCCGTTTTTATCCATATATATCTGATGCCGTCGATATATTCTTCCTGAAAACTCCGGGTAACTTCCGGGTTCCGGATGCGGAGATGAGAATAGCTCGCGGCTATTATCGTGACGTTATGCCCGTCTCTTACCCATTCGCGCGCAAAATAATACGGTCTGAACGCCATGCCCATATCAGGCGATCCGGCGTAATGACATATGTACACAATGTTCATTATCCAAATACCTCTCTAACCGTATCTATCATGATCTTAATGTCGTTCAAACATGAAAAAGCTTTTATCTGCTTCAGATTTATCTGCATCTTGGCCGGCATTATCTCGTTGATATACTTCGCGTCCACGTCCTCGGCATCTTTAAGAAGCTTCGCTTCGTCTTTATAAGCGATAGAAGCGCGCGATGTCACCCCCGCCGGGACGAGGTATACAGCCTTCATCTCGTCAGTATAATGTCTTACCCGTTCTATGAGATCAGGACGCGGTCCGACGAAACTCATGTCGCCGGACAGGATGTTGAAGAGCTGCGGCAGCTCGTCGAGCCTGAAAGCCCTGATTTTTTCCCCGACCCTCGTGACCCGGCTGTCGCCTTCGGACGCCGCTATGGATCCGATGTCCTGCGCATTGTTGACCATGGTCCTGAACTTAAAGATATTGAACCGCTTTCCGTACTGTGTGAGCCGCTCCTGTTTGAAGATCACGGGGCCTTCAGAATCCAGCCGGATCCAGATCGCGATCCCGCCCATCAGCGGTGACAAAATCAGTATCAATGACAGCGAACCCACTGCGTCGAATACTCTTTTCAGTACCAGCTGCCCCTGCTTCTTCTTCAGGATATCATAGTAGGGCCGCACGGCATCGGTTTTCAGTTCCTCCGGGAGCTCGTCCCAGTCTTTCAATACGAAACTCATAATGTTCGTCCATCCTAATTATCAGTTATTTTATATTCCGGACAGAGTTCGCGCACCCGTTCCTTGATGTCATCCGGGTTGTGGTTCGCAATGTCCGTCAGTTCCTCGAGTCTTTCCTCGAATTTATTATAGTCCATTTCTATCGGGCGTCCTATGAAAATCTTGCCGTTCGGCGTCTTCTCCATGCCCTCTTCGTCCATGAGCACTTCCTCGTACATTTTCTCGCCCGGACGGAGTCCCGTGATCTCTATCTTTATGTCCTTGTTCGGACGGTACCCCTTCATCTTTATGAGGCTTTCCGCGAGGTCATATATGCGCACGCGGCGTCCCATATCGAGCACGAATATCTCGCCGCCCTTCGCATAGACCTCCGCCTGAAGGACGAGTGACACCGCTTCCGGTATGGTCATGAAAAATCTCGTTATATCGGGGTGTGTGACAGTGACCGGGCCTCCGGCCTCTATCTGGCTCAGGAACAGCGGTATGACAGATCCGTTGCTTCCGAGCACGTTCCCGAATCTTACGGCTACGTATTTCGTTTCAGACCTCGACGCCCAGTCCTGGATTATCATCTCGCAGATGCGCTTCGTCGCGCCCATGACGCTCGTCGGCCGGACGGCCTTGTCCGTGGAAATAAGGACGAACTTCTCGGCGCCGTATTTGTCAGCGCATTTCGCCGTTTTCCATGTACCGCCGCAGTTGTTCTTCACAGCTTCGTTCGGCGAATACTCCATCAGCGGCACATGCTTGTGCGCGGCCGCGTGGAACACGATCTGCGGTCTGTATTTCTCGAATATGCAGTCTATACGCGCTTCGTCACGTACCGATGATATCAGTACTCTGACGTCGAGACGCGGATATTTCTGTTTCAGTTCCATGGAAATGCTGTACGCGTTGTTTTCGTATATGTCAAGAATAAGGAGCTGCTTCGGCTCCATGGAAGCGATCTGTCTGCAGAGCTCGGATCCTATGGATCCGCCTCCGCCCGTAACGAGGATCACTTTGCCTCTTATAGATTCTCCGATAGTGGAATTGTCGATCTCGACCGGATCGCGTGCAAGAAAATCTTCATATGAAATGTCGCGGACTCTCGAAGCGATGTTGCCGTGGAGCGTGGATACGATCTTCGGCAGGATCCTGACCCTGCAGTCGGTCTTGTTGCAGATGTCGATGATATCGCTCACCGTATCCTGCGGCACGCCCGGCATTGCTACTATAATGTCGTCTATCCTTTCTTTCTCCGCGGTCTCTATGATCTTATCGCGCCCGCCGACGATCTTTATGCCCTGCAGATACCTGCCCCACTTGTTCTTGTTATCGTCGATCAGGCAGATGACTTCATTGCTCGAACCGTAATAGCTGACGAATTCGTTCAGAAGAAGAGACGCGGCTGAGCCCGCGCCCACGATCATGGTCCGCGTCGCCGATGCATCGCTCTTCTCACGGTTAAGATAGTCCTTCACGATCCGGATCAGCATCCGGCTCGCGCTGACGAGCAGCAGCATGCAGCCGTAGTTCATGAAGTAAACGCTGCGCGGCAGCGGCATGACGATAAGCGTCTTGTACGCTATCTCCACAAGTGTGACGATGGTAGTCGCTTCGAATATCTTTATGACTTCGCGGAGCGATGCGAACGACCAGACGCTGTGATACAGCTTGAACAGCCAGAAAACTATTATGGTGATCGCAATGTCTATCGGGAGACAGAACCGCGCCGCATGCTCGAACTGATACGGCACCGGCGTGTCGACAAACCGCATGAAAAAACTCGTGTACATCGATACGACAACGATGCACGCGTCTATGAGTACGAGTATTAACTGTCTGACATGTTTATTCTTAAATGCTTTTCTCAAATTACAGGCATTACCTTTCTGATCGTGACTCGCAATATTCCTATAAATTATATGCGATTTCAGGCGTGTTTGCAACCTCTCCGGGCATTATCAGAAAAAGGGCACAGTAATACATTCCGCCGCCCCGGACGCGGCTTATTTCATCATTCTTCGTCATCCGCGACGGCGGCGAGATACCGGCCGTATCTCGAACTGCCGATCTTGTCGGCGAGCGCCCTGAGCTGATTCCTGTCTATCCAGCCCTGCCTGTAGGCTTCTTCCTCCGGGCAGCAGAAAAACCTGCCGCCCTGCTGGAGCACCTTTACCATCAGGGAGGACTCGAGCAGCGAATCCTCGGTGCCCGCGTCCATCCAGAGCGTGCCGCGCTTAAAGGTAATCACATTGAGCCGTTCCTCGTTCAGGTAACGCAGATTGATGTCAGTTATCTCAAGTTCTCCCCTCGCGGACGGCTGCAGACTTTCAGCCTTCTGTATGACTGTGTTATCGTAAAAATACAGTCCGGGGATGATATAGTTGGATTTCGGGTTTTTCGGCTTTTCCTCGATCGATATGACCTTCCCGGTGCTGTCGAACTCCACCACGCCGAACGGGCGCGGATCGTTGACCCTGTATCCGAACACGACTCCGCCGTCCAGATTTTCCTGAGCTTCCGCCAGCAGTTCCCCGATCTCAGTAGAATAAAAGATGTTGTCTCCGAGAAGCAGACAGACGTTCCCGTCTCCGATGAACTCCTTTCCGACTATGAACGCGTCGGCTATGCCGCGCTGTACCAGCTGTTCCTTATATGAAATATTCATCCCGAGATGGCTGCCGTCGAAGAGCAGCCTGCTGAAGATCTCTTTGCACCCGCGGGGAGTGATGACAAGAACGTCTCTGATGCCGGCCTTGATGAGAACGGACAGAGAATAATACAGCAGAGGCTTGTCATAGACGGGAAGCAGCGGCTTCGGCACGGGAAGGGTCATGGGATAGAGCCTCGTTCCCTTTCCTCCCGCAAGAATGATACCTTTCATTTTCTTTTTGCCGTTCACGTTACGGGCCTCCTTTTGCATTTCGTATCCGGCAGCCGCAAGGCGTGAAAAATCCTCCCGGGCGGATCATCCTTTATTAAAAGTACCGTCAATGCGGGAAAAAGTCAACACCGCGCCTCTCCCCGCGAACGTGTGAAGACCGTCCGAAAGATCATCCCTGTTTCTTGCAATAATCATTTTTTTCTTATATCATTAATAGATAATGCCGGTCCGGGCCCGCGCGGCCGGAAGCCCACGGCGGCCGGCGCATCTTAAACGGAAAAGAGAAGATTTATGAACGATCTGGTTTCAATAATAATGCCTTCATACAACACGGCAGGATTCATCGCGGAATCGATCCGCTCGGTGCAGGACCAGACCTGTGAAAACTGGGAACTGATCATCGTGGACGACTGCTCCACGGATAACACCGATGATGTCGTATCGGAATTCCTTGGCGATGAACGCATACGCTATATCAAAAACGAAAAAAACTGCGGAGCGGCGATCTCAAGAAACAGGGCTCTGCGCGCCGCGCGCGGGAGATGGATCGCTTTCCTCGATTCGGACGACCTGTGGCTCCCGCGGAAACTCGAGCTTCAGCTTGACTTCATGAAAAACAACGGCTACGCGTTCACGTATACGAAGTACAGCGAGATAAACGAAGACGGGGAATATCTCGGCGTCACGAACACAGGGCCGGGAACGGTCGGGAAACGTCTGATGGAAATATGCAATTTCCTCGGCTGCCTTACGGTCATGTACGATTCGGAAGTTGTCGGACTGGTGCAGATCCCCAATCTGAAGAAGCGCAATGACTGGGCCATGTGGATCATGGTATCGCAGAAGACCCCGTGCCACCTCTGCGACGAGGTGCTTTCCCTGTACAGAGTCCGCAGGAGCGGCTCCCTTTCGCATGCGAAGGGCGGAAAGGCCGCGCTGCTCAAATATCATTATGATCTGTTCAGGAAAGTCCGCTATTACAGCCCGCCCGCCTCGGCGGCGATGGCCGGCGTAAATGCGGCCGCGAATATTATGAAGAAGATCATTTACAGTAACAGAGGCAGATAACGGACTGCCTCCCTAATCACATCAAGGACGGATAGTATATGAAGAAAATGTCATTAGAGCTGTTCGCCGAAACGGCGTCGGCAACTATGGAAGTGGAAAATATTTCGAAGCGGGAGCTCTCAGAAAGGACAGGCATTGACGGGGAAGACCTGGAAAAAATCCTCGCAGCGGAAGAATACCCTACGATACCTCAGCTCGAAGCGCTTTCCGAAGCCCTCGGATTCGAACCTTCCGACGCATATATCGACAGGATCAACGAAACGCTGCAGTCGCCCTCGCCGCTCAGGATAGCCGTGGCGGGGACGGGTTACGTGGGTCTTTCGATGGCGGTCCTGCTGTCGCAGCATAATCATGTGACCGCTGTCGATATCGTGCCGGAGAAAGTCGACCTCATCAATGCGAAGAGATCGCCGTTCAGGGATGAGTATATAGAGGACTTTCTCGCCAACAGAGATCTTGACCTGACAGCGACGCTTGACGCGGAATCGGCGTATAAGGACGCGGATTTCGTCATCATCGCGGCGCCCACGAACTACGACAGCAACAAGGACTACTTCGATACATCCGCTGTGGAGAACGTGATCGAAACGGTCCTGAAAGTAAATAAGCGGGCGGTGATGGTCATTAAATCAACCGTCCCCGTCGGATACACTGTATCTGTCCGCGAAAAATACGGCACGGAAAATATCATCTTCAGCCCGGAATTCTTAAGGGAATCCAAGGCGCTCTACGACAACCTCTACCCGAGCAGGATCATAGTATCCACAGATCAGGATAACGAAGCGCTGGTGGAAAAGTCACATCAGTTCGCCGCATTGCTGCAGGAAGCAGCCGTGAAGAAAAACATCGCCACGCTGTTCATGGGATTCACAGAGGCAGAGGCCGTGAAACTGTTCGCGAACACGTATCTGGCGCTCAGGGTATCTTACTTCAATGAACTCGATACATACGCGGAGATGAAGGGACTTGATACGCAGGATATTATTGAAGGCGTCTGCCTGGATCCGCGAATCGGAACGCATTACAACAATCCGTCGTTCGGATACGGCGGGTACTGCCTCCCGAAGGACACGAAGCAGCTGCTCGCGAACTACAGGGACGTTCCTCAGAACATGATGACGGCCATCGTGGATTCGAACCGTACGCGCAAGGATTTCATCGCGGACAGAGTGCTGTCGATGACCGGCTATTACGATTACTCCGACCGCGGAGATTACTCCAGTGAATATGAGAAGGAATGCATCGTCGGCGTCTACCGGCTGACAATGAAAAGCGGATCGGACAATTTCCGCCATTCCTCCATCCAGGGTGTGATGAAGAGGATCAAGGGAAAAGGCGCCACGATCATCATCTACGAGCCGACGCTCGAGGACGGGACGACATTCTTCGGCAGCAGAGTCGTGAATGATCTCGATAAGTTCAAGGAAATGAGCCAGGCCATCATAGCGAACCGGTATGACACGGCGCTCGACGATGTGAAGGACAAAGTATATACGCGGGATATCTTCAGAAGAGACTGATCCCGTGCGGATAATGACATTCATACATTGACGGAAATCAAAAAGCTGCCCGGCAGACACCCGGGCAGCCTGTTTTTTATTCAGTTATCTCACATATACTTTCGGCAGTCTCTGACCGAACGCGCACAGGATCTCGTTGTGGATCGTGCCCGTGGCCTCGCCGATCTCCTCGGCCGTGATCGAGAGATTCCCGTCGGTCCCCATCAGGATGACCTCGTCGCCGACTTCGACATCGGGAACATCCGTCACGTCGATCATGAACTGGTCCATGCATATATTTCCCGCGACCGGTGCGAACTTTCCGCGGACGATGACCTTCGCCTTCGGCGAATAATCGCGCGGGAACCCGTCGGCGTATCCGACATTGCATGTCGCGATCCTCGCCCTGCCCGGCGCGCGGTATTTGCGCCCGTATCCGACCGAATCGCCCTTGTCGATCCATTTCACCTTCATGATCTTCGCCTTGACCTGCATGACCCTCTTCAGCGGCACCTGATCTCTGTGGATCTCCTGATCGGAATACTCGCCGTACAGGATGATCCCCGGGCGAACATGCGTGTAGTATGTCTCCGGAAGGTCTACAACGGACGCGCTGTTCGCCAGCGTCTTGATCTTCATATCGATGCCGTTCTCCTCGAGCTTCTTCACGAACGCCTTGTATTTCTCTATCTGCTCGTGCGAGTATGTCTTGTCTTTCGCGTCGGCGGTCGAAAGGTGCGAGAACATGCCGACGATCTCGAGCTGCGGCAGTGCCTGCATCTCCTTTATGACCGATACGAAATCGTCGTCCGGCCTGAATCCGATGCGGCCCATGCCGGTGTCGAATCCGATGATCGCTCTCGCCGTCTTCCCCTGCTTCTGCGCGGCCTCCGAAAGCGCAGACGCCAGTTCTATGGAATCCGTCGCGGGTATCGCGTCAACTTTCACGACTTCTTCCGCGCAGTCCGGCGGCGTCAGTCCGAGGATGATGATGTCGACGCCTTCAGGTCCCTGCTCGCGGAGCTCGATCGCTTCCTCGAGCGTCGCGACCGCGAACATGTCGACGCCGTGCTCGTTCAGCTCCTTCGCGACTCTCACCGCGCCGCACCCGTAGCCGTCGGCCTTGACGACACCGACGATCTTCACATCCGGGCCCACCTGCTTTTTTATCGATTCAAGATTGTAATCCAGATTACTGAGGTTGATTTCCACCCATGCCGGTCTTAACAGTTTTTCCATATAATCTTCCTTTCAGACAGCCGCACCAGCGGCATGCATTATTTATCTCTCCTCCGCGCAGCGGCATTATCAATGCAGAGCCGCTGAGCATTGATTTAATGATACCACCGGAGAAAAATGCCGGCAACCCGCAGGCGGCCGGCATCTTGCCGTTTATTTTTCCTAAGCTTCGGCGCCGGCTTTCGCCTCGCGCTCTCTCCTGATCTTCGCATATTTCTCCCAGACCTTTGCCTCGTCGTCTATTCCGAGGATGGCAGGATCGAACATCGGGTCGAGCCCGGCCTTGCGCTGCTTGTCATAATCACGGCAGAGCGTCGCCGCCTTGGCTACGAGGAGCAGTATCGCGATGACGTTGAACCACGCCATGATCCCGGCACCGGTGTCGCCCATCGACCAGATGACCTGGCTGTTGACTATGACTCCCAGGATATTCGCGAAAACGAACACGCCTCTGAAGATCCATGTGGCCGTTTTATTGCCGTGAGTCAGATAACGAAGGTTCGATTCAGCCTGATAGTAGTATCCCATCAGTGACGTGAATACGAACAGGGCTATCATGATCGAAAGAGCTGCGCCGGACCATGTGCCGAGCTGGTTCTCGAGAGCGTCCTGCATCCAGAGAACGCCGTACTCAACGCCCGGAATCCCTTCGTGGATCAGGTGAGCCGCAGTCCCGTCCGCGGATACGTTGTACATTCCCGTGAGGAGTATCGTCAGCGCGGTAACACTGCAGACCACAAGCGTATCGATGTATACCGAAAGGCCCTGGACGAGTCCCTGCTTTACAGGATGCGAGCATTCGGCCGTTGCCGCGACTATGGCTCCTGAGCCCTGACCTGCCTCATTCGAGTAGAGTCCTCTCTTTACGCCCCACGAGATCATCGAGCCGATAATGCCGCCGTACATCGATTCCTGTCCGAACGCGCATTTGAACATCAGTGCGAATGTAGCGGGGACCTTGGTTATATTCATAAAGAACACAATGAGACCGAATATGAGGAACACTACGCACATTACGGGAGCGAGCAGTTCCGCTACTCTTCCTATTCTCGTCACGCCGCCGCATATGACGATCCCTACAAGGATCGCTAATACGACACCGCACGCTACATAATTCAAATGGAAGCTCTGTTCGAACGTCTTAGCCACAGACTGTGTCTGGAGCGGAGGCATCAGGAGCCCCGGTCCGATGAGCGCGCCGATCGCGAAACACACCGACAGCGGCTTGCAGTGGAGCGCTCTCTCCATATAGTACTGAGGACCTCCGATGAATTCGCCGTTCTGACGCGTCTTATACGCCTGCGCGAGAGAACATTCGACTATAGACGTGGCGCCTCCAAGCAATGCCAGGATCCACATCCATACTACCGCGCCCGGTCCTCCGAAAAAGATCGCGGTAGCGACTCCGGCTATATTACCCATACCCACTCTGGCGCCTACAGTCGTCGCGAACGACTGGAACGCCGAAAGGCTCTCACCGTTCTCATCTTCGTGATGCTCGGTAAGGAGTCTGCACATGTCTCCGAAACGCCTGAACTGGATACCTTTCGTGGCTATCGTAAAGATAATGCCGGCAGCGGCAATGATCACGACCAGCGCGGTACTCCAGATGACTCCGTTGACACTGTTAATAATGTTATTAAAGGTAGTCATGAGTCCCTCCTCTGAAAATAATAATAATATCCACATTTATGATTTTATCTGAAAAAAACCGGATAAATAATTATCCGGTTTCTCATTTCTTTTATTATTTTTAACATTGTCAGATCCCGTCTATGCAGCGGCCTCAGCGCAGTCTCACTTCTCTTCCTTATCCTCCTTCGCATACGCCGCCGGCGTGGTCCCCTCGAATTCCTTGAAATGCATATAGAAATTGTTCAGGTTGTTGTATCCCACACGTTCGCTCACGGATTTCACGCTGCAGCCCTGCTTCAGCATCTTAGCGGCGTTCTCTATCCTCACTCTGTTAATGTACTTTGTAACATTTTCTCCGACATGCTGCTTGAACAGCCGCGAGATATGCCCCGGCGTCACATAAAACATGTCGGCCAGCTCCGACAGGGAGATCCGCTCGCTGTAATGCCCGTGTATGTATTCCACGATCTCGTTCACCACATCGTTCGACGTGAAGCTCCATCCTACGGCGCGCCTGATCGCCTCCACCAGCTGGTCGTGGTCTATCGGCTTGAGAAGGATATCCTTCACGCCGAGCCTCAGTGATTCCTGCGCGTATTCGAACGAATCGAACGCCGTGATAACGATATACGAAACATCCGGCTGCTCGCGGATGACCTCGAACCCGTTCATGATAGGCATCTGGATGTCGATGAACACGAGCCCGGGCTCAAGCTTACGGATCATCGAAGCGCCGATATAACCGTTCCCGGCGATCCCGACGATCTCTATCGGCATATTGTCCTCCGCAATGAAATGGGTGATGATCTTCGCCACCGTGGGCTCATCGTCTATTATCAATGCTCTGATCATTCCGCCCTCCTTTCCGGCGCTCCGCCGGTTTTCGGCATGGACACAGTAACCGTGAACGAGCCGTTTTCCGCTTCCAGTTCCATTTCGGCGCTGCCCGCGAACGCCGCATCGAGTTTGTCATAGATCAGAGACAGTCCGTGCCCCGAATGACCTGACAGGCCGGCGCTCGCGCGGTTTATTTCAGCCTTTGACGGCATGATGCCGTTATTCGTCACCGCGATATGTATGTACCTGTTCCCGACGTTCCTGACCGTGATCCGTATCCTCATTTCGCCGTCAAAGCCTCTGAACCCGTGCGTAAACGCGTTCTCGGCCACCGGCTGCAGGAAATTGAACGGGCAGACAGTTCCCATGCATTGATCGTCCAGATCATACGTCACTTCGAGGCGCTCTCCGAATCTCAGTTTCTGCAGCTTTAAGTAAGTCCTGAGATATTCTATCTCATCCCGCAGCGGCACCATCCGCAGATCGTCGGCCATCGTGTAGCGGAACATTTTCGAGAGATCGATGATGCTCTGATACAGTACCTTCCTGTCGCCGTCGAGAGCCATGCCGGCCATCAGATTCAGCGTATTGAACAGGAAATGATGATTTATCTTCAGATTCGTCACTTTCCCCTCTACATTCACGAGGTCGCGCTGCAATGCCTCACTGTGCTCCATTTCGCTCGCGAGGTCCTCATTCTTCTTCTCGAACTCCTTTACCGATTTCAGATATTCGCAGTAATCCTCTATCGTCCCGACGATCCTCATCATGATCCTGCGCATGCTCTCCTGTGCGCTTTTCGGAGTATCGTAATAGGCGTCCACGACTTCATTCGCGCCGGCCTCGGACGAATAAAAACAGCCGCCTCTGATGATGCCGATGAGTCTGCCGTCAAAGATTATCGGTGAAATATATGTCGTGATCCCGTGACTGCAGATATACTGGCAGATACCGTCCGTGAAGTCATCCGGCCCGACTTTCTTCAGGAAGCACTCGCACAGTTCCGGATGATTTTTCGGATCGCAGTAGGCGATGCATGCCCCGGGAAAGAATTTCGTCTGGAGCACCGCGCGGTCGTAAATGTCAAAAACGGTGAACGGCATCGCGGTATTGGTTTTTATGTCGTCGGACAGTCTTTCGACCGCCTTGTACAGATAGACCGCCTCTTCCGGTCCGACCCTGCCTTTATATGTGGTCTCATAACTGACGTATGCGGCGCTGCGGTCTACAGCCCTGCCGAAAACCACCGGGCTGCTGACGAGGAGTTCCTTCACGGGGACGTCGCCGGTATTCACCTCTTCATGGATCGTTTCGGATTCCATCACGAAAAGATCGCCGGGCCCGAAATCCTTCCTCTCGCCGTTGATGTAATGAATGCCGTTTCCCGCGAGTGTATACAGCATCTGCTCGTGCCCGTAATGCACATGCCGCTCCTCATGCGCGCCTGCATTGATGGTGACGATGCCGACATTGAAATTCCTTCTGGCATCCTGCCCCTCTGACAGATATATCCAGTCAATGCGGCCCCATTTCGTTTCCTGCCTGCTTATCGTTTCGAACATCAGGCTCCTCCTTATTTCCGACTCGATAGATGCACCTATTATATCATCTTATCGCTTCGCGCAATAATAAAGGGAGACGGCAGTGCCGGCTCCCCTTCGCATCTGATTGCTGTTTTATCTGTCCTGATCAGTCGTCGAACGTACCGGCGGGATAAAGCGGGAATCTTGAAATGAGTTTCTCCGCTCTGGCCCTGCACTCCGCGACGTTCTGTTCGTCGTCCGGCGCTGACGCCGCTCTGTCCATGATGTCGACTATTTCTCTGACCTCAGGCTCCTTGAGTCCTCTCTGCGTGATGGACGTAACGCCGATCCTGACTCCGCTCGTGACCGCAGGCGACGCAGGATCGTCCGGGATCTGCTGCTTGTTCACCGTGATGCCTATGCGGTCGAGCACGTCCTGGAAGTCGCGGCCGCTGATATTCTTCGGCCTCAGGTCGCATACGACGAGATGGTTGTCCGTGGTCCCGCATACGAGATCGAATCCGTGGGCCTTCAGTTCGTCGGCAAGGCACTTCGCATTGACGAGCACCTGCTTCATGATCGCCTTGAACTCATCGCTTGCAGCGTATTTGAACGACCAGCATTTCGCGGCCATTGTCGTGAGGTGCATCGATCCGAACGCTCCGGGGAACACACCATGATCGAGCTTCTTCGCGTATTCTTCCTTGCAGAAGATCATTCCGGATCTCGCGGAGCAGAACGTTTTCGTCGTTGAGGAGGAAACGAAGTCGGCCCACGGAATCGGGCTCGGGATGACTTCCGCGGCAACAAGGCCCGCGATATGCGCCATGTCCACCATGAAGTACGCGTCAACTTCCTTCGCGATCTTTGAAATGCGTTCGTAGTCTATCAGTCTCGGATATGAGCTCGCGCCGGCAATGATGAGTTTCGGCCTGAATTCCTTCGCGAGTTTCTCCATGCCGTCATAATCGATAAGCCCGGTCGCGGGATCGACACCGTAGAATTTGAAGTTATATATCTTTGACATCCAGTTCGCCTTGCTGCCGTGCGACAGGTGGCCGCCCTGGTCGAGCCTCATGGCGATCACTCTGTCTCCCGGTTCGAGGACCGTCGAATAAACGCCGTAGTTCGCGGTCGTCCCGGAATAGACCTGGATATTCACGTGATCCGCATGGAACAGCTTCTTCGCCCTTTCGCACGCGAGTATCTCCAGCTGGTCCGCATATTCATGTCCTGCCTGGAACCTTCCGCCCGGATAGCCTTCAAGCGTCTTGTTCGTGAACACCGAACCGGACAGTTCCATGACCTCCGGCGGCACCGTGCTTTCCGACGCGATCATCTCGATATTGTGCTCCTGTCTGTGAAGTTCACCCTCGACTATCTTATATAATTCAGGATCAGACTTACGAGTATTTCTTAACATTGCGTTCCCCTTTCCGCTTCATGAGCATGTACATAAATCCTTTTGTACTTCCGTATTTTCCTAATACTATTATCAATGCGGAGCCGCCCGGATGAAATAATCTTTCCCCGCAATTCTTTTACGATTTTCCGCATCTGCCCGGCGATGACGGGCTCCCGGGCCGCGCTGCGGGAAGGCGCGGAGACGGAGCTCCGGGAGCAGCCGCGGAAAAATATCCGGGCCGCTTCGCGGGAAGGCGCGGAGGCGGAGCTCCGGGAGCAGCCGCGGAAAAATATCCGGGCCGCTATGCAGGAAGGCGCGGCGGCGGAGCTCCGGGAGCAGCCGCGGAAAAATATCCGGGCCGCTTCGAGGGAAGGCGCGGCGGCGGAGCTCCGGGAGCAGCCGCGGAAAAATATCCGGGCCGCTATGCAGGAAGGCGCGGCGGCGGAGCTCCGGGAGCAGCCGCGGAAAAATATCCGGGCCGCTCTGCATTGATCGTTCATTAAACAAATCATGCCCGATGTATAAAGTTTATCGCCGGAATTTGGAGTAAAATAGAAATAGCGCATTACGAAAGGAGCATCAGGAACAATGAAAGAAATCTTTATTCCGGAATACCTGCCGAAGAGCAAGAAAGTTCTGAAGGAAATTTTGACCGACGAGCAGTACAGAGTCACGCAGGAGAACGGGACGGAGGCTCCGTTCAGCGGCGAATACTGCGACAATTTCGAAAAGGGCGTCTATCTCGACGTCACTACAGGCGAGCCGCTCTTCGCATCCGTGGACAAGTACGACGCCGGATGCGGATGGCCGTCATTCACTAAGCCGATCTCACCGGACGTTATTGTCGAGAAGCCCGATGACAGCGAGGGCATGCAGCGTACCGAGATCAGGTCGCGCAGCGGCGACTGCCACCTCGGCCACGTGTTCGATGACGGCCCGGCGGACAAGGGCGGAAAACGCTACTGCGTGAACAGCGCGGCCCTGAAATTCATCCCGTACGAGAAGCTTGACGAGGAAAGACGCTACTCGAACCTGAAAGTGCTGTTCGAGTAGGAGGATCGCGGACGGGAATCGAAGGCGCGGTCGGCGGCCGTGGATCAGAGCCAGGAGGTCACAATCGTGGATCGGAGCTGGGGCCGGAGCCGATTCCTGCTGCGGGCGCGCGGCGGCGTGCCGGGGCCGTAGCCGGAATCAGGGGGTCGATGGGCCGGGGCCGGAGCCGGAATCAGGAGGTCGATGGGCCGGGACCGGACCGATTTTCGGAAGAATGAGCAAAAATGGTGGGGAGATTTCGTATATGAAAATCTCCCCACTCTTTTTTGTGGGCTCGCGGCATTGATTCGGCCGGATTTTCGGGAAATCGCGTTTTTCGCCGGATCAATGCCTTAGAAACGTTGGAATTTGGGTGGGGAGATTTCACTATTTCAAAATACCCCACCTAAAATGCTCATTCCTGGATTTCGGCCGGGCCGCTCCGGATTTTCGGAGTCGGAACAAGTCTGCGAAGGGGGATTTTGCATTGATTCGGCAAGGCGGGACTACGGTTGCGGCTCTGCAGCCTTCCATTTTCTGGAGAATGAGCAAAAATGGTGGGGTAATTTCGTATATGCAAATTTCCCCACTCTTTTTGGTGGACTGCAGCGGTTGAATACTATTCAAAAGGCCCAAAATCGGATTATTGCTCTGATGAGGCCCTGAAATCGTTGGAATTTAGGTGGGGAAATTTCAAATAACGAAATTACCCCACCAAAAAATGCCCATTCCTGTTTTTTTGGTCTGTTCTAGCGCCGGATCCAGGGGGCCGATCGGGCCGGACCGGTTATTTCCGGGAGCTGATCGATCCGAAACGGCATATTACGGGGCCGGCTCATGCTACGGGCGCGCATTATCCGCGTATTTTTTCCTGATTCCCGGTCCCGGAAATATTGATTTCCATCTGCCGCGGGTATACTTTAAGAACAGGAGGCTGTTATTATGGCAGAAAGCAAAAACGAGATCAGGACTTTCAAGGCAGGCGGGCGGACCGTGACGGTTTACCGCGCGGGCGGCGCGAAAACCGGGTCCGTGAAGGCCGATGCCGGAGCCGGAAGGTCAGCGACCGGAGCCGGAGCCGCGAAGCCAGCGGCCGGAACCGGAGCCGCAAAGCCAGCGGCCGGAGCCGGAGCCGCGAAGCCTGCGGCCGGAGCCGGAGCTGCAGAGGCACGCGGCGCGGGCGCCCCGGATGCGCCTGGTTCCGGAACCGGGATCCCGGTCATCTACCTCAACACGTTCCGCGGCAACGGCAGCGAAGTCGTCAGCGCATTGGAAAAGACAGACTGCCCGGAGATCACGCTTGCTGTGATCGGCGATCTTGAATGGGACAATGACATGGCGCCCTGGGACATTCCGCCGATCATGGAAGGCGACACGCCGTGCACGGGCGGCGCGGACGACTACCTGAAACTTCTGACGGAACAAATCATCCCGGAAACGGAATCGGGGGAAAAGCCCGCGTGGCGCGGCCTTGCCGGCTACTCGCTCGCGGGGCTGTTTGCCGTCTATACAATGTACCGCTCATATATGTTTTCGCGCATTGCTACGATGTCGGGATCGCTGTGGTTCCCGGACTTCGCGGAATTCGCGACGGAAAACGAACCCGTGCGCCGGCCGGACCGCTTGTACATGTCGCTCGGCTCGAAAGAAGACAACACGCGCAACCGCTACCTGCGCGTCGTCCGGAAAAACACGGAAAAACTTTACGAACACTACAGGGGGCTCGGCATTGATGCGACATTCGAGATCAACCCGGGCAGCCACTACGCGAACGTGGACGAACGGACAGCCGCGGGCATTGCGTGGATCGCGAAAGGAGAATGACATGGCTACGATCTGGCGGACATTCGAGGATACGGCGCGGCGCATGCCCGACGCGCCGGCGGTCATTGAAAACGACAGGACGCTGACATACTCGGAGCTCTGCGACATGGCGTGCGATATCGCGTCGCACTGCCCGCACGGCGTCAGACGCGTCGGGATCATCATGGACCACACGGCGGAAATGATCGCATCAATGCTCGCGGTCCTGAAGGTGGGCGCGTGTTATGTGCCGGCGGAGCCCGATTTCCCGCCGGGGCGGATCTCGTTCATGATGGACGAGGCCGACATCGATTTCGCGCTGACGGGGCGCGAGTTCGCGGGGAAGACAAAGGTGCTCGTCATGTTTTCGCAGGACAGACGGATGCTCGATATAGAGCACATCCACCCGAGGCGCATTGCTTCGGACGGGCCGGACGACCCGTCGCTTCCGGCGTACATCCTGTATACGTCAGGAACGACCGGGAAGCCGAAGGGCGTGTGCGTCACGAACGGGAACGTCTGCCATTACGCACGCGCGTTCGCCGACGAATTCGGGCCGGGCCCGGGCGACGTCACGCTCCAGTATTCGGTATGCTCGTTCGATATTTTCGTAGAAGAAGTCTACGGCAGCCTGCTGAACGGCGCGGCGATCGCCATCCCGTCGGAGGACGACAGGAAATCGCTGAAGACCCTGATGGATTTCGTCGACAGGCACGGTGTGACGATCATCAGCGGATTCCCGTACCTGCTCGCGGAAATGAACCACCTCGACAGGATCCCGGACTCGCTCCGGCTCCTGATCAGCGGCGGCGACGTCCTGCGCGGCGTCTACGTCGACAGGCTGCTCGGCAGGACGGAGGTCTACAACACGTACGGCCCGTCGGAGACGACCGTCTGCGCGGCGTATTTCAGATGCACGCCGGACTCGGTCCTGGAGGACGGGACTTACCCGGTCGGGCACCCTGTCAAAGGCGCGGAGATCAGGATACTCGACAAGAACGGGCGCGAGGTCCCGGACGGCGAGACCGGAGAGATCTGCATCTACGGAGGCGGCGTTTCGCTCGGGTACATAGGAGACCGCGAGGAGGAGAACAGGGCATTCGAACCCGTACCGGGCAGTGACCCGGCCGCGCGCATGTACCGCAGCGGCGACCTCGGGTACATCCTCCCGGACGGCAACATCGCATTCCTGCACCGCAAGGACACTCAGATCATGATCGAAGGCAAACGCGTCGAAGTGTCCGAAGTCGAATCGCGGCTGTATCAATGCACCGGCGTTCGTCAGGCATTGGTGCGCGCCTCGGAGGATGAGCACGGCCATCCGTACATGACGGCATACGTCGTCCCGTCCCACGGCAGCGTCAATGTCGGCCGCCTCAGGGCCGAGCTTGCCGAGAATCTGACCCCGTTCATGATCCCCGAATTTTTCGTGCAGGTCAGCAGCATCCCGCTCACCGAAAACGGGAAGCCGGACGTTTCCGAACTTCCGGTCGTATTGAAGGAGGGCACTGAAACATGAAAGAACCCGAAACAGGAAATATAGAAACAGTAATAGCCGGGATCGATGACATCGATCTGCTGATGCAATGGCGTCTCACCGTCCTGCGCGACGTGTTCGAATTGCCGGAAGATGAGGACATGACCGATCTCGCGCGCGAGAACCGGGACTACTACGAACGGGAGATCCCGGCCGGCGGGCATGTCGCTCTGTTCGCGAAGGCGCAGGGCCGGATCGTCGGATGCGGCGCGATCTGCCTGTACCGCGAAATGCCGTCGCCGGACAACCCGGACGGCCAATGCGCCTATATCATGAACGTCTACACCGTTCCGGATTGGCGCGGCCGCGGAGTCGGAACGGCGGTCGTGGCCGGACTTCTGCGCGAAACAAAATCGCGCGGCATCAAAAAGGTGTACCTCGAAACATCGATCCAGGGCCAGCCGCTGTACGAGAAATTCGGGTTCCGGGAAATGGAGCATTACCTGATGCTGGAATAAATCCGGGAGAGGCTCCCTATCAATGCACTGGCGCGCCGGGCCGTTTTCAAGATGAGCGGAAGGCTGTTTTGATTCCCTGTCGGCGTTCCGGACCTTAAGAAAAAAATGAACGGAACGCTGCTCTGATCCTCGGCCGGCGTTCCGGACCTTACTAAAAAATGAACGGAACGCTGCTTTAGTCACCTGTCAGCGTTCCGGACCTTAAGAAAAAAATGAACGGAACGCTGCTTTAGTCACCTGTCAGCGTTCCGGACCTTAATAAAAAATGAGCGGAACGCTGCTTTAGTAACACCTGTCAGCGTTCCGGACCTTACTAAAAAAATGAACGGAACGCTGCTCTGATCCCCGGCCGGCGTTCCGGACCTTATCGAAAAAATGAACGGAACGCTTTTTTGATTCCCGGGCAGCGTTCCGGACCTTAAGAAAAAATGAACGGAACGCTGCTCTGATCCCCGGCCGGCGTTCCGGACCTTACTAAAAAAATGAACGGAACGCTTTATTGATTCCCGGGCAGCGTTCCGGACCGTTTTGACAGAAGGTGGAGAAATCCTTTGGATTTCTCTCCTTTTTTATTATGACGGGCGGGCGCGCCGGGTTATGATGCGGCGTGGCGGACCGTGCCGGGCGCCGGTTCTGGCAGATCGAAACGAGACCGGGCTCCGGTTCGGGCAGATCGAAACGAGACCGGGCGCCGGTTCGGGGCGGCGGGCCGTTTTCGGGACGCAGAGCCGTTTTCGGGACCGGGTCCAGCCTGTGAAAGATTGAGAATGAGCAAAAAGGTGGATTCTTGGATTTTGGACTGGATCGAAGAGGCGCGCAGGGCTCCAAGGCCTTCCATTTTCTGGAGAATGAGCAAAAATGGTGGGGTATTTTTGTATATAGAAATTTCCCCACATAAATTTCAACGGTTTCGGGGCTCGATCCGGCCGAAAATCACGATTTTGCTGTTTTGAACATTTTTCAACCGCTGCAGCCCACAAAAAATGGTGGGGAAATTTCATTATTTCAAATTACCCCACCTGATTTGCTCATTTGTTATTTTCTGGAAGCCGATCCGGCCCGAGCGGCACCGAATCAAGGCTGGTTCCGCCGCCGGATCCGGAACAGCAGGCCGGCCCAAGAGAAAACCCGCACCGAAGCGCGGGCATCACCGAAAATAAATAATATCTGATTGGCGGTCAGGAACGCCACGCGCCCCGGACCGGCCATCATGAGGCTTTTTTCTCCGGAATCGATGATCCGGTTCTTATTCCTAAAATCAGAGGCTCGCGCCCGGGTCAGCAGCCGGCGCCGCATATCACCGGCCCCGACGCTCGATCACCTTGACTCGTGCGTCCGCCCGCCCCGAGCCCCGGCTCTCAGCCCGGCCACGGTCCAGATCGCCCGAACATCCGGCCCAAGTCCAGATCGCCCGAACATCCGGCCCAAGTCCAGATCGACCGAACGCCCGGCCCCGGCCCCCGATCACCACGGCTCCGGGCCCCGCTCAGGCCTCTCAACTCACTTCCTCCCGAACAGCCTGCTCAGGAATCCGCCCTTCCGCTTGCCGGCAGCTCCTTCCGATTCGTGGTCGCGCTTCCCGGTCCCGAGGATCCGGCCGCCGTTCCTGGCGTCCTTCCTGCGGTGCGCGATCTCACTCTGCTCGTACTCCTGGATCGCAACATTCATCATCTCGGACTGGGAATCGTACGGCTCGCCCTCGATCTTTTCGTAGGTCCCGTCCGGAAGCAGGCGGCGGGCCTTCATAGTATCGCGCCATTGCATGTCAATGAAACGCCTGATCTTTTTCTTCGCGCTTTCATCATAGACCGGGCAGCCGACCTCGACGCGGCGCTCCGTGTTCCGGGTCATGAGATCCGCGGACGAAATGAAGATCCTTTCATCGTCATCGGTGCCGAAGCAGTAGATCCGCGGATGTTCGAGGTATCTGCCGACAATGCTCCGGACTTCCACATTTTCCGTGTATTTTTCCATGCCCGGCCGCAGGCAGCAGATGCCGCGGATGATCATGCGCACATGAACGCCTGCCTTCGAGGCCTCAGAAATCTTATCAAGGATCTCCTTGTCTGTGAGCGAATTCAGCTTGAAGAAGATCCTGCCCTCGGAGCCCTTTGCGATCTCTTCGTCCATCATGTCAAGCACGCGGCGCTTCAGCGAGACCGGCGATACGAGCAGCTCCCTGTACTGGCCGTACAGATTGCCGATGCCCATGTTCCGGAACAGCGTCCGCGCGTCCCTGCCGATGTCCTGATTGTCGGTCATCAGGCACATGTCCGAATAGATCTTCGCGGTCTTCTCGTTATAGTTCCCGGTCCCGACCTGCGTGATGAATCTGATGCCGTCGCGGGTGCGCTTCGTGATGAGGCACACCTTCGAGTGCACCTTGTAGTTCTGTATCCCGTATATGATAGTGATCCCGGCCTTCTCCATCCGGTCGGACCAGTCAATGTTGTTCTGTTCGTCGAACCGCGCGCGCAGCTCGATGAGCGCGGAGACCTCCTTGCCCTGCTGCGACGCCCTTATCAATGCGTCCATCAGCCGGCTTTCCTTCGCCAGCCTGTAGATCGTGATCTGTATCGACAGCACGTCGGGATCGTCCGCCGCCTCGGACACCATCCTTATGAAGGGATCCATACTTTCATACGGATAGACCAGCAGGATATCGCGGTCCGCGATCTGATACTCCATGGGAACGCGGGGATCCACGACAGCGCATTGCTGCGGCTCGAAAGGATTATACGTCAGCGCCTTGCGCTTCTGCTCATCAAGCTTATCCGCCAGCGGATAGGCGTAGTTGTATCTGAGCGGCGCCTTCGTCTCGAACAGCTGCTGCTCTTCCAGCTTGAAATGCTTCAGCAGATACTCCTTCAGCTCGTCCGACATCTCTCCGTGTACTTCAAGCCTCAGCGGCGCGAGGTGACGGCGCTGGTTCAGCATCTCCTTCATGACATTGCGGAAATCCTCCTCGACGTCGAAGTCCTCGTCCTCGGCGTGGATGTCGGCGTTCCGCGTGATGCAGATCTGCGCCTTTTCCTCGACTTCATACGACTCGAACACGACATCGATCATCTCGAGCAGCAGATCCTCGATCGCGATAAAATGGACATCCGGGCCGGGGAAATAAATGACCTCCGGCATTGACTGCGGTACGGGCAGCAATGCGAGGCTGCGCCGTCCTTCGGGATTCCTGAGCACCGCGACAAGATATATCTGCTTGTTCAAAAGGTGCGGGAACGGATGATGCGGATCGATAATGATCGGCGACAGCAGCGGCGACACCTCGTTCTGGAAATAGTCGACCGCGTATTCCTGCTCCTCGCCTCTCAGCTCCCCGAACGTCTCCCTCGCGACGCCGAGCGTCCTGAGCTCCTGCTCCAGCATGAAATAGATCGACTCGCGCCGCTCCCACAGCGGGCGGACATCCTTCATGATCGCATCGATCTGCTCCTTCGCCGTCATCCCCGTCTTATTGTCCTTGTAATTTTTCTTGAACATCATCAGGTCGATAAGACTCCCGACGCGGACGCGGAAGAACTCATCAAGGTTCGTGGTGAAAATCGTGACGAACCTCAGGCGCTCGAGCAGCGGGACCGAATCGTCCTCCGCCTCCGCGAGCACGCGTTCGTTGAACTTGAGCCAGGACAGTTCCCGGTTCTGCTTGAACGCATATTTTTCCTTGTGATCGTGTTCCTTTGCCATTCCGGCCTCTCCTATCTTATATCAATGCATTGATGCCTTTTAATGTCCTGTCCGGACCCCGGCTTTCCGGGAAAATAAACGACCGGCACTGCGGCCGGCCACCGATAACCGTCTGCTGATCAGCAGGCGCCGCCCTCTGTGAGGACATGCGTGTCCGGCACGTTCGACTTGCTTCCGTCCCGGAGCCTCTGCCAGAGATATCCTTCGCGCACACCGTTCTCGACCGTAACGATCGTCCTGCTGCCGAACTGCTTCGCAAGGCAGCGCAGGATCGTTATGCCCGGCATGATGGTGTGAATACGGTCCGGGCAGACCTTCAATATCATATTCACCGTTTCTTTCTGGTGTGTCAAGTAATGATGCACGAATTTGTCCAGCAATGCCGCGTCGTATCCTTCGGATACATTGACATTTTTGTACTGCATTGCGATGAGCTTCCCCGCCGCACGCGCGGAACCTCCCTCGCAGCATATCAGTTTCTCCGGAACATCATCCGGCACTTCTATCTTCTTAAGGCGCTTCTTCGTGAAGCCCCTGATATCTTTCAGTTCTTTCTCCGTCGGGACGATACCCTCGACGAAACGGCTGCGCATCACCATAGAGCCCACAGGCATTGATACCGCCTTTTTTATCTCATTTTCCGCGAAAAACACGAGCTCCGTACTGCCGCCGCCGATATCCGCGACAATACCCCCGTTTACTTCTTTTTCGCACATCAGCCCGTAATATCCGCAGCGGGCTTCTTCCTCCCCGCTCAGCACCGGGATCCGCCAGCCCGTTTCCTTCTCCACGTAATCCAGCGTGTCCTCGGTATTGATGATGTTCCTGAGCGGCGCCGTCGCAAATGCGTACAGCTCCTCGAGCACCACACTCTGCAGCAGCAGCTGAAGATCCTTCAGCACCTCGACGAGTTTGCGCATCCCCTTCTTCGTCATTTCTCCGTCTTTGTTGATATACCCCGCGAGCCCGACCATGTATTTTTTGTTCATGATCCGCTCCATCTTATTATCCTCAACGCGATACACAACAAGACGGACAGTATTGGACCCGATATCGATCACTCCGTACAAAATCCTGTTCTCCCCTTTCGGATTACATTATACCATTAGTATTTTATATGTGAGTACAATAATCATATATCACAAAATTGTATTGATTTTGTCAAATCGGTGTAAAGGGGGCGGAACGGAGCGGGGCAGTGCCCGGGCCTGGTCCGACGCCGGGAGGGGGCTGATGGACCGGGGCCGGAGCGGGATTCGGAACATGGCCCTGACGGAACGGAACCGCGGGAAAAGGCCTGGCGGCGCCGAGCTGTGAACACAGGACTCGAATCACGGCCCCGGCCGGCGATGACCTCAATGGGTATGATCGTTGAAAAAATTGTGGCGGCCGTCCCGATTTTCACGACGCTGCACGCAAAATTTTCAACGTTTATCGGACCTCGCCACTTCAAAACGGCCGAAATCCCGGTCTGCGGCGGCATCAATGCTCAGGATCGTTGAAAAAGTTGTGGCGGCCGTCCCGATTTTCGCGCCGGTGCACGCAAAATTTTCAACGTTTCCGGATTTCGCCACATCCTGACGCCCAAAAGCCGGCTG
>JBMNVB010000004.1:0-162774 GCA_050946575.1 Anaerovoracaceae bacterium | reverse complement strand
CACGAATCAGAAGTGAATTTGTACCGCCGCAGGAAGTCGGCGAGCTTGCTTCCGATATGCCGTTTGCAGACTATCTGCTCGAATGGCTGGACATCGTCAAGGTGCGTGTTAAGGCAACCACATTCAGTTCTTATGAGCAAATGGTGAAATCGGTGATTGAGCCGTATTTTCGCAAGAAAGCGGTAACGCTTCAGGGATTAGAGGCAAGACACATTCAGCAATTCTATTCCGAAAAGCTGAAAACGGTCAAACCAAACTCGGTAATTCACTATCATGCCGTTATTCATCAGGCACTCAAATACGCAATGAAAACCGACCTTGTTGCGCAGAATGTGGCAATGAAGGTAGACCGCCCGAAAAAGAATGATTATCAGCCTGTATTTCTTGATGCGGAAGAACTGCAACACTTATTTGAAGTAGTCAAAGGGACAAAGCTGGAACTTCCTGTATTAGTCGCAGCTTTCTACGGATTGCGTCGTGGCGAGGTCTGCGGACTGAAATGGGATGCCATCGACTTTGAGCGTGGCACAATCACCATAAAGCACACGGTCACATCGCTGCAAGTGGACGGAAAAACAAAAATGTACGCACAGAACTCTGCAAAAACAAAATCCAGTATGCGTACACTTCCGCTTGTTGGCAGCTTTGCGGAGTATTTCAAAGAAGTAAAGGCGGCACAAGAAGTCAACAAAAAGGTCTGCGGCAACTGCTACAACTACGAATATGACGGTTATGTCTTTGTAGACGAGCTGGGGAATTTAATGCGACCGGATTATCTGACAAGCTATTTCCCACAGTATATCCAAAAGCACGGCTGTAAAAGAATGCGTTTTCACGATTTAAGACATAGTTGCGCAAGTCTGCTTCTTGCGAACGGCGTACCGCTGAAACAAATTCAGGAGTGGCTGGGACACAGCGATTTTTCCACCACCGCTAACATCTATGCCCACCTTGACTACACTTCAAAACTGTCCTCGGCAAAGGCTATGGTCAGCGGAATGGCACTTCCCGAATCGGTGAATTTCGGCAGCAAGTGGATCGAAATTTCAGATGATGGCGGAAAGAACTGATTTTTAAGGTTCGAATATGCCAAAATGCCCGAAATCGCCTTGTTCTTTCCAAAAAACGAGCTGTTCTTTCCATAGTTTTGAGCCGATTTTGAGCAAACGAGCAAAAAAGAAAAGTCCAGAAAACCCGCTTGTTTACTGGACTTTTTGGCGGAGAGTTAGGGATTCGAACCCTAGGTTCCTTTTGGGAACACAGCATTTCGAGTGCTGCACCTTCGACCACTCGGACAACTCTCCGTGTATGTAATTCCGCATTTCTTCCAAAAACTTTGGAAAGAACTGACGGAAAGAACAACAAAATATTCAATTTTCGAACCGGAGAAAACCCTGTATTTATGGGCTTTTTTAGCGGAGCAAACGGCCAACTCTACAAAAAATTTCGAGTGCGGCTCGTTATGACCACTTCGATACTTCTCCGTAAGCACTTGACCATTATACACTAAGCGCGGGAAAAATGAAACGAAAAAATATTAAATAGGGGAAAATATTCTTTTCCGCAGGAATATAAAAGGGCCCGGCGCTCCGGGCCCCTCATATTATTTCCTTATTATCCTGACAGTATAATATCTGTACTGGCCGCTCGAAGATTTTACGCAGATCTGATAACTGTGGCTTGAGGAATTCTGCGAGATCGTTCTTGCATATGATGCCGGATTCTTTGATGTCGTCTTTATCCCCGTGATCGATACCACCGCGCTGCTGCTGTGCGCCTTTGCATAAATACTGAATTTCTTATACTTCTTCGGCAGTTTTACAGTGTAAGTCGTGCCGTAGCGCGTGAAACCCGGACTGCTGCTGTACTTTGTCGTCAGTTTTGTCCCGGATTTGACATACAGGCTGTTAAGTACATTATCATTATTTCCCGAGGTTCCCGGCTTTGCGCACGCCTTTGCCGGCATATTATTATACACAGGGATATAGAATGTCATGACCGTGTTTCCGCTTGAACCGTAAGCGTTCTTCAGGAGACGCCCCTCGGTCTGCGCGCCCTGCACATTCGTCATATATTCATGCTTTCCTACATTGGCGGCTCCGTTCAGCACGTTGAATTTCTTCGTATAGTAAGTATACTGTCTGTTTTTCATGTAACCTCTGTTATAGAAAACAGCGCCGCCGTATATGGCTTTTGAGCGGCTGTTCCACGGACGGCCGTACGTAGTCTTGTTCTTTCCCTCGCCCTTCGCGTACCAGAGTCCGCGCTGCGTAGCCGACATAGTGCGCGTCGTATACGCACCTATATTAAAGTAATTGTAATAACCTTTATAATTCTTGTAAGTTCCCGAAATCAGGCCGCTGGTCCCGGACCATCCCTGTTCCGTCACGATCATCGACGCGAGCACAGGACCGTTCACACCCGCTTTAATGCCGGCATTATGTATCAACAGCGCATAATTCGGTTTCTTCTTATTTTTCTTGTATATCTTGCTGTGCATGAATGAGTAGTCTTTCAGGTCCGTGATGCCGCGGATCGTTTTCGTATTGTCATAGCTCTTATTGCACTGGCCGTGATAAAAGAACATGAAAAGATCATCCTCATTGAGGAAATTCCTCGGATCGAGATAATAATTCACCAATGCAGGAGAAGCCTGATTCCAGTGGCCGTCGAAAACCTTGTATGTGTTGCTGCTGAAATTATAGAAGCCGTTTTCGAACGACTTGTACGACGCATACGAACTTGACGATACTACCGATTTGCCTGAGGCGTTTTCCCTGCTGCTCACATAATTCCAGTCAAGTCTTGTCTTCGTAGCCTTGAACACATAGCCGGGATGTTTTTGATGGAGAGCGCGCAGATACGGTTTATATGATTCCGGAAAACCCTGACTGGTCATCCATGTTTCAAACTGAGAATTGCTGAGATAGCTCCCGGCCGCGGCGGCATTTGCTTCATTTTGAGGAAAAATAAAAGGCACGGCAATAAATATTATGCCCGCCAGTAATATCATTTTCCAGTTAAGCAGTCTTCTTTTTGATCCCACACCAAGTCTCATGTAGATTCCTCCGGGACCAGTGAAGTTACTAGCATGTTTCCAGTATAATTACGGATTTACATAATGTCAAGAAAAATTATTATTGCTGAATCAGGTTCAAAATACTTTTTTCAGAACGACCGGCTTTGCCGGAACAGCATTGTCCCCTATTTCGTAAGCGTGCTTCAGATATTCCGCGGCAATGCCCGCTTTCTCCGTTTTTCCGTATACGGTGGCGAGAACTTCGCCTTTTTTGACGGCATCTCCGGGCTTCCTGCGCAGCACGATACCTGCGTTCAGATCTATCTCGCTGTCCTTGACCGCTCTGCCGGCACCGGCGTGCTGTGATGCGTATCCGACCATTTCCGCGGGCAGAGACGTTATCACGCCTGACGATACCGCAGTGACATCCGCTGCGTCTTCGGCTTCACCCATTTTCTCCGAACGTTCTGTGATCTCCGGATCTCCGCCCTGAGCGGATATGAACTGTCTGAATTTTTCAAGAGCGGCGCCGCTTTCAATGAGTTCTTCAGCCTTTTCTCTTCCTTCCTCCGCCGTTTCGGCCTTCTCTCCGAGAAAGATCATCAGCCCTGAGAGTTCAAGGCAGATCTCATGTATATCGTCCGGACCGTCTCCCCTGAGTACTTCTACAGCCTCAGCCACTTCGAGAGAATTTCCGACTGCCCGTCCGAGAGGAGTATCCATATTCGATATCACTGCGGCGGTCCTGCGCCCGGCGCTCTTTCCCATCGCAACGAGCAGCTCCGCGAGCCGCACTGCATTTTCCGCGCTGTGCATGAACGCGCCGTCGCCGCACTTCACATCAAGGACAATGGCATTGCTGCCCGATGCGAGTTTCTTGCTCATTATACTCGACGCTATGAGGCTGATATTTTCTATAGTCGCCGTAACGTCACGCAATGCGTAGAGGATCTTGTCCGCCTTAGCGATGTCGGCGGTCTGTCCCATGACCGCGATGCCGTTTTCTCTGACGAGGCGCTTGAATTCTTCCATCGTGAGTTTCGTTCGGAATCCGGGGATCGCTTCGAGCTTGTCTATGGTGCCTCCCGTGAAACCGAGGCCTCTGCCGCTCATTTTCGCGACCGGAACACCCGCGGCGGCCGCTACGGGAGCGACGACGAGCGTGGTCTTGTCGCCCACGCCGCCCGTGCTGTGCTTGTCCACTTTGATCCCCGGTATGTCCGAAAGATCCGCGATATCCCCAGAATACATCATGCATTCCGTGAGAGCGTACGTCTCTTCCCTGTCCATGCCTCTCAGGAATATGGCCATGAGCAGCGCGGACGTCTGGTAATCCGGGATGCGTCCCGCGACGATTCCTTCGATCCAGTAACGGATCTCCTCTTTCGACAGCTTCCCGCCGTCTCTCTTTTTCTCTATGATGCCGTACATATCCATAACGCTACATCCATTTCTTCTTCCTGAAAAATACCACACATATTATTACGATCGCGATACTTGCGACTATCACGCCCGCGTAGCCGTATTTCCAGGTGAACTCCGGCATGCTGAAATTCATGCCGTACCATCCGACAAGCAATGTAAGGGGAAGGAATATCCCCGAAATTATCGTGAACACCTTCATTATATTATTCTGCTCGATGTCGATCTGCGACTGATACGCTTCGCGCACCTGCGTGGAATATTCGCGAAGCTCGCGCACCAGCGCGCTCATGCGCTCCACTCTGTCGTGGAAGATGCCGAAGCGGCGCATCATGCTGTCCGGTATTATCCCGAGTTCATTCTCAACGAGAGCGTCTCCGATGATATCGAGTTCATCATAATATCTCCTGAGTCCTCTTATCTCTCCCCGGATCTTTCTGAGATCCCCCGGATCGCTCGTATCGTGCTTCTCGACGATATTTTCCTCGAGCTCGTTCAGATCGTCCTCTATCTTCTCTATGCTGTCCACGTCATTCTTCGTAAGTTCAGCCAGGAAATCGTACAGCACCAGGGACTCGTCTTTTCCGGTCGTCCCGACCTCCGAGATCAGAGCGTTCACTCTGTCTCTCACTCCGGCGTTCTCGCAGAAGAACAGGAGAGAATCCTCCGAAAGGCAGATCACGAGCTGCGACGGATCAGCATCCGGGACGGTCACATCTATCAGATCAAGGCACATGAGATAGACGCCGTCGTGGCATTCATACATATTTATGGGATGATCCTTTATCTGGCGCCGCGTGAATTCATGCAGCACACTGTCGTATTCATCGATATCGCTTATCAGACTGACTTTCAGCATTGATGCCTCCGGTTATTTTATTATCTCACTTCTGAAGCTCACGCCTTCGGGCGTCGGCTCAGTCCCGAGCATGTCGGCGACGGTGGAGCCGATATCCGCGTACGAATGTCTCGTCCCGATGTCCGCACCCGGCCTGATCTCCTTTCCGAAAACGGTCACCGGAATATATTCGCGGGTGTGGTCGAACCCGCTGTGCACGGGGTCGTTGCCGTGGTCGGAGCAGATGAATATCGCGTCAGTGTCACCTGCCGCGGCTTCGATCTCGGGGATCCTCGCGTCGAACTCCTCTATCGCCTTCGCATAGCCTTCAGGATCGCGCCTGTGGCCGTACAGGGAATCGAACTCGACAAGATTCGTGAAAATGAGGCCGCTGAAATCTTTCCGCATCGCTTCCAGAGTCCTGTCTACGCCGTCCATATTGCTCACAGTGTGGATCGATTCCGTTATCCCCTTCCCATTGAAAATATCATGGATCTTCCCGACAGCGCAAACTGTTTTTCCTGCATTTTTGATCCTGTCGAGCAGCGTCTCTTCGGGAGGCGATACGGCGTAATCGCGCCTGTCGGCTGTCCTAACGCGCTTTCCGTCTTTTATAATATATGGCCTCGCGATGACTCGGCCGCACGCCCACTCGCCGCGGAGAAGGCGGCGCGCGGTCAGACAGATCTCATACAGCCGCTCAAGCGGTATCACGTCAGTATTCGCTGCAATCTGGAACACGCTGTCTGCTGACGTGTAGACGATAGGCTTTCCTGTCCGCTCATGCTCCGGACCGAGTTTGTCTATGATGACAGTACCGGATTCGGGATAGTTCCCGAGCACTTCCGTGCCTATCTCGCCTTCGAACTGCTTTATGAATTCCTCCGGGAACCCGTCAGGATATGTGCGGAACGGTTTTTCCGTATAGATCCCGGCGATCTCCCAGTGGCCCGTTATCGTATCCTTG
Organism: Anaerovoracaceae bacterium; assembly: GCA_050946575.1. Lineage (GTDB taxonomy): Bacteria > Bacillota > Clostridia > Peptostreptococcales > Anaerovoracaceae > JALCRY01. Next base: position 156,528 of record JBMNVB010000004.1, on the reverse strand, counting down.
CCCGCAGATTCCTCGCGGCATCTTCCGAACGCGCCCTGCGGGCTCCCGACCTTCAGACGTCCTCCGGCGGCCCCCTCTATATTTCCGAATCCGAGCCTCCTCAGATTCGGGATATTGAGACCGGGTACACGGTCAAGGATATGTCCGAGCGTATCCGCTCCCTCGTCTCCGAACCGCGCCGCGTCAGGGAGGGCTCCGATCCCGAGACTGTCTGTAACTATGATGACTGCTCTTTTGATCATGCGGATCCTCCTATCTTATCTTAACAGGCACGCACTCGAGATAATCGAGTGACACGAGTTTGTAATCAACGCCGTTCAGGTGGCCCTTTATTCCGTTCCCGAACGATTCCTTCCCGTGCAGATGTCCGTATACGACTGTCCTGGCGCCGTACTGCTCGAACAGTCTCGTGAATGCTGAGCTCTGCTTTCTCTCGTTCGTCGGCGGGTAGTGCATCACTCCGATGACATCGCCGGCTCCGGTCGCCGCGGCGGCCTGAAGGGAACGCTCCAGCCTCATCGTCTCGCGGTTGTATATCGTGTTGTCGTGAGCGTCGAAGCCCTCGGTCCCCGGCGAGATCCATCCGCGCGTCCCTGCAATGACTATATCACTGTCCGGTACTCTGTAGCAGGTGTTTATAATAAAAGTTATATTGTCAAACAGCCCGTTCAGCTTGTTGATCCCGCGCCACCAGAGGTCATGGTTTCCTTTTATAATGACTTTGTGGCCCGGAAGGCCGCTCACGAATCTCAGATCGGGCATCGCGTTTTCGAGTTTCATCCCCCACGACACGTCTCCGCAGATAATGACGGTATCCGAATCAGCAATGCGCTGTTTCCACGCATTGCCGAGTCTGTCCGCGTGGTCCACCCACCCGGGTCCGAATATGTCCATCGGCTTGTCCACATCTTCTCCGAGCGAGAGATGCAGGTCGCCTATCGCAAAAACACTCATCAGTCATCCTCTTTTGTCTCGAAATCGACACTTATGGCGTCATCCGTGGAGCCGAAACCGTCCGTGCCGAGCATCCTTCCGGCTTCGGCGGCGGACATGGTGGATACGTCTTCGAGTTTCTTGTTTATTTTTCTCGTCCTCGTTCCGATGAGCTTTCCGAGATTGTCGCTCGCCTGATCGAGATTCTTCTGCGTCTTCGTGAGCACTTCCTGGAAATTCCCGAACTCCGTCTTTACGGCGGCGAGCGTGTCCCACACCTCGCTCGTGTGTTTCTGTATCGCGAGTGTCTTGAAGCCCATCTGGAGTGAATTCAGAAGCGCCGACATCGTCGTCGGCCCCGCGATGACTACCTTGTAGTCGCGCTGGAGCGTCTCCACGAACCCGCGGTTAATGACCTCCGCATACAGTCCCTCGAACGGAAGGAACATTATCGCGAAGTCAGTCGTCTTCGGAGGCTCTATATACTTAGTACTGATATCTTTGGCTTCGCTTTTTATTACATTGTCAAGCGCCTTTCCTGCCGCCTCGATCTCGCTCTTATCTCCGCTCTCGACAGCATCGCGGTATTTCTGATACGTCTCGCCCGGGAATTTGGAGTCTATCGGAAGATACACGACCTCCGATCCCTCGCCGGGGAATTTCACGGCGAACTCGACTCTTTCGCCGCGCCCCGTCACATTCACGTTCTCCTCATACTGATCCGGAGAAAGTATCTCCTTCAGGATCGCGCCGAGCTGCACCTCCCCGAGTATGCCGCGCGTCTTCACGTTCGAGAGCACGTTCGAAAGACCGTTCACATCCTTCGCGATGTTCTTCATCGCGCCGATGCCCTCGGTCACGTCCTGCAGGCGCTGGTTCACGAGCTCGAAAGACTTCGAAATGCGGTCATTCAATGTCTTCTGCAGCTTCTCGTCGACGGTCTCCCTCATTTTGTCGAGCTGTCTGTTGTTGTCTTCCGTCAGTGCGTTGATCCTTGTTTCCATGGTCTTTCGCACATTATCCAGTTTCTGCTCGTTCTCGACGGCCATGTCGCTTATGCGCTTCGACATGTCCTGCAGCCTGCGGTCTATGTTCTCATTGTTTTCCCTTATGCGCTTGTCCTGGAGATCCGCGGTCTCCGCAAGACGCTTGTCAAGCATTTCCGAAGAGTCGCGGTCGCTCTGCCTGATCCTCTCCGCGAGGTCCTGCATTGATGAGGCCACGTCAGCAGAGACCGACCGTCTGACCCCGCTCACCCGAACGATCATCACTATGAGCAGGACGACGGCGGCGATAACACAAATAAACAGTATATAATCCATCCGATTCTCCTAAATCAATGCTTCGTATCTCTTCAGATCCTGATAGCTGAACGCGCAGAGCGTGACATCCATGTCGTGATCTTTGAGGAAATCCTTCACCGTCCTCACAGCGATCTCCGCAGCCTCGTCTTTAGGATATCCGTAAACGCCTGTGGATATCGCCGGGAACGCGATAGATTTCACGCCGTTTTCGGCCGCGAGCTCAAGACTGTTTCTGTAAGCGTTCGCGAGCGTCTCGGCTTCGCCGCTCTTCCCGCCGTACCACATCGGGCCGACAGTGTGGATGACATATTTCGCCGGAAGGTTATATCCCTTCGTGATCTTAGCCTCGCCCGGATTGCAGCCGCCGAGCGTCCTGCATTCTTCCAGGAGCTGCTTTCCCGCAGCTCTGTGGATGGCGCCGTCCACTCCGCCGCCTCCGAGCAGCGATCCGTTCGCCGCGTTAACGATCGCGTCCACCTTAAGTTTAGTGATATCTCCCTGTATCGCTTTCAGACTCATATCGCACCTTCTCCTTTCCTTATCTCAGTAAAACCACTGTTATTCCCATGTTCCCGTCAATGTCCCTGCTGAATTCTCTCAGCGAAGGGCAGATATCCAGGAACTCCTGTTTTCTTTCATACCATTTCTCGCCGGGCACGATGTCTCTTACGATGCCTCTCAGCTCCGGCGCTCGCAGTTTCGCTCTCGCGGCGGGTCTTATCTTCCCGCCGACTCCGCTCGAACCGTATCCGTGTATGACGACGGCGGCCTTCGCGCCCTGTCTCTTCGCGGTAGTGAGCCCGTTCACGAGATTCCTGACGGCCGTCTCGACTGTCGGCATGCCGCGTTCGATATTTATTTCCCTGACCTTTGCAGGCATCCTTTAATCCTCCTGACCGATAATGCAGCGCACGACTTCTCCCGCGATCATGAGCCCGGCCGAGGGAGGCACGAACGAATTGCTGCCCGGGGGATCCGCCTTCACGGGGACTTCCTCAGAAAACAGCACCTTCAGGCTGCCGATGCCCCTTGACCTCACGCCCCTGCGCATTGCTTTTGCAAGGCCGCATGTGTGCGTTTTGCTGATATCAGTGATCATCAGTTTCGACGGGTCCATCCTGTTTCCGGTGCCCATGCATGAAATGACAGGAACGCCGGCCTCTTTTGCCCTGGACGCTATTTCAAGCTTCGCTGTCACGGTATCGACTGCGTCCACAACATAGTCGGATCCCGTGAAATCTATCTCGTCCGAATTCTCCGGAAGAAAGAAAATATCGTGCGTTATCACCTTTATTTCCGGATCTATCGACCGGATGCGCTCGGCCATGACGTCTGTCTTGCGCCTTCCGACCGTATCCATCGTCGCTATTATCTGGCGGTTCAGGTTCGTGATGTCGATCACGTCGCTGTCGACTATATGCAGAGTCCCGATCCCGGCTCTCGCGAGCGCTTCTGTGCAGTATCCGCCGACTCCTCCGAGCCCGAACACGATCACGGACGCATTCCTCAGTTTTTCGATCCCTCCGTCACCGATCAGGGTGCGCGTCCTCGTGAATCTGTCCTCAGTCATACGGATCTTCCTTTCCGTATCTATTGTATATCGTTTCCGTTACATGATAAATAGTCGATCTGCCGTAGCCGAAGCCCGCGAGCCTCCGCTGCAGCTTCCCCATCGACTTTCTGTCCGTGATATCTTCAGCTGCCGCGAATTTTTCGGCGAGCCCGAGCGCGCGTTTTTCGTCCTCCTCGTCGATGTCGACATCGTATTCGTCCTCGTAATCGAATCTGCCGGCCTCGATATCCTGCTCGCTGACGCCGCGCTTTTCAAGCTCCATGCGCACCCTGAAATACGACCAGCCCTTGTCGAATCCGTACTTCATGAACTGCGCGGAATAAGACGCGTCGCTCATATAGTGCGCTTTTTCCATCAATGCGATGACGTCCTGTATTTCGTTCTCTTCGTATCCTTTCTTCTCGAGATGATCGCGCATCTCCTTCTTCGTGCGGGGCCTGTGTTCGATATAGCTCATCGCCGCATCGCGGATATCCTTCAATCAGAGCCCCTCCTTCTCAGTTTTTCTCCCTCTGAGGAAATTATTATTATCGCAGCGAAGATCACGGCGGCGCAGACGATCATCCCGAGCGTCAGCGGCTCGTGGAGTATGACCGCGCCCGCTATTATCGTGACTATCGTGCCGCCGTTGCTGAATATCGTCGCGTTCACAGCCTGCAGGTGATGCAGCATGTAATTCATGAGCTGCGCCGACAGCATGATGCAGCAGATGCCGAGATAGGCCGCGGCGAACGTGAATTTCATGTGCGTCACCGGCTCTATATACCTTCCCATGTCACCTGCATTGATGTATGAAATCAGGAGATATGCGTTGAATCCGATGAATCCCTCTATTACGATTATCGCCGTGGTCTCGAACGGCGTGCCGCGTTCCGTATATTTTCTGGCGTATACGGAGTACAGCGCCATTGACAGAGAAGCGAGAAGCAGCATCGTCGTGCCGAGAGGACTGAAAGAAACATCATTTCCGAGAGCCTCGAGCAGTATCAGAGACCCGACTGAACATACGATAGATATAAGCTGCAGCGGCGTCGACTTTTCCTTCAGGAAAACCGTCGCGATGATATAAACGATAAGCGGAGAGGTCGAAAACAGGATCGTCGCCTCCACCGTCGTCGTATATCTCATCCCGACCGTCTGGAGCGACAGGCAGAGCGTATAGAACGTCGCAGGGATGAGAAGCGCGAGCTTCTTTCCGGAAAAAAGAGATCTCAGACTGACGTGATTTACAGCCATCATTATTATCACAACAATAAGCGCGAAATTAAAGCGCCACGTCATGATCTGCATCGTATCGCCGTACGGGACGCACTGCTTGATCATCAGGAAAGAAAACCCGACGAGGAAAATAAAAAGCGTGCCCGCTAAATATGGTTTTGCTCCGCTGCCGTTACTCAAGATCGCTCACTCCTATCGTCTCGCATGCACCGGCGGCCGCGCAGAAAACGCCGCCCGCACCAATGCTGAATTCACTGATATATGCTTTTCCCCTTCCCCTGCCTATAACATCAAGAAAGCGCTCTCCGTCCGTCACGGGATATCTCCTGATGCCCGTGAATACGGATCCTCCGAGCATTTTAATATACGCCTCCTTGCGCGTCCATATTTCAAAAAAGGAATCATCGCCGTGCGCCGAAAAATATTCGAGGTCGCATTCGGGAAAGAACCGTTCCGCTATCCCCCGGATATTGTTCGAAGTGACCTTCTGGATATCGATGCCCACGCGCGACCCGGAAAACGCTATCGCGATGATGCTGCCGGAGTGGCTTACAGAAAAATGTACGTCGGATCCCGCGAAATACGGCTTTCCGCCCCGTTCGCGAAGTATATCCGGCATACGTTCTCCGAAACACTGGTTATATGCTCTTTCCGTCAGTCTGTCAGTCGACCCGTCCGAAATCTCCCGTCCGGACGGGTCTCTGTATACGAATATTTCCATTTCTGTTCGGCGCGGGGGGCGCCCGCGCAGGCTATTTCTCTTTCTTCATTCTGTCAATAACGGTCTTGTATCCGTCGGCGCCGTAATGCAGGCATCTGTTTATCCTGCTTATGGTCGCGGTCGAGATCTTCGATTTGCTTTTTATCTCCGAATACGTTTCGTGATCATTGAGCATCATAGCGACCTGCAGGCGCTGCGACATGGCCTGTATCTCGTTGATCGTGCATAGATCCTCGAAAAAACGGTAACATTCCTCTTCGTTCTCAAGAGAGAGGATCGCTCTGAAAAGCTCGTCGTTTTCTTTGCTTTTAAGCTTTGATCTGTACGCCATAACAGTCTCCTTACGTTCCCGGTATATCAGGAAATATTATACCATTCCGCAAATAACGGCGCAATGAGACCGGGCCTACATGGCATTGAGAAGCTGCTCCGCCTTTTTCAGCTGGGCCGCGCTCCCGTTCACCACATAATCCGGCGTGACTCCCTTATTCTGGATAACGTGGCCGTCCGGCGAGTAATACTGCGCCACGGTCAGTTTCAGCGCGGAACCGTCGTTGAATTCCTCTGTTCCCTGCACTACGCCCTTTCCGTAAGTCTTAGTACCGACAACAGCGCCTCCTTCGTTGTCCTGTACGGCCGCCGCCAGCAGTTCAGACGCGCTTGCGCTTCCCTTGTTGACGAGGATGACATAATTCAGATCTGTCTTTCCGTTCTTCGAACGGTATTTTGTCGATTTACCTTTCTTATCGACCATGTATGTGATCATTCCCCTGTCAAGGAGCTCGTCCGCGATATCCGTGCATTCGTCAACGTACCCGCCCGGATCGTCACGCAGGTCTATTATCAGTCCTTTCACGTTCTTTTTCTCCATTGTGTTAAGTGCATTGCTGAAATCCTTTGCGGATCCTTCGCTGAATTCATTGATATCGATGTAACCGTAATTCCCGCTGAGGACTTTAGACGAAACGGCATTTACGACTATCTTCGCCCTCTGAATCTTTACCGTACTCGTTTTGCTCCCGCGCTTGTATGTGACAGAAACTGTCGTACCCGATTTTCCGCGGATGTGGCTCACCAGTTCGTCCAGAGTGTCATACGATTTCCCGTCCACCTTCTTTATGATATCACCGGCTCTGAGCCCGGCCTTCTGCGCCGGCGAGCCGTCTGTCACGCTTTCGATCTCGAAATCGCCGTCGTCATTCTCAAACAGCGTCGCTCCGATGCCTTCGAATGATTCGTTTCCCATAGAGATCTTGAATTCCTCGTACTCTTCTTTAGTCATGTATTCGGAATACGGATCCCCGAGCGCATTTACCAATCCCTTGCACATTCCGTCTTCCAGGGCCTGATCGCTGTAGCTCTTGTAATAATACGATTCGACGTCGTTCCTTAGCATATCGATTTTTTTGTATGTTTTCGACATCTGTTCATAGTCGCTGTATTTCGAAGCCGATATCGTGACGAGTCCTATCCCGAGTGATCCGAGTCCCCTTTCGACGATCGTCATCAAAAACATGCCGCTTACGAGTGAGGCACACAAAAGCAGCACGAATACCTTGTTTTTAAAATGTACCATTTCCTATCTCTCCGGTTCCATGAATGTGATTTCCATCTCCGGGCTCACGCGCCCGTTGAACTCATTTATCTTTATATTACCATAAAGCACGCATTTTCTCTCCGAAAACGCGATATCGAACTCTTCTTCCGCCGCATTGAAGTCGACGCACCTGAACGGCCGGCCGCATCCGTACCCGGCGCTGAAGCTGAGATGCTTCCCGTCCGCGCCCATGCTTTTCGCCCATTTCGGAGTGATCCCGGCGATCCTGAATACGGGCGGCTCATTCCCCTCGCCGAACGGTTCGAGCGCAGAAAGAGACTTCGCGAGATCGACCGTTACCTCGTCCGGCGATATCTCCATGTCGTATCTGTCCCTTCGGATATCCAGCAATGCGCTGTCCTCCGAGAGCAGTCTCTCCATCTCTTCGTTCACTCCGCTTCGCAGCGCGTTCAGTTTCCCCTCGTCTATGGTATATCCGCAGGCGCCGCTGTGCCCGCCGAACTTGTCAAACAGATCCCTTTGAGTATCAAGGACTTTGAATAAATCCACCGTATCGATGCTCCTGGCCGTGCCCTTGAGTTTTCCTCCGCCCGAGGGCGTGACTATCGACACGGGCCGGCCGAGATCCTCTGTTATCCTCCCGGCCACGATGCCTGTTATTCCTTCATGAGCGTCCTCCGCGTAGATGATCGGGAACAGACTTCCTTCGCACTGCTCCTTTTCAAGTTCAAGGCATTCCTCCTCGGTATCGCTCTGCAGCGCTTTACGTTCGCTGTTTATCCTGTTTACTTCTTCGGCTCTGCTCCTGGCGTCTTCCTCAGAACCGGAGAGGAGGAGCTTTGCGGCGATATCGGCATCCCTGAGCCGCCCGCATGCGTTTATGCGCGGTGAAATGCCGAACCCGATATTCTGAGAATCGTTCGCGCCCCATTTTATTCCCGCGACGTCTGTGAGAGCCGCGAGTCCCGGTCTTCTCCCTCTGTATATCTCCTTCAGTCCGTATTTTACTATCGTCCTGTTTTCATCTCTCAGAGGAACGATATCCGCCACAGTACCTATCGCGACAAGATCGAGCACCTCGCGGAGCACGCTCCTTTCGACCGCGCCTCTTCTCTGCATTGCCTGGACGAATTTATACGCCGTGCCGCACCCGGAGAGATGTTCGAACGGATATTCCTGGTCTTTCCTGTGCGGATTTATGACCGGGCAGTCCGGGAGGTCTCCCGCGATCGTATGATGATCCGTCACAACGACGCTGAGTCCGATATCTTTCGCATGTCTTACTTCCGCGAGAGATGTGCAGCCGCAGTCGACAGATATCAGGACTTCTGCCCCTGCTGCTCTTATCCTGTCTATCGCGTCATTGTTCATGCCGTATCCGTCACGGAATCTTGAGGGGAGGAAATACGAGACGTCCGCGCCCGCTCTCGAAAGCGCCGTGTACATTACGCACGTCGCGGTCACGCCGTCCGTATCGTAATCTCCGTAAATGCAGATCTTCCTGCCGCGTTTTACCGCATTCAAAATCAGATCCACTCCCGCGTCCATATCTTTGAGCAGGAATGGATCATAAGTAGAGCGAGGCCTGTCGGACAGGAATTCTTCCAGTTCCCCGTCCGACTCAATGCCTCTTTTTTTAAGCAGTTCTTTTACGATTTCATTCATGGCAAGTCTGTTTTCTTTTATAAATAATTTCTCGGGTTAACGGGTGCGCCGTTTTTGTACACAGTAAAATGAAGATGCGGACCCGTTGAATCTCCGGTACTGCCGACTTTAGCGATCACCTGTCCTCTTTTTACATGCTGCCCCGGCGAAACAAGCAGCCTTGAACAATGGGCGTACAGCGTCTGAAGACCGCTTCCGTGGCTTATCCTAACGCAGTTCCCAAAACTTTTCTGGTATGAAGCAATCGTCACTGTCCCTGAAGCGGCCGCATAAATATTAGTCCCGTAAGACGCGCTTATATCAATGCCTGAATGTATTTCGTCTGTTTGGTGGATCGGGCAGAATCGAGGTCCATATTCACAGCTGACCGTATGCGACGCGCACGGCCACAAGAACGTACCTCCCGAGTATGTGCCGCCGGTATCGCCGCCAGAGCCGAGCTGATTAGCATCGCTCTCGGATTCGTGCAGTTCCTGTATTAGATTCGCATTCGTCGCATTCAAGATGGCTATGGAGGAATTAAGTTTCTCTTTTTTTGAATCGAGTTCCTCTTTCTTCGCTGCCGCTTTTTCCTTTTCAGTTATGAGATCCGCCTGCAGCTGTTTAAGTTCCTTCTGGTCGGACTTCAGCGAATCATACTGTTTCTCGAGATCCGAAACGACCTGCTGGTCATTCTCGTATATCTTGTGGAGCATCATCGCATTGCTGATAAGATCTTCCGCGTCTTCGGATGAGAACAGTATCTCTATGAAGCCGACAGTGCCGCTTTTGTACATTGCGCGGAGCCTCGATTCGAGCGACGCTTCGCTTGTGTCGACTTCTTCTTTTTTCGTTTTTATCTGAGCATTAAGGCTGCTGATTTTAGTGTTCGTGTCCGCTATCTTCTCGTTAAGCGACGCGAGCTGCTCATTTGCCTTATCGACTTCGCTTTGCAAAGTTTTGAGCTTCTTCTTCAGCGTGGCGACCTGCTTCTGACCTGAACTAAGCTGATCCCGCAGATCGGCATGCGCCTCATACGACGGCATGGCCGTGAACGAAACGCTGAAAACGAGAACCACGGCCACGAGAACCGCAAATATCCTTTTCAAAATCCTTCCGTTCATCATGTATCAAGATACCTCCTCATCGACATGATACTGCCCAGCGCGCCGATGCTGATGCCGAGCGCGAGGAATATCCAGACGAGATTATATGTCAGGAAACCCGCGGGTACCATCGGTATCGACATCATCGACAGTATCTTATCGCCTATTACATCTGTTACCCTGTAATAAATAAACGCTATGATCCCCGACGACACCAGCGCGGAGATGCATCCTATAATTATCCCTTCGACGAGGAACGGACCGCGTATGAACCAGTTCGTGGCGCCTATGTACTTCATTATGCTGATCTCATCGGCTCGGTTGAAGACCGTGAGCTTTATCGTGTTCGATACGACTACGATCGAGATCAGGATGAGAAAAGCGATAACGATGAGAGACCCGGTCTGTATCCCGTTCGAGACGCGCATCAGTTTCTCGACAGTGTTTTTATAGTAATTAACGTCTTCGACGCCGTCAATGGACGAAGCCGCCCTGACGGTCGCGTCCGCCCTGCTGAGATCCTTCAGCGATACCACGAACGAATCGGGCAGCGGATTGCTCTTGAGGTCGTCAAGAAGATACGCCTTGTCGCCCCACCGCTCGCGCAGGATCTCCATGGCCTGCTCCTTCGTCCTGTATTCGACGCCGCTCACGTTATCCAGCGATGACAGCTCTTCTTTGATCTGCTCTGTCTGCGCGTCGCTTACAGAATCCGTCAGGAACACCTCGATGGTGTCATACTGCCCTTCGATGCTCTTCGCGGCGGAATTTATATTTATGACCACTATGAAAAACAATCCGAGTATGAGCAGCATGGCCGTTATCGCGAATACAGACGCGAACGACATCGCCTTGTTCCTCGAGATCTGCTTGAATGCCTGTTTTATCGAATAAATGAGCCCGGACATCAGTTATTATCACCGTCCCCGCTCTTATCATCATCTTCTTTTCCGTAAATGATCTCAGCTTCCTTTCTTGTCCGCTGCTCTGCTTCCGCCGCGGCTGCCGCGAGCGCATCCTCTACCTCGTCCCGTCTCAGGTTCAGATCCCCCTTCTCGAGACGCTTTCTTCTCTTCTCTTTCTTCTTTCTCTCCTCGGCTTCCATCCTGGCCGTTTCTCTCGCGCGGGCGGCAGCCTCCTTTTTCGCGGCTTTCTCTCTCTTTGCCCGCTCCCTGGCATCTTTTTCAGCCTGCCTGGAACGGCGTTTTGCCTCTTTTCTTTCCGCACGGCTCCCGGGAGAGATTTCCCGGCCCTTTACGCCTATCATCCCGAGTCTGTCCCCGGAATCGTCGGTCTCTTCCGCCGCGTAGTAATTCGCGTTTTTTATCTGGCTGTCTTTGTAATCGTATTTCCCGTATTCATCCTGGATGATATGTCCGTTGTCTATGGCGATCACGCGCTTGTTCATGCGGTCTACGATATCCTTCGCGTGAGTGACCATGAGTATCGTCGTTCCGGTATCATTTATACGCTCGAGCAGGTGCATGATCTCCCATGCGGTATCCGGATCGAGATTCCCCGTCGGCTCGTCAGCTATGAGTACAGTGGGGTCGTTCACTATCGCCCTCGCGATAGCCACCCTCTGCTGCTCGCCCGCGGACAGATCGTCCGGGAACCGTTCAGCGTATTCTCCGATCCCGACGAGATCGAGTACCTTTGGCACTGTCTTCAGTATCCTGCGCTTCTTCGTATGCACTATCTCCATCGCGAACGCCACATTTTCGAACACCGTCTTGTTCGGCAGGAGCCGGAAATCCTGGAACACGATCCCTATATCTCTCCTGTGCTTCGGGATCATACGATTGGAAAGCGTAGTCACCTCATTTCCGTTCACGACAATACTTCCCTCGTCAGCGTCGATCTCCTTCAACATCAGCTTAATGAACGTAGATTTCCCGGCTCCGCTCGGCCCGACAATAAATACGAACTCCCCTTTATCGATATTTATGCTTACGTCTTCGACACCTATGTTGTCATCATATCGCTTAGTAACGTGTTCAAACTCGATCATTAATTCCCTCCGCACAGACGGATAAGCAAGATTTATTCCGGAATATTCTACCATACATGCAGTATCAAAACAACAGACCGCCCGTACAAAAGCGCATTATGTAGTGTTTGTGAAAAAAGGAACCCCCTGCAGCAGATACTGATATCAGTAGTCCGCAAAGGGGGATCCTTTTGATTCAAATCATATTTTCATGCATCAATGCATTGATGCTTTCTATGCGTGTGATTCTGCCTGTACTTCCGGCTCCTTTGTCTTCTTCCTTATGAAAAGAAGAGTGATGATCGTGATTGCCGTAGTTGCCGGGAGCGATATCCATGCGCTCTGCGTCGCACCGGCGATAACGTATCCTATAGCCGAGAATGCGACCGCTGTGAGAGCATACGGGAGCTGCGTGTTTACATGGTTGATGTGGAAGCACTGAGCTCCTGTGGAAGCCATGATAGTCGTATCCGATATCGGCGAGCAGTGGTCGCCGCAGACGCCGCCCGCGCAGCATGCGGAAATGCAGATAACGAGCATTGTCGGCAGATCCGTTCCGCCGCCTACGTTCGGGAACATCGCTACTACGATCGGGATAAGGATGCCGAATGTTCCCCAGGACGTGCCTGTCGAGAATCCGATGAAGCACGCTACTGCGAAAATGGCGACCGGAAGTATGATATTTACTGCTGTCGCCGAATGGGCCATCAGTCCGGCCACGAAAGCGCCTGCGTTCAGCATGGTCGTGATATTCGAAAGCGTCCATGCGAATGTGAGGATGAGCAGCGGAGTTACCATGGACTTGAATCCTTCAGGCACACAGTCCATGACTTCCTTGAAACTCATGATGCCGCGGGCCATGTAGTAAATCATCGTGATGATAAGTGCGATGCCCGATCCGAGGGACAGTCCGTATGAAGCGTCGCTTCCCGCGAACGCGTCTACGAATCCCGTGCCGTCGAAAAATCCGCCTGTGTAGATCATGCCGATGACGCAGCAGATGATCAGCACGATGATCGGCAATATAAGGTCCATTACCTTCGCATCTTCATTCTGATTCATCTCGCCTTCCGAGTCGGCGAACGGACGCTCCGGCGTCGTATACAGATCGCCGTTCTCGATCGCGTTTACCTCATGTCTTCTCATCGGGCCGAAATCGAAATTGCCTATCGTGAGCACGAGGATCATGACGATCGTCATCAGCGAATAGAAGTTGAACGGTATCGACTGGATGAACAGGTTCAGCCCGTTATATCCCTTTACATAGCCTGAGACCGCAGCCGCCCATGATGAGATCGGGGCGATCATGCATATAGGAGCCGCTGTCGCGTCGATAATATATGCGAGCTTCGCTCTCGACACGTTGTGCGAGTCCGTTACAGGTCTCATGACGCTTCCGACTGTCAGGCAGTTGAAATAGTCGTCGATGAATATCAGACATCCGAGTCCGAATGTGGAAAGGATCGCGCCCTTTCTGGTCTTGATCCTCTTCCTCGCCCATTCGCCGTAAGCGTATGAGCCGCCGGCCTTGTTCATCAGGACTACCATGATACCGAGGACAACGAGGAAGATCATGATACCTACGTTCCAGCTGTCCGAAAGAGCGCCGATGAAGCCCTCTTTTACCATGACGTCCAGTGTCCCGTGGAAGCTGAAGTTAGAATAGAAAATAGCGCCTATCAGTATCCCGGCGAACAGTGAACTGAACACCTCTTTCGTGATGAGCGCGAGTGCTATGGCCACTACAGGCGGGACAAGCGCCCAGCCCGTCTGTACCATAGACGAACCGTAATCCGTGCCCGATTCCGAAGGGGCACAAGCCGCAAATGCGATACATACCACGCCCACAACCAGTGCGAGGCCCAGTATTTTCCGTATCATATTGCTGTGAGTCATAATAGTTCTCTCCTTCTCTCAAATAAAAAGATGAAACTGTAACTTGCAGCAATTGAGAAAATATTGAACGTCGGGGTACCGAGCGGCACGCCCGTAAAAAAATACAGCCGTTCCGCGTCGGCTGTCAGACAAGTTTTTTCCCTCTGCCATAACAATGGCACGCAGCAGGCGTGCCGGCAGGGTCAAAAATTTGGATAGCCCTCCGCATCAACGCGACAGTCGCATGTATCTTATTCCATGCGCCCAGCTGCACCGCCCGGCAGAACGATACGCCTCGGCACCTGCGCCTTTCGCCGCCCCCGGCCTGCCGGCCGTTGAGGAACGGGTACTCTTCACAAGGCGCGCCTCTATCTCAATTGTTATAATATGTCGATAGTTTATTCCAATTATAAACCCGTGTCAACCTTGAATTTTAAGAAATATAAAATTTGTAATAAATTATAAGTAAAAAAAGCGGATACGGACATTGCCGCATCCGCTGTATCAAATCACTATCAATAATGGTCTATCCGATGACGCTGCTGATGAGGTCGAGGTCTTCGTCCGTCAGGACCGTCTGCACCTCAAACTGCTGACCGTCCGGCGTTACGGCAAGGATCGAAAACGTCGTGCCGGAAACAAGTGCGGAACTTTTGCACTGTCCCGCGAACTTTACGAGCTCCGGATGTCTCTCCTTCGCCTTATTGAATTTCGATTTCGCGGACATGAGGCCCGCCACGTTTATCTTAGCCATGATATATCTCCTTTCCTATCTCAGTATAATAGCCTGATCGTTTATGTGAACGCATTTCATGTTCTTTTCGAGCTTTCTCGCGTCCGCCCATTTGAACGAGAAGTTCTCGTCCCTGAGCGCCTGGGTCCGTATGATCTTATTCCCCATGGCCCCGTCGAACCCCGCTATCTTCTCTCCGTCGATGTCCACCGCGATAACGACTGCCATATCGGCTCCGGTCTTCTGCAGTGATTTGTATGATTCCGCGAGAGTGTCGGAATCCAGCATCATATTGCAGTCGCAGTAAAGGACATACGGGCTGTCCGGGAGCGTTCTCGTGAGGCCGAGTGTGAGATTTCCCTTGTCGAGATATTTATCATCGACCGCGAATGCGAGCGCGCTGTCCAGTACGCACCTGAAATTCGGACAGTTCTGCCCGAACAGCGAAGCGAGAAGATCGTTTACATTTTCAGCGCTTACGTCACCTGTAATATATACGGTGAACAGCGGATCCTCAAGTATCTCGCTCTGCGATCTGAATCCGCCGTCAATGCCGAGGTCTGCGCATTTCGACGCCACCCTTTCGCGGCGCTCATCATCAATGCGCGGAAGACTGGCATTGATGATCCCGGTGAGCCGCTCGGATGTCTCTTCGTTGAGATCCCATATATGCCTGTAGAATGTCCTGATATATACGGCATTTATTATCCTGTATTCCATCTCGTCGCGGAATTCTTCCGGCCACTGCGCGGTTATCTCAAACAGTCTGGATGAGGCTCTGACCGCGTCCTCTATCTTATGCGCGTTTATCTCCGGAGTCGCTACGGGCACGTAAATAGGAAGTCTCCTGCAGTATCTGTAGACTACTTTGTCCGTGCAGGCGATCTTATCCGTGTGCTGCAGGAATGTGTACGTGAAGATAACGTCCGAAAGATACATGAAATCCTCGAACATGATGTCATATTCGTTTATGATGTCCATCCTGAAAAGTTTGTTCCACACCTCAAAACTGTGGATAAGATCCGGATCCCATGGCCTGATGTCCGTTTTTTGCGAAAGTGCGCTGGTCCGCTTGTTTGTATGCACCCTGAGGCCCTCGAGCCGCTCATATATGCCAACGACAAGATCATTACCGCCCGCGGCTCTGTACATCGTCTCATACGCGTCCGGCGGCAGCAGATCGTCGCTGTCAAGGAACGTACAGAACTCGCCCGCGGCGAGTCCGAGTCCGGCGTTCCTCGCGGCCGACACGCCCATATGGTCGCGCTCTATGAACCTGATCCTCTGGTCCCGCGTCGCGTACGATCTGATAATGTCCGCGGAACCGTCAGTGCTGCCGTCATTCACAATGATCGCCTCAAAGTCGCGGAAAGACTGCGCGAGAAGAGAATCAAGGGTGCTGCCGATGTATGTCTCGTTATTATATACGGGGATTATTACGCTGATTTTAGGTGATCTCGTTGCCATAAAATCATTGTACCACGCGCCGCGGTTTATTACAAAACAGAACGACGGGCGAATGCCCGTCGTTCCTATGAGGAGGTCGATTTCATAACAATGCGCAAATTCTTTACAGCGTCAGCCACAGACCAAATAAGACTGCCGCCGTCATATTCACCAAATATACAAAAGCACTATCTAACTACATGCATCAACAATTGACCGAAACCTGATTTTTAATGATGTTGCCCCCTCCGGTTCTCTGTATTATACTATTGTAAATAACAAAATTCTATATTAGATGAAACGAAATAACAGGATAATTTCTGTTATTTATACTAACCGCGGAGGAGAATATGCATTTAAGCAGGGCAACGGCAAAGCAGCTGCTCGACGAGGTAAGCAGCATTATCGATTTCGACATATATATTTCCGATGAGATAGGTTTTATCATCGCGAGCACGAATGAAGAGCGGGTGAATGAATACCATGTGCCGTCATACCGGATAGTTACTGAACATCTCAGCGAACTTATCGTGCACACGGAGGACGAATATCCCGGATGCCACGTCGGGATAAATCTGCCTCTTATGCTCAACGGAGAGATAGCGGGCGTAATAGGGATCACGGGACCTGTGGACGAGGTGGAACCGTACGGCAAGATACTGCAGATGCTGCTTGAACTGCTGCTTCAGAATATCGATACTCTGCAGAGGCAGAAGACTTCCGATCAGGATATCATGTTCTTCGTGAACGAGTGGCTGTCGGGAGAGCTCGTCGACAGAAAAAAGATAGAAACTAATGCCGCAAAATATGATCTGGATCTGAACAAGACAATGGCCGTCGCTGTCATTACAAGGGAAGCTCAGGGCGATACCGGTGCGTTCATGGAGCAGAAGTTCAATGACGCGCATGTCATCCATTCTCTGAACTCGAATGACAGGAGTATGGGGATCGTGATAATGAATGCGGAGAGCATCGAAGATGTACGCGAATATTTTGAGAGCAAATTCGACAGCATGTTCCCGGCGTCCGCCTACCGCGTGGCCATAGGCTCCGTGACGAACAGCTCGAATATAAGGAATTCGTATCTGGAAGCAAGAAAGATCGATACGATAGTTGAAAAGGGAAAGCCAGGCATATTCGACTACAACCTTAACATACTCGACGTCGCCATAAACGGAATACCATCAGAATATAAACGCCTTATCATTGATAAGACGTTCATGAACTGCCGGAGTGACGAGATAAGAGAGATCGCGGAATTCATAGTGACCTATTTCAAAAACAACGGGTCGATCAGCGCGATGGCCGAAGAACTTTTCCTGCATAAAAACACTGTCCAGTATAAAATCAAGCGTATCAAAAAGAAGACCGGGCTTGATCTCAGGCACGCACGCGAAATGATGGAACTGTATTTCGCCGCCATATGGTATCTGGAAAACGCGGACAGAACAGACGTCTGACCGCGTTTTGTGAAGACCGGCGCTGCGTCAGTAAACGCCGGTCAGGTTTTGTATTTCCTCACTTTGAGTACTGCATTCCGACGAGACCTGATAATTGTCATCGTCGAACAGCTTCTTGTGCAGCCACACCACATTGGACTCGAGCGTCTGCGGGACTGCATACCACACGCCGTCCGACAGGGTCGCGCCGTAGAATGTATTCGGGAATGAAATATTATTTGAAATATTGAGCCGCCACGCCTGTATTATCCAGGTGTACATATAAAACGACGACATATTCGTACTTATCTTAGGCAGAACCCACTTTGCAGTATTATTCAGCATCTTCAGATCTGACGATTTGGCTTTCGCAATGATCGCTTTCAACGTTGCCTTGTATCGTCTTGCCCTTTCGGTATCGCCGCCGGAAGTTTTTCTGATCCTGCAATATGTGGCGACCTGGGCGCCGTCGAGCGTCTGCTTCCCTGCGTGAGTTATCGGCGTGTATGTCCTGCCGACATTCGCCGCCGTATTATTTCCGGTGGAATTCATGTCGTCTATTTCGCTCTCTTTGATATTTATTGTTATTCCATGCAAACAGTAAACTGTGTCAGAAACAGCTCTCCAGTTGAAAACTATATACTTCTTGATATTGAGATCAAGGCTCTGATTAAGAGTCTTGCATGTGTTCACGCCGCCGCCGTATGAAAACGCATGCGTGAGTTTACTGTATGTAGTGCCGCCGTTCCCGTCGTCCATTTGCAGATATGAATCCCTCAGACAGGAAACCAGACGGATCTCGCCCGTAAGCTTATCAATGCGCATAATTACGACTGCGTCGGTCCTGGACCCTTCGTATGATTCGCCCGCACGCGCATCGGAACCGAGGATAGCGATATCAGTATATCTCCAGAGGCTCGATGAAACTCCGCTGTTTATCCCGAAATCCTCGCCAGTGGTATCTACCGTCGCCAGATTGGATGCGTAGGCATTGAAATAAAAGAATCCGCCGGTGAACAGGATCACGAAAATAAGAAGCAGAGACAGAAAGATCTTTCTGCCCTTGTGCCTGCTCTTCGGCCTTTTCTTCAGTTTCTTGTTTTTCTTCTTCTGCTGCTTCAGAAGCTGCCGGCGCTGCTTCTCGTACTGCTGTTCGCGCTGCCTGTCGCGGCGTTCCCTCGCTTTTCTGTCTGCACGAGGGTCGCGGCTCTGTCTGCCCTGTCTGCCTTCGCCGTAATAATTTTCTCTGTATTTCTCGGAGCGCGTCTTTTTCCTTGTGCGCGGCGTTCCCGCGTCCGGGGCCTCATAGGTCCTCGGGCGGCTTTCCGCCCGTCTGTGCGCTCCTCCGCTGTCTCCCTCCACGATGCGCCTGTAAAGCTCCACATCGCGTTCGTAGTCGCTGCCGCGCCCTGTCTGCGGCCGTGGACGAGGCCTCGGCCGATCTCCCCCTCTTCCGCTCACGATAGTGTCGCGGCTCGCTCCGCTTCGTGACGGTCTTTCTCTCTCAAGCCCTCTCCCAGATCTTCCGGATCTGCTGCCTCTTCCCTTATCACTTCTCATATACTGTCTCCGAGGACATCATATACCATTCTGAGCATTGTCAGAACAGACCTGTCCCTTATCCATTTCCTGCCGTTGTCAACGAATCTGTTTTCCTTTACAACGGTCTTCCCCTTAAACGTCAATGCGGTGTATACCAGTCCGACGGGTTTTTCTTTCGTCCCGCCGTCCGGACCGGCTATCCCGGTCACGGAAACGCATATGTCGCTGCCGGTAACCTCCGCAAGCCCTTCCGCCATCTCTGCCGCCGTCTGCTCACTGACGGCGCCGAACCGGTCGAGCGTTTCCTCACTCACCCCCAGTTCTTCCACCTTAGCCCGGTTGCTGTACGTTACGAGACCTCTGTCGAACACGGCGGATATCCCCGGCACCTCTATCAATGCATTGGCGAAAAGCCCTCCCGTGCATGATTCGGCGGAAGATATAGTTATCCCGCGTTCCATCAGTTTCCTGCCGACAACTTCGGCCATGCTCTCGTCATCCTCGCTGTAGATGTATTTCCCGATCCTGTCCCGGATCTTACCGATCATGTCCTCGACCGCCGCCTGCGCCTCCTCGATGGTCGCGCGCCTTGATGCCACTCTCACCTGAGATTCTCCCTCCTTGGCATACGTCGCGATCGTCGGATCGGTCTGCGTGTCAATAAGGTCAAGAAGCGCGGTCTCAAGGCTCGACTCCCCGATGCCGTAAGTGTGTACCAGCTTATAGTATATCACACCGTCGGATTTTTCTTCCAGATAAGGCTTTACCTCATGTTCGAACATATAGTTCATCTCGCGCGGAGGGCCGGGCATGCAGATGATTATCTTCCCGTTTTCCTCGAGCGCGAATCCCGGTGCGGTGCCCTGCGGATTTTTGAGCACGCGCGCACGGGACGGAAGATACGCCTGCTTGATGTTGTTCGGCGTCATTTCTCTTCCGAGTTTCCCCATGCGGTCCTCAAGCTTGCGCAGCTCCTCTTCGTTCAGCACCAGGCTGTCATGCAGCGTTTCGCATGCGACCTCCTTCGTGAGGTCATCTTCCGTCGGCCCCAGACCGCCGGTCGTGATTATCATATCGCAGTCGTGGAACGCGAACTCGATCAGTTCCCCGAGGCGTTCCGCATTGTCTCCGACAGTATAGTGATACATCACGTCATGGCCGAGCGAGTTGAGCTGCCGGCTGAGATACACGGCATTCGTATTCACTATCTGTCCGAATAATATTTCCGTCCCTACTGTAAGTATCGCGGTCTTCATTATTCTTCCTCCGGTCTATATTCCCTTCGCCGTAACTATGTGCCAGTTCTTCACAAGATATTCCGTGCCCGAAACGACTGTCATGATCACCGCCGCCCAGAGCATGATGATATCCATCGGGATCCCGATATACGAGAACGGCCAGTTCATGAGAAGGAGCAGTATAACGGCGATCATCTGGCATACTGTCTTCGCCTTTCCCGTCATGCCGGCCGCTATGACGACGCCTTCGGACGCGGCTACAGTCCGCAGCCCCGTGATCGCGAGCTCCCTCGCTATTATGATTATGACCATCCATCCGGCCACCGCGCCGCTTTCCACGAGAAGTATGAACGCAGATGTAACAAGCATCTTATCCGCGAGCGGGTCCATGAGTTTCCCGAAGTTCGTCACGAGGTTCCTGCTCCTCGCGATGTGCCCGTCCAGAGCATCCGTCGCCGAGGCGAGGATGAATATTACCGCCGCCGCCACGTTATATCCCAGCAGATACACGATAATGAACACGGGTATAGCGCATATCCTTATCATCGTCAGCTTATTTGGAAGATTCATTTCCGTTCTCCTGTTTCCGTCCCAGTAATATCGTAATCGAACGCGTCTTCAATGAGCACGTTTATTATATCGCCCGGTTCGTGGTCGTTTCTCGAGCGTACAATGACCGCATCGTCTATTTCAGGCGCGTCGTAACGTGTCCTGCCGATATACACGCCCGGCTCTTCGCGGGATTCTATCAGTACTTCCTGTACAGTCCCTACAAGCCCGCGGTTATGTTCGAGCGAGATGCCGCGCTGCAGTGTCATTATCGCGTCGAGTCTCCGCTCCTTCACTTCTTCTTCGATCTGTCCGTCCATCTCCGCCGCCGGCGTCCCGTCTTCTCTCGAATACGTGAACACGCCGAGACGCTCGAATTTCATTTCCCCGCAGAACTCATACAGCTCTTCGAAATCCTCCTCCGTCTCGCCGGGGAAACCCGTTATCAGCGTGGTCCTGATATTTATATCCGGCATTGCCGCCCGGAGCTTCGCGATCGTCCCGCGGATCTCACTGTTCGTCGTCTTCCGGTTCATCCTGCGTAGCACACTGTCAGACGCGTGCTGGAGCGGGATGTCGATGTAATCGCAGATCTTTTCTTCCCCGGCCATCACTTCTATCAGTTCGTCCGTGATGCGCTCGGCGTAGCAGTACATGAGCCTTATCCACTCTATGCCGTCCACGGCGCAGAGTTTTCTCAGCAATGCGGGAAGCTCGTATTTCCCGTATATGTCGATGCCGTACGCGGATGTATCCTCCGCTATTATCACAAGTTCCCGGCACCCCTGCGACGCGAGCATCTCCGCCTCGCGGGCGATATCTTCCATCGGCCTGCTGCGGTATCTCCCGCGTATCTTCGGGATGATGCAGTACGTGCAGTTGTTATCGCACCCCTCCGATATCTTTATCGTCCTGCTGTACGCGTTTTCGGCGTCCGTCCTCTGCATGGCGTCCATGTCGCGCTCCGCGGCGGACAGATACTTCCCGCGCGAGCCGGCTTCGTGCTTTGCAAGTATCTCCGGGAGCCTTTCGTAATCATTCACTCCCATGAATATATCGACTTCCGGCAGTTCCTCGTAAAGCTCGCTGCCGTACCGCTGCGACAGGCAGCCGGACACTATGAGCAGCTTCCTGTCTTCACCGCACTGATCGTTGAACCTGATGAAGTCGAATATCCTGTCTATCGATTCACGCTTCGCGGCGTCTATGAATCCGCATGTGTTCACGATGACTGCATCGGCTTCCTCGGGATCATCGGTTATGCCGTGCCCCGCAGCCTTCAGTATCCCCGCGACATTTTCCGAGTCGTTCCTGTTTTTCGGACAGCCCATCGTTTCGATATATATGTTCATTAAAGTTCTCCGGAATCCTGAAGTTCTCTCAGTTCTTCTTCTGTCATGTTCACCTGGCGCGGCCTGGATCCGTCCTGCGGCCCCACGATGCCGCGCTCCTCCATAATGTCAACGATGCGCGCGGCCCTGTTGTATCCTATCCTGAACCTGCGCTGGAGCATTGAGACAGATGCCTGCCCCGCCAGCACTACGCATTCTATGGCGTCAGGCAGCAGCACGTCGTCATCGTCCCGCGAACCCGCGCCCGAGGCGCCCTTTTCCACGTTCTTTATTACGTCCTCCGAATACTCGACGTCCTCGACCTGGCCCTTTACGTATTCTATAACGTTTTCGACTTCTTCGTCGCTCACGAACGGGCACTGTACCCTTATCGGCTTGTCGAGATCCTGCGGCTTGAACAGGCAGTCCCCGTTGCCGACGAGTTTCTCGGCGCCGTTCATGTCGATTATCGTTCTCGAATCCGTTCCGGACGATACCATGAACGCCATCCGGCTCGGGATGTTCGCCTTGATGAGACCGGTCACTACATCCACAGACGGCCTCTGCGTCGCCACGATGAGGTGCATGCCCGCGGCTCTCGCGAGCTGGGCAAGGCGGCAGATCGAGTCTTCTACCTGCGATTTCGCTACCATCATGAGGTCCGCGAGCTCGTCTATGATAATGACCACGCGCGGCATTACTTCTTCCCTGTCGCCGCGTTTCCGCATCAATTCGTTGTACGCATTGATATTTCTCACGCCTTCCGACGAGAATTTATTGTATCTTTTCGTCATCTCGCCCACGGCCCAGTTCAGGGCTGCCGCGGCCTTCGACGCGTCAGTCACCACCGGGATGAGCAGATGCGGTATGCCGTTGTAATTTCCGAGTTCGACCATCTTCGGGTCGACGAGCAGCAGTTTTACTTCGTCCGGCTTCGCCTTATACAGCACGCTCATGATGATCGTGTTTATGCATACCGATTTGCCGGAGCCCGTGGCGCCCGCGATCAGAAGATGCGGCATCCTGTCGAGATCCGCGATAACGGGCTTCCCCGAAATGTCGCGGCCGACAGTGAACGCGAGCTTCGACTTGTGCTGACGGAACTCCTTAGACGCTATAAGTTCACGGATCCTGACCATCTCCCGCTCTTCGTTTTCGACTTCGACACCTATCGCGGCCTTGCCCGGTATCGGGGCCTCGATGCGGATACTCTTAGCTCTGAGATTAAGGGCTATATCGTCTGCGAGATTTGTGATGCTGCTCACCTTTACGCCGATCTCAGGCTGTATCTCATACCGAGTGACGGACGGCCCGCTTATAACGTTCACGACCTTCGCGTTTACATTGAAACTCTGCAGTGTCTGTTCAAGAAGGTCAGCCTTTGAATCGAGAGACTGTTCGAGTCCCGCACGCTTTTTCGGCTGCTCGGTGCGTTCGAGCAGATCTATCGGCGGAAGTCTGTATCTGTTCGTGGTTTTCTTTTCGGATTTTTCTATGTCATCCATGACTTCCGCTGTAGCAGCGGCGATGCCGGCGCCCGCGGCCATTGCTCCCGCGGCCCGTGCCGCTTCCTTCGCGGCGTCCTTTTTCGACTTGGATCCGAAATCATCCTGAGATCCGGTGTCTCCGCCTTCGAATCCCTGAGTGACCTTTCCGTTTCCTCCCACCGGAGTCGCAGCGCCATCTGCGCCAGATATCTGTATCCGCCGCTGGCCGGTTTCCGTGTCCACAAATACAGGCTCGGTACTGTCCTGCCCGTCAAACAGATCATTGCGCGATGCCATCGTGATTATATTGCGCTTGTTCTCCGGAAGGTTATCAATATAACTGTCCGAAGCCGGCACATCCGTTTTCTTCTTTCCTGAACTGAAGAATGAAGCCCATCTGTTCTTCTTCTGCGACTCAGAGGGGCTAATCGCACCTGCGGCGCCCGCGCCTGCAAGTCCGGCAACGCTTTCGGACGGCGGAGTGTAATCCGCACGCGTCTTTCTCCCGGCGTTCCCGACGGCCTCGCGCTTAGCTTCGAGCTCGCGCGCCTCGGCTTCTTTCTCTTCAGCTTCCTTTATTATCTCAAGTTCTTTTTCTTCTCTTCTTTTTTTCAGCGCCGCGCGGCGTTCCGCGGCCTTCTCGAACAGTCTCGAGATCGGAGTATTGAAAATTATCATCGCACTTATGACGGCGACCAGGACCGCGAAAATATAAAGGCCCGGTCTGCCGATGAGCTTCACGATCCCTCCGCCGGCATACGTCCCGAACACGCCGGCTCCCTTGAGCAGCACGCCGGAATCGTACGCCGCTTTCAGACCGTTCATATCCATGACGGGCACGATCCTGAACCTCGCCGCGTTCACAAGGTCGATATCGAGGAACAGGACAGCAAGCATCACGAACGTCCTCGCCTTGAACGGAGCCGTTATCCTTATAAATTCGCAGACTGCGAAAGCTATGATGAAATACGGAAGTATCAATGCGCCGAATCCGAATATCCCTTTCAGCGCATTGCTGACTGAAATGCCGACTGCGCCGGCCATCTTCGTATGCATGGCCACGGCGAGGAAAATTCCGAACGCCAGAAGAACGACTGCGATGATGTCATCCCTCAGCCGGTGGTCTTTCTTTTCCGGGGCCGCCTCTTTCGGCGCACTCTTCTTTGCTGACGGCTTCGAAGACTTCTTGTCAGCGGTGCTCTTCTTAGCGGTGCTCTTCGCATTTTTGCTTTTCGAGCCGCCCGTCTTCTTTCCCGTCTGTCTGGATTTCGTTTTCTTTTCCGCCATTCCTTACCTCAAATGCCCGGCATCACGCCGCTAACGAGTAAATGATGACCGCCGCTCCCACGATCAGCGTGTATATCGAAAATCCCTTAAGGGACTTTTCCGTCACGAGTTTTATCATGAATTTTATCGCGAGGAATCCCGATACCGCGGCGACGATCATGCCGACCGCGATCGGGCCGCCCGCTCCCTGCGGTATCGTAGTTCCCATGGCGCTCTTCAGCTCGAAGATAAACGATCCCAGGATCGACGGTATCGATATCAGGAACGCGAATCTTACGGCAAGATCCTTCTTCAGATTCGACATGAGCCCGCCGAACAGGCACGAACCGGATCGCGAGATGCCCGGCGTTATCGCGATCCCCTGCATGGTACCCACGAACAGTGCGTCGCGGAACCTCATTTCCTTTACGCCCTTCGCATTTTTACCGTAGCGGTCGGCTACCGTAAGTATAATGCTCGTGATTATCAGTCCGACGCCGATAACTATGATGTTCGAATAAAAGCTCTCGAACGTCTTGTTGAACAGCACTCCGATGATACCTGTCGGTATCGTCGCGACAATAATCATGAAACCGAGACGCCTGGTCTCGTTTATATTTATCCTCGGACCGCGTCCTTTGCATATGTCCGCGATCGTCCTTCCCAGTTCATAAAGCAGTCTGACGACATCCTTCCAGTATACAACCAATACTGAAATCAGTGTCCCCAAATGAAGCATTACTGTAAAAAACAGCACACTGCTGCTGTCTATATTAAAGAAATACTGCAGCAATGCAAGATGACCCGAGCTGCTGATCGGGAGAAATTCCGCCAGCCCCTGCACGAGTCCGAGTATGATCGCCTGTAGATACGATAGTTCAGCCAATTTTCCTACCTCCTGAATACAACAATCTCTATATTATACCACATCCCGTATACTTCTCAAAAGTTTCCATACCAGCAAACATTTGCAAAAAAGCAAAAACGGAGTGCACATCTCTGCGCACCCCGTTGATTTTGCAAAAGATTATTTTCCGGCCATGATGTCCTTGCCGTCGTAATAGTTACAATTCGGGCATACTCTGTGCGGAAGCTTAGGCTCGTGGCACTGAGGACATATGGAAAGTCCCGGAGCTGCCTTCTTCATATTAGGAGCTCTCCTGCTGTTCTTCTTCGCTTTCGATGTTCTCCTCTTAGGTACTGCCATTTCTACACCTCCTTCGGTAAGTATTCCGTCTATGTAATCATAAATGTGGATTTCACAGCCATTCAAGTATAATCTCAGGACGGCCGGTTGTCAATCATAAATTAGGCCGGCCGGCCGTTTTTTTATAATGAATTTACGATATCCTGCGTCTCTCTCGCGATCATGAGCTCTTCGTTCGTCGGAATGAGGAGGATCTGGACTCTCGAGTCGTCTCTCGAGATGATCGTCTCTTTTCCTCTTACCTTGTTCTTTACGAGGTCGAGCTTTATTCCGAGGTTTCCGAGGTCATTGCAGATGAGATCTCTCATCTGGATGTCGTTCTCGCCGACGCCGGCCGTGAATACGATAGCGTCCACGCCGTTCATTTCAGCGATGTAGGCTCCGATATAGAATCTTACCTTATGCACGAATACCTTTATCGCGAGCTGCGATCTTTCGTGTCCTTCCTCGGCCGCTTTTTCAAGATCCCTGAAGTCGCTGGATACGCCGGAGATTCCGAGCACGCCTGACTTTGTGTTCAGGATCTGGTTCGCAACGCCCTGGTCGAGGTTGAGCTTTTCTCTTATATATGTAACGATGGCCGGGTCGATGTCGCCGCATCTCGTTCCCATGACGAGACCCTCGAGCGGAGTGAATCCCATCGATGTGTCGATGCACTTTCCTCTCTTTATGGCCGATACCGAAGCCCCGTTACCAAGGTGGCATGTTATGAGTTTGAGGTCATCAAGATTTGTGTTAAGGAGCTGAGCCGCTCTCTGAGCCACGTACTTATGCGATGTTCCGTGGAATCCGTATCTTCTGATGTGGAGATCCGTGTAGTATTCATACGGAATGGCGTACAGGAATGATTCAGGCGGCATAGTCTGATGGAACGCCGTGTCGAATACACCTACCATCGGAGTGTTCGGCATGAGCTTCTGGCAGGCGGCTATGCCCATGAGGTTCGGCGGATTGTGAAGCGGAGCGAGCTCCGAGCATTCCTCGAGCGCCGCGATGACGTCGTCGTCGATGAGGACCGAATTCGCGTATTTTTCGCCCGCGTGCACGACTCTGTGTCCTACAGCGTCGATCTCGCTCATGTCTTTCACTACTCCGTGATCCTCGTCAGTGATCGCGGCGAGCACCTGGGAGATAGCGTCATTATGATCCTTCATGGGAACTTCGTTTACCCATTTCTCCTCGCCTGTCTTCTCGTGATTGATAGCGGAACCTTCCATGCCGATCCTTTCTACCAGTCCCTTGCAGAGCAGCCGTTCACCGTCCATATCAATGAGCTGATATTTGAGAGATGAACTCCCGCAGTTGATAACTAAAATCTTCATAACATTTCCTCCGTTAAATTTATAAAACGTACTTATTAATTATATCGCTGAAATGCTGGTATTTCAACATGCGATTTCATATGCAGTCACAATATCACCGGCGTTTTCACAAATTCACTGCATTCATACAGGTCCGCCCCCGAAAGGATATTGTAAATGTCAGACGCGATGATCTCCTGCCTCATCAATGCACTGCAGCCCGCGTCCCGCGGGAGCCCCGCCGAGATGATATCGCACCGGGGATCGTTTTCCTTTATGATCCTCAGCAGCTGCCGCCCTTTCGGGCCGGCGCCGAGCACTCTCACGTACGGATCGCATCCGTGGAGATCCGTCTTTCTGAATCCGGTCAGGATATGAAGCAGCAGCCTCGAGACCGCGGCCTTCGTATATCTGCTTCCCGCAGCCGATTCTATCAGTTCCTCCCTGGAACCGGCACGCCGGACATATTTAAGGAGCCTGTTTTCTAACCCTTCAACGCATCCGAAGATGGCGCCTGTCTCCTCCGGTGTCCTTGAAAGTACAGCGGCTCGTATGAGCTCGAAGAATTTTTCTGAGTCCGCGAAAACGAATCTGCCTTTATTTTCTTCAAGCATGCGCCCTGTCGTTTCCGGCACTGCCGCAAACGCTTCTTCGGTCCTTCCTTCTCTCAGCGCCCGCCGCACAGCGGAACCGCTCGCGATGCTGCCGCCTGTTTCCGGGCTGCCGTGGCCCGGGCCCAGTCTTTTTACGAAAATAGGTTTTATGTCCCCTTTATCTCCTATCGCTTTCAGATATTCCACCGCGAGGATATTATTCGGAGAGCTCAAAACCTCAGGATTTTCAACAAGCCCGCTCAGCGCCTCCTGACGCGCCGCCGGTAGCGGCATCCCGGAATCCATGCATTGATGCAGTCTCTCCCTGTATTCCTCAGGTTCTTTTTTCAGTATGCGCGCGGCTTCCGACAGTTCTCCCGGATCACCTTCCGCTCCGAAGCATATCGAATCCACGACACCCAGTTTCCGCAGTATCTTCACGCCGCCTTCGGCAAAATATTCGGCGCTCGAAGTCGCGAATACATACGGAAGCTCGAGCACGAGATCGGCGCCGCCTCTCACGGCCGCCTCCGCGCGGTGCCACTTGTCGAGAAGCGCGGGCTCGCCCCGCTGCGTGAAATCACCTGACATCACGACTACAGAAAAATCGGCCGTACCTTCCTCCCGGGCGCGCCCGAGATGATAGATATGGCCGTTATGAACAGGATCGTATTCAGCTATTATTCCTGTCACATGCATGCTACTGCTCGTCATCTTCGTAGTAATCTTCTTCTTCCGGTTCTTCTTCCGGAGCAGGTTCAGCCGCCGGAGCCTCACCGTCTATATCGACGGATGTCCTGTACGCCATTTCCTTTATTTCCTCGCGGTTCTCGGAAAGCGTGGCGTTCACTTCATTGAACGTGGTCTCGAGCTTGCCGAACATGTCCTCGAAATATGTGGCGGAAAGTTCGTCCATCTTTTCCTGGAAGTCGAACAGGATCCCGTCTATGTAATCGTACGCGCTCATCTTCATTTCGCGTATGTTCGCCTCTGTCGCCTCCGTCAGAGCCGCCGCGCGGGTCCTGGATTTCTTCATGATCTCATTATCGTCGATAAGCATCTCGGCCTGCTCGTTCGCGTCCTTGATGATCGTGTCATATTCGACCTTCGCGTTTCCGAGTATGCGGTCACGCTCGTTCTTTATCCACTGCGCCTGCTGTATTTCGTTCGGCAGAGCGTCTCTGATCTCATTTACTATCGCCAGAAGTTCATTCGCGTCCACCATGATCTTTCCGGTCAGCGGGAAACCCGACGCAGTATCAACGATTTCTTCGATTTCTTCGAGCAGATCCAGTACTTTCATAATTAACCTCTTTTCGCTTTCATGAATTTCAGGACAGTGTCCGGAACGAGTCCGTCAATGCTCCCTCCGAGCATGAACACTTCTTTTGCCATGGATGAACTGATGAACGAGTATCCCGGGTTTGTGGCCATGAAGATCGTCTCCACGTCGCCCTCATACAGCCGGGCGTTCATCTGAGCCATAGTAAGTTCGGATTCGAAGTCTGTGCTGCTCCTGAGACCCCTTATGACCATGTTGAAACCCTTTTCATTCACATAATCAGCGAGCAGACCTTCGAAAGTGTCGGCTTGTACGTTCGGAAGACCGCGGCACGCTTCCTGTATCATAATTTTCCGTTCTTCCGCCGTGAACATCGGGGTTTTCGACGGGTTCCTGATAACTCCCACAACAAGTTCGTCGCAGAATTTCGCGCTGCGCTTTATCAGGTCGAAATGTCCGCAGGTCATCGGGTCGAACGACCCGGCGTATAGTGCCTTGATCATAGTAATGCCCTCTAAGTTCTGTCTGTTTCTAAATCATTATTTTAACATATGAAAATTGACAGTACAACAATCCCGTACTTTTTCTCCTTGATTTTTCTGTACTTTCCTATCTTTTCCGGGATCTCGTCATGGCGTTCATGTTCCGCTATTATCACGCCGTCTTCCGCGAGCAGATCCATCTCGCTGATAAGTTCAACGGACTTTTCCAGGAGTCCGCTCCCGTACGGCGGATCTATCAGGAAAATGTCTATCTTACCGTCTATACGGTCCAGCGTCTTCGCGAACCCGCCCTGCACTACGACAGATCTGTCCTCAGCGCCGCATGTTTTAATGTTTTCTCTGATATACCTTATGCTCTGGCGCGAATTGTCTCCGAACCAGCATTTGGACGCGCCCCGGCTCAGGGCCTCGAGCCCGAGGTTTCCTGAACCCGCGAACAGGTCGCACACCTTCGCGCCGTATATCCTGTCCTGCACCATATTGAACATCGCGCCCTTGACCTTGTCACCCGTCGGCCTGACGGATCTGTCATCCGGCGCGAGAATATGTCTGAACCGGTAATCACCGCTTATGATCCTCATAATAACTCCTGTCAAATATTCAGCTGAGCGTGTCCGCCGAACACACTCTCCACCTTTTCCCTGAGCCCGGCGTGATCTGGCATTGATAAGTCGGGATCCTCCCTGATGAGCCTCATCGCGTCTCCGCGGAGCTCCTCCATGACGTCCGTGTGGCGCACCATCTCGGTAAGAGCCACGTCCGGGACGCCGTGCTGGCGCGTGCCGAACACCTCGCCCGGGCCGCGGAGTTCGAGATCCTTCTCGGCGATCCTGAACCCGTCATTCGTGCCTACCAGCGTATGAGCTCTGCTACGCGCGACGTCGCCCTTTCCGTTCATTATGAGCAGGCAGTAGGACTGCTCCTTCCCGCGCCCCACGCGCCCTCTCAGCTGATGCATCTGCGCGAGGCCGAACCTCTCCGCGCTCTCTATCACCATGAACGTCGCGTTCGGGACATCGATGCCGACTTCTATCACTACCGTAGAGACGAGCACAGAATACCGGCCGGCCGCAAAATCGCTCATCACAGCGGTTTTTTCGTCTTCCTTCATCCGCCCGTGCAGCAATGCGATGCTGACGCCGGGATATTTTTTCTTCAGCTCGCCGAATACACCCTCCGCCGAGCGCGCGTCTATCTCCGACGAATCTTCTATCAGCGGCGCGACGACATATCCCTGCCGGCCCTTCGAGACTTCCCCAATCACGAAATCATACACGAGTTTCCTCGATCTGTCAGTAACCGCTTTTGTCAGGACAGGTATCCTGCCCGGAGGCATCTCGTCAAGCGCGGAAACGTCCCTGTCGCCGTACATGATCACGGCGAGCGACCTCGGTATCGGCGTTGCCGTCATGACCAGTATGTCCGGTTTCGAACCCTTCTCGCTCAGGCTGGCGCGCTGGTCGACTCCGAACCTGTGCTGTTCGTCCGTGACCACGATGCCGAGATTCCTGAAAGCGACATCCGGCTGTATCAGAGCGTGCGTCCCCACAGCCGCATCTATTTCCCCGCTTTCGATCGCATCGCACACTTCACGTTTCTCGGACGGCTTCATGTGGCCTGTCAGAAGCCCCACGTTCATGCCGAGTTTTCCGAGATCATTTCTCAGCGTTTCGTAATGCTGTTTTGCCAGCAGCTCGGTCGGCGCCATCATCGCGCCCTGGAATCCCGCTCTGAACGCCTTGTACAGCGCGGCTTCCGCGACTGCGGTCTTCCCGGAGCCGACATCCCCCTGCAGGAGCCTGTTCATCCGCACCGGGCGCTCCATGTCCGCATATATCTCCGATATCACCCGCTTCTGAGCTCCGGTCAGTTCATACGGGAGTGAACCGGCGAACACCTCAGCGGAATCGTCCGAAGGGAAAGCAATACCATCTTCACTGCCGCTCTGCATCATCAGAAGTCCGACCCTGAGCACGAACATCTGCTCATAGACGATCCGGCGTCTCGCCGAGTCGAGTTCGTCATGCCCCGAAGGGAAATGGATGCCGCGGACCGCGTCCGCAATGCCTTCAAGACCGTATTTTTCTTTTATCCCGTCCGGAAGCACGTCCGGGAGTTCGAACGCGAACTGAAGAGCGGCACGCATTGATTTTCTCATATCCCGCTGCGAGACGCCCGGTATCTGCCTGTATACGGGAAGTATCTCCGCCTTCGCGTTCTCGACCCTTTCGAACTCCGGATGTATCATCTGCAGAACGCCGCGGTTCTCAGTGACCCTGCCGTAGAACGCGTACGCGCCGCCCGTCGTGAAACTCTTTGACAGATACGCCGCATTAAAGAAGAGGACTTCCATGTTCCCCGTCTCGTCCTCCACGCGCAGCTTGAGCAGGCTCTTCCTGCCGCGTCTGTATCCCGGAGTGCTGAATGTTTTCATGACGAAGCCTCTGACATACGCGCTTTCTCCGGGCACGAGCTCAGCGATGTCTTTCGGCCGCGTCCTGTCCTCATAGCCGCGCGGGAGCGTCAGGAGAAGATCCTCTACGGTATCAATGCCCGCGTCACTCAGTTTTTCCGCTTTTTTCGTTCCGATGCCGGGCAGTTTCGTGACGTTTTCCTCAATCATCGTACGTCACCTTTATCTCTATGTCGCGCTTCGCGAATCTGACGGACATCACGCCGGCCACTACTACTGTGATCTGCTTCGGATCCTGCCCCGTCAGAGTGTTTATCCCCTCGCGGATGCCGTTTATCAGTTTCTCTGTAACATGATGGATGCTGAGGCCGAATTTGATCACTATGTAAAGGCGCACAAAAATCCGGCCGTCCCGCACATCGACTTCGATGTCGCGCAGACGCTCGGACGCTCTTCTCGCCTGTCTGCCCCGGCTGTTAGTGATATATGCGCGGCCGCTCACGGACTTCGCCGCGTCGGCAACTATCTCTCGTATCGTATTGTCATAGACGGATATCTTTCCGATATCGGTCCGCACTGTGTATTTATCAGCCACACAATACCTCCGGCGCGCTGCATTGATATAAAAAAATCCTGTTCCCGCGCGGGAACAGGATCCTTAAGCCCATACTTAAAAGGCGCGGTTTACTTTGCCCGATTTAATGCACTTCGTGCAAACGTTCGCTCTCCTGACTGTTCCGTTATCGTTTATCCTTACAGTCTGGATGTTCGCATTCCATTTTCTTCTCGAATGTCTGTTCGAGTGAGATACATTATTTCCGGATACCTGCTGTTTCCCGCAAATCTCACATTTTCTCGACATCTGCCGCACCTCCTTCTATATCTTCTTATCTGAAGCTTTCGCCTGATTTCTGTCGAACAGAAGATATTTTACCACAAGGTGCAATGCGATGACAAGTGTTATTTCCCCGCTTCCGCACATTTTCGCCGGCAGCGGCTTTTCTTATGATTATACCATACGGTCAAATTAGTACCATTGCAAAATCTGTCCCGCATCGCGGAACGGGCAGTTCTCATTGCGGACCCGGTCCGGTTGACCATAATCCGAAAAATAATGTAGACTTATTATGGTAAAAAAAGAGGCAGTCTACCCGCCGGGGCACGCGGTCAGACCGCAGAATATGCGGCATATACCGGACCGGCGGTTTGAAAAGCACTTAACAGAAAGGAAGGTGTCTTATATGTTTAATGCAGTTACGGGATCCAGTACGGCAAGCGGCGCTGCGAATGCGGGAAAAGAAGCGGCAATGCAGGTGAAAAAGAGTATCGCCTCACCGGATATGGCGTTTGTTTACAGCGGTGTCCAGTACGATCAGAAAGAACTGATAGACGCGATAAAGGCGGAGCTTCCGGGGACGCCTCTCATCGGGAACACTTCGTTCACGGGTGTCATCACACCGGACGGATTCATTTCCGGTGACGACGGATTCGTCGGCATCATGGCGCTCAAGGACGAAGACGCAGTCGTATCGGTCGCCGGAATGCCGAAAGACGGTGACGCGAGAAAGACAGGCGAAGCTGTCGCGAAGGAAGCGCTGAAGAGAGCCGGAAAAAGTGAAGCACCTGACTATTTCTACATGTCGGCCCCTCCGGGAGAAGAGGAATTCTATCTCAAGGGCATCACTGACGTCATAGGCCGTGTGCCGTTCTTCGGCGGGAGCGCGGCGGACAACGCCATAGTAGGCGACTGGCTGCTGTTCACCGACGAAATGGTAACGGCGGACGGAGTATCCGTAGCGTTCTTCTATACGGACAAGCCGTTCGCGAACAAATTCACCGGAGCATACAAGGAAACGAAGAATGTAGGCGTGATCACAAAGCTCGACGGATACAGGACACTCGTCGAGATCGACAATATGCCGGCTCTTAAAAAATATCAGGAATGGACCGGACAACCCACAGAAAAACTCATGGGCGGAGAACTTCTCAGCACATCCGTGACCGCTCCGCTCGGAGTAAAGGACAGGCTCGGCGACCTCATCGCCATAAGACATCCCATGAACGGGAACGAAGACTTTTCTATCAATGTAGGCAACAATCTCGCTGTCGGAACCGCTGTTATCCAGATGGAGGGATCTGTTGACCAGCTCATCAATTCAGTAGGAGAAACACTCGAAGAACTTAAAAAGAGAATGGACGGACCGATCGGAGCTCTCCACCTCGTACACTGCGGCGGAAGAAGAGCCGGGATCGGAGACAGAATAGACGAAGTTACCGAACAGGTGAAGAAATCAGTCGGAGATATCCCCTTCATCGTCGAGTTCACATTCGGTGAATACGGATACGAAGACGACGGACTCAATACGTGCGGCGGCCTGATGCTGTCGTTCACGGCATTCGGAAAATAACGGAAGGAGAAATGCATTATGCAGATGATCATAGACGGAAGAAAGACCGGCAGCGTAAGCGGCGATACATTTGAGATCATCGCCCCTGCGACGGGAAAAGTGATCGAATCGGTTCCGAAGGCGAACGCAAAGGATATAGATATAGCCATTACAGCGGCGGTACGCGCTCAGAAATCATGGGCGGAGGTACCTATTTCGGAAAGGGCCGAGATCCTTTATAAATTCCTGCAGATAGTAGACGAGAACAGTGAATCGCTGGCTCAGATGCTGAGCGCGGAAAACGGAAAACCGATAAACGAAGCGAGAGCGGAGATCGGAAATATAAAAATCGGTTTTTCCGGATTCATCGAGCATGCGAAACATTATTACGGAAAGATAATCCCGCCCGGCACGGAGACCGGTCAGGCGAACCACATGCAGCTCGTAACAAGAGAACCTATAGGCGTGGTCGTATGCGTCATTCCGTTCAACTTCCCGTGCGACCTGTTCGACCAGAAGGTCGCGCCCGCGCTCATGATGGGCAACGCGGCCATCGTGCTGCCTTCGAGCGACAATCCGCTCACACTTCTCAGGCTCACGGAGATGCTGAATGAAGCGGGCGTCCCGGCCGGAGTCGTCCAGTGCCTCACGGCGCCGGGCAGCGTAAAGACGGCGGCGACATCCGATCCGAGAGTACATCTCGTTACGCTTACGGGAAGCACGGCGGTAGGTATAGAAACGGCGAAAATCTGCGCCGCGAATCTCACCCACTCCGCGCTGGAGCTCGGCGGCAATGACGCGTTCATCCTCTGTGACGACGGAGACGTGGACCTCGCCGTAGAAGAAATGATCTGGGGCCGCATGTACAACACCGGCCAGGTCTGCTGCGCGAGCAAACGCTTTATCGTACATAACTCCGTCAGGGACGAGTTCGCGAAAAAAGCGGTCGAGAGAATAAAGAAACTCAATTACGGCGATCCTTCGGACGAAGCGACCGAGATCTCCTGCCTCATCAGTGAAAAAGCGGCTGTCAAGGTCGAGAAACAGGTAGAGAAGGTCGTAGAACAGGGAGGAAAGATCGTACTCGGAGGAAAGAGAAACGGCGCGTTCTACGATCCGACAGTCATAGTCGATGTGCCAAAGACTGCGGACGTCGCTAAGGACGAAGAGATCTTCGGCCCTGTCGTACCGATCATCGGATTCGATACCGACGAAGAAGCAATAGAGATCGCGAATAATTCCAAGTTCGGTCTCTCGAGCTGCGTCTTCACGAAAGACCAGAAGCGCGCTTTCAGGATCTCGAAAGCCATGGAGGCCGGGGCCTGCGTGATCAACGGCGCGAGCTTCTTCAGAGCGTTCGAGGAGCCTTTCGGCGGCTGGAAGCACAGCGGTATCGGAACGGAAGGCGTCATGTCCACATTCGACGAAATGACAAGAGTCAAGAATGTGATCCTGAAGAATATTTATTAGAACTGCCAATATCTCGGTTAAAGGAAAAGCCGTCCGGCCCTGCGGCCGGGCGGCTTTTCACATTTCCGCTTCATTTATTCGGTGTAGCCCATATCATGCGAAATGGCCATGCCTGTTTTTTTCACGTATTCTATGACGCTGTCGAAATTCTCTTCAGGAAGCTGG
Organism: Anaerovoracaceae bacterium; assembly: GCA_050946575.1. Classification (GTDB taxonomy): domain Bacteria; phylum Bacillota; class Clostridia; order Peptostreptococcales; family Anaerovoracaceae; genus JALCRY01. Next base: position 120,254 of record JBMNVB010000004.1, on the reverse strand, counting down.
ACATTCGAGCCGCTCGCGCTTACCGCGGCGATAATGTCGCCTCTGTAGTCATATATAGGCGCCGCGATGCACCGGTGATTGATCTCCGACTCTTCATCGTCTATCGCCCATCCCCGCTTCCTTACAAGCGCGAGGTCTTCCTCCAGTTCTTCGATGCTTGATATGGTATTTTTCGTGAATTTAATGAAACTGCATCTCGCCATATGATTCCTGAGTTCCGTGCCGGAATATGCCGAAAGAAGGATTTTTCCGAGAGACGAACAGTACGCGTGGACGTGAACGCCTATCTGCGAATAGATACGTACTGAGGAGATCACATCTATCTTCTCGATATACACGACCTGATCGCCGTCCAGAACGCCGAGATGGGCTGTAAGCCCGAGGTCGCCCGTAAGAGCGGCCAGATACGGTCTCGCCTGCGTCTGCAGTTCGAGGCTGTTAATATAGCAGCTCACAGCGGCGATGAACTTCAGCCCTATCTTGTAACTCCCGTCTTCCGTCTTCTCGAGATATCCTCTGTCCGCGAGAGTTCTGATTATCCTGTGAGCGGTGCTCTTATGCAGTCCCGATCTCTCCGCTATCTCAGTTACCCCGAGTCCCTTCGGTTCGACAGCGAGCACTTCAATGATATCGAGTGCCCTGTCTACTGACTGGATATTCTCACTGTTTCCCATTTATCGGTCCCCTTCCGCGTATTGCCGCTATTCTCCGATGATCTTTATCAGTACGCGCTTATCGCGTTTCCCGTCGAACTCGAAATAAAATATCTGCTCCCAGGGCCCGAAATCGAGTCTGCCGTCAGTGATCGCGCAGACTGTCTCTCGTCCCATGACTGTCCGCTTCAAATGTGCGTCGCCGTTGTCCTCGAAACCGTTGTGCCTGTATCTGCTGTACGGTTTTTCCGGTGCGAGTTTCTCGAGCCAGTCTTCAAAGTCCTGATGCAGCCCGCTCTCGTCGTCATTGATGAAAACCGAAGCGGTGATGTGCATCGCATTTACGAGAACGAGGCCTTCCTTCACTCCGCTCTCGTCTATCGCGCGCTGCACCTCGCTCGTGATATTCACTATCCCCCGCCTTGTCGGCAGATTGAAGTGCAGTTCTTTCCTGTATGACTTCATTTCTCCTCCTGTCAGCCGATCTTATTCAGCTCGGCCATTATCTCCCGATAGGCTTCCTGCCATCCGAGACCTTTCTCGTCGCATATTTTTATCACACTGTCTGATTCAGGGACATATTTTTCCACGCCGTTGTGCTCGATGACCTTCACTTCTACTGTTCCGATGTCAAGATCAAAGATCTCTCCTCTCCTCGAAAGCGTTGTCCTCTCAACGGGGAATCTCCTGATCCCGATGGTCGATGTGTTGTCAAAGATGATTTCTTCCATGATTTCGACATATTCTCTTTCGCACAGCACCTTGAGCATGTAGGCCGGCCTTCCCTTCTTCATAAAGATCGGTACGAAGAAAGCGTCCCTCGCTCCGTGAGCCATCAGCGTTTCAAGCGTATACGCAAGAGCCTCGCCCGTGCAGTCATCTATATTCGTCTCAAGTTCAAATATATCCTCGCCTGCGGTCTCCCCGTTCTCTTCGATGAGGAACGCTCTCAGGATATTGGCTTTTTCGAAGTCCTTTTTCCCGGCTCCGATGCCTGCAGCAATGATGTTGAACGATTCCGGCCTGCTTCCCGGCTCACCGAGCGCTCCGGCGATGGCCGCTCCTGTCGGAGTCACCATCTCTCCTTCGTTGTCCGTGATGCGCAGCTTCAGGCCGCAGTTCCTCACGATGTTCGTGACCGCCGGTACCGGTACCGGGAGCGTCCCGTGCTGGCAGTGCACATGTCCCGTCCCTTCATAAAGGTCGGACACGACGATCCTGTCGATCCCGAGATCATCAATGCAGTAGGCCGCGCTTATGATGTCGACGATGGAGTCGACCGCACCGACTTCGTGGAAGTGCACTTCTTCCTTCGGAAGATCGTGAGCTTCGGACTCCGCCTCGGCAACGACGTCGAATATCTTCTTAGCCATCTCCTTCACATGATCGTTCGCGTCCATACCGTCGATTATCCCGTTTATCTCATGCAGCCCTCTGTGGACATGGCCGTGATGATGGTCGTGGTCATGGTCATGATCGTGATCGTGGTGATGATCGTGATCGTGGTGATGATCGTGATCGTGGTCGTGGTGATGATCGTGATCGTGATCGTGGTCGTGGTGATGGTCATGACCGTGATGATCGTGATCATGATCGTGGAAATGATGATCACCCTCCGCCGGTTCATCCAGCACGACATCGAAATCGTACGCGGAAATGCCGTTTTTCACGGCTTTCCCCGTTTTGATCTCGAAACCGGATACACCGAGACTTCCGAGCAGTTTCAGAAGTCCTTCCTCATCCGCTCCCATGTCAAGCAGCGCGGCCACAGTCATGTCCCCGCTGATGCCGGAATAACATTCAAGATATAGAGTTCGCATTATCAGTATCCTTTCTTCAGGTCAACAACATTCTCCAGCGGTTCGCCGTTCAGATAGTGCCTTAAATTGCGCATTGACAGGTCGGATATATATTCTATAGTCTGATACAGATGCCATCCGCCGGAAACGTGCGGCGTCAGCACCGCGTTCTTCGCGTCCCAGATCGGATCATCTTCAGGTATAGGTTCCTTCTCGAAAACGTCAAGGCATGCACCGCCTATGATATCATTGTTCAGCGCTTCGACAAGGTCGCTCTGCACGATAGCGCCGCCGCGTCCGACATTTATCACTATGGCGCTGTCCTTCATGAGCTTGAAGCGGCGCATGTTGAGCATGCCGCTGCTTTCGCCCGTAGCCGGCATCGAAAGAGCCACGATATCCGCGCGCGGCAGAAGTTCGTCGAGCTCGTCCACAGTATGCATCTCGTCGCAGAAATCCGGCACTTCCTTATGGTGCGAACGTCTTACGCCGATGACGTACGAACCGAGCGCCTTCATCCTCTTGCAGTAAGCTCCGCCTATGCTGCCTGTCCCGACGGACAGCACAACTGCGCCCTCGGCCGAATAGACCGAGCCGTTATCCGTCCATTGCTTCTTCCGCATGTCGCGGTCGTACGCGAACAGGTTAAGACGGTACGCGAGGCTCATTCCCACCATATACTCGGAAATCGCCAGGCTGTAGCAGCCGGACGCGTTCGTGAGCGTCCATCCCTCGAAAGGCGCGGGATCTTCCGCATACGCTTTCGTATAAGCGTCATTTCCGGCCATGTAGATCTGCAGCCATTTCATTTTGTCGGCCTCGCCCAGCCATTCCGGCTTCGGAAAGCCCATGATAACTTCTTTTCCCCGCAGGTCTTCAGGTTTCAGATCCTTTCGATATATGAATTCGAATTCGCATTCCGGAAATTCTTCTATAAACCGCTCCTTCCTGTCCTTGTGAAGTGGCATTGCTATAAGCACTTTTTTCTTTTCCATGACAGTTAGACCTCCCGTTAACAATTGACATCGATTTATGGTATTATTATAATTGCTTTTCATAAAGTTGAACAGGAGAACATCATGAAAAAGACGATTTCCGTTTTATTGTCTCTGATCCTCGCGTTCAGCGTGATCGGTCTCACCGGCTGCACGACCGCGGGAGAAGAAGTGAGCAATGACGAAGTCAATAAAGACATACAGCAGACATATTCAGATTTAAAAGAACAATACGACAAAGACGATACATGCGATGCGGTATTCAGCTATGTGAAGTGGTGGGCTGATCAGAACGACGGCCTCACCTATGAAAAAATCAATGCTGATTCCATAGTTTTGTCTTCCGGTGCAACGAAGGGCTACAAGAAAGCGGAATCAACGCTCTTTGAATTCAACAGCGGCGCCGGCTGCGCTTCCTCAGAAAAAAAGAATTACGCGCAGGTACTCTCTCTGGCGCTGACGACAATGAAAGATTCAGTGAACCACGGAGATGTACGGCTCCTCATCACGAGAAATCCGTCTTCTCTGAAAAAGTCCGATTTCAGGGCGGACAATATCATCTCTCTCACGCACGGCAATGACACCGCTATATACTCAGGCGGTGCGGCAACGGCCGAATATACATTCACTAAGTCTCTGACAACAACAGAATCTGACGGCAAAACGGCTTACAGGATCACTATCGACGGACTTGAAGGCGGGAGCACCGGCGACACGTCCCGCACACATCCGAATCCTTCGGAAGAGATAGCGTCGTTCATAAACAGCTGTCAGTCTTCAAAAATAAACCTGGAGATCGCGTCATTCGAAGGCGGCACGTCATACGACACCTATCAGACGAAAGCGACTGCCGTCGTTGTCGTTTCCGGTTCAAGCGCGGATAAGTTCCAGGAAAAGGCCGATAAAGAAGCGGCAAATTACACAGATAAAAATATCTCAAAAGAATCCGACATGACGTTCACCGTTTCAGAGGTAAACGTCCCGTCAAAGGTATATTCCGCCGAATCCGAAGCAAGCGTGCTGAGTCTTATGTACACTATGAGCAACGGAGTCTTTGAAACTATAGACGGAGAGGATTCCGGGGATTCCATTGCTGTATCCGAGCTCGGATATCTCAGAATGACAGGATCGAAATTCACAGCTATGGTATCGGCACGGAGCATTGACGCAGACGTCATGAAGGAGATGAACAAGGAGTTCAAAGCCACGGCTACGCTGAACGACATGTCGTTCAAAGCGGACAAAGCCACTCCGCTGTGGCCGTATGACGTGGATTCCAGCCTTGCTTCAGAGCTTTCGCAGGCCACGTCCGAATACGGATTCAAACTCGATACTCAGTTCACTTATGAAAAAACGGACCTCGCGATCATGTACTCGAAAAACAAGAAGATCAATGCAGTCCTGTTCGCGACGAATATGGAAAACGGCTACGCAGCCGTACGGAGCATGATGCTTTTCCTGTTCAATCTGAATCAGTAAACGGAAAAGCTAGCTGCCGATCAGGAAACGAACAATCAATAGAAATCAAAAAGACCGCTGCCGCGTATATTCGCGGCAATGCGGTTTTTTACTATATCTCCGGATGCTAAAAAGCATGCCTGTTTACTGTTAAGTCTTAATGAAAACCGGTTTTTTCTGGTATTAAATATTTCTCAGCGAAAAAATATACACCTAAAAAGATGTCCTTAATTCTCCAGAATACAAATATCTTTTATCTCATCAAGTGGTATTACTAAATAAACATGGTCAACAAATATATCTAAACTGTCCTTTCCGCTTGAGCTTTCTACACCCGGGATCAAATCTGAAACATCCCCTTCAAAAATTTGATCATCAATATCAACTAATCTGACATGTTTATCAATATATTTATCCGCCTCATCAATACTCATTTTTCACCTTCTATATCTAATTCTTCTTTTCCCCAATTTTCATAATCTCTTTGCAAAACAAAAGCAGCGACATCGGATGTTTCAGGTGCATCCTGTTTATTAATATAGTCAATTACTTCTCTCTCATGATCTTCTCCATGAGTATATGAAAGAACCATTATTATAAAATTTTCATACTGATCCGGTATCGTAATAAGTTTTGCAAAAAGCTCCTTCCTTGTTTTGGAGGCATTATTTTTAAGTTTAATCATAAATCAGTCTATTAATTTCCGATAATTCGATATTCATCAGTTATTTCAGCCACTAGAATACCTCCACTAATACTCCAGCCGATCTTGAATCAGTAATATACTTTTTATGTTATATACTTCTCCTTCGTTGAATTCAGCAGTATTGTCACATTTATCCCCTCTCGATATCCGGGCAAATTCAGCTCCGTCACTGATCACATTTTTCGAAGTCATGCATTCCACACCCGTTTCCACATCTGAATGTCATATTTTGACCGGTTTCAGGGGCAAAAAGTAATTAAATGCATGTAAAAAGAAAAAGAAAAAAGCGCCGGATCATTTGATCTCAAACGATTTCAGCGCTTTTTCTCTGGTGACCCGTAATAGACTTGAACTATCGACCTTCTGGTTGTCACCCAGACGCTCTCCCAACTGAGCTAACGGATCATTCCGACGAAACTCATTATACCATAAATCCGTCCAATGAAAAGAAAAATTTACAATCTGCATTCCATAAATGTCGTTACGTCTGCCATCGGGGAATCGTAATACGGCTCTGTCTCAGTGAATCCGAGCTTCCTGTAGAGCCCCTGCGCGCTGCGCATGAACGGGAGCGAATCGAGAAGTACGCTGTCGTATCCGATCTCGCGGGCGTCGCTGAGAATGATCCTCGCAAGTTTTTCTCCCAGCCCGGATCCGCGGTACTGCGGACGCACATACAGCCGCTTCATCTCTCCGCGCGTCTCGTCGAAACGGCGGAGCGCGATGCAGCCGGCGGGCACTTCCCCGTCGTACGCGATATAAAGTCTGCCGTCCGGCCTTCCGTATTTTTCATTTACATGCAATGCTTCGTCTTCATAATTCTGGGCGTTCAGGACATCGGACGCCTTCTCATCCGCTTCTATTATCGATTCGGTATATTCCCCGAACAGCGCCATCACGTCTTCCGTGCATCCGTAGCCTTCTCTTATATCCATTATCCTGTCCTCCCTGCATTGATTATATCATAATCGGACCGTGTGATACATCCGGCGGGAGCACTCCGGAATGATTGTATCCAAACATACAATTAGCATACAAAATATAAATTATATGTAATTTAAGAAATAATTTACAATTGCAAGATTACATGGTAAAATTGCTACGGTTTTGTTTGTTATCATTCTATTTTGATTATTTAAGAGGATTTATTATGGAAGCTATCAACAGTGTAGTACTGGCGGTCAGCAATGTACTGTACCAGCCTTTTATTGTTCCGCTCATTCTTATTGTGGGCGGTATCTATTTCACCATCCGCTGCGGATTCATCCAGACAAGAATGTTCGGTGAAAGCATCAGAGTCGTAGCGGAAAAGCCGAAGACAGAGAACGGCATCTCATCGTTCGGTGCATTGATGGTATCGACGGCGTCGCGTGTAGGCACCGGAAACATCATCGGCGTCGCGACGGCTATCGTCTGCGGAGGCCCGGGCGCTATCTTCTGGATGTGGATCACGGCGTTCTTCGGCGGTGCCAGCGCGTTCGTCGAGTCCACGCTCGCACAGATCTTCAAAAAGAAGAATCCGGACGGCTCGAGTTACGGCGGACCGGCGTTTTACATGAAAGACGCATTAAATGCCAGATGGCTCGGCGTCATCTTCTCCATACTGATCATCTTTACATACGCGGTCGGATATAATATGCTCGCTGCATATAACCTGCAGTCGACATTCCAGACATTCGACTTCTACGGCAAGTCAACTCCGATGATCATCGGCATCATTCTCGCGATACTGTTCGGATCGATCGTTATCGGAGGAGCGAAAAGGCTCACGAAGGTAACGGGAGTGCTCGTTCCTGTCATGGGCATCATCTACGTAGTCATTTCGATCGTAGTTCTCGTCATCAACTTCAGAGGCATCCCTGCGATGTTCGTAAAAATCTTTTCCAACGCATTCGATTTCCACGCGATATTCGGAGGATTCGCGGGTTCCTGCATAATGTACGGGATCAAGAGAGGCCTGTACTCGAATGAAGCCGGTATGGGTTCCGCGCCAAACGCGGCGGCCACGGCCGACATCTCACACCCTGCGAAACAGGGACTCGTCCAGATGCTGTCGGTATTCATCGACACACTGCTCATCTGTACAGCCACGGCGTTCATGTGCCTTGTCACTGACGTCGACCCGACCGGCTTCCTCGCCGCTGACGGAACAGCTGACGCGGCCGGTTACGTTCAGAGCTCGATGGCGACGACACTCGGTTCATTCGGACCTACATTCATCGCGATCTCGATGTCACTGTTCGCGTTCACGACGCTCATCGGAAACTACTCCTACTGCGAAGGCTGCCTGAAATTCATACTGAAAAGGAATCCGAGCAAGATCGGGCTCCTGATTTTCAGGATCGCGGCTACACTGCTCGTATATGAAGGCTCCGTCGCCACGGCAAGCCTTGTATGGAATACGGCCGATATGATGCAGGGACTGATGGTCATCACAAATATGCCATCCATCCTGATACTCGGAGGGATCGCATTCAAGTGTCTGAATGACTACAGAAAGCAGAAGGAAGAAGGAAAGAATCCTGAATTCAAGGCTGCCGATATCGGTCTGAAGCAGGATACGGATTTCTGGAAATAAGTTATCGCATCTGATAGGCAAAACCTAAAGGGCTCGCAAGAGCCCTTTTTATATTAAGATCTTAAAATGGCTCCTGCGGCTTTCGAGAACGCCCTCACGGCCCAGCTTCCCTATCTCGGCGGACAGTCCGCTCCTGTCGACCTCGAGATAGTCGGCAAGCTGCTGCCTGTCGAACGGGATGTCGAACTCATTCGAACCGCGCCGTTTAGATTCAATATCCAGATACATAAGGAGTCTTCCGCGCGTCGTGCGCTGCGACGTTATCTCGATCTTCCGGTTGAAATTCAGGTTTTTCGATGCCATGATCCTGATGAGGTTCCCTCTGAAACGCGCCATATCGCTTTCTGAGGCGCTTTTCACCTCATCAATGCCTGAAGCATCTATTAGGGTCACAACGGACCGCTCAGCCGCAATGACGTTCACCTGCATCGACTGCTCATCAGACAGAGCGTATGACTCTCCGAATATATCGCCGCTCTCCGCTCTTCCGAGTATAGACTCGTTTCCCGCGATGTCTGTCCGCGAAATGCGGACGGAACCTTCGGCTACGATGCCTATCCTGTCGGCCGGATCTCCTTCCGCGATGATGACATCGCCCTTCTCCGCTTCTATATTCTGCGCGCGGCATGTCCGCAGTATCCCCGCGGCTCCTTCCTCGCTTATGCCGCCGAACAGAACGCATTTATAGACACCTTCGGGATATTTTTTCATTTTTTTCTCCTTTTGTTGAATATTCAACATACAGCTTTTGCATATTATATTATCATCTACTCGTAAAAACAAGAGAGAACAAAAAAGGAGGAAACGAAAATGATCAGGAAGATAATAAAGATAGACGAAGAAAAATGCAATGGCTGCGGAGCGTGCGCGGACGCTTGCCACGAGGGCGCGATTAAGATGATCGACGGTAAAGCTAAACTGACGCGCGAGGATTACTGCGACGGCCTGGGCGACTGCCTTCCGGCCTGCCCCGCGGGTGCGATCACGTTCGAGGAGCGGGAAGCTCCCGCGTACGACGCAGAAGCGGTGAAGGCATCGAAAACCAGGCAGGAACCTCTCCCGTGCGGATGTCCGGGCTCTCAGTCAAAAGCGATAAAACGCGAACATGCTTCCGCCGCCCCGCCGGCAGGCAGCATTGAAAGCGAGCTCTCGCAGTGGCCTGTCCAGATAAAGCTCGCCCCTGTGAACGCGCCGTATTTCGACGGAGCGAAGCTTCTGATCGCTGCAGACTGCACTGCATACGCGTATGCCGACTTCCACAGGGAATTCATCAGAAACCATATAACGCTCATCGGCTGCCCGAAACTCGACAGCGTGGACTATTCGGAAAAGCTCACCGAGATCATTAAGAACAATGATATCAGGAGCGTGACAGTGGTCAGGATGGAAGTACCGTGCTGCGGCGGTATCGAGAACGCGGTGAAGACCGCGCTTCAGAACAGCGGAAAATTCATACCGTGGAACGTAGTCACGATCTCAACGGACGGACGCATACTCGACAGATAAATACCTTGTAAACAGAATACCCGCGGTCTTATAACCGCGGGTATTTTAACGCATTGATTATATCAGAGTTTCTCGGCGAAATCCGCGAGAACGTCCGGGATCTTTATATGCTGCGGACATACCTGCTCGCAGCTGTGGCATGCGATGCATGCGGCCGGTCTCTTGTCCTCCGGCAGTGTCGAGATCTGCATATGCGAGATAAAGTCGTCCTTCCCCGTGTGCATGAACTGATTGTAGTTCCTGAGCAGCATCGGGATGTCGAGCCCCTGCGGACAGTGGCTGACGCAGTAATGACACTCCGTGCACGGTACGCCGGCATCCGAGATCATATCGGACGCCACGCTGAGCAGCGTATCCATCTCTTCATCGCTCAGAGGTTTGTCCTCGCTGAATATGCGGATATTTTCCTGCAGCTGCTCCATTGAGGACGCTCCGGTAAGCACGAGCTGTATCTCCGGAACGCTCTGAAGGAATCTCAGCGCCCATTCTTCCGGCGTCGCATCCGGCCTCAGAGCCTTCAGCCTTTCAACGTACTTTTCGTCAAGATCCGCGAGTTTTCCGCCGCGCATCGGTTCCATGACCCATACCGGGATGCCGTATTCTTTCAGCATTTCGACCTTCTCCTTCGCGTGCTGGAACGTCCAGTCGAAATAGTTGATCTGCAGCTGGCAGAATTCGATATCGTCTCCGTATTTATCGAGGAACGCCTTCATCACCGGGATCTCCCCGTGGCCCGAACAGCCGAGGTGCTTTATCCTTCCGTTTCGCTTCTGTTCTATCAGATATGAATACGTGCCGTATTTCTCATCGTCGAGATACTGATCGATGTTTATTTCGCAGACATTGTGGAAAAGATAGAAGTCGAAATAATCGACGCGGCATTTTTCCAGCTGCTTCTCGAATATCTCCTCTACTTTCCCGAAATTCTTCACGTCATAGCCCGGGAATTTCGTAGCGAGATAAAAACTGTCGCGGGGATACTTCGAGAGAGCCTTTCCTACGACAAGTTCAGAATTCTCTCCGTGATATCCCCATGCCGTATCGTAATAATTCACGCCGCCTTCCATCGCGGCATCGATCATCTTTTCAGCCTCCGTCTCGTTTATTTTCGAGTCGTGCCCGTCAATAACGGGAAGTCTCATCGTTCCCATCCCGAGTGCGGACAGACTGATGTCCTGAAAATCTTTGTAAATCATTTCATCACCCCTGTATTATATATTGTACTTACATTATAATTATACCCGCGAACTCAGCCGCAGGCAATGAATTTATCTATGGCTTCGGCGTCTTTGTATCCTTTATAGTACAGCCGGAATTCGGCGTCGCGGTCCTTCGAAAGCGTCTTTATCCCGCCGATGTCATCCGGCGCGACGATGCATACCTTCCCCTGCTTTTCGTAATATTTGCAGAGGTCGAGCTGCAGGTTGTACAGCAATGCGCGTCCGGCGAGTTTACGTGCCGCCTGCGGATAATGCGGCCTCAGCATCTTCGCGAAGAATGCGTCATCCTTCGGGTCCCTGTAGAAGTCTCTCGGTTTCGTAAGTATGACGACGACCCTGTCACATCCGTCTGCGAATGCGTGTTCAAGCGGGATCGCGTCAGAAAGCGCCCCGTCGAACAGCAGCCTCCCGCGAAATTCGTAGGGCCGGTTCGCTATCGGCATGCATGACGACGCCTTGATCATGCCGTAATCGTCCCTTTCGCAGTCCTTCTTGTAAAAATACACCGGCTTCCCTGTCAGCGCGTCTGTCGCGACAGAGCACATGTCCGTTTCCGAACTCATGAACGCATCGTAATCAAGAGGATCCTCGCCGTCCGAATTCGTGAGCGTTCCGTAAATATATTCGAGATTCACGAAGTTCCCGGTCTTCAGCTTATTGCGAAAGCCCATATACTCTTTCCTGAACTGATACTTCACATAGAACCTGATATTGCGTCCTCTCTGGCGCGCTACATACGTGACCAGGTTCCCGGCGCCCGCCGACACACCGACGCAGTAATCGAATATTATATGTCTGTCAAGGCAGTAATCCAGCACGCCCGCTCCGTACGCGCCCCGGACACCGCCGCCCATGTCGAGTATTCCAATCATAAGTCTGAACTATTCCTCCCTGCCGGACATTATACACCATATGCGCCCGTGCCGCTAACCTAAAAAAATACCGCTCCGTCAGGAGCGGCTCTTCGCATTGATAAGACTGCGCGGTCATTCTCGCTCGAAAGTGAGAGTGACGCCCGAATATTCCATCGTCGCTTTGTTTTCATCGCTCGTGTCCACTGTAAATTCGTATTTGTCTTCTACCTTGAATCCGTTGTCCGTCTCTTCCCAGCTTCCGGATGTCTTCTTGCTTCCGACCTTTACATCGCAGCTGCCGTCTTCATTAAGATCAAACGTGAATCCGCCGTCGATGACTGCGTCCACGCTGATCTCCACCCCGTACGCCGACGCCGTGGAGGCCGTCCATTTGCCGAGATACGGGCTGTCGGCATATTTCGCGCCGCAGCCTGTGAGGCACACTGCGCAAAGAACCGCACACAAAAGCGGCACAATAAACTTCTTCATCTTCCACCTCCCGCAGTTTTTCACATCCGACTCATAGCAATATCATTTTAATTTAACGCTTATGAAGTATCAATGCTTCGTAAGCATCGGTCATCCGGTTTTCCGGCCGCGCGCCGGCCTGCCCGTTCAGGCGTTTTCGGCAGTGTTGGAAAAGTCCTGTTTTTCCAGCCACTCTTTTTCCTCTTCGGTCTCGGGGATGTCAATACGCTCGATCTTGAATATTACAGGACGCGTCCCGTCATTGCAGCAGGCGATCATGATGCGGTCGTCCTTCGTCCATCCGTGCATGATCGAGCCGCCCTGCAATGCGGTGTATACATACCTGCTGATCGCGTCCCACGCCTCCGCGCAGAATTTCCCGTTCAGCATGTGCCAGAAATCATCCTGCTCCGCCGTGCGCTTCAGATAGAATGTGTCGCCCGGCTTGAAGCACGGACATGACCCGGACTTCGGATCCGCGAGGTAATTCTTCTGATAATATTCGAAAATTTTCGTCTCAAGGACGGTTATTTTACACTCGTGCCTCATTTTATGACCTCTTATTAATTAAACTCTTACTCTAAATTGTTTTTTTATTTATCGATAATAAAACAATTTTAACCAAAACACAATACTGAATTTCTTTTGTGTTCATTAGATGATACGGGGCTGAATCATAATGAAAAAAATTTGTAAATAACATTCAGTGAGGCCCATAGGGCCGCAAATTACTATATAATAGAAAATAATCCCATCGATATTATTTTCGGAGGTATGAAGATGGTACCTGTAATTATCATTATCATTATTGCGGTCATCGTTATATGGATGATCGCGGCTTATAATTCCCTGGTGAAGGGCCGCAACAGCGTTGAAGAAGGATTCGCTACAATGGACGTCTATATGAAAAAACGCTGCGACCTGATCCCGAATCTTGTCGAGACCGTAAAGGGCTATATGAAGCACGAACGGGAAACGCTGCAGAGCATTGTCGATACAAGGACGGCCGCGCTGGAATCCGGCAGCATGGACGAGCGCGCAATGAATGAGAACGCCCTCACACAGTCGCTCCGGAACCTGTTTGCCGTCGCGGAAAATTATCCGGACCTGAAGGCGAGCCAGAATTTCATAGACCTTCAGGCTCAGCTCGGACATACAGAGGAAGACATCGCGAACGCCCGCAAATACTACAACGCGGTAGTAAAGAAATACAATAACCGCTGCGAGACGTTCCCGAGCAGCATCATAGCCGGCATGTTCCACTTCGAGCGCAAGGCGATGTTCGAAGCAGCCGGCGAATCCGAACGTGAGAACGTAAAAGTGGATTTCGGAGCTTAGCGGGGTGAGAAAATGAGAATCACTGTAAAAAAGAGAATCCTCGGCATTCTGCTCTGCGCATTGACTGCGGCGGCAATGCTGTTCACGCTGAACTGCGGGGCGGCGAAAGCGGCAGGTTATAATGATTCCTCGTATAATGATTACGTCACGGACAAATACGACCTTGATTTCAATATTACGAAAGAACATGTCGTCCATGTGAAAGAGACTATCGAAGTTAATTTCCTAAAGCAGCATCACGGAATAGAACGGTATATTCCGATCGGAAGCGATTACAGAGTAAAGAACGTCGATGTCACAGGCGGCGCCGTTGACACTTCGAAAAGCGGCAGGCGACTTAATATCAGAATCGGAGACGAGGATAAACTGCTTACCGGGAAACACACATACACGATAAAATATGACCTTGTCTACAGAGCCGATCCGTATGAAATGTCAGATTATCTTTCGCTCGACCTGTTCCCCACGGGCTGGGAGACTTCGGTGCCGGAATCGGACATCACTGTCACGATGCCCAAGGATGTCGACAGGGACAGCTATAAGTTTTATGCCGGTTCATACGGAGGTACAGCAGGTCTTACGGCAGACAGCTATAATATATCCGAAAACGGACGCAGGATCACGGTCCACCTCACATACAATCCCCCATATAACGGGATCACGCTGAGCGCGAGCCTTCCGGACGGCTACTGGGACGCGAAACCTTCCCCGTATATGCCTGTCTGGGTCATACTGATGCTCGCCGGGATCATCGTTTCGATAATACTGCTGCTCCGTCAGGGCAGCAGAGGCGAAACCGTGGAAACTGTGGAGTTTTACCCGCCTGACGGCATGACACCGGCGGAGGCAGGTTATGTTATAGACGGAACGACTGATAAAAAGGATCTCACTTCCATGATCCTGTATTACGCGTCGAAAGGATATCTGAAAATATATGAATATCAGAGAAAAAAATACGAGCTCATCAAGCTGAGAGAGATCTCGGCGCTTGACATGGAGAAGCCGTTCTCTGTAACGCTGTTCAACGGTCTGTTCAAGGACGGATGGGACGGCAGGGACGGTTTCCGCCACATGCGCATAAACGATCTCGATGAAGGATTCCTTCTGTCATATGAGACGTCCATGACGCAGCTCGATCTTTATTACAAGGCGAACGAAGTCTATACAAAGAAATCGAAAACAGCGAGGTATATCGTCGAAACGATACAGTTCCTTCTGTTCGTGGCGACTGCGGCTGTCATATACTTCGTGTCCGGCATAAGTGACACCGTATGGGCTCTTTCCGTCACTCTGGCCGTCGTCACCCTTCTGGGGACATGCCTTATAGTGGGCGCCATAGACCACAGAAGGTCGATCTCAAAGGGACGGATGATCACAAGACTTGTTTTCGGATCCATACTCCTTGTGCTGGGAACATTAGTGATGTGCGTATACATCACGCGGGAATTCCCGATATACGGCATAAGCTCGGCCGGATTCCTCCCGTCATATCTGTTCTTCTCGGCGACAGCAGTGACAACGGTCTGTGCGATCCTCATGCCGAGACTGACTGATGCCGGACGGCAGCAGTACGGAAAAGTCCTCGGATTCAGGAACTTCATCCGCGACGCTGAATACGAGCGCATGAAAATGCTGAGCGATCAGGATCCTGAATACTTCTATAAGATCATGCCGTACGCCGAAGTTTTCGGGATGTCCACGAAATTCGCGAAAAAGTTCGTGGATATACCGCTGAAGAATCCGGGCTGGTATTCGTCATATGACGGTGCGACGTTCACGTATTCTCCTCTCTGGTACTGTACGATGATGGATTCCGTCGGCAACGCTGTCGGGAGCCATACAGCATCAATGCCTGATTCCGGAGACTCCGGAGGCGGCTTCTCGGGAGGCGGCTTCTCCGGCGGCGGAGGCGGCGGCGGAGGCGGCGGCGCCTGGTAAAAACAATTTCGGGCCGGAATATTCCGGCCCGTTTTTTCTTTGATCATTTCTACAATGAAACTACCGGTCTTCCCGGGGTATTATTTCAAGATATTCCGGCGGCAGCGGCTCACTCAGCCATACGCTTTCATTTCCGACATAGAATCTTATCCCGTCCCCGCTGGCCTTCCGCGCATCGACGCGAAGTACCACAGGGCGGCTGTCCCTGCGCCGGCCGACCTGCATTGCCGTATCGACATCCGCCGACAGATGGACATACTGACGCCTCATCGGAAGAAGTCCCTCTCGCATAATGCTTTCGACGAAACGCCGGGCCGTGCCGTGATACAGGACATCCGGCGGATCTGCCTGCCGCTTGTGGATCATCACGCTCGTTACGGAATGACCGTAAAGCGCCCTTATCTTCGTATCCGTCATCTCGAACCGTTTCTTGTCGGAATGCCCGATGACGAATGCTATATCCTCTTTCGTCAGCGGCGGCCGGAAGCGGTGCATTTTATTCAGAGCGTCAAGGAACCCGCCGAGATCCGTATAGCCTTCCTCGTCGAGTATTATCCCGTACTTGTCCGGATTATGCCTGAGGGCATAGGACATCTTCCTGCTTATGAATTTGACCTGATCTTTTTGTATCATTTCATTCACCGCCTGCCGCCGGAACCGTAAAATGCGGCATAACCTTATATGGCTGTGCCGCATTATTTCAGAAATCAGAAAACTACGGACCGCGGTCCCCACGGGCCGCAGCGCTGAGACCGCGTTTTATTTATTCTTCCAGACAGGATCTCTCTTCTCCACGAACGCTGTCATTCCTTCATTCTTGTCTTCGGAAGTGAAGCACTGCGTCATGCATTCTATTTCATACATCGAAGCTGTCTTCATGTCCATATTGAAACCGCCGTTTACGGCGACCTTCGCCATGCCTACCGCGATCGGAGCCTTGGACTTGAGCGTCTCTGCGATCTTCTCAACTCTCGGCATGAGTTCTTCAGCCGGTACTACTTCTTCCACGAGACCGATCTCCTTCGCCTTGTCGGCCTTTATGTTCTGCGCAGTCATGATGAGATATTTCGCCATGCCCTTTCCGACGAGTCTCGGAAGTCTCTGAGTGCCGCCGAATCCCGGGATGATGCCCAGACCTGTCTCAGGCTGTCCCAGCAGAGCCTTCTCGGAAGCGATCCTGAAATCGCAGGACATGGCCAGTTCCAGTCCTCCGCCGAGGGCAAATCCGTTTATGGCTGCGATGACAGGCTTTTCAAGAGCTTCGATCTGGTTCATGAGATCATGTCCCTTTTCCACATAAGCTCTTCCTCCCATGGCGTCAAGTCCCTGCATCTCGACGATGTCCGCTCCGGCGATGAACGACTTGCCTTCGCCCGTCACGATGACGACCTTGACTTCCTTGTTGTTTCTGCATTCGCGGAATGCCTGATGGAGCTCGTTCAGCGTCTCTGTGTTGAGAGCATTGAGCGCCTTTGGTCTGTTCATTGTGATATAGGCAGTGCCGTCTTTGATTTCGAATTTAATGTTGTTGTACATTTCGTGATCCTTTCTCCGCGGCTCCTGCATGGAGCCTGATACATGCAGTGTTAAAAAATTCACATTCTACCTATAATATTATATGGAATACGCTAAAATATCAACCCCCGAATTAAGGCGCGGGGAAAGTCTTTTGCCCCTCCCGGGCATAATAAAGGATCCGGACGTCTGCACATCCGGATCCCGTGATTTTCTTATCCGAAAACTGTGATACTAGTCATGCTGGACACGAGCGTTTCTCTTCTTGTGATACTCCGTGTTCCAGATCCTGTCTGCAACAGGCGCCCAATTCTTCGCTGCTTCACGCGTCTTGCTTGTGAGCGTAATAACGTCTTCAGGTTCTTCGAGGTCTGTCGACTTGCAGTCGCATCCTTCGACGATCTCGACGATAGCGTCTGGATTGTCAAGTACCGGGCACGGCTGCATGTAGTTGTCGTTGAACGGCTGATGGTCGTGATAGCCCATGAACAGCGGTCTCTTATACGCTTCGAGCAGAGTCGTATCTCTGATGTTCGAATCCGAGAAGTGCACGAATGCGCATGGCTCGATATCGCCGTTTGCATTGATATGGAGATAGTATCTTCCGCCTGCGATGCATCCGTTTACATATTCTCCGTCATTCCAGAAGTCCATCGTGAATATAGGCTTGCTCTCTCTGAACTTCCTGACCTGTCTGTACATGTATTCTCTCTGCTCCGCCGTAGCGATGAGGTCGGTAACGGCCTTTCCGCCGATCGGCATGTATGTGAAGATCCAGCAGAAGAGCGCGCCCCATTCGATAAGTGCGTCGATATACTCTTCGCTTCCGATCTCATATGCGTTCTTGCTCGTGTAGCAGCAGGAAACGCCGAACGGGAGCTTCTTTTCTTTCAGAAGTTCCATGGCTTCCCTGATCTTCTTGTATGTTCCCTCGCCTCTTCTGAAGTCAGTCGCCTCTTCGAATCCCTCTACGCTGATCGCCGGTACGAAGTTCTGTACTCTCAGCATCTCGTTCGCAAAGTCTTCGTCGATGAGCGTCGCGTTCGTAAATGCGAGGAACGCACAGTCGTTATGCTTTTCGCAGAGCTTGATGATGTCATCTTTTCTCACGAGAGGCTCGCCGCCCGTGTAGATGTACATATAAGTTCCCATGTCCTTGCCCTGCTGGATTATGTTGTCGAGTTCGTCAAACGAAAGGTTCAGCTTGTTTCCGTATTCAGCGGCCCAGCATCCCGTGCAGTGAAGATTGCACGCCGAAGTCGGGTCGATCAGAATAGCCCAGGGAACATTGCAGTTTTCCTTTTCACGGATCTCGTTCTGGCGCTGCATGCCGAGAACTCCTGCATTGATGACGAAGTTCGTGAACAGCGTCTTTCTAACTCCGCTGTCGACATTATCCCACAGACTGATGAGCAGCTTGTACCACGGGCTGTCAGGATCCGCGAGAACGTCGTTTATGAGCTGACGCTGCGACTTGAACATGCCCATGGAATATTTGTCCACCCAGTCCATGATATTCGGAAGGTTCTTCTCAGGATCCTTGTCGAGATAGTCATAGGCTTTCAGTAATCCCTCTTTCTTGATTGTGTTTAATACACTCACTTTTAATCACCTCATTATTCTTTTTTCCAGTATTAAAAATGCAGATTTATACCCTGAGTAAGAGTATAGCATCTGCATTTCTAAAAATACATAAACAAATTTTCTCGATTGTTTAATTATCGCTGCCGCCGTTTTCCTCTTTGCTGTCCTCGTTTTCGGACGTATCCGAGAACGCCAGAGTAATGTAACTTTCAACGGCGATCCGCTTGTATTCATTGGTCATCCGCTCGAGATTCGTAACGATCTCCCGCGGTTCGCCCTTCATCCCTGACCGCATCCAGTGCTCCACTGTGCCGATGATCCCGTATGAGAGGAAGTCGGCGAGGAACACCTTGTTCATCTTGTCGGTCTTGCTGACATTCGGCATCTCTTCGAACAGATCCGTGAACAGCTGACTGATGATGGCGCCGATATGATCCATGAATTCACCGTTATCGCTGGTGAACGCGTTCATGCAGAATTTCTTATGAGCCTTGATGGTCTCAAGAGCGTAGCAAAGATGATCGGGCCAGTTATCGAACGTCAGATCCTTCATGAAAGGATACATTATCATCAGATCGATCGACTGGTTCAGCAGATCATACTTGTCCTGGAAGTGGTAGTAGAAAGTCAGCCTGTTGAGGTTGCATCTTTCCGTAATGTCCGATATCGTGATCTCATTGAAGGATTTTTCTTCCATGAGATCCATGAACACTTCCATTATCTGATTTTTCGTGATCTGCCCTTTTGCCATCAAGGCCCTCCGAAATTACTCCGTGAATTTTGCAGGTGTCGGTATCGAAGCCGCCACTCTGTTCATGAGCGCGTCTGTGCAGGCAAGCTCATCTATGAGCTTCGCCTCTTCCGCGGCTTTGAACTTCACATCGCCCGGTACGAGCACTCCTCCGAGCACTTCGTCCATCTCAGCGTCTCTGTAAAGAGGCAGCGTGCGGTTCATCTCTTCCGAGATATCGATCTCCTCGAGGAACGGGAATTCCTGTTCGAAGATATGCGCGAGTTCCGCCGCGATCTCCCAGTTGAGAAGCATATCGCCTTCGCTGATCGAAGGAGCGACCTGCATCATCCTGCGTTCTGTATTTGTAAATGTTCCGAGCGCGGATTCCACTCCTGTGCCCGGTATGACGACATCCGCCTTCTTAGCCGTCTCCGTCAGATAGATATCGACTACTCCGAGGAACTCGAGCTTCGAAAGATCCACTCCTTCAGGATCTTCGCCGAATACGATCAGGCCCTTCACTCCTTCGAGCGCTTCCGCGCCGTCCGTTATGCCGAGGTCCACGAGGCCCTGCGAATTGTTCTTCGGCTTGACTTCGAGTATTCCGTCACGCGGCTTGCCGATGTGCCCCGAGAGTACTGCTATCTCGGCTATCAGCATTGCTGCCTCTTCGGAGAGTACATTCTGCTGATAAACTATCATAGCCTTCTTCGCTTCGGCGTAGGCCTTAGCGATCTCAGTGCACTCGCTGGTAGCTCTCACGCTGCTGAGCGACTTCTTGAATTCCTCGAATCCTTCCGCGTCGCTCTCGCATCCTTCCTTGATGAGAGCTTTGGCAATGCGTCTCAGCACAGCCGTGCTGTCCTTTGTTTCGATAACGTTCGCGAACTGCCAGCTGTCGGCGGCGTCGCCCGCATTGATGACGTAGACTTCCGCTCCCGCTTCCGCGGCCTGCTTGATCTTGTTCCAGATAACAGGGTTCCTGTTCTTAATGAAGCCCGGAACGAGGATGACATTCGTCGAAAGGAGTTCGTCGATCGTGTTCGGGGAAGCTTCACGCTCGAGTCCGAGCACTTCCGCGACTCCGCTCTTCCTTCTGTTGAACGTGAACGTCTTCGCGCCTACCGCGTCCGCGAATTTCTTTATCGCGTACGCTTCTTCGTTCGTATATCTGTCGGAGATCGATACCGCTATCGATCCTTCACCGTTTCTTACCTTAGTGAATTCAAGGCCCTTCGCCATCCTGACGAGCGCGTTGTGATAATCGGTAGGAACAAGCTTTCTTCCGTCTTTGATAAGAGGATCTGTCAGTCTGTCTTCCTTGACAGCGGCGTCAAATCCCCATTTGCCCTTTCCGCAGCAGATGCCGGCATTTACTCTGCCGTCCGAATCAGGAACTGCCTTGTACAGCAGCTGTCCGTACGACTCGACGTCCAGAGTGCAGCCGACCGAGCAGTTCGCGCATGTCGTTACTGTCGTGTCAGTGTCCACAGGCACTTCCTTCTTGATAGAAAGTCTCTCCTGCAGCGCGCCTGTCGGGCAGCATGTCACGCACTGTCCGCACGATTCGCATCCGGATTCCGCAAGCGGCTTTTCGAGCGTCGGTTTTACGACTGTGTCGAATCCTCTGTGTACAAGACCGAGAGCTCCTACTCCCATGACTTCGTCACAGACTCTCACGCAGCGTCCGCAGAGTATGCACTTGTTCGGATCCCTGACGATGAACGGGTGATCGTCCTCGAAATCAATGAGGTTCTTTTCTCCCGCGAAGCGCTCGGGCTCTACTCCGTACATCCTTGAGAGTTCTATCAGCTGGCATTCGAAGTAGTCGTGGCATCCGCACTCGAGGCATCTGCTGGCCTCGCGGACCGCCTGCTCTTCTGTAAGTCCTTCGTATACGACTTCCGAGAAGTTGTTCTTTCTCTGAGCAGCCGTAAGCTGATCGGCCTTTTCACGGCACATTCTTTCTCTGTCTTCGAACGTCTTCTCCGTGACATCCGTACGCTCTACGACGTAAGGTGTTTCGTATTTAATGACTTCGCCGTTCAGATACGAATCAATGACTCCGGATACTTTCTTAGCGTCCGCGATGGATTCGATCGCGATCGAGATCTTGTCGTTTCCGCAGTCGCCGCCGGCGAATACGCCCGGCATGCTCGTCATGAACGTCTCAGTATCGTATGCGATAGCGTTCTTTCTTGTCTTTTCAACGTCGAACGCGCTCGCGTCTACTGCCTGGCCTATAGCGAGTATCATCGTATCGATATCGATAGTCTCTGTCTCGCCCTCTACAGGTACAGGACGGCGGCGTCCCGAAGCGTCAGGCTCGCCGAGCTCCATGACCTGCAGCACGACCTGCTTTACGTGACCGTTCTCATCCTTCAGGATTTCCTTAGGATTCCTGAGGTTCTTGAATACGACGCCTTCCTCTTCCGCTTCTTCTATCTCGAGCATGTCGGCAGGCATTTCGTTCTTCGTTCTTCTGTAGATGTTATATACTTCCTTCGCGCCGAGTCTCACAGCCGTACGGCAGGCGTCCATAGCCGTGTTCCCGCCGCCGACGATGGCAACCTTTTTGCCGAAGTCGATCTCTTCATTCCTTACGACCTTGCGCAGGAAATCGATACCGCCGATAACGCCGTCGGCATCCTCGCCCGGACAGCGTACGCCTGTCGATACCCACGCTCCGATGCCGAGCAGCACCGCGTCGTATTTGCTTCTGATATCTTCGAATGCAATGTCTTCGCCGACCTTTGTGTTCGGTATCATCTCGACGCCCATCTCGCTGATGATCTCTATCTCGCTGTCGAGAACTTCCTTCGGAAGTCTGTACTCAGGGATGCCGTAGCGCAGCATTCCGCCGAGTTTCGGCATTGATTCGAAAATAGTTACATCATGTCCCTTCTGACGGAGGAAATACGCCGCCGAAAGACCCATCGGGCCGCCGCCGATAATAGCGACTGACTTGCCCGTAGGTTCATCTATCTCCGGGAGATACTGATCGGGTGACATCAGTGCTCTGTCAGCCGCGAATCTCTTGAGCGCCATGATGCTGATCGGATCGTCTACAAGACCTCTTCTGCACTCGTCCTCGCAGGGATGCGGGCACACACGTCCGATGGACGCCGGCAGAGGGATCTTGTCCTTAATCAGTTCGTACGCCTTCTCGTATTCGCCGTTCGCGATGAGGCCGACATATCCCTGGCAGTCCGTATGAGCCGGACAGTTGACCGAGCACGGGCCCTTGCAGTCACCGTTGTGGTTCGAAACGAGAAGCTCGAGATTCGTCTTTCTCGACTCTGTTACTCTTTCGGTCCTCGTCATTACGACCATGCCCGGAGCGATCTCCGTCGCGCAGGCCTTGACGAGTTTCGGATTTCCTTCTACTTCCACGACACAGATGCCGCAGGCACCGTAGATCGTCGTTCTTTCATCATAGCAAAGTGTGGGGATGTAAATATCATTCTCCCTGGCGACTTCCAGGACCGTCTGACCGGGAAGTCCGAATACTTCTTTGCCGTCTATATTCAATCTAAACTTGTTCACAGTTCTACCTCCCTATTTCCTGACGATCGCATCAAATTTGCAGTTCTCCTGACATCTGCCGCACTTGATGCATATATCCTGATCGATGACATGCTGTTTCTTCGGCTCGCCGGAGATCGCCTGTACAGGACAGTTTCTCGCGCAGAGCGTGCAGCCCTTGCACTTGTCAGTGATCTCAAAGTGGATGAGGGCCTTGCATGATTTTGCCGTGCATGTGTGATTGTAGATATGATCTTCGTACTCGTTTCTGAAGTATCTGATCGTCGAGAGCACAGGGTTCGGAGCCGTCTGACCGAGTCCGCACATAGCGCCGTCCTTGATCTTTCCGGCAAGTTCTTCCAGCTTCTCGATGTCGCCGTCTTCGCCCTTGCCTTCCGTGATCCTGGTAAGGATCTCGAGCATTCTCTTCGTTCCGATACGGCAGTAGTTGCACTTTCCGCAGGATTCGTTCTTCGTGAAATCAAGGAAGTATCTCGCCATATCGACCATGCATGTATCTTCATCCATGACGATCATGCCGCCGGACCCTACGATAGCGCCTGTCTTGACGATGTCTTCATATGTAACCTTCGTATCTTCGAGATCCGCAGGTATGCAGCCGCCGGACGGTCCGCCCATCTGGACTGCCTTGAATTTCCTGTCGTTCTTTATTCCGCCGCCGATGCCGTAAATGACATCCTTGATCTTCAGGCCCATCGGAACTTCCGCAAGTCCGCCCTTCCTGACCTTTCCGGCCAGAGCGAATACTTTAGTTCCCGTAGAAGGAGCGTGGCCGAGCTTTGCGAACGCTTCGCCGCCGTTCTCGATGATCCAGGCGACGTTTGCCCATGTTTCTACATTGTTTATATTAGTAGGCTGCTGCCAGTAGCCTCTGGCGGCCGGGAACGGAGGCTTCAGCCTCGGCATTCCTCTTTCACCTTCGAGCGAAGCGATGAGAGCCGTCTCTTCGCCGCATACGAAAGCGCCGGCGCCCGCCTTTATGCGGATGTCGAAATGCTTTCCCGTGCCGAAGATGTTATCTCCGAGGAAACCCTTTTCTCTTGCCTGATCCATTGCGATCTGGAGTCTCTTGATAGCGAGAGGATATTCCGCTCTGCAGTAGATGATGCCTTCGGTCGCGCCCATCGCGAATCCGCCGATGATCATTCCCTCGAGAACGGAATGAGGATCGCCTTCAAGTACTGAACGGTCCATGAACGCGCCCGGGTCTCCCTCGTCCGCGTTGCATACGACGTATTTTTCTTTTCCCGGATTATTTTTAGCGGCGTTCCATTTGAACCATGTCGGGAATCCGGCGCCGCCTCTTCCTCTGAGATTAGCTGTCTTTATTATTTCAATGACCTCATCCTGAGTCATCGATGTGACGACCTTCTCTGCCGACTTGTATCCGCCGACAGCGATATACTCGTCTATCACCTCAGGATTTATTATCCCGCAGTGTCTCAGAACTACTCTTTCCTGCTTGGCCAGGAACTGCTGGTCTTCTTCGCTGATCGCGTATTCCTCGACCGGCTTTCCGCCCTTGATATGTTCTGAAACGATCTTTTCGACTTTGTCCGGCTGGACCTTGACGTATCTCGTCATGTTGCCGTTGTCTTCATATACGTCGACTATAGGTTCAAGGAAACATGTGCCCACGCATCCCGCTATCGAGAGCTCAGGCGATACGTTCTGTTTTTTGAATTCTTCTCTGAAAGCCGCTTCTGTTTTCTTTGCGCCTGAAGCGATGCCGCAGCTTCCCTGTCCGATTATTACCTTCATTACTGCACCTCCCCGGCACGTTCTCTTATCTCACCAAGGATCTTAACTACCTTGTCCTTTGTCAGATTTCCGTAAGTTTCATCGCCCTCACTGCTTCTTACCATCATTACCGGCGCAAGCGAGCAGCAGCCGAGGCATGCGACCGAATTGAGCGTAAACAGACCGTCTTCAGTCGTGCCGCCTTCCTCGATGCCGAGATATTCAGTCACAGCTTCGTGGATACCGTCCGCCCCGTTTACGTGGCAGGCTGTTCCCTTGCAGAGCATGACCAGATATTTCCCGATCGGCTTGAGCCTGAACTGAGCATAGAAGGTAGCCACACCGTATATCTTCGCCGGCCTTATCCCCGTAGCGTCCGATATGTGATTTATCGCCGCTTCGGAAATGTAGCCGTAGATATCCTGCGTCTTCTGCAGGATCGTGATGAGGCTTCCGGGCACTTTCGCGTACTCTTCCAGTACAGGTTCCAGTTCCTTGAACTGTTCGTCTTTCATTTCGTTCCCTCCAATAAGAATTACATGAGCTACAATTGATATTTATTCACACATTTGCTATGAACATCTCCAGGGCCGCTTCTTCATCAAGAAGGCCGTCCTTTATAAGGTTATCCATCTCAAAAGCCGAGACAAGTATTCTCCTCAGTTCGCTTTCGGCGAACATGCCGGCGTGTCCGAGCGCTTTCCTGATCCTGTAATCGCTTTTCACCCCGGTGGCGGATATCATCTCGCCGATGCTCCTGCCCATACCCGCGAGTTCCTTCGTTTCGAGCATGAGCTCCATCTCAGAGCAAATATATCCGATAAGCTGAAAGCTGTTTGCGCCGGACCTCAGCAGGTAATGGAGCTGTCTGAACGCGTCATCCTTCCGCCTTTCGCATATCGCATTCATCATCTTGAAGGAGTCGTGCTCCAGGCTGTCCGATATGGCGGCCGCAGCTTCATTTTCCGTGATCTCGTCTCCCTGCGAAAGAGCGACCATTTTCCTGATGTCGCTTTCCATATTATACAGGGTGTACTCGTCTTCCCTGCTGAAATATCCGCTTTTATCCATTATTGACTCGACCACGCCCGCGCCGGCCGTTTTTCCGGAAGCCCTGAATCTCTTCAGAATGAATCCGCGCAGCTGTTCACGGCTCAGAAGTCCGAAATCGTACTTCTGCCCGCTCCTCGCGACCGCGTCGAGAACATACGACCTGCTCCCATTCCGTTCGGGATCTTTTCCGCCTTCGAGTATAAGCAGCGTATATTCCGGTATTTTTTCCAGATAACCCGCAAGTTCCTTTGCCGCTTCCGGTGTGATATGCTTCGAACTGTTCTTCCACAATACGGAAAGATCGCGCACTACCACTACTCTTCTCTCGGACATCATCGGCATCGTTTCACACGCCGAAACGATATCGCCCGTTTCACACTCGGTGCCGTCTATCTCCGACAGATCGAGCGCCTCCATTCCCTTCGCGACAAATCTGTCTCTCAGGAGACCGTCGGCCCATTTAACAAGAAATTCTTCTACACCGCAAAGAAGAACAAGATTTCCGATCTTATTCTTCTTCAAGTCACTGCCCAGTCTTTTATAGGCATGTTCTTTCGAACTTCTGTTATACGCCATAGGCTAATTATAACACAAACATCAGTGATGTCCATGTATGAAATACGATACAATAAGGCCGCTTCCGGTTATATCAGCGAACACCGCCCCCTGCCTGTCCGTCCTGTATACGGCGATGCCCGAATCAAGGCATTTTCTTATGACTTCAGGCGACGGATGGCCGTAATTGTTTTTTCCGGTCTGGAAGAAGCAGACGGCAGGACTCACGGCCTCCAGATATTCATCGCAGGTGCTGTACGGTGATCCGTGATGGTTCGCACAGAGAATGTCGGCGTCGAGCGAATCCGTCCCGTAATACGCATCGACCGTTTTCTTTTCTATCTCACCCGTAATGTCGCCGGCGCAGAGAAGCGATGCTCCTTTCACAGTCACCCTGATCACGAGGCTCCCGTCGTTCTCATCGTCCGAACTCTCCACGGGCCCGAGGATATCGACCCGGCTGCCGCCTTTTCCGAACCTGTCTCCCGTCTCAGTCAGGATGATATCATCCGTATCCATATGAGTCCGCCGCGAGATCTCACCGACCCTTCCTTCCAGAGAGCGGTTTATATACAGCTTCCTCACCATACCTTCTCTGCACAGTGACGCCACCCCGTCGAAGTGATCAGCGTCAAGATGTGTCACGAACGCTGCATCAATGCGTCGTATCCCGTTTTTAAGGAGAAACGGCTTCACTGTCTTTTTCCCGACGTCGTATCCTCCCCTGCCGCCGAAAGACGGCTTTCCCCCTCCGTCTACCATAATATATCTCCCGCCTTCCATTTTCACCACGGCGCACGCTCCCTGCCCCACATCAACGATAATGATGTCATGAGAAGACGCGTCCGTCGGGAAGAACTGCGAGAACGCGATTGCGGCACACAGCATGAATGACGCGAACGCCTTAATATGTCCTGCGGCCCCGCGGGACAGCCACACGGCCGACTGCTCCGAACAGACGCCGAACAGGATCGCATAAAACATTACGACTGACCAGAGCGGAGGGCTCGTCACGTCGAAGGAAAGCAGACCGTCCATGTATATGAAGGCATTCATCCCGTCCGTCATTTTCGTGACGGCCGCGAGAGCCGGAAGCGCGGGATAAAGCGCGGCCGGCAGGAAATTATACAGCGCGAACACCGCCATGCCGGACGGGATAATGATCTCCGCCGCCGGGATTATCACAAGATTCGCGAAGGGCCCCGCCAGTGAAACATAATTGAACATATACGCCGTGAGAGGAAGCATCGCTCCCTGTATCGCGGCTACCGGGAGCAGGTATTTTTTAAGAGCTCCCGCAGCGTCATCTCTTATCGCCGCGATCCGGGGATACAGAAACGCCGCAGATGCCACTGCGGTATATGAAAGGACGAATCCGGCAGAAAAAAGGATATACGGGTTCACCAGCAATGCGAGGAACGCCGTTACGGCGGCAGCTGACAGCAGGTCGTACCGGTAAGCTTTCATATCCGCTAAGATGTGCATCGATATCATCATGACCGCCCTCGTTACGGACGGACTGAACTCCGCGAGCGCGGCGTAGCACATAAGCAGAGCGAAGATCACTAGATTCACGGGAAGAGTCCGCCGTCTTCCGATCAACAGCGATATGAACGCGTAAATGACTCCGACATGCAGGCCGCTGACGGCGAGTATATGGACAGTGCCGGACCGCTGGTACCGTTCGTAAAGCTCCTCATCCATCCCGGATCTGTCCCCGAACAGCATGCCTGATATCATGGCCGCGGTGTCACTGTCGGTGCAGCTTCTCACCTCTTCGCCGAAACCGATCCTCGCGCGCGTCAGCAGATTTACTGACATCCGCCTCACGCTGCCCTGCCTGATCTGCCCGATATCGGTCCTGAGTACCGTGCGGACCCGCTTTGTCCTGAGATATCTCGCGTAATCAAAGCAGCCGGGGTTCCTAGCCGGCGGCGGCAGCGACAGAGTGCCGCCCGCCATCACATGTCTTCCGGCGAGCCCGGCGCATTCGGAAGGATCCGCGCTGCCGTACGCCGTGACGGCGATGCGCGGGCCATTGTCGGATTTCAGGATGAACGAGCATTTCTCACCTTCAGTCACACTGAGAGAAATGACGGTCCCCTTTACAGTGACATACTGTTCCGGAGACGATCCCGTGCCGTAACCGGAACGACTGTCCGAACCCTCGAGTTCCTGCTCCCGGATCGCGATAAGTTTTTTCTCATATCTGTCAGGCATCGCCTCGTTCACAGTAAATACAATGTTTCCGAGAAGGAAGAACACTGCTGCGGCGGCTGTCATCCGTGAAAGCATCCTCTCATCCGGTCCGCTTTTCAGAACAATAAAAGCGGCTGCGGGAAGCAGCGCAGCCGCGGCGCATCCGCGGCCCCCGAAAACATACGCGGAGATAATGCCCGCGGCGAATGACAATACAATAAGCAGTGCCGGTCTTCTCATTCTTGCACCTTTCCTGCCGTCGGTCAGAAGTCATTATAGCATTGATGGAAAATATTTACAAGACGCCGGCTCCCGCGTATGATATAATATTTACGTTGTGAGAGGAAACGGTATGAAAAGGAAAAGACCCTCAAAAAAAAGCAAAGCCGGACGACGCGGAAAATACGTTCTGTATTTTCTCTGCGCCATTTTTATTTTCGGCCTTTATTTCTCCTTCTCGGTCGTGCAGAGCTGCGAGCATATCGACACGACAAAGATATATTCGTATATTTCACAGTCCTCTGTGATATATGACGTGAACGGGAATGAATTCGACAATATCTATCTGAGCGGCGGGAACAGACGCAATGTCAGTTACAGCGACCTGCCCGATAATCTCGTAAATGCCGCGGTATCCATCGAGGACAAGACATTCTGGAAACATCACGGATTCAATTTCGTACGCATGGGCGGAGCGATATTCGATTCCATAAGAAGCGGCGGATCCGTCAGCGGCACATCGACGATCACTCAGCAGCTGGCGAGGAACGTCTATCTCGCGTCTACGAAAAGCGACAGGACGCTTACCAGAAAAGTATCCGAAGCGTATTACACTGTGATCCTGGAGCGCGGACTTTCAAAGAAAAACATCATGGAAGCGTATCTCAACACCATATATTTCGGCTACGGGAGTTACGGAGTGGAGACGGCCGCGAGGACTTATTTCAACAAAAGCGTGAGTGAACTCGACCTCGCCGAATGCGTCGCACTCATGGCCATACCGAATTCGCCCGACAGATTCGCGCTCGTGAAGCGCATCCCGCAGAGCGAAATCGCGAGCGGAGCGGTAAAGGTCAAGCAGTCCGACATCATCACGAAATCGTCGGATTATACGATAATATATAACGGTGACGCTTCAGAGGCCAGAAGGAATATCACGCTTGAGAACATGTATAAATACGGATATATAACAAAATCCGAAATGGAGCAGGCGAAAAAAGTCGATCTGAAGAAGCGTATCGATACCGGCGACGGAGATCAGGATTATTCCGGATACTTCACGGACTTTGTCATAAAAAACGTGCGGAACGATCTGATGGACAGCGGCTACTCGGAAGCGAACGCGAACGCATTGATATATACCGGCGGGCTCAAGATCTATACATCGCTTGACCCGAAGGCGCAATCATCGCTCGAGAAAATGTTCAGGACCGACTCGTATTTCCCGTCGGTGGCGAACGTGGATTACGACAGCAGCGGCAATATCCTGAACAGCGACGGGAACGTGATGCTCTGCAAATACGGTAATTACTTTGACAGCAGCGGCAGTTTCAACCTGAAAGCGGACGAATTCGAAACAGACGCGAGCGGGAATGTCATTCTGAAAAAAGGAAAACGGCTGATTTTCGAGAAGACGAAGTACAAGCGGACGAAAACGACTTACGCTGTAGAATTCCGCAATATGTACAGGATCGTAAACGGCACGTTTTACGTGATCGAAGGCGGCGAGATCAATATCGACCCGAAATACAAATCGCTGAACAGCAGCGGAGACCTCGTGATCGACGCTTCTTTCTTCAGCGACCATCCGGACGCGTTCACGAAAACATCCTCGGGATATTCTGTCCCGGAAAGTTCGTATACGCTGAGTCCGCAGGTCCGCCAGCCGCAGGCCGCGATGGTGATAATAAACAACAAGACCGGCGCGGTGGCGGCGATGATAGGAGGACGCGAATCGAGCGGATCAATGCTGTACAACCGAGCGGAGAACCCCAGACAGCCGGGGTCGTCCATCAAACCGCTCGCGATATACAGCTCCGCGCTGCAGCAGGGAGCCGAAGCCGTCAAAAACAACAGGAAAATGACATTCAGCGATTTCGGCAGCAATACGAATGAACAGTATTACGGGAATTACTGGACCGCGAGGAGCTACATCAACGACGCGCCTCTTACCATAAACGGGAAAGTCTGGCCGAAGAACTGGTACTCGGGATACCGCGGCGAAGTATCGCTCAGGACCGCCGTCGAACAGTCGATAAATGTCTGCGCGGTCCGGGTGTGGCAGCAGATGGACAATGAATACATCACCGGACAGCTTGAGAAATTCGGGATAACGTCCATAGTGAAAGAATCGGACAACATCGAAACGAACGACATGAACGCCGCCGCCCTCGCGCTCGGAGGCATGACAAACGGTGTGTCGCCTCTCGAGATGGCATCCGCGTACATGACATTCCAGAACGGAGGCACTCATATAGAATACTCCGCTTATTCGCGCGTATCCGACCAGAACGGGACTGTCATCCTGGATAAAAAGCCGAAGGAAACGAAAGTAATGAGCGAGGGAGTCGCGTTCATAATGAGCGACATACTCCATACGACAGTGACAAACGGCATTGCCGGAGACGCGCAGGTGAGCGGACAGCCGACGGCCGGAAAGACAGGTACCACGACAGATAATTACGATGCGTGGTTCTGCGGCTTCACGCCTCAGTACTCCGCCGCCCTCTGGATCGGGAATGACTACAATATCGAGCTGTCACAGGGCTCGGCCGCGGCCGCGAAGCTCTGGAGCCTCATAATGTCAGGCGCGACGGCAGGATCATCCGGGTCATTCACAAAGCAGCCTTCATCGGTGATCTACTATAACGGAGAGTATTTCATTAACGGCACGCAGATCGGATCGTACTACTACAGAAAGCGCACTCAGCAGAAGAGCACGACCGACAGTACGACTCAGGACAGTCAGGATCAGACGCAGAATAAACAGGATCAGATACAGACAGATCAAAGCACAGAGTCAGGGACATGACAGGTGAAAGAATAATACTGGCGAGCAGATCGCCGAGGAGAATCAAAATACTGAAGGACCACGGGATAGAGGCCGAAGTCATTCCGTCAGAACGTGATGAGCGGCTCCCGTTCCGGATGACGCCCGCCGACGCCGCGATGTATCTGTCGCTCGTAAAGGCGGCGGATGTTTCCGAAAGAAACGAAGACGCATGCGTCATCGCATCCGACACGGTCGTCTCCGTCTCCGGAGAAATACTCGGAAAACCGGAAGACGAAGAAGACGGTTTTCGCATGCTTTCAATGCTCCGCGGCAGGGTCCATCAGGTGATAAGCGGTCTGTGCATCATCTCTCCCGCGGAGGATCTTAAGATATGCGCATACGACAGGACCGACGTGAAAGTCGCCGATATAACAGACGGACAGCTGAGAGAATACCTCGCCACGCCCGAGCCGTATGACAAGGCCGGCGCATACGCCATCCAGGGAGCATTCGGGAAATACATCATCGGGACAGAGGGCTCCGTGCTGAACGTGATCGGATTCCCCTGGGAAAAGTTCGCAAAAATAATGTCCGGGACCAGAGTGATCCCGGACTGATATTTCGATTCTGAACTGTTAGAACTTTCCTGCCTTCGCGGCTTCTTCAACAGCTACCGCCACTGCGACCGTCGCACCGACCATCGGGTTGTTCCCCATGCCGATGAATCCCATCATGTCCACGTGAGCCGGCACGGAAGAGCTCCCTGCGAACTGCGCGTCGGAATGCATGCGCCCGAGCGTATCGGTCATCCCGTAGGATGCCGGACCCGCGGCCATGTTGTCGGGATGCAGCGTGCGGCCCGTTCCGCCTCCGGAAGCTACGGAGAAATACTTCTTTCCGAGTTCATTGCATTCTTTTTTATACGTACCCGCGACCGGATGCTGGAACCTTGTCGGATTCGTTGAATTCCCGGTTATCGAAACGTCGACGCCTTCCTTATGCATTATGGCGACACCCTCGCGGACGTCGTCCGCACCGTAGCAGTTTACCTTCGAGCGCTCTCCTTCAGAATACGGTATCCTGCGGACTTCGTTCAGCTGCCCGGTAGCGTAGTCGAACTGCGTCTGGACATATGTGAATCCGTTTATCCTTGAAATTATCTGAGCGGCGTCCTTGCCGAGCCCGTTCAGTATTACGCGAAGCGGTTCTTTACGTGCCTTGTTCGCATTCTGAACAATGCCGATGGCTCCCTCCGCGGCGGCGAAACTCTCGTGGCCCGCGAGGAACGCGAAGCATTTCGTTTCGTCTCTCAGCAGCATCGCGCCGAGGTTCCCGTGTCCGAGCCCCACCTTTCTGTCATCCGCGACCGAACCCTTTATGCAGAATGCCTGCAGTCCTATGCCTATCTTTTCCGCGGCGTCCGGCGCCTTCCTTGCACCTTCCTTCACGGCTATGGCGGCGCCGAGAGTATAGGCCCAGGCCGCATTTTCGAAAGCGATCGGCTGGACTTCCTTTACGATGTCGTACGGCGAGAAGCCCGCGTCTTCGCAGACCTTTTTCGCCTCTTCGAGATCCTTCATCCCGTATTTCGCGAGGACCTCGCTGATATTATCTATACGTCTTTCATATCCTTCGAACAATGCCATTTCCGGTCCTCCTTATTCTCTCCTCGGATCTATTTTCTTCACGCCTTCTTCGAATCTGCCGTACGTCCCGCTCGCATCCTTAAGAGCTTCGGCCGGGTCCGTGCCGTCCTTTATGGCGTCCATCATCTTTCCGAGGTTTACGAATTCGTAGCCGATGATGCAGTTGTCTTCATCCAGAGCAATGCGAGTGACATAGCCTTCCGTCATTTCGAGATAGCGAGCGCCCTTCGCTTTCGTTCCGTACATCGTTCCTATCATGCTCCTGTGTCCCTTTCCTAGATCGTCGAGGCCCGCTCCGATCGGAAGACCTCCTTCGGAGAACGCCGTCTGCGATCTGCCGTAGACGATCTGCAGGAACAATTCACGCATTGCTGTATTTATCGCGTCGCATACAAGGTCCGTGTTCAGCGCTTCGAGGATAGTCTTGCCCGGAAGTATTTCCGAAGCCATGGCGGCGGAATGAGTCATGCCGCTGCATCCTATCGTCTCCACGAGGGCTTCCTCGATGATGCCGTCCTTCACGTTCAGCGTCAGCTTGCACGTCCCCTGCTGCGGAGCGCACCAGCCGACTCCGTGAGTGAGGCCGCTGATGTCCTTGATTTCCTTAACCTGTACCCATTTCCCCTCTTCCGGGATGGGCGCCGGTCCGTGGTAAGCGCCCTTCGCGACCGGGCACATGTTTTCGATTTCGGTCGAGTAGATCATGATACTGTCCTTTCTTTTATATTATTATCTGCTTGGATCGTCCGAGTTTGCCCTGCTCAGGCGTTCCACCATATAATTATGAGCGTTGTTTTCCATCTCGTCATCTATCGGCCCGAAGTCCGCGAGCGATATCCCGTCGCCGTACTTGTTCTTAAGGGCCTTCTCGATGAGAAGATCGCAGAATTTCGGATTCTTCGGAAGAATCGGTCCGTGAGTGTAGCAGCCGAAGACATTCCTGTACCGGCAGCCTTCCATCCCGTCCTGTCCGTTGTTCCCGCTTCCCTTCAGGACTTTCCCGATCGGGCGGCACCCTTCTCCGAGAAACGTCCTTCCGCTGTGGTTCTCGAACCCGACTATCTTATAGCCGTCAAGCTCGTCGCAGGTGTACATATAGTTCCCGATGGCTCTTTCCTCGGATCCGACCGTGTAGAGGTCGAGCGCGCCGAGGAAGTCGTACT
This sequence comes from Anaerovoracaceae bacterium, assembly GCA_050946575.1. Taxonomy (GTDB): domain Bacteria; phylum Bacillota; class Clostridia; order Peptostreptococcales; family Anaerovoracaceae; genus JALCRY01. The sequence continues at coordinate 86,015 of JBMNVB010000004.1, read as the reverse complement.
GCTTTCCGTCCCACGTTTTATAGTAGGAGCCGAGGATCTGGTATCCCCCGCAGATGGCCAGGAACACGCGGCCGTCCTCTATCGCGGCGATAATGTCGTCCTTCTTGTTTTCGTCGGCGTCTTTCAGCAGTACTTCCTGCTCGAAGTCCTGTCCTCCTCCGATAAAGAAGATATCGTGCGCGAGTCCGTCGAGTACGTCTCCGACAGAGCAGTTCGTAACCTCGCATTCTATGCCGCGCCACTCCATGCGCTTCTTAAGGCATTTTATGTTTCCCGTGTCACCGTACAGATTCAGAAGATCCGGATACAGATGACAGACATTGAGTTTATATTCCATACGCATCACTCCCAGAAGTTCTTATACCCGAAGCGTTTGCTCACGAGCGCCCTCAGGTCCATCATGGCCGTATATGTCGGCATTATATAAACGGGCACAGTCTGCTTCGAGATCTCCTCAAGCAGCTTCTCCATATTCTTGATCACTATTATCTTCGACGTGTCTATCCCCGCATACTTGAATCTCATCGCCATATCGTCCGCGCGGATGCCCGACACGAAGATATATCTGAGTTTGTCCTGCATTGATGCGAGCACTTCGAAATCAGCGTCCCATATCCACGAAATGTCGCGTCCGTCCGCGTAATTATCGTTCAGGCACACCGTGAATACAGATTCTTCATCAATGTTCGAAAGGAAGTTAAGGACCTGATTGCAGCCGGCCGGGTTCTTTATCAGGATCATGCGTGTCTCGGCATCGCCGAGCCTGAATTTTTCCATCCTGCCGAAGCCGCATTCGAAGTCCGAAAGAGCGTTCGCCGCCGTGCCGGTGTCCAGCCCGAGCGCGTACGCGACCGCGGCGCACGACACGCCGTTGTAGATATTATATCCGCCCGGGAGATTTATGACCGCGTCGTACGAAATGCCTCCCGCGGATATTGTTATCTCGCTGTGATCCGCATCGCTCACCTTCACTTCATCCACTGATACATCGGGATCCGGCCTCGAATAGCCGCAGTTCGGGCATCTGTATTTCCCGAGGTGGCCGTATGTGATGTATTCGTATTCGTACTCGTGCATGCAGTGGATGCAGTACGGCGCGTCCGACTGTTCCTTTACTCTGTGCTTGTATATCGGCACATTCACGCCGTAAAACGTTATGCGCCGCTTGTCCTCTATATCTTCCGCGATGCTCGCGGTGAGCGAGCAGTCCGCGTTCAGCACGATCTTCGCGTTCGGCGAGTTCGCGACGCCTGTCCTGATGTTGTTCAGCGTATGCGTGACTTCGCCGTATCTGTCGAGCTGATCGCGGAACACATTCGTGACGAGCACGAGTTCCGGATCCGCGTAAAGGCCGACCTTCTTGAACGCCGCCTCGTCACTCTCTATCAATGCGAATTTTTTCTTCGGCTTTCCTGATGACGCCGCGTTTTCGATGAACGCGGCTGTTATCCCGTCCAGAAGGTTCGCGCCCGATTTGTTTTCGAAATAATCAATGCCCGAATCCTGCAGTGTTTTCTCTATCATGCGGGAGGTCGTCGTCTTCCCGTTCGTGCCTGTTACGATTATAGTTCTTACATCGGCCGAAAGATACCTGAGAAGATCCGGACATATACTGTCCGCGATTTTACCCGGCAGCTGAGTGCCGCCCCGGCCCATCATCCTGAGCAGTCCCTTTACGATTTTGCCCGCACACACAGCGAGTACAACTCTGGCTTTCATCTATGAATCCTGTTTCCTTCCGAGAAGCGCGGTCCATTCGCCGCGCGAGATTTCCTTTTCCACAGAAAGACCGGCGTGTTCCGCCGCGTCCTTCACCATTTCCGCTTTTTCATTCAGTATACCGGAGCAGATGAACGCCGCGCCCGGTCTCATGTGCCTCACGGCGTCCGGCAGGAACGAGACTATCAGCTCCGCCACAAGGTTCGCGGCTATGATATCGGCTGTGAAATCGACGCCTTCCGTCAGGTCGCCGCGCCGAATCTCTATCACGCCGTCCGGATCGTTCTTCGCGGCATTCTCCGTCGCCGACGTCACCGCCTCTTCGTCGATGTCTATTCCGAGCACTCTTTCGGCGCCGAGCTTCGCGGCGGCGATCGAAAGTATCCCGGAGCCGCATCCGACGTCCAGCACATATTTCCCGGCGCAGCCTTCTTCGTCTATAAGCTGCGCGCACATCGCGGTCGTCTCGTGGCCGCCCGTCCCGAACGCCATGCCCGGATCGAGCTCGATGATCTTCATGCCCGGCTTTACCGGAGTATCATCCCACGACGGCCTTACGACGAGCCTGTCCGTAAGCTCCGTCGTCCTGAAAAATTCCCTGTATTTATCCTTCCATTCGCTGTCATCGACATACTTCACGGAGACATCCGTATCTTTCCCCGCGAATCCCGAAAGAACGTCCTTCACCCGCGCCTTTCCTTCAGGACTGTCCTCCGCGTAAAACTTCACGGCCGGCCTGTCCGGAAGATCTTCCGTCGCTGAGTCGTCGATATAGTCCCAGTCGTAGCCGCGCCTTCCCTTCATCATCTCCGACACGATCCCGGGGTCTTCCACTACGGAATCGGTCACGCCCCTCATCAGCAGGATGCCGGTGATCTCGTCAGGCGTCAGCTCGTCACTGCCTATTGAAACTTCAATATATTTCATCCGTTCCTCCATGAACGATTATATCACACGGCTACCTCTTCGGATAGATGTCAACGACTTCTTCGGACGCTGCCGCCGCCTCAGTCAATGCACCGATATCCAGCGCCTTTTCCGATTCGAGAATGCGCGACAGCCTCGGCTTCGTGACCGGATGTTCCGGGAGGAACACCGTGCAGCAGTCTTCGTACGGCTGTATGGAAGTCTCATAGGTCCCGATCTCCTGCGCGATGTCTATTATCTGCGTCTTGTCGAGCGCGATAAGCGGGCGCATTATCGGGATGCTGACCGCGCTGTTCGTGACAACGAGAGATTCCGTCGTCTGGCTCGCGACCTGCCCGAGGCTCTCGCCCGTTATCAGCACTTCGCACCCGTATTTCTTCGCGATCTTTTCGGCGACCCTCATCATGAACATCCTGACGTGGATCGTCGTCTCTTCCTCGGGGCAGTTCTGCACGATCTGCTCCTGTATCGGGAGCAGATTCACGACATGGAGCTTGAACCTGCTGCAGTACACCGCGATCTGGCTCGCGATGTCCTCCACTTTTTCACGCGCGCGCTCGCTCGTGTAGGGATACGAATGGAAATGTACCGCTTCTATCGCCATCCCGCGCCGCGCCATCATGAACGCCGCGACCGGGCTGTCTATTCCGCCCGACAGGAGCACGAGCCCCTTCCCGTTCGTTCCGAGCGGGAGGCCGCCCCAGCCCTTTATCTTATCCTGATAGATATATGTCTTATCCTTTCTGACATCGACATAAAGATATACGTCGGGGTCATGTACATCCACCTTCAGGACTTTGCAGCCCTTGAGGACAGACGCTCCGACCCTTCTCGCTATCTCCGGCGACTGCACCGGGAACGATTTATCGGCGCGCTTCGCCTTGACTTTGAACGTCTTCACGCCGCGCTCTTCAATGATCCCGTTCATATATTCGACAGCGGCCCTGCCGATAGCTTCCAGATCCGACGGGACTTCCACCGCGGGACTGATGCTCTGCACGCCGAACGCCATAGAGATGCGCCTGATGATCTCTTCTTTCGTGTATTTTTTGTCAGCGTATACGAAAGTGAGACCGCCGCGTCTTTCGACGGTCACATTGTCGTAATGCTTTGTCAGCTTCTTTATTCGCTCCGCGAGCATGCGCTCGAAATACGGCTTGTTCTCTCCCTTGAGCGCCGCCTCGCCGGCCCGCACGATAAATATGTTTCTTTCGTTCATCTATCTGAAACTCCCGAGTTTCCTGAACCGCGACACGGCATCTTTCAGCCTGTCCAGTACATAATCCATCTCTTCTGTCGTATTACGCTCGCTGAAACTGAACCTGACGGCGCCTTCTATCTCCTCGTCCGTCAGCCCCGCCGCCTGAAGCACATGGCTCCCGCGGGTCTTCTTGTTCGACGAGCACGCCGAACCTGTCGACACATAGATGTCCGACTGCTCGAGCGTATGAAGGATGACCTCGCCTCTTGTACCGAGGAACGAAACGTTCAGCACGCTCGCGCAGTAATTCTCCGACGGGCTGTTCACCTTCACGTCCGGGATCTGGTCCAGGATCCCTTTCAGCAGATACCCTCTCACTTCGTCCATATGAGCGAGATTCTTCTCCCTGTTCTCAGACGTCATTTCCGCCGCAAGTCCGAACCCCGCGATGCCGGCCGTGTTTTCGGTCCCGGATCTCATATGGCTTTCCTGGCCTCCGCCGACAATAAAAGGTTTTATGTTTATTCCATTCAAGACAGCCAGAGCGCCGATGCCCTTCGGGCCGTGGATCTTATGGCCGCTGACGGATATCATATCAATGCCGCGATGCGGCGTTTCGAGTTTTCCGAAACTCTGGACCGCATCCGTGTGGAACAGCGCACCGCCCTTGAGCGCGCTCATTTCTTCAACAGGTTCTATCGTACCAAGCTCGTTGTTCACATGCATTACAGATATGAGCACAGTCTTGTCGTTCACGGCGCTTTTCAGCTGCTCCGGATCTGCGAAGCCGTATTCGTCGACATCGAGATAAACTGCCTCGAATCCCTGTTCTTCAAGTACTCTGAACGCTTCCAGCACCGCGGGATGCTCTATCTTAGTAGTGATTATTCTGTTCCCGCGCCTTTTCCCGGCCTCGGCCGCGCCGCGGATCGCCGTATTGTCCGCCTCCGTGCCGCAGGATGTGAAAATGACTTCTTCAGGTCTGACGCGCATTGCTTCCGCGACCTGATTCCTCGCCTTCTTCACTCCCTTCTCGGCAGTGACTCCGAGATGGTGCAGCGAGCTCGGATTCCCGAAATCATCCCGCAGATATCTCATCATCAGATCGGCGACCTCGTCGTAAGGGCGCGTGGTCGAACTGTTATCAAGGTAAACAAACATATTATCCTCCAAAATCAAAAGGGCAGCTCGCTGCCCTTTCGCCTTTTTCTATTTCGCGTAGTCCACCGCTCTGGTCTCCCGCATGATGTTGACTTTTATCTGGCCCGGATAATCGAGTTCTTCCTCGACCTTCTTTGAGATTTTCCTTGCCAGGTAAGCCATTTCGTCGTCCTTGACCTTGTCCGGTTTGACCATTACGCGGATCTCGCGGCCCGCCTGGATGGCGTATGACTTGTCGACGCCGTCCATGCTGTTCGCGATCTCCTCAAGCTGATCGAGCCTTTTGATGTACGCTTCGAGCGTCTCGCGTCTCGCGCCCGGCCTCGCCGCCGACAGCGCGTCCGCAGCTGCAATGAGCACGGCTTCCATGGATTTCGGTTCGTAGTCGCCGTGATGCGACGCCATAGCGTCAATGACAGCCTGTGATTCTTTGTATCTTCTGAGGACTTCCATGCCGAGGTCGACGTGCGTCCCCTCATGGTCATGGTCCACTGACTTTCCTATATCATGGAGCAGCCCCGCGCGCTTCGCGAGCTTCACGTCCAGGCCGAGTTCGCCGGCCATGAGCCCCGCGAGATACGCGACTTCCTTCGAGTGCTGCAGCACGTTCTGTCCGTACGATGTCCTGTATTTAAGACGTCCGAGCAGTTTGACAAGTTCAGGATGCAGATTGTGTATCCCGACGTCGAACGAAGCTGTCTCGCCCGCTTCTTTTATGCTCGCATTTACTTCCTTCTCGGCCTTCTTTACAGTTTCCTCTATCCTTGCCGGATGGATGCGGCCGTCCACGATGAGCTTTTCGAGTGCGATCCTCGCGACCTCTCTTCTCACCGGATCGAACCCCGAAAGTATGACTGCTTCCGGCGTATCGTCAATTATCAGTTCTATTCCCGTAAGGCTCTCTATTGCCCTTATATTCCTTCCTTCTCTTCCGATGATCCTGCCCTTCATCTCGTCATTCGGCAGGTTCACGACCGAGACAGTGTTCTCGGCTACATTGTCCGCGGCACATCTCTGTATGGCCCCCACGATCACTTCTTTCGCGTATTTGTCCGCTTCGTCCTTCGCCTTTCCTTCGATGTCCCTGATCATCTGCGAAGCGTCCGCCCTGACATCGCTTTCGATGCTCTGGAGCAGGATGTCCTTCGCTTCGTCTCTCGTCATTCCGGAGACTTCCTCGAGCTTCGCGACCTGCTTCTGATGGAGATCATCCAGATCGTTCAGCTTCTTGTTAATGTTCTTTTCCTTAGATGCAATGCTTTGTTCTTTTCTTTCTATATTCTCGATTCTTTTGTTCAGGCTGTCCTCTTTCGATGAGAGTCTGTCTTCACTCCTCGAAAGTTCGTTCCTTCTCTGGTTAAGTTCCTCCTCGGCCTCATTCTTTATTTTGAGGGCGTCTTCCTTAGCTTTAAGTTCTATTTCTTTCTTTATGGTTTCAGATTTATTTTCAGCATCGAGCACAAGATTCCTTGCCTTCTGCTCAGCACTTCCAATGGCCTTTTCGCCGAGCGTTTTTCTGCAGATATAACCGGCAAGAATGCCTATTACCAGCGCGACAACGGCGATGACCACAGTAACTGCGATCGATATATGCATTGAATAAATCCCCCCTTTCCATGATAATGACTGAAGAATTTATGAATAATTTTTATAACACGAATATAGTTGGAATCACATTACATATGATAATTATAGTTGATTAAACCATACTTGAATATTATAATAGTTACGTTGACCGCGTGTCAAGACAACGAAAGGCAAAGCATGAAGTATTTGAAGAATCTGTTTGAGGGGACGGAGAAGTCTCTTTATCTGATGCCGCTCGTTTTTTTCGTCATCAGCATGCTGATGATGCTGAGCACATCTTACGATAACGGGATAGTTATTTCGAAAACAGTCGTGATCCAGGGCGTTGCCTACGTCCTTGGATTTGTTCTTGTTCTTTTCATGGCTAACATAGATTATGAAACGTTCCAGGATATACGCGTGAAACTGTATGTCGGTTCCATAATATTCCTGCTGCTCGTTTACATTCCGGGGTTCGGCGTCGAAATAAACGGCGCGCGTTCATGGATAAACCTCGGAGTGACTACGTTCCAGCCGTCGGAGCTGGTGAAGATCACGTTCATCCTGCTCATGGCGGACTATTTCAGACGCCACAAGATACAGCTGCGGACATTCGGCGGTGTGCTGAAATCCATGATATACGCCGCCCCGTTCATCCTCATTATCCTTAAGGAGGACCTCGGTTCCGCGCTCGTATTCATGGTGATCTACGTTGTCATGCTGTTCTACGCGGGGATAAGCTACAAGCTGTTCGGTCAGCTCGTCGCTCTTGTCGTGCTGCTCATACCGGTAGCGTACAACTTCCTCGCGGATTACCAGCAGGAACGTATCACGGCGTTCCTCCATCCGAATAACCTTTCCCTTCAGGGAAACTACCAGGTATGGCAGTCTAAAGTCGCGATCGGATCCGGCGGATTCTTCGGCAAGGGCCTGTTCCAGGGAACACAGAAAGCGCTGGACTTCCTTCCGGTCAGTAATTCCGACTATGTATTCGCCGTTCTGTGCGAGGAGCTCGGATTCCTCGGCGGCTTCATCCTCATCGCGGCGTACGCGTATTTCATCTACGGCATGGCGAAGGTCGCTGTCAGGACCATAGACGATTACGGCGCATTGATAGTCATCGGCGTCATAGCGATGTTCACATTCCAGATCTTTGAAAATATCGCGATGACAATGGGCATCATGCCGGCCACGGGCATCACGCTCCCGTTCATCAGTTACGGAGGATCGTCCGTGCTGTGCTGCATGCTCGCGCTCGGACTGGTGCTGAACGTCGCAGTCAAAAACAAGGATATCACATTTTAAAAAGCAGTATAAAGCAATAACGGGCAGCCGCATGCCCGGATTCTCCGAGTTTCGGAAAAGTCCGGCAGCTGTCGGCCGCCCGCATTGCTGTATAAAATAAAAATCAAGTTTCGGTACCGGTCTCGCCGTCATTAACGATCCGGTCTGTGATTTTTCTGAAATTCTTCTCGATATACGTGCCGCGCTTGAGAACGATCGGCACGCCCTGATTCGTGGCAATAAATATATTATTGTCATACTGTATGAATCCGTTTATCTTGAGCCGAAGCTGCCTCGCGATATCGCTGAGCGAAGGCACCACACCCATGGACATCAGATCGGCGTCGACCTTGTTGATGACGCATGATCTGTTCTCAATGCCGAGTTCCTTCAGAAGCCTGTCCACGGAATCCGCGTCTCTGAGTGACGCCGGTTCGCCTTCGGCTACTATCACCGCCTGATCGGCGCCAGCGGCCGCCATGATAAGAGGATCCCCGATGCCCGCCGGCGAATCGATGATTACGTAATCGAACATCTTCTTCAGCTTCTCCACGAGCACTACCATGTGGAGCGGAGTGATGTCCCGTTCGTCGAGAGCGGGCGAAGCCGCCATCAGATACATGGATTTGAATCGCTTGTCGCGGACGAGGGCCTGCTTTATGCGGCACATCCCCGAAATGACATCCACCGCATTGTACACGACTTTATTCTCAAGGCCCAGATAAAGGTCCAGATTTCGAAGACCGTTATCCATATCGACAAGGACGACGCCGGATCCGCGCATCGCAAGTTCAGCACCCATGTTCACCGTGAACATGCTCTTTCCGGTTCCTCCTTTTCCGGATGTGATAACTATCGCTCTTCCCATATCAGTTGACCCCGCTGTTTATTGTATAAGTCTTATACTGCGTCTGCAAGTCGAAATAAGCCGCCATTATATGTTTCGCTATAGGCGCCGCGTTCGCCGCCGTCATTCCCTGAGGTATCATCACGCAGACCGCGATCTCCGGATCATCCGCCGGCGCAAGGCATACGATCCATGCGAACGGATCATATGTATCCTTGTAGGCGTCCAGATCGTCAGAGGTGAGATTCTTATCCGACAGATTTATGACCGCGCGCCTTATCGCAGTGTCCTCGCTGGAGAACGTATCCGGATACTTCTTCATCAGACGCTTCGCTTCTTTTTCGACATCGGTCCATGAAAGTGAACTGTCGAAACTTGACAGATGCGACTTTATATAGTCGACTTCGGATTCAGGGTTTATATACCCTTCCTTCTGCGCCGTTCCGGTCTTGCATGCCACTTCGAAGTCAAGGTCGCTGAACGTATCCGACACAGTACTTTCGTCTCCGTTCCCGTCAAGCTTCATCGCCTGCATGATGTAATCCAGATTCTCCTGGGATACATCGACTTTAGTGCTCGCCGACTTCTTCGTCGTGCCCTTGTTCTCGACGGATTTCACGATGCTCACGGAATTATGCTTCCCGCTGTTGCCGATCGTCGCCACGTAGTTGCATATCTGCAGCGGCGTGTATGAGTTATCGCCCTGTCCTATACATATATTGAACGAGTCGCCTGTCGTCCACTTCGCCTGTGACGCATACGTGAACACTACCATATCAGCTATGTCGTCCACCTTGCTCTTCTTGACGCCGAGCTTCTCAAGTGAACCGCTGTTTACCAGCTCGTCGTATTTCGGATTTTCCGTAATAAGGTTGCATATCGCATCAATGCTTGTCTTCAGTTTAGTGCTGTCCGAATACGTGCTTTCCTTGAAATACGTCTCGGCAGCCGCGTTGAGCGTATTCGAAAGCGTATTTTTCAGTGACGAGATCTTTTTCTTCTTGCTCGGCACGGATACCACCGTTTCATCGAGTTCTATTCCCGTGGATTTTCCGAGACCGTATTCACTCGCATACTTCGTGATCGTATCGACAGTGATCTTCTTATCGTAATTCAGCTTCGTACCGGTATACCAGTCCTTGCCCGTAGCTATATCATAGAAATAATAGTTGCAGGATACTTCGATCGCTCTGAACATATTCAGATATCCGTGATTCTGCTTGTACATATTCCAGATGACGCAGCCGAACGATTTTCCTCCGAGGACTATGTGCCCGTTATCGTACAGCGTCGTATACGGATTCAGCCCGCATTCGAGTGCGGCCGAAGCTGTTACCATCTTGAATGTTGATCCGGGCTGCACAGCGCACATCGTCGCGAGGTTGTAAAGAGGCGCCGCCGCAAGCGAATCTCTCGGGTTCGTGCTCTGGAGAGCCTCCCATTTCGCCGTACTGATCCCCGTCGCGAAATCATTCGGGTCGTAGTCCGGATAACTTGCCATCGCAAGAACGTCGCCGGTCTTCACATCGAGGCAGACCGCGGCTCCGGTCTCCGCATTCGGTGCGGCTTCGGCCGTTGACGCCGCGCCGTACTTGCTGTTCAGCGTCCCGCCGGTCTGCGCGGCGGCGATCCCGTTTTCAAGTGCCCATTCCGCTTCCTTCTGCAGTTTGGCATCCAGCGTGAGCGTCACGTCCTTCCCCTTTTTCGGGCTTGTCTCTGAAAGCGTGCTCGTCACTTCACCGGAAGCGTTTACCTGGACAACCTTCTTTCCGTTAGTCCCCCGCAGTACGGACTCGTACTTTTCTTCAATGCCGGCTTCTCCGATCATTGAATCTGCCTCGTACCCCTGATCGGCTTTCTGCGCCGCTTCCGATTCACTGATCTGGCCCATATATCCGAGGACATGAGACGCGAGCGATCCGTTCGGATAATACCGTGTCGTTTCCGATACTACCTCGGCGCCCTTTATCCCGTTTCCGCCTTCTTCAATAGTCATGACGGTATTGTTCGAAACGTTCTCGGCAACAAGAGCAGGAAGATACTGGTTATACCCGAGGCTGTGTATCTTGTCGCGAACGCACATGATCTCTCTGGCCGATGTGTCAGACATTGATTCGTCTATATCCATCTTCTTTTTTATTTTCCTGAACGCCTTTTTCGCTGAAATACCGGTATCCAGTTCATACCCTGTCAGGAAATCTTCCTTATCCTGCGTGTATGTATACTGCATCGTAGTGATATCTATAGGAGGATACGTCGAGTATGTCTGCTGCATCTCCGTCTGCGCTTCATAATTCGATAATGATTTGTCTATTCCGAGTTTCTCGCGCAGAGCGTTGAATGCCTTCTCGGCAGACGTACCCTCGGGAAGATCATTCTTCTTCAGCCAGCTGTTTATCTCCTGATCGTATGTATAATAATATTTTCCGTTTTTGATCTTGATCGGGAATTCGTCCACATAATCATCGCCGTTCTTCTCGAGGACTTTTATCAGACGGGTGATCGACTTGTTCAGCTGCCTGCTCGTCTGTCCGTTGACGCTCATCCTGATACTGAAATTCTGCTTGTTTCCCGCAAGCAGTCTTCCGTATCTGTCATAAATGTTCCCGCGCGATGCGGTAGTATATATAGTCCTGGTCGACGTGGACTCGGAATTCGCTTCCCACCTGTTATGCTGAACCACCGTGAGCACGAAAAGCCTCGCGACCAGAACAACGGCGAGCACTGCGAGCAGCGCTACTACCTGCGTATGTCTCGATGAACTCAGCCTGCTGTGTCTCAGCCTGTTTTTCACAGTATCCGAATTGAGCCACACGATGAATTTGTTCTCTCTGAACTTCCTCGCGGGGATGCTGTCATATATTACATCACGGAAACGACGTTTGATTTTCTGTACGCGAACACTTCCGGGACCTGCCTTTTTCTTCCCGGTGCTGTCGCTCTTTCTGAAAGAAAAGCGCTTTTTCCGCTTCTTTTTTTCATCTTTTCTGTTATTATCTTTTTCCGTCATATATCAACTTCGTCTTCTTCAAGTTCACGCTTTATCCTGATACCGTCATAGTATCTGAACAGGAAATATATGATGATGACATTGTAAATGATATAAAATACCTGATATTTCAGCACGAACAGAAGCGTCATCGGATCTCCCGCGATTTTCATGATCAGCCAGTACACTACATTATACAGCAGTGTGCAGCATGCGCCCGTCACGGCCATCGGAAGGAATTCCTGCGTGTTCAGGTTCCTTCTCGCGAAATACGCGAGCATCATCGTGAATGTCAGCGACAGCGAAGCCACGCCGATGTAATCCCCCGTGCATATATCGAGCAGCAATGCGGCGATCAGAGCAAACGGTGCGATTTTCCATCCGTCGTCAAAAACAAATACAACGACAACTGTGAGGCACAGAATCAGATTCGGCCCCACATTGTTAATGCTGATAATACCGGCCAGTGTCATCTGAAAGATCCATGCCAGGAGATACATCACTGTCGCCCGCAGCCTGGTCATTTGAACACCGCCACTCTTGTAAGGCCGCCGAACTTCACGGTCGGTTCCACCTTTATCGTCTTCAGCTGGTGATCATCATCGAACGAGACCCTGGTCACCGTCCCTATCTTTATACCTTCCGGATATCTCCCGATCCCTGTCGTAACAAGTGTGTCCCCTTTAATGACACGGTCGGAGTTCTCCATCAGATATCCTTCAAGAGCGTTTTCCCCGTTTCCGTGCAGTACTCCCGTTACATCGGTATCCCGGAGTATCTTGAAGCTGATATTGTTCGATGAAGACAATATCGATTTTACCTTCGACCATCCGTGCCCGGTCTCCTGTACATATCCGACGAGTCCGCTGCCGTCCACCACAATATCATTCTTTTTTATACCTTTGTCTTTACCTGCATTGATCGTGAAAACGATGTACGGGTTCGAGTAATCTATTTCAGTTATTTTTCCGGCTACAGCGGTGCCTGTCCCGCTGAACGCATCATAATCGAATGCTTTCGCGAGCTTTTTCAGTTCGTTGAGTTCCGACTTCTTAAGCTTCAGGTCCTGGTTTTCCTGCCTGAGTTTCGCGTTTTCCTCTTTCAGCGCGATGTTTTCTTTCTGCGTGTCTCTGAAATTTATTATGCCGGAAACAGTATTTCCGATCCCGCTCGTGAGCGCCTCGAACGGCTTGGCCACAGCGGAAGCCGCTGTCTGCAGACCGCGCCCGAACGCGCCTGAGCCACCCGCAGTCGCGAACGACCCCGCGATAATGAGGATCTGGACTATGATGATAGCCGCTATGACTGAGAATATTTTATGTTCTCTGATCCATTTCATAAGCTAAATCACGAATCCTATCTTTTCTTGTCATCAGCGTAGAGCCTGAGCTTATCGATGTTTTCCAGGCTCTTCCCGGCTCCGATCGCAACAGCTTCATACGGCTGCTCCGCTATCTTCACGCTGAGGCCTGTCCTGAGTTCAATGAGCTTGTCGAGATTATGCAGCTTTGCTCCGCCTCCGGAAAGCATCATGCCTTTATCCGCTATATCGGCGGCGACTTCCGGCGGAGCCTTTTCCACCGTGCCCTTGATAGCGTCGATGATCGTCTCCATGGATTCATGGAGCGCCGCTTCCATATCTCTGTTCGTCACTTTCAGAGTGCGCGGAAGTCCCGAGATGAGGTCGCGCCCTCTGGCATCCACTGATTCTATTATTTCCTTGCCTGAACTGTCGTTTTCAACAAGTGCGCAGCCGACTTCCTTCTTCAGCATTTCGGCAGTCTTGTTTCCGATCAGTACGCCCTTTTTCTTTCTTACATACTGGATAATGGCTTCGTCGAACTGATCTCCCGCGTATCTCAGCGATGTGCTCACGACAATGCCGCCGAGCGCCAGGATGGCTATGTCGACCGTTCCGCCGCCGAGGTCGGCTATCATGCAGGCTTCCGATCCTTCGACGTCCATTCCGGCTCCAATGGCGGCAGCCGTAGGCTCGTCGATAATGAATACCTCTCTCGCGCCCATCTGGCGGACGACTTCTTCAACGGCCCTCTTCTCTACTTCAGTTACACCGCTCGGTACTCCGACCACGACACTCATGCCGGTCGGCTTTCTGTCGTTAAGAGCTGTCCTGATGAATCTCTGCAGCATCTCGGCCGTCATGTCGAAGTCGGATATGACGCCTTCCTGGAGCGGTCTTACGACCTCTATGTTTTCGGGAGCCTTCCCGATCATGTCCTTGGCCTTCGATCCTGTCGCGATGATAGCCTGATTTCTTTTATCATACGCTATGACCGACGCCTCATTCAGAACAATACCGTCATCTTTTGTGTAGATAAGAGTGTTCGCCGTTCCGAGGTCGATACCCATATCTTTTCCTGCCTTAGCCACTTTCCGTTCCCTCCGTTATAAAATGTTTTCCTGTTTGAAACTCACGTAAGTACCGTCACCGATTATTATATGATCCAGTACTCTTATCCCGAGTATGTCGCCTGCTTCCATCAGTCTCATCGTCACGCCTATGTCTTCCCTGCTCGGGGTCGGATCCCCGCTGGGATGATTATGCACGAACACGACAGACGCCGCGCTTTTTCTTATAGCCGGGTTAAATGCCTCACGGGGATGCACCTGGCTTGACGAGAGATCGCCGACGGAAATGTTCTCTTCCGAAATGATCTCATTCTTCGCATTCAGGAGCAGTGCATTGAAGAACTCTTTCTTGTAATATCGCATCCGCTCCATATATATGTCCACGATCTCCAGCACCCCGGACGCCCTCTCTGCGGGCGGTCTGGGCGAAGTCGCTATACGCTGCCCCAGCTCGACAGCGGCCATTATCTGGCATGCCTTCGCGCTTCCGATCCCCCTTATCCCGGCGAGTTCGGATGCCGTGCATTCCGCGAGATATACAAGACCTCTCCTGTCCATCGCAAGCACCTCTCCCGCAACGTCGACAGCTGATTTCCCGTCCGTACCGGTCCTGATAAGAATGGCAAGAAGCTCAGCGTTCGACAGCGTCTCACGTCCGCTTCTCATCATTTTCTCTCTCGGCTTTTCCGTATCTGCCATTTCCCTGATTTTCATATTCCTCTCCTTTCGGCCTGAGCCTCAAGGCGGTCCGGAACAATATTCTCAGAAAAAAGTCGAAGATATTATATCATCATTTCATACGCCGTTCAATGACGGCGCATTTCTGCCTTCACTATTTTACAGTCTGTACATGAACAGCCCGCTCAGCGGTTTCGGGACGACCCACGTGGACTTCGGCGGCATTATTCCGCCGATATCCGCGACGCCCATTATTTCCTCTATCCCGACAGGATACATCGTGAATACGATGTCAAAACTCCCGTCGGCCTTTTCGGCGAGCGATGCCGCATCAATGCCTCCTCCGAAGAAATCTATCCTGTCATCATCAGCGGGATCCCCGATCCCGAGTACGGGAGACAGCAGACTATCCTGGAGTATCGACACGTCGAGATTCTTCACGATATCATCGCTCCTCAGACTCTCTCCGGCCCTGAGCCTGTACCATGAACCGCGTACGCCCATCCCGATCTCATACTTTTCCCCGGGATCGAACGGGCCGCCCGCCTTTTCGACCGTGAAGCCGGCTTCCCGCACCTTCTCCAGGAATTCATCCGGAGCCAGGCCCGCAAGGTCCTTCACCGCGCGGTTATACGGCATTATAGTAAGTTCATTTCCCGGGAACACCGTGACCATGAAGAAATTGAAATTCTCATCTCCCGAATATCCCGGATTCTCCTTCCTCTTCCGTTCCCCGACTTCATACGCCGATGCCGAGCGGTGATGACCGTCGGCAATATACAGGCAGGGCACCGTACGGAAATACTCCGTCATCTTCCTTACCAGACTCCCGTCCCTGACCGGCCACAGCTCGTGGAACACGCCGCCGCTCTCGAACGAATACTCGGGCTCATTCCCGCCCGCGTATTCCCCGGCAAGCTCCTCTATCGTGCCGTCGCTCCTGTATGTCAGCAGCACCGGTTCCGTGTCAAAGCCGCACTCATAGAAATGATTTATCCTGTCCGTGAGCTTCTCCCTTAAGATAACTTCGTGCTTCTTTATCGTCCCGCCGGCATATTCGTCTATGGAAGCGGTAGCCGCGATGCCGGTCGTGCTTTTCCCGTTCATCGTCATCCTGTAGATATAGTACATGTCCCGGTCATCCTCGGACATATATCCCCTTTCAATGAACGACTCCGCGTTTTCCTCCGACTTTCTATACACTTCGGTGCAGTACGGGTCCGAACCCTCCGCGAAATCCGCCTCTGACCTCGTGATATGAAGGAAACTGTACGGATTCGCGTCAGTTATCTGTCTCAGGTCCTCGTCGCGCACGACATCGTACGCCGGCGCCGCGATCCGCTCCGCGAGGCCGCGTGAAGGTCTGACCGCCCTGAACGGTCTTATAGTTGCCATACTCTCAATATCTCTCCTCTGTCTGTTTTCTGTCTATCTTAGAAATGATGTAATCGGTCACATCATCTATCGACATATCCGTGCTGTCTATCTCGTCGGCATCCTCCGCCTTTCTGAGCGGATCGATGTCCCTGTTCATATCGTTTCTGTCTCTCTCTTCGATATCGCGCAGGACGTCTTCATATTTCGCATCAATGCCCTTCGACATGAGTTCATCATATCTCCTTCTCGCGCGCTCTTCGGGCGACGCCGTGAGGTAGAACTTGAACTCCGCGTCTGTCAGCACATTCGTCCCTATATCGCGGCCGTCCATGACAACGCTCTTCCTGCTGCCCATCTCGCGCTGCAGCGCGACGAGCTTTTTTCTCACCTCGGGCAGCGCGGAGCACTCAGACGCCGCCGCCGATATCTCCGGCCGCCTTATCTCGGCGTTCACGTTCTTCCCGTCCAGCAGCGTATCGCCGCGCGAAAAATCGATATCAGTGCTTTCCAGCATTGATGCCACGGCGGCAGTATCATCCGGCCTGATCCCGAGCGTCTTCATCTTGTATCCGACCGCCCTGTACATCGCCCCGGTATCGATATAGTCAATGCCGAGCCTCGAGGCGACGGCCTTCGCTATCGTGGATTTGCCCGCGCCTCCCGGGCCGTCTATCGCGATCCTTATCATGCTTCTTCCTTCTTGTCATCATCCGGCTTTTCTTCGGACTTCGCGGCAGAGCCTTTCCTGCCCTTCGTCCCGAGCATCTTCTCTATCTCCGAAATGAACGTGCTCACATCGGTGAACTGCCGGTAGACAGAGGCGAACCTGACGTACGCGACTTCGTCGAGGTCTTTCAGCTTGTCCATGACGAGTTCGCCTATGAACGTGCTCGTGACCTCTTTTTCCATCATGTTGTTCAGACCGCGTTCTATCTCGTCCGCGATACGCTCCATATCCGCGTACGCGACCGGGCGCTTTTCGCACGCCTTCACTATGCCGGACACGATCTTGTTCCTGTCGAACGCCTGCCTGCTCCCGTCCTTCTTTATCACGACGAGCAGCTGCTCCTCGACCTTTTCATAAGTCGTGAAACGCTTGCCGCAGCTCATGCATTCGCGCCTGCGCCTTATGGCGTATCCGTCTTCCGTATGCCTGGAATCTATGACCTTCGTATCGTCATTTTCACAAAATGGGCAACGCATTGCACACCTCCCGCGCGGGGCATGCCCGCTGACACTAGTAAAACCAAAATAACTTTATTATTTTACTACATATTGTGGCATGTAACAAGGCGGCACAGCAAATAAGTGCGCCCGCGGCAGTGCCGCGAACGCACTTTCATACTTTAATTACTTACTACCTTCGCATTGTCAAGCAGATAGTCCTCTACTTTATCGAGATAGCAGGCGTACCATATGTTGTCTTCGCCGTTGTATTCCTCGTATGAAGAGCCGTACGTCTGCTTGAATGTCTTCTCGGTATATCCGAGCTTGTCCAGTGCATTGCTGATGTACTCTTTGTATTCCTTATTGCTGACCGTAATGTTTTCCTTCTGAGCTATATAGTAGCAGATCATTTCCTGCCTGACCTGACTCTGAGCTACAGTCTTCACATTCTTCTTGAACTCTTTCTCAGTCATGCCCAGCTTGCTGTCGAGGAACTTGTTGAACGTCATATTGTACTGATCGGCGTAATTCTCATATTTCTGCGTGATGTAGGACTCGACTCTCTCCACCTCTTTTTCGGGGTACTTGTAGTTTCCGTCCTTGTCCTTCTTCAGTGTGAACGCGGCCTGAGCCTTCGTCCACAGCTGATCCTTCTGATCCTGTATGCCGTCTTCCTTCTTCTGCTTTACAAGTTCCTTCTTCACATATGCCTTATAGCCCGCGACAGTAGTCTCGTCAGAATGTTCCTTCACGAACGCCGCGTCCAGTTCCGGTACGACAGACACTGTCTTATAGTTTATCGTTACCGTGAATACGACAGCTTTCCCGGCGAGTTTCGAGCTCTGGTAATCATCCGGGAACGTAAGATCAAGATCCGTGGTGCTCCCGACTTTCTTCCCGTACAGTCCTTCATCGAAACCGTCTATATATCCGGAAGAGCCGAGCGTGATGTCCACATCCGTCGCGCTTCCCCCGTCGAATTCTTTGCCGTTTATTCTGCCGGTATAGTCTATATTTATCTTGTCGCCTTTTTTTACCGTGCCGGTCTTCACCTGTTTTTCTTCAGCCGCGTCCTCCAGCCTGCTCTGGATCTCCTCGTTAACTTCGCTGTCGGTCACAGTCGTGCTGTACGGCTTGACAGTGAGCCCGTCGTAAGTCCCGGCTTTCAGATAATCCGACAGATCATAATCAGCGTACGGCTCGTACCCGCATCCCGTGAGCGTAAAGCATACAGCAATGCATACGGCGAGTACGGCCGCGATTTTCTTATGCATGATGACTGTTCCTTTCCGTTAAAGAATAGTGTTTATCTGATCTCCCGCCAGGTAATGTCTCACGTTGTCCGCCGTGATCTCGGCTCTTATGATCATCGCCTCATTCGTGGCGAACGCGACATGCGGCGTGAGCACAGTGTTTTTCGCACTGACAAGAGGATAATCCGCAGGCAGCGGCGGTTCCATGTCGAATACATCAATGCCGGCCCCCGCTATCGCTCCTTCGTTCAGGGCGTCCGCGAGCGCCTTGTTGTCTACTATCGGACCTCTCGCGCAGTTGATGAAGATGGCCGACTTCTTCATCTTCGAAATGAGATCCGCGCTGATAAGTCCCTTCGTCTCGGCATTGTTCGGAACGTGTACCGTTACGATATCGGAACTGCTCATAAGTTCTTCAAGCGATACATATTTCACGCCGGCGTCCTTCAGCGCCTGCTTTTCCGTCCTGCTGTACGCCAGGATGTCGCATCCGAATACTTTCGCGATCTCGATGACGCGCGATCCGATGGCTCCGGTGCCGATGACGCCGAGCGTCTTGCCCTTGATCTCGGGGCCGACGAGTCCTTCCTTCGTGCCGCCCGTCCTCGCGCGCTCGTCGCACGGGATGATGTTTCTGTACAGACTAATGATCAGTCCGAACACGAGCTCTGCAACGCCGTTCGTCGAATATCCCGCGGCATTGCTGACTTTTATGCCCTTCGCGCGGCACGCGTCGAGGTCGACGTGGTCTACGCCCGTGAACGCTACAGCTATATATTTCGCATTTTCGAATCCGTTAATGGCTTCCGCCGGGAGCGGGGTGTTGTCGTCGATGATAATATCCGCGTCCTTTCCGCGTTCGATTATCGCCGCGACATCCGCGTCTTTTTCTGTGTAATAGACAAATTCATGTCCATCGGCCTTGATATCGGCCATATAGTCCTGAATCACTTTTTCTTCAACCGCCAGCGGTTCCAGGCAAACAATTTTCATAGTTAGCACGCTCCTTTGTCAACAGACCCCTCCGCCGTCCGGGCGGAGAGGTCCTTCAATTACTTGTATTATTTTACAGCGCTCTTAGCCGTTTCGCACAGTTTCGCGAACGCGGCCTCGTCGTTTATAGCCATTTCTGCGAGCATCTTTCTGTTGATGTCGATGCCGCTCTTCTTGAGGCCGTCCATCAGTCTGCTGTAAGAGATGCCGTTCATCCTTGCTCCGGCATTGATTCTCGCGATCCACATCTGCCTGTACTGTCTCTTCTTGAGCTTTCTTCCCATCTGGGCGCTCCTGAGAGATCTCATGACCGCCGGATTCGCCGCTCTGAATACTCTGCTCTTTGCTCCGTAGAATCCCTTGGCCTGCTTCAGCACCTTTTTATGTCTCTTATGCGCGTTGACGCCTTTCTTAACTCTTGCCATTTCTGTCTACCTCCTCACATTAAAGTCCCATCGAATTCTTGATTCTCTTCTGATCTGCCGAAGTAAGCGTCGTGGACTGCCTCAGTCCCCTCTTCCTCTTCTGGCTTTTCTTTGTAAGGATATGACTCTTATATGCCTTGTTCCTCTTGAGCTTCCCCGAGCCCGTTACTCTGAATCTTTTGCATGCGCCTCTGTGAGACTTCATTTTCTTTCCGGCCATTTTCTTTCCTCCTGTCTGTATTAACTCTCAATGTCTCTATTTTTTCTTCTTCTTTTTCTTATCGGTTTTCGGTACAAGGAACATCACAAGACTTCTGCCCTCGAACTTGGGCTTTTTCTCCACGTCCGCGAATTCGCTCACCTGTTCGGCGAAATTGTTCATGACATCGAAGCCTTTATCTTTATAATCTCTCTCTCTGCCCCTGAACCGAAGACTGACCTTCACCTTATCTCCGTTCTGCAGGAACTTCGTCGCAGTCTTCGCCTTCGTCTGCACATCATGCTCGCCGATGAATACCGACAGCCTGATTTCCTTCACTTCAGTCGTATGCTGCTTTTTCTTCGCTTCTTTTTCCTTTTTCTGAAGCTCATAACGATATTTTCCGTAATCGAGGATCTTGCAGACCGGCGGATTTGCATTCGGTGAAACGCACACGAGATCGAGATTCTGTTCGTCAGCAATGCTGAGCGCTTCCGATTTGCTCATGATGCCGAGCTGTTTCCCGTCTCCGCTGATCACTCTTACTTCCTTCGCGCGGATATCATCGTTAATGTATGTAGTTCCCTTACTAATTGTCTGCACCTCCCTGCCTGCAAATTAAAAATAAAGCGGAAAAGAGTCCTTTCCGCTTTAATAATCACCGTAACGGCGTTATGTCCATTATTTACCGTACAAGCTTTCGCCGGCAGGTGAGAAGCGGATGACTTCTTCTTTATCACTCGATTACTATACCAAACGTCCTCCCCTGTGTCAAGGAAAACCGCAAATCTTGACCCCCTGCTCTGAGTTCGATATACTTATTAAAAAGACTGAGGCAGAGATGCAGATACCGACCTCAGGCCGGCCTGTTTTGCCCCGCCTTTTTTCACTGACAGCTGAATATGATCTGCCGCCGGGCAGATCCGCTTAGACAAGTATTGGAACCTGTATCGTTAGGCCTTAGAAGATGCAGGCGGCTGATGCTTTTTCTTTTTCAGGAGGAAAATGAAATGAAATGGGTATATCTGATTCTCGCGGGAACATTCGAGATCACATGGGCCGTCGCGATGAAATATTCGGACGGGTTCACGCAGCTCGTTCCTAGCATCATCACAGCCGTCGGGTATATCGTGAGCGCGGTATTTCTTTCACTTGCAATGCGCGGCATCCCGCTCGGCACTGTCTACGCTCTGTGGACGGGCATCGGCATAATCGGGACTACACTGTTCGGTTATTTCGTTTTCCACGAACCGCTCGGAGCGGCGCAGGCCGCGTGCATCGCCATGATCGGAGGCGGGATCATAGGGCTGAGGCTGCTGCAATAAAACAGGGAACCGGTTAACGGACCGGTCCGGACGCGAAGACGGGGTCCGGTTCGGGTCCGTGTCCGAATTTTTGCGTGCACCGTTCAAAAAAACGCCGCACCCGCCACAATTTTTTCAACGGTTAAAGCGATTCTGCCCTTGCATCCAACCTGATTCGGGCATCCTGCACCCTGCAAACGTTGAAAAAATTACGTGCACCGGCCGATATTTTTAGGCAGTGCCCGCAAAATTTTCAGCATTCTCCGTTTTTCAGCATTAGGACGACGCCTCCGGACACAATATCAAGGCCTCGGCCGGTCCGAAGTCCGGGATCTGCCCGGCCCCGGCCCCGGATCGGATCTGTTCCCGCCCCACAGTACAAAAAATATCGAAGCAGACCCGGATCCCGGGACTGCTTCGTTCATTTTCAAATTATCCTGTTCCGCTGCGTCAGCAGGTCCTGATTTCTACAGGTCCTTCTTCCACAGGCCGTGGAGATTGCAGTACGCGTAGACCGCAGCCGGCTTGCAGCACTTTACGGTGAACTCCGCCTTCGGCTCTTCGCCCGGCTTAAGGTACGCTATCTGTCCGCAGCCTTCTCCTTCAACATAGATCCATTCGATGTAATGTTTTTCCTCCATCGGGTGGGCCGTCTCTCCGACCTGGACTTTCACACTGCTGCCGTCCACTGTTACAGCCGGAACATGCTTTTCGACCGCCGCATCTTCAGTATTCGCCGTGAGTTCTCTCATCGGCTGTCCGCAGCATGAGAGCGGGCCGCCTCCGTTCGATGTTATCATCACTACGTTTCCGCATACATCACACTTGTAGAATTTTGCCTTCATTTCCTTACCTCCTTTTGATACGGCGATCTGCACGGGCCCGATTCGCCCGCGCAGGCACTGCCGCTATCCCTATTATACCATGTATGCGTCCCGCGAAACTTTTTTCCGCGAAAACCGGTCCGCCCGAAGATATCACGGAGTCCCGTCCGAAAACAGTCCGTCTATCCGAGCACCTTTTTCAGGATCTCAACGCCTTCCTGAAGTTCGGGAACAGTTATTGTAAGAGGCGGGAGCAGCCTGACTTTATCGGCCGCGGTCAGCGAAAGCAGACCGTTCTCGATGAGTTCAGCCGCCACTTCATCCGCGTTCCTGGTCTTGAACTTCACACCGATCATCAGTCCGAGGCCTGTAGTAGCTTCCACTTCGTCGAGTTTTTCGAGTTCCTCCCTGATATACGCCGCCTTCTTTTTTACTTCTTCCATGAGTTCGTCCGTGATGTGGTCCACGACGTAATTCGCCCCCGCGCATATGGCCGGGTTCATCGCGAACGTACTTCCCTGCTCTCCCGGCTTCAGGAGGTCGCAGGTCTTCTTCCCGCATATGGACCCGCTGATCGGAAGGCCGCCGCCGACCCCCTTCGCGAACGTGACGATATCCGGATGGATATCGTACTGCTGGTACGCGAAGAACGTCCCGGTCCTGCCCGCGCCTGACTGCACTTCATCGATAATGAGGATGATATCCTTCTCGTCGCACAGTTTCTGCACACCCTGCACGAAATCATAATCAAGTGCGGTAAGGCCGCCTTCGCCCTGCACTATCTCCAGCATGATCGCGCACGGATCGTTCTCCTCGACCGCCTTTTTCATGCTGTCGATATTATTGGCTTCAGCGTAGGCGAATCCCGGCGCATACGGCCCGAAGTCCTCCGAATGGAACCTCTCCTGCCCAGTCGCCGTGATCGCCGCGAGCGTGCGCCCGTGGAACGAATTCACGAGGGATATGACGGCGTTCTTTCTGTGACCCGCCACGGTATTCCCGTATTTCCTCGCGATCTTGATCGCCGTCTCGTTCGCCTCGCCGCCGGTATTGTTATAGAAAATCTTCTCGAGGCCCGTGATCTTCACGAGCTTCTCAGCCAGCACGACGCCGGGCTCCGAATAGAACACGTTCGAGCAATGCTGGAACTTCTTCAGCTGGTCCGTTACCGCCTCTATCCAGCCCGGGTCTGAGAAACCGAGCGAGTTCACTCCGATCCCGGCCGTGAAATCGATGTACTTCTTTCCGTCCTTGTCATACGCTGTCGCGTTCAGGCCGTGATCGAGCACGACGTCGAAGCGTCCGTATGTTCCCAGAAGATATTTGCTGTCCGCCTGTTTAACCTGTTCACTGTTCATTGTAGTACCTGCTTTCTTTTTCGCTGAGTATCGCTGTACCGACACCCTTGTCCGTGAAAATCTCCATAAGAAGCGAATGTTTTGTCGTTCCGTTTATTATGTGCACTCTGCTTACGCCGTTCCTTACGGCATCAATGCAGTTTCTGAGTTTAGGGAGCATCCCTCCGCTGATCGTACCGTCCTTTATCAGCTGTTCGGCCTCTCCGACGTAAAGCTCGGAGATGACCGACTCCGGGTCGTCTTCATGGAGGTAAACTCCGTCGATATCGGAAAGAAACGCGAGCTTGTCCGCATTGAGCGACTCTGCCACCGCGCTCGCGACGTCATCGGCATTGATGTTATATCCGTGCCCGGCATCGTCGATCCCGATCGGATAGACGATCGGCAGGAAATCATCCTCAAGCATATGCTTCAGGATCTCGCTCTCGACATTCACGACTTCTCCGACGTAGCCGATATCCCTGCCGTCCGGCATCTTCTTCTCCGCCGTCAGGAGCTTGCCGTCCTTCCCGGAGATGCCGACGGCCCGGACGCCGAGGCTCACCGCCATCGCGACGAGTTCCTTGTTCACCTTGCTGAGGACCATCTCGGCGACTTCGAGCGTCTCGTCGTTCGTGATCCGCAGGCCGTTATAGAATTCCGGCTTAATGCCCACCTTTTTCACCCAGCGGCTGATCTCCTTTCCGCCGCCGTGAACGATTATAGGCTTGAACCCTACGAGCTTCAGCAGAACGACATCCGCGATGACGCTCTTCTTGAGCTCTTCGCTCTCCATCGCTGCGCCGCCGTATTTCACAACGACGATCGAACCGTTGAAGCGCTGTATGTAAGGCAATGCCTCGATCAGGACATTCGCCCTTTCCGTATATTTATCGTTCACCATTCTGTTTTTGCCCTTTCCCGAATAAATCGCATCTTCCGTATCTTTTCTTAAAATCATTACGACCTGTACTCTCCGTTTATCTTCACGTAATCATATGTGAGGTCGCATCCCCAGGCGTATCCTTCGCTGTCTCCGTCGTGGAGATCGATCTCCGTAACTACTTCTTCCTGTTTCAGTATTTCGAGCGCCCTGTCCTCATCGAAATCAAGCGCGGCCGACGCCCTGCAGACATCGATGCTCCCTGCCGCTGACCGCAGCGATACGTCGACGTTCGAGACATCGAATTCGGCGTCCGAGTACCCGATCGCGCACAGGATCCTGCCCCAGTTCGCGTCCGAGCCGAATATAGCCGCCTTGTACAGTGTAGAGCTGATGACCGTCTTCGCGACGACCTTCGCGATATCGTGCGACGGAGCATTGATGACGTGCGCCTCTATGAGTTTATTGCAGCCTTCGCCGTCGCCCGCGAGCTTTTTCGCGAACCCCACGCTGATCTCATGAAGCGCCTCTTTGAAATTATCGAGATTCGGGCCTTCTCCGGTTATCATTTCATTCCCGGCCATGCCGTTCGCTATTATCGACAGCGTGTCGTTCGTGGACGTGTCGCCGTCGACGCTGACCTGATTGAAGCTTTCCGGCACTTCGTCAAGCAATGCCTTCTTCAGCACATCAGAACTTATCGCGCAGTCTGTCGTGAGGAAGCACAGCATCGTGCCCATGTTGATATGGATCATCCCGCTGCCCTTCGCCATGCCGCCGAGCTTGCATGTCTTTCCGCCGGCCTCGAACTGCACGGCGTCCTGCTTATCTGCAGTATCGGTAGTCATGATAGCGTGCGCCGCCCTGTCTCCTCCGTCTTCCGACAGATTCGCCGCGAGCTCCGGTATGCCCTTTTCGAACGGCTCCCTCGGAAGCTGCTTCCCGATGACTCCGGTCGACGTCACGATAACATCCTCCGCCTTTATCCCGGTCTCCCTTTCTACAAGAGAGCAGTTATATTCCGCGGCCTCTACGCCGCCCGGCGCGCAGGTATTCGCGTTAATACTGTTGCAGAGCATAGCCTGCGCCCTGCCGTCCGCAAGATGCTTCTTGCATACGCTGATGTGCGCAGCCTTGACTTTGTTCTTCGTATATACCGCCGCGGCATTTCCCGGGCAGTCAGATACTACGAGCGCCATATCGTCTTTTCCGTTTTTCGGATTCCCGAGCCCGCCGAAGCATCCCCAGGCCCTGAATCCGCGCGGAGCGCATACCCCGCCGCTTACATGTTTCATACTCATCATAACAATCCTTTCGTTTCATCAATGCCGAGCATGATGTTCATATTCTGCACCGCCGCGCCCGATGCGCCTTTGCCGAGGTTGTCGAACCTCGATATCAGAAGCGGTCTTTCGTCGTTGCCGGACACGAATATCTGATATTTATTGCTGCCCGCGAGTATGTCCGAATGGATGAATCCGTCTTCCGGATTTTCATCGGCCACTTCAATGAGCTTTTCTCCGGCATAATATTTTTTATATACGTCCCTGATCTCCGAAATACCGGGAGAACCGCCGAGACATCTGCTATGCAGCGGGACGGTCACCACCATCCCGGCGTAATAGTCTCCTACGACCGGACAGAACGACGGCTCCGCAGTGATCCCCGTCGCCTTTACCATTTCCGGCAGGTGCTTGTGATGCTGCTCGAGCGCATACTGGCCGGGGCTCACGAGGAAACTGTCCCTGTCTTCCTTCTCGTGATTGGCGATCATTTTCTTTCCGCCGCCAGAATATCCCGTCACCGAAAATGCCGAAAGCGGATAGTCCTTCGGGATTATCCCGGCATCAACGAGCGGCCTCACAAGAAGGATGAACCCGGAAGCGTGGCAGCCGGGATTCGCGACCCTCGAGCTGTCTTTGATTTTTTCACGCTGCCCGGGGCACAGTTCCGGCATCCCGTATGTCCAGTCGTCATTTACTCTGTGCGCAGTGGACGTATCGATTATCCTCGCGTCCGGAGGCGCGGCCGCGGCCGTATCGATCGCCGCCTGATCCGGCAGACACAGTATGGATACGTCCGCTTCCTTTATCTTCCGGACTTTCTCGTCCATGTCTTTTCTTTTATCTTCATCTATATCTATGATATGTATGTCTTCGCGCGGCTCCAGATATTCTCTTATCTTCAGTCCCGTGGTCCCGTTCTTCCCGTCGATAAATACATTGTACGCCATATAAGCGCTCTCCTTTCTTCCGCTGCCTGCACGTTTCATTCAGATTTATGCATTATGATAAACCTATAGTGGCCTTATTGCAAGATTTTTTGTGAGATTTATTTATAAATATGCATATTTATTCACCAACGCTATATATACCGCAAGCCCTGACACAAGCACTGACTCATCGAAGTCAAAGTCATCCGTATGCAGAGGCCTGCCTGTCCCGGTCCCGAGGAAAAGATACAGTGACGGCCTGTACAGACCGAAAAACGAGAAGTCATCCGATATCATCTCCGGTTCCGGTTTGAGCGTCACGCCTTCTTCCTCCAGAAGCGGCCTCACCTTTTCATATAATTTTTCATTGTTCATGACAGGAGGGAATCCCTCGCTGAAATCCACGCTGAATTTTGCCCCGGTCCCGGCGGCGGTCCTCTTCGCCGTTTCCCTTATCTTAGTCTGAAGGCGGCGGAAAAGATCAGCGTTGTACGCACGCATGGTGCCCCTGATATCCACATGATCGGCAAAGATGTTCCTCATCGTTCCGCCCCTGATAATGCCGAAACTGATTATCGTGTTTTCGTCTACAGGCGTCTCCTCGGCACGCATCATATGGACTTTGTAAACGAATTCGGCCGCAGCTTCCACGGCATCTATGCCTCCGCGCCTTTCGGCCGCGTGAGCGGCCCTGCCCTTCACAGTCACATCTATCTCGCACGACTGCGCCATCATCGCTCCGGGCCTCGTGGTCACCTCGCCCTTCTTCCCGAAAGGATACATATGGAACCCGAACACGGCTTTGACGTTCTTCTCGTCAAGTATTCCCGATTCGCAGACCGTCTCCGCGCCTCCGAGGCTTTCCTCGGCCGGCTCGAATATCAGAAGCACATTCACCGGCAGATCATCCGCGTCATCACAGTAATCCGCAAGGGCGAGCACCATCGCCATATGCCCGTCGTGACCGCACGCGTGCATGCAGCCTTCATGCCTCGAGCTGAACTCGCGGCCTGTCCTTTCCTCTATCTCAAGGGCGTCCATATCTGTCCTGAACGCCAGCGTCTCCCTCTTGCCGAAATCAAAGAACGCGGTGATCCCGCTGTGCATGAAGCGCCCCGTCTCGCATTCCATCTGCGACAGGCGTCTGAGCAGATATGCCTTCGTCTCCGGCAGATCGTCGCCTATCTCCGGTATGCGGTGAAGATGCCTCCTGTCACCCTGCATCAATGCTGCGTATCCGGACGCTTCTTTTCTGAAACTCATGATGATCCCTCCCCCTCGCAACGTGCCTACAAAATATTATACACAAGCAGCGGCGCGTTCTCAATGAACGGCAGGATTTTCGGCAGCAAAAAAGACTGCCGCATTTTATCCGTACGGCAGTCTCCACATTTCTGCATCAGTTATGATCCGGGCACTTCTCCTAGAAATATCTGAATACGCCCCTCGCTTTTCCGAGTACTTTACAGTCGTTTACGATTATCGGGCTCATATCGGAATTTTCCGGCTGCAGTCTGACATGACCGTCCTCCCTGTAGAATCTCTTCAGAGTGGCCTCGCTCTCGAATCCGTTCAGCATCGCGACTACTATGTCCCCGTTATTCGCCGTTTCTGTCTGTTCCACCAGAACATAATCGCCGTCCATGATCCCGGCCTCGACCATGCTTTCGCCGTGTACGGTCAGCATGAAATACGTGCCCCTGCCGAGGTAGCGGGCCGGCACCGGTATGGAATCATCGATATTCTCTTCCGCGAGGATCGGAGCTCCGGCCGCGATCCTCCCGATGACGGGAACATCCACTACATCTATCCTGTCTTCGGAGTTTCTTCCCGCAGGTTCGTCCTCCACTATCTGAAGCGCTCTCGGCTTCGACGGATCCTTTATGAGCCTGCCTTCGGCCACGAGAGCTTCAAGATCCTTGTGCACCGTGGATGTCGATTTTATATCCAGAGCCGCGCAGATCTCCCTTACGGTAGGCGGATATCCTTTCTCGCTTATCTCCTTCTTCATGAAAGCAAGTATCCTGTCTTCGCGTTCTTTCCTTTTATTCATCTTCTTAAGGAGCCCCCTTCAGTACATACCCTCTCACTATACATTGTTGACATAATATCATAAAAAGAACAAAATGTAAACACCTGTTTGCATTTTGAGAACAGATTTTCTAAAGCTCTTCAGTTTCTTCCGCGTCCTTGAAATCATTCATTGCGGATTTTATCCTGCCGGCCTCGGCCGCTATATTCTTCACCTTGACCGCCGTCGCGTCGTCCCCCGCGAGCTCTTTTCCTATGTTCCTTACCGGCCCCGAAACTCCGTCGGCGAGCACGTCCGCGCGCTCTATCTTTAATCGCGCCTCGAAAACATCTTCTTCCGCCTGTTCAAGATCCCTGTTCGTCTCCTTCAGCTTGCTTATTCCTCTCCCGCAGGCGTAAATGAGCGCGATTATCGCCGCGAGCACCACGAGATACAGTAAGAACTGCAGGATCCCGATCACTGAAACTGTTATTTCCATTAGATATCCTCCTCACACGAACAATACGCTGAAAAATCCCCCGAGCACCATGATGACCAGATAGCTCAGCACAGCGTACAGCGCTGCTCCCGCCCAGTGCGTTCCGGGATTTTCACTTTTCGATATCGGCAGCGCGTCAAGGATGCTGCGGTAATTGAAAAACATCAGTACGGCCGCAAGAAAGCCGAAGAAGCAGAACACTCTCTCGCATATGAGCTGCGCCCCGCTCGTTCCGAAATCTACATTGAACGCTACGATTATCATCAGTATATAACCGATTACGGCTGTTACCATCTTCAGCGGCTTTTTCGAGCGGAACCCGGGCAGCGCGTATGCCGACGCCGCTTTCGCAGCTCCCGCGGCTATCTGATCCGTCGCAGTCATAGGCTCGAGCTGCAGCAATGCCGATTTCAGATCCATTACTGTGGTGAACCGGTCTTCCGGATCTCCAGCCGTTGCGCGGTATATGATATCGTTCATCCCGTCTCTCATCTTCGGATCGCTCTTCACTTCCTCGAGCGCCGTGCCCTTCATCATATCCTTCAGGATCTCTCCCAGGGGCCCGATGTCCGTGAACGGATCCGCCGGCCGTCCGTCAGAAGGCTGCGGGGCATTTATGCCGGTAATGGAGATGCTGCCGTCTTCAAGTATCATCACTTTTTCGGCGGAAAGATCTCCGTGCAGCACCGTCGGGGACAGGCCGTGCAGTTTCGACAGTATGTCGCAGATCCCGCTGATGACTTCTGTCACCTGCTCAAGATCGTGATCTTCAGACATATATTCCGAAAGCGGCGTACCGCCTGCCACTTCCTCTATGATCTTCGCTCCGTCCGCGTCTACGCTTTTTATCTCCGGTACGCCCGGTATCCTCGCGGCCGCCATGACTTCGAACGCGACGGCGGAACCGGGGTCTATACTTCTCTCCGCGAATCTTTTTTCTATACTCATGATGCAATATTATATCACACAGCGGCACCATACTAAAGAACACTTGACAAACGGCATATACTGAGTACACTATATTTTGTTAGCACTCTTACCAGTAGAGTGCTAAAAAATAATATCGGGAGGTAACAATTATGGCGAAAAAACAATTCCGGGCAGAATCAAAGAGGCTGCTCGACATGATGATAAATTCTATTTACACGCATCGCGAAATATTCCTGCGTGAGATCATCTCTAACGCCAGCGACGCGAGCGACAAACTCTATTACAAGGGGCTTTCGGAGAAGATCCCCGGCATCAAACGAGAGGATTTTGAAATACGGATAACGCCGGACAGAGATGCCCGCACGCTGACGATAAGCGATAACGGCATAGGAATGACGAAGGAGCAGCTGTACGACGACCTCGGCGTCATCGCGAAGAGCGGCAGCGGCGAATTCAAGAGCGATATCGGAAAGGATTCCGAAGATAAAGACAGTGAAAACGACATTGATATCATCGGCCAGTTCGGTGTCGGATTCTACAGCGCATTCATGGTAGCGAAAAACGTGAAAGTCATTTCGAAGGCGTACGGCGAGGATACCGCGTATGTCTGGGAATCTGACGGCGCCGACGGATACACCGTGAAGGAGACCGAAAAGGAATCGAACGGAACGGATGTCATCCTCACACTGAGAGACGACACGGACGATGACAATTACAGCGAATATCTGAACGAATGGACCATAAAGCAGCTCGTCACGAAGTACAGCGATTACATCCGCTACCCGATCACGATGATGTGCGACAAGACGAAGGTAAAGGAAGGAACGGAGGACCGGAAAGACGAAAACGGAGACCCGATCCCTCCGGAATACGAGCATTACAGCGAGCTCGAGACTCTGAACTCCATGGTCCCGCTGTGGAAACGCAGGAAGAGCGATATATCGGAAGAAGACTACAACAATTTCTATAAAGACAAATACTACGACAATACAGACCCGCTGAAGGTCATCCACACAAACGTGGACGGCGTCATCTCGTACTCGGCATTGCTGTATATACCGGGAAGAGCGCCGTACGACTATTACAGCAAGAATTACGAAAAGGGGCTGCAGCTTTATTCGAGCGGCGTGAAGATCATGGATAAATGCGGCGACCTGCTCCCGGACTATTTCAGCTTCGTGAAGGGCCTCGTCGACTCCCAGGATCTTTCCCTCAACATTTCGCGCGAGATGCTCCAGCATGACCGCCAGCTGCGCGCGATAGAACAGAGGCTCGAAAAGAAAATAAACAGCGAGCTGCTCGACATGCAGGAAAAGGAGCGCGACAAGTACGAAGAGTTCTGGAAGAATTTCGGCCTGCAGATCAAGTTCGGAGTTTATGACAATTTCGGGATGAACAAGGACAAGCTGCAGGATCTGCTCATGTTCTATTCGTCTTCTGAAAAGAAGCTCGTGACACTCAAGGAATATGTCGCGCGCATGGCTCCGGATCAGGAAGATATTTTCTACGCGTCGGGCGAAGACACATCGCGTATCGACAAACTGCCGCAGGCGGAGGCTGTCAAGGACAGAGGGTTCGAGATACTCTACCTCACCGACGCCGTGGACGAGTTCGCGATAAAGACGATGATGGAATACGACGGGAAGAAATTCAAATCCATTTCGGATGACGATATAGACCTCGGCGAGACGGAAGAAGAAAAGAAAGCCGCGGAGGAAAAAGAGAAGTCAAACAGGGAAATGCTCGATTTCATGAAGGAGTCCCTCGGAGAAAAAGTCACCGAGGTGAAGCTGTCGCAGCGGCTGAAATCCCACCCTGTCTGCCTGACGACGAAAGGCGGCATCTCGATGGAAATGGAAAAAGTGCTTAATGCGATGCCGGACGGCTCAAACCCGGACATAAAGGCGCAGCGCGTCCTTGAGATCAATGCGGGACATCCGATCATGGGTTCTCTTGAAGACGCGTTCGAAAACGATAAGGACAAACTGAAAAATTATGCCGAGATACTGTACGACGAGGCGCTGCTGATCGAAGGCATGCCGATAGACGACCCCGTCGCGTTCTCGAACAAAGTCTGCGATCTGATGGTGGATTGAGTCAAACGGACTGCAGAAAAAAAACAGCGGGACGGATCGCATCCGTCCCGCATTTCAGTATCGGTTTTTCTATTTCGCTTCTATGTATCCAAGCGCTTTCAGAAGCTCCGCGCATTCGACCGCGCCGCCCGCGGCTCCCCTCTTTGTATTATGGGAGAGTCCGACGAACTTCCAGTCGTACAGGCCGATTTCGTCTTCGCGAAGACGTCCGACCGAAACGGCCATGCCGTTCTCCGATTCCACGTCGAGCTTTACCTGAGGCCTGTCGTCGTCAGCCATGTAATGTATGAACTGCTTCGGCGCGCTCGGGAGCCCGAGTTCCTGAGGCTTTCCGCTGAAGTTTTCGATCGCCCTGATCAGTTCTTCCTTCGTCGCCTTTTTGCGAAGCTTTACGAACGCTGCCGCAGTGTGTCCGTTCACGACAGGCACACGCAGGCACTGGCATGTGATCCTTATCCTGTCAGTCTTCACAATGCGGCTGCCCTCGATGCGGCCGAGCACTCTGAGCGGCTCCTGCTCGCTCTTCTCTTCCTCGCCGCCGATGTACGGGATCACGTTCTCTATCATCTCGGGCCAGTCCCTGAAGGTCTTTCCTGCCCCGCTGATCGCCTGATACGTGGTAACAGCAACTTCATACGGCTCCCATTCTCTCCACGCCGCGAGCACCGGCGTATAGCTCTGGATCGAACAGTTCGGCTTTACAGCCACAAATCCGCGTTTCGTCCCCAGCCGTTTCCTCTGGGCCTCGATGATCTGCGCGTGATCCGGGTTCACCTCGGGTATCATCATCGGAACATCAGGGGTCCATCTGTGAGCGCTGTTATTTGAAACGACCGGGGTCTCGGTTTTCGCGTAAGCGTCCTCGACACGCTTGATTTCCTCTTTATCCATGTCGACCGCACTGAAAACCATATCCACCTTGCCGGCCACGGTGGTCACATCTTCAACATCGTCGACAATGATGTCCTTCACGGATTCAGGCATTGCCTTATCATCCAGTTTCCACCGGCCGCCCACGGCCTCTTCATAAGATTTCCCTGCTGAACGCGGGCTTGCCGCGATCGCCGCCACCTCGAACCAGGGGTGGCCGTCGAGTATCGACAGGAAACGCTGGCCTACCATGCCCGTTCCGCCGAGTACTCCTACTCTTAGCTTTTCGCTCATTTCGTTCCTCCTGACAAAAAAACAGTTATATGTTCCGATTGCGTTGTAGTATACCACAACGGTCAATGCCTGTCACTATCGCAGGAAAAAAATATGCGCATATTTCACTGGTTGTGATAAAATTTATTATCAGTTACTTCCGGGAGGATCAGAATGGACGAAAAACGAGCGAAGATAATGCTTATTGCGGCAATGTCTCTATTCGGCACTGTCGGAATATTTGTGAAGCAGGTCGATCTGCCGCCGCAGGAGATCGTGTTCTACAGAGTCACATTCGGACTGATCGCCCTGCTGCTGTTCTTCGCGGTCACAGGAAGGCGCTTCGACTTTTCTTTCCTCAGAAAAGGCGATGACGCCGCGGCGGATTACGATCCTGTAAAGAATCGCATCTTCATCCTGATAGGCGGCATCTCGCTCGCCGGAGGATGGCTCTTCCTTTTCAATTCGTACAATTACACGACCGTCGCCATAGGGACGCTAGTAAACTATATCGAACCGTGCATCATCATGGTCGCAGGCGTGATCATATTCCATGAAAAAGTAACGAAGCTCCGCGTACTGTTCTTTTCTCTTTCGACGCTCGGGCTCGTGCTCGTAGTGCTCGGAGGAGGAAGCGGCGGCGTGAGTCCGAACATATTCCTCGGCGTCGCATCGGGCCTCACCTCGGCCGTATTCTACGCGGCCAACGTTATCGCCATAAAGCAGGTAAAAGGCGGAGGCGGCTTCGAGACTACTATAGGCCAGCTCGCTGTCGCGTTCGTCGTGCTTCTGATATATAACTCGTTCACATGCGGCATCGACATCACGGGACTTCCCGCGAAGCAGATCATCTGTCTTGTCATCATAGGGATGTTCCACACCGGTATCGTCTATTCCGCCTACATAACTTCACTGCCGTATGTAAAGGCGCAGGAGATCGCAGTCGTCTCTTATCTCGACCCGTTCGTTTCGGTACTGTCTTCCGCTTTCATTCTTTCGGAGCCCATTAACCTTACGGAATGGATAGGAGCCGCGATGGTTATAGGATTCATGGTGCTCGGAGAACTCAAGGGCGGGTCCCCGGAAAATGAGCAGGATAACTGATTAGATAAGCTCCGCCGGATACGGATCGTCTCTTCCGCAGATGAGCCAGTAGATTACGCCTCCCGCGAAATACGCGAGAAAGTCAAGAGGATCGAACACGGCGTACGGTCTCACCACAGGCGAAAAGCATTCCCAGAACGCTCCGACGCACAGAGCGGACAGAGTTATCAGAGGAAACCCGAGCATCTTCATTCTCATCGTCCCGAGAAGGATGTCACATGACGCGAATATCAGGCACGGCGCGGCGATATCGTCAAGGTATCCCGTCACGAAAAGATTCAGGTATCCTTCCGTCTGCACGGAGAACACGTTTTTGTTCAATACGAACATCGCCGTCAGCAGGACGGCGATCAAAAGGTTCTTCATGAATCGGATCTTATATTCTAACAGATATATGCAAGGATGATACATGCGACTACTGCTGCGGAAATATACATGAATATCCCGCGGTGATATTCCTTCTTATTTTCCTTCGCTTTCCTTTTCATGACCTCGGAATACCCGAAATCGGCGTATTCTTCTTCGTCATCGTTATATTCCTCTTCATCGATGTCATACGCCTCGAAACCTAATTCATCCACATCGGGCGTTTCTTCTATCTGTTCGGGTTCTTCTTTCTTCGGCCGGTTTTCCGCTCCGTACTCCTCTTCACCTTCGGAAGGAGTCAGACCGAGATCCTCCCATTTTACTTTCCCGGATTTTTTACTATCTCCAAACACGAGTTGTCCTCCGCATTGATTCTATTCGCGGCAGAGCCGCTTTTTACATTTTATCATCGCGGTATCGATACTTCAACGGTTTTATGATATAATACGAAAGTGCGCCAAAGGCACAAATAACAGAAAAGAGGTCAGTTAATGTACAGCAGAAAAATAGTTGCCGTAGTGGCCGCGTATATGATAGCGGTGGTCGCAGCGTTCGCGATCGGATATGTGATGCAGACGCATATAGTGCCGCTGGTCATAGGAGCCGCAGCGCTGACATATATGATCTATACGATCGTCTCTTATTTCAGCGATAAGAAGGCAGGCAGGTCGACATACGGATATGTGAAAGTAATAGGATACCAGTGCGCCGTCGTAGTAATGTTCGCATTGATGACTTATTCGTTCAGTCTTAACTGATAAAAGGAGTGTAATGATATGAGTGAAGGATGTAATCACGACTGTGCTTCATGCTCTGAAAACTGCGCGCAGAGAGATCCCGCGAGCTTTCTGCAGAAGCCGCATGAAGGCACACATGTAAATAAGGTGATCGCCGTAGTCAGCGGAAAAGGCGGGGTCGGGAAATCTCTCGTTACTGGACTCGCAGCCGTGACAGGCAGACGCGAGGGAAAGAACATCGCGGTCCTGGACGCTGACGTGACAGGCCCGTCCATACCCAAGATGTTCGGCATCGGCGGCCACGCCATGGCGAATGAAGAAGGTATCATACCGACCGAGACGAGGACCGGCATAAAGATGATGAGCACGAACCTCGTGCTCGAGGATCCGGAAGCCCCGGTGATCGTAAGGGGTCCGGTCATATCGGGACTCGTGAGTCAGTTCTGGACTGACGTCCTGTGGGGCGACATCGACTATATGTTCATAGACATGCCTCCGGGCACCGGCGACGTCCCGCTCACTGTGTTCCAGTCTATACCGGTGGACGGCATCATCGTCGTGACATCGCCTCAGGAGCTCGTCAGCATGATCGTCGGAAAAGCGCTGCAGATGGCGGAAAAAATGAACGTTCCGTGCCTCGGGCTCATCGAGAACATGAGCTATGTGCAGTGTCCGGACTGCGGAAAGCATATCCCGGTATTCGGAGAATCGCATGTAGATGAAGTGGCGGAAAAATATAACGTTCCGGTGCTTGCGAAACTGCCGATAGTCCCGGATCTCGCGACGCTGTGCGACAACGGAGCGATAGAAGCGTTCGAAGGGAACTGGCTCAGCGGAATGCTCGAAAAACTTTAAAAGGAAAAATCACAAAACCGGACACGGCGCAAAGCCGCGCCCGGTCTTTTATTTCTCCCGGAAATCTATCTCATATGCACTTCGTAGTTGTTCTCGCGCAGTTTCTGCCTCAGCATGTCCACATGCTTCGCGTCTCTCGTCTCGAGCTCGAGCGACACGATGATATAACCGACCTCGATATAGCGGCGCGAACGTTCGTGGTTCACGTTGAGGATATTCGCTCCGGTGGCGGAAACGATACTGAGCATCTCCACGAGCGAGCCCGGTCTGTCGGGCAGCACCGTATCGAAGAATACTTTTCTCTGATCCTTCACGAGACCGTTGTCAATGACTCTCGTCATGGTATTGATATCTATATTCCCTCCTGAAATGAGCGATACGATGTTCCTCGCAGACCCTCCCGCTACTTTTCCGTTTATCAGCGCCGCCGTCGGGCACGCTCCGGCGCCTTCCGGCACTGTCTTGACCTCTTCTATGAGCAGGAGTATCGCCTGCGCGATCTCAGATTCATCCACCGTGATTATATCGTCGACATATTCCCTCACTATCTCGAATGTGTTTTCCCCCGGCGTCTTTACCATAATGCCGTCCGCAAGGCTCGCGGGCCCGTCTACGGTCAGGCGTCTGCCGGCTTTCACGGATTCTTTCATCGAAGGAATGTTCTCCGTCTGGACTCCAATGATTTTCACTTCAGGCTTTATATGTTTCGCGGCGAACGCTATCCCGGCTATCAGGCCGCCGCCTCCTACAGGGACGACGATGACGTCGGTTTCCGGGAGCTGCTCCAGTATCTCACAAGCGATCGTGCCCTGCCCCGCCATGACCAGAGGATCGTCATACGGATGCACGAATGTGAGCCCTCTCTCCTTAGCCAGGTGCCTCGCCTCCGCCGCGGCATCGTCGAAGAACGCTCCTTTCAGAACGACCTCCGCGCCGTATGACTTCGTGTTCTTGACTTTCGTCATCGGAGCGTGCTCAGGCATGCATATGACCGCGTTCGTCCCGTAAGTCTTGGCCGCGAGTGCGACTCCCTGCGCATGGTTCCCGGCGGACGCCGCGATGACGCCCCGCTTCTTTTCGTCATCTGCAAGGCTCGCCACCTTGTTATACGCTCCGCGGAGCTTGAACGATCCCGTGCGCTGCAGGTTCTCCATCTTGAGATACACGTTCGCGTTAGACTTTTCGCTCACCTGATGCGACCGCGAAAGCCCCGTGACCTGCGCAACGCCGCGAAGACGCTCTCTCGCCTCATTTATCATATCCATTGTAAGAATCTCAGACATCGCTGTATACCTCCCGGACTTTATACGCAATTACATGTTGTATACACATTATATCCCCGCCGATGCCCCGTTTCCATATTTTTATTGTTTTTTCACCCGGAGATGGCAAAATATTCTGTCATAATGTAAAATCAGTTAAGGAGGTGTCGATTATGTATGAGATCATGAACGGAACAGAACAGGGAAAATACATCATCAGTCCGTCGACCGTCGGTCTTTATATCAGCGGCGAGACGGAAGAAGGAAAGAAAAAAGGCTGGCTGATCGATACCGGGAACGATAAGGACGCCGGCAAGAAGATATTAAGATCGCTTGAAGGAGCCGGCATCGAGATCCAGGGCATCTTCCTGACTCATCATCACGCAGACCACGCCGGAGGATGCAGGATGCTCCAGAACAGACGCGGCATCCCCGCATGGTCCAAAGGCCTGGAAGCGTGCATTGCCGAAAGGCCCGTGACGGAATCGATGCTGCTCTACGGAGGGGATCCTCCGAAAGAACTGCGCCACAAATTCCTCATGGCGCAGGCCTGCGAATGCGGAGATATATCGAAACATCCCGAAGCGCTGCCCGGCGGGCTCGAGATCATAGATCTCCCGGGCCATTCGCCTGAAATGACCGGATTCCGGACCGGCGACGGATGCATTTATCTCGCGGACTGCGTCGCTGACGAAGCAATGCTCGAGAAACATAAGATGTGGGTCGTTTACAACGTGGAAGATTATCTCAGGACGCTCAGGAGAGTGCGGGAAATGAAGGCAGAGATATTCATCCCGTCGCACACGAAACCGACTGAAGACATTACCGGCCTCGCAGATCTTAACATCGAGGCAGCGCAGGAATGCGCGGATATGATAGAACGGATCATCAGCGAGCCGCTGTGCGGAGACGAACTGATCCGCGCCGTGTTCGAGGAGATAAAAATGGATTTCAGCATACCCCAGTATGTCCTCATAGGAAGCACAGTCCGCGCATACCTTACTTATCTCGAGAAAAACGGGCGCGCGGTGCAGGAGACGGAAGGCGGCCTGGTCGTCTGGCACGCGAAGAAATAGATAAGAAAAAAGCAGCGGCACTTAAGCCGCTGCTGATTTTTTTACAGTGTCGTCAGACTTGTCGTTGGAACGTATCCTGAATAAGTTTTCCCGCCGGTCGTGACCTTCACACTGTACCAGCCGTTTACTGTCTTAAGGATCCTGAGCGTTTTGCCCTTTGCGATCGTCACTACCGAATCGTATGACGTTCCCGCTCCGCTCCTTACAGTCACACTGGCTTTTGTTTTTCCGTAACTGTAAATATTTACATAATTTGCTCTTATGTATCCTGTATATGTGGTTCCGCCGGTCGTGTATGATACGTGATACCACGGATTGCCGGATCTGTCATACGCGAGAGCCGTTACGTTCAGAGTCGTCCCTTCCGTAACCAGTTTCCCGGTCGATGTGGACTGCGACGCTCCTTTCCTCAGATATATCTTCGAAGGAGTCACCACGGCCTTTTTCGTGTATCTCAGTACCGTGTGTCCCTGCACATATCCCGCAGACAGGTTCTTCTTCGTATTATTAGGATTTGAGTAATTCGCCCTTATCTTGAAATAATACTCCCTTCCTCCGGAAAGTCCCGTCATGACGCAGGACGTCGAAGTTGTCGTAGTGTATTTCAGCGGTGTCCCGTAGTTGTATTTGTCATAGATATAGACAGAGTAATTTTTAACTCCCGGGACCTTCGTCCATTTCACCGTTATCGAGTTCGTTGTCGCGGTCGAATATTTCAGTCCGCACAGATATCTCACATCCATATCGAGACTGCCGCTGTACGAGCTGAGTCCGCTGATCGATCCCGAACTCGTCCACTGCCAGTAACTGTAATTGCCGCTGTAACTGCTGGCTGCCGCATTGGTAGTATAGTGCGCAAGCCATATGTCTCCGTAGTTGTCAACAGTACCTGCACTGACCTGACTTGTCAGGAATGACTTATTCGCGTAGAACCCCGGCGTCCCGCCTTTCGCCTTTATCTCTTTCATGAACGCGACCGCGTTTTTCGTTGCCGTGGATTTTGAAAGTGTGCCGCTGGAGAATCTGCCCGATGTATACTCATAGTCCATGAACATCGGAAGAGTGACCCGCGAAAGGCAGTTATTGTTCTTCAGAAGGTTGTACATATAATCAGCCTCGGCCTTCGCTTCTGTAGTCGTCAGCGCCTGTGAGAAAAAGTATACGCCGACATTGAGTCCCGCGGCATACGCGCGCTTGATGTTCTGGCTGAAATACTTATCGTATGCGAGAGTTCCTTTGCTTCCATAGCCTCTGTACCCCACTCTCACGATCACGAAATCATATCCGGCCGCCTTGATCTTTGCCCAGTCACTCTGTGTCAGATTGCCCTGATAGTATGAAACATCGATCCCGTTCTCATGTATATATCCTGTATTGTACTTTGACGGGATGCTCGGCTCAGCCGTCGAACTTGTAGTTGACTGTACGGATTTGCCGCTCCGGGTAATAGATGACCCTGCGGTATACGGTTGTGACGCCGCCGCAGCTGTTCCTGTAAACGAAAACGTCATAACAATAGCCAGCGACGCCAGTACCGCAATTGCTTTTCTGGTACTGCCCATATGTCTCCCCTTTCTACATATGTGCCCGCGCCGCAGTGTGCGGCAGAACGGGCCTGCCGCCCTCTCGCAAAACATGCACACATTATATATCCCGCGCGGCGGAATTACCTGAAAGAGGCCTGTATAGGCATGAAAATTTTACCGTTTCTTCACATTATTTGACTTTCCCCGAAAAAATAAATTTCAGCATTCTGAAGACTGTCTCGCTGTAAGGCATGTATCTCAAAGGCACATCAATGCACGTCGAACTGCGCATGATGCTCCGGTGATGCGAAAACGTATCGAAGCTCTTCCGTCCGTGATATGATCCCATGCCCGACGCTCCGACGCCGCCGAACGGCATCCTTGAGGAACAGAGATGAAGCAGCACGTCATTCACGCAGCCTCCTCCGAACTGGCATCTGTCCAGGACAGTCTCGCGCGTCAGCCTGTCCTGAGTGAACAGATACAGCGCGAGCGGCTTCGGCCTCTCGCGGACGAAATCTATCGCCTCTCCGAGTTCTCTGTATGTAATGACCGGCAGCAGCGGTCCGAATATCTCTTCCTTCATGACCGGTGACTCCGGATCCACATTTACAAGCAGCGTGGGTTCAATGAACAGTGTTTCAGGATCGGTCCCGCCGCCGAGCGCGATCTCCTGGCCTTCCATCAGACCGCATATCCTGCTGAAATGCTTCTCATTCACGATATGCGCCATGTCGAGATAATCGCCGCCCGGGAAGAACCTGTCCATCACCTTCCCGAACTCCTCGATGAATCTGTCCCGGACATCTTCATGTATAAGGAGATAATCCGGCTCCACGCACGTCTGCCCCGCATTAACGACCTTGCCGAACGCGACGCGCTTCGCCGCCAGCTTTATATCTGCTGTCTCGTCAACGATGACCGGACTCTTCCCGCCGAGCTCGAGCGTGACAGGGGTCAGATTCTCCGACGCCGCCCTCATCACGGCCTTCCCCACTTCCACGCTGCCGGTGAAAAATATATAATCGAAATCCTGCGAGAAAAGCGCGGCGTTCTCTTCGCGCCCGCCCTGCACGACAGCGACGTACTTTTCCGGGAACGTCTCCCCGATCATGTCCGCGATAGTCTGAGAGCACTCCGGCGAATAAGACGAAGGCTTGATGACGGCCGTGTTTCCCGCGGCGAGCGCCCCGATGAGCGGCTCGAGCGTGAGCAGCACCGGATAATTCCACGGCGAAACTATAAGGACCTCACCGTAAGGCTCGGCTCCGACCTTGCATACTGAAGGCATCTGCGCCACAGCCGGCATAACATATTTGTCACGCATCCAGCCTTTCAGCCTCCTCCGGCAGAATCTGAGCTCATCCTGTACGAGCCCGACCTCGCACATATACCCTTCGCTCCTGTGCTTTCCGAGATCCTCTTCAAGCGCCGCGAGCAGCGGCTCCTCCCACTTTTCCAGGGCGAGCGCGAGCCTCGAAAGCATTTCCTTTCTGAACGCATACGGGCGCGTCATGCCCGATCCGAAATATTCCTTCTGTTTACTGACCAATGCATTGATATCCATATATTTTCTCCTCCGCTTCCGCAGACATGTGCCTTTTTATATATTTTACCTTCACCCAAGGCTGTTATCAACATCGGGGCTTATTTCGCGGATGCAGAAATCTCCGCTGTAAATAGCGGCTGTTAAGTGATATAATCATCTGGACTTCAAAAACGGAGGGGCGTATTATGACAACAAAGGATTTTCAGAACAAATCGCATTTCGCGATTTTTCTTTCGTATTTCAGGCCGCACAGAAAGCTGTTCTTCCTGGACATAACGTGCGCGCTCCTGATCTCACTCATAGATCTCGCGTTCCCGTACATCTCAAGATGGTGCATGTACACGCTGCTGCCGGAGCATATGTACAGGGTGTTCTGGACTGTCATGGGAATAATATTCGCCGCCTACGCGCTCAGGGCATTGATGTACTACATCATCACATACTGGGGCCACACATTCGGCGTGCGCGTCGAGGCGGACATCAGGAGCGACCTGTTCGAGCACATCCAGGAACTCAGCTTCGGGTATTTCGACCGGAACAGAACAGGCCAGCTGATGAGCCGGCTGACCGCCGACCTCTTCGACATCACCGAACTCGCCCACCATGGCCCGGAGGACATCTTCATCTCGGCCGTCACGATCGTCGGCTCTCTCATCGTGATGTTCACGATCCAGTGGCGGCTCGCGATCGTCATCGCGCTCATCATCCCGGTATTCTTCATTGTCGTATGGAAATGCAGAGCGTCCATGGCCGATGCGTCCCTTAAAGTTAAGCAGCGGACGGCATCCATCAATGCGGATATCGAATCAGGGCTTTCCGGCATCAAGGTCGCGAAAGCCTTCGGCAACGAGGAGACCGAGCTCGACAAGTTCGAGTCGTCCAACGACCGTTTCAAAAATTCCAAGAGCGACTATTACAGGGCGATGGGCCGCTTCAACGCTTCGATGGAGTTTTTCATGTGCATCCTGTCCGCGGCGGTCATCGCGGTCGGCGGCTGGCTGATCATGAGGGACCGACTGAACATTATCGATCTCATCACGTTCAGCCTGTACGTCACGACATTCGTGAACCCCATAAGGAAACTCTCGAACTTCGCGGAGCTGTTCGCGAACGGAACGGCCGGCCTGCGCAGATTCGTGGCGCTCATGCGCATCGAGCCCGATATCAAAGACGCGGAGGATGCAGAAGACCTGAAGGACGTAAAGGGACAGATCGACATCAACGACGTCCGCTTTTCATACGAAAACGGTCCGGAGGTGCTGCACGGGATCGACATGCATATCAGCCCGGGCGAAAAGATCGCACTTGTCGGTTCGTCCGGCGGAGGGAAATCGACGCTCAGCCAGCTCATCCCCCGCTTTTATGACGTTACGGAAGGATCCGTCATGATAGACGG
This sequence comes from Anaerovoracaceae bacterium, assembly GCA_050946575.1. Lineage (GTDB taxonomy): Bacteria > Bacillota > Clostridia > Peptostreptococcales > Anaerovoracaceae > JALCRY01. The sequence continues at coordinate 42,749 of JBMNVB010000004.1, read as the reverse complement.
AAAGGACGTGCGCGACGTCACACAGAAATCGCTGCACGACAACATCGGGATCGTCCAGCAGGAAGTGTTCCTGTTCGCGGATACGATCTACGAGAACATCCGCTACGGCCGTGCGGACGCGACGGATGAGGAGATACGTGAAGCGGCGGGACGCGCGGAGATACTCGACGATATAGAATCAATGCCGGACGGCTTCGATACGAATGTCGGTGAACGCGGCGCGATGCTGTCGGGCGGCCAGCAGCAGCGCATTGCCATAGCAAGGATATTCCTGAAGAACCCGCCCGTCCTCATACTCGACGAGGCGACATCCGCCCTGGACAGCGTGACCGAGGCGAAGATCCAGGAAACGTTCGAAAAGCTGACTGCGGGCCGGACGGCCGTGATCATCGCGCACAGGCTTTCCACAGTCCGCGGGGCGGACAGGATCGCGGTCATCGAGGACGGGAACATAGTGGAAATGGGCACGCACGACGAACTCATCGCGAAAGACGGGGCCTACGCGGAGCTGGAGCGCACGCAGGCTCTTGCCGAATAACTGTAACGGAAATGTAAAAGAAAAATAAATTTTCCGATTTCCGACCGGAGGTGCCTCTCGCTCATTGTACGGAAAAATCCGTTATGATATAATTCTATTGTCCGAAAATGTCATTCACTCTATAACAGGGGGGAAAGTATCATGAAAATAAGGAAACTGGCAACAGTCGCGTTATGCGCGGTCATTGCGGTCGCCTTTACCTTCGGAGCGGTGCTCCCGGCAAGTGCGTCACAGGACAGCGTAACGGGAACAGTTCCGAAGGTATCGATGAATACGGGATCGAAAACAGTGCAGAGCATCAGCGACGGAACACCCGATCAGTATGTGACTGCAGGCAAAACCATAAGAAATATCAAGACTGCAAGAATGTATCAGATAAATAATAGTTCCGGTTCGAAAAAAACGACTACTATTATATATAAATCACCGGTAAACGGGGGCATCACGCTCTCTGCGGCAAACAGCAGATCTTCGAATGTCGTAATATACATGTGCAACTCCAAGGGAAAAAGGATAAGCGGAAAATTCGGAGTAAATGCTCTTTCGAGCAGTACTTATCTGAATACACTCACGTTCGGCGCAAAGAAGGGCCAGACATATGAGATAAAGGTCGAGGATTCTTCTTCTGTAGTAGCGCTTGCGTTCCATGCCTACAACTATACTGCTTCATACGGCACTTCGTACAGAAAAATGTCCAAGCTCAAGAATAACGAGAAGCGCAAGGGCTTCATAGCTGCCGGAACGAGCGCCGCCAAATACTACAAGTATACTGTGAAAGGCAGACAGGTACGTGTGATATTCACGGGAGACGTAGACAGTCTTCTCTACGCGAAAGTGACCGTATCTGCGCCCGGTTACAAGACCACTACAAAATATATCAAACTGAATCGCACCGCCGGACACAAGATGTATTTCTCCGTAGGAAGCACACGGAATATCACGGTGCAGGTCAAAGTTTACAGAAGCGGTACATCGTCAGGCATTTATTATGTAATGTGCTCGAAGATGAAATAAATTGAGTAAATGAAAATCTATTAACAGGACAAATCGGACAGAAAAATCGCGGGCCTTGCTAACAGGCGCGCGATTTTATATAATATTACACGTCATTTAACAATTGCATCTGTATTAATAAAGAGGAACCTATTATGAACTTTCAGGAAGAATTACAGTCGAAACTAACTACAGCCGACGAAGCCGTCAAAGTCATCAAGGACGGAGACTGGCTCGACTACGGATGGGTGACCGCCACGGTCGATACGCTCGACAAGGCTCTCGCGAAGAGAATGCCCGAGCTGCACGACGTGAACATCCGCGGCGGGATCATCATGAGAAGACCCGCGATCGCCGACATCGAAAATCCGGCTGATCACTTCACATGGAACTCGCTCCATATGTCGGGCATCGAAAGAAAAATGATAAAGGAAGGATTCTGCTATTACATTCCTGTCCGCTACTCGGAAGTACCGAGCTATTTCGCGAACTGCCTGCCTCCGGTCGATGTAGCGATGTCAGTCGTCGCTCCGATGGACAAGCACGGATTTTTCAACTTCGGACCTAACGGCTCGCACACTCTGCAGGTCATGAAAAAGGCGAAGCACGTGATCGTCGAAGTAAATGAGAACATGCCTGTCTGCTTCGGCGGATACGATAACTGTGTACATATCAGCGATGTGGACGCGGTCGTCATGACGGACAACCCGCCGATCCCGACGAACCCGCCGGCAGGAGAACCTTCCGACGTGGACCTTGCGGTAGCGAAACTCGTCGTACCCGAGATACCGAACGGCGCCTGCCTCCAGCTCGGCATCGGCAGCATGCCGAACGCCATCGGCACGATGATCGCCGAATCAGATCTTAAAGATCTCGGTGTCCACACAGAGATGTACGTGGACGCGTTCGTCGCCCTTTCGAAGGCCGGAAAGATAACCGGCGCGAAGAAGCCGTTCGACAGAGGACGCCAGGTATACGCTTTCGGCTCCGGCACGCAGGAACTGTATGATTTCCTCGATCACAACCCCGAGTGCATGACTGCGCCTGTGGACTACGTAAACAGCATAAAGACTGTACAGCAGATAGACAACTTCATCTCCATAAACGGAGCTGTAGACATCGACCTGTACGGACAGATCTCGGCGGAGACTTCAGGTACAAAGCACATCTCCGGCGCAGGCGGCCAGCAGGACTTCGTAATGGGAGCGTACCTCTCGAACGGAGGAAAGAGTTTCATCTGCTGCAGCTCGACTGTAAAGAACAAGAAGACCGGCGAAGTAACATCCCGCATCCGTCCTACGATGAAGGAAGGAACGATCGCTACGTGCACGCGTTCGAACACTCACTACGTCGTGACAGAATACGGAAAAGTGAATCTCAAGGGCCTTGCCACATGGCAGCGTGCGGAAGCGCTCATCGGCATCGCGCATCCTGATTTCAGAGAAGATCTCATCAAGGAAGCGGAAGCCATGCATATCTGGAGAAAGAGCAACAAGAGATAGAAACTCGTTAATAATATGAATAGATCAGGAGACCTGCTTATTCGCAGGTCTCCTTTTTACTGCATCATTTCCTGTCTCCGAGTTCCTCCATCTGCTGATCGAGTTCCCTGTTCCTCTGTTTGCTGATCTCTTCCCATGTCGGCATTTCGCTCAGCATCTTCGCCATTCCGGCGAGCTCTTCGGGCACGTCGATTTTCTGAGGACATACGGCCGCACACTGCCCGCAGGCGATGCACGCTGACGGGAGCCTGTCCTCCGGCATTGATTCCATCTGCATTTTCACCGTCATCGCGTTCCCCGCCCGGAGCTGATTGTATTTCGAAATAAGGAACGGGATATCGAGCTCCATCGGACAGCCGCCGCAGCAGTACCTGCATCCCGTGCACGGAACGGAATCTTTCAGGTCCTCCGCGATATCCAGCATCACTTCGCATTCCTCGTCCGAAAGCGGATCCGGTTTCTCGAACGTCCTGCAGTTGTCGACCACCTGATCCAGAGTGGACATTCCTGAAAGGATCATGCGCAGATTCGGAAGTCTCTGAAGGAACCTGAAGCAGAAAGACGCTTCACTCGCGCCGCTTCGCATTGATTCCAGCTTCTTTTTGTCTTCCGCGGGAAGATCCGCGAGCTTTCCTCCTCTTACCGGCTCCATGACCCAGACGGGATACCCGAGTTTCCCGAGAGTCTCGTACTTCCCTTTCGCGTTCTGCAGAGTCCAGTCGAGATAATTGAGCTGTATCTGGCAGAATTCAAGCTCATCTCCGTACCTGCCGATGAATTCCTCGATGACCGGGATATCACCGTGGCACGAGAATCCGAGATGCCGGATCCTTCCTTTCTTTTTCTGTTCGATGAAATAGTCCATGATCCCCCATTTCGGATCGAGGTACGTTTTTATCGAATTCTCATATACATTATGCATCAGGTAAAAATCAAAATAGTCCACCTGACATTTCCGCAGCTGCAGTTCGAAAACGCCTTCGGGATCATATGAAGAAGCAATCGTATGACCCGGGAACTTCGTGGCCAGATTGTAACTGTCCCGCGGGTGCCTTGACAGCGCCTTCCCGACAGCGATCTCTGACATGCTGTTGTGATACGGGAATGCGGTATCTACATAGTTCACTCCGTGTTCGAGGGCATAGTCGATCATTTCATTCGTCTGTTCCTGATCTATAGACCCGTCTTCAAGAGTCGGCAGTCTCATGGCTCCGAAACCGAGCAGTGAAAGTTTTTCTCCCCTGAAATCTCTGTAAATCATAGCGGACCCTCCTTCCTGTGTATCCATTTTAATACAATCCGGGTCATGGTACAATCGGACCATTGTGCGCCGTACGCATCCATGTTCCGCCCGTTCCGATCGGGCCTTCATTTTCCGCCGTTTTCCGAAAATTGGATCATTTGAATTCCGCGTCCTGAAGTGTTATCCTTTGGAATGTCGGGGTTCCCCGATTCTGAAAGGAAGTAAATGCGGAAATGGAAAGCAGAGCAAGGACATATCTGATGCCGGTCATCGGGACGGTCGTCATCATCGCGCTGATGACGGGCGTATCGGAATATCTCGGAGACCGCGAGATGATTTTCCCTGAGATCGCCGCTCTGGCGGTCGGGTTCCTCTGTGCTCCGAAAAGGACGTGGCAGGTCGATTCACGCCGCATGTTCCTGCTCATCACGGGATGCGCCGTCTGCGGCCTCATAATAAGCACATCAATGCCGGGGCCCGCGGTCATAAAGCTCATCACCGCGTTCGCATTTGCACAGATCGTATTCATGTTTTCAGGCACGTCGCTCGCGCCGCTCATTTCGGCGGCGGTCCTGCCGGTCCTTATCGGCACGGACTCATGGTCATATGTCATCTCGGCAGCGGGCATGACGCTCCTGATCATTATTTTCCATAAACTGCTCGTAAAGAGCGGGATCCGGGCCGAAGAGCCGTTCGTGAAAAAAGGATCCCCGGATACGGGTTCGGCGAAAAGATTCGTCTTCAGAACAGTCTTCTTCGCATTGATGCTCGTTCCGGCATATCAGTTCGGATGGATATTCGCCGTTGCGCCTCCGCTGCTCGTCGCATTCACTGAATGGACCGAAACGAAGGGACATGTGCGCGGCGGAGAACGGAAAGTGATCATCATCGCGGCGTGCGCACTGATCGGAGCGGGATGCAGACTTATTATGACAGTGACGCTCGGCATGCCTCTCGCGGCATCGGCCGCGGCGGCCGCGCTCATCGCAGTCACGCTCATGATCATGACCGGCATGTTCGTACCGCCGGCCGGAGCTCTCATGATGCTCGCGATGCTGATCCCTGAATCGTCCCTGCTTCTGTTCCCGGCCGAAGTCGCTTCCGGCGCGGTAATATTGTATCTCGCGGCCATGGCCGAAAAGCAGTTCGCATTACGCGGAGCGGAAGCTCCGGAAGCTGCAGGACCGCAGCTCACACGCGCAGAAACACGGCAGCGGGCGTAATATTCCGCAAATCACATATTATTTCAATGGCTGTTGACAAAACACGATACGCAGTGTTAATTTTTTTAATATAAACAAACAAAGAACGAATACAAGGAGGATGCAAGATGAAAAATAAAATGCTGGAAAAATTCAGGAACGGTGAAAAAACGCTCGGAACATTCACACACCTCGGAACGATCAACGCGCTCGAGGCGCTCGGACTGACAGGCCTCGATTACGTATTCATCGATATGGAGCATTCTCCTCTCGATACGGAAGGCGCGGAGCTCAGAGTGAAAGCCGCACTGCACGCGGGGCTCACGCCGCTCGTAAGAGTATTCGAACAGCAGCGCACGCCGATCCTCAAAATGCTCGACATCGGTGCGCAGGGCGTCATGGTGCCGATGATAAAATCGGTCGACGAAGCGAAGCAGCTCGTCGAGTACGCGAAATTCACTCCGCTCGGAGCCCGCGGCCTCTGCCCGACATACGACGGCGGATGGGGATTCGGCGGGAACATGCAGGGCTCGTTCGAGGACTACATGCGCTCCGCCAACGAAGAGACCATACTCATACTCCAGTGCGAGACTCTCGAGGCTCTCGAGCATATCGACGAGATAGCGGCCGTAGAGGGAGTGGATTCCATATTTGTCGGACCGCTCGACCTCTCGAACGCGATGGGCATCCCCGGCCAGTACACGAATCCGAAATTCATCGATGCTCTTAAGAAAGTTGCCGCGGCCTGCCAGGATCACGGCAAGATCAGCATAATGAATTCCGGAGGCATCGAAGACACGCTGAATTATTTCGATATGGGATATGATTCAATAGCGATCGGGCTCGACACGATCATCTACATAAATGCATACAAGGAACTGGTAGACGGCGTAAGAGAAAAGCTGTAGTGAAGTCCTCAGGCATTGATATATGAAAAAAGAGTATCCGCAGAAATGCGGATACTCTGTTATTATTTTCATTCTGCGGCCGGTCCCGGCGCGTCCTGCATATGTATTTCGAGCTGCGGATACGGCACTCTGATCCCGGCATCCCTCACGGCCGTGTCGATCTCCTTCATGACCGCCCTGCCGGCTGCCCATTTATCGACTGGATCGCATTGATACAGCAGCTTGTACACTATCGCGGAATCTTCGTATCTCACTATACCGACACTTTTCGCGCTCTTTATTATATCTGCCTCCGCGGCTTTTTCGGCCGCGCCCGCGAGCACTTTGCATACCTTCTCCGGATCTTCGCCATATGCAATGCTGACATCCGCGCTGTAGGATCCCGAGAGTTTCGAGACTTTCGTGATCTCGCGGTTGCAGATCGTGACGATGTCCCCGGTATCAATGCTTTCATACTGTGTCGAGAGGATGGTGAACTGCGTGATGATCCCTTCTTCCGTGCCTATCCTCACCCTGTCGCCGAGTGCGAATGATTTATCCGTGATTATATGAAAACCCATGACCGCGTCCTTTATCAGGTCCTGCATCGCGAGCCCGACAACGACTCCCGCGACACCTACGCCCGTAAGCAGCGATCTGATATTGACATCATTCACGTCCAGCACAGTCAGGATGACGAGTATCCAGATGATCGTTTTTATGACCCTGAAGAAAGTCCCGATGAGCGCTTCCGTCCTGATGGCCGCCTCGGCTTTCTCCATTATCTTTTTCTGGATGTGTCCGAGCACAGCCATGACGATAAGCGTCGCGATCACTATCACGACACTCCATATCACATTCTGCGACGTCAGCTGCTCAATTATCCTGTCCATCCGCCTTACCTTCCTTTTCTGCCGATATATTTCTCCATCTGTATCCGGTCGGCCGCCTCGAGCGAGTCTTTCCCGTGCATGCCGGCCAGTCCCTCGAGATGATGCCTGAATTCGTGCCTCACAGTCTCGCGCACGCGGTCGCGGAGCTGCTCCCTGCCGATGCCCGGGAACGCGTCACGGAACGAACCGTAATAGATCTTTACCTGTTTTCCGATGCCGGACGAGACATACTGGCCGAGCGTGCTGATATCATCGCCTCTCGCGTAGTCCGGCCTCATGACGCCGGGCTCCACGACAACGCCGCCCGACAGTTCATTGAAAAATTCCTCCGGCAGTTCGTCAAGAAGATCCGCCACTATTTCCCGGAACTCGTCCAGAGACGGGAAACCTTCCTCATATTCGATCTCCACTGTTCTCTCTTCTTCGAGTGATACTTCCCCTTCTATCGTGATGCGGCGGATCTTCCCGTCCTTTACCTCCGAGGTCGCGATAATGGTCCCGGCAGGCTGCCTGACAGTGTAAACGTACTTTCCGCCCGCCTTCATATGCGACAGTGCCGCGGCCACGGCTGTCGTCCCCGAGCCGCAGCTTCCCTCGCGGTACAGGCTCCCGACTGCCTTCACGTAAACTACCGGCGTCATCTCGATAATGTTCCCGTTCCTGCGGCAGAACATCACACCGAGCGCCGGCGGATCATATTTTTCCGATATATATTCCTTTGCCTTCTCGAACAGACCGTCATCCGGCTCACCGAACGTCACAAGATGCGTGATCCCGCCGCATGCAACCGTCACGGACCCGTCCAGCTCCGGATATCCCGGATCGCTCACTGTCTCTACAGCCGAAGGCAGCGGCATCTCCGCCGCCGCGTAATCTATCTCCGGCACGACCGTGACGCGTACAGGCGCGTCGGTCCCGCTGACATTGATATCGAAAACCTGCTTTTCCCGCCCGTCCGCGATCATCAGTGCGAACGCCCTGGAAGCGTTCCCGCAGAATTCGAGCCCGCACATCTCAAACGATCTTTCCCCTGTCACGAAAGCCACCTGCTCCCCGTGCAGTTCATCCATCGCGAGCAGACTCCTGCCGATCTTCTCATATTCATTTCTGCCGAATCTGTCGAGAACGAATATGGTTATATTCCCCGACGAATCAGCGACTCGTACGCGTATTTTCTTCTTCATATCTCTATATATAACAATTCCACTTTCGGAGTATTGACAATATAAAAAAACAAAATGTATGATTACATTACAAGCAGATAAATTATACAATGAATCAACCGGAAAGTGAAGAATATCAATACGTTAAAGCGGCATGCGGAGCCGGCCGGATATTCGGAAAGGAGAATCACTATGAAATACGATTTCGATAAATCGATAGACCGCACTCAGGCGCTGTCGATAAAATGGGACCCGAAACAGCGGCTGAAAACCTACGGGGAGGAAGACATCCTGCCTATGGGCATTGCTGATATGGATTTCAAAGTGGCTCCTGCGATCTCGAAGGCGGTGCAGAAAAGAGCGGCTCACGAGACATACGGATACGGATACGCGTCCGACGAATATCTGCAGGCGAGCGTGGACTGGCAGAAGCGCCGCAATAACTGGGATATTAAACCGGAATGGATCATTTATACCCCCGGCGTGAACATGGGCCTCGTCTGCGCGCTCGAAATGAGCACGGAGCCAGGCGACAATGTCATTATCCAGTCCCCGGTATATTACCCGTACTATGAATACACGACCATCACCGGCCGCAATGTCGCTCTCGATCCGCTGATAAACAACGACGGCAGATACGAGATGGATTTCGATAAACTCGAATCGCTCGCAAAAGATCCGAAAACGACATTCATGATCCTGTGCAGCCCGCACAATCCGGTCGGCCGCATGTGGACGAAGGAAGAACTCGAGACAGTCGGGAAGATCTGCCTCGAAAACAATGTAATGATAGCGGTGGACGAGATCCACTCCGACCTGATATTGTCGAAGGAGAAATTCGTTCCGTACGCGACAGTCTCCGAAGAGCTGGCGCAGAACTGCATCATCTGCACCTCTCCGTCGAAAACATTCAACCTGGCGGGACTGCTCGTCGCGGACATAATCATCCCGAACGACGAGATCAGGGCGCGTTTCGAGAGGAAAATGGAGCCGTACTATCTCTGGCCGGGCAACTTCGGCGCGGCCGCGCAGATCGCGGCATATAACGAAAGCGAAGACTGGCTCGAGGCATTGCTCGACTATCTCCGTGGAAATGCGCAGTTCACCGCCGATTTCATTGCCGAGAAGATGCCTGACGTGAAATACCGCGTGCCGGAAGCGACATACCTCGCCTGGCTCGATTTCAGAGCGTACGGGATGAGCACGGACGAGCTCTGGGAATTCATGAAACACAAGGCCAAAGTCGCGACAGACAACGGAGCGACGTTCAGCCCGAACGGTGAAGGCGACGGGTTCCAGAGACTGAATTTCGCCTGCCCGCGCAGCCAGCTCGAGGAGGCGCTGAACAGGATCGCGAACGCCCTTTAAAGCGGCCGCGGAGAAAATAAATCGCAACATGGAAGGAACTGCCCTGCGCAGTTCCTTTTCGGCTTTCGGGGCTCTGCATATGCCCCCGCTGCTGTATAATAGGTATCAGGAGGAGCAATATGGATGCAAAGCGGGGATTTGTCCCGGAGGACGCAAGAGATTTTTCAGATGAAGCGCTGACCACTCTCCGAAGCGCGTCAGCCGATGTGCGCTATCTTCTGAATGCGGGCTACGACATGAAATCGTCCTCCACCTTTGTCGGGAACCATTTTCAGCTGTCGTCAAGGCAGAGGCTCGCGATAATGAGGAGCGTATCGTCCGACCGCCAGATATCCCTGCGAAAAGAAAAACTCGCGGAGGAGAAGGAACTGAAAGGAAGGACTCTCAGCATTGACGGTTTTAACACCATCATCACGCTGGAGGTGCTGGCCTGCGGCTCTCCCCTGTTCCAATGCATGGACGGCGCGGTCCGCGATCTCGCGGCTCTCCGGGGAACGTACCGGCTCATCCCGGAAACGCGGCAGGCGGTCGTGACAATGCTCGGCGAGCTGAGGCGCGCCGGCGCGGCGGGAGCCGAGATCCTGCTCGACGAACCGGTGTCGAACTCCGGAAGGCTGAAGACATTCATTGCCGAAACTTCTGAGGAAACAGCCGGTCCTAACGCCCCGCTCGACCTTGACATCAGGATCTGCAGAAATGTGGACCGGATGCTGTACGGGCGTGAACTTGTCATAACATCTGATTCTGTAATCATGGACAAATGCCGGAGCTGGTATGACCTGACCGGCAGAGCCGTTGAGCGGGCCGGCGCCGATCTGATCAGAGTCTGGGAGTGAATGCCCCGGAATGGGATGCGCAAGATGTCGGGCCGAAGCTGCAGATCCGGTCAGGAGCCGTGGGCCAGACGGATCCGGGTCCGATGACGGCAGATCTGAGGCTGAAGGAACCCGGACCGGGACCGCGCAGGCAGATCTGAGGCCGAAAATACCTGGTCCGGAACCGCAGCCGCCATTTTTTGTGGCGGCCGGTGTATTTTTTTGAACGGTGCACGCAAAATTTTCAACGTTTTCAGGCTGTCGGCTCTCCGAAATGGTCAAAAAACGATCTTTGGACAGGATCAATGCCCACGATCGTTGGAATTTTTGCGTGCAGCGACCCGTTTTTTCCGACGGCCGCCACAAAAAAAGCGCAAACAGCTTTGTCCCGATGGCAGATCGCATCAGGAAACCTAAGATATCAAACCAGTACCGGACCCGCGCAGCTGAGACTGAACAGACCCGGGGCGGAAACCTGGTCCGGAACCGCAGCCGCCATTTTTTTGTGGCGGCCGGTGCATTTTTTTGAACGGTGCACGCAAAATTTTCAACGTTTTCGGGCTGTCGGCTCTCCGAAATGATCCAAAACCGATGTTTGAACAGGATCAATGCCCACGATCGTTGGAATTTTTGCGTGCAGCGACCCGATTTTTCCGACGGCCGCCACAAAAAAATGCACAAATGACCTGGATCCGGGTTCGAATAACGACTCGCGGCCATACGGTCCTGGATTTACACGACAACGCGGCGTTTCTTCCGGGCGCCAAAAAGTCGCACACCCGGTCGCACACCTGAACGCCAAAAAAGCCCCTTTTCCCCCTATCCGCCGGTGGAAATCAGCAGAAGAAAAAACGGCCTGACCAGCATTGAAATCCTAACGCTTTACAAGCCGTTTTCTATTGGCGCGCCACGAGGGATTCGAACCCCCGACCTTCGCATTCGTAGTGCGCGACTCTATCCAGCTGAGCTAGTGGCGCTTATCGCGACGAATGATATTATACCACAATTCGCCCGCCATGCCAACGATTTTGCCTGTTTTTCCTGACCCCCGCCGGTATCGCCGGCACACGGGATACAGCCGTTCCAAAACCTGTTACACAGTGGATGCAAATCGCCCCGATCCGCAGCCGGATCCGCTCCCAGGTCCGGCTCCCCGCTCCGCACGGCCCGGCCCTGCGAACGGCATACTCTGAAGCGCCGGCCCGAATCACCGGCCGCCCGCGGATGAAAAAGGACTCCCGAAGGAGTCCTTTAACAAGGGTATTAGGGTTATTAAGGTATATAAAGCATATTGCTATGCAATATATCATTATTCGGCGCATTCGCGCATTGGTGCGAAATGATCTCTCAAGTAAATTCTACATGAAATCAATGCATTTTGCAATGATCACCGGGGCTGTTCCGCGCCCTGACTTTTCCAGGCCCTGCGTCTTCTCATATAGGCCGCTATCATTGCTGCGAGGCCGGATGCGAGTGCCGCTGCGCCTGCGGCTGTCGGGAATACATCGCCCGTCGGGATCGCGTCGGCCGAATCTGAGCTGGTTGTCGTGACCGGCGTATCATCGCCTGAACTGTCACCGGGCGGCATCTCGTCCTGCGGTTCGTCCGTGTCCGGAGTCAGCGGCGGCTCGCTGTATGTGTTCGTCACGGTCACATTTATCGCTGTGCCGTCTTCGCTGTCTGTCACATCAAACGTCGCGATGAAATCCTCAACTGAGGTCTCTTCTGTCGCAGTGATATTCTCAGCGCTGATGTCAGCGGAAAGTCCCGTGAGTTCGGCCTGCCATCCGTCCTCTGCCGTCAGCGTCACCGTATCCAGTTTACTGCCGTCGACATAGATGCCGATCGTGACGGAATCGACCGTAGGATCACTGCCGCTCCAGACCTTTTCTATATTGATCTTCTTCGTGGTGCCTCCGTCGAAAATAACTCCGCCGTTCGAGCCGATACCGGCACCGCGCTCCGCATTGTTGCCGGTAATGAGCAATTTTCCGTCGATGTTGCTCTCAGCGAGGGTCTTCGCCCTTTCATCCGGGAATGACTTGAGCGCGAAGCTGCTTGAGCCTGAATTATCTTTTGTGACATGCACTTCGCTGCTGTCGGAACTGTAACGCGCAGCGCCGCCGACAGAGCCGAGATCCCTCGCATTGTTCAGATATGACTCAAAAACGCTGCCGTCCTCATAATAATTCATCTGTCCTCCGCCGAAGGAAGTCTCCGAAATGCTGCTGCGCAGCGGCTGCGGACTGACACCGTTAATAAACGAATCGTCGCTCTTCGGCCTGATGAGCGCGAAGTCGTCGCCCGCTGCGGCCCTGCCCGCAGAGGCAGTCGCGGTATTTTCATAGACAGCCGTGCTGTAATCGCGGATCTCCACGCGGCCCGTCGGGCACGACCACACGCCGCCGCCCATCACACTCGCGGAATTTCCGCGCACGACCGCATTGCTGAAGTGAGCTGTCGCATAGCCCTTGTCCAGGTTTCCTTCGACATAAACGCCGCCGCCCGCGACACTGCAGCTGTTGTCCCTGATGATGCCCTTTGTGAGATCGAGATTGTCGCCGTAGAGATAGATCCCGCCGCCGTAGCCCTTCGCGTAATTCTTCTCGACAAGACCGCCTTCCATGCTGAAGTCCGCGTCTCTTGCGATCGCGATGGCGCCGCCGACATTGTACGCCTTATTGCTTCTCAGCGTGCCGTTTTTCAGAACGACGGACCCGTTCCTCGATCCGGACGTGCTGTACGCGAACACCGCTCCGCCGCAATACGTCTTCAGAACGTTGTTCCTCACGACTTCATTGTTTTCTATCAATGCGTCATCCCCGTCGATCACGAGGTCCGCGCCGTCCACGGAGACCGCGCTGCCGCGATGTCCCCTGTTTTCCGAGATCGTCCCGCCGCGCATATTCATCTTCGCGTTATCATCGAGAAGCACGCCGGCGGAACAGAAGACTGCAGATTCACTGTCTGAATCAACAGCCGAATTTCCTGTTACGGAGCCGCCGTTCATGTTGAAGACAGCGCCGCCCGTCACCCTGATCGGAGCGGTCTTCTGCGCGTCGCCCGCGCTGCGCTTATTATGCTTCACAGCGCTGCCGTCATTCATCTCGAGCACGGCCCCTTCCCCGCTCACGCGGATCGCCGAACTGTTATTTTCCGAAAGATAAGTGTCTCTTATCAATGCATTGCTGCCGAGGACAAGCTTTCCTCCGACGTCGATAAGACCGTGCCCCTCGCCTGCATTCGCGAAAAGTCCCTGCACGGTAACGTCTTCGAGTATGAGCGTGCGTCCCGCTCCGACTTCAATAAGCTCTCCGTCAGTGAGAGAAGCACTGCTGCCCGCGCGGATGATATACTTATCATTTTCCGACCTGATCGTAACCGTTTTATTTTCCGGTATGGCAAGCGTTTTATCCAGCAGGACATGTTTCTTCAGCACGACAGTTCCGCCGTTCTCCGCCTCATTTACGGCCTCCTGCAGGGTCGGTCCGCCCTCTGAGATCGTGTCGCCGACGTCGCCTATCGATGCTTCCGTGAATATGATCTCATCGTGCGGGAGGCTGCCGATATCATTTACTTCGACAGCGTCCTCCGAAGAATGTATCGTCGCCTTCTCCACGGATCCGCAATTGCTGAAAGCAGAATCATCTATCTTCGAGATGCCGGATCCTATTTCGATTTCCTTAAGCCCCGGGCAGTCTGCAAACGCGCTTTTATCAAGAGTCTCTACGCCGTCACCGATCTTTATATTGGTGAGCGCCCCGGCTCCCTTGAAGGCTTCCTGTCCTATCGAACCCACTGAATCAGGGATAACTGCGCTTTTTATTTTCGTGTTCTGAAATGCGCCTTTTCCGATCGAAGAAAGTCCGTTCGAAAAATCAGCGCCGGTTATCTTCGTATCTTTGAATGCGTAATTCGGGATGTTATTCAGTAAAGACAGATCAATGCCGCCGCCTTCGAGATTTCCGGTCATTTTCGTGCAGCCGGAAAAAACGGAGTCGGACATTGTTTCCACCTGACTGAGATCAGGCGACTTCTCAAGAGAAGTACAGTTCATAAATGCCCCGTATCCTATATCCGTCGGCTCGCATCCGAGGTTTATCTCTTTGAGGTTCGTACAGTTTGCGAACATCATCGGGCCTATTTTGCCATCGGGTGTGACGCATGCAGGAAGATCCAGCGAATTCAGCTTTTTACAGCCTGTGAACATCGATGCGTTGTTCTTTACAGTGAATTCGTGATCCGGCCAGTTGATCTTCTCCAGATTCACCGCGCTGCGGAAGAGCCCCGATCTGTTTATCGCTTTCAAAGAATCGGGGAAACTGACCGTTTTAACTTTAGAACATTTAGTGAAAAAACTTGAGCCGTTTTCGATAGTTTCGACTCCCTCACTGAAAGTCACCGTTTCCAGATTGCTGCAATTTGAGAAACCGGCTCCGAAACTTTTAACGCTTCCGGGGATCGTAATCTCATTCACACTACTGAATCTCAGTGTGCCGTTTATGCTCGTCACCGACGAAGGAAATCCTACCGACGTGACGTTCGGAAAATCTATATTCTGCACCAATTTAAGTGTATCCGGGAATTTGACTGAACTCGCTCCCGAAGCAAAGGACGAAATCTCCCCGACTCCGCTCGGGAATACGATCTGCCCCTCAATTCCCGGCAGTTTGATTTTTTCCACCGTCTTTACGGTCGAAGGAAATTCGATGCTTTTAACATTTGCAAATTTCTTTGACTTCGCACTTACGGCAGTCACAGTATAATCCGTGCCGTCTTTTGTTACAACAGACGGGATCTCTACTTCCGTAAGTGAACTGTCGATGGCTGTAAGCGTCGCAGTATTGTCTCCCGCCAGTTCAAATGTGAGTTTAGTCGCGGGATCAGTATATGTAACTGTATCTTCAGCGCTTACATATGTCCCGGGCAGGGATATCATCGATACGGAAATAATAACGGAAAGAATAATCAAAAGAATGGCGCGCAGCCGGGGGAAATGAAAAATTTTCATTCTAATCTCCTTCTACCCTGTGTGGCCTGACTGTTTTTCCGAGATCACGCCTCCTGGCATGCAGGCGGATCGATTTTAAGAATTTAAAAAATCCTCAACAAAACACTATCAATGCCGGTCAAACTTCATACTTGCTTTTTTAATGATAGACTATGTGCAGGGAAAAGTAAATAGACGTTCATCTATTTTTTTATAATTTTTCTTCCGATTGAAAAAGGACCCCCGTCGGGAGTCCTTTTACAAGAGTATTAACGATATATTATTACCACAAACACTATTTCACGTCAGCTTCTCTGCGTCTTCTCATGTACGCCGCGATCATTGCAGCGATCCCCGCAGCGAGCGCCGTTACGCCTACAGCCGTCGGGAACGTATCGCCCGTCGAGATCGGTGTTTCATCAGCCGGACTCGAACTCGTTGTTGTCACAGGAGTATCGCTGTCCGAACTGTCTCCCGGAGGCGTCTCATCCTGAGGCTCTTCCGTTTCCGGAGTCAGAGGCGGTTCAACGTACGTATTAGTCACCGTCACATTTATCGCCGTTCCGTCCTCGCTGTCCGCAATATCGATCGTCGCCACGAAATCCTCAAGAGAAGTTTCTTCTACCGCCGTTATATCTTCGGCATTGAGATCATCCGAAAGTCCCGTGAGTTCAGCTTTCCATTCGTTATCTGCCGACAGTGTCACTGTGTCGATCTTGTTTTCGCCGACATAGATCCCTATCGTTACGGAATCGACTGCAGGATCGCTGCCGCTCCAGACCTTTTCGATATTGATCTTCTTGCTGCCGCCGCCCTGGAAGATAAGTCCTCCGTTTGCGCCGATGCCGCCGCCGCGCGAAGCCGTGTTCCCCGAAATCACAAGCCTGGCCTGACTTTCTGCGAGTGTCTTCACATCGTCGTTATCAACGACAGTTTTCAGTGCGTAATTCTTCGATGTATCATTATTTACATGCAGCTGTTTCGGGTTGCTGCTGTCATAGCGCGAATGTCCCGATACCTGACCCCAGTCTGTATAACTTATACTATAAACACTGCCGTCATAGTAATATCCTGCGCTGCCGCCGCCGAGAAGACGTTCTGAGACGCTGTTTGACTCAGGATCAGTCTTGCCCTGGGATTCACTTGCAGGCCCCACAGTGACAATATCATCGCCGGCTGCCGCTTTCTCTCCGCCGGAAGCAGCAGTATTGTCATATACGGCTGCGCTGTTGTTCTGCATATCCAGACGCCCGGTCGGGCAGGTCCATACGCCGCCGCCCATTATGCTCGCGGTATTGTCCTTTACAAGCGTGCTTTCGAAAGTCGCTGTAGCGTATCCCTGTGTAAGGTTTCCTTCCACATATACGCCGCCGCCTTCGGATCCGGCCTTGTTGTTCTGTATCGTCCCGGCCGATAATTTGAGGTCTTTACCGTAGAGGTAGATCCCTCCGCCGCTTCCGGTAGCTGTGTTGTTCTCCACAAGACCGCCTGTCATTTCGAACGATCCGCTCCTGCCTACCGCTATAGCGCCGCCGACGTTAAAGGATGTATTGTTCCTGAGCGTACCGTTTTTCAGTGTCAGCGAACCGTCGCTGCGGACAGTTCCTCCGCATGCCCTCGGATAATCCTTATTCTTTACATTCTGGTTGTTTTCTATCAGCACATCCTCGCCGTCTATCACCATAGATGTGCCTGCATCCAGTAATACGGCGCTTCCGGTATGAGCCTTGTTTTCGGAAATAGTTCCGCCCGTCATGTTCATGGACGCGCCTCCGGTAAGAAGGACGCCGGATGAATACTCGGGATACGTATTCGTTACTTCATCAACAGCTGTATTTTTGGTGATCGTACCGCCTTTCATATTGAATACGGCATGATCCGTAACCAGGATCGGAGCTACATACTGTGAACTTCCTGTATTACGGCTGTTTTTCGTTACCGTACTGCCGTTTTCCATATTTAGGACTGCTCCGCTGCCGCTTACGCGTACAGCCGCTGTGTCGGAAGACGAAAGTCTGGTATCTCTTACTACTGAATTTTCGCCGAGATTCAATGTGCCGTGCACGTTGATCAGTCCGTTTCCGTTCGCAACTTTTGCGCGGTTGCCTCTGACCGTAATATTTTCAAGATTCAGTGTACGGCCTTCTCCTACTTCGATGAGTTTTCCTCCGGTGAGATCCGCGTTTTTCGCGGCACGTATATCATAATATTCACCGTCTTCCGACTTGTCCGCCTTGATCGTCACTGTTTTCCCCTCCGGGATAGTCAGTGTTTTATCGAGCAGGACATACTTATGGATCACGACTGTGCCGCCGTCTTCGGCTTCATTCACTGCCTTCTGGAGCGACCAGTCTTTGTCCGGTCCGTCGCCGCCGATATTATCTCCAACGTCGCCGACAGACTTCTCCGTAAATTCTATCTTTTCATGCGGGAGACTTCCGATGTCATTGACCTCGACCATGTCTTCGGACGAATATATTTTCGCCTTTTCCACTGCACTGCAGTCTTTAAAGACAGAGTCATCGATACTGGTAATACCGGATCCGATCTCTACATCTTTAAGTGCGCTGCATCCCGCGAAAACGCTGCCGGTGAGTGTTTCGACACCGTCTCCTATTTTCAGACTTTCGAGTGCAGTGTTATCTTCAAAAGCATACGGTCCGATTTCCGTTACAGAATCCGGGATATTGACGGACTTCAATGATGTTCCCGTGAATGCCTTTTCGCCGATCTTCGCAAGGCCCTGTGAGAACTTTATTTCGGTGATCTTTGTTCCCGTGAACGCACACTTCGGAATTTCAGTCAGGGAGGAAAGATCGATTTCGCCCGTCATATTATTACAGTTATAGAAGGCGTATGATCCCTTATATTTACCCCGT
Organism: Anaerovoracaceae bacterium; assembly: GCA_050946575.1. Taxonomy (GTDB): domain Bacteria; phylum Bacillota; class Clostridia; order Peptostreptococcales; family Anaerovoracaceae; genus JALCRY01. Next base: position 24,276 of record JBMNVB010000004.1, on the reverse strand, counting down.
CCTCCTACTTTCATCTCTGTAACTGTGCTCAGGTCAGGCGCCTGTTCGAGGCTGCTGCAATTATAAAAAGCTCTATAGCCTATCGTCTTGAGATCTGTTCCGAATGTGACTTTTTTCAGGTTCGTGCAGCCATTGAACATATAACCGCCCACAAAGCCGTTCGGTGTCAGTCCCGCGGGCAGGTTCAGTTCTTCAAGAGAACTGCAGCCATTGAACATGCTCGTATTATCCCCGTCTTCTATTACGACGCCGTCAGGGAAATTAACCGTTTTCAGATTTTTCGCACCGGAGAACATTCCCACTGCGGCTCTGCTTGTTATCGTTTTCAGCGTGCTTGGGAAATTTACAGTTTCAAGATTATCAGCGTCTACAGTGAAACTGCTGTTCGTCATATCTATTTTCTCGAGCCCTTCTCCGAAAGTCAGTGTTTTTAATGAAGTACAGTAAAAAATGCTCCCTTTGAACTCTTTGACGCTTCCAGGTATATACAGATCCGTCACACTATTAAGAGTAATATTCCCATTCATTTGTGTTACCGACGAAGGAATGTCTATCGAAGTCACATTAGGAAAACTGATCCTGCCGATACTTGTAAGGGTATTCGGTAATTTGACCGACGCCGCGTAAAATGTTACCTCATCTATACTCTCTACACCGTTCGGTATCACAAGTGTGCCCTCAACTTTAGGCAAAGTAATGTGAGAAATCGATTTCACTGTAGAGGGAAATGTAATGCTTTTCACGTTCTTATACCATCTGCCGCTGTTCGATTCCCATTTATATGGATACACTTCATTCACTGTGTAGGTAGTTCCGTCCTTCGTGAATGTTGAAGGCACGTTTACATCCGTCAGTGAACTGTCGATATCGACAAGTACAGCAGTATTCCCGCTGCTGTTAATATGATACGTCAGTTTAGTCTCAGGATCCGTGTAATAATTCGCGTCTTCCCGAGCGCTGACAACCGATCCCGGCAGGGATATCGATATCATACTAATAGTGATAATAACGGAAAGAATAATCAATAGAGTGGCTCTGAGCCTTGGGAAATGTGACGCTTTCATTCTAATCTCCTTCTACTCCTGTGCGGCCTGACTGTTTTTCCGAAATCACGCCTTTTAACATGCAGGCGAATCGATTTTAAGAATTATAAAAAATTCTCAACAAAACACTGTCAATGCCAATCAAAATTACTTCTATTTTTTTTATGATATCCTATCTAAACAAAAAAGTAAATATATACTCATTTGTTTTTGTTATTGGTCCGACCCCTGAAAAAGGGCTCCTGACGGGAGTCCCTTTTCAAAAGTATCAGCAATATATTATTACTACAAACACTATTTCACTTCAGCTTTTCTGCGTCTTCTCATATACGCCGCTATCATTGCAGCGATCCCCGCAGCGAGCGCCGTCACGCCTGCAGCCGTCGGGAACGTATCGCCCGTCGAGATGGCTGCATCGCTGGCCGGACTCGAACTCGTTGTAGTCACAGTAGTATCGCTGTCGGAACTGTCTCCCGGAGGTGTCTCATCCTGAGGCTCTTCCGTTTCCGGAGTCAGAGGCGGTTCAACGTATGTATTAGTTGCAGTCACATTTATCGCCGTTCCGTCCTCGCTGTCCGTTATGTCGAACGACGCCACGAAATCATCAAGAGTAGTTTCTTCCGTCGCCGTTATATCTTCGGCACTGAGGTCATCCGGGAGTCCTGTGAGTTCGGCCTTCCATTCGTTCTCTGCCGACAGCGTCACTGTGTCGATCTTGCTTTCACCGATATAGATCCCTATCGTTACAGAATCGACTGTAGGATCACTGCCGCTCCAGACCTTTTCTATATTGATCTTCTTGCTGCCGCCGCCCTGGAAGATAAGTCCTCCGTTCGCGCCGATGCCGCCGCCGCGCGCGGCGCTGTTTCCTGTGATGATCAGCTCCGCCTTGCTTTCGGCAAGTGCCTTAACATCGTCATTGTCCGTTGCTGTCTTGAGAGCGAAACTCCTGGAGTTGTCTTTATTGACATGGAGCTGCTCCGCGTTTTCGGCGTTATATCTTTCGGAAGCTACATAAACTCCCCAGTCACGGGTAGTATCAGTGTTATTTAAGTTAGGCCTGATCCGGCCGTCCTGATAGTAGCTTACGCTGCCTCCGCCAAGAACTCGCTCCGCGAGATTGTTATCTTCCGGTGTCGGAACTATCAGGGATTTGTCCTTCGGCTGAACAAGCGCGAAATCATCTCCGGCTGTCTTTTCGCCGGACGAGCTGTTGTCATAGACAGCCGCACTGTTGTTCTGCATATCTATACGTCCCGTCGGGCACGTCCACACGCCGCCGCCCATGATGCTTGCGCTGTTGCCTGTTACAAGCGTATTTTTGAAGTACGCCGTGGCATATCCGTTTCCGATATTTCCTTCTACATATACTCCGCCGCCGGCTACACCTGCTTTATTGTTTTTGATCGTTCCGGCGTTCAGTTTCAGGTCTTTCCCATAGAGATATATGCCGCCGCCGTATCCTGAAGTCTTGTTTCCTTCTACGAGACCTCCGTCCATCCTGAATTCGCCATCTTCGGCTACGGCTATCGCGCCGCCCACATTGTAGGAGTTATTGTTTCTGAGAGTTCCGTTTTTCAGTATCAGGGAACCGTTGTCATGGATAGCACCGCCGCAGTAATCCGGACATTTCTTATTTTCAGCATTTTCGTTATCTTCGACTACCGCGTTTTCACCGTCGATGACCATCTCGGCGCCCTCGATAAATACTGCGCTTCCTGTATGCGCCTTGTTTTTCGAGATCGTTCCACCCGTCATGTTCATTGACGCTCCGTTGTCCAGGTAAACGCCGCCCGCACAGAAAACAGCATCCGCCTTCATAGCATCAACGCTGGAATTGCCTGTGATCTCGCCGCCCGTCATGTTAAAGACAGCTTTATCCGTCACTCTGATCGGAGCTACGCGCTGTGAATTTCCGGAATTGCGGTTGTTTTTCGTAACAGTACTTCCTTTATCCATATTAAACACTGCGCCTTCGCCGCTCACACGTATCGCGGAACTGTCGGTGTTTGAAAGTCTTGTATCTCTGACCACTGCATTATTGCCGAGGTTCAGTGTGCCCTGCACGTCGATCAGGCCGTTATTGCTGTCCACTTTCGCCTTGAATCCTCTGACAGTAACATCTTCAAGATTCAGTGTGCGGCCTTCTCCGACTTCTATCAGTTTCCCGCCGCTGAGCTGCGCATCTTTCGAAACCAATATAGCGTACTTGTTATCTTCCGACTTTATCGTCACCGTTTTCCCCTCGGGGATAGTCAGTGTCTTGTCAAGCTGAACATACTTATGGATCGTGACCGTACCGCCGTTTTCCGCTTCGTTGACAGCCTTCTGGAGTGACCAGTCTTTATCCGGCCCGTCGCCGCCGATCGTATCACCTACGTTGCCGACAGACTGTTCCGTAAATTCGATTTTCTCATGCGGCAGGCTTCCGATATCGCCGACTTCCACATAATCTTCGGATGAATGGATCGTGGCTTTTTCTACCGCATCGCAATTACTGAATACAGAATCGGCGATCTTGGAAATGCCGGATCCTATTTCGATTTCCTTCAGTTTTCCACAGTACTGGAAGATACCGTTATCCAGTGTTTCAACCCCGTCTCCTATTTTTACGCTTTCGAGCTCAGTAGCGCCGAAAAACGCGTATGGTCCGATTTCCGTTACGGAATCCGGGATGTCAACAGACTTGAGCTTTGTATAGATGAACGCCCAGTCACCGATTTTTGTCAGATCCTGCGAGAATTTCACTCCGGTGATTTTCGTCCCCTGGAACGCGTATCCCGGGATCTCGTTAAGAGAAGACAGATCGACTTCGCCGGTCATGCTCGTACATCCGTTGAATGCATTGGATCCGGATCTGTTATATTTCATCTCAGTAACTTTACTGAGATCAGGCGCTTTTTCCAGACTTGAACAGTCTCTGAACGCGTTCATACCGATAGTTTTAAGATCCGTGCCGAAAGTGATTTTCTTAAGGTTCTTGCATCCGTAGAACATGCCGCTGCCCACATAGCCGTCAGGCGTGATGCCGGCAGGCAGTGTAAGTTCCTCGAGAGATTCGCATCCCTTGAACATACTGCTATTCTCTTTGTCGGCAACAGTTACTCCGTCAGGGAAATTAACAGTCTTCAGTTTTTTCTCTCCGCTGAACATCCCGACTCCGGCACTGTCCGTTATCGTTTTGAGCGTGCTCGGAAAATTAACGGTTTCAACCTCTGTCGATCCTGCAAGAAATCTGCTGCTGAGCTGACCGATCGTCTCGAGTCCTTCCCCGAATGTCAGTGTTTTTAATTTACTGCAATCATAAATGCTCCCGTGGAATTCTTTGACGCTTCCCGGTATGTACAGTTCTGTCACACTTTTAAGAGTAATATTCCCATCCATTTGTGTGACCGACGAAGGAATGTCTATCGAAGTCACATTAGGAAAAGATATCTTACCGATATGTGTGAGGGTATTCGGTAATTTGACCGACGCCGCGTTCGATGTTACCCGGTCGATACTCTCGACTCCGCTCGGTATCACAAGTGTACCCTCAACTTTAGGCAAATTAATATAGGAAATCGATTTCACTGTGGACGGGAACGTGATGCTTGTCACGTTCGTATATTTTTTTTCACCGCTCGATTTCCATTTGTTTGGTCTTACTTCATTCACTGTGTAAGTCGTTCCGTCCTTCGTGAATGTTGAAGGCACGTTTACTTCTGTCAGTGAACTGTCGATATCGACAAGTACCGCTGTATTATCTCCGCTGGCGTTGATATGGTACGTCAGTTTAGTCTCAGGATCCGTGTAATAATTCGCGTCTTCCCGGGCACTGACAACCGATCCCGGCAGGGATATCGATATCATACTTAACGTGACTATAACGGAAAGAATAATCATAAGAGTGGCTCTGAGCCTGTGGAAATGTAATACTTTCATTTCTAATCTCCTTCTACCCTTGTTAATCGGTTTTCTTTTCCCGCGATTCACCTTTCATGCGGGCATTTACAACATCTGAAACTGTTTCTAAAAAAATCGATTTTTTTGAGTAATATGTTTTCTTTACTCAATTCCAACTTTGATATTCTAAGGATAAACCACTTTTGAATAAAAGTAAATACTTACTCATAACTTTTTTCAAAAAAATTCGTTCCTGCTCCGGATCCCGGAGCAGGAGCAAATCGATTACTTATTATCTACTGTTTATCCGCTATTTCAAAAGAGCGAGTATCTGGTCCTTAGGCACGACTCCGACCGAACGATTCACTTCGTTCCCGCCGCTGAATACGATAAGGGACGGAATCGCAGTAACGTTATACTGCATTGCTATGGCCGGATTTTCATCGATATTCAGGCTCGCGACCCTGAAGCCCTCCGCCTCGTTCGAGATCTCCTCGACGACCGGAGACAGCATCTTGCACGGTCCGCACCACGACGCCCAGAAATCAACGAGCACCGGTTCATCCGACTTCAATACTTCCTGTTCGAAATTGTTCTGATCTACTTTTAATACTGACATGTCCTACTCCTTTCCGCTGTGCTCCAATATCCTGTAAAGAATATTGTAGAAAGCGTCCAAATCATCTTTCGGCAATGCGATGCACTCGCCCATTTTGGCCGGTATGTCCACGGCCTTCTCGCGCAGCGCCATGCCTTTTTCCGTTACGGAGACGCAGACGATCCGCTCATCCTTTTCACTGCGGCAGCGCGTGACCAGCCCGGCCTTTTCAAGTTTCTTAAGTACCGGTGTCAGCGTTCCGGAATCGAGATACAGCTTTTTGCTGAGTTCGCCGACTGTCGAATCACGGTCCTCCCACATCACGATCATCACGATGTACTGAGTGTATGTAAGTCCCAGAGGTTTCAGCAGCGGCGTGTACCTTCTCGTGATCTCCCGGCTGCACGCGTAAAGCGGGAAACATATCTGATTTTCCAGTTTCAACGCTTCATACTTGTCCATTTCCTTCTCCGTATCCTACAACTTCTTTTGTTTGATTAAATTATATTGTGTTCAATTTAATTTGTCAACATATATTTTTGATAAATCTTCTTTACCACTATAATATCCGGCTTCGCGTCGAGGACCTGTCGCATATGTCACAAAAAATAAAAAATCCGCCGCGCGTTTCCGCGTGACGGATAATATAAATGTCTTATCATATTAACGGCTGTCTCAGAAGGTCGCGACTTCCGGTTCTACCGGCTCGCATTTCCGAAGTTCCGTGCAGTGGATGACCGGTCCCGGCCCTTCCGGACCATACAGAATATCGTCCTCCACTTTGACCTCGCCGGTTATCTCGACCCAGTCGCCGTTCTCTATGCCTTTTGTGCTCTCGACACGGCAGACGAGACCGCCGAACTGGATGTCCTCGACGCAGCATGTCATTATGTGCCGGCCGAACACTATCCTGCCGCGCGGGATCTGCGGCCCTTTCGCGGCTCTGCCTCTTACATGCAGCACCTTGCCGTCGTATTTATCCTGTTCCTCTATGATATCGCGATACCATTCCGCGAAATCCTGATCTTCTATCTCGACGACGTCCGCGTCAAGGTCGAAAGGCAGCGGGTCATCGATATCGTCCATCTCGACATCATCCTCCGAGTATTCGAACATGATCTGGCTCCTGCGGTTCGCGACCCTCACTATATCGTGGAATTTCTGCTTGTCAAGAACTCCACGCACGCAGCGGTTGAACACGACGAGCTCGGCCGTCTGCATCTTGTCGAACGTTATCTGCCTCATATTCTTGTTATACTGCTCGAACGTGCCCGCGTCAGCGAACATCATTGTCTGGTAGATCATCCAGTCGTCGGGAAGATTCCGGAACAGTTTCTGCATCGGCCACATCCCGTTGTATTCCATCACGACGCGTTCGGCATAATGCTCGTCCCGCAGCCGTGAAAGATTTTCCTTAGTGAATTCATCTTCCGAAACGACTTCCTCGAAAACATTCGGGAACGCGTACTTTGACGGGTCATATTCCTCAATGCCCTCTTCGCATACGAGCAGCAATGTCCTTTCACCCGCATTGAAGTCGTCCCCTTCGAGTATCGACTGTATGAATGTTGTTTTTCCGGCTTCGAGAAATCCGGTGAATAAATAAACAGGTATCTCCATTTCCTATTCCTCCCCGATCCCGAAAAGAGCGGCGACCTTGTCATTATCTATATCCGTACCGATGACGCAGATCATTCCCGTCGTTGCGGCGCCGCCTGACCTGACGTCCGGCTCCCCGGGAACATAGTCGAAGTGGATCCAGCCGCCTTCCTCGTCTTCAACGATCCCCTTCGCCCGGAGCACGAATCCGTATTCGTCTCTGTCTTCGAGAGCCTCAAGCGCTTCCTGGATTTTCTCCTTCGTGAATTTATGCGTCGTCTCCGCGCCGAACTCGCTGAACACGTCGTCCGCGTGGTGATGTCCGTGATGATCGTGGTCATGGTCGTGGTCGTGATCATGATCATGATCATGGTGATGCTCGTGTTCATGATCGTGCTCATGAGCATGCTCCGCCTCTTCCGCCAGGGCTTCCTCGCGAAGATGGTCGAGCTCGGCGGACAGCGTCTTTTTCTGCTCCATGGCTTCCAGTATCTGCGCGCCCGTCAGCTGATCCCACGACGTCGTGATGATGACGGCATGATCGTTATGCTCGCGCAGCCGCCTTACGCAGTCATCGAGCTTATCCTGCGAGAGCCCGTCCGTATGACTGAGGATGATGGAGCTCGCGTTCTCGATCTGGTTATTGAAAAATTCACCGAAGTTCTTCATGTACATCTTCAGCTTCTTCGCATCGACCACGGTCGTGAAACCGTTGAGCTGGATGTCATCGTTATGAAGATCCTGCACCGCGATGATAACATCGCTCAGCTTGCCGACGCCTGACGGCTCGATCAGGATCCTGTCCGGATGATAATCCGCGATCACCTCGTTCAGGGCCTTGCCGAAATCGCCGACGAGACTGCAGCAGATGCACCCGGCCGTCATTTCATTTATCTGCACGCCGGTCTCCTGCAGGAATCCTCCGTCTACTCCGATCTCGCCGAACTCATTCTCGATCAGAACGAGCTGCTCGTCCCCGTACGCCTCTTCAATAAGCTTCCTTATCAGTGTCGTCTTCCCGGCTCCGAGGAACCCCGAAAAAATATCAACTTTTGTCATTAAAAAACTTCCTTCCTTCTGTTATTTATTATCCCGCGTGATCATTAATATCAATGCGTCAGCTCTTTTTCAAAGAATATCAGGTATTCCGGGAATACGTCCTTGAATGTCGTATATGCCCTTCCGGCGTATCTGTATCCGAGTTTCGTGTAAAGCGACGCTGCGGGTCTATTTCCTTCCCATGTGTCGATCCTGAGCACCAGACCTCCGCGCGATACGGCCGTCTCTTCGGCGTAACGGACCATCGAGGACGCGATGCCGCGGCCCGAACGATCCGGCGCTACGCACATCGTATGCAGCACGAATACCTTATCACCTTCTGCCTCGAATTTCCAGTCCACCTCGCTGTAGATCGGCTCCTGACTGTTGTTCACGATCATGCCTCCGATCACTTCGCCTTCGTCTTCGCAGACGAACAGCCAGCCGCGCTCATACGCATCCCGCGCCACATCGACAGTAGGATACAGCCCGCGTTCCCACTGCGTCGTGGTGCCGTGCTCTTCCTCATAATCAAAAAGCTTTTCGTATACCGCGTTCATCGCATCGACGTCGCTCTGCACTGCTGCCCTTATCTGCATATTTCCCTCCTCAGTCGACATGTATCTGCTTTTCGCTTCCGTATTTCCCCGGCTCGCCGCTTGAGACGGCCCTAACCTTTACGGTGTATGTACGGCCGGGTGTTACGTTATTAACTGTTTTCGAGCGCACCGATGTGGAACGCACCGTCCTCCATTTTCCGGTACCTGTCCGGTATGAAACGTCATACGCTGTCGCTCCGGGGACCGTTTTATAAACGACCGTGAATCCGCGCGACTTCGCGCAGCGTGCGCAGGGTGTATATCCCGCGGACATTGCCTGCGCTATCGTGATCCCTGACGCGCCTGCGCCGGCACATGTCTTCCGGAGATGGTAACGCTTCCCGGAGCTCGTTACATAGCAGCGCTTCTGCGTCTGCAGCGATTCTATCTCGCATTTTTCAGGCTCGCCTGGCGTGACGCCGACCGTCCCTTCGAGTTCGCTCAGCCCGTTCCCGTAGTCGATGGCAATGCCGGGCTGCACATTGTAGCAGTATACGCAGAACTCAACGGATTTCGTTTCGACCGACTCCGCCTCCATCAGAACTCCGCTCGCGACCAGGTCATCCCTGTTCCTGTAAATCGGGGTCACCCGGTAAAGCACATGGTAATCCGGATTGCTCCTGATATAATCCGCCACTTCATTTTCGAATCCGACCATGCCGTCAGATCCGGAGCCGACATTCATATATCTCGTGCCGGTGATCAGATCCTCCCTCGCATATTCCTTCATTTTATGGACGCAGTCCACTCCGGTCAGCTGGAAGCCTATAAGATGGCATCGGTTGTAAAGATATCGTCCGGGTACGATGTCGTACTTGTCCTGGACCCATCCGCTCGGGTGGACATTTGTGATGCTTCCGCGCGTATACTTCGGCATCAGCGAAAAACTGATGCTCGCCGTCGCCGGTCCGCACCTTCCCCTGCTGTCGAGCGCAGAATACGTCTGGTAGCTGCTTTTTGCCCTTTTTAGATCCGCAGCCGAGAACCTGGGATCGTTCCCGTTTACTGTCTCGTACGAATCTCCGTCGTACGCGGGGATTTTCATACCTTTATATGTGAATGATGTCACGGCGCCGGGCGCGCAAAAATCCGCCCGTACGAAGGGCGGAAGCGCGGCCGCCGAGATCGCCGCAGCGAAAATGACTGCGGCGGCCAGAAGTATTTTCAGATGATCCCACGCGTCCCGTCTCATAAAAGATATTATAACATGCGGAGGGCGCGAGAGCGAAGTATATCGGTATATGTTTATTTCAGGCCGAATGGCACAACGTGTGCGACCGCCTCTTCACGGGTAATGATCTTATTGTCATTGTCCAGATCCACCAGCAGATAGCGGTCATTGCCCATGCCCATTTCCTTCATGCAGGAAAGCTGGCGCAGACCATGGCGGGATTCCATGCGCTCTACCAGATCATGATGGTCTTCTTCCTTCATCGCATAGACAAGATCGACGCAGGCCTGATCCACGGCAAGGATATCGGTCGAAGCAAGGATGCCGACATCAGGTGTTACGACAGGCAGCGCCGCGGTGCCTTCGCAGTCGCACGATACCGACATATTTCGCATCACATTGACAAAGGTGATTCGATTGCCGAAGAACTCTATTGTTGCCTTGCTGGATTCGGTAATCCGCTCCATCAGTTCTTCATTGTTTATGGACCATGTGCCTTCTCCTTCACGGGTATGGATCCGGCGCTTGCCGATCCGGCCGTCCGCACAGCCGATGCCGATATTCTTGTTCGAGCCGCCGAAGCCTCCCTGTGTATGTCCTTTGAAATGCGTAAGGACGACCAGGGAATCATATCTGATCATATGTGAGCCAACGGACATTTCCTTCATCCACTTGCCGCCTTTGACCGGCAGTACTGCCGTACCCTCTTCATCCATGATATCGACCGGGCAGAATGTCCACCCGTTCACATTCAGAGTTTCCCGATGCATTTCAGTTGTATAGCGGTCACCTTCATAATAGGTGTTCGTTTCCACAATGCGGGCGTCTTTCAGTTCCGGTTCCCTTTTCATCAGATATTCCACCCATGCATGAGGAATGATATTAGGGCCGTTCTTTTCGCCGGTATGCAGTTTCACTCCTGTCCTGCCGCATATATTTCCATTTACTTTCTCATATGCCCTGGCAAGGCCTGCGGCGGAAAGATCACGGGTGAAATATACAACAGACTCGTTCCCGATTCTTTTTTCATATGGCACAAATACGCTGCCGTCAATTGTCATCTGTCAGCACATCTCCTTTTTCCTTGTTTTGTGTGATTTATTGTATTTTTATTGTATTTTGAGCCCGAGGGCATATGCCTCATCAATTTTTCTCTCTGATTTATTTTCCGCTCCATGGGCAGTGATGATACCGGCATCCTTCAGGTTCATGTAGTCGCCGAAGATCATGTGATATTGCTGAATCGCCGGTCCGTAGACACCATCGGAGCCGGACGTCAGGATCAATGCCGACTGCTTAAGACGCCTCGGGATCCCGATGGAATAAGTTCTGTGGATAGTACATTGAAGCTGACCTGAGAGTGTGAAATAGTAGATCGGCGAAGCAAGAACGATCATATCGGCGTCATCAAACTCCGGATACACTTTTTCCATGTCATCTTTTATGACACACTCCGCGTTTCCCCCGGTATGGCATCGTTCGCAGCCGAGGCATCCGGCTATGTTCATCCGGCCGATCTGCAGATCAGTGACTTCATTCCCCGCTTCTTCGGCACCCCGGCAGAATGCATTGACCAGCGCAGCCGTATTCCCGTCAGCATGCGGGCTCCCGTTTAATACTAAAATTTTCATTCTTATTCCTCCGTCATCATTCTGCCAGAGCTAATGTTACTTCAACATCCCCGGTGCCCAGGATTTCCTTCAGCTCAGATGCTGTGACATCTTTTATCTTCCCCAGGCGTGTGAAATCCCATGAATTAGGGGCGTAGTATATTACAAGCTGATCACCCTGATAAAGGATGAGATCACCGGCTTCCGTTGTGATCTGCTCATTATTGGTCGGAAGGCTTTTCCAAAGGCTGCCGACCTTTTCCATACTCGCGTAATCACTCATCTCCACAGTGACCGGACCGTCAGCCAGCATTTCCTTTAATGCTTCTGCAGAAGAATTATCCGCAAGTTCCGCTGTAAGAGCAGTGCCATTTACTGTCAGTGTAATCATCGTTCCTTCTCCTTATTTAAGGTATCTGTTGAAAAAACTTTCGATCTTATCGAACGGCCCCGCCACGGCAAGCGCCGGCATTCTGCCGGAAGCATCCTTCGGCGTATACATGTCCGCGGCCAGCGTGATGCCATAGCGGTTATGGAATGTCACCTTTTTATGATCCGCCTTGTCACTCTGCGGGAACGTCTTATCCCATTCTTCCGTTAATATCAGCTTTTCATCTGTCATGATCTCAGTCCTCCTTTATGGCATCGTACTGTTCGTCGGAGACCGGTTCCAGCCATTCATTGGAAGTATTTTCACCCGGCACTTCTATGGCGATATGAGAGAACCAGCTGTCTTTCTTCGCTCCGTGCCAATGCTTCACGCCGGCCGGGATCGCAACTACTGTTCCGGGAGTAAGCTCCTGCGCCGGTTTTCCTTCTTCCTGATACCAGCCTTCTCCGGCAGTGCATACGAGGATCTGTCCTCCGCCTTTGTCGGCGTGATGGATATGCCAGTTATTGCGGCATCCGGGCTCAAACGTCACATTGGTCAGTGTGACCGCGGACTCGTCCTTCCCGACCAGACCGTTCAGATAGGACTTTCCGATAAAATACTCTGCAAAGCCGTCATTAGGTACACCCGTCCCGAATACATTTTCTTTGTCAAACGTTTCCTTATTCATTGTTTTCATCTTTGCTTCTCCTTTCAACGATCAGGCTGTTTCCACTTTCAGATTCACCTTTGCAGGCATCTGCTTTACCTTTTCCAGGGAATCGTCATCCAGATGCCCGATGATCATCATATTGCGATAAGAATCGGACTCCTCCTCGCCGCCATACAGGATCGCGAACCATCCGCCCCCGAGGCTGATGTCACCGTTCTTCCATCCCGTCTGCAGTTCCAGGGGATCATAAATGCCGTTGGCCGCCGTACAGCAGTAATCAATGCCGGAATCAAAGCCGCTGAACCGGCATGGCAGTCTTTTTATAAAATCCTTAGCGGCTAAAGTTTCATTCAGCTCCGCATACAGCACCGTTGTGCCGTCTGTTATTGAAATCCTGCTCATGTGTTCAATCCTCCGCATAAACTTCCTTCGCGAGATTAAATACAGCCCATGCCTTCGGCCATCCGGCATAAAAAGAAGTATGGGTGATGATCGCTGCCATCTCTTTCTGAGTGACCCCGTGGTTTTTCGCATTGGCAATGTGGTATTTCAGGGAACTGTCTGTAATGCCGGAAGCCATAAGCGCGACGACCGTGATGATGCAGCGCGTCTTGATATCTATATCCTCATTGTTCCAGTTCTCTCCGAACAATACATCGTCATTGAAATGAGCGAACTCCGGAGCGAATTCTCCGAGCTGATCTCTTCCCGCTGTCTGTGTTATTTTCTCTGCCATATATCATCCCTCCTTATAAATATCCATGTGTTGCTTATTCCTTACAAGGATATTATTATATAGATATCAGCCAGATTCAATCTCCAGATAATCAACCGCGTGGTTTATGCCACACATATGAAAATCCGGACATTAAAAACCCGAAAGGAAGATCAGAATGCCGCTGGAAAGAAAAACAGACCGCCGCGTCCTTAAAACGCGCAAGGCCATCAAAGATACATTCAAGGAGATGGTCATGGAAATGGACGCATCAAAAATTACCATAAAAGAACTTGCCGAACGGGCCCAGATCCACCGGAAGACCTTCTACCTGCATTACACCTCGATAGAAGCCCTTTATGAGGATATCCTGCAGGAGATCGCTGAAAAATACTTTGAGGAGATAGACGACATCGCTCCCGACGCTCCGTTCACAGAAGTGAATCGCGTGTTTTTCACGTTTGTCTCGGGCCTTGATCCGTACTGTGAAAAAATGCTCTGCTCTCCGGGATACCGTGAATTCTCAGACAGGATCTTTCTCACGATGCTCAAGCATAACCGGACACGCTATAATCCATATTCCGACTATACGGAAGACCAGCAGAATATCATCAATATCTTCCTGTGCCTCACTTCCGTCAATATATACAGGTACTGGGTTTCCAAAAACAAGAAAATGCCGCTTGACGAACTGATCGATTTCTCGAATCAGCTGTTCATGAACGGCATCTCCTCAGTAAGAAAAATATAGGATCAATTCTGCATTGTTATACTCCGGCAGTATCGACTTATCTGATTTTCAGTATCATCTTTCCCGGAATATGCTGTGAGATGATGAGATCGTGAGCAAGCGCGGCTTCTTCCAGATTCAGGACCTTTCCGACCTGCGCATGGATGCTTCCGTCCATCATCATCTTCTCCAGAGCCTTCAGGCTTTCCACATATTCATTGCCGCGGGCGTTCCACAAAGCCATGGCGCGGATATCCGCTTCCTTCGCCATCGCGGAGCGGGGATTGATTTCAATAGTGCCGCGGTTTCCGACAACGACGATCCTTCCGTATTCCGCAATGACATCAAGATCTGTCTGCAGGTTCTTGTTAGCAAGGAATTCGACGATGAGATCCGGCCCGCTGCCGTCCGTAAGTTTCATCAGTTCGCCCTTGTTTTCTTCTGTCAGGTAATCGATCGTCGCTTCGGCGCCGAGAGAAAGTATGAGTTCCTTTCCTTCCGGCGTATTGGAAGCGCCGATGACCTTCGCGCCGGCGGCCTTCGCCATCTGTACGGCCAGCGAACCGACGCCGCCGTCAGCTCCGTGTATCAATGCGGTCTCTCCCGATTTTATCTGTCCTCTCTGGAACAGTGCCCGGTAAGCTGCCATAGCCGGGATACCGAACGACGCGCCTTCTTCAAAGGAGATATCGTCAGGCAGATGGTGTACACTGTCAGCGTCGCACACGATCTTTTCAGCATATGTGCCCGTGCTGTGCTTGGCCAGCAGAGTCGCGAGGAAGACACGATCGCCCGCTTTCAGATGCGTTACTCCTTCACCGACTTCTTCCACGATGCCCGCTCCGTCATAGCCGGGTGTATACGGCAGTTCAGGCTTATAGAAGTTGTAAGTACCGCTGCGTACATAAGTCTCATTAGGATTCACCCCGCAGGCGTACATGCATACTTTAACCTCGCCGGCACCGGGGCTCGGCTCCGGGACCTCTTCGATATGCAGGACTTCCGGTCCTCCGAATTCTCTCATTACTATCGCTTTCATAATTTCCCTCCTTATCGATTCATTACCAGTGTTATCCTTCCAGTCTGCAGTCAGCTTCCGCATAGATCGTTACGTAGCCGCTGATCGCTACCGAATTTTCCTTCATTTCGCAATAGACCGTCCCGCCGCGCTTTGTCAGCTGCGCATTGATAAGTCTGTTCTTTGAAAGCCGCTTCGCCCAGTACGGAACAAGAGAAGACTCCGCAGATCCGCATACCGGGTCTTCAGGTATCCCGAGTTTCGGGAAAAAGCACCGGCAGACAAAGTCGGTATCATTCCCTTCGGCGGTTATAAGCACACCCAGTTCGGGCATCTTTCCGATCTTTTCTTCGTCCGGGACGGCGTTTCGGATCGTTTCCTCATCCTTTCCGACAAGGATCAGATCCCGTGAACTCCATGCGCTGACCGGCCTGAAGCCGACTGCTTCCGCCATTTCATCCGTGACTTCCCTCTCCTGCACTTCCCAGCTCGGGAATTCCATTGTGATGCGTCCGTCATCTTCAATGGAAACGCAGATCAGATCATTGTTTGCCTGCATGAAGATATGTTTCCTGTCCGGGTCGAGAAACTTCGAAATGATATACGCGGAACCGAGGCTTGCATGTCCGCAGAGATCGACTTCCTCATCCGGGGCAAAGAAACGGATACGGTATTTCCCCTCGCCCTGCGGGATGACAAATGCGGTCTCGGACAGGCAGTTCTCCGCCGCGATGTCCTGCATGACTTCTTCCTCAGGGAAGGAAGAAACAATGCAGACGGCCGCGGGATTGCCGTGGAACATTTTCTGTGTAAACGCGTCAACGATGTAGTATTTCATGGCTCCACCTCAGAATCCCAATGGTTCACCGACAATAACGACATTCACGCGGTCCTTTGTCATACTGCCGCGGGTGATCAGGAGCTGGCTGCAGATGCAGTCTTCCATGCGGCAGTCACCGCAGATGCCGAATTTCCGGCAGGGCGTGTCTCCGGGAAAGCGGAAAGCATTTGTCGGCGCCGCCGTGCGTCTCACTCTCTTCACGGCATCATCGAGATCCGGGCATATCTTGTTTATCCCGGCGATAACGATGACCTTGTCAGGCCCGAAAGCCAGTGCCGCGACTCTGTTCCCGTTGCCGTCGAGATTGACCAGCTGGCCGTCCTCAGTGATGGCATTTGTCCCCATCAGGAATACATCTGCCGTCAGACACTGCCTTTCAATAATGTGCAGATCCTGATCGTCTTTGGCGTTATCCCGGTCGTACACTCTGTAATTGCCGCTGCGCAGATCATCCTTGATATTGATCTCATCCAGGCTCGCGCTGCCGCCCCAGCCGACTGAACTGCCTTCCGGGATCATCTTCAGGACGAGCTCTCCGGCCTCTTCCTTCGTTTCGACGTAATCACCGTGCATGTGTCTCTGGCTCAGCAGATCAATGATCCTTGAAGCCAGCACTTTGTTTCTGCTTAAGATCGTTTCATGCATTTTCTTTCCCCTCCTGCAATAATTATTGACCCGCACAAAAATGCATGCAACCATAGAATTGTGTGCATGACAATTTTAGTTAATAATGCGCTTTCAGATTTTTAGGCAGACTAATAATTCCTCCGGAGCCGGAGATGTGAAGATACTGATTCATGCCGAAGCAGTTCAGCCGGTACTGCTGTTTCCCGCACCTATGCGGGCCCTGTCTTTTCCAGCAGTTTCTGAATATCCGATGGGCTCAGGACCTTTCCCGCGGAAACGACCTTCTCCCCCGCGACAAGCGCAGGCGTGCTCATGACGCCGTATTTCGCGACTTCCTTCATATCCGTAAAATATTCAACATCCGCATTTACTTTCATCGCGGAAACAGCGTCCTCTGTGTTTTTCAGCAATGCCCGGCAGTTTTTGCATCGGGATCCGAGGACTTTTATCGTCAATGCCGGTCCGGACTGATCAGCTGCCGCATCCGCTGCGGGCGCATCATTTTCAGGCGCCGCGTTCAACGACGTATTCTCCTCTTTCTCTGTTTTCTTTTTTCTGCTGAACAGTCCCATTTTATCTCATCCATTAATTTCCATTCGATAAGCAGTAATTTATTGTTCCTCTTCAGATGATATACGGCTGCATAAAATTGAAGAAATAGCCTACAATAACGATCCCCGCCGTACAGATCGCTATGAACGTCCCGAGAAGCCTCGGCTTTACTGCCCTGCGCAGCATGATCATCGACGGCAGCGAAAGCGTTGTCACCGCCATCATGAACGAAAGTACGACTCCGAGCAGTGCGACCTTTCCCAGCAGTGCTTCCGCTATCGGTATTGATCCGAAAATATCAGCATACTTCGGTACACCGATTATCGATGCCAGGATCACACCGAACGGATTGTTCTCACCCAGTACGTTCTCCACAATGCTTTCCGGTATCCAGTTATGGATCACCGCACCGATCCCCACTCCGATCAGAATATACGGGAACACTTTTTTGAAAGTGGAGACGACCTGATCTTTTGCATATATGAACCTGTCATTCTGCGTCAGTTCGGGAGATTCTATATCGACAGTACTGTTGCTTTCGTAAATGAAATCCTCAACGTATTTCTCCATATGCATATGCTCGATCAGTGTGCCGCCGATGACTGCGAGCACCAGTCCGACCGGAACGTATACCACGGCGACCCTGGTTCCGAAGATACTCATTAAGAGTATAAGGCTGCCGAGATCGACCATCGGGGAAGATATCAGAAATGAGAAAGCAACACCAAGAGACAGCCCTGCGCTCGTAAATCCTATGAAGAGCGGGATCGACGAACATGAACAGAACGGTGTCACTGTTCAGAGCAGCGCCCCGATGCAGTTTGCCCGGACACCGTGAAATCTTCCGAGTATCCGGCGGCTTCTCTCAGGCGGGAAACAGCTCTGGATATAACTTGTGTTGATCGGATATTTTTTCTTCTACAGGGTCACAGAATTTTCTCCCCGGCTTAATCCAGTAAACTAAAGTATTTTTCCGGCACACCTGCAGACACCAGGATCCGGGTCACTTCATCGAAGAACTCGAGAACTTTTTGCGCATCTTCATATTCTTTACGCTGTTCTTCCAGGAAATCCGTTCCGCGCTCTTCAGCGATCGGCAGATGCTGCACGTATGAAAAATATTCCGGATCACGAAACGAAGAAAGGTTGACACATCTGATCGTATGCAGTTCCCCCTCTTCTGAGGAAACAGAGATATCGTTATCACAACCATCAAGTACATTAAGGGCATGTGCCCCTTCGATCTCATGCAGATCGGGACAGGCCTTGATAATTTTCCGGATTTCTTCCACTGCAGATGAAGGGACCGTAAAAAAGTTTTCCTCGTTATCTGAGTCAGGAGACGTTATATATCCTTCGCAACAATGTACATTGTCTTTTGTTTTGGCATCGTCCAGTTCCACAACACGTGAGGATAACGATAAGCTTGGCTGCCATTTATATCTGAAAATGATCATGATTATGGTTCTCCTTTTTTCCCGTGAATCCGCGTCTGCTTTTTTATTATATCATACAGGCGTATATCAAAATACCCGGCAGTATTTTCTCCGGGAAAAAAAGGACGCCTCCTGCCGGAGACGTCCTTTACATTGATGCTATGCTAAAGAAATATTCCAAATCAATACCCTGATTTACGGCGCAAAATCACCCGGATTTTTCCGTTTCGGCATCTTCATCTTCCTGCGGAAGGATCTGATCAGCCAGATGCTCGTTTCCCCAGTCGCACATAGCCTGGAGCACAGGTTCCAGCGATTCTCCGTACTCAGTCAGAGAATACTCTGTCTTGGGCGGCACCACAGGATAGACTTCTCTGTGGACGAGTCCGTCCGCTTCCAGCTCCCGCAGCTGCTGCGTCAGCATCTTCTGAGTCGCCTGCGGAATGATCCGCTGGAGTTCTGAAAATCTCAGAGTGTTATCTATCAGATGATGAAGAATGATCGGTTTGTACTTTCCTCCGATAAGGCTGAGCGTAGCCTCAACGGGACAATGAAACATGGTTTCCTTTTTCATAAATTTATCACCACCTCAGTCGCGGGCCGATATTTTCCATATCGGAGTTCCCTTCTCCTGCCGGCATTCCGTGTGCTGCCGTTCTTCAGATGCATTTTCCAATTTCCCAGTCTTCTGTTTATATAATCTTGTCGTGAGGACAGCGGCGACAAGCGACGCTGCCGCCTCACCCATAAGTATAGCATACCATACGATTTCCTGTGCCTGAGCCGTCCGCGAAAAGAAATACGCAGCCGTTACCGGTACGGCGATCAGTCTGATCAGAGAAATGATCAGGGAGAATCTTCCGTTTCCGAGCGCCTGGCAGACACCCTGCAGGATGATATTGACGCCGGCGAAGAAGAATCCCCAGACGATGATGCGCAGCGCTGTGACGCACAGATCTTCCGTCTGCGGCGATAACGCGAAAAGCGAAACGATCTGCCGCGTCCTGCCCTCCATCAGGATCACTCCGACTGCCATGATCACGGTGACGTCCGTAAGCGCCCACCTTATCGCCGCTCTGATCCTGCCTTTTTCCCTCGCTCCGTAATTAAAGGAAATGATGGGGATCGACGCATTGTTGAGACCATACCCCGGCATAAAGACAAAATTCTGCAGTTTGTAATATATTCCGTATGCCGTGACGGCCGCCTCCGAGATGCTTACCAGGATCAGGTTCATCGCGTATGACATGATCGGTACCAGGATCTGCATGACAATGGCCGGGATGCCTATCCTGTACAGTTCCTTCAGGATCACCGCCTTCGGCCGGAGGTCTGAATATCTGATCGTCATGATGCGGTCCTTCTTTATGAAAAATGTGCCGATCCAGATCAGGGAAACGAACTGCCCGATGACTGTGGCGATCGCGGCTCCTCTCACCCCCATCGCCGGGAATCCGATCAGTCCGTAGATCATGACGGGATCCAGCAGTATATTCGTCACCGCGCCGCCGATCTGCGCCAGCATCGTTATCCTTGTGTTTCCCGTCGCGATCGTGACTTTTTCCAGGCACATATATCCCAGAGTGCCGAGCGAAAAGACGCATATTATCCTGACGTATTCCGTGCCGAGCCGCGCGATCGCCGCATTGTCGGTCTGGCTTCCGATGAAAGCGCCCGCGCCGAGCAGTCCGAACAGGAACATGGCCAGAAAATACAGCAGTGTTACGAACAATGCATTTCCCGCCGCGTTTTCCGCCTGCCGCTGCCTTTTCATCCCCAGCATTCTTGATATCAATGCATTGATGCCCACGCCGGTGCCGACGCCGAGCGCCATTATCATCATCTGCACGGGGAAAGCGAGCGTCAGCGCATTGATGGCCAGCTCCCCGGCATGTGCCATTCCGTCCGAATCCGGGATCCGCGATACGAAGAACGTGTCTACCACATTATACAGAGCCTGCCCGAGCATGGAGATCATCATTGGGAGTCCCATATTGAGGATCAGTTTCGGGACAGGCATCACAGCCATTTTGTTAACGGTAGTTCTTTCCATAATCCCAGCACTTCGCAATGACTTTCCCGGTGGACAGATACTGCGCGCTCCTGAACTCGAACAGGACAGGGCTGATCTTCTCGTAATCGATCTTTCCATTCCCGTTCAGGCATTCCTCCTGAACGTATGTGTGTACCGGTTTCAGAATATAGTTGTGGAAATTCCCGACCGTGACCATCTGCTCTGCTCTGCAGGTCATGCAGACGGGCGCTTCATCTATGACCGGTGCTTTTTCCAGTTCGTCTTTATGCCAGGAAAAAACGTCCGACTTGTCAGTGTTCTCCGCCTTGACGATGCCGCACCAGTCGGCGGCCTCCAGCATCATGCGGCTGACCAGACTGACTGAAACGACACCGTTCTCCGAGATCGCCTTGTCATCCAGTCCGTGAGCCTGATCGATGCTGATCATCAGATGTCCGTGCTCGGGGATCCCTACATGTGCCACAGGAAAGAAATTCGCTCTGCCGCCCTCCAGTATCGTGCCGACGATCGTTACGGGCATCGGATATAATCCCATCACTGCTCCGATATCTTTCTGCATTATTCGCCACTTCCCTTCAGAGCATCAACGAGCATTGCTGATACCTTGCCGATCGACATCGGGTTCTGTCCGGTGATGAACCGCTCATCGGCAACGGCAAATTCCGTATAAGGTCCGCCCTTGACGAAATCGGCGCCGTCCTTCTTCAGCTCGTCCTCGGGCGAGAGCGGCACGAGCTGATCTGTTCCGTTCATCTTCTCCTCTTCATTGGTGAAGCCGTTTACCTTCTTGCCCTTTACGAGCGGCTCTCCGTTCTCATCTTTCAGATTCACAAGACCGGCCTCGCCGTGGCATACGCTGGCGATATATCCGCCGCCTCCGTATACCTTCTCCGCCAGATTCTGCAATACTTTATTATCCGGGAAATCCCACATTGCTCCGTGTCCGCCGCAGAAATATACCGCGCTGTAATCCTCCGGGCTGACATCGGCAAATTTCACTGAATGCTCCATACCGTCGCGGAAGCCTTCTGATGAAGCTGCAGCCTTTGTCTTTTCATCCGCATCGGCGCTCGCCGGATCGATCGGGATTTTCCCTCCGTTCGTGCTCGCGAACGTCACCTCAAATCCGGCATTCGTCAGCACATCATAAAAAGTGGCTGCCTCTTCCAGCCATACCCCTGTTTTTCTTTCATCATGTCCCAGATAGTGATCTACGTTGGTCAGTGCCATCAATACCTTTTTCATTATTGCTACCTCACTTTCCTTCTGCGCCGGAACACATCCGGTGCTTCACTTGTTTTCCTGTCCTTTCTTCTGTTGACAGTTACAATATACACAGTTTGTCAGAAAAATGTAAGTACGCACTATTTTGTGCCATAGGCACTAAAAAGTAAGTATATGTAACATCAGGAAAGTTTAAGTTTTTCGTATTATAATTAATGCAATTTGAGACAAATATTGTTAAAATAAGCAAGCGCTTAATGATTTATCTCTCATTATCAAAAGGGACACACATTTCACAGAATACATGAGGAAAGAAGCGCCTGGTTCCGTGCATTGATATAACAAAATCCTGATGCATGGAATGATCTCAAAAGGGAGAAAAGGGAATGAAAAGTAAAGCATATACTGTTCTTGCCCTGATGATTATAGTAACAATGATATTCGGCTCTGCTGCAGCTGCTGTGGCAAAGGATTCGACCGGCAGCACGGACATATCCGACGAGGCAGTTGACAGCATCCTGATCAGGAAAGCAGACGGGACCGACAGTTCCGGCACTGTTTATAATTGGGAGGATTTCCTTGTCATCGTCACTTTTTCGGAAGATGACGCGGACGGAAATCAGAAATCCGGACTGGACATCGAGGGCGGCGATACGATAACGATCAACTGGACCGCGCCGACCGGCATAACGTTTGCCGGCTACAGCAATACGTTTTATCTGTATGCGGACAGCGGCGATACACAGGAGGTCATCGCGACGGTCGTTGTAACGACTGCCGAATGCACGATAACCTTCAATGACAACGTGAACGGACTTCAGCATGTATCGTGTACTATGTATTTCAAGATAAACGCGTCAGGCGATCTGGATGCCGGCGATACTGCGGGCTCAGTCTATTCCGGAAGTGTCGAAACCAGCGTCAATGTCGAAGAATATGATTATTCCTCCAGTACCACCTTCAGTCATAAAAGCGCGACATACGCGACGGACGGGACCAGTACCATCACCTGGAGTATCTGGCTCAATGAAGATTACAGGACAGATCTGGACGGCAACATCGTTATTACGGACACACTCCCGGACACAGAGACCTTCGACAGCTTTGTGTATTATACGAGCAGGGATCAGAGTGACAATTGGGAAGGGATCGCATATACGCTTGACGAATTCAATACCGGCGGCCGGTCATTCTCGATCAGCGGCAATACAATTACGATCACTATACCCGCATCTGATCTGACTGCCCCGATCACCGGCTTATTTGTATTTACGACCACATCCACGGCGGGAGCCGGCGAAACGGTAACGAATACGGCGACCGTGAATTACAGCGAAAATTCCACGGAATACACCGATACGGATTCTGAAAGCATCGCCGCTCCTTTATCGAACGGAACTGTCACAAGTTCTCCGCTTGGAAGTCTTGAGATCAATAAGGTCATCAGCGGCACGACAGATCCGGTCGAGGGTGTTACATTCCGCGTATATAAAGTGAACAGCGAATCGGATCATACACGAATAAGCGGATGGAATGACGGAGCGGATTACGCTGAGGTCAGTACTGACGAGGACGGGAGCGCGTCCCTTGCCGACCTGACGGACGGCGTTTATGAGATCGAGGAAGTCACCTCGGAACTTCCGGAATGGATCGGTATCCCCGAAACGACAAGTACTTATGTGACCGTTGAAGGGACGGCCGAAGAAGTCACCATCGAAAATTCAGTGAAAACGGGTGATATTGCCGCAGAAAAATACTGGACGCTGAGCGACGGGACCACGCCCGACACGAGCGATCATCCGGTAATATATTTCAGGCTTTACCGAAGTGTCGGCGATGAAGATGCCGAAGCGGTAGATGGCGCTGAAATAAAGGCTGTGGAAACCTCCTCGGGCGAAAGCAGCGCGGATGTCATATGGGAAGATCTTCCCCTTTACGACAATTCCGGGAATAAATACACCTATTCGGTAAAGGAGGTCGATTCGGACGGGAACGACTATACTCCGACCGGATATACAAAGACGGAAAGCGGTCTCACCGTAACGAATCAGTCGAACCTTTCCTCTGCGCTGGCTTCCTCCGGAATCAATGCGAATGACATCGTGCAGACCGGAGACGCCGGCAATACCGGCGCCTGGCTGCTGCTTCTTGCCACGTCCTGTGCATTGACAGCTGCGATCGGATATCGGAAACACAGACATCATCCGAGGTAAGGTCTGTTTGCTGTCACCTGTGTCAGTTTTGGGCGTTGGTGACAGTGATTTACTGTCACCTGTGTCGGTTTTAGGCGTTGGTGACAGTGATTTACTGTCACCGGGGTCGGTTTTGGGCGTTGGTGACAGTGATTTCCTGTCACCGAGGCCGGTTTTGAACATTGGTGACAGGTAGTTTTCCTGTCACCAGAGCGGATTTTGGACGTTGGTGACAGTAATTTCCTGTCACCTGTGTCGATTTTGAGCGTTGGTGACAGTGATTTCCTGTCACCGAGGCCGGTTTTGAACATTGGTGACAG
>JBMNVB010000003.1:0-174592 GCA_050946575.1 Anaerovoracaceae bacterium | reverse complement strand
TCGTCCCTCATCTCCGCTGCCGGTTCCTGTGCTGTATAGGGAGATCGGATATCTCTCATCAACGGCCAAATAGTATGACCATTCTGTTTCGACGGCTTCCCTGAACCGCGCATCGAAGACAAGATCTGTATTCAGATAGAACCGTATACCCTCAGCGTCTATTATTGAGTGGGTCGCATTCTCATTGCCTATGACCGCTATGCTTTTGTACGACGCCACCTTGTTCGGGCCGTCGTACACGTCAAGCCCTTTCGACGTCAGACGTATGCTCCCTTCTGTGAGGGCTTCGACCTCTTCGTCGCTTGAGACAGGCGTTCTGCTCACAATGAGCCCTTTTCCTGACGATTTATAAAGAAAATTGGTCGCCGTTTTCCGCGCGTCATCTGCCGCGGCTGCAGCATCATCAGCGGCGCCTTTAGCGTTCTTCGCGGCCTGATCGGCCAGTTCTGCCCTGACCGCCGCCTTGACGGCTGCTTCATCATCGGTCGGAGGATGCGAGTCATTTCCGGTTATCCATGCCAGGCCATTAGAGACACGTACATTCACGACATCACCTGCTGCGGAGTCGATACTCATACGGACAGGCGTCGGCTGGTCCGCGCCGCCAAAGATGACCCATGCGGTACTTCCTTCCACTCGCTGGACTGTTCCGACGGTATCATAAGGCTTAGGTTTTTGCGTCTCCTGCCTGACGATCTGCTTAATGAGCTTGATGATGTTGCTATCCAATGTATTCAGCCTCCTCTTGCACCGGTGCTCCGGCTGACAAGTCGATACTCTGGCTTGTGATCCGGAACAGGCCTTGTATTTCAGAATAATTCAGCCGGACTATATCGCCGACGAATATATCAGGATCGAACCGCCGTGTATAACTGACCGTACGAGCGGCAGCCTGCTTCGTCTTAAGCTGCTCTCGCGCGAACTGCGTGACGCTTGTATCATCCGGGATAGTAGGATTCTTCTCCTGCGCCCATACTTCGCGGCCGCGATTAGATACGGAATACGGGCTATCCGGGTCTTCATCCCGAGCTACTGTGACCGTGCTCCCGACAACTACCCGGAGAACGTTCGGAACGCTGAAGAGGTCCTGCTTATCTGTCACAGACATTTCGAGCACATCATTCGATGCACCGAATGTCCGTTTCTCTTCTGTAGAAGCTGGCTCTATCACTACAGTACCGTCGCCCGCGGTCCTGATGCGCCATCCTATCGCGTCTATTATCTTCTCGGCCATCGTTAAGTCCGTCTCTTCGTCTTCAGCCACGATCGCGGATGTAAGCGCCGGACTTCTCGCTGCTACTTCGACGGGAGCCGGTGTCACACTGCCGAGAAGATCCGCTGCTATCTCTGCAGCGCTGATACCACTCGGTGCATAGTAACCGACCGGGACGAACACGTCCGCAGCCGGTTTGAGTGCGCTGTAACAATCGACGCTGTAACTGATGAATCCGTCGTCTATGCTTTTCTCCGGACTCGTGGCAAGACCGGTAAATATCGCCCGGCGGTCTTGCGTACCTTCCTGCGCAGCCTTGAGATAGATGCGGATCCAGAACTCTCCTGCGGGCATGTCGGTCATCGTTACGCTTGCGGATTCCCTCAGAGAATCCGTATTCCTGGTCAATCTTCCGTCGGTCAGCAGGAGCTCCTCTTCATCAGTCCAGGTCACAGGATCCACGCGGAAAGCTTCATAGTACGCCGCGAATCCTTTGCTGTAGTCCATCAGGTCTCATCTCCTTCCGTCCCGAGCTGGTATCCGTCATATCCTTCACCATCCACCGCCTTGATCTCAAGTGAGAACTTAGCGAGCTTATTCGCGACTTCTCGTGATTCAGAACACTGAACGTCTGCAGTGAAGCTGGACCCGTCAGGCGTCCGGACATGGCACACTCCGAGATATACAGCAAGCGCCCTCATCTGTTCGATGGTCTCCCCGTCTGTACTCACGATAACGTTGGTACTGACGGACACGTCGCGCGTAATGTCCGCGCTCCAGTCGCCCTGCACCGAGCCGTTCAGATACGTGGTGCGTTTGAATCCCTTCTCCCACTGGTTGTCGAGATTGATATCATACGGGAGTTCAATAGTCTGACCGCTGAAGTCGATGAGAATACTGTTGCTGATGAAGCCGCTGTCTATTTCAATCCATGCCGGCGATCCATCGGAAGTGACGATATCGCCCACAGAGGTTCTGTCCACTATCCGGTACGCTCCGTCTGAGGCAGGATACGGATCTACGTAAGTAGTCCCGAATTCTCCTCCGATGACTACCGGAACAGGTTCGTCGAGTGAGAGCCTGTAAATATCACAGACATCTCCCTCTTCATATCCTTCAGGCTCCGATACAGTGATATGCACCGTGCCCTCTGAGAGTTCCAGCGTAGCCGAAGGTACTACAGGCTTATGAGAGAAATGCGTCTCGAAGTCGATATCTTCTCTGTATGTCAGTCCGAACTCATCTGTTACGATGATGGAGAGCGTATACTGCGCGTCATCATCCAGGACGGTCAGAAGATCGTCAGATATGATACTGAAAGAATCAAAACCCGCCGCGGCATATACAGTCTCGCCGCTGAATCTGTATTGATCCGAATCATCCGCAGAAAGAGCGGAAAATCCCTCACGACGGGTGATGAGCACCTTTGTGCCCCAGGAGGATTCGAGGGGATCTGTACCGTTCTTAGTCAGAGACACAGTGATAGGCAGTCCTGTAGTGCTGAGTACGGTCCTCGTCTCTTCGTCCGACAGCTGCACGTCCAAGTCTGCGAGACTCGTCGTCACTACCGCCGCAGGAGCTTCTGCGACGGTGATGCTGCAAGGAGCGCTCCACTCTTCTGATTCGGTATTGTCCTGAGAGGTAACGCGTACACAGAGATAATATGTGCCCTTGCCGCCGAGTTCATCCGAGCTTATGTCCACCGTGGTCTCAGTCGTTACACGCTTGATGATATCTCCGTATGAGATCGTCTGGTCATCATTGTAGGATGCCTTGCATATCTCAGCGTACCCCTGCGGATTGGTACCGTCAGCTGCATATGACCATGCGGCTGTTACTGTTCCGCCCTCCGGTATCACTTCGGATCCGAGAGTAAGAGCGGGCACCGCCGGAGTTGACGCGAGATCGATACTCACCATATCCGACCACGGCGAGCTGATAGACTTGTCGTCGTCTCCACTGTTCAGCTTCACTCTGAAATACCACTTCTTTCCCGTATCAAGTCCTGAGATATTCCATGCCGACGCATTGAGCGCGGTCACGGTGAACGTGGAGGGCTCTGATGTAGATTCCCATGCGTCCTTATGGTCCGCCCAGGCGATGGTGGCGCTATTAGCGCCTGCCCATGTCCAGTCCCATGATAGCCTGACCGTACCGACCGTGTCTGTCATGGCTACGGACACGTTCTCCGGCTTGACCGGGATGTCTTCTCCGGAACTTATCCAGACTCTCGTGCTCTCCTCATGATTTTCGCCCGCGGTGATCTGAGTATAGGCTCCATATGAGTAGTCGCCGGATGTCACCGGCGCGTCAACGGTAATACTGGTCGCATCTCTTGCGGCGATCCCCAGTATCCGCTCTGTTCCGTCATCATTTTTAAAGATGATGACCGTCTCACAGTCCGGTATCTCAGAGTTCGTCGCGATGGTAAGAGTAGCCTTCTGGGTGTCACTGTTCATCGTGATGTCCGAGATCGTCGGAGCCTGCGGCTTCGGCGTGATCACCAGAACCGGCTCACTGTATGTTTTACGGCTGCCGTTCTCTGTGCGGATCCTTACCCAGACGCCCTGGTCGAGGTTCCTCACTACCGAGGCCTGAGCCTGCGCACGGGTTATGTCCGCAGGATATTTCCCCTCCTCAGTCGTGTTCCAGCCGTCCTCGCCGGGCATAAGGCCCGCAAGAGGAGTAGCGACGAGATACTCGATGTAGTTGCTCTCTATCGGTCTGTCCCAGGCGGGATTGTTCGTCCATTCACACGTGAACGTGATACTGGCCGACTTCTCATCACATACCGCCTTGAGATCAGTCGCCTTGTTCGGATACGAGAAAGCATGCTCCACCCTGACCGTCTTACTGTTGCCTGCTCTGCCTCGGAGATAAGCCTCGATACAGACTACCGCCGCTCCATTAGCCAGATTCTCCGATGTAGCTGTTACAGGGACACTGATGCTGTTATCGCCTGTGCTGAGGGCCTTGTGCGTCCAGGAGGTCCATGTAGCTTTCGAGTCGTTCGATGTCCGATAATACAGATCCGTCGCCTGAGAGAAGGACGTTACTGTATTAGTCGCGGTAATAGTGAATGTTCCTTGCGCCGCTGATGAATCATCTACAGCGAAAACGACCCCCGGAGGCT
The DNA here is from genome assembly GCA_050946575.1 of Anaerovoracaceae bacterium. Taxonomy (GTDB): domain Bacteria; phylum Bacillota; class Clostridia; order Peptostreptococcales; family Anaerovoracaceae; genus JALCRY01. Next base: position 170,246 of record JBMNVB010000003.1, on the reverse strand, counting down.
GCGGCACCTGGAAGTACTTCGGCAGATGCACACGTTTGCTTCGCACGTATTTGATCTTTTTATTGCTCTTGATTATCGCGCAAAGCTGGAAATCTACCCCGTATACTTCCTTCTTGAGTGGGTTCTTCCACACCGCCGAGGTCGCGCTTTTTGAGACTTTAATGTCGCTCAGCCACTTGCACCACGAACCGGACCGAGTCCTGTATCGATACCGCAGAGTCTGACTGCTATACGCGGTCGAGCCCAGTACCCACTTAAAAGTGAACTGGTCGCCGTTACGTGAGATAGATAATTTTTTCTGAGACGGTGTGCTTTTTTTCTTCGCCATTTCTATGCCATCCTCAATTCTCTAAGCGCTGTCTGCGCGCACTGTCTTCCCCATTCTTCCGGATCCTCCGCACCGGAGACATTCAGAGTAAATGCAACGTTCATCTGACCAGCGAAAGCAGCTCTTCCGGAAGTGCCTTTCACGCCAATATTGAATGCTTTGTGATCCATACCGGTGACGCCGCTCATAGCGTTATCCATCGCGTCAGTGATAACGCCGGCTTTCCTGTCGATACCCATAGCGACGCCCATAGGGAGATACTGCCCTATCTCATCGGCCATGACCTTTGACGGCGATCCGATTTTGAACAGCTTCTTCAGGAATTTTTTAACGTTCCCGACGTAGCTCTTGATGCGATCCCTGAACCACCCTGCCGTATTCTTGATGCCTTTCCAGATACCCTTGATGAGATCCTTGCCGATGCTTGTCAGATTCCCGAGTCCCTTCAGCGCCGAGACGACCACTTTCTTAACGAATCCTCCTGCGCTCACAAGAAGACCTTTCGCTCCTTTGATGCCGAGAACAAGCAGATTCACTATCAGCCTCCCAAGAGCCTTGCACGATGAACTAAGGAGCCTGGAGGCGGAGGCCAGCGCAAGTCTGACCAACGAGACAAGAAGTCTCCCGAGAGCAATATTAAACTTCGCGAGTCCCTTCAGTATTCCGCCCATGAGCTTGACTGCAAATTTAAGTCCATTCTGCGTGGCTTGATCGCCTGAGCCCGACATAATGCTCTTTATGGCCTTATCGACGCTTTTCCGGAGAGTGTCAAACAGTTCCGGGACCTGCTGAAGGAGGATCTTGCCGATGCCCGCGAGGACTCTCCCCACTGCGGGTATAAGATTCTTCAGGACGAAAGTACAAGTCGCGCTTATCATGCTTCTGAAGGCGTTGTTGATGTCTTTCTGATTCCCGTTCACCAGATACCCTGCAAAGTTCTTAGCTGCGGCGGTCATCGATAAGTAGGAGCCCGTGAGAGTCGTAGCAGCCTCTTTTGATGTCGTGCCCGTTATGTTCATCTCTTCCTGCACGACATGGATAGCGGAATACACATCATTCAGATTATTGATGCTGTAATTCGTATTCTTACCGTTTTCCGCATTGATCCTATTTGCATCGTCGAGCAGCCTCTGCATTTCGGTCCGTGTCCCGCCGTAACCGAGCTTCAGGTTATCGAGCATGGTGTAATTCTGCTTGGAGAATCCCTGATATGCATCCTGTATGCTCTGGATATTAGTGCCGAATTTATTTGAGTTGTCGGCCATGTCGCGGACGGCCATATCTGCTGACGCCGCCGCCTTCTGAGTATCGCCCCCGAGCGACTGCAGCAGCGCTGCGGAAAAGCTTGTCGCCTGCTCCATATACTGGTTAGCGGACAGACCGGCAGTCCTCCAAGCATTCTTCGCGTTGGCGAGTACCTCGGACGAGCTCGTATTGAACATCGTTTTGATGCCGCCAATGGACTGCTCCAGAGCCGCACCTTCCTGTATGATCTGATTGAAAATCGCACCCACGCCCGCCACTATTGCGGATCCTCTGAGTGCAGTCAACAGTGAACTGGCCATACTGCTCCCGCCGAGCCTGCCTGCGGAGCTGCCTGCAGCGGATGCCGCACTGCCGAATTCGGATGTCAGTGAACCCTTGATCCCGCGGGCAGACGGTATGACCTGTACATACGCGGTAGCCAGCTGTGTTCCACTCATGATCACTCCTCCTTTCTCTGATGGATCCGATCATACGCCTGGCGGAAGTCTTCAACGCTGTCATAGACCTGAACCGGCCTTGCCTCTTCTTTATCCTCCGCAAGCATCCGCTCTACGAATGTCTTTACATTTCCAACATCAAAAAAGGCTCTGACGGTATCGAGGATCGCCGCAAGCAGCAGCGAATCCGGAGCGATATCCGTCACGCCCATCATTGCCTTGACTATTCTTGAATTCATTCCTAATCCGGAAGCGAGCGTTGCCACTAAGGCCGGCGGCAGCGCTCGATAGTCGAAGATCCCGTAAGTCTCCGCAAGGTCGCAGATAAGAGCGTTCTCATCAAGACCTATCATTCCGGACAGGATCAGGAGTTTTTTACGTCTTCGTCCTTCTCCTGAACAATTGTGAATATCTCACCTAAGGTGGCCACCATACTATTCTCGCCCAGTATGGGAATAATACCGTCTTCTCCACGACAATGCTCCTTGAGCCTTTTGGCTTGCTCTTCGCCGAGAAACCGATTCACTATTCGCGTGATGACCGACGTCTCGGTCTCATCATCATCCAGCAACTCGAGATCTTCGAGCAGCTCGTAGTCATTGAGTCTTCTCTTGTCTATCTTGAACTTGAAGCCGCTCTTCGTCTCGCCTGTAACGTATTCATTCTGCTGAGCCATGTTTTACTCTCCTCACGTTGTCGTTGTCGTCGTTCCCGTATATTCATAGTGCGTATAGCCGTCATCATCCGGCAGCGCCTGAATAGTCGTCTCGAATCCGAGGACTTCGCCGTTTGCATGCGTGATGTCCCCGATCTCCGTGACGACGCCGTGCGGGATGACCGTGCGATGCGGCACATCCCCGTTGAATATCTCGTCTATAACATAGACGTGCGCGACCGGCTCGTCAGCGTTCGCCTTGACCTCGGTGACCCCGTTCGTCTCGGTGACGTTATCCTCGCCGTAGATCACCTTAAGCACGCTTGTGTTCATCGCCTCGATGAACTTGCAGCTCCAGGTGTCCGATTTCTCATTCTGCACCGTGTATACGACCTTGCCTTCCCAGTCCTTTATGGTGTCAGAGTCGGGAGAGTTATTGTTCGTTACTCCGTCCTCAGAGATGAATCCGAGAGACTCATACTCCGAAGGGAGAGCTGTCGACGCATCGGTAGGAAGCGCCGTGCCGAGCGGCGCAACGGATATCATACCCGCCGCCGGCTTCCCGACAGTTACTAAATTAACTGTTGCCATTGTGTAACCTCCTAACAGTCATAGTGCACGATATCGAAGACCGCCTGATAACGGTACTCCTCAGTTGAGGGATCTGTGAAGTTATAGTCCGAATTAAGCGACACACTCGCGATCTCCGGTTCAGAGACCGCGCTGAACATGGCTTTTTTCACTTTGTCATTCAGGCTTGCAGCTGCATAGAGACTGCCCGCGTATGACTGCAATGTGAACGTGCCGCTGCTGATATGGTCGCTCACTCCGGATCCGGTCTTCTCTACAAGAACGTAGCTTGACCCCGGACTCTCCGGGCGTTCCAGATATGCAGGCACATCCAGCGCCTTATTCAGGTAAGCTATAATTGTCTCTTCGATCATGTTTCTTCCCTCAGTAGGTATTCTTCAATATCGTGTTCTTGTTCATATTCTCGAAATACGCTTTGTCCGTTTCGGTCTTGACCATCGCGTTAGCACGGTTCTTGCCGACGTACACGTCCGCAGAATATCCCTCGCCGCAGCGGCCCGAGATCTCTTCAGCCTTGCTCTGCAGGAAAGACTGCATCTCTTCTGACTTAAGCAGCTGACCGACGCCGCGTCTGTTCAGAACTATCTTGACCTTAGCCATATCGTTCCACCTTCACTTTCTTGTTCCAGTCGAGCGGGATCATGTCTTCGATGCCCTGGACAGGTGCGCCGATCGTGCGGAACTCTTCACCGAAGAACTTCACTTCCGTGTCGGTCCACACATGATCATCGCCCTTGGGGATAGCGAGCGTATATGCGACTTGCTTCCCCGTAAGATTGATCTCAGTATTGATATCATCAGCTGAAGGTTCGCCGATAAGCACGTTATCCACATCGACCCAACTCTCTTCGAACGTCGGGTGATTGAACGGATCCACGCCCGTCTGGACTTTCTGTTTCAGCCGCACTGTTATCCCTCTGAGCATGTCAATTCCTCCACCGGACTGTACGAACCGATCTGGCTGCCAAGTCCTAAGAGCCTGCGGTCCGTCTTATTCAGATACAATTCGCCGCTTGCCCCGCTTCCGAGCGTCCAGGATTGAGCATACCCGAGGGCGGACACGCTCCCCTGTGTTGAGCCCATAGGAAATGACGCTGTAGTGCCGTCCCCTATCGCGCGACGGACCATCCTGCATGAGACGATCTTCTTATTGTCCGCCGCAGCTTTTGACGCTACGGAATCAATGATAAGCGCCGCCTCTGAGAGCAGACTTTCTGCCTGAGTCTTTTCCGTCTCGGTCAATGCCCTGAAGCCGGCTGATACGTCCTCAACAGTCGCATAAACAGTCATTTCGTTTCCTTCTTTCGCGTAGTCTTCGTTTGCGCCTTTCCCTTATTCGCCGGTGTCGGCTTCTTTTTCTCCGGCTCCTGAAAAAGGATAGAGTCCAGCGGAAGACTGGACTCTACTTCAATGCCTCTGTAGATCCGCTTCATCAAGCAGACGCCTGTACTATCTTAGCGAAGGCGTTCAGGTCCATGATGCCGACTCCATAGACCACTTCCGCACGCAGCGCGATCTGATTCGCTCTCTGAAGGTCGCCAAGACCGTCCGGATCGCCGTACTCGATCAGATGAGCCGCTACGCTTCTCTGTACGCCCCAGCGGAACGCGTCGAACTGCCCGACGATACCGAGCAGATTAGTTGCGGCTGCCGCTTCATTCTTCGCCGATACCGTGTCAGATACCGCAGCGTTCATACCCTCAAAATTCGTAATGGCCGTACCATATCCAAGTTCCGGATAGAGCCTCCTGCCTGTCGTGTCACGCATTGTCGCGAGACCGAAGGACAGAGCCGGGTCAAAAGCGATTCCCGTAGGTGCGTATCCGGCATTGATGATCAGCCCCGCAGCTGCTTCGACTGCAGTATCATATGCCGTGCCCGAAAGTGTGGCCGACTGAGTAGCATCGATAAGTCCCTCACTCACAAGCTCGGAAACGGCGCCGGTAAGCGGGTTGATCTTATGGATCCCGATCAGGTCGAGCGCACGACCGAGCGCGATGCCCGCATTCTCGGAAAGATCCTGCAGGACACCGATCTGGACGTCTTCATCCGCCCACTGTACTTCCTGAGAGAATCTCATCGTCACCTGTAGTTTTACAGGTTTGACAGTTTTCGGTGCGTATGTCGTCGGAGTAGGCGATTTCTGGCCGCCCTCCCCTACGATCTCAGCTTTCGGCGCTGCCGTCAGTACCCAGTTCGTTTCGGATCCGAATTTCTGCGGACGCTGAGCTGAAAGCTGAGCGAGAGCAGAACCGGTCTGCGCCTTCTTGAATATGCCCTTTGCAATATTGCTAGGGGTCTGAAAATCAGTTGTAATTAAAGCTGCCATTTTTCTATTCCTTTCTGCCAAAGATCTGGCCTGCCAGCTCGCGATAATCAGTATCCTCCGAGCTGGTATTTTTCGGTGTGTGTTCGGTTTCTTTTATCCCCGGATATTTTGCACCCTTAGCAAATTTAAGGATCGCTTTCGCCTGCTCTGTGCAGGTGTCCTCGTCGCCTCCGGTAAGCAACTCGGTCGGAACGCCGGTCTGCTTAGACACCTTAGCCCTGATCGAGCGTACCTTCTCCTGTTCTTTCATTCCGGACAGCTCTTTTTCAAGGGCTGCGGCCTTGTCCTGTGCTTTCTGCAGCTCAGTCTTTGCAGCTTCCTGCTGCTTATCGTATTCGGCGGCTTTATTCTTGAGATCCTTGTAGTCTTTATACTTTTCACGTTCTCTTGTAAGCCGGTCCTTTACGATCGCATCAACCTGTTCCTGCGTGAAGCTTTCAGCTGCGCCTTCAGTCGGCGCGTTGTTCGGTGTTCCATTATTTCCCATGTTTTTCCCTCCATGTTTCGGTATTGACTTCCGCGTTTAAGGCACGCGTTGCCAATAAAAAAGACGGTCATTGCTGATCGTCTTGATTATCTCCGCTTTGTTACCAAAATATTCTGTGTGACTTCTATTGTAGAAATCTCCTCATCATTAATATACAGCCGGATGTTGAGTCCATCCTGCGCCAGATACGGCTCTGTATAGACGATATCCTCTGCATGTTTTTGGAGATATTCACCGACATACTTCACGCTCTGGATCAAGTCGAGCATTTGTCCTTCATGAGATTTTACTACCCTTGTCACAACGGCCATAGACGCCTCCTTCCGGGCATAATAAAACCCCGCGGATTTCCGCGAGGTTTAAATTGGATCATAGGTTTTCTCGAAGATATCAGACTTGCAAGGATATGTTTCTCCGTTTACTCCTGTAATAATGTAATCTCCCGGACTTGCGTGCATTGTACCTTCCAGTGTTTCAATGTCGAGCGGCCTGTCCGTTTGGTACGCCTCGACAATAACTGGCTTCTTCCGATATTTCATATCTCCTCCTTCTGGACATAAAAAAGGAGAGCCGGATGCATCCAACTCTCTCAGGTACACTCCGCATAGCCGTACCCTTTATTAACACAATATTCACATATCCAACTACCAATCAGGATCTAATTCATAATGATACCCATTGCCATTACACTCTTTTAATTCTTCAACATCTACCTTCATCCAGCCCTTAGGCCATCCATTGGGGAATGCATCGCAACAAGGAATCCACCCATCGATTTTTTCTTTATGCTTGTGAATGCAAGAATCGCATTTGCACCAACCTACCATATTTTTCACCCCCTACCGATGATTATAATAGCTGTCATATAGCGCTTTTAATTCTTTCGGTAATTCTTCTCCTCTACGTAAAAGCACCTCTGCCTCAGCCAATGCCTCTACTCCGTCATCACTTGCGCTCGTACTAACTCCTTGAACTCCTTTATTTTCCAAATTCTCATATATATCCTGAACTTCTTCAGCACTTTTTCCATTTATTATTTTAGCGTGCCCACACTCATGCCACATTGCCTCTACTAAGTTATTTGCAACCGTTGTCGATGATTTCGAAATTCTTTCATCTAGAGTCTCAACAGTTTGCCCCTTTAGAGCCTCTTCATTAAGAACAAGTTTAATTGCAACAGGACCCCTACCATAGTCAATTGCTTCAGTCTGAAATAAAACGATAGCATCTCCTTGAGATGGTATCGATTTGACGGCAACTTCGGAGGTCCAGTAACCGAATGCCTTTTCTCCTTCTTTCACCGTTTTCTCAATTGTACTAACCACGTCTTCATCTATGTTTTTATTCCAATTTCGGGCTGAACGACATGTATTTTCCGCTTCCCACGGAAACAGTGCCCGTCTTCGTGCCTTTTTTATATAGATCGTACAGTACCTTCTTGAGATTGCCGTTCTTTACATGCTTGTCGATATTCTCGGATGTGCCCTTCACTGTCAGTGTGTCGCTCACATAGCAGCGCGTTACCGACTCGCTGTACACGACCTTCTTGAAGAAAAGATCACCGTCGTTCGTGTCCTTTATCAGGTCCAGCATCTCTTCGAGCTGCTTCTGGGAATCAGCCTCAGCCGTCTGTCCGGTCTTTCCGCTTTTTATCTTGACCCCCTGCAGCAGCGTTATGTCCGCCGGCCGCTTGTCAAGTTTCTTAATAACATATCCGGTATCGTCCAGCAGCAAATACTTTTTCCCTACCAGGATGACGCAGTTGTTCTTCCTCTCCGTCACGGTTATTATCAGCGTCCCCGGAAGTTCTGAAGAAAGAGAGACATCCTTGATATACGTCTCTTTTTCCAGAGATCTTTTTATCCTGAATCTCTTCGTGAGCAGATCTTCGAAAATATGATCTCCCGTTTTCACGCCTGAGAGTTCCAGCACCTGTTCACTCGTCACGCTGCTGTTTCCCTTTATCACTATTTTTTTAACGTCGAAATACGGAGACATCATAAAATACACCGCCACCGCGATAAGGAATACGGCGAGGCAGAACTTAAGGAAATAATGCTTTTTCCTGTGTTTCTTCTTTTTTCTCAGGACTGCCGGAGCACCCGTTTTCTCACCGAACACGGCGTCATATCCGGGGCTCTTGCTGTAATCGTACCCTGCGGTCTGACTTTCGCCGGGTCCCTGCGGTTCCGCTTCGCCGTCTCCGTAAGGATCGGGAGAAGTTTCCGCTCCCTCTTCGCCCGGGAATGTGTCCTGCCCGTCTCCTTCGGGCGCGATGCCGTTGTAGTTCTCGTCTACCGTATAGTACGATCTTTCCGGCAGTTCCTCCGTCCTGTCGTCTTCGTACATTCTGCTCCGTTAATAATTCTGCGAGATAACACTGTAATATATTATATCAGCGGCGTCCTTCGAGGATCGCTCGATGCTCTTCTTCGTCATTTCGTCCAGTTTGTCTCTGTCGTTTCTGAGGTCCTCCACGGCTTCGAGCAGCACCTCGCCCGTAAGGTCCGCCTCCGGCATGAGCACGGCGCCGCCGCTCTCGGCGAGTGCCTTCGCGTTGAACGTCTGATGGTCGCCCGTCACGTTCGGCGACGGTATCAGTATGGCGGGCTTGCCGCAGATATTGATCTCCGAGCACGTCAGCGCCCCGCTCCTCGAAACGACGAGGTCCGCGGCCGAAAGATAATACTGCATGTTGTTTATATATTCCGTGACATGTATGTTGTCCCGGAGATCTATGCCTCTGTCCTTCAGTTCCTGAAGTATCACGTCATAATAGAACGAGCCGGTCCCGAAATACACCTGCACTCCCGGCATGCCGTTATACTTCTCGACAAGTGTCAGCATTGCCTTATTTATCCTGGCCGCTCCGAGGCTGCCGCCGAACGCGAGCAGCACGAAATCGTCCTCAGGTATGCCGAGCTCACGGCGGGCTTCTCCCTTTTCAACAGAGAAAAACTCCGACCTGACCGGCGTGCCCGCGACTACTATCTTCTCCTGCTTCTTGAAGTACTTCGCGGCTTCCTCGAATCCGACGAATACCTTGTCGCAGTATTTCTCGAGCATTCTGTTAGACATGCCCGGATAAGCGTTAGCTTCGTGGATATAGCACGGCACCCCGAGCGAGGCCGCCGCCGCTATCACCGGAGCGCTCACGTATCCTCCGGTCCCGATCACCATGTCGGGCCTGAATTCCTTCACTATTTTCGCCGCCTGCTTCTTGCCGTTCAGATAATCATTTACCGTTTTTATATTAGCGAGCATGTTCTTTCTGTGGAACCCGCTCGCCGGCACGAATTCTATCGGGTATCCGTGGCGCGGCACGATGTCCTTTTCCATGCCGTGCTTCGCACCTATGAACAGTATCTCGCTGTCGTTCGTCTTCTCGAGTATCTTGTCCGCGATCGCGATCGCCGGGTAAATGTGGCCGCCTGTGCCGCCTCCTGTCATAATAACTCTCATAATGCCTCCTCACGGGGTTTTCCCGCACTTCCGCTCTCAGCTGCCGTCACCTTCCGCGATCCCTTCTGAGGGCGTGCGGGAGCCGAGACATGTCTTGATATATTCAGCAGTATGCCGGCGGAACCCAAAAACAGCCATAACGCATTGCCTCCGTAGCTCACGAACGGAAGCGTGACGCCTGTGGGAGGCATCGACGACGTCACGACCGCTATGTTCATGACGACCTGGATTCCTATCATCATCGTAATGCCGGCCGCAATGAGCATGCCGAATCTGTCCGGCGCGCCCATCGCTATCTTTATTCCGCGCCATATGAGCGCGATGTAAACGAGCATCAGTAATATGATCCCTAAATACCCGAGTTCCTCTCCGATTATCGCAAGGATGAAATCGTTCTGAGGCTCCGGAAGGTACAGGCTTTTCTCCACGCTGTTCCCGAGTCCGTTCCCGAACATCCCGCCGGATCCGAGAGCGTACAGCGACTGCACGACCTGATATCCGTTCGTATCCTGCTGCGCGAACGGGTCGAGAAAGCTCAGCAGTCTCTCCATCCTGTACGCGCTTGAGAATACGAGCATGACCGCCGCCGTTCCTCCGAGCGCGAACAGCCCGATGATATATCCCTTTTTCAGTCCGGCCACGAACATCATCATGAAGATGATGCCGACAACGGTTATCGCCGTGGACATGTTCGGCTGCAGCATTATCAGCCCGCCGCAGATCACAGCAAGAAGTATCATCGGGATCACGCCCTGCGTCAGGCTGTTCACTCTGTCCGCGTCCCGGCCGAACCACCAGGCGACGAAAATTATCACGCATATTTTCACGAATTCACCGGGCATGACCGTGGTGAACCCGAGATTTATCCAGCGCCTTGCGCCCTGTATCTCCACGCCGGCCGGCGTGAGCACCACGAGCAGCAGGGCGATGCCGATCAGCATCAGCCATTTCGCGGCCTTTTCATACTTATGATAATCTATCAATGCGAGGAGTATCATGAGTGCTCCCCCCGTGACCGCGAAAATCAGCTGCTTTATCAGATAACTGTACGGATTGCCGCTCGCGTTTATGGCGCTGTAATAACTCGCGCTGAATACCATTACGATGCCGAACACCGTGAGTATCAGCACAAATACGACGAGCCAGAAATCGCCCGGGCCGAGCCCGGTGTCCTTCAGCCGGTATTTCCGGGCAAGTTTCCTGCGCTTGCGCGCGGACATCTTCTTTTCAGTTTTTCCCCTTTTTTTCTCCGTCATTTCCCCGGATCTTACTCCGCGCCTTCTTCATCATTCTTCAATGCCTCTACGCATTGCTTGAAATCGCGTCCGCGTTCCTCGAAGTTCGGATACATGTCCCAGCTCGCGCACGCGGGCGACAGCAGCACGGTATCTCCCTTCTTCGCGAGTCTGTACGCCTCCGAAACGCAGTCCTTCATGTCCTTAAGTATTATCGTATTAGTGAATCCGGCGTGTTCGCACGTGTCCTTTATCTTCGCCGCCGTGGCGCCGAGCAGCACAGCGTGCTTCACTTTATCGTCGAACGCGCCGACAAATTCCTCGTACTGCGAACCCTTGTCGTATCCTCCGGCAATGATCACGATATCGCCCTTTATGGCTTCTATCGCCTTTATAGCCGCGTCCGGGTTCGTCCCTTTCGAGTCGTTCACGAATTTCACTCCGTTTATCTCGCCGCACGGTTCTATCCTGTGCTCGACTCCTCTGAATGTCCTGAGCGTTTCCGCGATTACATCCGGCTCTACCCCGGCGAAATACGATATCGCCGCCGCGGCGAGCGCGTTCTCGAGGTTATGCGTCCCCGGGATTATCAGCTCGTCGACGCCGCACAGGTCGTGTATATCGCCTTCGCCGCCGCGCACGGATATCATGTCGTTATGCACATACGCTCCGAACAGCATCGGATCCTTCCTGCTGAACGGCACGATCGTCGCGTCGGAATTCTTAGCGAGCGAAAAGCAGACCTTGTCGTCGAAATTTATGACGAGATATTCGTCTTTCCCCTGATTCATGAAGACTCTGGCCTTCGCGCGGCCGTAGTTTTCCATGGTTTTATGCCTGTCCATATGGTCCGGCGTGAGATTCAGTATCGCGGACACTTCCGGCCTGAACGTATCGACCGTTTCCAGCTGGAAGCTGCTGACCTCGGCCACGAGCCACGTGTCATCGTCCGCCTCCATCGCCTTGGTGATGACGGGCACTCCGATATTGCCCACCACTTCAGTCTTCCTGCCGGCGTTCCTGAATATCTCGCCGACGAGAGTCGTTGTTGTGGTCTTCCCGTTCGTACCGGTGATAGCGATGTACTTTCCGTGTCCGTATCTGTATGCGGCTTCGAGCTCTCCTATTACCTCAATGCCGCTTTCCCTCGCTTCCTGTATAAAAGGAAGGTCAGTCGGGACTCCCGGGCTGAGCACGAGCATATCCATGCCCGTCACGTCCGGCGTGCCGCCGAGCTGACATTCAATATCGTTTTCCCTTAAAAAACCGCCGAACTCGTCGCTCAGCCTGTACTTAGCATTGCCGTCGTACGCGGTCACTTCCGCTTCGAGGCTGAAAACGGCGCGCACCGCAGCCTCTCCGGACCTTCCGAGCCCCACGACGAGTACTCTCTTGTCTCTCAATTCCCTGTTTTCATCTCTCATATTCTTTCATCCTCCAGACTGTCATACAGCCGCAAGATAGCCGATAACACACATTACGGCCGTGAATGCGCTGAACATTGCAACGACAGACGTTTCCTTCATGCCGCCCTCCTGATAATGATGATGGAGCGGCGTCATCCTGAATATTCTCTTTCCTCCTGTTTTCTTGAAATACACCACCTGTATGATCACGGACAGGACTTCCAGCACATATATAAGGCCAACGATCGGGAGAAGAAGTTCTGTTTTCATAACGACCGCCGCGCACGTGATGCCGCCGCCGAGCGCGAGCGAACCGGTGTCGCCCATGAACACCTTTGCGGGATAATGGTTCAGCACCAGGAAGCCGAGGCACGCACCGAGCAGCGCCGCGTAGAACTGTCCTGCGTCGGTCACGTCGAAATACATCTGCGACGCCATATCCTTGCCGGATTCCAGGAATGTCCAAGCCGACGTGTTCGCCGTCGAGAATGCGATCAGCATCATTGTCAGGCATACTATCGCCGTGACGGACGAGGCGAGCCCGTCGAGTCCGTCCGTGAAATTCACCGCGTTCACCATCGCGAGGAACGTGAATACGAGGAACGGTACGAACCATATCCCGAAATCGACGTACGTCTTGGCGAACGGGATGAACACGAGCGTGCCGACGCCCGATCCGTACGCTATATACAGCGACAGCCCGAGCGAGATCACGAACTGAAGGCCGAATTTCTGCAGCACCTTCAGGCCTTCGTTCTGGTGCTTGACTACCTTAAGGTAGTCATCCATGAAGCCGACAAGAGCAAACAGCAGGAACCCTATAATAATGATGGATACGCTGCTGTTATATATCTCGTGATGGATGAACATCGCCGCTATAGTCCCGACGATTATCGCGAAGCCGCCCATGGACGGCGTGCCCGCCTTTTTCTTGTGCGATTCCGGCCCTTCCTCGCGGATATTCTGACCCGCGTGCATCTTTTTCAGGAACGGTATCAGCGCGTACGTCGCGCCGGCCGTGATCGCAGCGCCGAGCACTATCATTATTACGATATCCATTGTCGACATATTTATTCCTCCGAAAGCGCCCTGACGACTTCTTCAAGATGCATCCCGTGCGAAGCCTTTACGAGCACCATATCCCCCTGCTTTATGTATTCATCCGCGCACCCTGCGAATTCCTCCTTCGTGCCGAAGTGCACGGCGATATCTCCGGCGCCTTCCGCTATGTTTTCCGCAAGGCTGCCTATGGTTATTACGGCATCAATGCCGAGTTCGCGCGCGTTTTCACCGACGCGCCTGTGTTCTTCCGCTTCATTTTCCCCGAGCTCGAACATATCCCCGAGTACGGCTATGTGCCGGCCGGAATCGGAAGCCTGTTTCATCAGAGTTTTCATCGCCGAGTTCACGGAGTCCGGGCTGGCATTATACGTATCGTCGATGATCGTGATCCCGTTGCGGCCCCTTCTTACCGTGAGCCGTCCGCCGGTCAGCTCCATTTTCCTGAGACCGCGCGCGGCGTCCTTCATCGGTATCCCGATCTCCCCGCCCGCAGCTATCGCGAGCGCCGCGTTCAGAGCATTGTGGCGTCCCATTACGGGAAGGTCGATATTCTGCTTCTTGCCTTTATGCGTGATGTCGAAACTGATGCCCGAGAGCCCGCGTTCGCGGATATTCGAGACCACATAATCGCAGTCTTCATCTTCGCCCGTCATCAGTATCCTGTAATCGCCGCGCCTCACATTCTCGCGTCTCAGATAATCCGGCCCCTTGCTGATGATCAGAGTATTGTCCGGACCGAAATAGTCAACGATCTCCATCTTCGCGCGGAAGATATTATCGCGGCTGCCGAGCCGTTCTATATGCGAGATGCCGATATTCGTCATCAGCGCTATCTTCGGCCTTATGAAGCCGGCAAGCTCATGGATCTCCCCGAGCTTGTCCATGCCCATTTCCAGTATAGCGACTTTTATGTCCTCGTCGAAACCGAGTATGGTCATGCAGAGTCCCTGCACCGTGTTCAGGTTCCCGAGATTCCTCCCGGTCTTGTATTTCACCGAACTGACCGCATACATCATGTCCTTTGTGCTTGTCTTTCCGGTGCTCCCCGTAATGCCGATCCTGACAGCGTCGAGAGACAGGAGATAATGCGCCGCGAGCTTTCTCATTGCGTCCGTCGTGTCGGCGACCTTCACCGCCGATATGTCCGCTCCCGCCGCCGCTTCGTCCAGAGCGTCGGCATCCGAGATCACGAACGCCGTTCCTCCGGCAGCCAGCACATCCTTCAGAAACTCATGCCCGTCCCTGTTCTCGCCCGGAAGAGCGAAATACAGTCCTCCCGGTACAGCCTGCCTTGAATCGGCAAACGCCTTATCGACAGTGCTTTCCGCATCTCCCCGGTATATCTCGCCGCCGGTGATGCCGGCGATCTCCTTCATAGTATACTTTCTCAATTCATCCTCCCGGTCATACCGGCCCAAAATATTATACTACTTTCAGCTTCAATTTCCACTCGCCAGATTCATGTATTTCAGTGTATTCTGGATCACGTATTTTGCTCCCGGCGCCGCGACCGTGCCGCCGTGCGACTGGTCCGCCGGCTTGTCAACGAGGAACAGCACCGCGATCTGCGGATCGTCCATCGGCGCCATGCCCACAAACGACGCTACTACGTCATCGGTATATTCCCCGTCCACGACAACCTGAGCCGTACCGGTCTTTCCTCCGACTTTTACGCCCTTTATCTTGGCTTTCTCGCCGCCGCCTTCGTCAACTACATACTGCATGATATCCTTCATCTTGTTTGCGGTGTCCTCGGACATGACTCGTCTGATTTTCGTCGTGCCGAATTTCTTTACGGTATTGCCCTTTGAATCCTTTATTTCCTTCACGAGATGCGGCTGCACCATGACGCCGTCGTTCCCGATGGAGCATATCGCCGTGAGCAGCTGCACCGGCGTCACGGACACGCCCTGTCCGTAGCCCTGTGTAGCGAGGTTCACATTGCTCGCCTCCAGAGTATCGAGCGACATCACGAGCCCCTGGCCTTCGCCCGGATAATCAATGCCCGTCTTTTCAGTGATCCCGAACAGACCCATGTAGTCGTAGAACGTTTTCGCTCCGATCTTCATGGCGAGTGTCGCGAACACCGGGTTGCAGGAATTCCCGACCGCCTCTTCAAGATTCTGCGTCCCGTGAGGATTCCGCCAGTTCCAGCACTTCAGCTTGACATTGTCCACAGTGATCGACCCCGTGCAGTTCCAGGTCTCCGTAAGATTGGCGTCGTTTTCTTCAAGCGCCATCGCCGCTGTCAGGAGCTTGAAGGTCGAGCCCGGTTCATATGTATCCTGGAACAGCGGGCATCTCCACATCTTCTGCAGATATTTAAGCTTCTGATCATCACTGAGACTGTTATACTTTTTTCTGGCTGTCGTGCCTGCCGGCGTTCTGGGGTTATTCGGATCGTATCCAGGATATGAAGCCGCAGCCAGTATTTCTCCCGTCTGCGGATCCATCACAAGGCATGAAACGCGTTCTGCCTTGGAACTCGTCTTCACATTCTTGCACGCCTTCTCGGCGTACTGCTGGATCACGCCGTCTACTGTGGTCACGACCGTGTCGCCCTCCACCGGCTGTTCGTATTTCTGCGAGCCTCCGCTCAGGAGATTCCCGAGCACGTCCTTTCTGTAGATCCACCTGCCGTCCACGCCTTTCAGGTATGAGTTATACTGGAGTTCGAGGCCGGCGATCCCTTCATTGTCATCCGTGACACTGCCGAGGAGCTGGGACGCGAAATTCCCGTTCGGGTAATATCGCTTCGTCTGCTCCGTTATCTCGACGCCCGTGAGATCAAGCTTCCTTACCTTGTCAGCCGTCTCGGCGCTTTCGTATTTCGCGATCTTGACGACGTTCGTCTTTCCCTCCACCATTTTGTAGATCTCATCTGCGTCCATATCGAGCGCACCTGCAAGCTTCGTGCAGACGTTCTTCATCTTTTTCGCGTTCTCCGCGTCTCTTACGGTCTTGTCACTGTTCTCCGACGTGTTGATAGAAGCCGGGCGGATCCACACAGAATATTTTATCGTGCTTTCCGCGAGCGGCGCGTTGTTCCTGTCGACTATAGCGCCGCGCTTCGCCTGCACGACATCGTCCTGCGTCTGCTGGGCCCGGGCCATGGAACTGTACTCATCGCCCTTTACGATCTGTATCCAGCCCACACGAAAACAGAGAGCCAGCATAAGCACCGCGAATATCACGAATGCGTACACGAGCTGTCTCCTGTTTTTTATCGTCACATTTTTATTTCTTCTGCGAACAGACATCAGCAGATTACCTCTCTTGAAAAAGAAAGAGTCAGGCAACTTCACTGGTCCTATTTTTCAGCTGTCTGACTCATTCCCACTTTATGAAATTATTCAACAAGCAGAGCCTGTTGCGGGCTCCCTCAATCATATGCCTGCTTTTTCAGTGAAGCGGCGAAATTTGTCTGCGTCTTGTCGGCTGATGTTATCTCTACATACTTAGTCCCGTCCGGATACACCATCCCCAGTTTATCCGATGCCTTCGACGCGATCGTGCTGAGATTCGTCGCGCTGTCCACCTCCATCTGGAGCGAATCGACCTCGCTCTGCAGCGCCTGGTTCTGCGCCTTCAGTTCATTGTTCTGATAAGTAACCGAAGCGACGAACGCCGAAGTGATGACCACACCTATGCACATAATGCCTATGAGCAGGATCGCACGGAGGATGAAGCGCTTGTCGCGCGCCGAAAGGACGACGCCCGTTCGTCTGCTCGAACGGTGCTTCGGCTGAACGTCGATGTCATATCCGTACTCGCTGTCCTCATATGCCTGATGCTTCCTGTTCCATTCAGATGCTGTCATCATAATGGTTATATCCTTTCAACTACCCTTAATTTCGCGCTTCTCGCCCTCGGATTGGATTCGATCTCGTCTTTTCCGGGGACGACCGGCTTTCCCGTGATCTTTTTTATGTCCGCCTTTTTGCCGCACACACATACCGGAAAATCCGGCGGACATGTACAGGGGTCTGCCCTGTCCCTGAAAACATTCTTTACTATCCTGTCCTCGAGCGAATGGAATGTGATCACACACATTCTCCCGCCCGGCGCGAGCACATCGAGAAAATCGGTCAGTGCGCTTCCGAGTCTCCCGAGCTCGTCGTTCACTTCTATCCTTATCGCCTGGAACGTGCGCTTCGCGGGATGCGGTCCTTCGCGTCTCGCCGATGCCGGGACCGCGGCCTTGATTATGTCCACAAGCTCCCCGGTGGTTTCTATCGGCTTTTCCTTCCTGCGTTCGCAGATGAACCTGCTTATCCGCGACGCCCATCTTTCCTCGCCGTATTTCTTTATAACTTCAGTGAGATTCTCTTCCCTGTACGTATTCACGAGGTCGTACGCCGTAAAATGATCGCGTCTGTCCATCCTCATGTCCAGCGGCGCGTCATGCATGTACGAAAACCCGCGTTCCGCGCTGTCAAGCTGGAAGGACGACACCCCGAGGTCGAGGAGCGCCCCGTCTATTTTTTCTATCCCCCGCTCGTCCAGGATCCCCTTTATTTCGGAATAATTGCTCCGGACAAAGATTTTTCTGCAATCGTATTTTTCGAGCCTGCCGCGCGCCGCCTCTATCGCGTCTTCGTCGCGGTCGATGCATATGATCGTGCCTTCGGGCGACAGCTTTTCGCATATGAGCCGTGCGTGCCCGCCTCCTCCGACAGTGCCGTCAACGTATGTCCCGCCGGGTCTTACGGCCAGGTAATCAATGCATTGATCCGGCATCACGGGAGTATGACTAAATTCCATACTGCTCCATGCCTTTCGCGATATCTTCGGCGCTCATCTCGTTTTCCTTCTGCTGCTCCGCCCAGTTATCGCGGCTCCAGACTTCGATCTTCTCTCCGTCTCCGATAGTCGTAAGCTCTTTCTTTATGCCCGCGTATTCGCGGAGCCCGGCCGGGATCGTAACTCTTCCCTGACGGTCTATCTCGCAGTCCTCGGCATTCCCGTAGAAATGTCTGACGAAATTTCTCGCGTTCGCGTCCGCCTTCGGGAGCTGCTTCAGTTTCTCAGCGAAGCTTTCCCATTCGCTGATCGGATAGATATACAGGCAGCGGTCGATGCCGCGCGTGATGATGCATTTCAAGCCGAGTTCCTCCCTGTACTTGGAAGGAATTATCATCCTGCACTTGGCATCTATTGAGTTGTTATAGCTGCCCATGAACATTGGAATCCCGCCGTTTCTGCTCCTTTTCTGAGTGTGTGCTCAGTCGCATTCCGAGCCACTTTTTCCAATTTTGATATAACCACTTTACTCCACTTTCCTCCATATTTCAAATAAAAATCGGCCATTTTCGGCATTTTCACTCCACCTTCACGATTTTTTACTTTCTTTTTATGGAAAAAACGCGAAAAAATCAATATATAGCGCAAACGGGTGTTCACGGCCCATCATATAGTTGTTCCCGGGCGTTTCCCGCATCAATGCGGTGCGGCCGGGACTTTCGATATTCTGTAGTGACGAGCGTGCTGTTTCGCGTTATAATTACGCGGGAGGAAACTGATCTTGACTACGCCCGATCCTATAGCATTTACGATATTCGGACTGTCCGTGAGATGGTACGGCATACTGATAGCGGCCGCTATAATCAGCGGCGGTATTGTGATGTTCATAAGGGCGAAGGATCACGGGATAAGCGCCGACGACGTGACAGACATCCTGCTCGCCGCGGTGCCGTGCGGCATCGTCGGGGCGAGAGCATATTACGTCGCGTTCAACTGGGACTATTACAGAGGCAGCGCCCTGAGGATCATGGATTTCCGGGCCGGCGGGCTCGCGATCCACGGAGGACTGATACTCGGACTTTTCGGCGCGTATCTGATGTGCAGGCACAAGAAGATCAGGTTCGCGGACGCGCTCGACTCCGCGGCGCCGGGCATCGCACTGGCTCAGGCCATCGGGCGCTGGGGGAACTTTTTCAACGGAGAGGCGCACGGAGGCCCGACGGATCTTCCCTGGGGCATTATCGTGGACGGCGTGCGCGTGCATCCGACATTCCTGTATGAATCGATATGGTGCCTGATGCTGTTTTTCTTCCTCATGTGGCTTGACAGGCACCGCGCATTCGAGTGGCAGACGTTCCTGTCATACGCGTTCCTTTATTCACTCGAGCGGTTCTTCGTCGAGCATCTCAGGACGGACAGTCTCATGATCGGCCCGTTCAAGCAGGCTCAGGTGCTGTCGGCCGCGGTGATGTTGGCGTGTGCCGTCACGTATGTTATACTTTATCGGAAAAACAAAAAACAGAAATCAGCGTCGGCGCATTGATGAGAAAGGCGCCGGATCTTACGGAGGCATAAAATGAAACTCGGTATCGTAGGGCTGCCGAATGTCGGCAAGAGCACACTGTTCAACGCGATCACGAAAGCGGGCGCGGAGGCCGCGAACTACCCGTTCTGCACGATAGAGCCGAACGTCGGCGTCGTGACAGTGCCGGACGGACGCATTGACAGGCTCACAGAAATATATGATTCGAAAAAGACTATCTACACGACGATAGAATTCTGCGACATAGCCGGGCTCGTGAAGGGCGCGTCAAAGGGCGAGGGGCTCGGGAACCAGTTCCTCGGGCATATCAGGAATGTCGACGCGATCACGCATGTCGTGAGATGTTTCAAGGATGACAACGTCGTGCATGTCGACGGGAGGATCGACCCCGCGGAGGATATAGACATCATAAACACAGAGCTGATAATCGCGGATATGGACGTGCTGCAGAAGCGCATGACGAAGACGCAGAAGCAGATGAAGAGCGGGAACAAACAGGCTAAGAAGGAATTCGACATCCTGCAGAAGGTGAATGACCATCTTGCCGGCGGAAAATCGGCCCGTTCGCTCGAGCTTGACGAAGACGAGGACGAATTCGTGAGATCGCTCGATCTGCTTTCGAAAAAACCTGTCATTTACGTCTGCAACGTATCGGATGTAGATGCGGCGGACGCGGCGAACGGCACCCTTTCGGGCGAGTCGGCGGATATGATCGGGCAGGTGGAGGACTTCGCAGCCGCGGAAGGTTCAGAGGTGATCGCCCTCTGCGCGCAGCTGGAAGAGGAGATCTCCGAACTCGAAGACGACGAGAGAGACGAGTTCCTTGCGGATCTCGGGATCCCGGAATCCGGGCTCGACAAGCTGATAAAGGCGTCATACAGGCTGCTGGATCTTATCTCATTCATCACGACAGGTCCGGACGAGACGCGCGCATGGACAATAAAGAAAGGCACGAAGGCGCCTCAGGCGGCCGGAAAGATCCATACTGACTTCGAGAAGGGTTTCATTCGCGCCGAAACTATAAATTACGACACGCTGATAAACGAATGCGGCGGCTCGCTGACTAAAGCAAAAGAAAAGGGGCTGCTGCGGTCCGAGGGAAAGGAATATGTGGTGCAGGACGGAGACATCCTGAACATACTTTTCAATGTATAGTAAAATGAGCCCGGACGGGGCTCATTTTTTATCTCATCAGCAGCCTGAACAGGAAACGCTGCCGGTATTTCACCTTCGCGTATTCCGTGACCTGCTTCACCATCTTGTAATTCGTGACCGCGCTGAACGTCCCGGCCACTTTTATCATCATCAGCACCTTGAGGATCAGGATCGAATCGGCGATTTTCTCTGCCGCTTCCTGGAGTTCCTCTTCACCTATCTCTGAACTGTCCCCGTTCCCGAGATCGATCGCAAGACCGACCTCGTCGCATTTTTTGGATAGAGCTATCTTTTCAAACGGATCGGCGAGCGCCGCGTTCATCAGAGCGATGATATATCGTTTCTCCTCATTTGCGTTATAGTCGAATCCGTAGCTCGCCGCCACCTCGTAGATGGATTTCAGGATGACCGCGAGGAATATCGGCGAATCCTGCGGCCCCCAGCCGAACAGACCCATGACCGCGCCTTCTACGGACGTGATGCTTTTGTTCGTGGACGCCGTATCCGCCGCCGCCTCATCGACGCGCTGTATCGCGCCGAGGCTTATGCCCTTGTCCAGCGCCCCGATATTCAGTTCCGCCTTCAGCTTCTTCTTTTTCAGACCCCCGGCCGCCTCTATCGCCGGCGTTGCCTTCGTGAAGATCAGGATAAATCCCTTTATCAATGCGCTGCGGACTTTGTCCATGATCTTCTGCGGCGCCTTTTCACGCGCCTTCGCCTGGATGCCCTTATCCGGATCCTTCAGTTTCGACTCGAACAATTCCTTTTCCTGCTCCTGGCTCAGGGCGAGCTGATGGAGAAGGATCTTCCGCTCGCGCTTCGTGTACCGGGACTTTCTGTCGAGAGAAAGGATATCGCCCGTACCCTCCGGCTGTTTTACCGGCAGGAGTTTTTCCTCCTTTTTCTTTCTAAAGAACGCCATGCTCCATGCCTTCTTCCATTATCCTTATCGCAGCGCTCGTTCCGAGCCTTGAGGCGCCGGCATCTATCATCGCGCGCGCGGCTTCATACGTCCTGATGCCGCCGGAAGCCTTTACTTTTACTCCCGGGCCTGCCGCCTCCGCCATGAGCCGCACATCTTTTTCCGTCGCGCCTCCGGTCGAGAATCCGGTGGAAGTCTTTACGAAATCCGCTCCCGCTTCCGCGGCCGCCCTGCACGCTTCGCGCTTTTCATCATCAGTCAGCAGACATGTTTCGATAATGACTTTCAGCAATGCGCGGTGCTCCTCTGTGACGGCGCGTGCCGCCGCGATCTCGGATCTTACGTAATCGACATTCCCTTCCTTCAGGGCTCCGACATTTATCACCATGTCGATCTCGGAAGCGCCGTCTTCGCACGCCCGCAGCGCTTCGAACGCCTTCGCGTCCGAAGACGCCGCGCCGAGCGGGAATCCCGCGACGCAGCAGACACTGACCCCGCTGCCGCGGAGTTCATCAGCCGCAAGACGCGCGTAGCACGAATTCACGCAAACGGAAGCGAAATCATATTTTTCCGCTTCCGCACATAACTTTTTTATATCTTCTTCTGTCGCTTCCGGTTTCAGCAGCGTGTGATCAAAATACTTCGAGAACTTCATTCCCCGCCTCCGTTTTTCCGCATTGATTTAAAAATATTGTAACACAGGACGGGCCGCCGCGTGATTTATTTGTCTTTCCGGTTCGCCTTCGCGAGTTCGTTCACCTTAGGGAAATTCTTCATGATGTAATCGTAGCCTCCGGGGCCGTGCGGTATCACGCAGCCGCTGCAGTCCTTGATGCCGCTGTCGAGGTACCTGAAATCCCCGCCGCACTGATCGCCGAGCGTATACAGCGGGCAGTAGCAGAACAGGCAGTTGTATTCCTCCTCGTCGACGTTTTTGTGGCACGGGAAATACTCGCACCTGTCGTTTCTGAAATGGGAATAATTCGCGTTTTTCGTATCTGTCACAGCGGGCCTCCGCATCAGTAGCACTTGCTCCATCCGCAGTTCTTGCAGACGTTGCATCCGCCCTCGAATACCAGCGTCTCGCCGCATTCAGGGCAGACCTTGTCCACACCCGTAAGCTCGACGGCTTCCGGCTTCGTGCCGCTTACCCTTCTTTTCGCGGCCAGGTTCTTAGCTCTGGACGTGTTTCTCTCTCCGTCCTTGAGCCCCAGCTCTTCCTGCATCTCGTTGTACATGTCGAGCAGCGCGTAGCCCACGGCCATCGGGCAGCACGCGCCCTTGCTCGTGTCTTTCTGCGTCGCGCGTCTTACCGTGTACGACGGGCACGATCCGCAGGAATTCAGCTGGTCGATTATCGTGTAGATATCGATGCCGCCTCTCGCGCATATCGAGATCATCCTGGACAGGCCGACCATGAACTGATTGCATCCGCCCGTGGATCCCTTCGACAGATATGTCTCGAGCAGCTCGCCCGTCTCCGGGTCGAACATGGCCATGCAGTGCAGGCTGCCGCATCCTGTTATCAGCTTTCTTTTCTTGCCTACTACGTCGTCGTTTATCTTTAGTATCTGGCCTCTCTTCAGTCCGTCGCCGGCGTGCGCGGTCTCTTCGCCGCCGCCCGTGCTCAGGACAGCGTTCCTCTTGCAGCCGTCACGGTACAGCGTAACGCCCTTCAGCCCCATCTCGTGAGCGTAAAGATACAGATTTTCAGTCTCCTCGACGGTGAAGAAATTGTTCACGTTCACGGTCGAGCTGATCGACGCGTCCACATGCTTCTGCCAGACGGCCTGCATCTCTATGCGCTGCCTGTAGTCAAGCGTTCCCGCCGTCACGAAAAAGTCAGGAAGATCAGTGTCGTCTTCGATCTTATGCTTCTTCATGTAATTTTCGACGATCTTCGTGTAGACCTTGTAATATACATCGGTCCCGTGCAGGGATTCCGTCTTTCTCTCGTAATAATTCGCGAATATCGGCTCGATCCCTCCGGAGATGCCGAGCATCGTCGATATCGTTCCCGTCGGCGCGATCGTAAGGATCTGCGAATTCCTGAGGCCGTATCTTTTCACGAGATCTCTCGTCGGTTCCGACGTGTTCGCCTCGAAGAACGGTGTGCTCATGACCGCCTTCGTGTCGCACATCGGATACGGGCCCTTTTCCTTTGCTATCAATGCGGATTCCGCTATGGCCGTATCGATCATCGCGAATCCTATCTTGTCGCATATCTCGACGGCTTTCCCGGAGCCGTAAGTTATCCCGAGCTTTATCAGCATGTCGGCGAGCCCCATGATGCCGAGCCCTATCTGGCGCCACTGGTTCACGCTTTCGCGCTGCTCCGGCAGCGGATGCAGCGGCATGCCCTCTTCAAGAACTTCATTGAGGCCGCGCACGCAGATCCTGACGGCGTCCTTGAACCCTCCGATATCGAACTTCGCGTTCGGCGTGAACGGGTTCTCAACGAACTCAGAGAGGTTCATGCTGCCGAGGAGACATGATCCGCCGGCCGGCAGCGGTTCCTCCGCGCACGGATTCACGCCCGCATAGGAGAACTCCTTCGTGTTGCTGAGCAGGTTCCAGTTTTTCACCCTGTCCCAGAAGAGCGCGCCCGGCTCGGCATAATCCCAGTTCGTCTCCGCCATCAGCCTGAAAATGTCGCGGGCATTGATGGTAGTCTCGATAGTCTCGCCCGTGGTCTCTCTTGTATATGAAAGCCTGTACGGCTCGCCGCTCTTCACGGCTTCCATGAATTCGTCCGAGATCCGTACGGATATATTCGCTTTCGTGACCTTTTCAAGATCGGTCTTGAGCTTGATGAATTCCACGAGGTCCGGATGGGAGCAGTCTATCGATATCATCAATGCTCCTCTCCTGCCGTTCTGCCCTATCAGTTCCGTCACCATCGAGTAGAGCTGCATGAACGACACGGCGCCGCTCGTCTCTTTCGCGGCGTTGTTTATCCTCGCTCCTCTGGGAGACAGGCCGGAGATATCGACACCGCAGCCTCCGCCGTAGCTGTATGTGCGGGCGAGTTTCTTCGCCGTCTCGAATATGCTCTCGATATTATCCTCCGGCGGAGCCACCACATAGCAGTTTGACAGCGTGACCTTCCTGCCTTCGTACTCGAGCGCCCTGTTGGAAAGGATCCTGCCGCCGAACAGGAACTTCTTCTCGCGTATGAGCTGCGCGACGGACTCGTTCCCGCCGCTGACGCGCGTCACCCAGTCTTCGAACGACTCGCCTTCATTCCTGTACTTGCGGTTCCAGATATCGATACCAAGCTGATTGTCCTCTCCAAGCCACTCTTCGATCCTCATTCTCTTCTCTCCTTTTTTGTAAAAAAAATAATCTCTATTCCCGACGCCGGCCGGACACGGCCGTTCCCATATATAGTGCGTCCCTTACTACTATACAGCAACATATTGACCTTCGCAACATGAAATTTCGATTTTTTACATCTGCGGCGGCGCCCGCATCAATGCGTGAAAACTCTGTTTTACACACTAAAACGCGGCCGCCCTGAAGCGGCCGCGTCTGTTATCGGTTATCCTTTATGACAGTCCCCTATTTTTTCATAGCAGCGTCATGGAGATCCGTAGCCTTGTCCCAGTCCTCGATGATTTCCGGGATGACCTTGTACAGGTCGCCTACGATACCGAAGTCAGCGACTTCGAATATCGGAGCGTCCTCGTCCTTGTTGATGGCGACGATGATGTCCGAATTCTGCATGCCGGCCAGGTGCTGGATAGCGCCGGAGATGCCGCAGGCGAAATAGATCTTAGGCTTTACAGTCGTTCCCGTCTGTCCTACCTGGTGAGACTGATCGATCCAGCCGCTGTCTACGGCAGCACGGGACGCACCGACGACTCCGCCGACCTTGTCAGCGAACTTCTGGATGAGTTCGAAGCCTTCCGGTCCGCCGAGTCCACGGCCGCCGGATACTACGATGTCAGCGTCTGTCAGCGAAACGATTTCCTTCGCGGACTTAACGACGTCGAGGATCTCAACATGGATGTCGTCCTTGCTGAGCTGAGGCTTGACTTCGACGATCTCGCCAGTCGCTCCCTCGACTCTTTCGCGCTTCTGCATTACGCCGGGTCTTACTGTCGACATCTGAGGTCTCGTTCTCGGGCAGATGATCGTAGCCATCAGGTTTCCGCCGAACGCAGGACGTGTCTGCTTGAGGCCCGTATCAGGATCGTTCGGATCCAGCGTGGATGTGTCAAGAGTCGTCTTCTCATTCGCATAGTCGATGTAGCTCGAAACCTTTACGTCGAGTCTCGTGCAGTCAGCCGTCAGGCCGGCGTCGAGTCTCGCCGCGATTCTCGGAGCGAGGTCTCTTCCGATGAACGTCGCGCCGTACAGAACGATCTCAGGCTTGTATTCTCTGATAGCGTCCGTGATAACTTTCGTGTATCCGTCCGTGTTATAGACCTTCAGCAGCGGATCTTCGATCGTGTACACTTTGTCCGCGCCGTATTCGAAGCACTCTTTCGCGAGCGGCTTGACGTTATCTCCTACGAGGACAGCACAGATCTGCGTTCCGTTTCCGATCTCGTCAGCAAGTCTCTTACCTTCGCCGATGAGCTCGAGAGCTACGTTCTGGAGCACTCCGTCTCTCTGCTCTGCGAATACCCATACATGCTTGTATGCGGACAGGTCGACTGTTCCTTCTTCTTCGGTCTTCTCGATAGCATCGAATTTGCAGGCCGAGAGACACTGATTACAGGCAGTACAGCTGGAGTTGATCTCTGCTTTCCCGTCTACCATGTCAATGGCGTTGAACGGGCAGGCCTTTACGCAAAGTGTGCAACCTTTACATTTATCCTTGATTATTCTAATTGCCATTTTAAATTTCTCCTCCTTACTAGATTACCTGCTTTTCCTTGAGACCGATAAGCAGTTTATCAGCCTTTTCCTTCTCAGTATCTCCCTCGAGCTTGACACCAGGAGCCTTCGGAGCCGGTGTGAACGAGCGGAATACATTCGTCGGGGAAGCTTCAAGACCTACAGTGTTGAGATCAACTTCGATGTCTGCAGCGTTCCAGACCGTGAGAGGCTTGGACTGAGCTTCGTAGATCATGTTCATTGTCATGTATCTAGGAGTATTGAGCTCTTTGATAGCAGTCAGCAGGCAGGGCAGCTGGACTCTGATTTTCTGATATCCGTCTTCGAGACGTCTTTCGACCGTGACGCTCTTCTTGTCGTCCGCGAGTTCGAACTCCTGAACGTATGAAACCTGAGGAAGTCCGAGCTTCTCTGCGATCTGAGGTCCGACCTGCGCCGTATCTCCGTCGATAGCCTGACGGCCTGTGAAGATGAGGTCGTACTCGCCGATCTTTCTGATAGCCGCGCTGATAGCGTTCGACGTAGCCCATGTGTCCGATCCGCCTACAGCTCTGTCGGATATGAGAATGCCTTCGTCAGCTCCCATCGCGAGGCACTCGAGCAGCATGTCGGTAGCCTGCGGAGGTCCCATCGATACTACTGTGATATGAGTATCCGGGTCTTTGTCTTTGATTTTCAGTGCTTCTTCAAGAGCGTTGGCATCGTCGTGGTTCAGGATGCTCGGAACGCCTTCTCTGATCAATGTGCCTGTCTTAGGGTTGATCTTGATAACATTTGTATCAGGAACCTGTTTTGCACATACTATTATTTTAAATGCCATTGTATGTATCCTCCTTACTTTAAGATCGCGCCCGAAACGATAAGTTTCTGGATTTCCGAAGTACCTTCATAGATCTCCATGATCTTGGCATCTCTGAAGTATCTCTGGATCTCGTAATCATTGATATATCCGTAACCGCCGTGGAACTGCACGCCCTTCGTAGCCATATCCATAGCTATTTCGGAAGCGTAGAACTTAGCCATTGACGACTCGAGTCCGCATGGCTGGCCCTTGTCGGCAAGATCGGCCGCGTGGAAGATAAGAAGTCTGGCAGCCTGGATCCTCGTGTAGAGTTCCGCCATTGTGAAAGCAGGATACTGGAACTTTGTCAGTTTCTTTCCGAACTGCTTTCTCTGATTCATGTATTCTTTAGTGATTTCGAATGCGCCCTGCGCTACGCCGAGACCCTGAGCGGCAACGCCGATCCTGGCCTTTTCGAGCGTCTGCATTGCGATCTTGAATCCGTCGCCGACGTTTCCGATGATCCTGTCCTTAGGAATCTTGCAGTCCTGGAAGATCAGCTCTACTGTCGACGAGCAGTGGATTCCGAGTTTGTCTTCTTCTTTACCTGTCGAGAAGCCCTCGTCGCCTCTCTCTATAATAAATGCGCTGATACCGCCGTGAGTTTTCTTTTTCTTATCTGTAACAGCAGTGATAACGAAGATGTCAGCGTGTCCGCCGTTCGTGATGAAGATCTTCGAACCGTTGATCAGCCAGTAGTCGCCGCAGTCCTCGGCACGAGTCTGAGTAGCACCCGAGTCTGAACCGGCATCAGCCTCTGTAAGTCCGAAAGCTCCGAGCTTCTTTCCTGTAGCAAGCTGAGTAACGTATTTCTGTCTCTGCTCTTCAGTACCGAAGTAATAGATAGGACCTGTGCACAGCGAAGTATGAGCCGCGATGACAGTTCCTACAGCAGCGTGAGTAGCCGTGATTCTCTCGATTACTTCACAGTAAGAGATATAGTCGCCGCCTGCGCCGCCGTACTCTTTCGGCCAAATGATTCCCATCATGCCGAGTTCGCCCATCTGCCTTACGATGTCCTCAGGCCATTCATGGGATTTGTCCAGTTCTTCTGCAGTCGGACCGACCACATCTTCGCAGAACTGCTCTACCATTTTTTTAGTCAGTTCCTGCTCTTTTGTTAACTGAAAATTCATTTGCAAATTCTCCTTTCATTTAGCAAATATCTAACAGTGTGTTAAACCTTTGTCAAACTCCTTCATGCGCAAAGTCACTGGCGGCTTCATAAGCCGCCAGCAACTTATGCTTCACATACTATTTATACCGCGTTTTGGTATAATTCTCAACTGTTTATACCGCATTTCGGAATGGTTTTCAATAGTATCAGTCTGACTTAAGGTTCCTGCAGTCTAGAGGAGCTCCCAGATCGTCGCCATAGCCGGGCCGCCGCCTACGCACAGCGAAGCCAGTCCGTATTTCCCGCCTCTTCTCTTGAGCTCAGGAATAAGCGATACCTGGATCCTTGCGCCCGTGCAGCCTACCGGATGTCCGATAGCGATTCCGGATCCGTTTACGTTTACCATATCCATCGGGATCTGGAGAGTCTTGTTGCAGGCCAGGAACTGAGCAGCGAACGCGATGTTTACCTCGAAGTAATCGATATCCGACATCTTGAGTCCCGCGATCTCGAGAACCTTTGGTACAGCCTTTGCAGGTCCGTAACCCATTCTCTCGGCCTCAACGCCCGCCGAGCATGTCGCGATCAGCTTCGCTACAGGCTTGAGTCCCTTCTTCTCGCAGTATTCGCCGCTTGCGAGTACCATCGCAGCCGCGCCGTCGTTGATTCCGCTGGCGTTTCCTGCAGTTACAGTTCCGTCCTTCTTGAAAGCAGGTCTCAGCTTCGCAAGCTGTTCCATGCTTGTATGTCTCGGATGCTCGTCTCTGTCGACCACGATATCGCCCTTCTTCCTGTCATGGATCGTTACAGGGACCATTTCCTCGTCGAACTTGCCCGCTTCGATAGCATCGGCAGCTCTGTTCTGGTCGATCATTCCGAGTTCGTCCTGCTCTTCTCTCGTGATGTTGAATTCCTCAGCGAGGTTCTCTGCAGTAACTCCCATGTGATATCCCGCGATCGGGCAGACAAGTCCGTCTCCGAGCATGGAGTCCACGAACGGTTTGTCACCCATTCTGATCGTTCTCGCGTCCTTAACGAGATAAGGAGCCTTACTCATGACTTCCGTTCCGACAACGAGGCCGACATCCGTCTTTCCGAGCATGATCTGCTGCGACAGGATCTCCGTCGCTCTCATGCCGGATCCGCACAGCTGGTTGATCGTGCATGAATACGAGGAAGGATCGCATCCGATCGCATACTGTATCTGTCTCGCCGGGTTTCCGCCGGAGCCTGCTCCGTATACGAGACCGCATGTGAGTTCCTGGATATCTTCAGGCTTGAGGCCGGCTCTCTCGATCGCAGCCTTTCCTACGATAGTTCCGAGTTCGACATTCGTCTTCTTCGAAAGTACTCCCATGAAGTCGCCTACAGCGGTTCTTCCCGAACTTACCATATATACTTCTTTCATAATTATTCTCCTGTTTTTATATTAATGAGTTAACAAATACTTAGTTATCCAACGACTACTTGGAATAGTCGAATACGCCCGCGCCTGTCTTCATTCCGAGCCTGTTCGCTCTTACATACTTTCTCAGCAGCGGAGCAGGTCTGTACTTAGGATCGCCGAGTTCGTTATACAGCGTTTCCATAACAGCCAGAACGATATCGAGTCCTACGAGATCGCCGAGAGCCAGAGGCCCCATCGGGTGTCCCGCGCCGAGTTTCATGGCCGTGTCGATGTCCTCGGCTGTAGCAAGTCCTTCGTCGAGAACGAAGAATGCTTCGTTCATCATAGGAACGAGGATCCTGTTTACAACGAATCCCGGAGCTTCCTTTACCTTTACAGGTACTTTTCCGATCGATTCCGAAAGCTCGATGATCGTGTTCGTCGTTTCTTCGGATGTCAGGAAGCCGTTGATGACTTCCACGAGCTTCATGGCCGGTACAGGATTGAAGAAGTGCATTCCTATTACCTTGTCAGGCTTGCTCGTTACCATCGCGATTTCCGTGATCGACAGTGAAGATGTATTCGACGCAATGATGCAGTCAGGTCTCGTAAGCTCGTCTACATCCTTGAGAAGAGCTTTCTTAGCTTCCATGTTCTCTGTCGAAGCTTCGATGATGAGATCGCAGTCCTTGATGATATCGAGTTCAGTGGAACCGCTGATCCTGCCCATGACCTCGTCCTTTTCGGACTGAGTCATCTTTTCCTTCGAGACCATCTTCGAAAGATTCTTGTCTACCTTGGCGAGACCCTTGTCGATCGAAGACTGATGTCTTGCTCTCATGACTACTTCATATCCGTTGGCTGCAAGAACCTGGATAATGCCGGCACCCATCGTGCCTGTTCCGAGTACACCTATTTTCTTCATTGGTGTGATCCTCCTTTGCGTTATAAGAATTGATTGATTGATTACATCGTTAAAAAATTAACTTTTCATATGCATTATACTTGAACGGGGCAGTTTTGTAAACCTGAAAAACATGTTATTTTGTGTTTGGGGCAATTTTTTGCTAAATTATTTGTTACACGTAACAATGGTATCATTATCTCGAAAATTACGACGTCAATACGGTCCGCAAAGTCGTTTTTTTGCCGAAAACCCTTAAAAAATAAAGCATTTTGAACAATGCGCCGGAGCGCATCGGGATGTTTTCCGCCGCTTTTCAGGGCCGTTTTTCCGGTTTTCAGACCCCGTTTGTTAATTTTTTGTCATAAGTAACTAATTCTGTACAAGATCATAACATTTAAGGAAGAATTTAGGCAAAAAATCCGCTGCGGTCTATGAGAATCATAAGCCGCAGCGGCATGCAGAAAATTATTATCGATCTGCTCCGTCAGTCGAGCACCGCGACCGCCCGGATCGGAGATCCTTCGGACCCCTTTATCTTGAGCGGCAGACCGATGAATGTAAAGTCTCTGTCCATGACCTTATCCATGTTGGTCAGGCACTCGAATATCGTCTTGTCTTTTGAAAGATATGTCTTATGGATGCTGAGGTCTCCCGTCTCAGTCGGATCGCATCCCGGAGTCTCGAGGCCGACTCCGCGTACATCCGGAAGATCCGCCAGGTACTGCGCGAGCTCTTTGGTGAAAATCGGATAGCGCAGCCAGAATTCCTTTGTTCCCCATTTCTTCGCCCAGTCCATATAGAAGAACAGGAAATCCACTCCTTCGAGATCGACGCCGTCCATAACATCCATCCCGATCTCCACCTGGTCGCCTTCGATGATCTTTCCGCGGCAGTCCACGACCTTCGCCCTGCCTATGAAGAACGCCGGATCCTTCGTCTCGCAGAAATAAACATTGCCGTCGTTCCAGTTCGTATGCGAATTGCAGTCCATGTGAGTCCCCGTATGCGTCGAGCAGTGAATGACAGACGCCTCGTAATCGTCTCCCTCTGCCACGCACTGGATCTTCTGGAACGCATCCGGGCTGATCTTGTCGCCCGGCCAGATATACATATCATTATCCAGTGTCTGAGTCATATCAACTACATTCTTAAACATCACCGTCGCTCCTTCCCATTGATGATTTATCGTAGCAATGCCTTAAGGCATCGGCCATTTCCTTATTTATTATTTCGCAGGTATCGTCAAGATGCGCGAGCAGCGCTTCTGTCACGGCCGCGGCTTCCGCATTCGGGCCGGGCACGTTGACTGTCAGGGCTTTTCCCGTCCTTCCGCACACGAGCCGCGACCACATATGTCCGTTCTTCCCGTACAGCGCTGTATCTGTATATTTATCAAGCACACTTTCCATAGTCTCCCCGGTATAGTCCTCCCCGAGTAGCTCGCTGTGCAGGTGCCCCGAACCTGAGCCCCCGATGATGATTATCAGATCCGCGCCCTGCTGCGCGCTTTCACGGATGCGCTGCGCGAGCGCGTCTCTGTCGTCGGGCGTGACCGGCAGGCGCACGCACCTGCAGTTCGGTTCCTCTTTCAGGATCTTCTGGATTATCATCGGGCTGTCCGTATCGATCACGATACCGGACGCGAGCTCGTCGCCTGTCGGGATAAGAAAAACTTCCTTCAGTTTCATGTCCCTATCCACCTTTCTCCGATGCAGCCGTCGCTGACCTCCGGGATATGATCGAAATCGACACTGTGGATCTTCCTTACTTCTGACAGCTGACTGAGATCGGAAACGGTGATCCCGTCAGCGAGTGCGATGGCTTTCACGATGCCGTCGCTGTCGCGCCTGACATCGCTTTCTTCGATGCCGTACATGTCGAGTTCGACAGAATCGCCGGTCACTCCGATCACGCGCGTCATTGTCTTCAGCCTCGACTGGAGGATATCCTCCAGCTGACTGATATTCAGGCCCTTTACTTCGATCCCTGTGATCTTTACTACCGTCTTATCTACATTCACAAACACGCTGGCCATTTCGATTCCTCCCGTCCTGCCCGCTATGCGTAAAGCACTGTGTACAGATCCGCCGGATCATATTTGACCGGATCCTTCACGCCCGGTATTATCCGGTCGGCGTTCTTTATTACTTCCTCCGGGTCCTGCGGATCGGTTTTCGACTGATACCATTCTTCATCCAGTCCTACAGAAGCCAGTTCTTCCTTTGCGGCGTCGGAGATGAGATCCCAGGCTATCGGAGCGCCGATGGCCTTCGCCACGCACAGTACGGACGGAGCGCCGCCGATATCGCGCCCCGGGACAAGACCTAGTTTCAGCGCATTGATGATGTATTCCGCGACCATCGGTTTTTCTCCGACGATGATCGGGATATGCGCTTTCAGTGTCTTCGCGTATTCTCCGGATCCGTGCGCTGTCGTGCCGGTCGGGAATGACTTGTTGAGCACGATGCGGCCGTATTTCTCGGCGCAGTACATGCCGATGCCGACGGATATCGTGCCGCCTGTACGTCCGTATTCGACTGTTCTCCCCTTCATGACAGCGACCTGACCGCCGACAGGGAACAGCAGTTCCTCCATATTGATGTAGTGCATCATTTCCGTGGCGGAGTTATTGTTTCCCGCCCGGCCTGTTATCGCGACCATGTGCACAGGCACGTTCTTGTGCGTCGGGCTGGTGATGATGCGGCGGTCCGGATAATATTCGGTCCACTGTTTCAGATGCGGTTCGTCCGCCCTTATCTCACGGCCGGTATCCGAATCGTAATCAATGACTCTCATGTCCAGATAACCGAATTCCTTGTTGATTTTTCCGTAGTCGGAAGCCGCCATGGCTACAATGGAACCGTCGTACATTATTCCGTTCGTCGTGGTCGTGCATGCCGTCTTCATGTCCCAGATATTGATAGCTACAGGGCCTTCATGCGCTTTTGCGATGCGCTCGCAGGCCTCCTTCGGCGTGAGTCCGAGGGCCAGTACGTCTTCGTAATCCACGAGCGCTATGCCTATCGGTATATACTGCTCTTTCAGCTGCCCTTCCGGGAAGTAACGATATTTGAGTCCGCTCATTTTCTGTCCCTCCTCAATGGTTCCCTATCGGGGAACGTCTGTCCTGTACGTCGTCGCAGCCCGCGATATATATATCCTCCGTTTCGTGCAGGACATTCACGGTCTCAAGAATCGCGTGCGCGACATTCCCGTCTTTGTCAAATCCGCGTATCACGGCCGTGTGCATCGTTTCCGGCACTCTCGGCATGACATGGACTTCAAGATGATCCACGTCCTTGAGCGCTGAAAGTTCAGACACCGCCATTTCGATACGTCCGGTCCTCAGAGACTGCATCTTGGCCGACTTGTAACCTTCAAGCCCGGTCACATCGCATTCCTTCGGACGGTCTCCTTTTGTTGCCGCCGCGACCTTCATCTTGTCGATGAACTCCGGCAGCTTTGTATGCATCCACCTCATCGGCGTTCCCTCCTGTTCAATAGATTTAACTTTATTTTCTGAAAATAAAATAGCACCCGGACACGGGCGGTGTCACAAAAAATCAGACAGCCGCCCCTCAGGCCCATCTGTCTGACTTTTTTTGATAATATATTCTGCGAAGATATTTTTTTATTACCTCTTCAGGTGCTTCCTGTTCATCAGGCACCGGAACTTGCAGAAATCCATATGCTCCTCCGCGGTTTTCCTCGCGGCATCCGGCTGGCCGCTTTCAATGGCTCTTACGATGGAAATATGCTGGCCGGCGAGGATCCGCTTGTTCATCTCGGAATCGCCGTCCCAGAATCCCATCGACCTGAACAGGGAATGGCTCTGTGCCTGACTGAGATCTCTGTAATAGTCGATCATAAAATGGTTGTCCGTGGATCGTATAATGAGGTCGTGGAACGCGCTGTCCGCCGCGGCTCTCTTCGTCATATTCTCTCTGTCCGACTTTTCTCCTATGCTGGCGATCCAGAGATCGCGGAACTGCTCCGCGAGATGCTCTAGCGTGTCTGTGTCTATCACACTGCAGCGCTGCGCGCATATCGCCGAGGCGGCTCCCTCGAACATCTTCCTTGTATCGAAAATTTCCCCGAGCTCCCTGTCGCTGATGTCGAACACGTAATAGCGCTTGTTCATCACATCCTCGACGACAAGCTGCTCATCCACGAGCTTCTTCAATGCGTTCCTCACCGGCGTCACGCTCACGTCCAGTTCATCGGCAATGCCCGTCACTTGAAGTTTTTCCCCCGGCATGAATTCGGCATCCAGGATCGCGTCCTTGATCAGCTTATATACAAGGTCGTTCATCTTCATGAACGGCTCCGCCTTTTTCAGGTCGTCCAGTTTTTTCTTTGTGATGACACAGCTTCCCATTATTCCACCTCTAAACATATCATCCGGACAGATCCGCCGGACACGCATGCCGCGATGCCGGCCTCTCCGGCGCTCCCGTCGGACACCATCAATGCGCAGCGGCCGAGCGTCTTCATTTTCCCGAGGATCCGTTCCGCCCTTTCACGTGTCACATCCTCTTCTCCGAGGACACAGCTTACGAATTCTCTCAGCATTGATATTTCCTCTTCAGTATATTCCCCGATCACCGAAAGCCTCGCGGGAACGGCGAATCCTGTGAGTCCTCCGTCTGTCTTTTCTACCGCACCGTCCGCCGAAGCTCCCGGCGTCCCCGGAACTCCCGCAATGCCGCCGCACCGGCTCTCGGCTTCCGGAATGGATATCGTCGCTCCGTCAGCCGCGGCGCCGGGACAGCAGTACTCCGCAAGCTGCGAAAGCCGGGCGTCGACAGCGACGCCGTCTCTGTATTTTCCGAACTCGAAATCACCGCGGATGACAGCGCCGCAACGCCCGCGGTACAGCGCGCAGACAGCGAACGGATATCCGTCCGCGGTCTCGCCGCGCCCTAAAAATGTTTCGATCCTTTCCATGGACTTTCTCTCCTCCGGCAATGATATTATACCTTATTCTTCCGGTGAAATTCAAAGACCCCGGTGTATGGACACCGGGGTCTCTTACGCATTATTTCCGCTTTATTATTCAGCCTGCGCCGCAACCTCCGCCGCGAAGTCGTCCTGTCTCTTTTCGAGACCCTCGCCGACCTCATAGCGCACATACGACGCTACCTTTATGTCCTTGCCGAGTTCCTTCGCGACACTCGCGACATACTCTTCCACGGACATGTCGCTGTCCTTTACGAACTTCTGGTCCACAAGGCAGATCTCCTTGAGTTCCTTCTTTATCTTTCCGTCAACGATCTTGTCCACGATCTCGGGCTTCTTTCCTTCATTCAGGACTTCCTGCGTCAGGATCTCTCTTTCATGCTCGAGGTATGCCTGATCCACGGCGCTCTCGTCGAGGAACTCCGGCTTCATGGAAGCCACCTGCATGGCAACGTCTTTTCCCACGACCGCGACTTCGTCCGCGGAAGCCTCCGTTCTGAGGCCGACCACTACCGCGATCTGTCCCATATTGTGGAGATATCCGACGTAGACCGTTCCCGGCTCTTCCATCTTCTCGAATCTCCTGATGCTCAGCTTCTCGCCGATTTTCGCGACTTTCTGCGTCAGCGCCTCGTTCACTGTCCCGTCCTCGTTGAAGTCGAGAGCCAGAAATGAATCCATGTCCGCGGCATCGCTGTCGAGAGCGAGCTTCGCGAGCCCGTCCACGAAATCTATGAACTCTTCGTTCTTCGCCACGAAATCCGTTTCGGAATTCACTTCTATAACGGCGGCCTTTGAGCCGTCATCGGCGATCGCGAATTTCGCGAGTCCTTCCGCCGCGATGCGGCCTTCCTTTTTCTTTACTTTCGAAAGACCCTTCTCCCTCAGGACCTCTATCGCCTTATCGATGTCTCCGTCAGTCTCCTCGAGAGCCTTCTTGCAGTCCATCATGCCGACTCCGGTGATACCGCGGAGCTCCTTTACCTGTGCAGCTGTTATTGCCATAATTATTCTCCTTTTATATCAATGCGGATCATTCCGCCGCTTCTTCCGCTTCAACTGTCTCTTCGCCGGCTTCGGCTTCCGCTTCCGCGTCTGCTTCCGCTTCCGCGTCTTCGGCCGGGGCTTCGTCGTATGCTTCTCCCTGGTTCGCTTCGACGATCGCGTCCGCCATGAGGCTTGAGATGAGCTTCACCGCTCTGATAGCGTCGTCGTTCGCGGGGATGACATAGTCGATCTCGTCAGGATCGCAGTTCGTGTCCACGATGCCGACTACCGGGATGCCGAGGATCCTGGCTTCTCTGACAGCTATCCTCTCCTTCTTCGGGTCTACGACGAACATCGCAGCCGGCATACCGTGCATGTCCTTTATGCCGCCGAGGAACTTCTCGAGTTTTTCGGCTTCACGTCTGAGTCCGAGCACTTCCTTCTTCGAAAGCTTCTCGAACGTTCCGTCTTCTTCCATGGCTTCGATATCCTTCAGTCTCTTTATCCTCTGGGATATCGTCTTGTAGTTCGTGAGCATGCCGCCGAGCCATCTCTGATTTACATAGTACTCGCCGCATCTCTTCGCTTCATCTTCGATGGCGGCCTGGGCCTGCTTCTTCGTGCCTACGAAAAGAATGGGCTTTCCCGTGGCAGCCGCTTCCTTCATGAATTCATAAGCTTCGTCGATGAGTTTTACTGTCTTCTGAAGATCGATGATGTAGATGCCGTTTCTTTCGGTGAAGATGTAACGTGCCATCTTCGGGTTCCATCTTCTCGTCTGATGTCCGAAATGGACTCCGGCTTCCAATAACTGTTTCATAGAAACTACTGACATATTTTTTCCTCCTGGTTTTCTACCTCCACCGGCGTCATTTTCCCGCGGAACCGCTCTCGCGGCACCAATCGCGGCAGACCCGGTGTGCGAAATAAAACATCACGGTCCCCCTGAGGGGGCACCGTACTTTATAATACTATAGCGGCGAAAATACTGCAAGCGTTTATTTTTTTGAAATATACGCGTTGAACGCCTTGCGCGTTTCGCGCAGGAGATTTTCTCCCATCGATACGCGGGATCCGTCATCGAACGTCACGCATTGATTATCCACAAGATCTATGTGCGTGAAGTTCACCATAAGATAAGAATGACACTTGTAGAAATCCTCCGACCGTCCGCACAGCAGCTCCGCCGTGTCGTTCACGGTCCCGCGCGCACTGGATACGCGCGGCTCGTCTCCCGCGTACCTGATATCGATCCTGTGCGCGTTCTGCGTCACGGAGATGATGTCGGAAAGCCTCACTCTTCTGGTTTCCGAGCTTGTCCGGATATAAAGATAATCCGCCCCTTCAATACTGTTAATACTAATTCGCATACTCACCCTCCTCTAAGATAATTTTTATGGCATTAGTAAAAACGTAAATATTCGGAGAAGAAAAATGCGGCTACGAAAAAAATGTGCAGCCGCTGTAAATAATATTTTCTAGTCACGTTTGTACGTGATGTAATCTTCCGCTATTTCATCAGCCGCCACGGAAACGGGCTTCTCTGTGTCACCTTCGTCCACGAGCTTCGGGTAACCGTCTATAATGTCCCGCGCCCTTTTGGCCGCCAAAATAACAAGTGTGTATCTGCTGTCTGCCTTCTTCCTTATTTCATCGACAGATGGATAGAGCATCATAATTCCAATTCCTCCTTATACCTGTCTATTATTTCATTTATATCTTCGTTTACCTTCGCGTGCTCCGCCGTAACGATGCTGCTGAGTTTCTCGACCGCGTCGTTGATGTCGTCGTTCACCACTATGTAGTCGTACTGCGGCGCCCTCGCGATCTCGTTCATCGCTTCGCCGAGCCTGCGTTCTATCACTTCCCGGTCGTCGCTCGCGCGTGTCTCGATCCGCTTCCTGAGTTCCTTCAGCGAAGGCGGAAGTATGAATATGAATACTCCTTCGGGATACGTTTCCTTAATCAGCATCGCGCCCTGCGTGTCTATCTCGAGGATCACGTCCCTTCCGGCGTCGAGCATCTCCATGACATGCGCCTTCGGCGTACCGTAGTAATGCCCGTATACGCTGGCGTATTCCAGAAAGCCGTTCCGCTCGATGTGCTTTTCGAACGTTTCAGTATCCGTGAAGAAATAATTCTTCCCGTCCACTTCTCCTTCGCGCGGCTTTCGCGTAGTCATGGATATGGAATAATCAATGCCGTCATCCCTGTCCATGAGTATTTTACACAATGTGCCTTTACCGACTCCCGATGGCCCGGATATTACAAGCAGCCGCCCTCTCTTTGTCATTCTCGCTCCTTTCAGCGGATTTCAGAAAGTAATTATATCATTACGGACTTTTCAGTACAAGTTGAGAATGGAAAAATTATTCAATATTCTGCACCTGTTCCCTGATCTTCTCTACCTCGGCCTTCATCTCCAGCATCTGTTTTGTGATATACAGATCATTCGCCTTCGAGCCGATGGTATTCGCTTCCCTGTTCATTTCCTGGACGAGGAAATCCAGTTTCTTTCCGACCGCGCCTCCGCCTGCGAGTATCGAGTGGAGCTGGGCGACATGGCTGTCGAGCCTGACGAGTTCTTCCGTTATGCTGGCCTTGTCCGCGAACACGGCCGCCTCGAGCATCACTCTGTCCTCCGGGACTTCCACCTGGCCTTCCAGTATCTCGTTTATCCTGTCCCTCATGCCCTGCGCGTATTCCTTCTGGATCTCAGGCGCCCGCGCTTTAATGAGATTCACGCATTCCAGCACTTTGTCTCCGCGCATATCGAGGTCCGTTCTCAGCTTTTCGCCCTCCGTCCCGCGCATGGCCGCATGCGCTTCCATGGCGGCTCTCGTCGCGCGGCCGATCGTCTCGGTTATCTCCTCCTCTTCCGCGGGATTCGGCACCGCCTTCAGGACGTCCGGCATTGATGCGATGAGATCTATCGTGATCTCACCCGCGAGCCCGTGATTTTCCTTCAGCAATGCGAGGTTGTCTATGTATTTTCCGGCGAGCTCGTCGTTCAGCCTTATCTCGGTATCTTCCGCGGCGATGTCCTCCTCTGTCACGCCTATCTCCACCTTGCCGCGGTGCACGTATTCCTTCGCGATCTTCTTTATCGTCTCTTCCGCGAAAGAGAAACGGCGCGGCATCCTGACGAAGATGTCGCAGTACCTGTGATTGACCGAACGCACTTCAACAGTGAAGGAGCGCTTCCCGTCGGAATACTCTCCCCTGCCGAATCCCGTCATGCTTCTTATCATACAATTTTCTCCTTTACTGTTTTGTTTATGATAATATATGATTATAACACAAACCACATATGAAAGGATATTTTGTCGATGGCATTTGACGGCATTGCTGTACGGGCCCTGGCGCGCGAACTCGACGCGGCGCTTGCGGGAGCCAGAATAGAGAAAATTTATCAGCCGGAGAAAGACGAGCTGATTTTTCATGTGCGCGGAAAAGCCGGGAAACTGAAAGTTTACGCGTCCTCGAACAATGCGCACCCCGGCATTTTCCTCACGGAAAACGGATACGACAACCCGGTGAATCCCCCGGGGTTCTGCATGATGCTGAGAAAACTGATACAGGGCGGACGGATCGTCTCGGTCAGACAGAAGGACACGGAGCGGATCATAGAAGTCACGGTGAGCTCGCGCGACGAGCTCGGCGTGGAGACGGAGAAAAAACTGATCGTCGAGATCATGGGAAAATACTCGAACGTGACGCTTCTGCACGAATCCGGAAAGATCGCGGGCAGCCTGAAGCGGATAACTCCCGACATGGACCGCGCGAGGCAGGTGCTGCCCGGGATGATGTACGAGTATCCTCCCAGGCAGAAAAAGATCCCGTTCACGGAAGTGACAAAGCGCGATATAGAGGCGATGTGCGGCGAATCCGCTGAGAGCGGAAGGCCGCTCTCGGACGTGATACTCGGCGATGTCGGAGGGCTTTCTCCCGCCGCGGCCCGTGAGGCGGCAATGCCCGGCTCTCCGGACGGGGTGTTTGCGAAAATAGAGGAAATGCGTGAACGCGTATCGGAAGGAGATATCACCCCCGTCGTTTACGAGGACAGCAGCGGAAAGCCGAAAGACTTCCATGTCATCCGCATTGATGAATATGAAAACATATATAACAGGAAAGACTTCGGCACCGTGAGCGCCGCCGCGGAATATTACTACACGCACCGCGAGCAGTCCAACCGGATAAATCAGAAGAGCGCGGCAGTGAGGTCGGCTGTCAACAAGGCCCTTAAAAAACAGCGGCTCAAGAAGCAGCGGCTGTCCGAAGATCTCATGAAGGCGAGGGACGATGAAAAATACAGGCTGTACGGGGAACTCGTCACGGCGAACATCCATCTGATAAAGCCGGGCGCGACGGAAGCGACAGTCACGAATTATTACGACGGTTCGGAAATCACCATCCCGCTGGACGAACGGTATTCCGCCGCGAAGAACGCGCAGATATTCTTTAAGAAATACTCGAAATCCAGGACCGCTCTGAAAGAAAAGTCGCGGCAGCTGAAAGAGACGGACGCGAATATAGAATACCTGCTTTCGGTGAAGGAATTCGCGGACGAGGCGGAAACTGTCGAGGATATTGACCGGATCAGGGACGAGCTCGAGGAATCGGGATTCGCGCGCAGACAGAAGCATCCCGGCACTAAGAAGAAAGACGTCCCGCATCCGTACAGTTATAAGACGAGCGACGGCTTTGACGTTCTCGCCGGCAGGAACAACCGTGAAAACGATTATCTCACGTTCAGGACCGCGGGAAGGAACGATATCTGGTTCCATACGAAGGACATTCCCGGCTCTCACGTGATCCTGTTCCTGAGAGGCAGAAAAGCGACGGACCGCGCCATTTTCGAAGCGGCCTCGATAGCGGCGTATCACAGCAAGGGCCGGAATTCGGAAAACGTGCCGGTGGATTATACGGAAGTGCGCTATGTGAAAAAACCGGGCGGCGCGAAACCCGGCATGGTCATCTTCACGGATAACCACACTGTTTACGTCACG
Source organism: Anaerovoracaceae bacterium (assembly GCA_050946575.1). Classification (GTDB taxonomy): domain Bacteria; phylum Bacillota; class Clostridia; order Peptostreptococcales; family Anaerovoracaceae; genus JALCRY01. The sequence continues at coordinate 128,573 of JBMNVB010000003.1, read as the reverse complement.
CCGAAACGGCCGGGTTCGCTTACGGACGGGAAGTGACTCCGTTCCACTCCAAACGGCTCATTTCCCACTTTATTCTTCCATTTTTCCACTTCATGTTGAACACGCCGCCCCGGCGTGGTAATTTTTTACTGCGGCGACGTCCATCCGGGACGACGTGACATCTATCGTTTATTGTTTTGTACGGAGAAGGGTTATGCAAACGAACAGCACGGAAAAATGTCAGAATATTCAGGATGCGGAACGCGTCCGCGATAATATCTGCGGGCGCACGGAGGGAAAAAAACAGAAGGCGCACCGATGCGCGATCTGCGGAAGCGATGACGCCGATAAAGAGTTTATGGATAAATACATTTGCGAAAACTGTCGATGTTATATCGTAAAACATTTTTAGATGCCGGCGGTCCGGAACATCCATGACTCAGCACTGTTTTTAAAAGAGCCGGGCACGCGCCCGGCTCTGTTATTATCTTCTTTTCCTGTTCCTCTGCGCCGCACGTCTCGCGGCCGCCCGTTCCTTTTCCTTGCGCTTCTTCGTCTTCGGTTTCATGACTGAATATCCGAAACTGCCGACCGGACGCCGGGAGACAGGATAATATCCGCCGTGCACTCCCGCGATCAGTCCCGCGTCCTCGAACCTCACCCTGCCGTTTCCGTCGATGAGGTCCTCGCTGACAGTGACATTCACGATCTCGGCAAGGAACATATCGTGCGACCCGAGCGGGATCTTATCCTTCACCACGCATTCGATGCTTACCGGGCTTTCTTCTATCGCGGGGCAGCCGACGGACTCGCAGCGCTGCGGGCTGAGCCCCGTCTCCCTGAACTTATCTGTATCCCGCCCCGACTTCACACCGCAGAGATCCATCTCACGCGTCAGTCTCTCGTTCACGAGATTGATAACGAACTCGCCGCTCCGCTCGATGATATCGTGACTGTATCTCGACGGCATAACCGAAATATAGCACATCGGGGGAGTTGTATTCACGATGCCGGTCCATCCTATAGTGATGATATTCTTTTCCCCGTCTATATCGCCGCACGACACCATCACATCAGGAAGCGGCGCTTCCAGAGTTCCCTTTCCGATACTTACCTTAGCCATCTCAGCCTCCCGTACGCCTAAGTTTTTCGAGCACTTTCATGAAATCATCCGGCGGATCCGACCTGAACTCCAGATATTCCCCTGTCCGGGGATGCTCGAACCCGAGCAGATATGCGTGCAGCATCTGGCGCCCTGCTCCCGTTTTCTGCTTTGCGGGGCCGTACACGATGTCTCCGACCAGCGGATGGTTTATATACGCCATATGGACCCGGATCTGATGCGTCCTTCCCGTCTCGAGCCTGCATTCTATCAATGCGAAGCGGCCGAGTCTTTCTGTCACTTTATAATGCGTGACGGCTCTCTTCGCGTTTATTCCGTACACTTCTCTGCGCAGCCTGTTCTTCCTGCCCCTTCCTATCGGCGCGTCCACCGTTCCCTCTTCATCGCGGAACGCGTTATACACTATCGCGCGGTACGCGCGCGTGACGGAGTGGCTCTCGAGCTGCGCCGCGAGGCTCCTGTGCGCCGCGTCGTTCTTCGCGGCCATGATGAGCCCGCTCGTGTCCTTGTCTATCCTGTGGACGATGCCGGGGCGCACCACTCCGTTTATCGAGGAAAGGCTCCCGCTGCAGTGATGCAGCAATGCATTGACGAGTGTCCCGTCAGGGTTCCCCGGCGCCGGGTGCACCACCATTCCGGCGGGCTTGTCGACAACGATGACATCCCCGTCTTCATAAACGACATCGAGCGGTATGTCCTCCGGCTCCGCCGTGAGCTCCTCCGGTTCCGGGATGCTTATCCCGATCACGTCCCCGGCCTTCACTTTGTATTTCTTCGATGTCTCCGTTCTTCCGTTCACGGAGACGCTTCCGCCCGCTATGAGTTTCTGGATATAGCTGCGCGAACTTTCCTCCACTGTAACAGAAAGCACAAGATCGAGTCTTGTGCCGCTGTATTTTTCGTCTGCTGTTATTTCGTAACGATTTATTTCGCCCATGTCAGTTTCTGTCCAGGAACAGCACATATATGCAAAGGAACACACATCCTGTCACAACGCAGATATCCGCGAAATTGAATACCGGAAAACTGCCGACGCTGATGTAGTCCGTCACATATCCGTGCATGATCCGGTCCGCCAGATTGCCGATGCCGCCCGCTATCACCATCGACAGCGACGTAAGCAGGAAGTTGCTCCTGTTCTTCCTGTGGCGCGTGATATACACGAGCCCGACGATTATGCAAAGGAGAGTGACCGCTATGAGCCACGCCCTGCGGCCGGTGAACGTGCTGAACGCTGCCCCGGTGTTCCGGATGTTCGTGATCACCACGAGATCTCCGAGAAGGTACTGCGAGCCGCCCTGCGGGATATTCGCGGTCACAAAATATTTCAGCACTCTGTCGATAGCCGCGAGAGTAATGATTATCATATAATATATCAATGCGGACTACTCCCTGTTCCCCTGAATATCCACGACGACTGTCTTGCGGTCATCCGTCGGCGCGCCGGCGCTCGGGATATCCTTGAAGTCGTCGAGATCGCTCAGGTCCTTCACCTCGATTATATCTTCGTCCGGCTCCGGGGAGTACACGTCATCCGAGACTTCGGCGGGGGCCGCCTGCGACGGAGTTTCAGCCTGAGGCTCCGGCTCCGGCGCGGTCTCGTCGATCCCGAAATCGTCCGCCATGGCTCCGATATTCTTCAGTTCCGTCTCGAGCATCCTTCTGTATTTATCCCTGAACGCAAGGATGCTTTTTTCGAGTTCCTCGTTCCTGAGCTCGAGCTGCTCCGCTTTCTTCTCGGCGTTCCTGACCTTCAGGTCGGCTTCCATTTCCGCGTTCTTTATGATCACCTGGGCGCGCTTGTCCGTGCTGGCCGAAATGTCATTCATGAGGTTCTTCGCCTTTTCGAGCACCTGGATCACTTCGCCCTCGGAAGACTTATACTTCTCGAGCTGCTCTTTCTGAGCGGCGATCTCGCCCTTGAGCCTTACGTTTTCCTTCACGATCTTCTCGAGGTCGAGAGTGATAAGGTCGAGGAACATGTCCACTTCCTTTTCGTTATATCCTCTTACGCCTCTTGTGAATTCCTTGTTCTGTATATCGGTAGGTGTTATCATTCTCTGTTACCTCCAGGCGTCGTCATCATGGGAGGGCGACGAGAAGTCGAAGCCTTTCCCTTCCGATCCGGCCGAAATATCAACATTATCAGGGGCGAATACGAAAATGTTGTTCGCGACTTTCTGCACGTTCCCGTTCAGAGCATATGTAGCTCCGGAAAGGAAATCGAATATCTTCTTCGCCGTTTCCGAATCTGTCTTCTCGAGATTGATGATTATCGGCTTTCTCGCCTTCAGAGAATCCACGAGTTTCGGACACTCGTCGAATCCTTCCGGATTTATTACCATCAGTTTGAACGGATTTGTACTTCTCTGCATTGGGACCACCTTCTCCCTCTGTACTCTCGGATAACGCACGACCGGCTTTCTTTCGATCATCTCGTCCGCGCGTTCGATCTCTTCTTCAGTGATTTCATCATCGATCTCCTCGATCCCGACAAGATCCTTGAACTTGTCCATTACTCCCATTGTCTACCTCCTTAAAGCTAGTATACTCTGGCGCCGAAAATCGCGGTGCCGACTCTTACCATGTTTGATCCTTCCTGCTCGGCTGCCTCGAAATCGTGAGACATCCCCATCGAAAGGTACTTGAAATCTATCTTCTCATCGTCGATTTTCCCGAACTTCTCGTACATCTCGCGCACCTCCGCGAAGTACGGCCGCACATCCTGCGGATCGTCCGTATACGGCGCGATGCACATGAGCCCGCAGATGCGCACATTCTCGCATTGATCGAGTATCTCATGTATGAGGCCTTCCACGTCATCGGGGTCAAGTCCGAATTTGCTCTCTTCGTGAGCGGGATTTACCTGGATCAGGATGTCCATGGTCTTGCCGGCGTTCCGCGCGCGCTTGTCGATCTCCTTAGCAAGCTTCAGCGAGTCGACCGAATGGATCAGGCATACCTTGTCGATGATGTATTTCACCTTGTTCGTCTGCAGATGGCCGATCATATGCCATCTCACAGGTTTCACGCTGTCGTATTTCTCCAGTATTTCCTGGACCTTGTTCTCGCCGATGTCGGTGACGCCGTTATCGATCGCGATGTTTATCTCCTGCGGAGAATGCGTCTTCGTCACGGCGATCAGCTGCACTCCCGGAAGCAGTTTCGATCTTACTTCCTCAAGATTCGCCTTAATGTCTGTCATGTTATCAGCCTTCTTTCGGATGTTTCAGTATCTCGTCGTATACCTCGACCGTACTCACAGTCCTGCCGTTCTCGTCCGTGAAAGTACCTGAACTCACCAGCGACTGCTCGTCATTGCTCGCGAGAACGTTCACCCTCGTGAACTTATAGTCTCCGGTCGTCGTCTTTACGTATACGCCCTCATGCTTGTTCTTTATCGCGATGCATTGATTGTCGATGATGAGCCCTTCCTCGTCAGTGGTCACGATAGTGGCGTCCGTGACGCGGTATCTGCCGAGGCCTGACCAGTACCGGTTCGTTTTTATTATAATGTGCCATTTATTTTTTTCGCCGATGATCTTGTCAATAGTTCCCTTGATCTTCTCATCGCCGATCTCTATCGTTACGCTGCCGCCTTCCTCATATCTGGAGGTCTTCGAATCATCGACCCAGATATTCAGATACCAGTCGGCATTATTGTATATCTTGTAAATGGGCTCTCCCTTTTTGAAGCCGTCTCTTTTTATGCTGTCCGGCTCCGCCGCCATGCCCGTGACATCGCTCTCCTTCAGTTTCTCCTGATTTGAGGGAGTCATGATCCCCTCGTATCCGTCGACCCGGAACGACACAACGCCCTTTCTCAGGCTCGTGGTACCTGCGGTCTTCCCGCTTCCGTCGAGCCTGTCCAGGATATCCTTATATTTACTGTTCTGATTACTCTTGCCGCTGCTGCGCTTTTTGAACGTCATGACAGCGGCTCCTTTTTTGATCAGATCATCTTCCTTTACTTTCCAGACAGCGTCTCCGCTCTCCTTCGCGAGATATACGGTCTCGTCCCGGACCACATAGCCCGTCACATCGTCAGACACCTTCAGTTCGCCGTACTCCACAGTCTGCGTCGGCGTCAGTTTCCCGGTCAGGGTCGGGATGACGGAAATCACAAGATATAGCCCTACGAGGGCCGCTGCGAATATAGATATAGTCTTTTTCGTAAGCTTCGGCATGCGGCCTCCTTCTAAAATATTCTACACCAAAGATATTACCTTTTCCACTACCTTTTTCTCAGCCTTCGTGAGCCCTTCCGCGTGTTTTACGAACTCCTCGAACATGTCCGGCCTGCGCTCCTTCGTGAGCATCAATGCCTGTTCGAAGTTCCACAGTCTGATTTTTTCGTGGTCGCCGCTCAGCAGTACCTCCGGCACCTTCATCCCTTCGAACTCGCGCGGCTTCGTGTACTGCGGATATTCAAGCAGACCCGAATACACGGATTCCTCCATGATCCCTGCGCTGTCGCCTAGTACTCCCGGTATCATCCTCGCCACGCTGTCTATGAGGACTATCGCCGCGGGCTCCCCGCCCGTCAGGATGTAATCCCCGATGGAGATCTCCTCTATATCCCATCCGTCCAGTATCCTCTGGTCTATCCCCTCGTAATGGCCGCAGAGTATTACGAGATCCTCTTCACGGGACAGCTCCTCTATTTTCTCCCGGCAGAGCACCTTCCCCTTCGGTGACATGTACACTATCTTCTTGTTTTCCGCATTGACGGCGCGAAGGCATCTGAAAACAGGCTCCGCCATCATGACCATGCCGGGGCCTCCGCCGAACGGATATTCATCCGTCTTATTATGCTTGTCGAGCGTGTAATCGCGGATATCGGTGCATTCGATGTCGATAAGGCCTCGCTCCCTCGCCCGGCCGATCATGCTCGTGCCGAGCGGGCCGTCGAACATCTCCGGGAACAGCGTCAGTATATCTATATGCATCACAGTTCCTCCAGTCCTTCTATCAGCCTCACCGTTACCCTTTTATTTTCTGTGTCCACTTCCCGGATGAATTCCTTCACGCCGGGAATGAGCAGGTCCTTCTTTCCTTCGCGCCCGACGATATAGATATCCTGTCCCGACGCCCCGCTGATATCCCTGAGCGTACCGACCTCGCTGCCGTCTTCCCTCACTACGGAGGCTCCGATCATGTCCCGGACGTAAAACTCGTCCTCGGCGGGCTCCGGAAGATCTTCCGCGTACATATATACCGTCTTTCCCTTCGCGGCTTCCGACGCGTCGCGGTCATCAATGCCGGACACTTTGATTATGGGAGCAGCGCCCTTGTAGCGCACGCTCTCTATCTCGTGTTCATTCTCCCCGATCACTATCCTGTCTATCGTTTCGAATCTGTCCGGTTCCTCCGAGTAGCTCAGGATCTTTATCTCGCCTTTCATCGCGACGGGCGCGCTCACTTTTCCGATTTCGATCTTTTCCATTTTCCCGAATATGCATAAGGCACATATGAAAATATGTGCCCTGTCTTCTGTACTTACTGTACGATCTCTACTACTACTTTTTCCTTCGACTTCACAGCGGCGGCCTTAACGACAGTCCTAATGGCTTTCGCGATCCTGCCCTGTTTGCCGATGACCTTCCCCATGTCGCCTTCCGCGACATGCAGACGGATGATCGTAGTATCGCCATCGCCCTTTTCCCGAGTGACTTCGACTTTGTCGGGTTCATCAACAAGCGACTTGGCTATAGTTTCAACAAGTTCTACCATCAGCCATCACCGTTCCCCTACAAAATACCCGCTTCTCTGAATATCGACTTTACTCTCTCGGTCGGCTGAGCGCCTTCATCCAGCCATTTCTTCGCCTTTTCCTCGTCGACCTTGATGTCGTTCGGGTCTGTCAGCGGATTGAAATATCCGAGCTCCTCGATGAACTTTCCGTTTCTCGCGGCTCTCTGATCCGCCACCACGATCCTGTAGAAAGGCTGTTTTTTCTTTCCGATTCTCTTCAGTCTGATCCTTACCATTATTATTTCCTCCTGTTTTCAATACGGTTTCTATCTGAAAAGTCCGGGCATCCTCCCGCCCGATCTGTTCATCTGCTTCATCATTTTCTTCGATTCCTCGTAACGCTTTACGAGTGTGTTTATCTGGCTCACGGGCCGCCCGGAGCCGGCCGAGATCCGTTTCCTCCTGCTGGCGTTCAGTATCTTCGGGTCGCGCCTCTCTTCAGGCGTCATGGAGTAGATGATCGCCTCCATGTGTCTGAACTCTTCTTCGCTCTTGTCGAGGTCGAGATTCTTCAGCGCGGACTGCTGTCCCGGCAGCATAGCGAGGACCTTTCCCAGTCCTCCCATGTTCCGGATCTGATCGAACTGATCCAGGAAATCCTCGAGGGTGAACTGGTTCTTCCTCATTTTCCGCTCGAGCTCTTCGGCTTTTTTGTCGTCCATCTTCTGCTCGGCCTGTTCGATGAGCGACATCATATCGCCCATGTCCAGGATCCTCGACGCCATCCTGTCCGGATGGAACACCTCGAGCGCGTCCATCTTCTCGCCCATACCGACGAACTTTATCGGCTTCCCCGTGACTTTCTTTACGCTGAGCGCGGCTCCGCCTCTCGCGTCGCCGTCGAGCTTCGTCATGATGACACCGTCTATCCCGAGCCGCTCGTCGAATCCCTTCGCGGCGTTCACCGCGTCCTGTCCGGTAAGGGCGTCGACCACGAGCAGTATCTCATGCGGCTTTATCTCGCGCTTCAGAGTTTCGAGTTCCGTCATGAGCTCGTCATCTATCTGGAGACGACCGGCCGTGTCGATGATGAGCACGTTGTATCCCTTTATCTCCGCTTCGTGCTTCGCGCGCTTCGCGATGTCTGTAACGTCCTTTGTGTCACGGTCCGCGAACACGGGCGTGTTCACCTGCTTTCCGACGACTTCAAGCTGGTCTATGGCCGCCGGCCTGTACACGTCGCACGCGCACAGCATCGGTTTCTTTCCCTGCGTTTTCAGGTAATACGCGAGCTTTCCGCACGTCGTCGTCTTACCTGTACCCTGGAGTCCCACCATCAGCAGGACAGTAAAGCCGCTCGGCGAGTATGTGAGCTTGCTGCTGCCGCCGCCCATCAGATCCGTGAGCTCTTCGTTCACGATCTTGATGACCTGCTGTCCCGGCGTCAGGCTTTCCATGACTTCCTCGCCCATGGATTTTTCCTTCACGTCCGCGACGAATTCCTTTACGACCTTGAAATTCACGTCGGCCTCCAGCAGTGCGAGTTTGACCTCGCGCATCGCCTTGTCTATATCCGCTTCGGTGAGTGAGCCCTTCCCCTTCAGGCCCTTGAACACTCCCTGGAGTTTTTCGCTCAGTCCTTCAAACGCCATTTTTCCTCCTAACCGTCTATGCGGCCGAGTACCGCCTTTATCTCTTCGAGCTTCCGCGCCAGTTTATCGTCGCCGGAGCTTTTTATGATCTCATCTATCTTCGCGTCGATCTTCTCTATCGCCTCTTCCGTCTTCGCGAACTTGCGGGCGAGCCCGAGCTTTTCTTCATATCCGGCAAGCGCCGCCTCCGCGCTTTTCAGCGAATCATGCACCGCCTGCCTGCTCACGCCGAGCTCCTGCGCGATCTCGGCGAGCGAACAATTCTCTTCATAATACAGCCTGACGGTCTCGTTCTGCCGATCCGTCAGCAGCGCCCCGTAAAAATCATGGAGCATGCCTATCCTCAGAAAATCATCCATTCCCGCACCTCGCGCCTGTAAAGTCCCACGGCTTTACACCGGAAATAATTTATCACATATGGAAAGAGGTGTCAAGCCCCGGAGCTTAACACCTCATGATCATATTCCGTGTATGTCAGCCTTCTTCAAAGTCATCGTCTATCGGGACGGGAACAATGACTTCCTTCGCCCGTTCGAGATCTTCCTCGGGCACGTATATATCGATGTCGTCGAGCGAGTTCGTCCCGATCGCGACTTCCATCAAATTCGCCATGCCGCGGTAATTCTTCACGCACGGTATCCCCTCCGCCGCGAGCTTCGATTCAAGGATGTCCGCCTGCAGCGAGCTCGTCGCGGTCGTGAGGTAAACACCGCCGCGCCACGGAGCGTTTTTATCCGGCCTGTCAAGCAGCCCCATAGATATCTCCCGATACGGCATCAATGCATTGATGCCTGATTTTAAAGTGCCTTCGTGTCGATTTCCTCATGCAGCTTCTTCTTGAAATCGTCTATCTTCATGCTGCCGAGGTCGCCCGTCTTGATAGAGCGCACGGACAGCGTGCCGTCCTCGATTTCCTTGTCGCCGATGACGCAGATATACGAGTCTCTCGCATTGCGGGCCTCGCGCATCTTGTATCCGATCTTTTCGTTTCTGGCATCGACCTTTACTCTTAAGCCTTCGCTCTCGAAGTCCTTCCTGAGCTGCTCCGCGTATTCCGCCTGCGATTCCGTAACTGTCAGGAGTTTGACCTGGACAGGGGCGAGCCACAGCGGGAACTTGCCTTCGAAGTGCTCCGTCATGATGCCGATGAAACGCTCGATCGAACCGAATACGGTTCTGTGGATCATTACCGGTCTGTGCTTCTTTCCGTCCGGTCCGATGTAGCTGATCCCGAAGCGCTGAGGCATCTGGAAGTCGAGCTGGTTCGTGCCGCACTGCCACGTCCTGCCGAGGGCGTCCACGAGGTGGAAGTCGAGCTTCGGTCCGTAGAACGCGCCGTCGCCTTCATTTACTCTGTAGTCCATGCCGAGATCCTCTATCGCATCTCTCAGAGCTTCCGTCGCGACTTCCCATTCCTCATCTGTTCCCATGGAGTCCTCCGGCCTTGTCGAAAGTTCCACGATATACTGGAAGCCGAACACGCCGTACATGTAATCGATGAGCCTTGCTACCTCCTGCACCGTATCCTTTACCTGATCCATCGTGCAGTAGAGATGTGCATCGTCCTGTACGAACGACCTTACTCTCATGAGCCCCTGCAGAGTTCCGGAAAGTTCGTGTCTGTGCACTCTTCCGAGCTCGGCGTATCTCAGCGGAAGGTCTCTGTATGAACGGATCTTGTTGCCGTAAATCAAAATTGATCCCGGACAGTTCATCGGTTTTATCGCGTAGTCCTCACCGTCGATCTGCGTGAAATACATGTCGTCCTTATAGTGATCCCAGTGTCCCGACATGCGCCAGAGTTTCTCGTTCAGGATGAGCGGAGTCATGATCTCGTCGTATCCCCACTCTTTGTGCACCTGTCTCCACCATGTCGTGAGTTCGTTCCTGAGCACCATGCCGTTCGGGAGGAAGAACGCGAATCCCGGGCCTTCTTCATGCATCTCGAAGATCTCCATTTCCCTGCCGATCTTCCTGTGGTCTCTCTTCTTCGCCTCTTCGAGCATGTTCAGATAATCGTCGAGCTCCTTCTGTGTCGGGAAACTCGTGCCGTATATTCTCTGGAGCATCTTGTTGTCCGAATCTCCGCGCCAGTACGCTCCGGCCACGCTCATCAGCTTCACCGCGCCGATGACCCCGGTGCTCTCCACATGAGGGCCTGCGCAGAGATCGACGTAGTCTCCCTGACGATAGAACGACAGCTCCTTCTCGTCAGGCAGGTCTTCGATCAGCTCCACCTTGTAATCTTCGTTCCTGTCTTTCCAGAACTTTATGGCTTCATCCCTGGGCATGGTGTAATGCTCGAGCGGAAGGTCTTCCTTTATGATTTTCCTCATCTCGTCTTCTATTTTCGCGAGATCTTCATCGGAGAACTTATGCTCCAGATCAAAATCATAATAAAAGCCGTTTTCTATAGCCGGCCCGATGGCCAGCTTCGCTTCAGGCCAGAATCTCTTCACCGCCTGAGCGAGGATATGCGAGCACGTATGTCTGAACGCGTCCCTGTATGCCTCATCTTCCCATTTGATATCTGCCATTTAATTTTCCTCCATTGCGTATTCTATCAGTTTGTCTATCAGTTCCGTGTACGGTATGCCGGAGCTTTCCCACAGCTGCGGATACAGGCTGATCTTCGTGAATCCGGGCAGCGTATTGATCTCGGTGAAGCTTATGTCGCCGTTCTCTTTAAGGAAGAAGTCCACTCTCGACAGACCTCTGCATCCGAGCGCCTTGTATATCGCCACCGCCATGTCCTGTATCTCTTTTATCTTTTCCTCGGGAATGTCGTCCACAACTCTCGTTTTCGTGTCCGGGTTCGTATACTTTGCTTCGTAATCATAGAACTCGTTCGCGGACAGTATCTCCCCCGGCACCGTAGCGCGCGGTTCGAGGTTCCCGAGCACCGCTATTTCCATTTCGCGTCCCACGACGCATTCTTCTATGAGTATCTTGAAATCCTCAGACGCCGCGAGCTTGAGTGCTTCGAAAAGGTCTATCTGATCCTTCACCTTGGATACTCCCACGGAAGAACCGTCACACGCCGGTTTCACGAACAGCGGATACTGCTTCCCGAAGAATTCCTCGATATTCGCTATCTCCTCTTCGGGCGCGTGGGAGAACGTATATCTGTCCGTGCAGTAATGCCTGGCCATCTTTACGTTCGGCACTTTCTGCTTTACTATCAGCTTTGTGAATTCCTTATCCATACAGACGGCCGAAGAGCACGTTCCCGGTCCAACATATTTCAGGCCGGCGATGTCGAGCAGTCCCTGCATGGTCCCGTCCTCGCCGTTCTGCCCGTGAATGATATTGAACACGAGGTCTATCGCGATGTCTTTATCCTTTGTTCTTATTCCGTGTACTGTTCTGTCCGGACAGATCGATGCTTCCTTGTTGTCCGCGCGCATCTCCCAGCTCGTGTCAGCTATTTCGTCGGGAGTCGCGTGAGTCAGCATCCATCTGCCCTGCTTGGTTATTCCAAGTACATAGAGTTCATATTTCGAGTAATCGATGTTCCGGAGTATCGACGCGGCGGAATTGCACGAAACTTCATATTCCGGCGATACGCCTCCGAACAGCACTGCCAGTTTTAACTTTGTGTTCTGCATATGATCACTTCACTTTCTTATATATTTACGGGCGGCGGGATGATATGATGCCGCCGCGTGATTTATATACCGCTTCACTGAGTAGTATTCTACGGAGAACCGGTGCCGTCTCCGGTAGTGGTACCGCCTCCGGTATTGGTGCCGCCCCCGGTAGTGGTACCGTCTCCGGTAGTGGTCCCGTCTCCCGAATCCTGTGTTCCTCCCGAACTGTCGGTCCCTGTGGAATCCTGCTGAGTCTGATCGGTCGTTCCGGAATCCTGCTGATAATATGTGCTGCCGCTGTTCTGCGTCCCGGAGCTGTCTGTACTTCCGGAGCTGTCAGTGGTCCCGGAACTGTCAGTCGGACTGCTGTTTATCAGATCATTTATTTCCTTTACTGTATCCGAGCATTCGTAATCTTTCTGCCCGAACATTATCTCATGCAGCTTCGAAACATTCGATTCAAGCGTATCAGGTATCGTATACGAAACTCCGTTTATCAGTGATCCGTTATACTGATACGGCCACCCGTCCTCATTCGTGAAATCATAATCATTTATATTGAGGAGCATGCTCATGATCGTCGCTGAAGAAAGGCTCGTCTTTATTTCAGGCATTGCTGTAGCCGCAGTCTTGTTCAGATCCGAAAGGCTCATCGTCTTTAACTTTTTCTGCGCGGCATCTATCACCTTTCCTATCCTCTTAGCTCTCGCGTCATCTCCGTCGACTTTCCTTATCCTGCAGTAAGCCACTGTCTGCACGCCGTTCAGCGTCTGTTTTCCGGCATGGGATATCTTCCTGCCCGGCCCGCCGATATTCCTGTTCGTATCGGTGATGGTTTTGTTCATCTCGTCTATGTTCTTTTCTTCAACGTAGAGCTCGAGCCCGCCCATGGCGTCCACTGTATCGGCCACGGTGCTCCAGTCGACTCTGACATAGTTGCTTATATTGAGGTCGAGGTTCCGGTTCAGCGCTCTCACGAGTCCGACCGGGCCTTCGTACGCGTGAGCGTGCGTGACTTTATCCAGGACCAGATCGTTATTCTCGTCAAGCTGGAAATACGAATCCCTCATGACCGTGAACATTTTCACTTTGTTCGTCTTGTTATTTATGCTGATCACGGCGATCGCGTCGGATCTGCTTTTTTCGATATCCTCACCCTTCTTGTTATCGACTCCGAATACCGCGATGTTCGTATAATCCTTGAGATCTTTCGCCACCTGGTCGTCGATGCACAGATCCTCCGCGCTAAGCGTCGTATCGTGGTTCACTGAATCGATCCTGTTCATCACGATGCCGTAGCCGAGTCCGAAGACAGAAGTAAATATCACAGCGAGGCAGATGATCACTATCGCGACCGTTCTCCTTTTACTGTGCTTTCTGCCGGAAACGCCCATCCGGCCGCTCCTGCCCTTTCCCGCCGGACGCTTCCTGCGTCTGCGGCGGCGCGGCGGTTTTTCCGCACCGCCTTCTCCCGCCGCTCTTTCAGCGTTCGTTCCTTCAGACTCACGGCTTTCCGCGCCGAGCTCCCTGTTTATTTCAGTTTCGGTATAATATGTTTTATCAGTACGCATATTTCTATCGATCCTCCAGCGCGGCGATGAGCCGCTTTGTCGTGTTTTCTATATCATCAGCCCCGAATACGGCGCTGCCGGCCACCGCTATGTCCGTTCCGGCATTGATAACTTCCCTTATATTGCCGGGGCCTATGCCGCCGTCCATTTCGAGCGTGAATCCGAAGCCGCTTTCCTTCCTTATCCTGTTGAGCTCCCTCGTCTTATCAAGAGTATACTGTATGAACTTCTGGCCCGCGAATCCGGGATTCACGGACATGACGAGTATGAGGTCCGCCTGTTCCAGGACATGTCTCAGCGCCGCGACCGGCGTCGCGGGATTTATGGCCACGCCCGCCTTCACCCCGAGGCTTTTTATATGCGATATCGTCCTGTCGAGATGGACGCACGCTTCCTGATGGACGGTGATGTATTCCGTCCGGCCGGTCACGAATTTTTCGAGCAGATCGTCCGGCCGTTCTATCATAAGATGCACGTCGAATGAAAGATCCGTCATGTGTTCCAGCGCTTCAAGCACTACCGGGCCGTACGAAATGTTCGGCACAAAATGACCGTCCATAACGTCGAAATGTATTATCCGGGCTCCTCCGCGCTTCGCCGCTGCGATATCTTCCCCGAGCCTGGAGAAGTCAGCCGACAGTATGGAAGGCGCTATTTCTTTCATGCGATGTACTCCTTAATATTTTCTGCTTTCAATAATATCTTTATACTGCGATACGTATGACTCGTATCTCTCGCGGCTCACTCTGCCGGCCTCCACCGCTTCCGTGACCGCGCATCCCGGTTCCTTCAGATGCATACAGTCGTCATACCGGCAGCCGCCGGCAAGTTCCCTGATCTCCGGGAAACAGTACTGCAGCTCCGCGGGCTCCATATCCGCCGTGTCGAACGACGTGAATCCCGGCGTGTCATATATCAATGCGCCGAAATCGGTCTCGAATATTTCGACGTGCCTCGTCGTGTGACGTCCGCGTCTTGTTTTCCCGCTGACCGCATTCGTTTCCGCGCGGGCGTCCGGGCAGAGGAGATTCAGTATCGTCGATTTGCCGACTCCGGAAGGTCCGGCGAAAGCAATGCGCTTCCCCCTTATTATCTCCTTCAGTGAGTCCACGCCTTCTCCCGTTTTCGCACACATCGGCACGAACCTGTATATTCCGCCATAGATATCCTTCATGTGTTCTATGACGTCCGGTTTCCCGATATCAGTCTTGTTCAGGCATATCGCGATCTCGACGCCGGCGTACTCTGTCGCCGTCAGAAATCTGTCCATGACCGCTGTATTCGGCTTCGGCGCCGCCGCGGCGAACACTATTACCATCATGTCGATGTTTGCGACGGGCGGCCGGTCGAAGCAGTTCGACCTTTCCAGTATCTCGTCTATCACAGCATCGCCGTCGGGCTGGACTTCTATTATCACGTCATCGCCTACCATGGGTCTGATCCCTCTCGCGCGGAATATGCCGCGCGGACGGCACTGATACATGCCGTCCCCGGTCCTGACGTAGTAAAATCCGCCTATGCCCTTAATGATCATTCCCTTCATCAGTATATGGTTCCCGAATCGAAATCGACGCTGTATTTATCTACGGTCGTCCCGTCAAAGATAACGGTTATCGTGCCCGAACCGGAGCCGGTTATCTTCAGCGTCTCTCCGTTATCGCTCTTCTGCTTTCTCTCGCCGTTCACGACATTCCTCGTTCCGTTGTCATCCGACACCGTTACCGTAAGCAGGAATGTATCATTCTCCGCCTGTGTGTAATCGATGTACAGACTTATACTGCCTTCGCTGCCGGTACTTACAGTGATATCTATAGTAGATTTCTCCTCAAGCTTTGTTCCGGCATCGTACTGCTGCGCCATGACAGTTCCCTTGCTGTACGTCGTACTCGTCGCGTACGATACGGTGCCGACTTCGAATCCGGCGTCGGTTATGGCGCTCTTCGCGGCCTTGAGAGTCATGCCCACTACATTCGGCACCTCGAGCTCCTGCTTGCCCTTGCCGTCTGAGATCGTATAGTTGATCTCGGAACCCGGTTTGGTTTCCTCTCCGGCTCCCGGATCCTGCTCAATGACAGTTCCGGCCGCTTCGCCGCTCGTCTTGACCGTTCTGGTGCCGACCTTGAATCCGTATTTCGTGATGAGCTTCTTCGCTTCATCTTCCTTCATGCCGACAAGATTAGGCACAGTACCTTCCGCGCCCTTGCTGACTACGACGTCTATGGAACTCCCTTCGCGGACCTTGTCGCCGGAGGCAGGATCCTGACTGCATATCTCGTCCGCGTTGAACGATTCGTTGTATTCGTAATCCACTACGTTGACATCGATATTGTATTTGTCGCACACATTCTGAGCTTCTTCGACGGTCTTGCCCGTGAGTTCAGGCGCGGCGATGATCTTCCCGCCTATGATGCCTGCAAAGTACAGACCGGCGAGAAGAGCGATCACTGCAGCTATCACCGCAACTGCCGCTATCTTCTTTTTCCTGTTTCCGTCTTTCTTCTTCGGAGTTTCTTCTTTTTCCTCCTCGGCCGCCGCCATAGCCGCGCCGGAGTTCACGAATCTCGTCACGAACTCTATATCGTTCAGCGCGTCTATCATCTCGTCCGCCGACTCGAATCTGTCGGCCGGATCCTTCTGCGTCGCTCTGAGAACGATCCTCTCGAGCGAGGGCGGAATGCCGTCCACGAGCTGCGACGGAGGAACGATCTCGTTGTTTATCTGCATCAATGCCACAGAGACCGGGTTATCCGCGTCGAACGGTACCTGCCCCGTCAGCATCTCGTACATTACGATGCCGAGCGAATAGATATCGGACCTGCAGTCCGCCGGGGCTCCCTTCGCCTGCTCGGGCGAAAAATAATGCACGGAACCCGTCACCTGACTGCTCGTGCCGTCGATGATAGTCGTCGTGCTGACTGCCTTTGCGATGCCGAAATCGGCGATTTTCGCGATCCCGTCTTCGCCTATTAAAATATTGTGCGGCTTGACATCCCTGTGGATGATGCCGTGATTATGAGCGGCGGAAAGTCCCGTCGCCACCTGTTTGGATATCTCGATCACGCGCCTGTAATCCATCGGCGCCTCTTCTTCGATGATCTGGCTGAGCGGTTTGCCCTCGACCAGCTCCATCACTATATAATTAATGTTTCCTTCTTTTCCTACATCATATACGTTAACGATATTGGGATTCGAAAGACTCGCCGCCGCATGGGACTCCTTCCTGAAATTCTCAATGAACTTCGAGTCGCCCGAATACTCCGGCTTCAGTATCTTGACCGCCACATATCTGTTCAGTAATCTGTCTCTGGATTTATATACGACAGCCATCCCGCCGTCGCCGATTTTCTGCAGAAGTTCATATCTGCCCGCTATGACTTTACTGCTCATCCGAGCCTCCTTTATATTTCATGCATACAACCGTGATATTGTCCATCCCGCCGGACATATTCGCTTCATCCACGAGTCTGTCCGCCAGATCCTGCATCCCGGACGCCGTATTTATCATCTGATTTATCCGGTCCTCGCTCACTTCGTTATAAAGTCCGTCTGTACATAGAATGATCACATCTCCGTCCTCAAGTTCAGTCTGGTAATAATCGGCCTCGACATTTTCCTCCGCGCCCATGGCCCGGGTGATATAATGTCCCTTCGTATGCACTCTGGCCTCGTCGCGCGTGATCACTCCGAGCCTTACGAGTGACTGAACATAAGTGTGATCCTCTGTGAGCTGATACAACTGCCCTCCTCTTTTAAGGTAGGCTCTGCTGTCGCCTACGTTGACCGTGTACGCCCTGGTCCCTCTCACATGACAAATCACAAGTGTCGTAGCCATTCCGCTCCGCTCGACACTTGCCGCTGATTTGTCAAAAACATCGTCATTTATGAAATCAATGCATTTTTTCATGTAGTCGCCGAGCCGTTCGTCGGGACATTCCGTGATGGGGGCGGAACTCAACATGTTCTTAAGATCCGAAACAGCGGTGCTGCTTGCCACTTCGCCGGCGTTCGCGCCCCCCACGCCGTCGGCGACGACGAAAACATTCTGCTCGGGCACCACAACGAACGCGTCTTCGTTGTGATCGCGCGTCAGTCCTTTGTCGCTTTTATAACCCGTTTCTATCATAAATTCCTTTATTTCTTCTCGTCCACCTCGGACCAGTCGTCTATCAGATTCTTCGTCCTTCTGAGCTTGCAGATGAAGAATCCGTCCGTGCCGTTCACATTCGGGAGAAGCTGCATCGTCTCCTCGGATTTGAACGACTTGTTCCTTCTCAGGAAATCACTTACTACTCTCTCATTCTCATACGGATTTATCGTGCAGGTGCTGTATATCAGCAGCCCGCCCGGCTTGACATACTGCGCGGACGCAGACAGTATGGACAGCTGCTTCGCCGGCAGTGTACTTATCGCGTCGCTGTAGTTCTTGTATTTGATCTCGGGTTTTCTCCTGATCGTCCCGAGTCCTGAGCACGGCGCGTCCACGAGCACCTCGTCGGCCTTCATGACGAGTGTGCTGTCGACCCTGGTCGCGTCCCATGTGCGCGGCTGCACGATGCTGACGCCGAGCCTTCTTGACTCCTGCATGACAGTCTCGACTTTCCTCTTATATATATCGCACGCGATGACGACACCCTTGTTGTTCATGCGCTCGGCGATCGCGAGAGCCTTGCCTCCGACGCCGGCGCATACGTCTATCACGACGTCGCCGTGTTTCGGATTCAGCATCTGCGCGGCGATCTGCGACGCCTCGTCCTGTATCGAGAACAGACCGTTCTTATACAGCCTGTCTTCGGTGAGATTGCCGCCCGAAACATACAGCGCATTATGGCTGTACTTTCCTTCGGTCACCTTGAATCCCTTTCCTTCGAGGTTCCTGATGAGGTCCGGCTTCATGACTTTCAGCCAGTTCAGCCTGATGCATGTCTCCGGCTTTTCGTTCCCTGCCTTCAGCAGCTCCTCTACGAAATCCATATCGTAGCTCTCGAGCCAGAGTTTTATTATCCATGGCTCATACGAATACTTTATCGAAAGATACCTGATCTCGTCCTCGTCTCTGTCCGGGAGCTTGATAGAATACTTTTCATTTATATATCCTCTGAGCACGCCGTTAATGAATCCCTCGCGTCCCCTCGCGTATCTCTTCGCGAGCACGACGCTCTCGTTCACCGCCGCGTATTCCGGAACTGAGTTCATCTTCGCAAGCTGATAGATCCCCATGCGCAGGATCGTGAGATCTCTCACGTTCATCTTTTCCACGTCCTTCGGGATCAGTGCGTCAATGACATAATCGAGAAGCATCTTGTTTTCAAGTACTCCATAGACAAGTTCACGGACAAACCCCTGGTTCGTAGGCTTATTGATAATTATATGGTGATTAAGCGCCAGATTTGAATATGAGCGCCTGCTTTCAACATCAAGCAATACCTGATACGCTGTTTTTCTGTTAACGTCCATCGACTGAATCCTCCTTATCGCGGAAATGTACCCGCCTTTCGGCATATACTTTCTTAAATATTTTACTCTAATACTGTTCCTTTTTCAATATTTCGCCCTTTCAGGAACTCCGACGCCGGCATCCGTTTTTTCCCGGTCGCCTGGACGACCTTCGCCCTCAGGATGCCTCCTCCGGCGGAAATATCGATACCGTCCGGCGAACATCCGACGACTGTTCCCGGAGCCTCATCGCATTTGCCTTCAAGCGGCTCCGCGTCCCATATCTTGAACGTCCTGCCCCCGAGCATCGCATAAGCGCCCGGCCACGGATCATACCCGCGTATCATGCAGTCTATCTGCTCCGGCGTCTTTGTGAAGTCTATCCTGCCGTCCTGCTTTCTTATCATGCCTGCGTACGTCGCGCGGCTTTCGTCCTGCGGGACACCTTCGTTAGTTCCGTCGGCAATGCCCGGCAGCGCGGACACGAGTGCTTCGGCGCCCATGGCCGCCAGTTCCTCAGTCAGTTCCGGCGTATGCTTTCTTCCGATCCCGGTTTTCCTCACAGAATAGACGCGGCCGGTGTCCAGTCCTTCCTCGACACGCATTATGCTCACGCCCGTTTCACTTAGCCCCGAAACGATGGACGCCGCTATCGGGGACGCCCCGCGCAGCTCCGGGAGCAGCGACGCGTGAACGTTTATGCATCCGAACTTCGGGATCCCGAGTATCTCTTTCGGGATGATCTTTCCATAGGCCGCGACGACAATGAAATCAGGCCCGCAGTCTCTGAGGATCCCGAACAGTTCTTCGTTCTCCTTTATTTTCTCCGGCTGCATCACGGTGAGCCCGAGTTCTTCGGCGCAGACCTTTACCGGAGGCGCCTTCAGTTTGTATCCGCGCCCGCTCGGTCTGTCCGGCTGACAGATGACCAGCGGGATGTCATATCCCGCCTCCGCCAGCGCACGCAGGCTGTCGACCGCGAAATCGGGCGTGCCCATGAACACGATTTTCATGCATTGCTTATTCATCTTCATCCTCTTCGTCGAATTCGCCCGGTCTGTCTTCGGGCCTGTGGACATCCTCGGCCTTGTCGGTGTACATGATCCCGTCGAGATGATCGATCTCGTGGCTCGCGGCCACGGCCGCGAATCCGCTGAATGTATACAGCTTCTCTTCACCGTCTCTGTTCTGGCATTTCACGGTCACTCTCTCCGGCCTCTTCACGCGTCCGATGAAGCCCGGCACGGACAGGCAGCCTTCGTATCCTTCCTGCTCGCCTTCCGTTTCAATGATCTCCGGGTTCACCATTTCGTAGATCACGTCGTCAAACGGACCGATGATGCACACTCTTCTTCTCACATTCACCTGCGGCGCGGCTATGCCGATGCCGCCGAAATGGATCATCGTGTCTTTCATGTCGCCGAGCAGTATCCTGAGACGCCTGTCGAATTTAGTGACGGGTCTCGCGACCGCTCTCAGCGACGCATCTTCGGATCCTTCATACACCAGATGTCTAAGTGCCAAAATTACCAACTCCTCCCCAGGCTGTACGGATTCACATCCACGGCAGCCGTGCATTGATATTCCTTCTTTATTTTCCTGTTGCGCTCTGTCTCGCGCGCCTTGAGCGACTCAAGCGCCGCCATGTATCTCATCCTCATGCCCTTCGGGCATTTGATAAGTATGTACTGTTTGTAACCTTCCTTCTCGGGGTTCGTGACCATCGGACGCGGGAGCGACGCACCGGTCATCCATCCGAACGCATCTATCCCGTTTTTCCATTCCTCCGCGCTCCGTCTCACGGCGTCCTCGTTTTTTCCCTGCACCGTCAGCTGCATGATATCGCCGTACGGCGGATACCTCAGCAATGCGCGGAGCACGATCTCTTTCTCGAAGAACCCGCGGTAGTCGTTTTCGGCCGCGTATCTTATCGCATTGCTGTCGGGCGTGTATGTCTGGATGATGACTTTTCCGCGCTCCTCGCCTCTGCCCGCGCGGCCCGACGCCTGCGTTATCAGCTGAAAGCATCGCTCCGGAGATCTGTAGTCCGGGATATTCAGCGTGACGTCCGCGGACACGACGCCGACCAGCACGACGTTCCTGAAATCGAGGCCCTTGGCCACGACCTGCGTGCCGGTCAGGATGTCCGTTTTCCCGCTGCCGAAATCCCTCAGTATCTTCGTCATGCTGCCCTTTTTTCTCATCGTGTCGAGATCGAGCCTGGCAGTCGACGCTTCGGGGAACAGCCGCGCGACCTCTTCGTCCACGCGTTCCGTCCCGATGCCGAAGTACCTGATATACCTGCTGCCGCATTCCGGGCAGATCCGCGGTATCGGTTCCTCATGGCCGCAGTAATGGCATACGCCCATGTTCCTGTCTTTATGGTATGTCAGCGAGATCCCGCAGTCCGGACATTTCATCACGTACCCGCAGTTCCTGCAGGAGACGAACGTCGAATATCCTCTTCTGTTAAGGAACAGGATGACCTGCTTCCCGCGCGAAAGCGCGTCGCGCATCCCGTCCCGGAGGGCTTCGCTGAACACAGATGTGTTCCCCTTCCTCAGTTCCTTTCTCATGTCGACGATGTCGACTTCGGGAAGCTCGTTCCCGTTATATCTCTGCTTCAGTTCGAGCCTTTTATATATCCCGTCTATGCTGCGCTGATATGTCGCGACAGACGGCGTGGCGCTCCCGAGCACCAGCGTCCCCCCGAACGCCTTTATCCTTTTTATCGCGACTTCCACCGTATCGTATTTCGGCGTCATGTCGGACTTATACGAGGACTCGTGCTCTTCGTCGATGACAATAATGCCTATATCGCAGAGCGGCGCGAATACCGCCGACCTCGCTCCTATCACGATGTCGACTTCGCCGTTCCTTATCTTCATCCATTCGTCGTACCGTTCCCGGTTCGTCAGACGGCTGTGCAGCACGGCGATCCTTTCTCTTCCGAACCTGCCGATGAACCTGCTGACGGTCTGAGTCGTAAGCGAGATCTCCGGCACGAGCATTATCGCGGGCCGTCCCGCGTCGACGGAGTGCTGAATGGCCCTCATGTAGACCTCGGTCTTCCCGCTCCCTGTTACGCCGTGGAGAAGGAACATGCCGCCGCCGCTGTCCTCCGCGCTCTCTATCTCTCCGAGCGCCCGGCACTGCTCGTCAGTGAGCGTTTCTATATCCTGCCGTTCGCCCGGATCGTCCCTGTACGGAACAGCTTCCTTCCCGCGTTTCGATTTCGATCCCGCGGGAAGGAAAAGCTGCAGAGCGTCATAGTAGCGGCACATGTATCTCTTCTTCATCCAGCGGCATGTGTCGATCATCTCTCCGGTAAGAGATATATCCGGATCCACTCCGGCTATCTTTTTTATGCCGCTTAATTTTTCCGCCTCGGCTTCGTCCGCGAAGCCGAACACATATGCTTCCTTTTCTCTGTTTCCCCTGCCGAACGGCACTGTCACAACGCTGCCTGTCTTCACAGTATCATCATCGCACGCATAGGTGAAAAAACCGTCCGTACTGTCGGCTTTATTTTTGATGATGACATTTGCGTAACGCATTGATCCTCCGTCCACAGGGTAAATATTTACAGCAGGTGAATGCCCGCTTCAGCGCACGCCTTCACCATATCTTCCGGCCAGATGCCGCATCCGACTTCGCCGATATGCGCCTTGCGCAGGAAATACATGCAGAGCCTGGACTGGCCGATGCCGCCGCCGATAGTATACGGCAGTTCCTTATTCATTATCATCCTGTGATAGTCGAGCTTCGCACGATCTTCACAGTGTTCTTCCTTAAGCTGAGCCTTCATGGAATCCTCGTCGACTCTTATGCCCATCGACGAGATCTCGAATGCGCTCTGCATGACATCGCTCCAGAGGATAATATCTCCGTTCAGCTTCCAGTCGTCGTAATCAGGCGCTCTTCCGTCGTGCTTTATGCCCGATTTCAGCCTGCCGCCGATCTGCTTGATGAATACGGCTCCCTTCTCCCTGCATATGAGATCTTCGCGCTCTTCGGGAGTCTTGTCGGGATATCTGTCCTCGAGCTCCTGAGTAGTGATGAAGAAAATCTCGTTCGGAAGATCTGTCTTGATCTCAGGGTAATGTCTGTTCACGAAGTCATTCAGGTTCCTGAGAGCGACGTACAGTTTACGCACCGTCTCTTCCAGGTACTCGTCCGTTCTCTGCTCCTTCTTTATGACTTTCTCCCAGTCCCACTGGTCCACATATATGGAATGAAGGTTGTCGAGTTCCTCGTCGCGCCTGATTGCGTTCATGTCGGCGTAGATGCCGTGCCCCGGTTCGACGCCGTATCTCTTCAGCGCCATCCGCTTCCATTTTGCCAGCGACTGTACTACTTCCGCTCTGTGTTCATTCATGTCTTTTATCGTGAACGATACGGGTCTTTCGACACCGTTCAGATTGTCGTTGAGTCCGGTCTCCGGAAGAACGAACAGAGGAGCCGAAACTCTTCTGAGGCTCAGTCCGTATGCAAGCTCATTCTGGAAGAAATCCTTGATTTTCTTTATGGCCCGCTGGGTTTCCATGTAACTTAGTGAGGACGAATAGTCCTCGGGAATAAATAATTTTGACATAACTTGGCTCCTTTCCCTTGATGTCATTTATTTTTGGAATACGCGCATCCACAGTAATTCTGCCTGTAGAGCCCGTATTTCTTCGAAAGCTCCACGCTGCGTCCGAACCCGTTCTGCTTCTTGAAATCGACATCAAGGAAACCGACGCCGTATCTGTCGGCCATCATATTGCCGATCCTGCTGATAACTTTGTAATCCTTGTGAGGACTTACGGAAAGCGTGGTCGCGAAAAGATCGAAATTCAACATGGCTGCTTTTTCTGCGGTCTGTTCGAGCCTGATCCTGAAACACTCTTCGCATCGCCTTCCGCCCTCGGGTTCGTCAGCATACTTTGCGCATCTTTCGAAAAACCGTTCCGGTCTGTAATCTCCTTCTAAAAATTTTACGGAATACGGATTAGACGGGTCAGCGTTGAATTTTTTTATGAATTCTATCTGAGTCCTGAGTCTCTTCCTGTATTCAGCTTCGTCGGTGATGTTCCAGTTAAGGAAAAACACCGTGATATCGTAGTCGGGCGCCAGCCGTTCAACGACAGACGTGCTGCACGGACCGCAGCAGGAATTGAGCAGAAGCTGCGGCTTCCCGAGCTGAGTCTCCCTGTCGCTTATTATCCTGACTTCACTGTGGTGATACTCACAGCAGCAGTCCATTGTGTCCGGTTTTGCCTTTCGGCTCTCGCCCATTTTATACGCCTCCCGACGAAAATTCATTCACATGTTGCTAAGCTGATATTATACCATAAACGGGGATGGTTGACCATTGCGGAGCTGTCGTTTTCTGACAATTTACATCGGGGCCGGCCGCACCCCCGTCATTCGCATGAAAAGATCCCCGCGCCTCCTGTTTAATGAGGCGCGGGGACCGTTATCGCGCATCCGGGGATTATTTCCCGACTTTCGGAAGTCCGTCGAATCCTCTCTGCAGTTCTTCGTCTGTCGGGATATGGTCGGTCATAGTCCCGTTGTTGTACTGTTCATACGCCGTCATGTCGAAATATCCCGTCCCGGTGAGTCCGAACACGATCGTCTTCTCTTCACCGGTCTCTTTGCATTTCAGCGCTTCGTCGACAGCCACTCTTATCGCGTGAGAGCTTTCGGGCGCCGGCAGTATGCCCTCTACTCTTGCGAACTGTTCGGCCGCCTCGAATACGGCTGTCTGTTCCACTGCGCGGGCCTTGATGTATCCGTCGTGATAGAGCTGCGACAGTATCGGGCTCATCCCGTGGAATCTGAGGCCTCCGGCGTGGTTCGCGGACGGGATGAAGTCGCATCCGAGCGTGTACATTTTCGCGAGCGGGCATATCTTTCCTGTGTCGCAGAAGTCGTATGCGAATTTCCCGCGTGTGAAGCTCGGGCACGAAGACGGCTCGACCGCGATGATCTCGTAACTGTTCTTCCCGTTCAGCATCTCTCCCACGAACGGTGAGACCAGTCCGCCGAGGTTCGACCCGCCTCCGGCGCATCCCACTATGATGTCCGGATCGATGCCGTATTTATCGAGCGCGGCCTTCGTCTCGAGGCCGATCACTGTCTGATGGAGCAGTACCTGATTCAGGACGCTCCCGAGTACATATCTGTAGCCTTCATTGCTGACGGCCGTTTCAACGGCTTCCGAGATCGCACATCCGAGGCTCCCTGTCGTTCCGGGATGCTCGCTCAGGATCTTCTTCCCGACTTCCGTCGTTTCCGACGGCGACGGCGTGACGTCCGCGCCGTACGTCCTCATGACCTCGCGCCTGAACGGCTTCTGCTCATACGAGACTTTCACCATGTATACCTTGCAGTCGAGGTCGAAATACGCACAGGCCATGGCAAGCGCCGTGCCCCACTGGCCGGCTCCTGTCTCCGTGGTTACCCCCTTGAGCCCCTGCTTCTTCGCGAAGTACGCCTGCGCCAGCGCCGAATTCAGCTTGTGGCTTCCGCTCGTATTGTTTCCCTCGAATTTATAGAATATCTTAGCCGGAGTACCGAGCTTCTCTTCCAGTCTGTACGCCCTCATGAGCGGCGACGGCCTGTACATTTTATAGAACTTCCTGACCTCATCCGGGATATCGATGAACCTCGTTTCGTCGTCCAGCTCCTGCTTTATCAGCTCAGAGCAGAAGATCGGCTCCATATCTTCCTGGGTGAGCGGTTCGCCGTTTGCCGGGTTGAGAAGCGGCGCCGGTTTGTTTTTCATATCCGCGCGGACGTTGTACCACTGCTTCGGGATCTCATCTTCCGAAAGATAGATTCTGTAAGGTGTGTCTTTGATAGCTGTCATGATTTCCTCTCCTTTCCTTCGCAGCGACCTCGGGAATAAAAAAGGTTTTCGCCCCAAGCCGGGACAAAAACCAATGTTTCTGTTATGCCACCCAACACGTCCTGCGTGTTCATGATCTCGGGTACAGCTCTATACCCGCTCCCTTTTTACAGGCGGAGATCCTGTCAGGTGCTACTGAGCCCGGAGGCTGTTCGTCCTGCCCTCATAAGTCCATTCGGCGCGGGCCTGGATGCCGCATTCCCACCATCGGCGGCTCTCTGTAGATCCGGTTTCCGTGCTTACTACTCTTAATCAACGGTTTAGTGTATTTTGTTGATATTTATTATAGACATTCACAAAATATTGTCAACCCCGATTTTCTTTTTTTATATTTTCCACCAAATCACATACCGGCGGGGTTATACTTGAGCGTAAGGAGGAGCATCAATGCAGAGGATCAATCATATCGGGGAGTACCTCAGATACGAATTCGGCTTCAAGGTGATAAAGCTTTCGATAGACGGGGGCTTCACCTGCCCGAACCGCGACGGCACGAAGGGAACGGGCGGCTGCATCTTCTGCTCCGAGGGCGGCAGCGGCGAACTCGCGGGCACGATAGAACAGCAGCTGGCCCTTCTCAGCGAAAAATGGCCTTCGGCCGGCGGGTATATCGCGTATTTCCAGAGCCATACGAACACATACGCGCCCGCGGACGTCCTGCGCGAAAAATACGAAAACGCGCTCGCTTACCCCGGGATCGTCGGACTCGCGGTCGCGACAAGGCCGGACTGCCTTCCGGAAGAGACGCTGGACCTCCTGGAGGAGCTTTCGGAGAAAACATATCTCTGGGTCGAGCTCGGTCTGCAGACGTCGGATGATGATACGGCAATGCGCATAAACCGGTGCTATCCTCTTTCGGACTACGACGACGCCGTGCGGCGCCTTACGGAACGCGGGATACGCGTCGTGACTCACCTGATACTCGGTCTGCCCGGAGAGACGCGCGAGATCATGGAAACGTCGGTGCGTCACGTTACGGAGCCCGTCGGCGAAAACCCCGACGGGACCGGCAGACATATCTTCGGCATGAAACTCCATCTCCTGAACGTCGTGAAGAACACCGCATTGATGCGCGATTATCCCGGCTACACGCCGTTCGGGACACCGGAAGAATATATCAGTCTCGTCTGCGACATGCTCGAGATCATCCCGGCGGACATAACGATGCACAGGCTGACGGGCGATGTCCCGCGCAGGCTGCTCGTCGCGCCGGAGTGGAGCTATAAAAAGAGGACGATCCTGAACGGCATTGAAAAGGAAATGCGGCGCCGTGGAAGTTTCCAGGGCTGCCGGCTGAAATAAAAAGGCTCCGCCTGAGCGGAGCCGTCGGCTTCAGTCTTCTTCGGGCGGCGCGATCCTGCCGTCGTTGTAATGCTTTCTGCAGAGGGAGACATACATGTCCGTGCCTCCTATCATTACCTGATCGCCGTCGTGCATTATTTTCCCGTCCGGCGAGATCCTCGCGACCATGGTCGCCTTTTTCCCGCACCAGCAGATCGTCTTTATCTCTTCGATTTTGTCAGCGTAGACAAGGCAGTAATACGATCCCTCGAACAGTTCATTCCGGAAATCGTTCTTCAGGCCGTACGCCATGACAGGAACGTCGAATGAGTCGACGATCTCGGCGAGTTCCAATATGTGATGCTTTTTAAGGAACTGGCACTCGTCAAGAAGCACGCACGCCACTTCATGTTTCAGATGCTCCCTGATGAAGATATCGAGGATATTCGTATCCTCGTCAACTACAAGAGCATCTCTCCTGAGTCCTATTCTCGAACTGATCACCCCGACTCCGTCCCTCGTGTCCACGGCGGGCACGAACGCCAGGACGCGCTTTCCGCGCTCTTCGTAATTATGGGCGACTTTTATCAGCTCAATGGATTTTCCTGCGTTCATCGTGCTGTACTTGTAGAAAAACTGCGCCATCAGTAGTCCTCTTCCGGCACTTCGGCCACCACATGCTCCAGCACCTGTCCCTCCTTAAGGAAAATGGATTCGTCTCCGACCGGCGCCGGAAGCGAAGAATGGTCATCATACATGAACATCGCCTCCATTTCGATGCTCGCGAGCGCCATTTCCAGCGCGTCCTCCAGGTCTTCGCCTTTAGTAGTCGTATCGAATCCGGGTATGTACGCTTCACAGCTGTCTTCTGACGGCGTGAGTATCACCGGGTATTTTACATTTACCAGTTTCATCTGAGTTCTCCTTTCCTCCGGAACAACGTAGCATATTATACCACACTTATATCCCGTGTATACCCGGAAATCGCTCAGACATGACACAGAAAAAAGAAAAGCGCCCGGCTTGTAAGCACGGGCGCTTTTCCCTGTCATATCATTGTTTTTCAAAATGATACCAGACCGTATTCCTCTGAATCAGCTGAACCAGCCAAGCTGGAAGAACGAGTCGATCTGCCCGAACAGCACGAATATCATGAATATAGGTGCTATTATCTTTGTGCAGACCATGTAGAATCCCACACCTGTGAACTTCTCTCCGCCTATGGTCGCTTCTTCCACGATCTTGTCGCGACCGATTATCCAGCCGCAGATGATCGCGCAGAAGAACGAGCCGAGCGGCATCAGGATACCTTCACTGATGAGGTCGAGGAAATCGAGCCAGCAGAACCCGAGAGGCTGGACAAGTCCCGTCGTGCCGAGACCGTCGAGTGAAACGACGATATTTATCACGATAGTAATGATCGTCCCGAGTATGAGTGCCTTATTTCTCGACATCGGCTGGCCGTTTTTATTTGTCAGCTCTTCGAAGTCCTTGATAACTATCTCGGCGAACGCGAGCGATGTCGAAAGGCCCGCTACGAGCACGAGGAAGTAGAACAGGAAACCGAAGAACGCTCCGCCGGACATCTTGTCGAATACAGTGCCCATCGTGATGAAGAGCAGACTCGGACCGCTTGTCGGTTCAAGACCGAACGCGAATACAGCCGGGAACACCATGAACGCAGCCATCAGCGCCGCCAGTGTATCGAACACTACTACAGCTATGGCGGATGTCTTCAGGTTGTTATCCTTATTCAGGTACGATCCGTAAGTGATCATGCCGCCTACACCGAGTGACAGTGAGAAGAACATCTGTCCTCCTGCGGAACTCATCGTATTGATAAGATGTCCTCCTGTAAGCGAATTCCAGTCCGGCTTGAGTATGAACTCCCATCCTGCGCCCGAACCGGGAAGCATCGAGTTCCTGATGATCAGAATGAGCATGATAAGGAACAGCAGCGGCATGCCGACTTTACAGAAACGCTCTACGCCGCCGCTCACGCCTCCGAGGGCTATGCCTACTGTTATCAGGATGAACAGAATCGTGTACACGACTGTCGGCATTCCGGACGCGATGAAATTGAAGAAATAATCCTCCGCGTTTCCGGATGTACCGAATCCGGCGCCGACCATGTCGCCTATGTAAGCTACGCAGTATTTCAGTACGTATCCGCCGAGTGTGCAGTAGAATCCCCACAGAGCAATAGCGGAAACAAACGACATCCAGGCTACGAAACCGAATTTATGACCGGATCTTTCTCCGACCAGACGGTATGTCCCGAACGGTCCCTTGCTGTCGCGGCGGCCCAGGAATATTTCATCGAACATTACCGCGAAGCCGGCGAAAACGCATAATATGATATAAACAATAAGAAATGCGGCCCCACCGTGAGTACCCATCTTATACGGGAACCCCCAGATATTGCCGAATCCTATGGCGGATCCGACGCAGGCCATCAGAAATCCGAAGTACGAGTTGAAACCAGAACTGCTACCGGTACTTTCACTCATATATCTCCCTCCTTTGAACAAATAGTGAACAGGTAATACGAATTTAACAGTGATAATAACAGTGAATAAAGATTCGATTATTCTGACATTATGATACGCTTCTGGTAATTATAAAGTAAAGATACAATAATTACATTTTATGATGAGGTGATATTCAACAACAGGATCCGAAAACCAAAAGCCTCCGGCTTTCGCCGGAGGCTCTGTCTTGTGGTGCTCAGACTCGGAATCGAACCAAGGACACGGGGATTTTCAGTCCCCTGCTCTACCAACTGAGCTATCTGAGCAGGTGTATTCAATTATATTTGGTGGGCCATCAGGGACTTGAACCCCGGACCTGCCGGTTATGAGCCGGACGCTCTGACCAACTGAGCTAATGGCCCAAATATTCTTGTGGTCGGGGTGGCAGGATTTGAACCCGCGGCCCACTGGTCCCAAACCAGTTGCGCTACCAAGCTGCGCTACACCCCGATATTGGCAGGGGCAGTAGGATTTGAACCCACGGCACGCGGTTTTGGAGACCGCTGCTCTACCAACTGAGCTATACCCCTACATCTTTCTAATGGCGGAGAAGGCGGGATTCGAACCCGCGCGGCCCTACTCGAACCCTAACGATTTAGCAAACCGTCCTCTTCAACCTCTTGAGTACTTCTCCAGGCCGGATATTCACTTTATGGCGGAGAGGGTGGGATTCGAACCCACGGGCCCCGAAGGACTCACCGGTTTTCAAGACCGGCTCCTTAAACCACTCGGACACCTCTCCATCGCATGAGTTCTACTTCAAATATTCAGTTAAATGGTGACCCATCGGAGATTCGAACTCCGGACACCTTGATTAAAAGTCAAGTGCTCTGCCACCTGAGCTAATGGGTCATACCGGTTACCCTCAGCTGATTGGCTGGGGTAGCAGGAGTCGAACCTGCGCATGACGGAGTCAAAGTCCGTTGCCTTTCCGCTTGGCTATACCCCATCACACATTTATGAAAAAAATGGTGAGCCCACAGGGACTCGAACCCCGGACACACGGCTTAGAAGGCCGTTGCTCTATCCAGCTGAGCTATGAGCCCATCGTTATTTTCAAACCGGCTCCGCCGGTCTATTGTCAAATGGAGCGGATGATGAGAATCGAACTCACGCCATCAGCTTGGAAGGCTGAGGTTCTACCATTGAACTACATCCGCAAATTTCGGGCACGCTGCAGACGTGCCCATAAACTTTGGAGCGGAAGACGGGATTCGGACCCGCGACCCCCGCCTTGGCAAGGCGATGCTCTACCCCTGAGCCACTTCCGCATATTTATGGTGGAGGAGAATGGATTCGAACCATTGTAGGCGAAGCCAACGGATTTACAGTCCGCCCCCTTTAGCCACTCGGGCACTCCTCCGCGTTTTTATAATGCCGGTCTTATCTGGAGCTGGCAGAGGGACTTGAACCCCCGACCTGCTGATTACAAATCAGCTGCTCTACCAGCTGAGCTATGCCAGCGTACAAAGGCCGCACCATTTACGCGCCGTTCGATTTTCGAACCTGTCGCACTACGATAATATACATGATTAGGCCTTTTATGTCAAGACTTTTTGACTCTTTCGGATACCGTTTTTGCCGTTCCGGCCGTCACATCAGACAGCAGATTTTTCATTTTCTCCGCATTTTCGGATGCGCCTGACAAGGTAACGGTCACCGTGTCAGTGTACTCGATATCCGACAGCGCATAGCCCGCTTCTTCAGCCGCTCTCCGGAGTCGTTGGAAATAAGTATACTCCATTTGGGCACGCACTTCAAGGGTTTCGCGGACTGTGCGGATGCCCGCCGCCTCAAGGCCGAGCTTTGCCATCCCCGAGTACGCGCGCGACAGTCCTCCGGTCCCGAGCTTGATCCCGCCGAAATATCTCGTCACGACAATCACCGCATTTGTGACTCCTTCTCCGGTAAGCACGCGCAGCATCGGAACGCCTGCCGTTCCCTGCGGCTCGCCGTTGTCGCTCGCCCACTGGATCTCCATGTTCTCGCCGATCACCATGGCGGGCACATTATGCGTAGCGTCTCTGAATTCCTTATTTACCGCATCAATGTATGCCTCCGCGTCCTCCCGTGTTTCGACAGGCGCGATGCTTACTATGAACCGCGACTTCTTTATCACCTGCTCCGCACGCGCGCTTCCGGCGACCGTCCTATACAATTCCATACTTCTTCACCATGTCGTAGTCTTTTCGTATCAGTTCGGCCGTTATCTTTGTGCCGCCCGGCGTGTGCTCTATCGATGAAACGACGCCGTGATCGCAGATGTACGATACCAGGCTCCCCATATCATAAGGTATCATCAGCGTCACAGTCTCGCGGTCGCTGAACAGATGGTCCTCTATCATCCGAAGCAGTTCACCGATATTCGCACCGGTCTTAGCCGAAATGTTCACGCTTTCGCGCGTGCTCGTGCCTATGAAATCCGCGCCCGTGAGATCCGTCTTATTGTAGACTGTTATCCTGTCCTTGCCTCCGGCGCCGATCTCACTCAGTACTTTGTCAGTCACTTCGATCTGGAAATCGGATCCCTCGTATGAAGCGTCCACGACCTCAAGCAGAAGGTCGGCTTCCGTGACTTCCTCAAGCGTCGCCTTGAACGCGTCTATCAGCGTGTGCGGGAGCCCGCTCACGAAGCCGACAGTGTCCGTAAGAATGAATTCATGTGTCGACCCGAGTTTTATCCTGCGCTGCTCCGTATCGAGCGTCGCGAACAGCATGTCCTCTTCATAAACATCCTTGTTCACGCGTCCCGCCTCGAGCAGCATCCTGTTCATGAGAGACGACTTGCCCGCATTCGTGTATCCCACGAGCGCTACCACGGGTATCCCTGACCTTTCGCGCTGTTTCCTCGTCGTCGTCCTCGTCTTCTTCATCCTCTTCAGTTCGGACCTGATACTGTCCATCCTGCGGATATAGTGACGCCTGTCCGTCTCGAGCTGTGTTTCGCCCGGGCCTCTCGTCCCGATGCCGCCGGCCTGACGGGAAAGCGATTTGTCGAATCCGGCGATCCTCGGCATCAGATACTGGAGCTGGGCAAGTTCCACCTGCAGCTTGCCTTCCTTCGTTTTGGCGCGCAGCGCAAAGATATCGAGTATGAGCACCGTCCTGTCTATAACCCTCGTCTTCAGCGCCTTCTCGAGGTTCCTCGTCTGGATGCCGGAAAGTTCCTCGTTGAAAATCACCGCATCCGCTTTCATAGCACTGCAGTAATCAGCGAGCTCGTCCACCTTTCCGCGCCCTATAAAAGTAGCGGTGTTCACTTTTTCAAGATTCTGCACCGCTTCTCCTATCACTTCGGCGCCTGCCGCCTGCGCGAGCCCGGCGAGTTCGGACATCGAATATGATATGTCCTGCCCTTCGAGCTGCGCACCGACAAGGATCACCCGTTCGTGTTCATTTGTTACAGTTTCGTTGTCTTCACCGAATTTAAGCATTATTGATTTTTCATCTTCTCGAGCTCTTCATCGAACTTCCGGTTCAGCACCTTTATATGCGTTCCCTTCATCCCGAGAGATTTCGATTCTATTACTCCGGCCGATTCGAGTTTCCTGAGAGCGTTCACTATTACCGATCTCGTGATCCTCGACTGGTCGGCGACCCTGCTCGCGACAAGAATGCCCTCGTCACCGTCAAGTTCCTCGAATATCCTTATGACAGCCTCGCTCTCGCTGTACGAAAGCGTCCTGAGAGCCATCTTCACGACTTCTTCCTCTCTCTTGTCTTCCGCCGCCTCGATATTTTTCAGCCTCTGGATCTCAAGCGCGACCGACGTCGCTCCGATCTCCGCAAGCACCAGATCCTCATCCGTATACGCCGGCTCATACCTTGTCAGGAACATCGTTCCCCATCTGTGGCCGCCGCACTGGATCGGCACGAATGTATGATATTTTTCCTTCGTCAGCTCATCTTCAGGGAAGATCTCAAGCAGCGATTCGTCCTGGACATTCGCGACCGTCTCAGTGATCTTCATCAGCCGGTCATTATACTCCTGCGGCAGTCTTTCCGAGCCCGACGCCTCGTCGAATTCAAGATCGGATTTATCCTGCAGTCTCATATAATAGACTCCGAGCAGTTTCCCGTTCGCATTTACGATATACACATTCGAATCGGACTGTTTGCTGAGTATCTCGCAAAGCTCGTCAAACGAGAAAGCGCCGGTCGGTGCCTCCTGAAGTATCCAGTTGATTTTTCTCACTTTAGATAAGATATCTGACTCCATAACAATCTCTCCTTTATTTTCCGCAAGTTACGGGTCTCCCCTATATGTTCTTACGCATTATAACATAATTAGCTTCGTTTTGCGCAAATAATTTTGATTTTTCTAAAAATTATTTTTTCCTTACACAATTATTAATCTTCTCAATGCATATATCATGAAAAAAGCGGGCGCGGCAGCGCCCGCTCTCTTTTCGAATATCAAAGGATCAGATGATATATTTCTCCAGTTCGACCGGATGTATCTTCTC
The DNA here is from genome assembly GCA_050946575.1 of Anaerovoracaceae bacterium. Classification (GTDB taxonomy): domain Bacteria; phylum Bacillota; class Clostridia; order Peptostreptococcales; family Anaerovoracaceae; genus JALCRY01. The sequence continues at coordinate 94,358 of JBMNVB010000003.1, read as the reverse complement.
GTTGAACTTCTGATCCACATAGTCCTTGTCGATCCGGATTAGATCCTTTTCCGGATCAGGCAGATTGTACGAAATATCTTCGAGCAGTTTCTCGATTATCGTGTGGAGACGTCTCGCACCGATGTTCTCGGTCTGCTCGTTCATGAGATACGCCATGTGCGCGATCTCCTTTATCGCGTCGTCCGTGAACTCTATCTTCACTCCTTCCGTTTCGAGAAGGGCCGTCTGCTGCTTGATGAGAGCATTCTGCGGCACGGTGAGTATCTTCACGAAATCATCCTCGGACAGATTCTCGAGTTCCACCCTTATCGGGAAACGTCCCTGGAGTTCCGGTATAAGGTCTTCCGGCTTGGAAACGCTGAACGCGCCCGCGCCGATGAACAGCATGTGATCCGTTTTCACCGGGCCGTGCTTCGTGTTTATCACGCTTCCCTCAACGATAGGAAGTATGTCCCTCTGCACGCCTTCACGCGATACGTCGGCCCCGGAAGTGTATGATGAACCGCTTGCGATCTTGTCTATCTCGTCAATGAAGATGATGCCGTTCTGCTCCGCATTCGTAAGAGCCTCTTCGACGACCTGATCCATGTCGATTAGGTTCTGAGCCTCTTCTTCGCGCAGGATTTTCCTTGCCTCTTTAACGGTGACCTTGCGTTTCTTCGTCTTCTTCGGCATCATGTCGCCGAAAATGTTCCCGATCGCGATGCTCATGCCTTCGTTGCTCATATCGAGCTCGTTGCCCTTCGGCTGATCTGTCACCGTGATCTCTATATACTGATCTTCAAGCTTGCCGTCGCGGAGCTGCTGGCGCACCTGCTCGCGCTGGAGCTGGATGTCGCCCCTGTTCCTGTCGGCTTCCTCTTCCTTCTGGCGCTGCGATTCCTCGTACTGCTGCTTCTGGCTCTGGTATCCGCCGTTGTTCAGTATGAAATCGAACGGTCCGCTCTGGCCTGACGCTTCTTTTTTCGCTTTCCTGCTGCCCGGCACGATCGCGTCGATTATTTTCTCCTCGGCTATCTCGTCGGCGACAGCATATTTTTCCTCGAGCTTGCTGGCCTTGGTTATCCTTATGGAAGCTTCAACAAGGTCGCGCACCATGGAGTCGACATCGCGTCCCACATATCCGACTTCCGTGAACTTCGTCGCTTCGACCTTCACGAACGGGGCGTCCATAAGCTTCGCGAGCCTTCTTGCGATCTCCGTCTTTCCCACGCCTGTGGGCCCCATCATCAGGATATTCTTCGGCGTGATCTCCTCCATGAGTTCTTCCGGCAGCTGGCTGCGCCTGTATCTGTTTCTCAGCGCTACCGCTACAGACTTTTTCGCTTCGTCCTGACCAATAATATATTTATCGAGTTCCGCCTTTATTTCCCTTGGCGTCATGTTATACAGTTTCTGCATCTCCGCGCCTCCTTACTCCGCCGGCGCTCCGAGGCGTTTTTCTTCGCCCTTGAGCGATACCGCGCTGATATTACTGTTCGTATAGACGCATATCGTGGAAGCGATCCTGAGCGCTTCCCTGGCGATCGATTCCGCGTCCATATCCGTGTGATTGAAAAGGGCATTCGCGGCAGCGTACGCGTAATTCCCTCCGGAACCTATCGCAACAAAATCCTCATCCGGTTCTATGACCTCGCCGTTCCCGGAAAGAACGAGCAGGCTCTCTCTGTCGGCCACGATCATGAGAGCTTCAAGTCCCCTCATGCCGCGGTCGCTCCTCCAGAGCTGCGCGAGCGCGACGGCGGCTCTCTTCAGATTCCCGCCGTGTTCTTCGAGTTTGTCTTCAAATTTTTCTCTTAATGTAAACGCATCGGCGACCGACCCCGCGAATCCGACGAGCACTCTTCCGCGGTAAATGGTGGATACTTTTTTCGCTCCCGCCTTCATGATAGCGGTCTCGCCCATCGTCACCTGGCCGTCTCCCGCCATGCAGACATCGTCAGGACCTCTCCTGACAGCGCATATAGTCGTCGCATGGAATTGTATTTCTCCCATTCTCTTACCTCCGTTCCTTACTGATTCTGTTTCTCCTTATACCCGCAGTCTTTGTTCGAACACGCATATTTTATGGTTTTCGTGTTTTTCTCTACAAGCAATGAGCCGCATTTCGGGCATTTTCTGTTTATCGGCCTGTCCCAGAATACCTGCCTGCAGTCGGGGTAATTGCTGCATCCGTAGAAGATCCTCCCCGAGCGGCCCCGTCTTTCTATTATATCACCGCCGCAGTTCGGGCAGGTGACACCCGTCTTAACTATGAGGGGCTTCTTGTTCCTGCATTCAGGATATCCGCTGCATGCGATGAATTTCCCGTAGCGCCCGTGCTTGATGACCATCGGTCTCCCGCACAGTTCGCACATCTCGCCCGTCGGTTCATCCTCTATGACGACCTTCTCGATATTCGCGTCGGCGTTCTCGAGTTCCCTGCTGAACGGTCCGTAGAAGTCGCGTATGACCTGCTTCCAGTCCGTCCCCTTCACTTCGACGTCATCCAGCTTTTCTTCCATGTCTGACGTGAATCCCGTGTCCACGATGTCCGAGAAATATTCCTCCATCAGATCGTTCACGGTGAAGCCGAGATCTGTCGGCACGAGCTGCTTTTTCTCGCGTTTCACATAGCGGCGCTTTATTATCAGCATGACAGTGGGAGCGTAGGTGCTCGGACGTCCTATGCCCTTTTCCTCGAGCGTCCTCACGAGCGACGCTTCAGTGTATCTCGCCGGCGGCTGCGTGAAATTCTGAGTTCCCCTTGCCGGATCCGCAGGCAGCGTTTCACCTTCCTCAAGTTCCGGAAGAAGCGTGTTCTCCTCCTTTTTCACTGTGGAATACACCTTCGTGAATCCGTCGAACTTCATTCTGGATCCGGACGCGCGGAACAGATACTTCCCGTTATTGATATCCGCTTTTACGCTGTCGTAAACAGCGGGCGCCATCTGGCTCGCCATGAATCTGGACCAGATAAGCGAATAAAGCTTATACTGCTCCGCGGTGAGCGCGTCCTTTATCATGGACGGTGTTATATCGGGGCGCGCCGGCCTTATGGCTTCGTGCGCGTCCTGCACCTCTTTATTTTTGTTCGAATAATAGTTGCTGTGATAATACTGTTCGCCGAAATTTTCGGTGATGTAGTCTTTCGCGGCCGCTCTCGCTTCGTCGGAAAGCCTGACCGAATCTGTTCTCATGTATGTTATGAGACCTACTGTAGACGGTCCGCCGGCAGTTACGCCGGTCGACCTGAGATCGATGCCCTCGTACAGGGCCTGCGCCACCGCCATGGTCCTGCCGGTATTGAAGTTCAGTTTGTTTGCGGCGTCCTGCTGCATGCTGCTCGTCGTGAACGGCGGCTGCGGGTTCTTCCTCCGGTCGGATTTCGTCACCCTGCCGACTGTGTACGATCCCGCATCGACGTCCGCGAGCACTCTGTCTGCCTCATCCTTAGTGCGGAGGACCGCTTTCTTTCCTTCTATATGAGTCAGTCTCGCCGTGAATCCGTCTCCCTTTTTCATATCGGCTTCGACTGTCCAGTACTCTTCAGGGACGAAATCTCTGATCTCGCGCTCGCGGTCGCATATGATCTTTAGTGTGGCCGACTGCACTCTGCCCGCGGACAGTCCTCTGCTCACCTTGCGCCACAGCAGCGGACTTATCTGATATCCGACGAGCCTGTCCAGAACGCGCCTCGCCTGCTGCGCGTCCACTCTTCTCATGTCAAGCTTCCTCGGGTGCTTTATGGCTTCCTTTACAGTATCCTTCGTGATCTCGTTGAACTCCACCCTGCACGGGGTATCTTCATCTATCCCGAGAAGATACTGCAGATGCCACGCTATCGCTTCTCCCTCGCGGTCAGGGTCGGTCGCTATGAATATCTTATTCGCATTCTTCGCTTCCTTCTTCAGCATCTTTATCGTATCGCCCTGTCCCCTGATATTTATGTATTTCGGCTCGAAGTCGTCTTCGATATCGATCCCGAGCTTGCTCTTCGGAAGATCGCGGACGTGCCCGACCGACGCGACGACCTTGTAATTACTGCCGAGGAACCTGCCGATCGTCTTCGCCTTGGACGGCGATTCCACTATGACAAGGTTCCGTTTTCTTGCCGGTTTCTTCTTCGATGTTCTCTTTTTCGGGGCTGTTTCGGCCATGCTCAATACTCCTTTGAATTTTCTTTCTATGCTTATAGTGAATGATTATACCTAATAAAAATCATTTTGCAACAAATATTTTTCCGTAGTCGGTCGCGAGGAGCCCCTTTATCTCCAGCACAGTGACGATGCTGCGCACTGCCGCGGGAGGGAGCCCGGTCCCTGCGGAAACTTCATCGAACGTCACTTCGCCGCCTCCTTTCACGGCTTCCATCACGAGCAGTTCATCCCCGCCGAGCCTCTGCACGTCCGGCTGATCTTTCTCATCAATGCCGAGCATCGGGAAGATGTCTCCCAGCACAGTGAGCGGCACTGCCCCGTCGCGGATCAGCCTGTTGCTTCCGGCGCCGGTCACACTGTCGATATTCGAGGGCACGGCAAACACGCATCTCCCCTGATCTTCTGCGAACCCCGCCGTGATGAGCGATCCGGATTCGAGACCGGCTTCAGCGACCACAGTCGCTTCCGAAAGTCCGGCTATTATCCTGTTCCTGCGGGGGAACGTGTATTTTGCCGGCTTTGTGCCGGGCGGATACTCTGAGATAACGAGCCCGCCCTCCGATATCCTTTTCTGCAGTTCACGGTTAACGGACGGATAGAAAATATCCGGACCGTTCCCGAGCACGGCTATCGCCGCTCCGCCGGCGTCCATCGCTCCCCTGTGCGCCGCCGCATCTATCCCGGCGGCAAGTCCGGACACGACTGTGACGCCGCCCCGCGCGAGCAGCGCGCCGAGCCTCTCCGACACCCGGAGCCCGTAACCGGAACACTTCCTGGAGCCCACTACCGAAACGCAGACAGTGCCGAGCAGTTCCGTATCGCCGACGCAGTACAGTTTTTCCGGAGGTTCTTTTATCAGGCGGAGCCGCTCCGGATAGCACGCACTTTCCCTTTCAATGATCTTTACCTTCATTTATATACCTTTTCTGCCGCCGCCCGTCCTGTACTGCAGTGCTTCCGCGACGCATGCGGCGTCTATTTCTTCCTTTCCGTCTATATCAGCGATGGTCCGCGACAGCTTTATTATCCTGTCGCGCCCTCGGATACTCAGGCCGAGCCTGTCGTACGCGAGTCCGAGGAACTCCCGGCATTCCGCTCCGAGCGGGCAGTATTTCCTGATGAGAGGCGGGGTGAGCTCCGCATTGAAGAGTATCTTCTCGCCGCTGTATCTTTCCAGCTGCGCCGCCCGCGCACGCATGACGGTCTCCTTCATCTCGGAGGACGACAGTCCCGTTCCCTCATTCTCTATTTCCCTGTACTTCACCCTCGGTATCTGCACGAGCATGTCTATCCTGTCAAGCACCGGCCCCGACAGCCTGTTTTTGTAGGACGCGAGTTCTCTCGCCGTGCATGTGCATTTGTGCGTCTGATCTCCCGCGAACCCGCATTTGCACGGGTTCGCCGCCGCTACCAGTATCACCCGGCACGGGAATTCCGCGGCGCCGTCACGCCTCGAGATCATGACGCGCCCTTCCTCGAGCGGCTGCCGCATCGCTTCGAGCACGGCGCTGTCGAAAAGCGGCGCCTCGTCAAGGAACAGCACTCCGTAATGAGCTATCGAGAGCTGCCCCGGCATCGGGTCGCGCCCTCCTCCGACCATCGCCGCCCGCGTGATCGTATGATGCGGCGCGCAGAACGGCCTTTCGCTCACGAGACCGGACCCGTCCTTAAGGAGCCCCGCGATGCTGTGGATCTTAGTGACCTGGAGTTTTTCCGGGAAGGTCATGTCGGGAAGGATGCCCGGGAGACGCTCCGCGAGCATGGTCTTTCCGCTGCCGGGCGGACCGGTCATGAGAATGCTGTGTGCACCGGCGGCGCAGATCTCCATCACGCGTTTCGCCGATTCCTGCCCTTTCACGTCGATGTAATCGAGCGCGGGACGCCCCGCGTCCGCAGCTGTTTCCCGTCCTCTTCCGACATACGCGGGAAAAGATCCGGGATCGCGCATGAACCGGATGACGTCCGGAAGACTCCGGACGGAAATGACGCGGAGGCCCCGCGCCGTAGAGACCTCTTCGGCGTTCCCCTCCGGGACTATCACCGTGCGCACCCCCGCCTCCATCACGCAGAGTGCGAGCGGGAGCGCTCCACGGACTGAAGCGACGGTGCCGTCCAGCGTGAGCTCCCCGAAGAACGCGCAGCCGGATAGACAGCTCCCGTCGTTCTTCTCCACGGCGAGTATTATCGCCGCCGCGATCGCGAGGTCGAAATGGCTTCCCGTCTTCCTGACGTTCGCGGGAGAAAGGTTCACGGTCACTCTGTTCCTCGGATATTTATATCCCGCATTCAGGATCGCGGCCCTCACCCTGCCTTCCGATTCCTTCACCGTCGCGCCCGCAAGCCCGACGACATTGTACGACGGGAGCCCGCCGCTGATATCCGCCTCGACTGTTACAGGGCTCCCATCGGTCCCCGTAAGCGACGCCGTTCTCACCTTCGCGAGCATCAGAACGCACCCTCGATCTGGTTCAGATATATCTCGATGATGTCGAATCTCATCTTCCTGTCAGTCATCCCGGCCGCGGACACGAAATACTTCGCGGCGGACCTGATGCTTTTCATCTTCCTCCGCCCGACAGCCTCGGCCGGATATCCGTATGCGTCGCTCGCGCGCGTCTTCACTTCGCAGATCACGAGTTCGTCGCCCTGCTCTGCTATCACATCGAGTTCGCCGAACCTGCACCTGTAATTTCTCGCGAGGATCGCGTACCCCTGCCTTCTCAGATACTGCGACGCCATCTCCTCTCCGAAATCCCCGAATGATTTCTTCTCCATTTATTCCTCCAGTCGTTATTTCCAAAAAATGTATTTCAATCGGATTATACGACTATTTCCATATTTTGTCAATCAATGACTTCTCCGGGCACGCGAAAAAACCGGCCGCCATACGCGGCCGGTCAGGTCCGTCACCTGTTTATCCGAAAATCACAATGCGAATTTTTCTATCGCGATCCCGACTCCGTCGCTGTTATTGTCCGCGGTCACGAATACTGCGGCATCCTTCACCGCGTCCTTCGCGTTCGCCACCGCGACCGGGATCCCGGCGAGCTTCATCATCTCGAGGTCGTTCATATTGTCGCCGCACGCCATGATCTCATCCCGCGAAACGCCGAGGATCTTTATCAGTTCCTCGAGCGTGCCGGCCTTCGAGCAGTCCGGCGGCCCGAGCTCTATGTTCCAGTCCCAGGACGTCGTGATCGTCACACCGGTCAGATTTTCAAACTTCGGTCTGACCCTCTTTCTCTCTTCTTCCGAAGGAAAGAATATATTCACGTTCTCGACCATGTCCGCATGATCGAGCATGAAGGCGAGATGATCGTCGACCGGCTTCCTCGTCTGCAGCACATATTCGCGCGTACGGTACCCTATCTCGCCGCGCTGAGTCGCCTCGTATACCTCCCTTTTCAGGTACGCCTGGCCGTCCACGAATATCTCGGACATGTCCTTATATATATCGAGCGGACGGATGATCTTCGCCATCTTTTCCACATTTTCCGGGTCGTGATATTTTTCGACGATCCGCTCGCCCGTCCTGATATCTGTCAGCATCGCGCCGTTCGAAGAGACCGCATACTGCAGCCCCGGGAAATCCTTCATTACGGACGGAATGGCATTGTAGCATCTGCCCGTGGCTATCACAACATTTATCCCCTTGTCTATCGCCGCCGTCAGCGCTCTCGCGTTCCGCTCCGTCAGCGCCTTTGTCTTCGTAAGCGTCGTCCCGTCAAGGTCGAGCGCTATAAGTTTCACCGCCATGTCATTCTCCTTCGTGTCCGCGCGTGTCTACCGTGAGCGCGAAAATATATTCCCTGTTGTTCTTCCTTACTTCGCCCATCGTGGAATCACCGCCGTGTCCCGGATGGATCCTGATGTCGTCCGGCCACTTTTCGATGATGTTCTGTATGCTGCGGGCCATGCCGTACGGCTGCCCGTCCGAAAGGTCCGTGCGTCCGATATCTGTGTCGAATATCGTGTCTCCCGTGAAATAGTCGCCCGTCGAGAAGCAGTAGACCACGCCGCCTTTCGTGTGGCCGGGCGTATTGACCGCGACGGCATCAATGCCGGGCAGCGTGAATTTCTGTCCGTCCCTGAAAGGAGTGACCGGAAATTTGATGTACGGCGCGTCGGCCTCGTGGATATACGCCTCGCATCCGAACTCTCTGATGATCTCCTCCGCCGCGTCAGTGTGATCATAATGATGATGCGTGAGAAGCACGCCCCTGAGACGGAGCTTCCGCGCATTGATAAAATCGATGAATCTGCGGGCGTTGAAGCCCGGGTCGATGATGTACGCGTCCTCGCTTCCGTCGACGTATACTATGTACCCGTTGCTCATGATAGAGCCGCCGGTGAATTTCACTGTCTCCATAACTTTCCCTCCTGACGTTTTCCGCGTCATTTCATTATACCAAATTGATATTGAAATTCCACGCCAATGTGCTAAAATACGGTTGTTGTAACATCCGGGCGAAAATGCCTGATATAAAAGGAGAAAACTGCATGAAAATCGTAGTCGCGGGAGCCGGAAAACTCGGCATGAGGATAACGAACGCGCTGCTCGGCGGAGATCACTCAGTGACAGTTATTGATATAAACGAACAGGTGCTTCAGAGACTCGGCACCCAGATGGACGTCATGACTGTGACGGCGAACGCAAAGGAAATATCCGTGCTGCGCGACATCCATATTTCATCATTCGATTTCCTGGTGGCGACCACGGCGTCGGACGAGGAAAACATCATCATCGCGTCTTTCGCGAAAAAGATGGGATGCTCTCATGTCATGGCGCGGGTGAGGGATCCGGAGCACCTGAACCAGCTCGACTTCATCCGCGAGAACATGGACATCGACTATATCATTAATCCGGACAGGGCCATCTCGCAGGAGATCCATAAATTCCTGGTCGAGGATTCTCAGCTGAACAACGGCATATTCTCCAGCGGGAAAACGTCGCTGATCCAGTTCAAGGCTTCGAAGATGCCGAAGCTCGTGGGCATAAAGCTCACGGAATTCGGGGACATCCTACCGAACATGCTCGTCGCGGCGATATCGAGGCGCGGGAAGATCATCATCCCGCACGGGGACTCCACGATCGAGCAGAACGACGGGCTGTACGTCATCGGAGAACGCGGGCCGGTCACGCACCTCAGCAAGAAAGTACACGAAAAGGAAAAATACAACGACCTGCAGAAAGTGATGATCGTCGGCGGCGGGAAAACGGGGTACTACCTCTCGCGCATGCTGACTGATTTTAATGTTTCCGTAAAACTCATAGAGCGTTCGCGTGAGAGATGCTACTATCTCGCGGACCAGCTGGACGACACCATGGTGCTGCACGGCGACGGCACCGATATCGACCTGCTCGAGGAAGAAGGGCTGGAAGATATGGACGCGTTCGTTACGACGACGGGCTTCGACGAAGACAACCTGCTTCTGGCATTGATGGCGAAGCGCCACGGCGTCGAGGACGTTATCGCTAAAGTAAGCCGCGGCACATACACCGAACTCATAAGCAGTCTCGGTGTCGACATGGTGCTGAATCCGATCGACATAACTGTCGGAAACGTTGTGAGATACATTCAGGGCTCGAAGCTGGTCATCAGTTCGCAGCTGATCCAGGGCCAGGCGGAGATCGTGGAGATCGCGGCCCAGCCGCACATGAAGCTTGTCGGAAAGCCTCTCAAACATCTGTCGCTCCCGGATAATGTGCTCATTATCACAGTCCGCCGCGGCAGCAAAACCATGATCCCGAACGGCGATACTGTCATAGAGCCGGACGACAGAGTGATTATGGTATCGCTGCTTTCCGAGATAACGAACCTTGAGGGGATTCTGAAATCGGGGAAAATACTGCCCGTCGGGAGGTAAAGCGCTATGGATCTTAACACAAGAGCCATACTCCGGATCGGCGGACTGCTGCTGATACTGACAGGAGCGGTCCTTGCGGTGCCGATGCTGACGGCCTTGTATTACCGGGAATATGACTGCGCTACAGCGTTTTTTTATGTCCTCGCGGGGTGCTTTGCGGCGGGCACGTTTTTTCGCGTCTTCGTGCAGCATTCGGCCGAGCCTCTGAGAAAGCGCGACGGGTTCCTCATCGTCGCCATGGCATGGCTCATCATGTCTCTCGTGGGAGCGCTTCCGTTCACTATCCAGGGCTGCATACCGAATTATATCGACGCGTTCTTCGAAACGTGCTCCGGATTTTCCACTACGGGATCAAGCATACTCACGGATGTCGAAGCAATGCCGCTTTCCATGTTATTCTGGCGTTCTCTCACCCACTGGATCGGCGGCATGGGGATCATAGTGCTCGCGGCCGCCGTCTTCCCGATGCTCGGCATCGGCGGCCAGATGATCGCGAGCAACGAATCGCCCGGCCCGGTTTTCGAGAAAACGACCTCGAAAATGCAGGACATGGCGAGGAATCTGTACGTCACATACTTCATCTTCACAGTGATCGAGACAATACTGCTGATGTTCGGCGGCATGTCGCTTTACGACGCGCTGGTGCAGACGTTCGGCACCGTCGGCACGGGCGGCTTTTCCAATTATTCGGACAGCATCGCGCACTTCAACAGCGCATATATCGAATGGGTCATCGCCATTTTCATGATCCTTTCCGGCGCTAATTTCAACCTGTATTACATAGCGTTCCGGAACGGCCCCGGCATATTCAAAAAGAACACTGAGTTCAGGCTGTATATTTTCATAATAGCGCTGTTCAGCATCCTGATCGCACTGTATCTGAGGCTGGACGGAACAGTGAATGATTTCGGCACCGCGATCAGGGACGCGGTGTTCCAGGTGAGTTCGATAATAACAACGACGGGATTCGCATCGACAGACTTCGGAAAATGGCCGACGTTCTGTGTCATGATGCTGTTCGTCCTGTTCTTCGTCGGAGGCTGTTCGTCCTCGACGGGCGGCGGCATCAAGGTCAGCAGAGTCCTTGTGATGCTGAAACTGGTAAAGCGAAACGTTTATATGGTGCTCCACCCGAACGTGATGTATAACATAAAAGTCGACGGACGGATAGTGAGCCGTGATATAATCCAGGAGATCGCGAGCTTCCTGTTCATGTATGCGATGACGTTCCTGTGCGCTGCGCTTCTGATATCAGTCGACGGCTTCGACATGACCACGAACATCACGGCGGCGGCGACGTGTATCGGCAATATCGGGCCGGGATTCGGCGACGTCGGTCCCGCGGGGAATTTCGCCGCATTCAGCCCGTTCAGCAAGACAGTGCTGTCACTGCTGATGCTTACGGGAAGGCTTGAGCTCTTCACATTCCTGATGTTGTTCTCGCCGAGATTCTGGAACCCGTACAAATAGGAGCCGAGGAGGAAAAATGGACTTCAGATTAAAAACATTTTTTCATATCCTGGGGCTGATGCTCTGCATCGAAGCGATCGCCATGATGCCTTCGCTGTTTTACGCTGTCTATCTGGACGAACACGCCACGGCTCATGCTTTCGAAGTATGCGTATGCACTTTCGGTATCCTGGGGATCCTGATGAACAGGCTGATACCGCGGTCGGCGCGCAGAATGAGGATCCGCGACGGTTATTTCACGATGATATTCATATGGCTGATCTGCACGATCGCGGCGATGTTCCCGTACTATCTGTCCGGGCAGGTGGACACGGTCATCGACGCCTTCTTCGAAGCGACGGCGAGTCTGACCACTACAGGCGCTTCCGTCGTACAGGACCGCTGGTTCACGGATCCGCTGATCCTGTGGAAAGCTGTCGGCTCATGGCTCGGCGGAGTAACGTTCATAGCGTACATGATATCGATCATGCCTTCATTCAGCATGAGAAGCTCAATGCTCGCGTCCATCGAGACACCGGGCGCGAAAATGGCGAACGCCACAGTGAAAACGTCAGATCAGGTGAAGGTGCTTTATTTCGCATACGCCTTTCTCACCGCGGCCGAATTCATCCTTCTGTGGGCCGGGAGCGACATGAACGCGTTCGAATCGCTCGTCAATACTCTCGGCAGCGTTTCCACGGCGGGCATTTTCCTGCACCCCGGCGGGATAGCGTACTACAACTCATTCTATGTGGAATCCGTCGTCGTGATATTCACGATACTCGCGTCGATAAACTTCATGCTGTACATAAAGGCCGTGCAGCGCAATTTCCGCTCTATCGTCACAAACGTAGAGCTGAAGGTATTCCTCAGCCTCATAATATTCGGCACGCTGATCATCGCGGCGACGCTGTATGTCGAAGGCGTATATGATTCTGCCGGAGAATCGCTGAGATACGCACTGCTCCAGACGACGGCATTCTCGTCCACATCCGGTTTCACGATCACTGATTACACCGGCTGGCCGTCCCTCTGCAAAATGATACTGTTCCTGCTGCTGTTCATCGGAGGCTGCACAGCATCGACGGCCGGAGGCATAAAGGTCATACGCTTCTCGATCATGTGCCAGCTCATCCGCAGGGGCTTCTACCGCCGCATACACCCACGCGCGACACGCGCGGTGAAGCTCGGCGGCACTGCGATATCAGCGCCTCTCGTGGCGTCCGTCACTTCATTCATCACGCTGTTCCTCGGCGTGTTCCTGTTCACGGCGATCGTGCTTTCGCTGCAGGGGCTCGACTTCGAAACGACGCTTTCGGCTTCCGTCTCCCTGCTGTCGACGACCGGCTCGTCGTTCGGGTCCATCGGCAGCACAGGCGACTATTCCGTCTTCTGCCAGCCTCTCAGGCTGTTCTGCAGCATAATGATGATATTCGGAAGGATGGAACTCTACGCGGCGCTCCTGCTGTTCGTGCCCGAATTCTGGAATCCTAACAGATCACGTAAGATAAGATAAATACGGGCAATAATAAAACGCCCGGTTTTCCCGGGCAGGATCGCGAATCTCAGTTCACGATCCTGAAATTTATTTCACCTGTTCCCTCATCTACAGACTCGACTTCCACGCGCACCGGATCTCCGAGATCATATGTCCTGCGCCTGCGCTTTCCTATCAGCCTGTACTTCTCCGGTTCATAGACGTAATAATCGTCGCTCAGCTCGTTTATCCGGACGAGTCCCTCGACTGTATTCGGCAGCTCCACGAAGATGCCGAAACCGGTGACTCCCGAGATAACGCCGTCATAACGCTCGCCGATGAATCCGGCCATGTATTCTCCCATCTTGATCTTCGCGACATCGCGTTCCAGATCAATCGCGGCGCGCTCGGTCTCGGATGAATGCCTCGCCGCCTTCCTCACTGCATCTCTCGTTTCACGTTCCGGCAGATGCTCTCCGTGCAGGCACGCTTTTATGATCCTGTGGATGATCAGATCCGGATAACGCCTGATCGGCGAAGTGAAATGGCAGTAGAATCTGAGTGCCAGCCCGAAATGTCCTCTGCACTTCGTATCGTACGCCGCCTTCTGCATCGATCGGAGGACCACTGAATTCACCACGTTTTCATACGGTTTCCCCTCCGCCTTCTTCAGGATATCGCTCATCATCTTCGGAGTGACGTGATCGATGTCTCCGCCGAGACGCATACCGAGTATTTTCAGGAACGCCTCGAGGTCTTCCATCTTCTCCTTCTCCGGCTTCTCGTGCACCCTGTAGACGAACGGCACGTTCTTCCCGAAATATTCATGAGCGACAGTCTCGTTCGCGAGCAGCATGAACTGCTCTATCATCTTATTCGCCGTCCGGCGGTCGGCCGGCGCTACCGACGCGACGTGTCCGTTCTCATCCATCTTTATTACAGGCTCGGACAGCTCGAAATCAATGCTCCCGCGTTCATCCTTCTTCCGTTCGAGCAGCTCCGCGAGCTCCCTCATTTTGAGAAGATCGCCGTATATACGGTCATATTTTCTTATCAATGCCTTATCCCCGTTTTCGAGGATGTCCGATATGTCGTCATACACGAGCCGCTCGCACGAACGGATCACCGATTCATATATCCTGTGATTCACTACATTTCCGTTTTTATCTATCTCCATATCCACGGAAAGGGTGAGTCTGTCCTCATCCGGATTCAGACTGCATATGCCGTTCGACAGCGCCTCCGGCAGCATAGGGATCACGCGGTCCGCGAGGTAAATGCTGTTCCCGCGCGCGGCGGCTTCCTTATCGAGCGCGGAACCGCCTGCAACATAATGCGAAACGTCCGCTATATGCACGCCAAGCAGATAATGCCCGGCCGGCGTCATCTCCACCGACACCGCGTCGTCGAAATCCTTTGAGTCCGCTCCGTCGATCGTGAATATCCGCCTCGACTGCCTGAGATCCGTCCTGCCTTCAATGTCCGCGTCTGTGATCCCGCGGCGCTCCGCTTCTTCAGCCTCCTTCAGCACCTGTTCCGGAAATTCCTCGCTGACATTATACTGGCGGATGAGTGCCTTTATATCTCCGCCCGTCTCACCCTTCCTCGCGATGATCTCCGTTATCACGCCTTCCGGCCCGCGGCCGCGCTGCGGATAGGCGGTTATCTTTGCGGCTACAAGATCTCCGTCCTTTGCGCCTCCGAAATGATCCGGCGATATGTAAAGATCGTCCGTCTGATGCCTGTCTCCCGAGACGACATATCCCGCGCCGCCGTCTTTGTCGAATGTCCCGACATATTCAGTGACGGCCCTTCCGACTATTTTTCTGACCTTTCCTTCCGGCGAATCGCCGCGCCCGGAATGCGGTCTGTAATCCACGACTACAGTGTCGCCGTCCATGGCGCCTGACATATGATCCGACCTGATGAATATATCGCAGCCGGGATCTCCGCCGTCCGGAGTGACGAACCCGAATCCCTTTCTGTGCTTATGCATCACGCCTGTCAATACCTCATTTTTCACCTTTACTCCCCCTGTCTTTCATTCTTCTTTCCATTCACACTTTCTTCCCGCGGCTCCTTCCGCGTCCTTTAATAAAAAGGCTCCCGGTTTCATCCGGGAGCCATGTCTGCGATTTAACTTCCTAAGCTTTCCATCGTCACGACCGCAAGTGATACTATGATGTAGACAACTGCCAGGATCACAGTCAGTCTGTGCAGCAGCGCGTCGTATCCTCGGCTCTTTTTCTTTCCGAAGAGCTGTTCGGCGCCTCCTGCGATAGCTCCGGAAAGTCCGGCGCTGTTCGACTCCTGCAGCAGTATCGCTATGATCATTATCACACTGACTATCATCAGTATAATCATCATTACTTTCATCTATAGTTCCTCCGAATGACTGAGTTTATTACTAAACAGCTTAAATATCTTAACACGCGGCCGTATCAAAATCAAGCATTTTCGCATTGCTTCGTCATCCGCATCTCTAAAAATCTATGACGTTCATGAATTTTTCCGGATCGAGACTCGCGCCGCCGATGAGTCCGCCGTCTATCTCCGGCTGCGCCATCAGCTCGGAAGCGTTTTCCGGCTTCATGCTGCCGCCGTACTGGATGATCACGTCGCACGCGGTATCGTCCCCGAACAGCTTTGAAAGCTCGCCGCGGATGAATCCGCACATCTCGTTCGCCTGCTCCGGAGTAGCCGTCTTTCCAGTGCCGATAGCCCATACAGGTTCATACGCGATCACCATGCGCCTCACGTCTTCGGCGCCGATGCCTTCGAGATCCTTTTCGATCTGCCCGCCGACGACCTCTTCCGCGCGGCCCGCCTCTCTCTGCTCCAGCACTTCGCCGACGCAGAGGATCGGGGTGATCTTCGACCTGAACAGGCGCTTCAGCTTCAGGTTCACAGTCTCGTCAGTCTCGTTGTTGTACTGTCTTCTCTCGGAGTGGCCGATTATGCAGTAATCAATGCCGATCTCCTCGAGCATCGGTACGGACACTTCTCCCGTGAACGCGCCGCTGTCCTCAAAGTGACAGTTCTCCGCGCCTACTCCGATATCCGTGCCCGCGAACGCCTTCACGAGGCGGTCAAGGTGCACATACGGAGCGCATATCGCGGTCCTGACGTCGGTGTCCTTGTACAGTTTTTTGAATTCCTCCGCGAACGCGTCCGCTTCCGCGGCAGTCATATTCATCTTCCAGTTGCCGGCGATAAATGGTATCCTCATCACTGCCTTCTTTCCTTACTTATCCTCGAGGCAGGCCACTCCGGGGAGTTCCTTGCCCTCGAGATATTCGAGCGACGCGCCGCCGCCCGTAGAAATATGTGTCATCCTGTCGGCGAGGCCGAACTGCTTCGCGGCTGACGCCGAATCGCCGCCGCCGATTATCGTTACGGCGCTGCTCTCCGCCATCGCTTCCGCGACGGTCTTCGTGCCGTTCTGGAAATTGCTCATCTCGAACACGCCCATCGGCCCGTTCCAGACGACAGTTCCGGCATTCATGACGCACTTTCCGAACAGATGCGCCGTATCGGGCCCTATGTCCATGCCCATCATATCTTCCGGCATCTCCTCGACTTTCACGGTCCTGCGCTCGGCGTCGTTATCGAATTCCTTCGCGACCACAGCGTCCACCGGAAGCAGGATCTGCTTACCCATATCCGCGGCCTTTTTCATCAGTTCGGCCGTGAGATCCACGCTTTCCTTATCGAGGAGCGACGTACCTATTTCATAACCCTGTCCCCTGAGGAACGTATACGCCATGCCCCCGCCTATAAGGAGGGAATCGACTTTCGGGAGCAGATTCCTTATCATCGGGATCTTGTCCGCGACCTTCGCGCCGCCGAGTATCGCCACGAACGGGCGCTTCGGATCGTTGACCGCCTCGTCGAGATATCTGATTTCCTTCTCGATCAGGAATCCCGATACCGCGGGCATGAAGTCCGCAAGTCCCGCCGTCGAGCAGTGCGCTCTGTGCGCGGTACCGAATGCGTCATTCACGAAGATCTCCCCGAGCGAGGCGAGTTCCTTTGTGAACGCCGGGTCGTTTTTCGTTTCCTCGGCTCTGTAGCGCGTGTTTTCAAGAAGAATTATATCGCCGTCCTTCATCGCGCTGACCGCCGCCTTCACGCTGTCGTCAACAACTCTGTCGGACTGTGCGAATTTTACATCGCAGCCGAGCAGCTCAGAGAGTCGCTCCGCCACCGGCGCGAGCGTGAATTCCGGTTTCGGCTCGCCCTTCGGACGCCCCATATGCGACATGAGGATGACCTTCGCGCCGTGATCCTTAAGATACTGTATCGTCGGCATTGCCGCTCTTATACGCGTATCGTCACGTATCGCCCCGTCGCCCATCGGCACGTTAAAATCGCATCTGACGAGGCACTTTTTCCCGCCGACTTCTATGTCTCTGACTGTTTTCTTCATTTCAGACTCCGTTCACCTTACTTATTATCTACCGAGCACATGTATTTCGCGAGATCGAGCGTCTTGTTCGCATAACCGAACTCGTTGTCGTAGAACATAACCAGTTTGAACATCGTGTCTGTGAGCTGGATGCCCATCTTCGAATCGAAGATCGACGTATGCGCGTCGCCGAGGAAGTCACTGGATACGACCTCGTCGTCGATGTATTCGATGACGCCCTTCATCGATCCTTCAGAAGCCTCCTTTATCTTCGCGCAGATCTCTTCATATGTAGTCGGCTTCTTCGTAACTACGTTGAGGTCAACGAGAGAAACGTCTGCAAGAGGCACTCTGTACGAAAGGCCCGTCATCTTGCCCTGGAGTTCAGGGATGACCTTTCCTACAGCCTTCGCCGCGCCCGTCGTCGTCGGGATGATGTTGTTCACTCCGCAGCGGCCGCGTCTCCAGTCCTTGTTCGAACGTCCGTCGACAACGAGCTGTTTCGCCGTGAGCGCGTGGATCGTCGACATGAGTCCGCTCTCTATGCCCCAGTTGTCATTTACTACCTTCGAAACAGGAGCAAGGCAGTTCGTCGTGCAGGACGCGTTCGATACGATCTTGTATTCAGGCTTGTATGTTTCCTGGTTCACGCCCATTACGAACGTAGGAGTATCATCCTTCGCCGGAGCCGAGATAACGACCTTCTTAGCGCCCGCGTCCAGATGTGCCTGCGCCTTTTCCTGGCTCGTATACGCGCCCGTTCCGTCTATAACGTATTCCGCTCCGCATTCGCCCCACGGGATATCCTTAGCGTCGTTCTCGAAGAATACCGGGATCTCCTTGCCGTCAATAACGATGCCCTTGTCATATGTGCCGACTTCCGTCGGATATCTGCCGAACGTAGAATCCCACTGCACCATGTATCTCATGTAATCGTAATTCGAATTACGATAGTTTATGCCGCAGAGTTCGACATCGGGATCCGCCATTGCCAGGCGTACGAGGCATCTGCTGATCCTTCCGAAACCGTTCAATCCAATTTTAACCGCCATTGTTTTTTCCTCCTTACAGTTATTTGACTTTCCTTTTTGAAGAAGAGGCAATGCCCGCTTCCTCTCTGTATTTTGCAACTGTTCTTCTTGAGATCAGAAGACCTTCTTCATTCAGCACGTCGGCGATCCTGCGATCGCTGAGCGGTTTCGCCGGATCCTCCGATTCGACGATCCCGCGGATCCTCTCCTTTATGCTCTCGCTGGAGATGCCCCGTCCCGACGCGTCGGTCACGCCTCCCGAGAAGAAATATCTGAAAGGGAACACTCCCTTTTCAGTCTGCATGTATTTGGAATTCGCCGTCCGGCTTATTGTGGACACCGAGACGCCGAGTTCCGCGGCCGCGGCCTTCATCGTAAGCGGCTTCAGATATCCTACGCCCTTTTCGAAGAAGTCACGCTGATATTTTACAATGTACGCCGCCAGTCCTGTGATCATCCTCTGCCTGTTTTCTATCGCTTCGAGCATCGACGCAGCCGACTCGATCCGGCTGTTCAGGTATTCCTCGACCTCGGTCTCGCCTTCTGCCTTCGCCCGGTCCAGCAGTTCTCTGTAGTACGGGCTGATCCTGAGTTCGGGAAAGCCCTCGTCCACCGCGCTGATCTCCGGCCGTTCGGGCCGGCCCGTTACGCTCACGTCCGGGATCGTGTAGGCGATCTCGCCTTCTGACGCGAATCCCGCCCCCGGTGATGTTTCAAGGGTCCTGATGAAATCCATCATCCGGTCGATCTCTTCCCTGGTCTTTCCCATCGCCCGGGCCGCGCCGTCAAGGTCGCCCTTTATGATCCGGTCGGCCTGTCCGCGCAGCAGCTGCTCATATTCACCGGCATCAGCGCCTTCGCATCTTTCGATCTGGAGCAGCAGGCATTCTATCCTGTCCCCCGCGCATACGCCCGCGGGATCGAATCCTCTGATGATATCTATCTCCCGCATTGCTTCATCTTCGGTGATGCCGAGGGCTTCCGCTATCTCTCCGGTGTCCATCTTCATGATGCCGTCCTCGCCGAGCGTCTCGATGATATATTCGCCGATACGTTTCCACGTGGCATCCTGATCTGTGAATCGGAGCTGCATCAGCAGGCTCTCCCTCAGCGTTTCGCCTTCAGTCGCGAGCGCAAGATAATCGCGCCGTTCGGGATCCTCCCCTCCCGGCAGCGACTCATCCCCGTCTCCGTAACTTTCCTCTTCTGCGAGCTCATACGCGAGCGCCTGCAGATCCGTCTGCTCCTCAATGTGCGGTTCACCCGCTTCGAGCACGGGATTCTCGCACAGTTCTTTTTTTATACGCGAATCCAGCTCCTGACGTCCCATCTGCAGTATTTCGAGCGATCCGATGACAGACGGCGCAAGAGTGACTTTCTGTGACAGTTCCGTATTCAGTTCGTTCACTGCTTTTATTTCCATGTAGATCCGCGCATTGCATAAGCGGAGGCTCCCGGTCCCCCGGCGCCCCCGCCATATTCCTGTATTATTTCAGTACGCCTATTACCTCGATCTCGCAGAGGCATCCCGCCGGGAGATCCTTTACGGCAAAGCATGAACGTGCCGGTTTACCTGTGAAGTATTTTGCGTATACTTCATTGAACGCGGCAAAGTCCGCGATGTCGGCGAGGTAGCAGGTGCTCTTTATTACATCCTCGAATCCGATGCCGTTCGCTTCCAGAAGCGCGCCCACATTCCTGCAGGCCTGCTCGGCTTCCGCCTGGACTCCGCCCTCGGGGAGTTTTCCCGTTTCCGGAATGAGCCCCGTCTGACCGGAGCAGAAAAGGAATCCGTTAGCCGAAATAGCCTGAGAATACGGGCCTATCGCGCCCGGCGCCTTATTTGTAGCAGTGATTTTCATGTTGATCTCCTCTCTTGTCTGAAAAGATATACTTAGCCTTTAATGTCACTTACATAATAACACACCGCGCGGCATTATTCCATGCCGGAAGACGATACTTCGCACGGTATTTCGGGATGTACGGCCTGTCATTCCATGCCGGGATACCCGAGCTGCCTGAGCGCTTCGAACATGATAATGTTTGCCGAATTCGCCAGGTTGAGCGACCGGAGTTTTGTGTCCTGGCTCATCGGGATCCTGATCGCCCTGTCCTCGTGCGCCCTGATAAAATCGCGCGGGAGGCCGGCGGTCTCGCGTCCGAGCAGGATCATGTCCCCGTCGCGGTATTCGACTTCATTGTAATATGTCCCGCCCTTCGTGGTGGCGAGCCACATCCTGCGCCCGCCGTATTCAGCCATGAATTCCTCCAGGCTTCCGTGCACGGTCACATCGACATATTTCCAGTAGTCGAGACCGGCCCGCCTCAGGCTCCTGTCATCGATACTGAAGCCGAGCGGCTCCACGAGATGCAGTTTACTGTTCGTGATCGCGCACGAACGGGCTATATTCCCGGTGTTCGGCGGGATCTCGGGTTCTACGAGTACAATATGAAGCGCCATGAAAATTCCTCACTTTCCGCATTTATAATAGTAGAAAACCATTCGTAAATAAAGTGCGGGGAGAAAATTTTCACGGCGCTGATCCGGTCCGTATGTCAGTTCCGCAGACAGCGGCTACAGTCCGAGGAACTTCTTCGCGTTGTTGTAATAATAGTTTTCAAGAGCCGCGTCATCCAGACCGCTCACAAGGCCCTTCTGTATCTCGACGGACGGATGATGGAACGGAAGATCCATCCCGAACATGATCCTGTCGCTGCCGACATTTTCATAGGCATCCCTGATCTTCGTGTGCATGGGCATGCCGGAAGTCTCAAGATAAAGGTTAGGATGTTTTTTCGCCATGTCGACCGCCGACTGGATGTATATGCCGTTTCCGTGACCCATATGGATCAGGCAGAACTTCACGTCCGGGAAATCCTCCGCGAGCTCGGCAACGCTCCATGGAAGGGAATAAGGCGGATGTCCGGTATGGACCATGACCGGCACTCCGAGCTCCCGTGCCAGCTCCGCTATCCTGTAACCGCATTCATCGTTCGGACGGAACGCCTGGAACAGCGGGTGCAGTTTTATGGCCTTGAATCCGTGATTTTCCACTGCGTCCCTGATCTGGCTCTCCGCCTCTTCGCTTTCCGGGTCCACCCAGGCCGCGCCTATAAGGCGGTCGGGGTATTTGTCCACTGCTTTGATGCTTTCATCCACCGGGAATGTGGAGATGACAGTCTTTTCAATGTTATACGCATCCATCTGTTCTATCATTTCCTCCGGCGTGATGCCGACGTCGCACCAGCCGCCGAAATATCCGATATGGCTGTGTGCATCTATCTTTTTGAATTTTTTCTGTTCTTCATATACTTTCATTCGTGTTCCCTCCTGTTTGTCAGTTCACCATCTTTGCTCTGAGCGGTGTTTTCTCAAGCGCTTCGGCGAGCGCGACTCCCGCGGCTACCCCGAACACTGTCTGCAGTGTTATCGGCGCGATATCAGCTATCATCGCTCCCTTCCCGAACATGAACAGGAAGAACAGCGGATAGAGCACCATCTGCACGAGTCCGCCGATGGAGCTGCACGCTATTCGTCTGCCGACCCTGTGCTCTTTCAGCAGATTCGTATGAAGCAGCGCGCCGATCGCCACGGCCATGGCCGCCTTTATCACGAGCGAAGGGATCGCCCAGACAGGGAATCCGCTCAGCAGGTCGGCGATCGCGGCGCCTACGCCTCCTGCGAACGCGCCCCGCTTCGTTCCGAGCATTATCACGGCGAGGATTATCATGCAGTCGCCGAAGTGCAGATATCCGAACGGCCCCGGTATCCTGACAATGAAAATGCCGAGAAAGACGAGAGCGACAAAAAGAGCTGTTTCGCATAATTCTCTCAAACGTTGATTACCCATAATCACACTTCCTTCCATGTATAACTCTTCAGCGTTTCTTCTTCATTGCCCGGATTATAACACCTGACTGCACATTTATAAATCCCCAAATTTGATTATTTTGTTATATACAGAATGCGAAATCACATTCATTTTGATTATTTTGGCTATATCAAATATACAATTTTTTCGATTCGCCTAATGACAATTTATTTGCATCAATGCCTGCGGCCGTTTCTTCCTCCCGGTCATGCCGGGGAGAGCTTCCCCCGTTTATCAGAAAATCTTTTCTGACCAAAGACAAACCGCGGGAAATATTGTATAATTCTCATGTTATGTTTTTTCAGAAAAGAACGGAGGCAGTGATGAAGGAAATCAAAATAGGCCTGCTTGGATTCGGGAACGTCGGATCCGGTACGTATGACACGCTTGAAATGAACAGGAAAAAGATCGAACGTGAGACAGGGCTCACCTTCACCGTAGCCAGGGCGCTCGTGCGCGATCCGTCGAAGCCGAGAAGGACGAGCGCGCCCGCTGAGATATTCACGAAAGACCCGGCAGACATCATCGGGAATCCGGACATCGACATAGTCTGCGAAGTACTGGGAGGGCTCGAACCGTCCACGCAGTACATGCTTGACGCCATGAACGCGGGGCAGCATGTCGTTTCGGCGAACAAGGCGGCCATCGCGAACAGCTTCGATAAACTCACGGAGACCGCAAGGAAGAATAATGTGGAGTTCAGGATCGAAGCGTCCGTCGGAGGCGGCATCCCGGTACTGTCAGCGATAACGTCGGTCCTCGGCGCGAACGAGTTCTCGCGCGTGATGGGAATCTGCAACGGGACGACAAACTACATTCTCACAAAAATGACGGATGAGGGACTCGATTACGACGAAGTCCTGAAGGACGCCCAGGAAAAGGGCTTCGCGGAGGCGGATCCGACAGCGGACGTCGAAGGGATAGATGTCGCGAACAAACTGTCGATACTGATCGCGCTGTGCTTCGGTCAGTATGTGCATCCGGATGAAATCCCGACAGAAGGCATCACCGGCATCACGAAAGACATGATCGAAAACGCGAAAGCAAGGCACTGCCGCATAAAACTCATCGGAGAAGCAGAAAGGGATGAAACGGGAAATCTTTCGTACAGCGTAAAGCCGGAGGAGATCCCGGACAGCCACCCGCTCGCAGGAGTTAACAATGAATTCAACGCGATTTTCCTGACCGGGAACGCGGTGGACGACCTGATGTTCTACGGCAAGGGCGCCGGCCCGCTGCCGACCGGGAGCGCGTGCGCGGGCGACATCCTGGAAATCGGAAAAAAGATGAAACTGATCGGAGAATAAAAGAGACGGAGGCATTGATATGAGCTTGTACAGCGAATGGAACGATCTTATCTCGAACCAGACGAACGATTCCATCGACGAATTCTGGGCGGAATACTGCGAAGGAGAGCAGAAAATATACAGCGATTACCTCGATAAGTTTATCGCCGGCGAAACGGTACTGAGCGGCAGGGTCGGGGAACTCGCGGAGAAGTACGAAATACGTCCGGTGATATTCATGGGATTCCTGGACGGAGCCCAGCAGAGCGTAAAGGAACCGTTCGATATAAAGGATATGGACGAGGATTCGGAGTTCAGTCTCGAATTCGACATCGAGCGCCTGTTCTTCAATATGCTGAAGGCGGACGCGGATCATCTGTACGGGCTCGAACAGTGGGAACAGATACTCGGCGAGGACAGGATGAAGGAGATCGCCAGAGAATATAAGAAGTCCAAAACGGTCGTCAAGAAAAAGCGCCCGGGACGGAACGATCCCTGCTGGTGCGGCAGCGGGAAGAAGTATAAGCACTGCCACATGAGAAGCGACGAGGAAGAAGACCGGAAGAACGGGCTGTAAAATAAAAAAACGAAAAAACCGGAGCGGGATACCCGCTCCGGTTTTGTTATTTCCGGACCCTATCTCTTGTTGGACTTTCTCCAGATCCTCTGCTCTTCGGCAGCCTTTATCAGTTCGTCCCTGAAATCAGGATGCGCTATGTTTATCAGAGCTTCGGCGCGCTGCCAGGTCGTCTGACCGGACAGGTTCGCGACTCCGTACTCCGTGACCATATACGGGGCCTGGGTACGAGGCGTAGTGATCACGTCGCCGCCCGTGAATTTTGCCTTGATGTTGGAATGGCGCACGCCCTTCTTGTCCACGCGTGACGAAGGCAGTGCGAGGAACGCCTTTCCGTTCGGGTTCATGAACGCGCCCGTCACGAAGTCGAGCTGTCCGCCGGTCCCGCTTATCTGACGAGTGCCCGCGGTCTCCGAGCAGACCTGCCCGTAAAGGTCGACTGAGATGCACCCGTTGATCGAAATGAAATTATCGAGCTGCGCTACAGTGCGGACGTCATTTACGTAAGCCATCGGCGCGGACAGTATGTCCTGATTATGATCAAGGAACCGATACAGATCATGTGTGCCGCTGCAGATGGAGAACACGCCTTTATTGCGGTTCAGCGTCTTTTTCTTGTTCGTGATCTTTCCTGCCAGGTAAAGATCGAGATATCCGTCGCTCATAAGCTCAGTATGCATCGCGAGATCCTTTAGATCCGATTCCGCGATCAGAGATCCGAGCGCGTTCGGCATACCGCCGATGCCGAGCTGGAGTGTCATTCCGTCCACGAGATACGGGAAGATATTCTCCGCGATCTGCTTGTCCAGATCGGAAGCCGTCGGCTTCGGGGATTCAGGCAGCGGTTCCTCACGCTCGACGATAATGTCAACGTCGTCGATGTTTATATGATCATCCGCAAGCCCGAACACTACCGGCATGTCTTCGCAGACTTCTACAACAACAGTTTTCGCGGCATTGATGAGAGCCTGCGTGCAGCAGTTCACGATGCCGTAGCTGAAATTCCCGTGGCTGTCCATCGGCGCGACTGTGATCATCGCGACGTCTACCGGCGCGAGTCCCTTGTTGTAGTATGCCGCGCAGTCGCGGAACAGCATCGGCGTGTGATATGCCATATGTCTGTCGAGATACTTTCTGTCGAGCCCCGAGCAGTGCCACACATTGTACGTGAACGATTCCTGTTCCGGGTCGTTCTCCACGACCTGTACCGGCACTCTCGAGATCGCGTTCCTGAGTTTCACGTCGTGCAGTTCACCCACCCTCTTCGAAAGAGCGCGGTCGAGCGCGATCGGGAACATCATATCCTGAGAATAGTCGACCCAGTCACCGTCCTGTACGACTTTCACTGCTTCTTCCGGAGTCGTCAGCTTCTGCCTGTAGGCATCTTCGTATCTTCCCATTGTAGTAATCCTCACTTTCCCGGAACACTGCCGCACCCGGGAGCGCTAATGCGCCTCCGGGTCCGGACAAAGTTCCTATTTTTTAGCTTTTCTTCCTATTTCCAGCCCCTTCTCGAATGCCTCATAATTCAGAGGCAGGAGCTGCGGCCTCTTGGCTCCTATTTTGTGCTCGATCGCGTCCCTGATGACCTGCGGTTCGATCACCCCGGTGAATCCGACATACGCTCCGAGCATAATTATATTAAGAACCTTCGGGTTGCCCATGTCAAGTGACATCTGCGTGACCGGGACTTCCACGACAGTGATGTCGTCTCTCCCGGAAGTGTCCTTTACGATGGAGCTGTTGATGAACATCGTGCCGCCATTCTTCAGTTTTTCGATAAACTTTTCAAGCGACGGCTGGTTGAAGATCACGAGATCCTCGACCGAGTCCATCACCGGAGCGCCTATCTCCTCATCGGAGATCGCGACATAGCAGTTCGCCGTGCCGCCTCTCATCTCGGCGCCGTAAGACGGGAAATATGTTACATGTTTATCCGTAGAGTCGCAAGTGCCCTGAGCAAGAAGTGTTCCGAACATCATTACGCCCTGTCCGCCGAACCCGGCAGCAATAAGATTTCTTTCCATTCCGTACCTCCTTACTCTATTCCGCGTCTCTGTCTCTGTATACTCCGAGCGGATATTCCTTCAGCATATTATTCTCGAGGAAATCGAGCGCCTTTATCGGATCGAGTCCCCAGTTCGTGGGGCATGAAGTCACGATCTCGACCATCGAGAAGCCCTTGCCGTCTATCTGATTCTGAAAAGCCTTCTTTATGGCCTTTTTCGTCTTCAGGGCGTGAGCCGGATCGATCAGAGTCGTCCTCTCTATATAGTACGGACCGACGAGCTGGCTGAACAGTTCGCTCACGTGGAGCGGATAACCTGTCTGCTCGGGATCTCTTCCTCCAGGCGTTGTCGTCGTCTTCATACCGAGCAGAGTCGTCGGCGCCATCTGTCCGCCTGTCATTCCGTAGATACCGTTGTTTATGAATATCACTGTGATGTTCTCGCCTCTGTTCGCGGCGTGCAGCGTCTCGGCGATACCTATCGAGGCGAGGTCTCCGTCACCCTGATATGTGTAGACTATCGAATCGGGATTCGAACGTTTTATCCCCGTCGCCATCGCGCACGCTCTGCCGTGCGGCGAGAGCGTGAGATCGGACGTCATATAAAGCTGGCCGAGGCCGCAGCATCCGACGCCTTCGGCGCGGACGAGTCTGTCGGCAATGCCGAGTTCCTCTGCGACTTCTCCGATAAATTTATGTACAGTACCGTGCATGCATCCCGGGCAGAAGCCCGAAACGAAATCCTTCTTTATGCCGGTAGTCCTTGCATATACCTTTTCCATCAGAGCACCTCCTTAATGAGTTCGCGTGCGGCTTCCATCACCTGCTCAGCGGTCATGATCCTGCCGCCTGATCTCAGTGTCTCCCTGACAGGGATGTCCCTGCTGATCGCGTGATCGATATCCCATCTCATCTGAGCCGGTATCGACATCTCAACGTCAAGAACGCCTTTTACCTGAGCCGGATCGAGCTTTGCGTAGGCCTCATACGGGAACGGGGATACCGTTACCGGACGGATGAGCCCCGCCTTCACGCCTTCGCGGCGGAGATTCCTCACGCAGATCTTGGCCACTCTGGCCGAGATGCCGTATCCGGTGAGTATGATCTCGGCGTCATCCGTGCCGATCTCCTCGACGCGCGGAGTCCATGTTTCATACATGGCAGCCGCGTCGATATTCCGGATCTCCATGCCCGGTCCCACGCTGCCGGGCTTGCCCACGACCTGATGCTCCGGATCGTGTCCGACGACAGAAACATCTCTCAGCGCCGCCTTGAGCTCCGCGACCTCTTCATCGCTCTTCATTTCCGGAAGCTCGACAGGTTCCATCATCGTTCCCGTGACGCCGTCCGTCAGAACGAGTACGGGGTTCATGTATTTCACGGCAAGGTCGAACGCTTCATATGTCATGTCGACCGCTTCCTGCACAGTGTGCGGCGCCAGTACTATCATTCTGAAGCCGCCGTTGCCGGACGCCTTCGTAGCCTGCAGATAATCCTGCTGAGCAGGCTGGATCGCGCCGATCCCCGGGCCGCCTCTCATAACATTGACGTATACGATAGGGACTCTCGCGGCGGCCGAGAACGAAACGCCCTCGCTGTAAAGAGAAATGCCCGTGCTCGAAGAGGAGCTCATCGCCCTCGTCCCTGTCTGAGCCGCTCCGTACAGCATGTTCACTGATGCGATCTCACTTTCACCCTGAACGAAATTTCCGCCGACCTCCGGCAGCCTTCTCGCGAAGTACTCCGGGATCTCATTCTGCGGAGTTATAGGATAACCTGCGAAGAAACGGCAGCCCGCTCTGACCGCGGATTCCGCGATCGCCTCGCAGCCTTTCATAAATATTCTTGCCATGTCCTTACCTCCTTAATCTCTCCAGACCTCTATCGCAGCATCGGGGCAAATAACTCCGCACTGCGCGCATCCGATACAGTCTTCCGGTCTCGCCGCCACAGCGTAGCGGTAACCCTTGGAATTCACATCTTCGCCGAGCTCCAGCACATTCTTAGGGCAGAACCTGACGCAGTATCCGCAGCTCTTGCAGCTTTCGGATCTGACTTCGATCTTTCCTTTTGCCATTGCTTGCCTCCCTTTTTCCATCAATGCAGATAAACATTTATTTTCATTGGGTCAGTCCCATTCATGACTCATATATATATCGAGCGGGAACACCGGTTTCCCGGTCTTCTCCGCGACTTCGCCGGCGATCTCTTTCCTCGCGCATGCAAAACTGATATCCAGCAGGCCGCTCAGCATTGATTCCGTCTTTTTTTCGCCTTCTGCAGCCTCTTCCGCCGTCGTCGTGCGCCCGACATTCGGATTGCTTATTACAGCCGTATTGTCGAGCCTTATCCTCGCGGCGTTCAGCACCGCCGTCAGCGTCACGTCTATCTGGCCGATATCCTGCGACCATGGCCTGTAGGAATTTATGACGAAATACGTCATCGTCCGCGGGGCGTTCGCCCATCCCGAGAACCCGCCTATAAGCCTCGACCCCGTGTCGTTCCCGCCGACGTCCAGGATCGCGATGCGGCCGGGATCCGCCAGCGTCTCGTTCACTCCGCCGACCATCGTCGGCGCGTCCGCGAACTGCTCTTCATAGTGGAAAATGATCCCCTTTTCCCCGAGCATGTCCCGCACATCCCTCGAACGGAAAAGCGGCTTCGTCTGATCCATGTCGAAGAAGTGTATCTCTCTGTCAGTGAGCGGCAGCAATGCCAGTGCGAAGTTCACCGCTATCTCTGTCTTTCCGCTCCCGGCTTCGCCGACAAATATGAAATTGTCCTTTTCCTGTAAAATCTCCGTAAAAATACGTTCCATATCGCACCGCCCTCCTTCCGACAATTCAAGCATATATCACCGGATCACAAATGTCAAACATTTTTTCTGGTTTTCTAACTTTTTGTTTTATTTCCCTTTTCATGCTATGGTATAATCAATGCATAAAACGAAAGCGGAGGAAACTGAGATGGAAGATATTCTTGAGATACTGAAAACGGCGGCGGACTGTATCGCAATGCAGTTCGGTCCGAACACCGAAGTCGTGGTCCACGATTTCCGCGACGACATAAATCATACTGTCAGGTATATCGTGAACGGTCACGTGACAGGACGCAAAGTCGGCGACGGTCCCCGGCGTCAGTTCCTGAAGGATCTGGAACTGAACAAACTCAACGATACGCACCGCCGGCAGATCTCAACAACGACTGACGGGCGCACGATCAGATCGACCACGGCGAACTACTGCGATGAAGACGGCGCCCTGGTGTTCGCGATGTGCATCAATCAGGACATCACCGATATCATGTCTCTCGAAAAGGCGGTCGCATCAATGTCCGAATCCCGTTATTTCGAGTCGGCGCCTCTGGAATCCGACTCCGGAAACAGGAACGAAAATATTAATACATCGATCCACGATCTGATGGAGCAGCTGATCAGCGAAGGGATCCGCCAGATCGGCGCGGCCCCCGATCAGATGAACAAAAGCCAGAGAATAGAACTGATAAGATTCCTGGACGCGCACGGCATCTTCCAGATCCAGAAATCCGGCGTGGAGCTCTGCGAACTGCTCGGAATATCCAAGTTCACGTTCTACAACTATCTCGAAGAAGCGAGAAACGGCTGAGGGTGCGGGCGGACCGGCGCCTGGGTGGTCCGGACGGGGCGGTCCGGGCGATGCGGTCCCAGGCTGGCCGGATGGTCCGGGGACCCGGGTTCGGGCGGACCGGGCGATTTCAGTGCAGGATCCGAAGGTCCCGGAGCAAAAATGAGCAAAAATGGTGGGGTAATTTCTATATTTCAAATCTCCCCACCTTTTTTGGTGGGTTTCAGGCATTGATCCGGCAGGATTTTCGGAAAATCATGTTTTTCGCGGGATCAATGCCTCATAAACGTTGGAATTTATGTGGGGAAATTTCACTATTTCAAAATACCCCACCTGAAATGCTCATTCCTGGATTTCGGCCGGGGCGCTCCGGAATTTCGAAGTCGGAACAGGGCTTTGAAGTGGGATTTTGCATTGATTCGGCGGGATCAGGGCGGCGCCTGCGGCTTTGCGGGCTTCCATTTTCTGGAGAATGAGTAAAAATGGTGGGGGAATTTCTATATACGAAATCTCCCCACCTTTTTTGGTGGGTTTCAGGCATTGACTCGGCCGGATTTTCGGGAAATCATGTTTTTCGCAGGATCAATGCCTCATAAACGTTGGAATTTATGTGGGGTTATTTTCATATAGCAAAATACCCCACCATTTTTGCTCATTCCTGTGAAAACAGCCTCCATCCGACCATATTCAGATCCAAATTCCTGTGAAAACAGCCTCCACCCGACCATGATCAGATCCAGATCCCCCCGGAAACGGCAGCCGCCGCCCCCGTACCGCGGCTGTCCGCCCATGACGGGGCCCGCATCCCTCTGAAATCAGCATCCGGGCCGGTCTGCCTGCCGCGGGGCTGTCCTCGTCCGGTCAGCCGCCGATGCGCCTTGCCCTGCTCTCCCATCAATGCTGCGCGCCCGGAATGCCCGATGCCCGCTCCGCCGGCCTCCGACGCCGGACCAGCCCCGATCCGGAGCTCCCCGGCATTGATGCATCGGCCGCATAAAAAATCGCCCCCCTCGGAGGCGATTTCGTCATCTATGCATTTCAGATCTTCACTCCTGTGCCGGCTGCGGATCTTCCTGTTCCTCGTAGTCGTTCGTGAGATGCGCCCTGTCGAGCAGGTAGAACACGAGCCCGAGCAGCATCCCGACGATCGTCGCGAGGCACATGCCCGTCAGCTTGACTTCGCCGATCTGGATATACGCGCCCGACAGTCCCGTGATGAACACTACGGATGTGAGCGCGAGATTGCGCGGCCTTGAGTAGTCGACCTTTTCATCGACGATCAGACGGATGCCGGATGCCGCGATCATGCCGTAAAGCAGGAAGCTAACGCCGCCCATTACGGGGGATGGTATCGTCTGGATGAGACCGGAAGCCTTTCCGATGAACGAAAGGATGATCGAAAATACCGCGGCTCCTCCGATGACCCATACGCTGTAGACCTTCGTGATTGCCATGACGCCGATGTTTTCGCCGTACGTCGTTGTCGGGACGGAACCGCAGAGTCCGGACAGCGCCGTCGAGATACCGTCCGAGAACAGCGTCCTGTGAAGTCCGGGATCCTCGAGCAGGTTTTTGCCGACGATCTCGGACGTGACTACCTGATGGCCTATGTGTTCCGATATGACAACAAGCGACGCGGGGATTATTATCGCGATCGCCTGAGGGCTGAACTTCGGAGTGAGGAAATTCGGGAGCGCGAGCCATGTCTGTTCATGGAGCGCCGTGAAATCAACGATCCCGAAGCAGAGCGCGAGCACATACCCGGCGCAGATAGCTATAAGGATCGAAATGGCGGACGCGAATCCTCTGAACAGGACCTGGCCGAATACCGCTATAAGCAGCGTGATCACGAATACCGCCGCGAATTTTGGATTGATATGGAAACTGGAGGGATCCACGCCGGACGGCGCCACGATGCCTCCGTTCTGGGCCGCGTTCCCCGCAAGTTCAAGACCGATGAGTGCAACTATCGGGCCCATCGCCGCGGGCGGAAGGACCACATCGATCCAGTGCACGCCGGCGAACTTGATAATGACCGCGACAACCATAAATATGCACCCGGTAACCACGAAACCACCGAGTGCGTATTGATATCCGAGCTGAGGATTGTTGATGACCAGCAATGCCGGTGAAATGAAAGCGAAGCTGGACCCGAGATAGGCCGGCGACTTTCCTTTGGTCACAAAAATAAAGATAAGTGTGCCGATGCCGTTCATAAGAAGGGCGATAGCAGGACTTATCCCGAGGATGTAAGGTACGAGCACCGACGCGCTGAACATCGCGAACGTGTGCTGGATGCTGAGAGGGATCCCCTTCGAAAGCGGGACCTTCTCCTGGACCTGAATGATTTTCTGATTCATATACGTTCTCCCTCATGCAGTAAAAATTATCGTGAATATTATACTACATTTCCGTATCCAGACAAGAATAAACTATCGCTACGGCACAAAAAAACCGCGGCGCCCCGCGCGCCGCGGCCGGC
Source organism: Anaerovoracaceae bacterium (assembly GCA_050946575.1). Classification (GTDB taxonomy): domain Bacteria; phylum Bacillota; class Clostridia; order Peptostreptococcales; family Anaerovoracaceae; genus JALCRY01. The sequence goes on along the minus strand of JBMNVB010000003.1, from coordinate 62,159 downwards.
ATTAAGACAGCCTGCTTAAGCATCAATGCATTGATGCTGTTATTCTTCATCTTTCACCGTGACTTTTTTCGCCCGGCAGCGCTTCCCGCACGCGATCATGACCGCGGGCACGAACCGGCAGTAGGATCGGGCGGATCCTGCCAGTGGCAGAGAACGGGGCCGGTCAGGCCTTCAGTTCTCCGGCTTTTACTCCGTTGATGATATTGGCGATGCCCTTCGTTATCAGGAAGAAAACCGTTATCATTCCGAGTGTGAGCAGAGAAGCGCCCGGCATGAACAGGAGAATAGTCCCGATCACGATATTGATGACGCCTCCGACTGTGAAGCCGCCGGATTCGGTATACCCGAAAAAGCGGACCTTGCTGCCGATAGCGAGTTCCTCTATACCTGCTGCGACAAGGTCGAACGCGAAGAAGAACGCGAGTGTATAGACCATGGCCCCGGTCCCGGAAAATATGAGCATCACACCGAGCAGCACGTCAATTATGCCGTTCAGCAGCACGAGTCCGGTCCTGAGATACTGCGGCAGCTTTGTGTAGGCGACTATCTTCATTATCCCGAACACAATGAAACACGCTGACATGACATACGCCATGATGACCACCGTCTGTATCGGCCAGAAAAACGCGAGGACCCCGAGAATGACCATTACTATGCCGCTTATGATCGCCGCCCAGCGGTATTTCTTGATATTCTCGTTCCAGAACCTTCCGATCTCATTTCTGTAATTAGTATCATTGTTGTAAAAACGCATTGTCCTTTCCCCCTTTTCTAAAATTGTAATTCTATATTGAAGCGGCGTCAACAGTCCTGTTCCGTTTTAATTTTCCCGATTCCTGTGTATAATGTAACGGCGGAGGAAATGATGAGAAAACTTACGAAGCAGAAGGCGGCCGAGGTCATCGACAGGCTGCGCGAAGAATACCCCCAGGCGGCGTGTTCACTGGATCACAGGGACGTATGGCAGCTGCTTGTCTGCGTCACACTTTCGGCGCAGACGACCGATGCGTCCGTGAACAGAGTCAGCCCGGCATTGTTTGAAAAATATCCGGACCTTTACGCGCTCGCGGAAGCGGACCCCGCGGATGTCGCTGAGATAATAAAGACTATCGGCATGTACAGACAGAAATCCCGGCATATCGTGGAGCAGGCGAAAATGCTGCGCGACGAGTTCGGGGGAAAAGTGCCGGAGGACGACGCATTGCTGCAGAAGCTGCCCGGAGTGGGAGTGAAGACCGCAAACGTCGTCATGGCCGACGGATTCGGACATCAGCGCATCGCCGTGGACACGCACGTGTTCCGCGTCTCGAACAGGATCGGGCTCGCGGCGTCGGACAATGTCGCGGATACGGAGGCCGACCTCAGGCGCATACTGCCGGAGGACAGATGGACGGAATCTCACCATGAGATCATTTACCACGGCAGGAACTGCTGCCGCGCGAGGGACCCGGAATGCGGGCGCTGCTGCGTAAATGATCTGTGCCTGAAAAGAGGTGTGAAATGACCGGAGCGGTAATTGACGCGACGATAGATACCCTGAAACTGATACCGTTCCTGTTTTTGACGTACCTTTTTATGGAATACCTCGAAGACAGGGCCGGCGAAAAAACGGTCGCGGCCGTGGAAAGAGCCGGGAAGTTCGGACCGGCGCTCGGGTCGCTGCTCGGCGCGGTGCCTCAGTGCGGTTTTTCCGCCGCCGCGGCGAACCTGTTCTCGGGCGGCCTCATCTCCGTCGGGACGATAGTCGCGATATTCCTCTCGACTTCCGACGAGATGCTCCCGATCTTCATCTCCGAAGCCGTCCCGGGCGGGACCATCGCGAAGATCCTCGGAGCGAAGATCGTCATCGGGCTCATATGCGGATTCGCGCTGGATTTCCTCATCCGCAGGTTCCGCAAGGACAGACCGGTGAAGCACATACACGATCTCTGCGAAATGGACAACTGCCGCTGCGAGGAAGGCAGCATCCTGAGATCCGCGCTCATCCATACGGGAAAAATCACACTGTTCATTTATATCATTTCCGTCGCGATCGCTCTCGCGATGCACTTCATCGGCGCGGACACACTCGGATCGTGGATGGCGGGGAGCTCCCTGCTCGGCGTGATCGTATCCGGCATTGTCGGACTCATACCGAACTGCGCGGCGTCCGTCGCGATCACGGAGCTCTACATCAAGGGCATCATGACGCCCGGACAGATGATGAGCGGCCTGCTCGTCTCCGCCGGCGTGGGACTGCTCGTGCTGTTCAGAACGAACCGCAATACAAAAGAAAACCTCCGGATCACCGGCGCGCTGCTGCTCGCCGGCGTTGCCTTCGGTTTTCTTATAGATTTCCTCGGTATCAGTTTCTGATCCGGGCTTACTTCGAACGATAAGCGATCGACTTGATCTCGCACTTGATGCCTGCCGGCAGCTCTCTTACAGCAATGCATGTTCTCGCAGGTTTGCTGGTGAAGTACTTCGCGTAAACTTCATTGAAAGCCTCGAAGTCATTCATATCTACCAGGAAGCAGGTGTTCTCAACTACGTCTTCGAGTCCGAGTCCGACTTCCTTCAGAAGTGCCTCAACGTTCTTGCAGCACTGCTCGCATTCGGCCTGCACGCCGCCCTCAACGACCTTGCCGGTCGCCGGGTCGAAGCCGCCCTGTCCGGCCAGATATACAGTATCGCCGAGATCTTTTCCTTCAGTATACGGTCCGATCGGCTGCGGTGCCTTGTCTGTTACGATTGTCTTTACCATGATAAATTCCTCCTTGTCCTGCATTATATATTATTTTGCCGGCAATGTGCGGCATCACTGTCATACTTTTTCAAATGCCTGCTGAAGATCCCCGATAATGTCCTCCACATCCTCGAGGCCTACTGACATCCTGACGAGTCCCTCCGGGATCCCCGCCTCTTCAAGCGCCTCCTTCGTATAGGCTTTATGCGTCATCGTCGCAGGCTGCTCGAGCAGCGTTTCCACGTCGCCGAGACTTATGGCCACCGGGAGAACTTTCAGATTATCCAGCAGCTTCGGCCCGTCCTCGCGCTTATACAGCTCAAACGAGATCATGCCGCCGAAATCCTTCATCTGCCTTGCAGCGACATCGTGATTAGGATGCGTCTTGAGGCCCGGGAAATAGACCTTTTTGCATTTCGGTTCATTATCGAGATATTCGGCGACCCTCCGCGCATTCGCGCAGTGGCGCTCCATCCTGAGGCTGAACGTCTTGAGTCCGCGTATGATCAGGAACGCGGCGAACGGGTCGAGCTGACCTCCGTTCAGAGCCGTCATGCCTATCGTGCGCACGTACTGCATCCAGTCCGCGTCGTTCGTGCAGATAGCTCCGCCGATGACATCGCCGTGGCCGTTCAGATATTTCGTCGTCGAATGGACAACGACGTCCGCTCCGAGGTCGAGCGGCTGCTGCAGATACGGCGTTGCGAACGTATTGTCGATGATCACCTTAATATCAGAATTAAATCCGTGTACCAGGTCGCTGACCTTCTTTATATCAACGATCTTCATCGTCGGGTTTGAAGGTGATTCGAAATACACGCAGCACGTATTGTCTCTCAGAGCCGACTTCAGTGCGTCGGGATCGTTGAAGTCGACGAAGTCCACATCGATCCCGTATCTCGCGTCGAACACGTTCTTCAAAAGTCCGAACGAATCGCCGAAGAGCGTCGTGTCGGCCACGATATGTTTTCCCGCCGACGCTGTGCACCACAGTGTCGTCGCGATGGCCGCCATTCCGGATCCCGTGCATACCGCGTCATCCGCGTGTTCGAGAGCGGCGATTTTTTCTTCCAGCAGACGCACCGTGGGATTTCCGAACGTTGTGTATGTATATCCTTCCTTTTCGCCCGCGAAGAGTGCTCCGCCGTTTTCCGCCGTTCCGAGCCGGAAGTTCGACGTCTGATAGATAGGGATATTCATGGAATCGAATCCGGTGTCCCTTACCGTTCCGCTGTGCAGCAGCTGCGTGGTGTAACCTAACTGACTGAATTCTTTTTCGCTGATCGCCATTTTTTCCTCCTTGACAGATGCAGCAATGCCCGGCGCCTGTTAAGCCTTATTCGAATCTGACTCCGACGCTTCCCAGACCGCTGCCGAAAGTGATATTGAAGTTATCGCCTTTATGCGCTTCGACTGCCGCCGTGAATGCACCCGCAAGGATGATCTGCCCCGCTTTGAGGGAAATGCCGAATTCATAGATGCTGTTCGCGAGCCATGCCACCGCCGCCGCAGGGTTTCCCCAGACTTCCGCCGCGGCTCCCGAGCTCACAAGCGCTCCGTTCCTCTCCATGACCATTCCGGTCGTTCTCATGTCGACGTTCTCCGGTCTCAGCATCCTGCTTCCCGCGACGAACCTTGCCGAAGATCCGTTGTCCGCGACCGTATCGAAGTAATTGATATCCCAGTCTGTCAGTCTTGAGTCTACGATTTCGATGGCAGGAACGATATAGCTTGTTGCATTGAAGACATCCGCTACCGTTACTGAAGGTCCCGTCAGATCCCTGTCCAGCACAAATGCCAGCTCGCCCTCGACCTTCGGCTGGATCAGTTCATCGAATTTGCACGGCTGCCCTTCGATCACTAGCATCCTGTCGGTAAGATGTCCGTAGTCCGGAGTGAAGACGCCCAGCAGGTTCTGCATGCCTGAACTTGTAAGACCGATCTTCATCCCGACCAGCTTCTCACCGCGATCGTATTTTTTCCGGATGATATTCAGCTGGATGTTGTACGCGTCCTCAACTGTCATGTCAGGATAGTCCTCGCTGAATTTCGGGAACTGGTACGCTCCGTTTTCAGCATCCCAAAGTTTCTGCGCTATCTGGTCCAATTGCTCTTTTTTCATCGCATTGTCTCCTTTCGATGACCTCTGATCTTTGACATGCTGAACGTCGGCAGTGTTGATGCATTACGTTTAAGACGATAATAGTTTCCTGTGCAGCATACATACTGTGTATATACACTGTGTATATACATATTACCATGCCGCCGGACAGCATGTCAAATGGTTTTGCTTATTTTTTCAAAAGGGCAGAAGCGCTGAAGCTCCTGCCCTTCTTCTCTAAATGCTATTGGTTCTGATCATATCCGCTGACGGGATCAGTCCTCCTCAAACGGCTCGTTATAGCTCCGCTCCAGACGGCGGTATATTCTGTAGCGCTCGTCAGCCTCGCGCTGCGCCTCCGCGAACAGCTTATCTGCCGCTTCAGGATATTTGATCCTGAGTCCGGAGTAACGCACTTCGCCGTCGAAGAAATCGCTGACCGGTATCGAAGGCTTCTTGTAATCCAGCGAGAACGGCTTTTCGTCCTTGTCGGGATTGTACCTGTACAGCGGCCAGAGACCGCAGTCGACAGCCTTCTTCATCTCGGCCTGGACATTCGCCATGCCGGCCTTGATGCCGTGGTTGATGCACGGCGCGTATGCGATAACGATGGAAGGTCCCTTATGCTCTACTGCCTCGGTAACGGCCTTCATCAGCTGGTTCGGATTCGCGCCCATCGCGACAGATGCAACATACACATCCGGATACGTCATCATGAGACGTCCGAGATCCTTTTTCGGAGTGCGCTTGCCGCCGTCGGCGAATTTAGCCGAAGCTCCGATCGGCGTGCCCTTCGAGGACTGGCCGCCCGTGTTGGAATAGACTTCCGTATCCACGACCATAACATTGAAGTCTTCGCCCGATGCGATGACGTGATCGAGGCCGCCGTAACCGATATCATATGCCCAGCCGTCGCCTCCGAACAGCCAGATGACTTTCTTGGAAAGCTGGTCTTTATGGAGCAGCATGACGTCGCGGAGCGATTTTGCCTCTCCCGAGAGGTCATCTGCCTTCTCCAGCGCCTTTACGAGCGCCTTCGAGTCTTCGTCGTTCTTATCCAGATCGTCGAACGAATCGAGCCATGTCTGTATCGCCGATGCAAGGCCGCTTCCGCCCACGAGTCCGAGCAGATTTTCAGCCTGCATCTTTATGCAGTTCCTGCGCTGCTTGACCGCGAGCACCATGCCGAGTCCGTTTTCAGCCTGATCTTCGAACAGTGTGCCGTAGAACGCAGGGCCTCTGCCTTCCTTGTTCTTCGTGTAAGGCAGCGACGGGAACGCGCCTGCCCATGCGAGCGAGCATCCGACTCCGTTTATCCAGTAAGTCTTTTCGCCGTAAAGCTGTGTGATGAGCTTCGCGTACGGCGTTTCGCCGCATCCCGCGCAGGCTCCCGAGAACTCCACGAGCGGCTCATAGAACTGGCTGCCCTTTATCGTCCTGCGGTCGAATACGCCCGGCTTGTTCGACAATGACAATGCGTAGTTCCAGTTCGTCTCGTCGTACATGCTTTCGTCAACAGGCTTCATGGTGAGAGCCTTGTCCTTCGCGAGGCAGGATGCCGCGCAGCTTCCGCAGCCCGTGCAGTCCATGGTCGAGACCTGGAGACGGTATTTGTATTCCTTCGCGCCCTTCGCTTCGGCCATCTCGAATCCTTCAGGAGCATTCGCAGCTTCTTCGTCGTTCACGAGATAAGCGCGGATCGCCGCGTGAGGACATACATATGTGCACTGGTTGCACTGGAGACACTTGTCGGGATCCCACGAAGGCAGAGCCCTCGCGATACCGCGCTTGTCATACTTCGATGTGCCGAGTTCATATGTACCGTCCTGATGATCCATGAACACTGAGACCGGAAGGTCATCGCCGCGCTGACGATTGCACGGGATAACGATTTCTCTTACGGCCTTCGGCAGGCTCTCGTCGATCGTGCTGTCGTCGGTCAGATTCTTCCACGAATCAGGCACGTCGATCTTGACCGGGCTGTTCACGCCGGCGTCTACCGCGGCCTTGTTCATGTTCACGACCTTCTCGCCCTTCGCTCTGTAAGTCTTCTCCGCCGATTCCTTCATGTAGCGGACCGCATCCTCTATCGGAAGGATATTGACGATCTTGAAGAACGCAGCCTGGAGTATCAGGTTCGTGTGGCTGCCGAGCCCGAGATCCTGAGCGATCTTTCCGGCGTCTACTGTATAGAAATTGATATTGTGTTCCGCGATATAGCGCTTGACGTCGTTCGGCAGGTTCTTCTCTAGCGTCTCGCCCTTCCACGATGTGTTCAGCAGGAACGTTCCTCCGTCCTTGACTTCGTGGATCATGTCATAATGATTGATGTATGATTCGCTGTGGCAGGCCAGGAAATCCGCCGCCTTGATGAGGTATGTCGAGCGGATCGGCGATTTGCTGAAGCGCACATGCGACTTCGTGATGCCGTATGATTTCTTCGAGTCATATTCGAAATATGCCTGCGTGTACATCCCGGCGTGGTCGCCGATGATCTTCGCCGAGCTCTTGTTCGCTCCGACTGTTCCGTCCGAGCCGAGGCCCCAGAACTTGCAGCTTACCATGTCATCCTGCGCCGTAACGAGAGGTTCATGCACGTCGAGAGAGAGGTGCGTGACATCGTCGATAACGCCGATCGTGAAGAACTGCTTCCCGTCGGGATCCTTCATGTTGTCATAAACAGCCTTGATCTGTGCAGGAGTAACATCCTTTGACGCGAGTCCGTAGCGGCCTCCGAACAGCTGCGGTGCATTGCTGTCATTCGCGTAGCACGCCGCGACGTCAAGATATACCGCTCCGGCGATGGCGCCCGGCTCACGCGAACGGTCCATGGCCGTGACCTTCTTGACGGTCTTCGGCATTGCATTAAGGAAGTATTCCATATCGAACGGACGATAGAGATGTATCTGGAGAAGTCCCGTCTTCTCGCCGCGGGCGTTCAGATAGTCCACGACTTCCTTCGCCGCCTCGCACGCGGATCCCATCATGACGATCACGCGGTCTGCGTCGTCCGCTCCGTAATAGTTGAAAATGTGATAGTCGCGTCCCGTGATCTTGTTGATTTCCTGCAGATAGTCCTCGACTATTCCGGACGTCTCGTTATATATCGTATTGTTCGCTTCGAGATGCTGATAATAGACATCCGGGCCCTGGACTGTCGTCCTCTGCAGCGGGTGCTCCGGGTTCATCGCTATATTGTGGAACTCTTCGAGCTTGTCCTGATCCATCAATGCCGCGACCTTGTCGAGATCTATCATCTCTATTTTCTGGATCTCATGCGACGTGCGGAAACCGTCGAAGAAGTGCATGAAAGGTATCCTTGTCTTTATAGTGGTAAGGTGAGCGACCGCGGTAAGGTCCATGACCTCCTGGACGCTCGAAGTGCAGAACATCGTGGCGCCGGTCGCGCGGCAGCTCATAACGTCCTGATGATCTCCGAAAATGTTGTTCGCGTGCTGAGCGACAGAACGCGCCGCGATATGGAAAACGGCAGGCATCCTGTGGCCTGTCATGATATACAGATTCGGGATCATGAGAAGAAGTCCCTGCGAGGACGTGAATGTCGTCGCAAGGGCGCCGGCTTCGGCTACTCCGTGCAGCGCGCCTGAAGCGCCGCCTTCCGACTGCATCTCGACGAGCGTTACCTGCTGGCCGAACATGTTCTTTCTGCCGGCGGCCGACCATTCGTCGACGTGTTCACTCATCGGCGAGGACGGCGTGATCGGGAAGATCCCTGCTACGTCCGTGAAATGATACGCGACTGTCGCACACGCCTCATTCCCGTCCATGGTTTTCATTACTTTTTCTTCGTTCATTTATCAGTTCCTCCGTGTAATTGCTGATGTGCGGCGCACAGGCCCCGCCCGCGCGCCGCGATGAAACACTACTATTTTGTCATCCTCTGTTGTTTCGTATTTCCCCCTGCGCTCCGGAGGCCTTCATGACTGAACTTCCCCGGCGCAGATGTGAAAAACGGCGATACGTGTCATTTGCACAATGCACATGTACAGCGTATATACACTGTGCATATACACATTATCATATCGGCTGTCAGTCAGTCAGGTGATTTTACTGATTTATTGATCTGAATCGCCGCTATTTATCTTTCTCCATCGCTTCGTATTTTTTCCTGCGTTCTTCGGCGTCCTTCACGCTCTTTTTATAAGAGTCTGCGATCACTGCCGACTTGAATAATTTCGGCCTGTCCTTTCTGTCGAGCCTGCCGAACCTCAGCGGGCATTCCACCCTGCACCGGTTGCAGGCATAAAGGTCGAAGCCGCGCTCATTCTTGAAATTTGAATTCGGGCGGCAGCGCTTCTGCTCGACCGTGCCGTCGTGGATGGCGTGCACGGGGCATATATCGACGCAGTGATGACATTTCTCAGGGCATCCGAAGTCCTTTATCAGCGGATCCGGTTCGAGCTCCGTATCGAGCAGCAATGCTCCGAGGTATACCATGTTCCCGTATTCCGGCGTGATCAGGATGGTGTTCCTCCCCATTATTCCGAGGCCGGCCTGCACCGCCGCGTGCTTGAGCGAGATTATTCCCTGCCCGCGCATCTCATGCGGATCCCAGTACAGATACGGCGTATCCGGCGGGACGATCGCCGCCAGGACTCCCTCGCGTTCCAGCAGGCGGGACAGTTCCATCAGGACACGGTCCATTTCCTCATACATCCTGTATGCCGCGTGTGTGTAACTGATCAGGTTCTCAGCCAGGAGTGCCCCGTGCGGGAATGTCCTGAACACCACGCATACGCTCTTGCATCCGGAGAACACATCGAGCGGCGAAAAGCCCTCGGGAGCATCTCCGAATCTGTCTATCGAAGCGATGCCGCAGCCGTGCGCTCCGGCCTGAGCTGCCAGCTCCTTGACTTTTTCTGATGTAAGTGCCATGCTGATCCTCCTTTCCGGGTCCGGTCTAAATCTGTTCTTCGATGATCTGAGCCAGCATCTGAAGATCGATGTTCCCTCCGGAAACGACGCAGACGGTGTCGCCCTTTACGGAAGCCGGGATCTTCCCCGAGAGAAGCGCCGCTAAAGGAAGCGCGCCCGCTCCTTCGGACACGATGCGTCCGTGCTCTAAGTTATACACTACAGCTTTCTTTATTTCTTCTTCGTTGACTGTTACTACGTCTTCTACATATGCTTCACAGTAATCCAGCGTCAGCTGCGAAACTTCCTTGGATATCGTGCCGTCTGCGATCGATTCCGCAGGCTCGATCGTCTGCAGCTTCTTCGCCTTCCATGAAGCATACATGCAGGCCGCATTTTCAGCTTCAACGCCTATTATCTTTATGTCAGGGCGGATTCCCTTCGCGGCCGCCGCGATACCGGATATCATGCCGCCGCCTCCGATGGCCGTTATTATCCGTCCGCATTCAGGGACCTGTTCGAGGATCTCAAGGGCGATAGTGCCCTGCCCCGCAATGATCCTTTCGTCGGCGAACGCAGGCACATATACCATGCCTTCCTTGCGCTCATGCTCGTGAGCGGCATCGCAGGCCTCCGTATAGAACCCAGGTACCAGTTCAACTTCCGCTCCGCGGGCGCGGCTCGCCTCCACCTTCGCCTTCGGTGCGTGTTCCGGCATGCATACGATGCATTTTATCCCGAGAAGCTGCGCCGCGAGCGCCACGCCCTGCGCATGGTTCCCGGACGAGCCGGTGGTCACGCCGTTCTTCTTCTGTTCGTCGGTCATCTGCAGCAGGAAGTTGGATGCTCCGCGAATCTTGAACGCGTTCGTATTCTGCATGTTTTCCAGCTTCAGTACTACAGGTTCGCCGCCCGGCAGATTTATCTGAGTGACAGGAGTTTTCCTTACATACGGGCGGATCCTCTTCTCCGCTTCCTGTACTGTCTTAAGGTCGACGGTGAGCTTGCTTTTATCTACAACATCCATATCAGTGGTCCTCCTTGCTGGTCTTCCCGGATCACCGCCCGGGAGTACTTTTAGATAAATCCTCTTCCGGGTCGCCGCTTATTCAGCGGCTGCCGGAAGAGGATACCGTTACTTTTTATTTGTGAATTACTCACCGCGATGCGCGATCATTTCGATCTCCACGAGAGCTCCGAGAGGAAGACCCGCAACGGCATAGCACGAACGAGCCGGGAACGGATCGTTGAACTGTTCCGCGTAAATGGCGTTCATCTTGTCGAAGTTCCTCATATCCGTAAGGAATACTGTGCACTTTACAACATCATCTTTGGTAAGTCCCGCTGCCTTGAGAGCTTCGTCGAGATTCGCGAAGCACTGGCGTACCTGATCTTCAAACGAACCGTCGATGAATTCGCTGGTCACGAGATCCATGCTCGGCTGTCCGGAAAGATAAACAGTGTCGCCGCCTTCGCAGGCATGTGTAAACGGGAATTTGCAGCCTTCGCAGCCTTTAGCCAGATAAGTCTTTCTCATGATAATATCCTCCTTAATGATTTGATACGGAAGTTTTCCTTCCTGATTTTGGACTGTAAGTTTTCGGGTCTTGCATTTTCCGCTGTTCAATAGTACAATATACTAAACGAACGGGAGATATGCTGTATTTCTTGTCTTCTGTGTGTAGTATACTGCACAACGTTCAATATGTCAATACCCCCGACACAAAAAAGGAGAAATAAAATTGGATCATATCAACAGAGTAGTTTCAACAAACTTAAAAAGGATCAGAAAGGAACGCGGCCTCAGTCTCGACCGCCTGGCTCAAATGACCGATGTCAGTAAAAGTATGCTTAGTCAGATCGAGCGAGGCGTGGTGGTTCCCACGATTTCAACGGTCTGGAAGATCACGTCAGGCCTCGGCATATCGTTCGCCGATATCGTTGAACAGTCTGATGAAGACCTTGCGGTCGTGCGCGTCGCCGACATGGAACCGGTCGTATCCGACGACGGCAGGTACAGGAATTTCCCGCTGTTCAGAGATGATGAAAAAAATTTCGAAGTTTATTATATCGAACTCGCACCGGGCGCGGTAAACAGGGCCGACCCTCACGAACCCGGCACCACGGAATACATCGTAATGTACGCGGGTACTCTGACCCTGGAGATCGACGGTGATATAAGGAAGATAAGCAGCAATGAAGCGATCCGTTTCCGCGCCGACGTGCCTCACGTCTACCGGAATGAAGCCGGCGAGGACGGCGAGCCGTGCAGGATCAGCATGATCATGGTATATACCTGAACAAAAAGACGGAGCCCGGAGGCTCCGTTTTCTTCATGGCTCAATGCATTGATATTACTATTCTTCTTCCACATGCTCGAGTCCCTGATCTATTATCGTCCTCACATGCGCGTCGTCGAGCGAATAATATACATTCTTTCCGTCGCGCCTGCTCTTCACGAGCTTGTTCTGCCGCAGTATCCTCAGCTGGTGCGATACCGCCGACTCCGTCATATTGAGCACGGCGGCAAGATCCCCGACCGATACCTCATCCTCGAACAGGACGAACAGTATGCGGATCCTCGTCGAATCCCCGAACGTCTTGAACAGCTCGGCCAGATCGTACAACACTTCCTCGTCCGGCAGCGCTTCCGCTATTTTTCTGATCTTATCCGCCATATTTCCCTCCTAAACATTTTTCACCATCAATGCGCGGCCGGCGTTGATCACCGCTATTATCATGACGCCGGTATCCGCAAAGATAGCCATCCACATATTAGCAATGCCGAGCGCGCCGAGCACGAGGCATACGGCCTTGACGCCGATCGCGAATACGATATTCTGCTTTACTATTCGCAGGCATTTCCTCGCGATCCTGATCGCCTTTGAAATTTTTACAGGGTCATCGTCCATCAGCACGACGTCCGCCGCCTCTATCGCCGCGTCCGAACCGAGCGCGCCCATCGCTATCCCGATGTCCGCCCGGGACAGCACCGGCGCATCGTTTATCCCGTCGCCGACGAATGCGAGCTTATCCTTCCCGCTCTCGCCGCGTATCAGTTCCTCGACGCTTTCCACTTTGTCTGCAGGCAGCAGCTCGGCTCTCACCTCATCTATCCCGGCCCGTGCCGCGACGTCATCCGCGACCGCTTCGTTATCTCCCGTCAGCATGACGAGCCTCTTCACGCCGGAATCCTTAAGGCTCCGCATCGCCTCCGCCGCGTCCTGCTTTATCTCATCCGATATCACAATGCTTCCCGCGAATTTTCCGTCCGCCGCGACGTACACCACAGTGCCGACCGCGTCATTTTCTTCGGCGTCGATCCCGAGTCTGCGCATGAGCTTGAGATTACCGGCGGCTGTATCCACGCCGTCCACCTTTCCGGTGACTCCGTGCCCGCCGATCTCTTCGGCACCGGTCACGCGGGACTGATCTATTTCACGGTCGTAAGCCCGTCTCAGGCTGCCGCTTATCGGATGTGATGAGAAGCTCTCGATGTATGCAGCATATTCAAGCAGCTGCTCTTCGCTCACGCCGTCCGCAGGCCTTATATCCGTCACTTCGAAATTCCCTTTCGTTACGGTGCCCGTCTTGTCGAATGCTATCGTCGTTACATTCGACAGCGTCTCCATGAAATTCGAACCTTTTATCAGTATGCCCTGCCGGCCGGCTCCGCCGATCCCTCCGAAAAAGCTCAGCGGAATGCTGATCACGAGGGCGCAGGGGCAGCTGATAACGAGGAACGTGAGCGCCCTGAACACCCAGTCGCTCCACATCGGAGCGATCCCCATGCCGTACATTCTGATTAGAGGCGGCAGGACAGCAAGCACGAGCGCCCCGGCGCACACTGCCGGCGTATAGTATCTCGCGAATTTCGTGATGAATTTTTCGGACTCCGATTTCCTCGACCCGGCATTCTCTACAAGGTCCAGTATTTTCGACGCCGTGGATTCTCCGAACGCCGCTGTCGTCTCTATCTTAAGCGCGCCCGACATATTCAGGCAGCCGCTGAGCACGGTCTCGCCGGGAGCCGCTTCTCTCGGAAGGCTTTCGCCGGTGAGCGCGCTCGTGTCGAGCGCCGACTTTCCTTCCCTTACAATGCCGTCTATCGGTATGCGCTCACCGGGCTTTACGAGTATTACGGTTCCGACCCGGACATCTTCGGCGTCGACTTCTTCCCATTTTCCCGGACCTGTCTCGACATTCGCCGTATCCGGCCTGATATCCATGAGCTCGCTGATGCTCCTGCGGCTCTTTCCTACCGCTACGCTCTGGAACAGTTCGCCGACCTGATACAGCACCATGACCGCACACCCCTCAAGGCGCTCGCCCAGGGCCATCGCTCCGACCGATGCGATCATCATCAGGAAATTTTCGTCAAACACCTGCCCGTGGGCGATGTTCTTTACGGCTTTCCATATAATATCATAACCCGCTATAAGGTAAGCGGCCGTGTCCGCGGCTGCTCCTGCCGTGAACGCATATCCCCCTGCCGTGAACAGCCGTGCGCCGAAAAACGCGGCGCCCTCCGCGTCCGCCGCGGAAATGATCCTCACTGCCGCAAGGATCGCCGCTGCCGCGATCAGTCTTATTATCATGCTTTTCTGCTTCCGGGTCATCTCTCTTCCTCCGCCGCGCGGCTCATATATATACTTCCGCGTCGCTGTCGACCCTGCGGCAGCTCTTCCTGACTTTCTTCATGACCTCTGTCTCGTCCGCGCCTTCCTCGAACTCGACCTTCATCTTCAGCGTCATGAAATTCACATTCGCTTCCTTCACTCCGTCCACTTTGTTCGCTGCTTCTTCCATCCTGTTCGCGCAGTTCGCACAGTCCACATCGATCCTGTAGCTCTTCTTCATTTTCCGCTCTCTTTCATTTCTACACTTGAACAATTATTCATATGTTCAGTTATAGTATACATCATTATGATGTGATGTAAAGACTGTTCGCTGATTTTTTTCAAAAAACAGACTGCGACTGCTCGCGGTACCGGCCGCGCCGGGTCAGACCCGTCGGATCAGAAAATAAAAGACCGCCGCGGGGATTTTGCGCCGCGCGGCGGTTCCGTTTGCTAATATCTTTTGCATCAATGCATTGATGCTATTTCCCGAGTGCCATGAGATGCCTCTTATACGAATTATCCATATGCTCCGCCATCGCCTTTTCTCCGGCCTCGGAGTCACGCGCCTTGAAGGCTTCGTAGATATGTCTGTGCTCCTCGAGCACCGTATCGAGATAACGCTCGTCGTGCTTCGGTGCGGCGGCATATTTTGTGTAGACCTGATACGAGCTCAGCAGATTACGGAGCATCCTGTTATGCGACGCCTTGTAAATGATCTGATGGAAGTTCAGATTGATGTTCAGCATCTTGTCGACATCGTGCTTCATCGTGTAGAATTCCATGAATTCGAATGTCTCCTCGAGCTCATCGGCTTCTTCGTCCGTCATCCGCTCCATTGCCCATTTCACCGCCTGCATTTCGTAGATCTTCCGAAGCGTATACATATCGTCGAGGTCGCGCTCCGACAGACCAGTCACGAACGCGCCGCGGTTCGGGATGTTTGTGACCAGACCTTCGGCCTGGAGCTGCACCAGCGCTTCTCTCACGGGGGTCCTGCTCACGCCGTACTGTTCGCACAGGACTTTTTCCGTCAGCTTCTGTCCGTCTTTCAGTCTGCCCGAAAGTATATCTCCCTTCAGCCTCACGAGGAGATCCGTTGAAAGCGAGACGTTTTCGGATATAACGCCGTTAAGGCTTCTGTTTACTATAGGCATCTTCTCACTCCGTTAAAACAGTTTCGAATAAAGATATTCCACGAACTCGTCGCGTGTCGCGCCGCGTCCCCTGCTGTCTATCACGACTTTCTTCTCCTTATCAAGGCAGATGTCGAGCGCTTCGTTCAGTCTGTCGGACTGCTCCTGATAACCGATGTGCGACAGCATCATAGCGGCGGCGCGCATAATGCTGGACGGGTTCGCGTAATCAGCGCGTCCTTCTGTGATCATCCTCGGCGCGCTGCCGTGGACGGCCTCGAACATCGCGTAATGCTGTCCGATGTTGGCCGATCCCGCCGTGCCGACGCCGCCCTGGAGCTGGGCCGCTTCGTCTGTGATGATGTCGCCATACAGATTCGGCAGTACGAACACGCGGAAATCGCTGCGCTTGTTCGGGTCCACGAGTTTCGCAGTCGCGATGTCTATGTACCAGTCGTCCACTGTAATGTCGGGATATTCTTCGCCGATCCTGCGGCAGACCTCGAGGAATTTCCCGTCAGTCTTCTTTACAATATTGGCCTTCGTCACGATGGAGACCCGGTCCTTGCCGTTGTTCTTCGCGTATTCGAACGCCATGCGGGCTATACGCTCCGTGCCCTGCGTCGTGATCACTCTGAAATCGAGCGCGAGGTCGTCAGTGATGTCCACGCCTTCACTTCCGAGAGCGTAGAGACATTCAGTATTCTCTCTGAAGAACGTCCAGTCTATGCCCTCTTCGGGGATCGCAACGGGGCGGACGTTCGCGAAAAGGTCGAGCTCTTTCCTGAGCGCTACGTTCGCGCTCTCTATATTTCCCCATTTGTCGCCCTTGCGCGGCGTGGTCGTCGGACCCTTGAGCAGGACATTGCAGGCCTTGATTTCCTTCATTACATCATCCGGCACAGCTTTTCCGGCCGCAGATCTGTTTTCGATCGTAAGTCCGTCGATCGTCCTGAGTTCGACTTTCCCGGCCGCGATCTCGTCCGCGAGCAGCCTTGACAGCAGGTCGCGGGTCGGCTCCATGATAAGCGGGCCGATGCCGTCGCCGCCGATGAGCCCGATAACGATCTTATCAAGCGACTGGAAGTCGTCGAACTCTTTGTCCTTTTTCATTCTCTCGACGCGCGCGAGCTGCTTTTCCACTATTTCTTCGATTCTTTTTCTGTAATCGTCTGCCATATCCGTCTCCTTAATCGATCGAGTTCAGATAATTTATTTTTCCGCCGGCGAGGATCATTTTCAGTTCAAGATCCGAAAGGTTCGCCTTCGTCCTGAACGACTTGCCGGTCGTCACGTTTTTCACCGTCACTTCGTCCGTCTTCACCTGCTCAGGCGCATTCTCTATGAGAAGCTTCTGCCCAACGTCGATATCGTCGTAATCGGCCGCGTCCTCGAACACGAGCGGGATGATCCCGCTGTTTATGAGATTAGAGCGGTGGATCCTCGCGAAGGATTTTGCTATCACGAATCTGACGCCGAGGTACAGCGGTGCGAGCGCGGCGTGTTCTCTCGACGAACCCTGGCCGTAATTCTCGCCGCCGACTATTACGCATTGCTTTGCTTTCTTGCATCTCTCAGCGAACCCGCTGTCGATCTTTTCGAAGCAGTAGTTCGCGAGATGCGGGATGTTCGATCTGTACGGGAGCAGACGCGAGTCAGACGGCATGATGTCGTCCGTCGTGATATTGTCGCCCGGGTGCAGACATACTTCCGCCTCCACGTCGCCTTTCAGCGGCTTGTTCAGCGGGAACGGCTTGATGTTTGGTCCCATCTCCACTTCCGTGTTCTTCGTGTTCGTCCCTTCGGGGTATATCATGAAGCTGTCGTTTATCTCGAATACCGGCATTTCGATCTCCGGTATATCAATGCCGGAGCCTCTGCCGTCGGTGAGCACGCCTTCGATAGCAGATATCGCCGCGGTCTCAGGGCTGACGAGATAGATATCAGCGTCAAGCGTGCCGCTCCTGCCCTTGAAGTTCCTGTTGAACGTTCTGAGCGACACGGCGCCTGATTTCGGCGACTGGCCCATGCCGATGCACGGTCCGCACGCATTCTCTATGATCCTGGCTCCCGCCGCGATCAGATCCGCCATCGCGCCGTTCTTCGCCAGCTTTTCCGTGATGCGCGAGCTTCCCGGGGAGATGACGAGGCTGACATCCGGATGCACTTTATGCCCCTTCAGGATGGCGGCGACTCTCATGAGATCAGCATACGAAGAATTTGTGCAGCTGCCGATCGCTACCTGATCAACTTTTATCTTACCTATGTTTTCGACCGTATCGACATTGTCCGGCATATGCGGCTTAGCCGCGAGCGGCACTATTTCCGAAAGGTCAATATCTATTTCGCTGTCGTAGACCGCGTCAGGGTCAGCCGCGAGCGGGATATAGTCGCCGGGTCTTCCCTCCTGCGTCAGATATTCCTTCGTCCTTTCATCGCTTGGGAATACGGATGTCGTCGCTCCGAGCTCAGCGCCCATGTTCGTGATCGTCGCTCTGTCAGTGACCGAAAGCGTGCTTACGCCCTCGCCCGTGTACTCCACGATCTTGCCGACGCCGCCCTTCACCGAAAGTTCCTGCAGTACCTTCAGGATCACGTCCTTCGCGGACGTCCACGGTCTCAGCTTTCCGGTGAGTCTGACATTTATGACTTCCGGCACCGTGAGGCTGTATGTACCTTTTGCCATCGCGACAGCTACATCAAGGCCTCCGGCTCCTATGGCTATCATTCCGAGGCCGCCGCCCGTCGGCGTATGGCTGTCGGAACCGAGAAGCGTCTTCCCGGGCTTTCCGTAATTCTCGAGATGGAGCTGATGGCAGATCCCGTTTCCCGGTTTGGAATACAGGATGCCGTGACGCTTCGCGACGCTCTTTATGAATGCGTGGTCGTCGGCGTTCATGAATCCGGTCTGCAGCGTATTATGGTCGATATACGCCACCGACAGTTCCGTCTTCACATGCCCGATGTTCATGGCCTCGAGCTGCAGGTACACCATCGTTCCCGTGGAATCCTGCGTAAGTGTCTGATCGATCCTGATCGTGATCTCCGTTCCCGGCACGAGCTCGCCTTTCACAAGGTGATCGCCGAGGATCTTATATGCGAGTGTTTTTCCCATGGCTTTTCTCCCCCAAAACGGTAATATTGTATGTTAGTATACAATATATATTCTTTTGCACTGCATGTCAATATGTTTGTAGAAAGTTTGGGATTTTATGATATATTAATTCAGGAACTAAAAATGCTTGGATATGTGATATGTGAAAAACCCGAAATGAAGATGAAGGATCTCGAAGTGTACCAGGGGTATTACTGCGGGATCTGCAAGGCCGTCGGCAGGCAGTGCGGCCAGTTTTCGCGCGCGGCGCTGAGTTACGACGCCGCGTTCCTCGCGGCGGTCATAGACGGCGTTTCGGGGGAGCGCAGCATGCCGGTCCCCGAGCACTGCGCCGTACACCACATAGCGAAGAAACCCGTGATCTACAGCCTCTCTGTGGAATACGCGGCCGACGTCATGATGATCCTCGCGCGTTACAGCGCGCTCGACGACGCGAAGGACGAACCGTCGCCGAAGACCGTCGCGGCCGCATCAATGCTGGCTGTCCCTTTCAGGAGGGCCCGGTCGCGCCGGCCGGAACTCACGGAAGAAATAAAAACTCTTCTCGGGGAACTCGCATTGCTTGAAAAAGAAGCATCGCCGAGTATCGACGCGACATCGGACTGCTTCGGCAGGATACTCGTATCGGTGATCATGCACGGTATCCGTGATATAGGCGAAAGCCGGAAGCGGGTACTCCGGAGGTTCGCGCTCCATCTCGGGAAGTGGATCTACCTTGCCGACGCGGCGGACGATCTGGAGCAGGATATAGAAAAGGGGAACTACAACCCGTTCGTCCTGAGATACGGATATGACCCGGCGAAGGAAACACCGCGGATGTTCCGGCAGAGGATCCGGGATGACATGGAGCGCAATCTGCTCATTTTATGCAGAGAAATGAGCGGCGCCCTCGATCTTCTTGATATCGGGACCAATGTCGGTATAATAGATAACATAGTGAAAATGGGCCTGCTGAGGAGCACGGACAATGTCCTCCGCGGCCGGGAAGGGAAAAAAGATGGTAACAGATCCATATGAAACACTCGGAATAAGACCGGGCGCTTCGGAAGAAGAAATAAAGAGAGCATACAGAGAGCTCGTGAAAAAATATCACCCGGACAAATATCAGAACAATCCGCTCGCGGATCTCGCGGCGGAAAAGCTGCGCGACGTGAATGAAGCGTACGATATGCTCATGAAAAACGGCGGCTCCGGCAGCGGCAGCTCCGGGAACTACAATAATTACACTGCGAAGGGTTCGCCGGTGTTCCAGGACATCAGGCGCGACATCGACATGAACAATCTCGCCGCCGCGGAAGCAAAGCTGAACAATATCCCGACGAGGAACGCGGAATGGATCTTCCTGTCGGGCATGATCTCATATAAGCGCGGATATTACGACGACGCGAGATCTAAGATCCAGCAGGCCAGCAATATGGCCCCGAACGATCAGGAATACCGGCAGGCACTGTATCAGATGAACGCCGCCGGGCCGATGTACAGGAACCAGGCGTACGCGGGCGGGTACGATCAGAACAGACAGATGCTCTGCGACGCGTGCCAGTGCGCCATGTGTCTTGACTGTCTCACTCCGGGAGGCTGTCTCTAGAAAGGATCAGCGTATGTTTTCGGCGAACGCCAGAGCCTTCGCGTCGATATCTTTTACGGCGAGGATGCTCTTCGGGTCGTTCGCCGTTTCTATTATCGCGAAACGCCCCGGCAGGATGAAATTCTTATTGCAGCTCATTGCCCCGAGCACCTGCTCCGCGACGATATCGCCGCCGCTGTAGCCGGACACGACGATCGCGTAGATCCGCTTCGATGAAAAATCGTGCGTCCTGAATATCGCGGTCAGGCGGTTTATGAACGCGGTGATATTCGCGCTCACGGCGTCATTGTAGTTCGGGCATATGAGCAGCAGTGCGTCGCACGCGAGGACTGCGGGATATACTTTTTCGACCATTATCCCGCCGTAGAAGCAGTCGTCCTTTTCCCCGAAATGCAGGCACTGCTGATAGGGGCAGCCGCTGCAGTCAGCGAGCTCGCCGTTCCGGAGAGATATCTCGCTGATGTCGGCGCGGCCGCCGATATTTTCCTTTATCTTATCCCAGAGGAGAAGAGTGTTCGACGTGACCCTCGAGCTCGCGTGGAGCGCGAGCAGGTTCAGCTTCTTCCGGCCGTCCGGGAACTCGAAGCAGCGCACCTTTTCGAACAATGCGGCGACCTGATTCTTGTACACCTCGAACGGTTCCTTTTTATACACCCCGCTCAGCACGAAGAAGTTCTTCAGTTCCCCCGTCGCTTCCACGAGCGGTTTTCCGGGGAACGTGCATCCCGCCATGTTCGCGGAAAACAGCAGGCGCCGCGCGAGTTCCTTGGTGAAAAGCTCTCCCTTTCCGTCTATAACTACTCCGCCGACGCTGCCTTCAAGACAGTCCGGAACGCTGCGGAAATACTCCAGCAGTCTGTACGTCTCGAAATTCACGCCCGCCCCGGAAAGAGCGACAGCGAAAATAAGACGCCGCCCGCGGGTATCCGCCGCCCTGACTTCTTCTACTTTATTTATCCGCCGCACCGGCGCGCCGGAGCGCGCGCACGCTTCTCCGAGCACTGTCTCGAGCCTGTCACTCACGGGATCGTCTTTCCCGCGGGGGCAGATAAGCAGCAGTTCATTATCATCCATCAGCCGTCACCCTGTCCTGTTCGCACAGATTGAGATACGATTGTTTTATCCTCGCGTAAAGGAGGTCGTTTATCGGGATATCCTCATATTCTATCTCGTTTTCGGTAATGCGGTTTTTTATCCCGAGGAACGCGCCGCGCGTCCTGTCTCCGAGATAAACGGATCCGTAATGCCACTTCCCGCGCAGCATCTGAAGTATGGTCAGCGCGCCGGACGATATCCCCGGACCTATATACGGCTTGTACCCAAGATCCCTCACTTCGAGGTTCGCGTTGGATGCGAGCCGCGCAAGCTCCACCGACAGCGCGTCGTTATATCGGCTCACGCTGTTCGCGGCCACAAGATCCTCGCCGTGCGGGCCGAATACGCGCCCGTCTCTGAAATAAGACAGGAACCGGCCGTCCCGCTCCGCAAAATACATGGCGCGCGCATTCATCACTCCTAGCCCGAGCCCCTGCACCTGCCACGGGAAAAGTCCGGATCTGTCAAGGAACGCGGCGCAGAGATTATCCACCGGATCGCTCATCACGCACACCATCCCGCCGTACTCCGCTTTCCTCGCGGCCGCGGCGTATTCTTCTATTATACTTCTGTTCGCCTCGAACTGGGCCATCCTGATGTCCGCGGCCTTTTCGTACCCGACCGGCGGCACGCCTGCACTTGCGCAGAACAGGAACAAATCGCCGTCGAACAGTTCCTCCTTGCTGACCGCGCGCACATGCGGCATCTTCACTTCCCGGAACGGATATGATATCTGCTCCATTTCGATCTCGACGCGTTTCGCGTTCTTTTCATCGATATCGCAGACCCCGATCTCCGAGATCACATCTCCTCCGAGCAGCCGCAGCCCCAGCAGCGCGGTCACTCCCACATTGCCGAGCGCAAGGATGTTCACTCTGTTTTTCTCATTGAGGCGCACCGCGCATCCGTCGAGCGGCAGTGCTTCCTTTACTCCGATCTCCGCAGGCAGTTCACTTACTCTTCTCATCTCTTCTTTTCCTTTACTAAATTAAGTCTTTTCAGTCTCTTCATATCGCTTTCCACATAGGCTGACGGCGCCATGCTCTCATCGTATCCGAGCCCCGTCCCGACAGACGGCCTTCTCGGGTACGTGATGACCTCGCCGAGCCTCTTCAGCGTCAGCTTCTTCTCGAATCTCGCCTGATATTCCTCCTCCAGGACGCGCAGGATATCATACGCGTTCTCAAGGCACGTCATAGAATACTTGAATGTGTTCTCTCTGTCATCGTTCCCGACGAAATTGAACGACGTGTACGGCATGATCAGATTTATCGACGATCTGCTCTCCTCGTCCTCGCTGTCTATCCCGTCGCCTCCGATGAACGGATAGCAGTCACGCTCATTCAGCCAGATATTTATCGTCGGGATGAAGTACGCGTCTTCCACCTCGCGCCCCTTCATCTGCATGCGGTCCCTCGCGTTCCCCGTGAGCACGCCTACGATGACCTTCCTCACATCAATGCACTGCTTCCTGAAAAGGGGATCTATCTTATCCATTCGGTGCCCCTTGTGAAGCAGGTCGTCGACGAGGATGACCGGCCGCCCGAACGAGCCTATGGTCCTTACCTGGTCTTCGATATTCAGGTAATCCCGTGTCTCGCGTATCTCGAATCCCCTGAGATTCCCCGCGAAATATTTTTCTGTCCTGAGCGTCTTCGTGACAGTGTTCGGGACGACAACGTCCGAGAGCGCCTTGCCGAACGGGACGCACATGTACGGCCCGCGGATGCGCCGCGGATCGGGTATCGTCGAAACTCCGTTCGCCGCGGTTACGAGGTCTATTATCTTGCTGTAGACCGCGTTCGGATTGAACGAAAGTATCAGCTGTCCCGGGAAGATCTCCGTGAACGTGTGCAGCAGTTTGTAATGCGCGTCGTCCATGGTTTTCAGGACGCGCTGATTTTTGTTGAGCGGCGCCTTGATAACTGTCTCCACGTCTCTGAACACGATGACCGGCGCCTTCATGTCGACCGCATAGATCGGATCCGTGTGATCGTCCGAAATATTTACGAATCCGTGGCGCCTCAGCACATCGACCGTGCCCTTCGCCATGCCGGCCGGATCGACCGGATGATATACGACGTATGCGACGTCGCGGGCGAGGAGCGCAGTCAGGATCTCGGTCAGCATGATCTGACTCAGGTTCGTGATAGTCCGCTCGTTCCCGGAGTAGAACGCTCCGATCACGGCTATCTCTCCCGCGGCCTTCCTTCTGATGTGCGCGGCGATATCGGCGGAACCGAACTCTTCAAGAAGCTCGTGCGTCTCTCTCTTATGCGCCGCCGCGAACGCGACGACGTCGTTTTTCGCCCTGCCGCTCTCGATGTATACGATATTCGTTTTCGGATTTTCCAGATACGTGAACAGCCCTCGCGTGTCGTAGCCCCTCTTCCCGAGTTCGTCCGCGATGAGCCTGATACTGTCGGCGTCCGCGCCGAACGGGCTGATCTTCATGTCGCGTGCCTGCAGTTCATGCTTGTATGCGGGTTCGCGGGTGTACAGGTCGTTATCGTAAATGAAATTCTGGGCTACCGGATCTATGAGATTCGATATGTCTCTTCTCAGGTCTATATTCTCACGTATCCTCGTTGAGCTTATATCCTCATAATATTTCTTCAGCGTAAGTTCGATTATATCTCCCGTTATCGGATAGCTCTGCTCCCTCGCCGAGCCGTCCTTCCTGCGGGATTCACGCGCGAAAATAATATGATTGAACGTGTGGATGGAGTCTTCGGTCGGCTCCGTCCTGTATCCGGACGCGTGCATTACGACGTCCGACCCGACGGCAATATACACGTCGCGCCGTCCGAACTCCTCTCTCAGCCGCTTCATGTCGTCCGGATTCGCGATATTTATCGGGATGTCGTCCGGGAACAGGTATATATCCTGCTCGTCCGCGACGGACATGGCGGCGATCTGCTTCCTGAGCATGTGCGGCTGCGCCTTTTTTGACCACGAAAACTCGTCTATCGCGAGATATACTTCGAACCCGAAGTCTCTTATAGTCGTCGCGATAGCCTTGTGGCCGAGGCTGAACGGGTCGAACGTACCCGGGAAGAATGCGACCTTCTTCTCTTCCGCTTCCCCGAAATCACCTATCTCTGTCTGATACTCCGAGAGCACTCCGTATATATGATTCAGCACCGCCGCATTGTTATAGAACGTGAGCGTCTCTTCCTCCGCTCCGTCCGGCAGTATCGTGAGGATCTTCTTCAGCAGTATCTTCGCGACGCGCCATTTCTCCTCGAGCCCGAGATACCCGCTCTCGAATATCCGCTCTCCGACCGTATGGAACGCTTCCCGTGAGATATAACTGTCGTAATATGCGAAGCCCTTCATCAGCATCCCGCAGAGCCTGCATTCTCTCCTTTTTCTGTCCTCTTCCGGCTCTCTGAAATGCCCGGCGTATATATCATAATGCTCGAGCGTGACCGCGAGAGTCTCGAGCGCCGCCGCGGCGGAGCCGAAATTCCCGGCGTTCACGAGCCGTACGAGCTCATCGATGAACTCGTCGATCTCATTCGGCGGGAGATAAAGTATCATTACGCCGAGGAACTCGGGGATGTATTTCGAGAACTGATAGTCCCCGATCTCAAGTCCGTTGAAAAGCTCTATCGTGAGCTCGTTCCTCTGGTCGAGCGGCATCCGCCCTATGAGCTCGAGCAATGCGCTGCCGGCCGCTTTTCTGACCGTGACTGTCTCGCTCACTTTTATCAGGTTCGTGAAGTGCGTCGCCGTATGCAGCATGCGGCCGCCTCTCCCGCCCTCGTCCGGAAGATCGAGCATGTACCTGATGTTGGCAGTCTTCACGATCCACGACGTATTCGTCTTAAGGTCATCCAGGAACATGGAAGACAGTATCTCCTCCGTGTCTCCGGAGCCGGTGCCCATGAGACTGCGCCGGCGCACCTCGTGCGCCCCGGCACTGCCTCCGAGATATTCTTCGTCAAGCCTCATGATGATGAGATCCGTGCTCCCGAATTTCCCGTATACGTTATCCACGAACTTGCGGAGCACACCGTAGAACGCGTCGGGGATATACTCCTTATCAATGCCGAGCACGGTGTCCGCCAGCACTACGGCGAGATGTTCGCCGCATTTTTCGTCGAGATAATACGGCTCGAGCAGTTCAAAGTACCTGTGCCTGCACGACTCGCGGCAGTGAGTGACAACGTTCCTGATGAATTCCGGAGCGGCGTCCGTTATCCACGCGCGGTGCTGTGCCGTGTGCTTGTGTCCCGGCTCCAGGATCTTCCCGATGTATTTTTCGAACATATACAGGTTAGTGCCCGTAATGTCGGGAGCGGGCACGCTCTTCGGAAGTTCCTTCTTGTATTCTTCTCTGTACCGCGCGACGATCCTGCCCATTATGCCCGCGGCGCTGCTTCTGATGTCGCTCTCATGATGCATGAGCTGCTCGTACAGGAACCGGAGCGTCATGGTTTTCTGCTCGCCCGTCATATATGTAGAATACTCGTCGAATATATTAAGATACGTCCTGAGATTTTCCCAGCGCATCTCGCTCCTCGCGGCATCGATAAGCCCGGCGAATTCTCCGGGTCTGTTAAAGCTGCTCATTATCCTGATATTATGTTCGACAGCCCTGAATTTCATCTGCGATACGACGTCCGCCCCGTGCAGCAGAGCAGTCTCCCTCTTCACCGGGATCACTTCGTCCTCCCGATACGGTGCCGGCGGGTTGGGGAGCTCGGGATCAGCCCCGAGCTCGATCATATAGTCCTCGAAATCCTTCAGCTTGTTATATACCTTTACATAGCGGTGACGCTTCGCGTCGTCTACATTGTCCAGCTTGTTGAGTATCACGTCGAACGCCGTCGCGAGCGAAGAGAAGTGGATGATCTCCGTACCGTTCTCATCCCGCGTGCTCTTGACCCTGAAATCCGCATATATCAGGAGCAGCGATTCCGCCGACAGATTGTTCAGCTCAAGATCCCAGACGGAATGCTTTGCCGCGATATGAGCTATCTGCGGCAGCCCGAACATGTTCAGACAGTAATCCGTGTAGTAATAATGGAGGTACGGAACGCGTTTCTCTTCTTCTTTCCTGCATCCGTATTTCCCTATGTCGTGCGCCGCTGCCGCCGCCGAAATGAGCCCGAGATCGACCGGCACTCCGGCACGTTTGAGCTGCTCGGCCATATAGACCGCGACGTAGTGCACGCCGCTTATATGCCCGAGCGTATTGAACGGCGTTATGTCAGTTCCGATCCGCATGAACTCATAAACGTAATGCGACCTTACGGCCCTTCTCATTTTCTCATATTCGCCCGCACAGTCGCTGCCTTCGAGTTCGTCTCCCTCCAGGAGAAGCAGATCTCTCGTGGGATCGAACGGGAACGCTTCCCGCTCGTATTTGAAGACGCCGCGCATGAGCTGCAGGAGCAGTGTGCGCCCGTTCGCGTACTTTTCCGGCTCTTCCGGACCTTCCAGGTGAGGGTACAGGCTGTTCAGGATATATCTGTAGCAGTGCATGAGCCAGCCCTCCGGCGGCCTGTCTTCCAGCATTGTGAAATAATTTTCGGCGATATCGAGGATATCAGTGGTATGGATCCTGTTGTCCGCCGTCACCGCCGCAGCCAGATCACCGGACATTGATGCCATATCGATGCCGGAGAGAAGTCTCTTCGCCTCTGCCTTTTTCATTCCCGCCGTTGCGAGATACCCGCGCTCGAGCAGTGATTTTTCAACGCATTCTCTAATTTTGTCAGCCTCTGCCATAACTCATTCCTTCTTAAAAATATCAAAACGGCGCCAGTCACGGCCGTTCCGTGGCCGCCGGACCGGCGCCTTTTGATCCGTCATTGAATTTTATATTGATATTATAGCAAACACACAATGCATTTTCTATAAAAATTATGATTCGCCCACAAAGAAAGACCCGCGCGCCTGCAGCGCGCGGGCCTTCTGTTTCAGGTGTTATTCGCCGCGGAATTCCTGTTTTCCGTTTTTCGCGTCTATGGTTATCGTCTGACCGTCCTGTATTTCGCCCTTTATTATCTTCTCCGCGATACCGGTCTCGATGTACTTCTGCAGATACCTCTTCACCGGCCTCGCTCCGTACTGCGGTGAATACGCCTCGTCCGCAATGAGCTTCCTGCTCGCGTCCGTGAGCTCGACCTTGATATCGCGCTCTGCCAGTCTGTCGGATATCTCTTCCATAGACAGATCGATGATCTTCATGATCTGATCTTCCGTCAGCGGCGAGAACACTACTATGTCGTCTATCCTGTTTATGAATTCCGGCCTGAAGTTCTTCTTCAGTTCCTGCTTCACGTTTTCCTTCACGTCTTCGTCTATCGTTCCGTCATCCGCGATATTCTCAGTCAGATACGCGCTTCCGATATTCGACGTCATGATCACGACCGTGTTCTTGAAGTCGACCGTGCGGCCCTGGTTGTCCGTGAGCCTGCCGTCGTCAAGCAGCTGCAGCAGGATGTTGAACACATCCGGATGCGCCTTCTCTATCTCGTCGAACAGGATGACGCTGTACGGATGACGTCTTACCGCTTCCGTAAGCTGGCCGCCCTGGTCGTATCCGACGTACCCCGGAGGCGCGCCTACGAGTCTCGACACGGAATGCTTCTCCATGTATTCCGACATGTCGATCCTGATCATATTCTTCTCTGAATCGAACAGCGCTTCAGAAAGCGCCTTCGCGAGTTCTGTCTTGCCGACGCCTGTCGGGCCCATGAAGATGAATGATCCGATAGGTCTGTTCTCGTCCTTCAGCCCCGCTCTCGCACGCAGGATCGCTTCGGAAACGGCTTCCACCGCCTCGTCCTGACCGATCACGCGCTCGTGCAGTATATCAGGCAGCCTGAGCAGTTTCTGCCGCTCCGTCTCCTGGAGCCTGCTGACCGGGATGCCCGTCCACTGAGAGACGACCTCCGCGATCTCCTCTTCCGTGACCTCCTCCTTCAGGAGTTTGTTGTCCTTCGAATCTCCGGCCTCCGCCTTCTCTTCCTCGAGTTTCTTCTCGAGCGCCGGCAGCGTGCCGTATTTCAGTTCCGCGAGTTTCTCGAGGTCGTACTTTCTCTCGGCGTCTTCTATCGCGAGCTTCGCGTCTTCTATCTCGCGCTTCGTGTCTTTCACTTCCGTGATCGCGCGCTTCTCGGATTCCCACTGCGCGCGCATCGAATCGTTCTTGCTGTGCAGCTCGGAGAGTTCTTTTTCAATCGCGTCAAGCCTCTTCTGCGAGACACCGTCTTCTTCCTTCGACAGTGCCTGCCGCTCTATCTCTAGCTGCATGATCTTCCTGCTGATCTCATCGAGTTCCTCAGGCATGCTGTCGATCTCCGTCCTGATTTTCGACGCCGCTTCGTCCATTAGGTCGATAGCCTTATCCGGAAGGAACCTGTCGGAAATGTATCTGTCCGAAAGCGTCGCGCACGCGATCAATGCATTGTCCGTGATCCTTACGCCGTGATGTATCTCGAACTTCTCCTTGAGTCCCCTCAGTATCGAGATCGTGTCCTCCACGGACGGCTGGTCTATCATTACCTTCTGGAACCGTCTTTCGAGCGCGGCGTCCTTTTCGATATACTTTCTGTATTCGTCGAGCGTCGTCGCGCCAATGCAGTGGAGCTCGCCTCTCGCGAGCATCGGCTTCAGCAGGTTCCCTGCGTCCATGGATCCTTCTGTCCTTCCGGCTCCGACGATCGTATGTATCTCGTCGATAAACAGCAGTATCCTGCCGTCCGATTTCTGGATCTCATTCAGGACCGCCTTGAGCCTCTCCTCGAACTCGCCTCTGAACTTCGCGCCGGCGATAAGAGAGCCCATATCAAGAGCGTATATCGTCTTGTCCTTCAGCGACTCCGGCACGTCCCCGTTCAGGATACGCTGCGCGAGCCCTTCCACGACAGCCGTCTTGCCGACGCCCGGCTCGCCGATAAGCACCGGGTTGTTCTTTGTTCTCCTCGACAGGATCTGGGTCGTGTGCCGTATCTCTTCGTCACGTCCGATGACCGGGTCGATCTTGCCTTCCCTGGCCATCTCGACAAGGTCCCGCCCGTACTTCTCGAGCACCTGATATGTATCTTCAGGGTTCTGGCTCGTGACCTTCTGGCTGCCGCGCACTTCCGCGAGCGCCTGCAGGAACTTCTCCTTCGTGATACCGTAATTCCTGAATATCTCGGCGCTCGGCGTGCCGCGTTCTTCCAGCAATGCCTGGTACATGTGCTCGACGCTGATGTATTCGTCGCCCATCTTATCGGCGATCTTCTCCGCGTCCAACAGCAGCTTGTTGAACCGCCTCGTGGCGTAAAGGCTGTCCGCGCCCTGACCTTCGACCTTCGGTAATCTGTCCAGCCTGTCCTGCAGGTCGGAAATGACCGCTCCGGCATCCACCTTCATATATTTAACGAGTTTCGGGATCAGTCCGTCGTCCTGCTTCATGAGAGCCATATGAAGATGCTCTCCGTCGATGGCCTGATGCCCCTCGGATATAGCGATATTCTGGCAGTCAACCACAGCCTCCTGAGCTTTCTGTGTAAATTTTTCTATGTTCATGACTTACCTCCTCGTGCGCATGGGCGCTCCGGGACAGCGCCCGGACGCGTTCCCGCGGCCTGCGATGCAGGCCGCACGCGCAAAACTTTCCTTCTGTTATTATTTTATAACCCGCTGTGTGAAAAGTAAACACTTTTTTAGCACTCTTTTTGCGAGAGTGCTAACAAAATGCCCGGAGCGGTTGGATCTGCCCGTTTTTTAACGGAAAAAAAGCGGAGCCGCGAAGGCTCCGCCTGATCAACGTTGATGTTTATTTTACTTTCGCCGACATGACGCTTGTCATCGGGCTCCTGACTTCATTGGTTTTTATGGCCCTGATCTTGTAGAAGTATCTTCTGTTCTTCGTCAGTTTTGAATTCGTGTAAGAATTGCCCGATACTACCGCGATCTTATAATATTTCCCGTTCAGCGATGTGGATCTGTAGACCCAGTAGAACCTCGCCCATTTCGTCTTCGACCATGTAAGCCTGATCTTGTTGCTTCCTATAGCCGTGGCCTTGAAGTTCGACGGCACACTCAGCGAGGACGCCGTAAAGCTCGAAGGTACGCCGTAGTAGCTTACTATCGCCTTCGCTTCGTTCGCCGCGAGCTTATTGAGGTTGCTGTTGCTCAGCAGGAATCTCGTGGCACGCTTGTTCGAATGGAACGAATGCTCGAGGATGATGCCGGGAGTGCCGTTATCCGCGGCGCCTCTTATAACGCCGAACCAGTCGCGGCCGTCACTCTGGCGCTTCGTCCAGATCTGCCAGCCGTTATAGTTTTTCATAGTGCTGTTCACACATTTTGCAAGCTTTTTGCCGATGCCGTAGGCTTCAGGCCTGAGCAGCGAGCCGGACGAAACTATCGAGAGGATATAGTCCGTGCTCGATGAACTGCAGTAATTCGAATGCATCGAGATAATAACGTCATATCCCTTCGCCATCGTTCCGCGCCTGTACACGCCCATCTCGTAGGTCATGATCGTCTTCTTGGTGCAGTCCGCCTGGATGCCCGCATACTGGTTCAGATCGTACTGGAGCCTGCGTCCGAGCTTCCACATCTGTGTGCCTTCGTAGTAACCGCTGATGCAGCCCCTGTTATATCCTCTGTAATGGCCCGGATCTATCAGCACTTTCAGCTGTATTCTTGAAAAGTACGCATAGATGGTATGGTTCTTTGTCACATTCGTGAACGAATACGTTTTCTTAGTGGTCTTGATTTTCTTGCCGTCAACTACGATATACAGCAGCTTATATCCGCTTTTCGGATAGAAACTGTAGTTCACGCCGCCGCCCTTTGTTACTGTCTTCGTTCCGGACGGAGATATCACGCCGCACGAGGTATTCACCTTGCCGTTAAGATACGTGCGGGCAGTGATCGTGTATGTTGTTGCAGACTGTGTCTGTCTGCTGCCGCTGCTGCTGTCCGCCGCCGTGTCAGTTTCGCTGCCCGCCGTGCTGTCTGTGCTCGGAGTGACAGTCTGCTCCTGCGCCTGCTGCTGGGCGGATTCTTCCGTACCGTTATTTTCGGCAGCAAAAGTGACGGCCGGCATCATTGAGAACATTACCGCCGCCGCGAGAAACATCATCAATGCGCGCTTAACCGTTTCCCGTTTTCCTTTTGAATCTCCCTTCATTCTTACACCCCCAAACAGTAAACTTTCGGTACTGTAATAATAATTTAATCGACGTTCTATTTCAAACAAAAATCCTGATAATCCGTTTTTTTCCATGTTTTGTTCACAAGTCGTTCACACACGGGACGGTCAGACATGCTGAATGACATTAGTTGAAAAATATTTCATCAATGCATTGATTTATTATCACTTTATCGCTTCAGTGCGATTAACTATAATATCCTTGAGAGTTACAGAATATCGGAGGTGTAATAATGGCAAAAAAAGAGGACAGATTCAGAGGATATGATATTACGACACGCGCTGTTCACTCCGGAGTGGATTATGATGAAGGGACCGGTGCGGTAAGGCGGCCGCTTCACATGGCGAACAGCTATAAGCTGCCGGACGACCTTTCAAATGTAAATTATTCTTCGACCGACCTGCTGATGTACGCGAGGAACGGGAACCCGAACCAGAAATGGCTGGAGCAGAAAGTCGCTTCGCTTTATGAGGCGGACGACTGCATCGTACTGGCCTGCGGCGTCGGAGCACTGCATGCTCTTTTCTGGACGCTGCTGGAGTCGGGCGACCATGTAGTCTATCCGAATGTATCGTACATGGCGGTCTACAGGATGTTCCACGAATTATTCAACAGAAAGTTCAAAGTCGATACGCAGATGGTCGACATGACGGACCTTGATGCCGTGAAGAAGGCCGTGACGCCGGGTACGAAGCTCGTGCATATCGAGACTCCGGACAACCCGACCATCGGGATCACGGATATCGCGGCAGTCGCCGAGATCGCTCACGCGAACGGCGCATTGCTGTCCGTAGATAACACATTCGCTTCCCCGATCAACCAGAACCCGCTTGAACTCGGCGCGGACTTCGTGGTCGATGCACTGACGAAGTTCATCAACGGACACGGCGACGCCCAGGGGGGAGCTATCATAAGCAACGATCTGGAGACGATGGACAGGATCCGCTATGAAGCGCAGGTAAACGTAGGCGCTGTTATCAGCCCGTTCAATGCGTGGCAGATCTTCAGAGGATCGGTAACATACCCGATGCGCATGCGTCAGATAAACAAGACGTCGCAGAAGGTCGCGGAATGGCTCGAGCAGAGGGAGAACGTCGTGTACGTTTCCTATCCGGGCCTCGAAAGCAATCCGGGACACGACGTGGCCGTGAAGCAGATGAAGGAAGGCTACGGCGGAGTTATTTCGTTCGTGCTGAACACCGACGACAAAACGGTCGAGAAATTCTGCGCTCACCTGAAGGTCGTGACGTTCGCGGTATCGCTCGGACACGACGAGAGCCTGATATTCCCGCAGCCGAGCTACGACGAGAGGATCCTGCTTTATCCTGAAGTATTCAGGCCGGGATTCATCAGATTCAGCATCGGACTTGAAGACCCCGATGACATCATCAATGACGTCGATCAGGCGCTGAAGGCGGTCGGACTGTAAAGACTCGAAAATAATCAAACAAAACCGAAAGGCTCCCGGGCTTCTGATCCTTCGCCCGGGGGCCGTTATTTTATCTGCGCCGCGGTTGACAAAACCGCTGCCGAAGTGTTTATATATTAATGTAGAAACTGAACAGGGGAGCCTGCGCGGGCGGGCTGAGAAGAAATCGTAAATTTCGACCCTAAACCTGATTTGGATAATGCCAACGTAGGGAGCCATATCACTGACGCGTAAGGGAGTCCGGATCGGGCCCCTGTTTTTCATTCCGGCAGCTCCCGCCGCATCATCAGGAAAGAAGGATCTTAATGGAAAAGAAAACATCGGTATTCGCAAACGGACTTATCTGGTTCGGCGCGGCATTGTCGCTCGCGGAGATACTCACGGGCACGCTGATCGCGCCGCTCGGTTTCAAAACGGGGATATGCGCGATACTGCTCGGGCATGTGATCGGATGCACCCCTCTCCTTCTCGCGGGGCTCATCGGCGCGGAGAAGGAAATAAGTTCGATGGAGACAGTCAAGCTGTCGTTCGGGAAGAAAGGCTCGCTGCTGTTCTCGACGCTGAATGTCCTGCAGCTCCTCGGCTGGACCGGGATAATGATCATATCCGGCGCCGCCGCGGCGCAGGCCGTGTACGCGATCGGGTCGTGGGTGTGGTGCCTCGTCATCGGAGCATTGATAATCGTATGGCTCCTCATCGGCGTCAGGAATCTCGGCGTCGTGAACACGATCGCGATGGGCGCGCTGTTCATCCTGACGCTCGTACTGTCATATATCATTTTCAGGAACGGCACGGCCGGGGCGCAGGCCACAGGCGGCATGTCGTTCGGAGCGGCCGTCGAGCTCTCCGCGGCAATGCCTCTTTCATGGCTGCCGCTGATCTCGGACTACACGCGCTTCGCAGAAAAGAAGGCCGCGTCGACGTGGGCGAGCGTCATCACATACTTCATCACGAGTTCCTGGATGTTCGTCATCGGCATGGGCGCGTCGCTCCTCACCGGACAGACCGACATCGGACTCATCATGGTGCAGGCGGGACTCGGGATCGCCGGACTGCTCATCATAATATTCTCGACCGTGACGACAACATTCCTTGACGCGTATTCCGCGGGCGTGAGCTCCGTGAGCATCAGCGAAAAAATAAACGAGAAGACGGCCGCGATCGTTATCGCCGCTGTCGGAACGGCGCTCGCGATATTCACTCCGATCTCGCAGCTCGAGAATTTCCTTTACCTGATCGGTTCGGTATTCGCACCGATGATCGCGATAATGATAACAGATCATTTCTTCCTGAAGGAAGAGCATTCGGATAGGGATTTCG
The DNA here is from genome assembly GCA_050946575.1 of Anaerovoracaceae bacterium. Classification (GTDB taxonomy): domain Bacteria; phylum Bacillota; class Clostridia; order Peptostreptococcales; family Anaerovoracaceae; genus JALCRY01. Next base: position 27,987 of record JBMNVB010000003.1, on the reverse strand, counting down.
ACTGGCCGGACCTCGCCGTCTGGCTGTTCGGCTTCATAATATACAGACTGTTCATGCGCGTCGACACGCCTGTCGGATACACGCTGCCGGTGCTCGTTATTACGATCGCCGTCTGCTTCATCGTCGGCAAAATAAGACAGTCCGCGCATAAATAAAGGAGGAGAAAATGAAATTCGATGTGAAAAAAGCAATGCTTCTGTACGCTATTACCGACCGTCACTGGCTTGACGGCAGAACTCTCGCTCACGACGCCGAAGAGTGCCTGAAGGGAGGCGCGACAATGCTGCAGCTCCGTGAAAAGGATCTCTCCCACGACGAGCTTGTAGAGGAAGGAAAAGAGATAATGGCGTTATGCAGGAAATACAACGTGCCGTTCTGCATTGATGATGACGTGCAGGCGGCGATAGAACTCGGCGCGGACTGCATCCACGTCGGGCAGACGGACATGGAGGCCGGGAACGTGCGCGAGCTCATCGGCGACGACATGGCGCTCGGAGTATCGACGCAGACAGTCGAGCAGGCATTGCTGGCGGAAAAGCGCGGTGCGGATTATCTCGGCGTCGGCGCGTGCTTCGCGACAAGCACGAAAAAGGACGCGGACACGATCCCGCTCGAGACTCTGCGCGATATCTGCAATGCGGTGAGCATCCCCGTCGTGGCCATCGGCGGGATAAGCGAATCGAACATTCTCGAACTCAAGGGCTACGGCATCGACGGCGTCTCGATAATCTCCGCGATCTTCGGAAGCGGTGATATCAGGGGCACGACCGAAAGACTGCTAAAGCTCTCGAAGGAGGTAGTTGAAGGATGAAGAAGGTACTCACGATAGCCGGATCCGACAGCAGCGGCGGCGCGGGGATCCAGGCAGACCTCAAGACCATCGCAGCTCACAAGATGTACGGGATGAGCGCGATCACATCGCTTACGGCGCAGAACACGACGGGCGTCGCGGACATTTTAGACGCGACCGCTGAATTCGTCGCGAAGGAGATCGACTGCGTCTTCGAGGATATCCGGCCGGACGCGGTGAAGATCGGCATGGTCTCATCAGCCGATATCATCAGGACGATCGCCTCGAAACTTAAGGAATGGAATGCGGAGAACATTGTCGTGGACCCCGTCATGGTCGCGACCTCCGGCAGCAAGCTCCTGCAGGATGACGCCGCAGATGCATTGATACGCGAGCTGCTCCCCCTCGGCACTGTCATCACGCCGAACCTGAGCGAGGCCGAGGTGCTGTCCGGGATGAAGATCGAAAAGAAGGACGACATGATCACGGCTGCGGAAAAGATCGCGAAGGACGCGGGCGTAAAGGGATGTATAATGATAAAAGGCGGTCATCTGTCAGACGACGCGGACGACCTGCTGTATATGGACGGCGAAGTCAGGTGGCTTCGCGGCGAGCGCGTAGACAACCCGAACACGCACGGCACGGGATGCACGCTTTCAAGCGCGATCGCCTGCGGGCTCGCGGCCGGTATGGACGTGTTCAGCGCCGCGGAGGACGCGAAGCGGTACATAACCGGAGCGCTGAAAGCCGGACTCGATCTCGGAGCCGGGAGCGGACCGCTGGATCACCTCTACTGCCTTGAGATAAAGTAGCGAGGGATATGGGGCAGGCGTGAGCGGGGCCGCGGCTCGGGGGCCGGGCGGAACCGGGGCAGGAACCCGGGGCAGGGGCCGGAGGGAACCGGGGCAGGAACCCAGGGCGGGGCCGGACGGAATTGAGGCTGGAACCCGTGGCCGGGGCCGTGACAGGAACCCGGGGCCGGAGGGATCGACGGATTGTCGCGCCGAAACCAGGAATGCGCTGGATTTTGTGGCGGCCGCCCTGTTTTTTGGAACGCTGCACGCAAAAATTCCAACGTTTCCGGGCATCAGCAGCCTGCGCGGGGCTGTTCCCGGGCAATGACGGCCTACAAACGTTGAAAAATTTGTGGCGGCCGACCCGATTTCCGGCACGCTGCACGCAAAAATTTCAACGTTTCCTAATTTCGGGGGCCGCGGCCGGGCGGAATCGAGGCAGAAACCCAGGCCGGGGCCGGACGGATCGCCGGATTTTCGCACTGAAATCAGAAATGCGCTGGATTTTGTGGCGGCCGCCCCGTTTTTTGGCACACTGCACGCAAAAATTTCAACGTTTCCGGGCATCAGAAGCCTGCACGGCGCTGTTTCCGGGCATTGACCGCCCACAAACGTTGAAAAATTTGTGGCGGCCGACCCGATTTCCGGCACACTGCACGCAAAAATTTCAACGTTTCCTAATTTCAGGGGGTGCGGCCGGGCGGAACCGGGGCAGGAACCCGGGGCCGGGGCCGTGACAGGAACCCGGGGCCGGGGCCGTGACAGGAACCCGGGGCCGGGGCCGGGCGGATCGACGGGTTTTCGCGCCGAAACCAGGAATGCGCTGGATTTTGTGGCGGCCGCCCCGTTTTTCGGCACACTGCCCGCAAAAATTCCAACGTTTCCGGGCATCAGAAGCCTGCGCGGGGCTGTTTCCGGGCATTGACGGCTCACAAACGTTGAAAAATTTGTGGCGGCCGACCCGATTTCCGGCACGCTGCACGCAAAATTTTCAACGTTTCCTAATTTCGGGGGCACGGCCGGGGCCGGGACTGGATCTGCGGACCGAAATCGGCCGATCAGCCTGGTCCATTACCGGGAGCCGGCCGGGGATCATGACAGAAACGATACGGAGAACTTTTATGAAGAATTCAGGTTATATTTTCGATATGGACGGGACGCTCACCGATTCGATGGGCGCCTGGCGGAATCTCAGTTATTCTTATCTCAGGCGGAAGGGCAAGGTACCGAAACCGGATCTGATCGAGAAGATCAAGCCGATGAGCATGAAGCAGTCGGCCGCGTATTTCCAGGAGGAGTACGGGATCACCGACAGCTGCGAAGAGATGATAGAGGAAGAAATGAGCATCATCCGGGACTTCTATAAATACGAGGTCGAACTGAAGCCGGGCGCCGCGCAGCTGCTGGAATACGCGAAACAGAGCGGCGCGAAAATGTGCATTGCTTCTGCGACGGAAAAGAATGAAGTCGAGATCGCGCTGAGGCGGTGCGGCGTACTCGACTATTTCGAATTCATTATCACGTGCTCCGAATCGAGCGGGAAAGACGAGCCGCAGATCTTTGAAGACGCTCTTGCAAGGCTCGGCACTCCGAAGGAGGGTACTGTCGTGGTCGAGGACGCTTATTATGCCGCGAAGACTGCGGCTGAAGCGGGATTCAGGGTCTACGGGGTCTACGACGCGACCGTGCAGCGGAACCGGGAAAAGATCTCGGCGCTCTGCGAGATATACGCGGACGATCCCGCGGACCTGCTCAGACAGATGAAAGAATGACGGGCGAAGCGGCGCGGGAAATAAATGTAATCAAAAATGACGGCGGCAGGCCGTCATTTTGATTTCCGGTCATTTTTTACAGCAGGTTCGCGAGTATCCCCCAGAAAAAGTCGACGCCCTTGTACAGCACGACATCCGTGAAGTTGCACATTATGAGTATCATCAGTATGAACCAGCCGTATCTGTAAACGTTCCAGTACCACGAATATCTTCTGAGATTGAAGATCTCGGTCACTATATTGAAGCCGTCGAGCGGCGGGACCGGGATCAGGTTGAAGATCATCAGCACCAGATTTATCTGGATCGTGTACAGGATCATATAGTAAATGATCCCTGTGAGCGATGTCATGTCAACGTAGACTATCCCCGCTGCCGAGATGTATAATTTCAGGATCAGCGTGAACACGAACGCGGTGATGAGGTTCGTCACGACGCCGGCGAGCGCCACGAGCAGCTCCGAACTGCGCGGATTCCTGAAATTGCGGGGATCTATTTCCACAGGCTTGCCCCAGCCGAACCCGACGAAAATCAATGCCAGAAAGCCGACCAAATCGAAGTGCGCGGCCGGGTTCAGCGTGCGCCTCCCCTGATACAATGGCGTATTGTCGCCGAGGCGGTACGCGACGTCCGCATGCGCGAACTCGTGCACCGACAGCCCGATCACAATGCCGGGCAGGATAAACAGCTTCCCCAGCAGCCATTCCTGCGGATTCCCGCTATACATCCCCTGTCTGATCCCGTAAAACAGCATCAGCGCAAGGAACAGCAGCATAAACGGGTCCATTCTTCTGTAATTCAAATCTTTCCTCCTAACCTCCCCCTCACATACGAGATTATTGTAACAGCAATGCATGGAGCAGGCAAATTTTTTCCGGCGCACGCAGGTCACCGGCGGCGAGTCGTCATTTCTTCTCCGGCCCCGCGCTCCTCGCCGTGCTCATGACCGCTCCGGCAATGCAGAGTACCGTCGAAATGATGAAAGCGGTGTGCATTGTCCGGATCAGCGCGGAGACAGGCGCCTCCTGCAGCGTCATGGAACCGAGGAACATCGACGATACGAGAGTCACGACCGCCATTCCCGTCGTCTGCCCGATAGTTCTCATCGTTGCCAGAGTCGCAGACGCGAACGTCCTGTCCTCCGGGCCTACTGCCGACATGATCTGGTTCGTGTTCGGAGACGAGAACAGAGCCACGCCGGCGCCGGCGGCGGCGAGGAGCACGATGACCAGCCAAAGCGGGCTGCCCTCTCCGAGCATTGAGAAAAACAGCAGTACGGCCGAGCACAGTCCCATCCCCGCGGTGACTAGTTTCCAGGCTTCCGTCCTGTCGGACCACCGCCCGGCCCCCGGCGAAAGCGCCGCCTGCATGAGAGGCTGCACAACGAGGATCAGCCCCGCGGCCTGCGATCCGAACCCCTTCACGACCTGGAGATAGATCGACATCAGATAGCTGATCGAGAATATCGCGCCGTAATTCAGAAGCGCGGTGATGTTGGACAGCGTGAATATCCTGTTCGTCAGGAAGATCGATACTTCGACAACGGGATCCTCCGTCTTCGTTTCCGCGATGAAGAAGATCACCATTACGGCAATGCCTGCCGCAAGCAGGTATTTGCCGTACGACTGCGCGGTGATATTCGAAAATCCGATCATTATCATCGCGAGACCGGTCATATAAAGTAGCGTTCCGCGGACGTCCTGGCTGATTTCGCTGTCGCGGGGCTCGTCCCTCCATTCAAGGTGCCTGACCGCTTCGAAGAACGCCGTCGCGGAAATGAGAAACATCAGTATGAAGATCGACCGCCAGCCGAGGTACGAATTCATTACGCCGCCGAGCACCGGCCCCACAGACAGCCCGACGTAGGTGCCGGCCGTCATTATCCCGAGCGCCTGGCCGCTTTTCTCCGGCGGGAACGAATTCACGACTATTGCCATGTTCGTGGCAAAAATGAACGCCGCGCCGATGCCCTGCAGCGCCCGGCATGTCACCACCATCGGGCCGCTGACGGAAAACACCGCGGCCACGGACATGCCTCCGAAAAGACCGATACCGACGATCAGGGCGCGCCTGCTCCCGATCCGCATCGCGAGACGGCCCATCGGGACGGAAAGCATTGATGTGACAAGGGTGTACATCGTGATTATCCACCCGGCTGCCGTGCCGCTCATATGGAACTCTTCGCTCAGCGCCGGTATCGCGACATTGAGAGAACTTCCGGCGAACGTAGTAACGAACGCCGTCGTCACTGCTACGCGGAGCACGCGCGCCTCGCGGAGAGTATATTTTCCGCCCCCTGCCCTAAACATTGATGCCTCCGCTGATTTTCCTTGATACGGCAGCGGACACGGCGCCCGCCGCGGCGAACACAGCGGTCATGACCGCGACCGCCGTATATATCGCGTCAGGCACTTCCTCGATCATCGGCAGGAATATAAGGCCGGCAGCGCCAATGGCGGCCATGAGGAACGACAGCAGTGCATTGCGGCCGAGGTCGCCCTGCGCGAGCCCGGTGCGCTCATCCTGCGGGTACGATTCGCGGAGCCCGCCGTAGCGGCGCTTCCAGATGAAGTACATGACAGGGCCGGTCGCGATGCCGATCATCCCGCCGAGGAAATAATCCGCGCCGTTTATGAAGAACGACAGCACGGCGACGCACACGGGCACGATGCAGAGCAGGTGCAGGAACCCGCTCCCGCCCGGGATGCGGAACTTGTATTCCTCTTCGGGGATCGTTTTTCTCAGTTTCAGTTCCGCGAAATATACGAGAATATAAGAGCTGACGAGCAGGAACACATCCACAACGACGACCGTGCTGAACGGCAGCACGCACAGAACGAGATTCGTTATTGCCACTGAAAGCACCGCAACGTACGGAACGCCGCGCTTCCTGCCGCATTTTGTAAGAATCGGCGGCGCGAGCCTGTCGTCCGCCAGTGCGAAGAATCCTCTGGATCCGGACGCGATGTATGTGTTATAGATCGAACACTGCGCGAGTATCGACACGATGACGAACACGACGCTCAGCGCGGGCGCCGCGTATTCAGCGAATATCGTCTGGTAGCCTATGTTATTCGCTTCCGTACCCCACAGCTGCCAGTGCCCGACCGAGCCGAGCCCGGCGACTGTCGGGAAAATATACGTGAGCATGATGACCGGCACCGAAATGAGCGTCGCCTTCGGGATGACCTGCGGGTTCTCGATCTCTCCGGCCATTGTAGACATCGATTCGTAGCCGGAGTACATCCACATGCCGACCGAGATGCCGGCTCCGATGTAATAGAGAAGATCGCCGAAATCCGAAACAGGCTCCGGCGTCAGCGGCCCGATGCCGCTCCCGTTCCAGTTCATGAAACCGAGGATCGCCGCCATGAGGAACACGCCGATGACTATCACGGACAGCACCGTGCTCGCGATCCCGACGTCATGGACGCCGCGCAGATTCACGGCAGTGAAAATCAGGATCATAAGTGCCTTCAGCAGGAATTCCTGCATTGGTGTGAGACCCCACTGGCCGGCGGCATAGCCTCCGGCGAGAATGACGTAAAGCGTATTGTCGATATAGATGGAAATGGTGCGCCACCATCCGGCCTGGAACCCCCAGAATTCGCCGAACGCCTCCTGCACCCACTTGTAATAGCCGCCTTCCTGCGGACGGACGGAACCGAGCTCGCTCGCGACAAGGCCGAACGGCAGTCCCCAGATGAACGGCAGCACAATAAGCATGATGACTGTCATGCCCGGCCCCGCGGCGGGGATCATCTCCTCTATCCCGTAACACCCGGCCGCGACAAGGCAGAAAATCATGAAAACGGCACTTGACACCGAAAGTTTCTGCTTTTTCAGACCGCTGCTCTCTATAGTTCCGTCCTGCCTTCCATTGCTTTCAACAGCGTGACTTCATCCGTGTATTCGAGGTCGCCGCCGACCGGGACGCCGTGAGCGATCCTGGACACCTTGATGCCCGACGGCTTTATAAGGCGCGCGATATACATCGCCGTCGCCTCGCCCTCGATATTCGGATTCGTCGCAATGATGATTTCCTTCACATCGCTGTGCTGTGCGCGCACTATAAGCGACTTAATGTTTATGTCCTCCGGGCCGACGCCCTCCATCGGCGAGATCACGCCGTGAAGCACATGATACAGCCCGTGATATTCCTTTATCTTCTCCATCGCGACCACATCGCGCGGGCTTTCGACGACGCAGATCACCGACCGGTCGCGCGACTCGTCTTCGCAGACGGAGCACGGATCTTTGTCGGTCAGATTTCCGCAGACAGAGCAGTATTTCATTTCCCGCTTCGCGTGTACGATGGCGCCCGCGAGCGCCTCCGCCTCCTGGTCCGGAAGCGAAAGTATATGGAACGCGAGACGCTGCGCCGTTTTTCCGCCGATCCCCGGCAGTTTCGAAAGTTCAGCGATGAGATCGGAAAGTGGTTTCGCGTAGTAATTCATCAGATCAGCCCCGGAGGCAGTCCGAGACTGCTGCTCAGTTCATTCATCTTGTTCTGCGCGATCTCATCCATCTGGCGCATTGCCTCGTTCGCCGCCGTCATGATCAGATCCTGCAGCATTTCGATATCATCCGGATCGCAGACTTCCGACTCGATCTTTATCGCGACGATTTCCTTTTTGCCGTTCACCGTCACTTCGACCGCGCCGCCGCCCGACGTCGCGGACTGCTCCATAACGTCGATCTCCGCCTGCATCTCGTCCATTTTGCGCTGCAGTGCCTGCATCTGCGCCATCTGCTGCTGCTGGCTCGGCTTTTTCTTCTTTCCGGCCTTCATTCCTTTTCCCATCGTTTTCTCCTTATTATTCTGTGTCAACGTGGAGCCCGAGCACCGCCTCGGCTTTCTCCGCGACCTTTTCTATCTCTTCGTCGGTGAGCACTCTTTCTTCTGCGGGTCCCTGTTCCGTTACGACCGCTATTTTCCTTCTCTTCCCCCCGCAATGCGAGGCGAGCGTGTTTTCGAGTATCTGCCTGCAGTCATTGACCGCGTCCGCTGCCATCGTACTGCCGCTGATGCGGAACTCCGTATCATCCGCTCCGATGAACGCCGTGTTCTTCAGCAGTATCACCATATGCCCCTCGCTGCGCTCGATCACCTCGTTCACAGTGTCGGTCCAGATGCCGGCGAAATCGAAGTCGTCTTCCGGGGTTTCGTGAACCGGCTGCTGTTCCGGAGCGGGCTCCGGTCCGGGCATCTCAGTCCGTGCCTGCGCGGGCGAAGATCCGGCGCCTGCCGCTTCCGGCGGCTCCGGTACGGGTCCGGCTTCCGGCGTACCACTGATCTCAGGTCTCTGCGGCGGGGCTTTCGGCACCGCCGTCTTCACTGCGACGACAGATCCGTCCGGGCTGTACGTCGCGAGTTTCACGAAACACATCTCGAGTATGACGCGCGGCTGCGACGAGCGCTTCACAGTCTGTATCATCTCCGCGATCTCAATGATCGCGTGATTTATCGATTCCACATCCATGCGGAGCGCCTGATCCTGGATGCGCCTCGCGTTTTCCGGGGAAGTGCCGAGCATTGAATGCGGCTCTTCTATGAACGTGGCCAGCAGGAGCCTGCGGTAATGAGTCATGAGCCCCTGCAGTATCTGCCTCGCGTCTCTCCCGGCCCGCATCATCCCGTCGATGAGCATCAGCCCGCCCGCGACGTCGTGCCTTATTATCGCGTCGGTGAGTTCGAGATACTGTCCCGTGCCGACCGCGCCGAGCGAATCGAGCACGTCCTCGAGAGAGATCTCCCCGTTCCTGCCGGCAATGCATTGATCCAGCAGCGTCAGTCCGTCTCTCGCCGATCCGTCCGCCTGCACCGCGATCATATGCAGCGCCTCTTCATCAATACGAACGCCGAGGTCATCGCAGATGAAACGCATGCGTTCGGCAAGTTTATCCTCCGGCACGCTCCTGAAATCGAACCGGATGCAGCGGCTCAGGATCGTCGGCAGGAGCGAATCCGGCTCCGTCGTGCAGAGTATGAACATCACGTATCCCGGCGGCTCCTCCAGCGTCTTCAGCAGTGCATTGACTGCTTCCTTCGTGAGCATGTGCACTTCGTCGATAATGTATATTTTTCTCCGGCCGATCGCCGGTGTGTAGTTCACGCTCTCGCGCAGATTGCGTATGTCGTCGATCCCTCTGTTCGACGCCGCGTCGATCTCGATAAGATCCACGAATGAACCGTTCTTTATCGCGCGGCAGTTCTCGCACGTCCCGCACGGACGCTCGCCGTCCGACAGACAGTTCACGCCTTTCGCGAGCAGCCTGGCCATTGTCGTTTTCCCGGTGCCGCGCGTGCCGCAGAAGAGATACGCGTGCGATACAGAATCCTGCGCGATCTGGCTCTTCAGGACTTTCACGATATGATCCTGCCCGATGACCTCGTCGAACGTCTCGGGCCTGTACCTGCGGTAAAGTGCTTTGTACATTTTCTCTCCTTGATATAAAAAAGAACGTCTCCGGCTCCGCTCGTCCGGCCCGGGTTTACCCGCGGCACATAAGAGCCTCTGCTTATTGCTGCTTCCGTCAGGACCTGACAAGGTTCACAGTGTCTTATTGCGCAGGGCCCGGGTCGGACGAACGGAGCTGCCGAAAGACGATTCCATACCGTTAAATTATATGTGTTTTGACCGGCTTCGTCAATATCGGAAGCGCGCAAGCGTGAAGGCGCTGCCGGCGCCTCACCGCCCCACGATCCTGTATATCTCGTCGCTCGCCGGAGGGTCTATCGTGCGGTCCCCGTCCCTGCTCTTAAGAACGAGCCGGCCGCCCTTTTCCGTGATCCTTCCGATGCACGCTGCGTCTACGCCCGCTCCGCGGACCGCCTTCAGGATCTCGTCCTTTTTCTCGGGCGATGCCGCTATCATCATGCACCCGCTCGAGATCATACGGAGCCAGTCGGCGCCGTAATGATCACATATCTTCAGCGTCACGTCCTCTACCGGGATCGCCTCCTTCGTGATCTCGCACCCGACGCCGGCAATATGGCACATTTCCCAGATCGCGCCGAGCACGCCGCCTTCCGTGACATCATGCATCCCGTGCGTCCCGATCTCGCCGGCGATGACGCCTTCCTTTACTACGCTGACCTCGTCCAGGAGATTCTTCGCCTTTTCTATCTCCTCGTCCGTCATGAACTCCTTCAGTTCATCCTCAAGATCTCTGGCGACGATCCCCGTCCCCTCGATCCCGGCGCGCTTCGTTATGATGATATAGTCGCCGGGGCGGATGTCATCCGCTGTCTGGGAACCGTTCGCCGGCGCGCGTCCTATGGCCGTGGACGTGATTATCGGCTGCTTCACGGCGCGCGTGATCTCAGTGTGGCCGCCGATGATCTCGACTCCGAGTTCCTCGCTGACCTCGCCCGCCTGGCGCATCATCTCCGCGATCTCTTCCTCCGTCGTTCCCTCGGGCAGCAGCACCGTCAGCATGATCCCGACAGGCTGCACGCCGTTCGACGCGATGTCATTGCAGGAGATATGGATGCAGAGACGGCCGATGTCCGTTACCGCGGCGGTGATCGGATCCGTTGACATCACGGCGTCGAACTCGCCGAAATCTATAACGGCGCAGTCCTCTCCGATCCCCGGCCTCGTCTTGACATCCGGACGCCTGAATGTGATCTTATCGAAAACGATCTGCTTCAAAAGATCGCTGTCGAGTTTTCCTACCTGAAGCATTGTTATCTCCTTCCCGGCACGCCGAACCTCTCCATGAACTCTTCCTCCGAAATTATCGGAACCCCGAGTTCCTTCGCCTTTCTGTTCTTCGACGAACCACTGTCAACATCGTTATTTATCAGAAAATCAGTATTTCCGCTCACGGATCCCGCGACCTTACCGCCCCGGGCCTGTATCTCCTCCTTCAGTTCCCCGCGATTCGCGAAATGCGCGAGGCTACCGGTGATCACGAACGTCATGCCGCTGAAGATCTGTTCATTGTCGTTTTCCTCGGTCTCGATCTCCACCTCGGCAAGCAGATCGTCCACGATACGGTTGTTCTCCGCATTGCTGAAATAATCGGTCACCGAGGATGCGAGCACGTCGCCGATCCCGTCTATGGAAGTCAGCTGTTCGTGCGTCAATGCGCGTATCTTCGAAAAGTCTCCGCCGCACGCGCGCGAGATCACGCCGGCGTTCGCCGACCCGATGCCGGCGATCCCCAGGCTGTACAGGAATCTCGCGGCGTTCGTGTGCCGGGCCTTTTCGACAGCGTTCTGCAGGTTCTCAAAGGACTTCTCCCCGAAGCCGTCGAGCGCTTCGATGCTGTCTTTATACCGGCCGAGCCTGAACAGGTCGGCCGGCTCCTTCACGAAGCCGAGCCCGATGAGCTTTTCCAGCGTCTGCTCGCTCAGGCCTTCGATGTCCATCGCGTCGCGGCCCACGAACAGCGTGAACGACTTGATCTTCTTTGCCGGGCATTCCGGATTCGGGCAGTACAGCGTCTCGACACCGGTCTCGCCCCTGATCTCGGTCTTCGCGCCGCAGACAGGACATGCGGACGGCGGCTCCTCCGTCCCGCTCCTCGTGAGGTTCTCCTCTATCTGCGGGATGATCATATTCGCCTTGTAGACCGCGACCGTGTCGCCCCTGCCGAGTGCGAGTTCCTTCATAATGCTCACGTTGTGGACGGACGCCCTGCTTACCGTCGTGCCCTCGAGCTCGACCGGCTCGAAGACGGCGACCGGATTTATCAGCCCCGTGCGGGACGCGCTCCATTCTATGCTCAGAAGTTTCGTTTCCCTTATCTCATCGCGCCACTTGAACGCGATGCTGTCTCTCGGATATTTCGCGGTCTGCCCGAGCGATCTTCCGTACTCGATGTCGTCGTAGGTGAGCACCAGTCCGTCGCTCGGCATGTCATTCTCCGGGATCTCCTTCTCGAACTCGCTCACCGCGTCGGCCATGTTTTCCGCGGTCACCGCTCTGTAGCCTACGATATCGAATCCCTGCGAGCGCAGCCACTGCTGCTGGACCTCGCGTGAGTTGCGGAAGTCCGGCGAAGGCTCCGCGCTCACGAGGGTGAACGCGCGGAACATCACGTTGCGCTGGGCCGTGATGCTGCTGTCGAGCTGCCTGACCGAACCGCTGCACAGGTTCCTCGGATTCTTGTACTTCGCCGCGGCCTCCGGGATCGTTTCGTTTATCTTCTCGAACTCCGAATACGAGATCGTCGCCTCGCCCCTGATCACGAGCTCGCCGTCATAACCTATCCGGACGGGCAGATTCGCGAATGCCCTCGCGTTGTTCGTAACGACTTCCCCGACCTCGCCGTTCCCGCGGGTCACGGCCTTGAACAGTTCCCCGCCGCGGTACGTCAGCACGATCGTCAGCCCGTCCATCTTCCATGACAGCAGACACTTGTGATTTCCGGCGAACGCCCTGAGATCCTCAACGCTCTTCGTCTTGTCAAGTGACAGCATCTTCGACGGGTGGCGTTCCTTCTCCAGACTGCTGACCGTTTCGTAGCCGACATTCTGCGTCGGGCTGTTCGCGAAAACGATCCCCGTCTCGCGCTCGAGCGCGACAAGCTCGTCGTACAGCTTATCGTACTCGTAGTTGCTCATGATCTCGCGCGACTCCGAATAATACGCCCTGCCCGCCTTATTAAGCAATGCGATCTTCTCTTTTATGAGTTCCCTCTTGTCTTCCATTTTTTCTCTCATCCGCCCGGCGCCTGCCTCAGCCGATCTTCTTTATCGGCGCGACATCAAGCGACAGCTTCTTCTTACCTACTGTATCGAACATGACTTCGGCGATGCCGCCGCTCTCAGACAGCACGATGCCGCGTCCGAACTTTCCGTGTTCCACGACATCGCCGGGGCTTACATGCACCGGCTCCTTCGTTTTTTTCATCTGGCGCCTCGCGGCCCTGAGCGCATTGAACGGCTTCACCGGATCCTTCTGCGCGTAACCGTCGACCGGCACGCTCGAACCGAGCGCCGCTTCCGCCCCTGACCGGTAGACTCCGTCGCCCGTAAGCAGCTTCGGATCCATCTCCCGCAGGAACGTCGATTCTCTCGTGTAATTCGTCTGCCCGTACAGCATCCTGCGCTCGGCGCTCGTGAGCCAAAGCCGCTGCTTCGCGCGTGTCATTCCGACATAACACAGCCGCCGCTCCTCTTCAAGCTCACGGTCAGTATTGTCACGCATGCTCGGGAACAGACCGTCCTCCATGCCGGGCATGAACACGAACGGGAATTCCAGGCCCTTCGCGCTGTGCAGCGTCATAAGCGTCACGGCGTTTTCCGACGGGTCGTGATTGTCGATATCGGACAGGAGCGCGATCTTCTCCAGAAAGTCCGAAAGTGTAAGTTTCTCTTCGCTCTCATACTCCCCGATCACGGATCTGAACTCCAGCAGATTCTCGATCCTCGCGTCCGCCTCGACATTGTTCTTCTCCTCAAGTTCCTTCAGATAGCCGGACTTGTCGAGGATGCCGTCGTAGATGTCGATCACGCGCAGGTTGTCGATCTCGCTGTGATACTGCGTGAGCATGTCGATGAGCTTTTTCGCGGCCGCTCCCGATTTCGAGGACATTGACGCTCTTATCTCCCCGTCGCTGAGCACTTCGAACAGGCTCTGCCCCGTCATTTCAGCCGTCTTTGTCAGTTTGTTCTGCGTCGTCTGGCCTATCCCGCGCTTCGGGACGTTTATGATCCTCTGCATCGCAAGGTCGTCGGACGGATCCATCACGAGCCGCATGTACGCGACCGCGTCCTTTATCTCTTTTCTGTCGTAATACCTTACGCCGCCGACTACGCGGTACGGGATGTCCCGCGCCGAAAGAGCCTCTTCAAAATTGCGCGACTGGGCATTGACGCGGTAAAGCACCGCGAAATCGTTCCAGTTGTATCCGTCGTGCTCATAGCGGTTTATTTCCTGCGCGATGTAATACGCTTCTTCCTTTTCGTCTGCCGCCCGCCTGTAGACTACCTTTTCGCCGTCGCCGGCTTCGGTCCACAGTTTCTTTTTCTTGCGGCCGCGGTTGTTTTCTATCACGGAATGCGCCGCCGCGAGTATGTTCCCGGTCGAGCGGTAATTCTGCTCGAGTTTTATTACCGCAGCTCCCGGGAAATCCTTTTCGAATTCAAGGATATTGCGGATGTCGGCCCCGCGCCATTCATATATGCACTGGTCGTCGTCTCCGACGACGCAGATGTTCCCGTATCCTTCGGCCAGCATCTTCACGAATTTGTACTGCGTCCGGTTCGTGTCCTGGTATTCGTCGACCATGATGTACCTGAACCGCTCCTGATATTTTTTCAGCACGTCGGGATGCGCCTCGAAGATCTTCACGACATTCCAGAGAAGATCGTCGAAGTCCATGGCGTTGTTCTTCTTTAATATGCGCTGATAGTCCGTGTAGAGCTTCGAGACGATCTCTTCCGTGTATCCGCCGCCGTACTCCTCGGAATACCGCTCGGGCGGGATCTCGGCTTCCTTCGCATTGCTTATGAGCGCGAGCACCCTGCCCGGCGGGAATTTCTTCTCTTCGATATCCTCGTCCTTCAGAGCCTGCTTTATCACGGCTTTCGTGTCTACGGGATCGTACACGACGAATGAATTCGTATATCCGAGCAGCTCGGCGTGGCGTCTGAGTATCCGGAGGCACGCGGCGTGGAATGTCATGATCCACATCCTGACCCCGCCGCCGAGTATCTGTTCGACTCTGTCCCGCATCTCGCCCGCGGCCTTGTTCGTGAACGTCACGGCGAGGATATTGTACGGGTCCACGTGTTCGTCTCTTATGAGATGCGCGATCCTTCCCGTCATGGTCGCGGTCTTTCCCGAGCCCGCGCCCGCGAGTATCAGCAATGCTCCCTCCGTCTGCATCACCGCTTCGCGCTGTTTGTCATTGAGTTTTTCTAAATAATCCATGCCGCTATTTTATCATAGATGGGGCGCGCTATAAATAAGGGAAGTGAAAAATCGGGGCCGCCGGTCCGCATTCCCCGCACGAAAATGCGGAGCCCGGAGGCTCCGCAGTTACAGAGATTATTTTTGGCAAAGGTCCGCATCACCTGTCGAGCCTTTTACCGCATGAGTGGCAGAATTTTTCATTTGTCCCGCATGTCTGCCCGCACTCGGGACATGTCTTCATGAATGCTGCGCCGCAATCCGTACAGTACTCTGCATTATTCAGCTGATATGCAGCGCATTCCGGGCACTGCTTCCGAATGAAGCCGCGGACTATCTCGAACACCGCTATTGTTATCACTGTCCCGACTAATCCGCATACGAACCACAGAGGGCCGTTCATCTTCGACCTTCGGGCCTCTTTATACAGCCATGAGGCGATATAGAGCCAGAATGCTATTGCCGTGAGGAAAGCAAGTATCAGAGTTACAGAAACCGTTATCTTCGCTGCCGTTCCCGGCTGGGTAATACCTGCATTTTCAAGGTCTCCGAATAATCCGCCTTCATCATGATGGTCCCTTTCACTGACCGTACTCTGTGAACTTCCGCCGGAGGACTGCTGTGTCTGCTGTTCATATTGAATTATTTCGCTTATTTGGGTGCGCAGCGTGAAAGCAGAAAGCCCGCCTCCCGCGATAATCACACAGATCGCGATCACTATCAGCCTTTTCAGTATTTTTCTGTAGTCAGCCGATATGGCCTTTTCGGAAAAACTGCTCATTTATTACCTCCTTCCATGCATGTCACACTTTTCTCTTTCAATGACAGTATAGAAGGAGATATTAAACTGGAAATAAACCGCCGATAACAAATCTTACTGCCCGCGGAACCTGTATCCGGCGCCCCAGACCGTCTCTATATACTGCGGATTCGCGGGATCTTTTTCTATCTTCTCGCGCAGCCTGTTGATGTGTACCGCGACAGTGGCATTGTCGCCCATGGCGTCCATGCCCCACACTCTTTCGTACAGCGTTTCTCGGTCGAACACCATGTCGACGTTCAGCATAAGGAAGAGCAGGAGCTCGTACTCCTTGTTCTTGAGTTCCACTTCTTTTCCGTCGACATAGACCCTCCGCGTGCCGGTATTCAGGCGGATCCCTCCGTACGAGATCTCCGACGGTGCATGTCCGGAATCCGACAGTCTTCTGTACTGAGCGATGTTGGCCTTTACCCTGGCGGCGAGGACGCTCGGCGAGAACGGCTTTTCGATATAGTCGTCCGCCCCGAGTCCGAGACCGCGTATCTTGTCGATATCCTCGCGGCGCGCTGTCACCATGAGTATCGGGATATCGGTCTTTTCCCTGAGTTTCCTGCAGACGGTGAAGCCGTCAAGGCCGGGCAGCATGACGTCCAGCAGTACCAGTGCGAATTCCCCGCTCAGACCGCGCTCGAGCCCCTCTCTGCCGTCCTGCACGATCTCCGATTCGAAACCGTTAATGGCGAGATAATCACGCTCTATTTCCGCTATCGCTGTATCGTCTTCAACAATCAGTATCTTGTCCATATCTCCGCCTCCACTCAGAATGCTCCGCCGGAGCCCGGGAACGGTCTCCTGACGTCCTTCTTTTCAAGCTTCTTACCCGGTTCCGGGAATTCGATCTCGATGACCAGTCCGCGCGGCGAGTTCGCCCGGGCGGCTATCCTGCCTCCCGCTCTCGACACGGCGTTCTCCACGATCGCGAGACCGAGTCCGCTGCCGCCGCCCGGATGTCTCCTGGCCGGGTCGCTCCTGTAGAATACTTCGAACAGGTGCGGCAGGGCGTCAAACGGTACCCCCGGTCCGTCGTCCGCGATCTCGAGCATTGATCCCTCGTCGGTCCTGCGCAGCCTGATGTCCACATGTCCTTTTTCACGGTCCTTGTATTTCAGACTGTTCCCAAGTATATTCAGTATTATCCTCTGCATCTGATCCTCGTCCGCATACACAGTTACAGGTTCCAGATCGAGATCGACGGAGAGCCCCTTCTCCCCGTACTCGTCACGGACTTCGGACACGACATCCCCGATCACTTTATCAAGTTCCAGATTTTCCGGATGTTCCGGGAATTCGCCGAGCTCCATCTTTGAGAACATGAACAGCTGAGATATCATGCGCTCGAGTTCATCGGCCTTCTTCCTGATGGTATCGAGGTATGACTTCTTCATCTCGGGCGTATCCGCCACATTCTCCAGCAGCCCCTCCGTATATGCCTTTATCGACGTGAGCGGCGACCTGATATCGTGAGAGATGCCCGCGATGAGCTCCTTCCTGCTCTGATCCTGCCTCTGCATCGCGGCGACAGAGTCGCTGAGCCTTACGGCCATATTGTTGAATTCGTCGCAGACAGTCCTGAATTCGTCGTTCCTGTCATAATGGATGCGGTAATCGAGATTACCGTCACTCAGTTCATGTACGCCGTCCGTGAGGATGTCAAGCGGTTCCTCTATCCTCTTCAGGATGAATTTCGTAAGGAAACGGTTGGTCAGGAAAACGGAGAGCACGATCGTCAGAAGGATGACCGCGCAGGCCGCCCCGAGGATCGTCATCAGATTCGTATGTCCCGCGTCTCCGCGATACTTGCCGGAAAGATACATGACATACTGCTTATCATGCGCATTTACGGGGCGTACAATAATAGAGTACCCGTCCCGCGAGACCGACGCATTGTTGCCCAGTTCCGCGGCGTCACTGTAAAGCTGCTTCTGCTTCGCCGACTCCGTCCCGTATTTATACACGACATTTCCGCCCTGCTCTATCCTCAGCGTGAGATTCCCTCTTTTAAGCGTGCTTTTCAGCGACGAGAGGTCGGTCCCGTTTTTCAGGCAGTCCTCCACGCGCTCGTTCACAGCGTTCGCCGTGATATCGAACTCAAGGCGGTCGTCAAGGCCGAGCCCGACCCCGTGAAGAAGGCCGAACCAAATAAGACCGGCACAGACGGCGGCGATGATGACTGTAGCCGCGACCGGGATCACTATCATGAGTATGTTCGACAAGAAGAGTCTCTTCCTGATATTCATAGGACCGCCTCCGACGATTATTTTATCATAAGGTCAGGGATAAAAATATAAACCCGAGATAAACAATCCGCGAAAGCTTCAGTTCGGACCCGGCGTGCCCGCTGCCTGCCGGCCCGGTCCGAACGAATCCGCGACGATATACGCTGCGAGCAGTATGCCCGTAAAGACAATGCCTGAATACGGCGATATGCCGCGGCTGAGTATCATCCCCGACATGAGTTTGTCAGCCGGGAACACGCTGGCGAAAACGAGCCTGAAAAATCCTTCTCCCGCGCCGGCGCAGCCGGGTACCGGAACGAACGAGATCCCTGCCGTGAGAACAGCCTCAAGCAGCATGAATCTCAGCCAGTCCCCTCCGGCGCATCCGATGGAAAGCGACACGAGATAAGGGATCGTGAACAGCATCGCCATCTGTATCAATGCGGTTAAGATGTTTTTCATGAACAGCGACGGATATTTTCTTATCAATGCCGAGCCTTCCCTGTATTTGACGAACTGTTTTTCGATGTCTTCCGTGCGGTCGCGCCTGCTGAATTTCGCCGAAACCGATTTCATGAACTTTTCCGCGCCTGCCGCGAACCTGTCCGAGAATATGACTCCGGACAGAAGTACGATGAGCACCAGATTGATCGAGGCACCGGTGATCAGTACCGCGCGGACGCCGGCTCCCAGACTCTTTAACAGATCAAAGTTATACACGACGCCGGCCGCCGCGAACAGCATGCTGCTGATCTGATAGCCAAGGCCCTCCATAAGAAGAGCGAGCGACCCGTCCGAGATCTCCGTCCCGTCCCGGTGCATGAAATAGAGCTGCATCGGCTGGCCGCCTGATGCTGACGGCGTGATGCCGCTGAAGAAATAGCCGGCCGCGCCGTATTTCAGATATCTGAGCGCACCTTTGCTTTCGCCCTCGAGACAGTGCAGCACGCGGCCGATGTTTGCTGATTCGCAGCAGACGAATCCGGCCATGCACGCGAAGGCGACGGCAATGTATGCCGGGTCCGCCGACAGCAGGTCCCTGCGAAGGGCGCTGACGTCGCATCCCGACGTTATGGCCGCGGCTGTCGCGACGAGGATCGCCGCAAGACAGCCCGCGCTTATCAGAAGCTTTTTAACTGATACAGAACGCGTCATAGTATTCCTCTATCGTTACGAATGAATAACCTTTTTCCTTCCACACGGGCAGCATTTTCGAAAGCGCCGCGATCATCCTTCCGGGCGCCCCCTCGCTGCCCCGTCCGTCGTGCAGGCAGACAAGAGCGGGACGTCTGATCTTCCTCGCGAGCCTGTCTCTCAGTTCTCCGGCCGTCACATTTTTCTCCCAGTCTCCTATCATCACATTCCAGAGCACTGTCTTCATGCCCGCCTCTCCGGCCTGCCTGATGAGCTCCGTATTGAACGTGCCCCACGCCGGTCTGAAATACTTCGGCCTGACCCCGAGATCGTTCATTATTCTAAGGGAGTCAGCCATGTTTTTCCTTGTTTTCGCCGGTCCTTCTATCAGAGGGCTTTCATGCCGCAATGAGTGGAGAGCGATAACGTGGCCCTCCGCATTGATGCGTCTTACTATGTCCGGATTCTCACGGGCGAATTCCGCGACCTCGAAGAACGATGCCTTCACATCATATTCCGCCAGAAGATCAAGAAGCTCCGGCGTATATTCCGCCGACGGTCCGTCGTCGAATGTAAGGCAGATGATCTTTTCACCGGTGCCGGGCCTCAATGCGTTGCGGGCCCGCAGCACCGCCGTCGGTATCAGTGAATATCCGGCGGCTATAATGCCGGCCGCCGCGGCTGTCCTTATTTTCATGCCGTCCTCCCGAGTCTCTCCATAACTCCCTGGATATCGTTTCTTTCTATTTCACGTTTTATACCGCGCATGTTGCCGGTTATCTCACCGGCCGCGGAATCGTCCGCGAGCAGCCCGGGGATCTCCGAGCTCCAGTCGCTCCGACTTTCGCTCAGCACCACGCCGAGCCCGCGCCTTACTATATATTCCGCATTCTCGGATTCCTGTTCCAGGAACGGCGGCAGGATCAGCATCGGCGTCTCCGACATTATCGCTTCGAAAGTAGTTATACCGCCGGCCTTCGTGATGATCCAGTCGGCGCGCTTCATGCATTCCGCAGGTGAATCGACATATCCCCGCACGTCAGCCGACGGGAATCTTTCCCCGAGCCTGCGTTTCAGTTTTTCATTTTTGCCCGTGATGACAGTCACTCTTGTATTCTCATCGCGCGTAAGTATGTCGAGCAGTTCATCGGCGCCGGGGATCAGCCCGAGTCCGCCGCCCATTATAAGGATGTTTTTTACTTTCGCGGGACCCGCTCCGGATACTTCCCGGGGGCTGCTGAATTCGCTCCTTACCGGGATCCCGGATACATATATCTTTTCCGGATCGATGCCCTTCCGGGCAAGTTCACCCTTTATCGATATGTCGCCCACGAAATAGGCGTCCGAGGATGCGGACAGCCATTCGCTGTGGGCCGTGATGTCTGTGATGCATGTGATATACGGTATATCGCAGCCCGTGCAGTCCTTGAACGCTCCAATGTACCTGGCGCCCACGGGCCATGTCGAGATCATCAGATCAGGTTCGAACGTATCTATGAGCTCGCGGAATTTTTCTATGAACCATCTCTTCATCGGCATATGCAGCTGATGCTCATCGACGCGGTTCATCATATTGTATATCCCGCTGCAGTGCGAGGCTACGCTGTCGAATACCCCGTAAACTGCGGCTGATGCGCGCGGGAACAGGTGCCTCACTATATCTATCACGACAACTTCGTTTTCAGCATCTGCATTCTTAAGTTTCTGTTCCAGAGCCCTGGCGGCCGAAACATGTCCGTTTCCGAATTCTCCTGTTATTATCATTACATTCATTCCGGGTCCCTCCCTTCCTGCTCTGACATCATGTTATCGCCCGCAAATAAACAATATTTAAACAGGAAATCAAAATAAGAAAAAACAATAAAACGGGGCCCGGGGCCGTCGGAATGGCCGTTTCCGCCTGTTTATCTATTGTTTAACTCTGTTTAACGGGAGCGTAAGATTCGGGGCCTAACATTTGTACAGGGGAAAAGGAAAAGACACCACAGCACCTGATGAAGGCGCCGGACCCCGTACAATGTAACGAACCAGGAGGGAAAAATGATTACTACAGCAATAAACGGGATGTGCATGGCGATCGCGGACAGCGTGCCCGGAGTATCGGGCAGCACGGCCGCATTCATTATGGGTTTTTACGACAAACTGATAGCGTCGATAAGCGACCTGTTTCACGGACGCGGGAAGATCAGAAAGACCGCCTTCCGCTATCTGTGCAGGCTCGGGGCGGGCTGGATAATCGGCATGGGCTGCTGCGTCATCGTGCTCAGCGGTCTGTTCCAGAAAAACATCTATTTTATGAGTTCGCTGTTTATCGGCCTTACCGCCGCATCGATACCGTTTATTATAAAAGAAGAAAAAGAGTCGCTGAACGGACATCTTAAAAATATACCGTTCGCAGTCATCGGAGCGGCGGTCGTTATAGGAATAACAATGCTCCGTTCAGGTGCGGGCGGCGCAGTGAATCTCACGAGCACTCAGCCTGTGGATCTCTTATATCTCGTACTGGTCGGAATGGTAGCGATCTCGGCCATGATCCTCCCCGGGATCTCGGGATCGACAGTGCTCCTCATCGCAGGTGCATATCTTCCTGTCATATACGCACTCGGACAGGTAATGAAGTTTGATCTTACATCACTGCCGGGTCTTGCTGCTGTCGCGATCGGCATCCTGGCGGGCATCATCCTGGTCATCCGCCTTGTACGCGCCGCACTCACTAACTATCGCAGCCAGATGATATATCTGATCCTCGGACTGATGTGCGGATCCTTCTACGCGATATCCATGGGCCCGACCACGCTGGCAGATCCCGTGCCCGCGCTCAGCCTGCAGACATTCAGCATTCTCGGATGCGCTGCCGGAGTGGGAATACTGCTGGGGCTTGAGAAAATGAGGAATACACTGAATAATAAAGATAACGATCTCACTCATACCGAAGCTTAACATATATAGTAATGTGAAAAAGGCTGCTCCGGGGTCCCGCCCCGCAGCAGCCTTTTTCATTTATTGTTTCACTAAGCATTTCCGTATTTCCATGGAGCTGTTCCGCGCCCGCATCTCCGTGCGGCTACAGATCCAGCTTCAGATCTCCGTCCTTTATCAGGCCGCCGCGTTTCATCGGCAGATAGATCAGGTACGAAAGCAGCGCCGGGAGAGCTATCTGGACAAGCAGCACCTGCCCGAGTACCGGCAGGGTGAAGCCCATGGATGTGAACGTCCCTATCTGGCCGACGAGCCCCGACGTACCCATGCCGGCGCCGGCCGGGATGTTAGTCATCTTGAACAGGCACGTGCTGATCGGTCCGCAGATAGCACCGGCCAGAGTCGGCGGCAGCAGTATCCACGGATTCTTTACTATATTCGACACCTGCAGCATCGATGTACCTATGCCCTGAGCGACGAGTCCGCCCACACCGTTTTCCCTGTAACTGATAACGGCGAATCCGACCATCTGCGCGCAGCAGCCTGCTGTAGCTGCTCCCGCGGCAAGTCCCGACAGCGACATCATGATGCACAGCGCGGCGCTGGATATCGGAGCCGTAAGAACAAGCCCGACCACGACCGCTACGAAGATGCCGAACCAGAACGGCTGCCATTCCGTCGCCGCCATTACGGATTTTCCGATCTCATAAAGGCACCATCCCATGAACGGTCCCGCGAGCTTCGCGGCCAGCCCTCCGGCGAGTATCGTGACCGCGGGGGTAACTATGATGTCGACTTTTGTTTCTTTCGAGACCATCTTCCCGAATTCGCATCCGACCGCCACGGCGATGAACGCGCCCGCCGGGCCGCCCGCTACGGGGATCCCGAATCCCGTCACCGTCGCACCGAGAGCGCCGACAGCGACGCATGAATAAAGGACAAGCGGCGGCGCCTTGAGCGCCTGAGCGACAGCAACGCCTATAGCGGCGCCCATCACTCCGGACCCCATAGTGAACCCGCCGACTTCAATGAGGAAATCTGTCACGAGGCTCTGCCCCGCCAGGTTCGCGACCTGCTCTCCGAGCGTCTTCAGTATCAGACCGATAAGCAGCGATGCAAACAGGCCGAGCGCCATCGCGGACAGCGCATCCTGGACATAGCGCTTGAAACTGATCTCTATGTCCTTGCGCTTGAAAAAACTTTCCTTCGGCGCAGCGGCGCCAGTATTGCTTTCCATTTCATTACCTCTTTCACAACTCAGGTGCGGACCTGCACTTGCGCACCGGGGCGCATCTCACAGCAGTATAACGCATTGATTATACAGCCCCGTCATGTCAGGTGTCAAGACATATTTCCGTTTCCCCGTGACCTGCCGCCTTCATTGTGGTAAAATTATTTCCATAAAATATTTCAACGCGCGGAGGAGCGGCATGAAACCTGAAGAAAGAAGAAACAAGATACTTGCTAAACTGAAAACGGCGGACGGGCCGACGAGCGCGTCGGCTCTTGCGCGTGAACTCGATGTCAGCAGGCAGATCATTGTCGGGGACGTCGCGATACTGCGTGCGGAAGGTGAACAGATCATGGCCACGCCGCGCGGCTATGTGCTCGGAAGTGACATTGCGGGGGAATACGGCTACGTCGGTACCGTCGCGGTCAGGCATGAAGCTGAGCGCACAGTCGAGGAACTGTATACGATCGTCGACTGCGGCGGCACGGCGATCGATGTCACGATCGAGCATCCGGTATACGGACAGCTTTCGGGT
The DNA here is from genome assembly GCA_050946575.1 of Anaerovoracaceae bacterium. Lineage (GTDB taxonomy): Bacteria > Bacillota > Clostridia > Peptostreptococcales > Anaerovoracaceae > JALCRY01. Next base: position 3,909 of record JBMNVB010000003.1, on the reverse strand, counting down.
CCGCTCGCGCTTTCGTCGAGACTGGACGTCGACAAATTCGCGGAACAGATGCAGGAAAACAGGGCATTGCTGCTGTCGGATCTTACTGGGGGCATCCACACCCACAGGATCGGCTGCCGCGACGAAAGGACGTTCCGCGAAATAAAAAAGCAGCTGAAGGACAGAGGGTTCATCCTGTAATACAGGTTTTCCGCGTGGTATAGTTGTAAAAAGTTTTTTTGTTTACATTACGAAAAAAATTCCTGTTGACAGTTGTAATTTTTGTGTTAGTATATTAACCATCAAGACAGAAAGGAGGCCACCGAGGCATGGATCCTAAATATACGAGAGCCGCAAAACGAATAGTTGCCCTGCGCGGCCTCGGAAATACTGCTCTTTGTTGTTGCTGTTAGTAAAGCCTGATTTTTTGATGCGATAAATTATTACTGACAGTTATGACAAGGAGTTTTTTAATGGGAAAAATCTATACATCGGCCGACCAGCTCGTCGGCAATACACCTTTACTTGAGCTTACACATATCGAAGAAAAATACGGACTGAAATCGAAGCTTTACGGAAAGCTGGAGCTTTTCAATCCGGCCGGTTCCACAAAGGACAGGATCGCGAAGAAAATGATCGAGGACGCCGAGGCCGCGGGAAAACTGAAGCCCGGAACAACGATCATCGAGCCGACGTCCGGAAACACCGGCATCGCGCTCGCCGCGGCGGCAGCGACCAAGGGCTACCGCGTCATCATCGTGATGCCGGATACGATGTCCGTGGAGCGCCGCCAGCTCATGCAGGCCTACGGCGCGGAGCTCGTCCTGACGGACGGTGCGGATGATGTGCCGGGCGCCATCGCGAAGGCGCAGGAACTGCATAAGGAGATCACGCCGTCGTTCATACCCGATCAGTTCGGAAATGCGTCGAACCCGAAAGCGCACGAGGAGACCACCGGCCCCGAGATTTTCAGGGATCTTAGCGGACGCGTCAGCTATTTCATCGCGGGCATCGGCACCGGCGGAACGCTGACCGGTACGGGACGCTATCTGAAATCGAAGGACCCCGGCACGAAGATCATAGCGGTCGAGCCGGCCGAGGCGCCGCTCCTCACCAAAGGAAAATCCGGCCCGCACATGATCCAGGGCATCGGCGACGGATTCATCCCGGACGTACTCGATCAGACGATATACGACGAAGTAATGGACATTTCCGACAAGGACGCCGTCAGGATCGCCGGCGAATTCGGAAAGCTCGAAGGCCTTCTTGTAGGCATCTCATCCGGCGCGAACATCTGGGCCGGGATCCAGATCGCAAAGCGCGAAGAGGGAAAGAACATCGTCGCCCTTCTCGCCGATTCCGGAGACCGATATCTTTCGACCGGCATCTACGGATAAAAAAAGAGCGGCAGCGTCCCGGGCATCCGGGGCGCGCCGCCTTCCGCGCGATCGCGCGGCAAATCAAACAGCTGACGATATTAACTATATCTCATAGTCAAGCGCCGCCCGCTCCGTTGTGAACGGGCGCACTTTATTATTCGCGACTTCAAGGTGCGCGGGATGATCCGCGTACGCGTTTTTCGAATCAATGCTGTCATGCTCTGTTATGAGAGCCATATCATGCGTGCTCGATCCGAGCGGATACGACACGAATTCCACCTTCAGAAGACCCGGCACTTTTCCTACCAGACTCCCGAACAGGTCCGGCAGCTCCGCCCGCAGACCGGCTCTCGTCTCCTCGGGAACGTCATCTCTGAATTTCCACATTACGATATGTCTGACCATTGCCGCCTCCTAAACTTTCCTCGTGACTTCTTCCGGCTCTTCATCGCACGGCTCTATGACCGCGGCCCCGAGCTGCAGCGAATCCCTCTCGAGATTCCTTACTACGTTATTTATCCTGGTGAACTGCTCAGGTGAAACCTCCTGCCCGACGAGCAGCCTCGTCTCGTACAGGATCTTTTCGATCTGATCGTGAACGTCCGCGACCTTTTTCCTGAGATCCTCGACAGTCTCTTCGTCCATGACTTCGGCTTCCGCCTCCGCTCTGCTGACGCACGTCCCGTTCTCGAGCTCGAACTCGGAGACCTCGTGAACCACTGTCGGATCGTATCCGATCTCATCTCTGACCGTCTGCGCGAATGCCTCCTTGGCCTCGGCCTCTCCGTGGACGAGGAATATCTGCTGCGGCGGGGCCTGGAATCCATGCAGCCAGTCAAGCAGACCGTCCCTGTCCGCGTGGCCCGAAAAACCCTGAAGATTGCATATCTCCGCATTGACATGGACCCTTTCGCCGAACAGCGTGACATCCTTCACGCCTTCGAGCAGGTTGCGTCCCAGTGTGCCCACCGCCTGATATCCGACAAACACGATCGAAGCGCGCGGATCCCACAGATTGTGCTTGAGATGATGCCTGATCCTGCCGGCTTCGCACATGCCGCTCGCTGAGATGATAATCTTCGGCGTCCTGTCCATATTCAGCGCCCGGGATTCTTCCGTCGTCCTCGTGAATTTCAGTCCCGGGAAATCGAGCGGATCGTCGCCTTTCAGAATGTACGCTTTCGTCTCATCGTTGAAGACGTCGACATTGCGCCTGAAAACGTCAGTCGCGTTCGTCGCCATCGGGCTGTCGACATAGACCTTCAGATCGGAAAGTTCCCTGCGGTATTCGCCGCTCGACTGCTCATAGAATCTGTTGAGCTGATACAGGAGCTCCTGCGTCCTGCCGACCGCGAACGAAGGGATCACGACCGTACCGCCGCGCTTCTTCGTCCTGATGATAATATCGATGAGCTTTTCTATATCGCCCTTGCTTTCCGGATGGAGCCTGTCGCCGTACGTCGTTTCCATGATGACGTAGTCGGCCTTCTTTATGATCGTCGGATCGCGCAGTATCGGCCTTCCGCTCGCACCGAGGTCCCCGGAGAATACGGTCTTCGTGACTTTCCCGTCTTCCTCGACCCAGAGCTCTATGATCGCGGAACCGAGGATATGGCCCGCATCATTGAAGACGATCTTCATGTCGTCGTTCAGATCCACAAGCTGATCGTACAGTACCGGCGAAACGTAATTCAGTGTATCGACCGCATCTTCGAATGTGTACAGCGGCTCGACGAGCGGCCGCCCGGCGCGCGTGTTCTTCCTGTTCTGCCATTCCGCTTCCTTCTCGTGGATGTATCCGCTGTCCTTCAGCATTACTTCCAGAAGATCCGCCGTCGCCTCGGTGCAATAGATCTTCCCCTTGAACCCTTTCTTGATAAGCAGCGGCAGCCTGCCGCAATGGTCTATGTGCGCGTGACTCAGCACTACGCACTCGATTTCCGCCGGATCAAACGGGAACTCCTCATAGTTCAGCGCCTCCTGCGCCTTGCCTCCCTGGAACTGCCCGCAGTCCAGAAGGATCTGATGCGACCCGCTGGTAATCAGATGGCAGCTGCCGGTCACACTCACAGCAGCGCCGCAGAACTTGATCTTCATATTGCACCTCGATTGTCTTTCATATTATCGGTAAGAATCTGACTTTTTTCAGACATATTTATTATAGCGAATCAATGCGCATTATACCAGTTATATCTCAGGCGGCGTGCCGCAGTGCGCCGGCTTGTCTCAATCCAAAAGCGGAGCGCATGTGCGCTCCGCCCTTTTCGCTTCTTAAGATCAGTTTCTGATCTTCTCTCTTAGTCGTCCAGGATCTCCGTAACGACTCCCGATCCTACTGTCCTTCCGCCTTCTCTGATAGCGAATCTCAGTCCTTCTTCTATCGCGATCGGCGTGATCAGCTTGATCTCCATCACTACGTTGTCTCCCGGCATGCACATCTCTGTGCCTTCAGGCAGCTTCAGGTCGCCCGTTACGTCCGTCGTCCTGAAATAGAACTGCGGTCTGTATCCGTTGAAGAACGGCGTGTGTCTTCCGCCCTCTTCCTTCTTCA
>JBMNVB010000002.1:0-201151 GCA_050946575.1 Anaerovoracaceae bacterium | reverse complement strand
GAGAAACGGTTATCTACGCTGATTTTAACAGCATAAAAGACACATTGGATTATGATTTTGCCATCGAAAAGCAGTTCTCCTATGAGGGACTGTCGGTTGAAGCATCGGTGAAACACCTTGCGAAATTCGCATCGGACATTTGGCAGATTCATCCCTTCGGCGAGGGTAACACAAGAGCCACCGCCGTGTTTATGATTAAGTATATGAAAACCTTTGGGTTCCGTGTCAATAACGATGCGTTCCGTGAAAACTCTTGGTATTTTCGCAACGCACTGGTTCGAGCAAACTATAACGATTTGCAGAAAGGTATTCATTCCACCACAAAGTTTTTGGAATTGTTTTTCTCAAACCTTTTGCTCGGTACAAACTACGAATTAAAGAATCGCTATATGCATGTTGATTTTGTGGATAAAAACGCTTCCCAAAGTATCAATTCTAAAGTTCCAAAGTCTCAATTTGACACTTTGGACTGCACTTTAGAGGAACTGGCGATTTTAGAATTAATTGCAAAAAATCCAACTATCAAACAACAAGAAATGGGCGAAGCGACCGGAAAATCTCTCAGCACTGTAAAGCGAATTATGAAATCGCTACAGGATAAAAACTATATCCGCCGTGAAAGCGGAAAGAGATATGGTAAGTGGGAAATTTTAGTTTGAACAATTCACAAGTGGTGTGCATTTTTTCAGGCAAAAACTAGAACAACTATACGCAACTATACGCAACCATACGGAGGATTTATTATGGCTAAGAATATTGAGCCTAAGCTCAAAAAAATAGGTGATTATTTAAAACTTGAGGAAGATACTGTTTTCACTATACCGGAATACCAACGTGCGTATTCTTGGGGCATTGATAATTGCGATAAACTGTGGCAAGACATTAATGATTTTGTTGAAAGCGAAAGCAAGGATAGATACTTCTTTGGAACAATTATAATTAACTGTCAGGACAATGATACAAAGTACGGACTTATTGATGGTCAGCAAAGAACGACTACCTTCTTATTACTTTTAAAAGCCTTACTTGTTAGAATTAATGTTGCAATTAATAGAACTGCTAGTGACGAGGATTCTGCCAGTTTGTGCCGTGGCTTACAAGAACGCAGACGTAGAATTATGGGAATTCTGTATAAAGCTGAAACAGAAGATATTTCAGATAAGCCTGAAGCAGCAAAAGATGCTGAAATTTGTCGTCGTGATATTATTCTTGAAAACTACTCAATTAACGAAAAATATAAAACTGAGTTGGCGACAATTCTTCAGGCCACCGATTTTGATTCGGCAGAAGCAAGAGTTATTAAAATCAAATACAAACAAAAAGACAATAGATACACTAATTTTTTTAGAAACTTCAAGTTCTTCTATGAAAAAATCAGCGAATTGTCCGATTCACAGTTGAACAGCATTGCTAAAGCAGTTACAGATAACTGCGAAGTAATCGAAATTAAAAGTTGGCAAGTAGAACAAGCAATCACAATGTTTAACTCGCTTAACTCCGACGGCATCCCTCTTTATGACTCTGATATTATCTCTGCTAAATTGTATGCAGCAGCAGAAAAGAGAGGCGAAGAGAAGCAATTTGCAAGTTTATGGAAAGAGTTAAATGACATCATCAATGAATTGGAAAGCCTTCATATTGCTGATATTAATTCTATTTTGATGCAGTATATGTATTACATACGTACTATCAATAAGGAAACAATCAGCGATACCGGAGCAATTAATGTTACCACTCCCGGTTTAAGACGATATTTTACCGAGATTAATAAAATGCCAATTGCCGATCCTATTACAATGTGTTCGGATATGATTAGATTAGCTAAGATATGGAAAAAGGTTTCCGGCTATTCTCAAATGAGAATCTTGCAGAAATTCAACGAGAATACCAAACTGTTTTTGGCAAGCTATTTTTACAGATTCAATGAAGATGATATCACTGAAGATATTATATGTCCCATCTTTGAATGTATGCTTCGCTTGTTTGCGCTTCTCGAACTTGTTGATGTTGGCTATTCCAGTAAATACTTCAAAACATTTTTGTTTGGAGAAGAAGCCAAATTCGTAAATACGAGCGTTACCATTGATGAAATTATCAAAGATTTCAGTGAGCATATTGCTGCTAACTGGGATGTGGAAAGTATCGAAACAGCGATACATGATTACGACGGAAATGTGCTTGTTTATTTAAATGAGTATCTCTTTGCGAGAGAAAAAGGGATCAGTTTTACCCTTGGAAGCAAGTATGACATCGAGCACATAATGCCATACAGCGGATATAACTTACAAGAGATCCGAAAAGACGCAGAAATTGATAGCGAAGATGAGTTTTATGGTGTGGTAAATAAACTTGGTAATAAGATCCTTCTTGAGGAAAAGATAAACCGTGCGATTGGAAATGAATGGTTCAGAACAAAGGTGTCAACTGAACTTGAAAACAAGACAGGATACATCAATAGTGAATATCCAATTGCTCAAGCGTTGGTGGATAAATACCGTGACACTAATAAGCCATATTGGAAAAAGGATGATATTATCGATGCTACCAATAAAGCGAGTAATAGAATCATTAAGTTTATCTTTGGTAATTAAGTTCTATTAATCTCTTTTAACTTCTTGCTGAGTTTTATGATTCGGAGGAATAATTTTGAGTGTACTTTCATTTATCGAAAAGCAAACGATTTGCCGATTGTTTGGAATAAGTGATGGGTTTATATTTAAATACTGGAGCGACAAGGGAACCCACAACAAAAGCACAACAAAAGAGTTGATTTATGACTCTTGTGGGATAAATATTTTTGAAGATGTGGGTTACAAGGGCTTATCACAGCAAAAATGTATACAGAAGATTTGGGATGAGTGTAGCCCGCAAATCATTGCAAAACTCTTAAAAGCATTATCAGATTATTTCTGCTTTAAGATGGGGACAGATTGGTGGTCTGATGAGGATAATTATGATTATCAACAAGTTCAACATATTATAGAGCGATTGCAAACTCTCCAAACAGTTGAACTTCCAAAAGAAGAGAACATTAAAAATCTCAAACTTCTTTTAGAAGATATTGAAGAAAACATTAAAAACGACAAGCCAGAATTGGTTGTTGACCGACTTCATACGTTCGCATCAGAATATTTGCGCAATTTGTGCCATACCCACTCAATTGAAACAACCGACTCAAAAGGTAACGAGTATCCGCTTCATTCACTCGCCGGAATGCTCAAAAAATGGTATGTGGATAATGCTTATTTTGATTCCGAATTTGCAGTTGTAGCTATTCAAAATTCCATTAACTTGTTTGATAAATTTAATGGTATACGGAATGACAATAGCGCTGCACATCCCAATGATTTGCTTTCAAAAGCAGAGGCAGAATATGCTGTTAGAATCATTGCGAATACATTAACTTTTATTGATAAATGTGAAAAAAGTAAAATTAAAAAAGTTCAAACGCTTCCTTGGGATGGCGGCGTATTATACATAGCGCCCGACGAAGAAATACCTTTCTAATTGTGCTGGAGGAAAAAATGGCAGGAAATAAAAGCTTACGAAGTGCTGAAAAAGCAAAAATTGACGAATTTTACACACAACTTTCGGATATAGAAAAGGAAATGCGATATTACAGAAAGCATTTCAAAGACAAAACGGTGTTCTGTAATTGTGATGACCCTTTTGAAAGCAATTTCTTCAAATATTTCGTACTTAATTTTAATCGTCTTGGTTTGAAAAAGCTAATTGCTACTTGTTATGCTTCCTCCCCGATAGCGAACACCCAACTTTCTTTATTCGATGTTATTGGAACCGAGGAAAGCAAGCAAAACAAACCGTATAAAGCTGTTGTGACAAAGGTATATGACAAAACCGGTGATGGCGGCATTGATATGTTTGATGTTGCTGAACTTTTTAAGTCTGGAGAAAACAGCCTCTCAGAGCTTAAAGGAGACGGTGATTTTCGAAGCAAAGAGTGCTTGGAATTACTTGATGAATCGGATATTGTGGTTACAAATCCGCCGTTTTCATTATTTAGAGAATATATTTCTGTACTGTTGGAAAAACAAAAACACTTCATAATAATTGGAAGTCAAAACGCTATCACTTATCAAGAGATATTTCCTCTTTTAATGAACAATAGAATATGGCTTGGCTATGGGAACGGAGATATGTCGTTTCGTGTTCCAGATTATTTTGAGCCAAGGGAAACAAGATTTTGGATTGACGAAGATGGGCAGAAATGGCGTTCAATGGGAAATATTGCGTGGTTTACAAATCTTGACATCAAAAAGCGTCACGAGGAACTGATATTGGTCAAAAGATACTGTCAAGATGAGTACTCAAAATTTGATAATTATGATGCAATTAATGTTAACAAAGTCGGTGATATTCCTTGTGACTATACCGGTGTTATGGGCGTTCCTATCACATTTATGTATAAATATAGTCCTGACCAATTTGAAATAGTAAACGCTCTTAATAGATATGTTCTTGTCGGAAATGAAGAACTTAATGAAAAAATAAGAAATAGTCACTCCCACGCTTGTAACATTAACGGCAAAGCAACTTATTTCAGAATATTAATACGCAATAAGCACCCGGAGGTGAATTTAATTGCCAAGTAAATCCGAACTGGCTTTAGCAAACAAAGCTAAAAAAGACGAATTTTATACACAACTTTCGGATATAGAAAAGGAAATGCGATATTACAGAAAGCATTTCAAAGACAAGGTTGTATTTTGTAATTGCGATGATCCTTTTGAAAGCAATTTCTTCAAATATTTTGTGTTGAATTTCAATCGTCTTGGTTTGAAGAAGTTAATTGCCACTTGTTATGCTTCCTCACCGATAGCGAATACCCAACTTTCTTTATTCGATGTCATCGGAACTGAGGAAAGCAAGCAAAATAAACCATATAAAGCTGTTGTGACAAAGGTATATGACAAAACTGGTGATGGCGGCATTGATATGTTTGATGTGGCTGAACTTTTCAAGTCGGGAGAAAACAGTCTTTCAGAGCTTGAAGGAGACGGTGATTTTCGAAGTAAAGAGTGCTTGGAATTACTTGATGAATCGGATATTGTGGCTACAAATCCGCCGTTTTCATTATTTAGAGAATATATTTCTGTATTGTTCGAGCACAAAAAACATTTCATTGTTATAGGAAATGTTAATGCCATTTCTTATAAAGAAATTTTTCCTTTGCTTATGAACAATAAAATGTGGATAGGTGCCAGTATCCATTCCGGTGACAGAGCATTTTATGTTCCGGATAATTATCCATTAGATGCTTCGGGATGTGGTATTGATGATGACGGAAGAAAATATATCCGTGTCAAAGGAGTACGTTGGTATACAAATTTGGATATAAGTCAGCGTCACGAAGAACTCATACCATTCAAAAGATATAACAGCGACGACTATCCTCGATATGACAATTATGACGCCATTGAAGTGGGAAGCGTTTCCGATATACCTTGTGATTATCCTGATGTTATGGGTGTTCCTATTACTTTTATGGACAAATACAATCCTGACCAATTTGAAATTATTGGATTAACACAAGGTTGGGACGAGTTACATTCGAAACGATATGGGCAACAAGTACAAGTATCGAAAACCGGTAAACAATCAAAAGTTATGAAACTTAACGACGGACCAGCTATCGAGGTCATTGAAGCACCAAAAGATAAAACATATTACATTGTTGATGGTCATTTCTATATTAAGATGTATGCCAGAATACTTATCCGCAACAAACATCCTGAAAAGCCAAAAGGGGGAAAGCAATAATGCATATAGAGGAAAGAAAAATAACCGTTAGAGAAGTTACGGAAGGATATTTTAATGATGCCGAGGAAGGCGTAGTCGGTTACGATGAACAACTTGATATTCGACCGAAATACCAGCGTGAGTTCGTATATAAGGACGAACAGCGCAATGAGGTTATCCGCACTGTGATGAAAGGTCTGCCACTTAATGTGATGTATTGGGTCGACCGTGGTGAAGAATTTGAAGACGATCCCGATACGCCACGTTATGAAGTTATGGACGGACAACAGCGTACAATTTCGCTTTGTGAGTATGTGGACGGCAATTTTTCAGTTGATGATATGCTTTTTGGAAACTTGCCAAAAGATAAGCAGGATGAAATCCTTGATTATGAACTTTTTATCTACATATGCAACGGAACGGAGTCGGAAAAGCTCGATTGGTTTCGTATTATCAACATTGCGGGAGAACAGCTTACCGACCAAGAACTTCGAAATGCGGTATATGCCGGAAGTTGGACTTCCGATGCTAAACGCTATTTTTCAAAATCCGGTTGTGCAGCAGATAGATTGGCCGGAGACTATTTGAAGGGTTCAAGTATCCGTCAAGAGTATCTTGAAACTGCTATATTTTGGGCGGCTTCTGCCGAAGGAAAAACTATCGAAGGATATATGTCAGAACATCAGCACGACCCAAGCGCAGTAACGATTTGGAATTATTTCCGTTCCGTAATTGATTGGGTACAGGCAATCTTCCCGAAGAAACGCAAAGAGATGAAAGGCTTGCCTTGGGGCTTGTTTTACAATGACCACGTAAAGCGTACCGACCTTGATCCTAAAGCGCTTGAAATCGAAATTCAGCGCCTTATGGGTGATGAGGATGTTACAAAGAAATCCGGCATCTATGAGTATTTACTGACCGGGGAAGAAAGGAAACTTTCTATTCGTGCTTTTGACCGCCGTGATGCTCTTGCCGCTTATGAAAAGCAACATCACAAATGCGCAATCTGTGGCGAAGAATTTGAGTTCGAAGAAATGCACGCCGACCACATCAAAGCTTGGTCGAAAGGCGGACATACTACCCCTGGGAATTGTCAAATGCTGTGTAGGGATTGTAATCTCAAAAAAGGAAATCAATAAATCCTTGTTTGCAAAACACTTAAGTTTTACGCTATAGGAGGCAAAAAATGAACTGGTCAACTTTTCAAACTTACAATGATTCTCTCGAGAGAGCATTTGAGGTTTTATGTAACCAATTGTTTGAAAACTGGAATAAGAGAGAATACAATGATAAACTTGCCTCTTTCAGCGTTGTTAATGGATCTGGCGGCGATGGCGGTGTAGAATCTTATTCTACTCTAACCGATGGAAAAATCGTTGGATTACAGGCAAAATGGTTTCTTTACAGTCTTTCTGATAATCAAATCCAACAAATAAAAAAATCAATTGAAACTGCTGTCAAAATTCGTCCGCAGATATTCCGATATATTGTATGTATACCTCGTGACTTATCATCCGACACTGGAAGAGGTACTAATACAGAAAGCAAACGTTGGGAAGCTTTATTGAAAGATGTTAAATCAAAACATCCTGATCTAATTGTTGAATTGTGGAACGAGACTCGTATAGTAAAAGAATTACAAGAGGACTCATCAGCCGGTATCAAGAAATATTGGTTTGAAAATTCTGAAACATCTGAAGATTCTTTCATTTTTGCTTTTAGAAAAAGCAAAGAAAGTTGGTTAAAAACAAAATATGTTCCCGACCTAAATGCGTATGGAAGTATCGACAATTATATTTCATTAACTTTGGGTGAAGTAAACAAACGAGGAGAATTAGCCGATACATCCTTGAAGGTTGCTGTTCTGTGTGAACAATTAGATAAAGCAATACTTGAATTTCAAGAAGTATTAAAGGATAAAGATGCAGAATTAAAAGCTGAATTAGATAATATTTTTGCAAAAGCAAGCTTGCTTAGTAGCGCCTGTAGGACTATACACGCTTGGTGTATACAAGAATCTGTTTCTATTTGCGACATCGATAGAAGTGCATTTAGTTTTAACTTTGAAAGTAGCCGTGAAACTATAAATAGAAGTCATGGAACAGTGCATCATCACTTTCACCTATCAGAAGTAACAAAAGTTCTTCGCAGATTATCTTCTATTGATATATACCGAATTCTTGATGAATTCGACTCTAGTTTATGTACGAACCCAGTTTTATTTTTAGGTGAACCGGGGACAGGAAAAACACACGGAGTTGCAGCTTCATCAGAAAAGTTATTTGGTAACTGTATTCACACTCCATTAGTTATACAGGCTCGTAATATTTCTCCAAGCTCGAATTGGAAAGATATAATTAATTCTGCTCTTGGGTTATCCTCAAATTGGAGCGAAGATGAAATATGGCAAGCAATGATTTCAATGGTGAATAGACATCGTTTTTCTTCTGCATACATAGATTCTAATATTAAAATCGTTCCTAAGATTCTTTTAATTGTGGATGGAATAGACGAATGTGCTCCGTATGAAATTTGGAATGACCGAATAAAAGAAGCGGGCATAATAACAAAAAGATATCAGCAAATCAGATTCTGCTTTACATCTAGGCCATTCGTATTTCCTAAGAAACTAAGTGGTGTTACAACAAAACGCTTGGGCTCTGCTGGCGATGTACCTACTCACACTTTGTTTGAACGTTATATGGAAGCATACAATATTAACGCTCAAAATTACGGATGGTTAAAATTCGCTTTAACCACACCTTTATCATTAAAAGTGTTCTGTGAGCTAAACGAAGGAAAAACTGTAGAATATACAAAAAATACCGATGTTTCTTTAACAAATTTATTGCGTAGTAAAATTGACCTTATTGAAAACGAATTTGCAAAAGAAGAAAAAATATCCATTAAGAATCAGTATATTCTAAGAGCTATATTAGAGCTTTCAAACCTGTTTTTAAAGAGCAAATCCATTGAATATAGCGATGTCATTTCATATCTAATTAGTAACCTTGGTACAACTCAACAACAATGCGAAAGAGTTCTACAGTATTTGGAAAACTACGGAATTCTCTCGTCTTTTTGCAAACACGGAGAAGGTTTGAATCCGGATTTGCATTTCTATATCCCGGGAATACAAGGTTATTTCGATTATGCAATGGCATTAAAATTGTTGGAGTCATATGATCATCCGCAAAATATAGATTTTGAACAGTGTTCTGCAATAGAAAATGAGGCTTTGTATGCATTGTCCGTAATGGCGATGCAAAACCATAATTATTTAATTACCAGAAATAAGACTATTGATCATGCTATTGATGAATGGTCTAAACAAGATCTGCAGTTTTTTGCTTTGAGGCACACCTCTCACGAAAATGGATCATTGTTCAAAAAACGCTCATTAGAAATAATGTCCGAAAACGCAGATGGGCTAATGACTATCACCAACAACCTTGTTTTACCACTTTGCAGAGATGTGGAACATCCGCTTGGAGTTAAACTGTTGGATGAGTTTCTATTTTCCTTTGAATTGCCCGCACAGCGTGATTTATTTTGGTCTGTACCCAGTCTTCTCAGTAAGTCTGATGGCTATAAGTGGTATACTTTGCAGTCGATTAGTTTAGATGAAGAAGAGTATGTACTGACTAAGGAAGATGTTTTTAACGGATGCCCTTCTGTATATGCGTGGTCACTTTCGACATTAAATAATACTTTACGAAAAGAATACCGTTCCAACCTTATGCGTTGGGCAAAATACAATCCTTGTGAATTCTATAACTTGTTTATAAAATTTTCCACTATAAACGATCCGCAAATTAGAAGTGATCTATTTTCAATCCTTGTATGCTTAGTATATGACGGTGCTGATAGTGCCCTTATTAAAAAAGCCAGTGATTGGATGATGGATAATATTTTAAGTCCATCAAAAGTGCTTAATATTATGGATGTATCTATACGATACTACGCTATTGCTATAGTTCATAAGGCAGTTTTAATTGGACTTTATACTAGTACTGATGTTTCAACTTATATGCCACCCTATAAGGCTGATAGTTATGATATTCCACTCGACGAAAAAGCGTTATCTGGAACACGGATGAGCGGATATAGTGCTATCGACTATGACTTAGCAAGATATGTTTTGATTGATCATTTCGAATCGGCATTTTCGCAATATGGTCATAGAGATGGCGATCAAATCACCGATTTAATAAGCAAAGTTGCTCAACTTCAACCCGAATTTGCAAATATTAAAAATGAACAATTTATTATATCAGCTGCTTTTGCATATCTTTCGCAAGTAGGCTGGAATGAAGATGAATTTTATAATTTTAAACAAAAAGAACAGGGTGATGGGATAATAGGTGGATTAGATGTTGCTATATTAAGAAGGTACACTCCTGCGACACATGGCTCACAAAGTTCTGTTATGACAGTATGCGAAAAATACATTTGGCAATTTCGAAATCATATGGGCGGATTTCTTGCAGATAGATTATTATATTGGAATAACTACGAGCCAGAAAATATTAGAGATTATGGATTGCTTGATGATTTCATAATACCTATACAGGATGTCGAACAAATTGATCCCGATGAATTGCCCGAGGATAATCCTTGGTATATTCCCGAACCAAAGACTGCAATCATAGAAGCAGAAAACTGTAGTAAAGAAGAAGTTATCAATAGCGTTATTTACGCCCCAAACTTGAATTGGGAAAAATGGATTACTATAAATAATGCTGACAAGCAATATAGAATAAATAGCGATACTTTGTTGGCATTGAACAACTATTCTTGTTTTTATGGTTCTGCGGGTGTTGAGACCTGTATCTTTATTAGTTCAATAATTATTGATAAGGATGATCTTGATGCATTCGTTGATAAATTGAGCAGCGATAAAGATTTATCTAAAAGAGTATCGAATCCTGTCGATTGGCACGGCGGCATTGTTTCCTCCTGTTACATAACACCCAAAGAGGTTTGTTGGTTTCCGTGGAAAAAAAGATATAATAGTAGTAATGTCGAAGATTTCCCTGATTTTTCTATACAGTCGGCAGTCGATGGCTGTTGTTATAATTTCCCTGAATACGGTGATGTGTACTATGATATTCCGTCTGAGCCAATCAGAAAATTACTTAACATTGTAGATTCTAATGGATATATCTTTTATGACGATAATAAGAAAATCAAAGCACACTATTCAATTTCAGGAGAAAAGTGGAGAACGGCTCAAAATTATTTACTTGTTGATAAAAATGAACTGTTGGATGCTCTACAAAATAGCGATAAGTCTTTGATGTGGATTATGCGAGAATACCGAAGAGAAGATGGAAAAGCCAGTGAGAGATATGGGAAGTTCTATGCAGAGAAGGATAGTAGTTATGTGGGATATTTTAGGAACGGTGAATTTGTCGTTAAACAAATTCACCGAGAAATCTCACATTCTCCAATCTCCCAAACGAAATAGTCTCTAACTTATAACATAATAGAAATGGCACAGAAATTTTCTTGTGCCATTTCTATGTCTATTCCACTATTAAGTCTTTATTAATAATTTCTTTAACACACTCACGGATGTTGTTCATCTTCCGCACCCAAGCCATTTGGTCGGTGGCTTTAAGTTGTTCCGTGACACCTTCCTTTTCGGCGAGTTCTTTTACCAGCCGGAGAAAAAGTTGTTGTGCCTGTTCTTCGATGTCGGCAAGGTGGGAATGTAGTTTGCCGGTTGTGAGTAAATTGTAGTACAGCACCTTATGATGTTGTTTCAAATATCGTTTGTGCCTTAATGCCCACACACCGATATTCCCCGGTTCTTTTTCCGCCGGTAATGACAAGTCCGGCAAGAGATAGTCACCAATCTGTGTATAAGTACCGCCGAGTTGTTCAAATAATGTGCCAGTCATAGTAAAAACCTCCTTTGCACCTATATTGTACAAAGGAGGCGATTAAAAGTCGAATGTGCGAATTATGAATTTGCAAATTCTGCTTATGCCAATAATTACAGCGAATATTTTCAAATTTGTGCCACTTTTTACAGCGAACATAGCAAATATTCAGCGAATATTCACTCTTTTGTTTTCAATCCTCGTATAACTTGCCAGCGAGGGAATTCCTGAAGTACACGGATATGCCAATCGGATTTGCGGGTGATAGTACGAAAGTATTTCGAGCAGCAGAATTCGATTAAATAGACTTTCGGAATGTGATTCACATTGTTCCTCTTGAATGATTTTAGATGTCCCTTTTTGCACCAATTATTGATAGAAGTTGTACCGTAACCGATTACTTTTGATATTTCGGTCGCAGTCAGCACATCAGGATATTGTGAAAAAAGTTCCGTGTAATACAGTTTCATATTTTCAAGAACCTGTTCGGGTACTTCGGGTTTCATTTTCACTGTATAGTTCCCCTTGTACCAACCTGCCGGTGCGGAATATGATTCGGGGAATACTTTTCTCTTTTCAAGATATGTAATAACGTCAGCCTTTTTGATTTTGTAACAGCGAGTTTTCTTGCCCGTGTATTCGCACGGAATCTTTCCGCTACGAAGCAGATACAAAGCCGTTGATTTACTGATGTGGCAGATTTGATAGAGTTGGTCTTTGGTAATAACATCAGGGATTGAATCCCAGTTTATTGCGGTTTCATCCATAGCAATACACCTCGTAAATATTTTTATCGGTGTAGGTTTTCCTGTGTATTGCCGTTGTTGATGTGTTTATACTGTTCTTTCCGCAGTTCTTTCCAAAATAGTGCCTGTTCTTTCCAAAAACAGCGAAAATGCCGTTATTCGAATTCCCTTGTATTTATCTGGGTTTCATCAGCATAACTGCCCAAAAAGCCATTCATATCAAGCGTTTTCGGCGAATACAAAGTTCACCAAAACCGCCTTCAAAAATCACTAAACAACCATTGACCCATAAAACTCGAAATGCGGTGTACCTTAATGGTACCGTGGGTTCGAATCCCACCTTCTCCGCCAGAAGGACCTCTCTCAGTTAATGAGACTGAGAGGGGTTTTATCTTGCAGCATTCATCCGGGCATTGCGAACACTTTGAAGATTTATTAAAAAGATTTTACAACTGTTGCATATGCCATAGAAAATGTGAAAATGCTGAAGTATACTGCACAGGATAAAATTTTGAACAATCTATTATCTGCGGCAGCGCGAATGACGCACGGGCAGATGTGATTATTAAAGGTTTTAGGGAAGACTGAAGATATGGAAAGTAAATTTTCTTTTAACAGAGTCCCCGGTGAGGGATCACAGACACGCAGACGGTCCATTGCAGTCCTGCTGGCGGTGCTTACAGCTGTATCAATGCTGCTGAGCGCTTCGTTTTCCATGACGGCACATGCCGACGGAACGAAATACAGCGTCACCATCAGGAATGTCGACGAGAACGGAAATCAGAAAGCCGGCTGCGGTTTTGAGATATATAAAGAGGGAGAAAGCAAGCCTGTCATTACATTCACGTCCGACACGACTGCGACGACCGTACAGCTCGAACCGGGTGACTATGTGCTGAAGCAGACAAAGGTCACGGGGCAGTACGATCTTGCCGACGACGCCAATTTCACGGTGGAGGATAACGGCCAGGTGAAGAACGGCGAGACGACGAAGAAATACTATATCCAGAGCCTCTCGCTCGCGTTCAATTATCCTGCGAAGGGTGATGAATATGTCTACACTAAAGACGGACAGCAGGGGCAGTATACTGATATCAACGGCAATATCGTCGAATGGGAGAGCGATTACAGCGCGAACATGATGAAGGTCCTCAACCCTGACGATGGCGGCATTGAATATGTATACTGCTTTAACAAGAAGAAGGCCGGGGTCGACAGATATAATAAGGCGAAATACTATTCTCAGAACAGTACGCCTGAACTTTTCAGCGAGTACAGTGACAGTCTCCGCGAAGACAGTGAGACTGCCTACAAGAATATCCTCGGTATCCTTTACAGCGGTTTTCCGAACGACGGCAGCGGGCTCAAGGCAAAATACAATCTCACGGACCGCCAGTTTTATGCCGTGACGCAGTGGGCGATCTGGTATCAGACGGACAGCGTCCGCTATTCCGAGAACACAGCCGGGGTGAGCAATAAACCCGACGATGCCACCGATGAATGGACCGACGACATGAAATCCGCGTACAGCGAACTTTGCGGGAAATATTATACCGACAATGATACCACGGCGGAGTTTTTCACTACTACGGATTCTATCTTCGGAGATGAATATCAGAACATGATCGGCGCACGTTTCGTGAAAAAGCAGCAGAAGGTAACTGTCAGCAATGCTCCGAAGCTCGCGGTCGAAAAAATCGATAATAACGGAGATCCCGTAAAGGGCGCGACCCTTAAGATCAGTAAAATGAATGACTCCGGTACGCGTTATATCGATATGGAAGGAATGGAGTGGACAACTGACGGAAAGACTCATTATATAAATACAGCGAAATTTTCGCCGAATGAGGTCTACAAGCTGGAAGAGACGAACGTCCCCGACGGATACGAAAAGGCAGCGAAAATAATATTTACGATAGACGCTAATTACAATATCTATATCAGAAAGTATGTGAGCGGCAAGGGATATGTCTATGAGAAGCAGGATACCGCTGCTCTGACGCTTGTGGACGTGAAGAAACCGGAAGTCGAATTCAGGAAGGTGGATTCAGACACAGGTGCTTATGTGACCGGAGCCGGGCTTACGCTTACGAAGGCAGGCACATCAGGCAGCGAAGTGATCGAGAGCTGGACTACAGACGGGAACTCGCATATGAAAGTGCTGGATGCCGGAACGTACACACTGACCGAGACTTCCGCTCCGCAGGGATATGAGAAGGCGGATCCTATCAGGTTTATTATAGGAACGAGCGGGAAGATGTATCTGCTCTCCGACGACGGAACAAAGACGGAAGCCTCGGAAGCCGTCATTACCATGAAAGACACGCAGATAAAGCATAGTGTCACTTTCAGGAAAGTGGATGCGGATTCCGGCGATGCGCTCACGGGCGCCGAACTCGAACTCGTTTCCGGAAGCAGCGAAGACGGTGAGTCGATAGAAAGCTGGACGACAGACGGAAATGACCACGCGATATCTCTTCCGGCCGGTACATACACGCTTGTCGAAAGAGCGGCACCGGAAGGGTACGATACGGCGGATCCGATCACATTCAGGGTCGATGACGAGGGCATGATCCATGTGATCACGGACGGAGTCGAGTCTGTCGCTCAGGAAGCTGAAGTCACGATGGAAGACGAATCGATCCCCGTGACGCCGTCGGAGAACCCGCAGGACGAGACCCCGGAGACTCCGGACAGTGAGAATCCTGACAGCGAGTCAGCGATATCTACTCCGTCATCAGAAACCGGATCTCCTTTGACAGGTGACATGGGTATGACGTCCGTGTATATCGCTCTTATCGCTGCCGCTGCGGCGGCCGCCTGGGTGATATTCAGCCGCAGGAGAAAGGCGAAATACAGCAGGTAATACAGTGCCGATAGTGTATTGATAAAACCGCGCGCACTCAGCGCGCGGTTTTCATGCGGCGTCCTGTATGCATGGATTTATACAGTCAGGGACGGATCGGATCCGCTTTTATCGCTGTTGATTTCCTTTTTTCAGTTGGGTATAATAATTAATCATTTAATAAAAAAATAAAAGGGTACTTATATATTATTAAGGAAAGTGCTCCTCGGTGATTTGTGGAGAGGAGCCTTTGATGAGAGGAAAATCTAAGATGCAGAATTTATCTGGTAAAGCGAGGATAAGACTCGGAATACTCTTTTTGGCGCTGCTGGCGGCGATCGGCATGATCTGGACGTTCGCGCCGATGTCGCATGCGGACGGGGAGTATACGGTTTACATGGAAGATGAGGGCACAAACACTGGTTTTTTCAGAGCAAGACTCACGGCAAATGCAAATTCCGACAGTGACCCTATTGTTTATTGCCTTGATCGAGATGCCGATTGGCCGCTGGCTACAGGGCAGACTGGCTACACTCTACATAGTGGTGTTAGTGATTCTGAACTTGCGAGTTACGCCGCGAGCGGCGTAACTGAGAGCGAGGCGCAGACGATACGAAATATACTATACTACGGATATCCCAATCTGGGAGGAGATAACGGCACCGCGTGGACGGAGCAGAACGGAACCGACGTGACGTCATATACGGATTCAGAGCTTCGCAGTTATACCCTGGCCGCGATATGGAATATAACAAACCCCAACTGGACTCCGTTCCCTTATTCTCAGGCGACAACTCTAGTAGAAACGGCTGAAGCGAATTCTGCACCTTCTAATTTCGTCGTAGATACATATACTCAGGATGGAATTTATCAGAACTTCGCAAGAGGGTATCTCCAGACATCGTCGACTTATTCGGCGGAGTTCACAGTGAATAAATCCTGGTTATACTCTTCGACTTCGGGCTCTCTGGCGGGCACGGCCTACAGCGGAACGACTCCCGACGTGACACTGTATCTGTATAAGGACAGCGTGAGCGAAAGCAATCTTGTCGACACTCAGACAATAAGCAGCGGGTACACTTCCGCGTCGTTCTCCTTAACTTCGGATACAGCGGGTGACCAGACATATATCCTTCACGAGGAGATCAGCACAACTGACGGAGACGGCGTGACATTCGAAACGGCCGCGGACAAAACGATCACTATTACTTTCGGCAGTGACAGTTCATCGGGAAATTACAATCAGACTTTAGTTAATTATGTCAATCAGACGACAGAGATAAACTATACCAAATCGTGGCCCGACGGGAATCCGACGGCGGGAACGAGGATAGTGACAGTCGCACTTATGATGAGCACGGACGACGGAGAAACATGGTCAAACGTAACTGATGACTCCGGAGTGAACGTTACCGCGGAAATGGACGGAGTAACGGACGACACGGAATCCACTGCGTGGGCCGGCTCGTTCACCGATCTTCCGGTGTCAACGTCTTCGGGCGATGAGATAACATACGATGTGCAGGAAACTGCGGTCGAAGATGCTTCGGGCAATGATCTGACGAGCTATTATGACAGTTCATCCA
The DNA here is from genome assembly GCA_050946575.1 of Anaerovoracaceae bacterium. Lineage (GTDB taxonomy): Bacteria > Bacillota > Clostridia > Peptostreptococcales > Anaerovoracaceae > JALCRY01. Next base: position 184,326 of record JBMNVB010000002.1, on the reverse strand, counting down.
CAACGTCTGATAATACGGTAACACTCGTCAACGAGGAAAAAACCACGGATATCGCTTATGAAAAGAGATGGCCGGACGGTGATCCGACCTCGGGCACGACAGTAACGATCGCGCTGCTCCAGAGCACGGACGGCGGTACGACATGGACGAACGTCACCGACGACAGCGGCAGCAATGTGACCGCGACGCTTGACGGTACGGAAACTGATCCGTGGACAGGGACATTTTCGGATCTGCCTCTTTATGACGGGACCACCGAGATCGAATACATGATCGAAGAGACTTCTGTACTGGAAGACAGCGTGGAGTCGATAGATGATTACAATCCGGAATACAGTGTAGAGGATGATACGTATATCGTCACGAACAACAGTGCGGGCGAGACCAGCGTAGCGTTCGCAAAGAGCTGGGTCGGACCGCACGACGGGATCACAGTCACATTCAAGCTGCAGGAAAGCACGGACGGCGGCGAGACCTGGACTGACGAAGGCAGCACCGCGGAACTTGACGGCGCTATCGACACTGTCGAGACGGAGGCGTGGATCGGGCATTTCTATGACCTGGACAGCGACCTGGACTACCGTGTGGTGGAAACGGCCGTGACGGATTCCTCGGGCAATGATGTATCTTCGAATTACACCGCGTCTGATCCGACGCTTGTCGACAATGTCTGGACTACGACAAATACCAATAATGAAAAGGACGAGATCACTGTCACGAAAATATGGGCCGGCAGTGTGGATCCGGAACATATCGGTACGGTCGGCATTGATGTATATAACGGCGTAGACAGCGATCCTGTCGCGAGTTTCGAGCTCACGGGAAGCATACATTCCGAAACGAGTTCCGACATCACGTTCCAGGAATCACCGGTCTACACCGGAACGATATCGAATCTGCCGAAATATGACGACTCCGGAAACGAGTATACATACAGTGTCAAGGAAACTTATGTGCTGGACAAGGACGGAAACGATATAACGTATCTGTTCGATACACCGGAGATAAGCCACAGCGGTACGGAGTGGACTATTTATAACAAACTTGATTCCTTATATGCTTCGGGCTCGGCCGGCGATGATGCCTCAGGGTCGATCACGACCGGCGACAGCTTCAGCGCGGCACCGTTCATTGCATTGATGGCCGCGGCGGCCGCAGTCATCGGGATAGCGCTCGCGAGAAAACAGCATAATAAGGGCTGAGAGCGATACATCTGAAAATGATAATATTCAGGAAACAGCGCATCCGTGATGATGCGCTGTTTTATTGACAGTTAGAACGGGGATAATTTATACTGTATAACGTACTTGGAGAGAGGAGAAAAATGAAGCTTAACCTCGGCAGACCCGAACATTACTACAGAATAAAATCAATGCGGCTCCGCGAGCAGATAAAACAGCATCTCGAGGCGCTCGGGATGACATCCGGAACGCCCGTGGAAGTCATGAACAATAAAAGCGGAGGGACGCTCATCATCAAGGTGAGAGGCACGCGGTTCGCAGTCGGGAAGAATATCTCCGAAAACATTGAGGTGGAGGAGATATGAACGCACAGATGAAATACAACGCCACAATAGGTTTTGTCGGAAATCCGAACTGCGGGAAAACTACGCTGTTCAACGCCTTCAGCGGGGCGAATCTCAAAGTCGCGAACTGGCCGGGCGTCACGGTGGAAAAAGTCGAAGGCTCGATGCGGTATAAAAACGACCGTTTCAGACTGGTCGATCTTCCGGGCACATACAGCCTCACATCGTACACGATGGAAGAGGTGGTTTCGCGTAATTTCATTCTCAGCGATGAAGTGGACATCATCATAGACGTCGTAGACGCGTCGTCGCTCGAACGCAACCTGTATCTGACACTGCAGCTTCTCGAGCTCGGGAAGCCGGTCGTCGTCGCGCTCAATATGATGGACATAGTCGAGAAGCGCGGCATGGGGATCGACCTGCACAGGCTGCCGGAGATGCTCGGGGTGCCGGTGATACCGGTGTCCGCGAGGAAGAAACGCGGACTCGAGGTATTGATGCACGCTGTCCATCATCATCTGAACGCGAAGCATCCGGACGCGATAATCCACGGACACGATTATACGACAGCGAAGTATTCGAAGCACAGACACGAGCATCACAGCGAGTACGCGATGGTGTACAGCGACGAGATAGAGGACAAGATCGACGCCGTGATTGATGAACTTAAAGTCAGATACCCGGGCGAGATACGGAATCACCGCTGGACCGCGCTCAAGCTCCTTGAGAAGGATAAGGAAGTCACGGAAAAATACCCCGTGGATCTTCCGGATGTCATCGACCGGAGTTACGAAGACGACATCATTAATCAGAAATACGATTTCATCGAAGAGATAATAAGAGAAGTCGTCGTGAACAGAGATGTGAAGGCCGCTGTCACCGACAGGGTGGATGCCGTGCTCACGAACAGGATCTGGGGGATACCTATATTCCTCGGGATCATGGCGATAGTTTTCTTTCTGACGTTCAGAGTCGGGAATATTTTCAGTGACTATTTTTCCCTGGGAATAGACTGGCTCGGCCGTTCGGCCGGGGCGTGGCTGACATCCGCCGGGGCTTCGGAAGCATTCACGGCGCTCATCACAGACGGCGTGATCGCCGGAGTCGGCGGTATACTGACGTTCCTTCCGAACATATTCATACTGTTCCTGTGCCTCGCGTTCATAGAGGACAGCGGATATATGGCCAGGGTCGCGTATGTCATGGACGGTCTGATGGGAAGGCTCGGGCTGTCCGGCAGGGCGTTCATCCCGCTCATTCTCGGCTTCGGATGCACCGTGCCCGCCATCATGGCCTCAAGGACGCTTGAGAACCGGCGCGACAGGCTGCGCGTAATGCTTATCACGCCGTTCATGTCGTGCAGCGCGCGGCTCACGATATACATACTTTTTTCGAAAATGTTCTTCGGCGACAAGGCGGTGCTGGTCGCGTTCTCACTGTACCTCATCGGTTTCTTCGTCGGACTGCTCGTCGCGTTCATATCGCACCTTCTCGGCAGGAGACATGAAGATCAGCAGTTCCTGCTCATTGAACTGCCGGAATACAAGGCGCCGTCAGCGAGGACAGTAATGATATTCGTCTGGGAAAAGGTCAAGGACTATCTCCAGCGCGCCGGCGGGATAATATTCGTCGCGTCCGTTGTGATGTGGTTCATACTCAATTTCGGCGTCCACGGGTACACGACCGATATTTCGCAGAGCTTCGGCGCGATAATCGGAAAGGCGATCGTGCCGTTCTTCAGGCCTCTCGGGCTCGGCTACTGGGAGATAGCCGTCGCGATCATCGCGGGCATCTCCGCGAAAGAAGTGGTAGTATCGAGCGTCGCGGTACTTTACAGCGTGAACAATATCAATGCGGCGTCCGGCATGGCTGCACTCTCATCGATACTCGGAGCATCCGGGTTCACGGCGCTGAATGCGTACTCCCTCATGATTTTCTGTCTGCTGTACGTGCCGTGCGCCGCGTCACTCGCGGTCATAAAGAGTGAATCCGGCAGCTGGAAATACACGCTGTTCGCGGCATGTTTCCAGATCGCTGTCGCGTGGGTGTGCTCGTTCCTCGTTTTCAATATAGGTTCGCTTTTCATTTAAGGCCCGATATTTGATATAAGGCGGAGCGTTCCCGGCTTTTTTGTGTTATTATTTCTATTAAAGAAATATTTGGAGGGGTTACTTTTGATAGGCTATACATGCAAATACGCGCCCGTCGAACTCATGCAGGCTCTCGGCGGGCAGTGCGTCTTTATCGATAAAGAGATACCGGAAAGTCAGGGCGACAGCGATGTCGTGCGCGTCCGCGCGATAAAATACGCGAGAGAGATACTCTCATACTGCAAGTCGAAGGGCATTGATGAGCTCATAATCCCCGGCTGCAATGACATTGCGCAGCGCGCGTTCGACATGCTGAAGGCGGGAAAGGACTTCAAGTTCCTTTTCTTCATAGACCTTCCGTACATGGGCGACAGGGCAGCGATCATGAAACTCAAGGCCGAGCTGATCAGGTTCATGCAGGAATACACCGCGTACACGGGGAAGGATCTGCTGCTGGAGGATTTCCTCAGGAAATTCGCGTTCGCGTTCACCGGGGAACAGAAGATCACGAGCGAAAAGTGCGGGACAGTCCGCACTCTCCAGCTGCCGGGCGGGAACCAGACGTTCGACGAGCTGATGAACTGGTACGCGGAGGAGCTGCTGCATCAGACGCCGTGCGTGCGGATGGGCGGATCGCTCGACGAATCGGAATATGTGAAGGAAGATACGGAAAAATCAATGCCGGAAGACATTGATGAGGAGGAGCCGGAAAGCGGAGAGGATCAGGCTCCCGAAGACGAGCCTGAAGTTCCGCCTCTCGATCTTGAAAACATGACGCTGTACGGGGGGATAGATATCGGCTACAGCTTCACGAAGGCGGTCGTGACGGACGAAAGCGGAAAAGTAATAGCTTCCGCGAGCGTGAGGACCGAAAGCGATCCGGCGCTGGGCGTGCTCAAAGCGTTCGGTCAGATACACGATTCGGCCGGGATAGATATGGATATGCTCGCCGCGGCGGCGGCCTGCGGACCTGGAGCGTCCGCTGTCAGCAATGTATCGGATGTATATGAGACTCAGGACTGCGTCGTGAAAGCCGCGTCAGGCAGGGTGAGCGGAGCCAGGACGGTCGTCGACCTCGGCGCGAAGGGCTGCAGATTCTATACGCTCGGACGGCGCGGCGATACGGACATGTACGCGATGAACAATGACTGCGTCACGGCTTCCGGGAAATTCCTCGAGATGGCCGCGGATGCGCTTGAGATAGAGCCCGAGGATCTTGAATCCATAGGAAGGAACTGGAGCGAGGAGATCAATCTCAGGGAAACGTGCGCCGTTTACGCGGCCGAAGAGCTGAAAGAGATGGAGAAGAAGGAGATACCGACGTCGGATATCATCCGCTCGGCGGAGCTGCTGTATACCGATGTCGTGCTCGAATGCACCGATGGCAGGTTCAGGGTGAAATCCCCCGTGGTTCTCACGGGAGGAGCCGCGAGATACACCTCGGTATGCGAGCTGATAGAACAGGGTCTGAGGACGGAAGTGATACTGTACGACCGGCCCGAATACTGCGCGGCCGAAGGAGCCGCGATGTTCGCGGCGGGTCTTTAGAGACAAGGAGGCGTTGTTATGAAATTCTATGTGACGCAGGATGTTTTCGACCGCATACCGAATGCGAAATTCGGGCTTGTCAGCGTATACGGGCTGGATAACACGAAACAGTATCCCGGGATAGAGGACCTTCTTACCGAGGCGATAAAGTCATGCGAACAGCACTTCGAAGGCAAGAAGGTGAAGGAGGAGCCCGAACTCCGGCCGTACAGGGAATGTTTCCGGTCCATCGGGATAAATCCGAACAAATACATGTCATCCATCGAAGCGCTGCTCACGCGCATTGCCAAAAAGAAGGGAATGCCGTATATCAATCCGATAGTCGATCTCGGAAACGCCGTTTCGCTGCTCCATTACGTTCCGATAGGGGCGCACGACCTCGATACTATGACGGACGATAAATTCGCCGTGAGGGTCTCGACGGAAGATGACACGTTCCTTCCGTTCAATGCGGAGGAACGCGAGCCGATGGAAGCCGGCGAGGTCGTTTACGCTACAGGAAATAAAATCAGGACCAGAAGATGGATCTGGAGACAGAGCGAAGAGGGGAAGATCGGCGATGATACGAAAGACGTCCTCTTCATCATGGACGGATTCGATGAAAATCTCGATGAGATACTGGCCGCGAGAGAACAGATAGCGGGGCTCCTGCGGGACGTGTTCGGATGCGAAGTAAAGGAAGGCCTGATCGATAAGGATGATCAGGAATTCATATGTGATCTGTAGGCAGGAAAATGGAGAAAAAGGACATAAAAATCATTGCGGCCGTGATGCTCGTCAGCGGTATGACGGACGAGTCCACCGCCGCTTTCATAAAATATTTCGGGGACAGCCTTTTCGATGATCCGAAGAAGATCACGGAAGAGCTTTCGTTCCTGAAAAACGAGTTCAGTGAGATAGACGTCCCGGACGCGTTCGGGATGGACGTCCTGCTCGTAAAGGCCGATGCTGTATTGAGGAACGCCGAACGGAAGGGGATAGACGTGAAGCCGGCTGACGGCTGCATATTCGAGTTCGAATACGGAAGCTGCGGCGGCAGGAAAGCCGTACCCGTGAAAACGCGTTCCGATTTCATGAAGTACAAGGAGTTGATCTGAATGGGATTCGCGACAGCAAACAAAATCATTATTTCCGGCATCGCGGCATTGCTTATTATCATGGCGATGCTCGTGCTCGCACCTGATGCTATTGAAGAATAACGTGGAGGAAATGGAGGATTTACTATGGGGAAAAATGTTCTGATCCTGACGGGGAGCCCCCGCAGAAACGGGAACAGCAGCGCGCTCGCGGCGTCGTTTTCCGGTGCGGCTGAGCGCTGCGGCCACAATGTGAAAACGATAGATGCGGTAGAGCTCGGAGCGCTCGGATGCAGAGGATGCGGCGCCTGCTATAAAACTGGGAAGCCGTGCGCGTTCGACAATCCGTTCAACGATATAGCGGATGACATCCTCGCGGCCGACGTGCTCGTGTTCTCGATGCCCGTGTATTGGTATACGATCGCGTCGCAGATAAAGGCTGTGATAGATAATCTTTACTGCCTGTATCACGGAAAGCGTGATGAACTTCCCGGGAAGCAGTTCGTGCTTCTCTGCACTGCAGGAGAGGATGAACCGACGATATTCGACGGCGTGCTGTTCGCGTGCAGAAGGACGGCTGCGCTGTGCGGATGGGACTGGTTCGGCGAGGTCCTCGTGGGCGGCGTCTATGATGAAGGTGAAATCGGAGGGACGGACGGCCCGGAGAAAGCGGAAGCGCTTGCGGAAAAACTGTGAGCGGCGGCACGCGGCATTGATAAGAAAAAAATAAAGCCTTTTCCCGGGGCTTTATTTTTATGCTTCCGCGTTTTCTATGTAATCGATTATGTCCATCATTTCGGGATAGTAGAAAACGTTGTCGTCATTTACGATCTCACGGAGCTGCTTCGTCGTGACCCATCTCACATCGTTCACTTCGACGGGATTGATTTTCATATGACGTTTCCTGATGGTTTTTTTCACAAGAACTATGTCCCAGAGAAGATGTTCGTCTGTGTCGCGCGTGATATGGTCTATCAGATGTACATTCTTCGGCTTTACCGTGATGCCCAGTTCTTCCTTTATCTCCCTTATGCAGGCGTCTTCGGTCGATTCGCCGGACTGGAAATGTCCTGTCGTGAGCGTCCAGTATCCGGGATAGATGATGCAGCCGAAACTGCGCTGCTGCAGCAGTATCCGGTTTTTTCTGTCAACGATCCATGCCTCGACCATTCTTAAATACTCACCCTTATGAAGATTAACACCGGCAGGCAGTCTGTGCCTCGTTATATTCCCTTCTTTGTCATAGATGTCTCGGAATTCCATTTTCCCTCCCATATTCGATTATACATGAAAGCGGATAAAAATAAATAATTTGGTCTTTAATTTATGAGAAAAATATGCTATTATAGTCGAGCGACGGGGTGTAGCGCAGTTGGTAGCGCGCTGCGTTCGGGACGCAGAGGCCCGGAGTTCAAGTCTCCGCACTCCGACCAATAACAGCGGGAAGGATGCGACTGCATCCTTCTTTTTTTATTTGATTTTTTCATATAGCGAATATTATGCTCATTGAAATTTCAATGCACAATAAAGATGGATAATTGTTTGACAATTATTGAAAAGAATTTTCGGATATGATAAGATTATTAAGTACATTATTTACTGGAAGTTTACTTTTAATGAGGAAAGTGCAATGAGTGAAATCAAACAATTCAAACGGATTCTTATCGCTAACAGGGGCGAGATCGCAATAAGAATCATCCGCGCCTGTAAAGAACTTGGCATTACAAGTGTTGCCATTTATTCAGAAGAAGATAAGTATTCTCTTTTCAGACTAAAGGCAGATGAATCTTATCTTATAGGCAAGGACAAGTCTGCCGTACAGGCCTATCTCGACATCGACGGCATCATCCAGATGGCGAAGGACAAGAACGTCGACGCCATCCATCCGGGTTACGGATTCCTGGCCGAGAACATTGAATTCGCACAGGCGTGCGAAGACGCCGGCATAGAGTTCATCGGCCCGACGGCTGCCATGATGTCCAGACTCGGAGACAAGATCCAGTCCAAGTTAGTAGCTAAGGAAGCTAAAGTCCAGGCTATCCCGGGCGTAGAGGAAGCCATAAAGAGCGACGAGGAAGCCCTGGAGTTCGCGCATTCGTGCGGATACCCGGTGATGCTGAAGGCGGCTGCCGGCGGCGGCGGACGCGGAATGCGCATCGTAAACAGCGATGACGATCTTATCGATGAATATCACAGGGCGAAGAGTGAAGCCGCGAAGGCTTTCGGCATTGATGATATCTTTATTGAAAAGTATTTGGCCGACCCGAAGCACATCGAAGTACAGATACTCGGTGACAAGTACGGAAATCTCGTACATCTCTATGAAAGAGACTGCTCTGTCCAGAGAAGATATCAGAAGGTAGTGGAATTCACACCGGCTATCTGCCTGAATGACGAACAGAGAAAGTCGCTGTGCGAGGACGCGCTGAAGATCGCGAGCACAGTAGGCTACAGAAGCGCCGGTACAGTCGAATTCCTGTTCGACGAAGATATGAATCACTATTTCATCGAGATGAACCCGCGTATCCAGGTAGAGCATACGGTTTCGGAACTGCTCACCGGTATAGATATCGTGCAGTCTCAGATCCTTATAGCTGAAGGATATCCTCTCGATTCTCCTGAAATAAATATCCCGAGTCAGGACGCGATCGTGCCGACAGGCGCGGCGATCCAGTGCCGTATCACTACGGAAGACCCTGCTAATGATTTCATGCCTGACACAGGCGAGATAAACACATATAACAATGCAAACGGATTCGGTATCAGAATCGACGGAAACGGCTATGCCGGAGCCGTTGTCAGCCCTCACTATGACAGTCTGCTCGTAAAGGTAACTTCGTTCGGACGCACGTTCGAAGACGCGAGAAGGAAGTCGAAGAGAGCTCTTGAAGAATTCCAGATCGGCGGAGTAAAGACTAACAAAGACTTCCTCATTAATGTAATAGAAAGCGAAGACTTCAAGAACGGCACATGCAATACCGGATTCATCGGAAAGAATCCTCAGCTGTTCGATGTCGAGCAGCCTGTGAATACCGAGCAGAAGATCCTCGGATTCCTGGGAAACAAATATGTAAACGAGACGAAGGGCGTAAAGCCGAAGTTCGATCATCCGGACCGTCCGGTATTCCCGGCTTCGGAGGTCGCAAAGGCTGACGGCCTGAAATATATGCTCGACAAGGAAGGACCGGAAGCGGTCACGAAATATGTGCTCGACCAGAAGAGACTGATGATCACTGATACCACGATGAGAGACGCGCAGCAGTCGCTGCTCGCGACGCGTGTCAGGAGCGTGGACATGTACAAGGTCGCGTCGGCCGCAGCCATGTATGAGAAAGATCTCTTCTCGTTCGAGATGTGGGGCGGAGCCACATTCGACACGGCGTACAGATTCCTGAAGGAATCGCCGTGGGAGAGACTCCACAAACTGAGAGAAATGATCCCGAACGTTCCGTTCCAGATGCTGATCAGAGGAGCGAACGCGGTAGGATACAAGAACTATCCGGATAACGTCATCAGGGAGTTCGTAAGGACATCCGCTGAGGCGGGCATCGACGTATTCAGGATCTTCGATTCGCTGAACTGGATCGAAGGCATGAGCGTCGCTCTCGACGAAACTCTCAAGCAGGGCAAGATCGCCGAGCCGTGCATCTGCTACACGGGCGACATCCTGAATCCGGACAAGACGAAATACACGCTTGATTACTATGTAAAGATGGCGAAGGAACTCGAGAAGCGCGGCGCTCATATCCTCGGCATAAAGGATATGTCGGGCCTGCTCAGACCTATGGCGGCGAAGAAACTCATCGGAGCGCTCAAGGACGAACTGAAGATCCCGGTACATCTGCATACGCATGATACGAGCGGAAACGGTGTCGCCACGATCCTCATGGCGGCGTCGGCGGGCGTCGATATCGTGGACGCGGCTATCTCGAGCATGTCGGGACTCACATCGCAGCCGAACCTCAACTCGGTAGTCGCCGCTCTCGAAAGGACAGAGAGAGATACGGGCCTCGATCCTGACGAACTTCAGGCTATAGCCGATTACTGGGCGGCGGTACGTCCCGTATACGGCAACTTCGAATCAGGACTCAAGGCGAGCTCGGCCGAAATATACAAATACGAACTTCCGGGCGGACAGTATTCGAACCTGAAGCCTCAGGTGGAGAGCTTCGGCATCGGGGACAAGTTCCAGGAAGTAAAGGATATGTACATCCAGGTGAACCAGATGTTCGGCGATATCGTAAAAGTTACGCCTTCTTCGAAGTGCGTCGGCGATATGGCGATATTCATGGTCCAGAACGGATACACGCCTGAGAACATCTATGAAAAGGCTCAGGGCGTCGACTTCCCGGATTCGGTAGTATCGTTCTTTGAGGGAATGATGGGACAGCCGATGGGAGGCTTTAACAAGAAACTGCAGAAGCTCGTTCTGAAGGACAAGAAGCCTATCACATGCAGACCGGGCGAGCTGCTCGAGCCTGTGGACTTCGATGCGATCAGAAAGAAGCTGAAGGACGAGTTCGACATGGACGCTACAGACGAACAGGTTGTCAGCTACGCCATGTACGACAAGGTCTACACGGACTATCTCAAGAGCCTCAAGCGCGACGGCGACTTCAAGCGCATGGGATCCGACATCTTCTTCCACGGTCTTACGATCGGCGAGGAATGCAAGGTCGAGATCGCTGACGGCAAGGTAATGTACATCAAACTGCTCAGCGTCGGAGACCCGAATGAGATGGGCCAGAGAGAGCTTATCTTCAACGTCGACGGACATAACTCGACGATAAAGATCAAGGATCAGAGCATAAAGACGGGCGCTGCCGAAACGGTCGAATACGCGGACGAAGACGATCCGGGCCAGGTAGGCGCGAACATCTCCGGAAACGTGCTCTCGCTCCTCGTGAAGGAAGGCGACCTCATCGTAGAGCAGCAGCCTGTAGCCGTAATGGAAGCGATGAAGATGGAAACGAAGATCCTCGCTCCTATAAGCGGAAAGCTCAGAAGGTTCTGCGTAAAGGAAGGACAGCAGGTAGAATCCAACCAGCTCATCTGCGTAATAGAGCCGCAGGATGTGCCTAAGGAAGAGCACCTCATCTGAAAAACAGAATGATCAAATGACATGCGCCGGTCTTGTAAAAGACCGGCGTTTGTAGTAAGATTACATTCGGAAATATGACGAACAGGGGGCATAAATGAAGATACTCATAACCGGCGGGAACGTTCTTCTGAAAAACGGTTTCGAAAGAGCGGATATTCTCGTTGCCGACGGTAAGGTTTTTGAAATTTCCCATCATATAGATGAATCTTTGGCAGACAGAGTTATCCGCTCGGATAACTCTTTTATTATACCCGCGTTTGCAGACGTGCACGTCCATTTCCGCGAACCGGGCTTCGAATACAAGGAGACGATAAAGACGGGATCCATGGCCGCGGCCGCCGGAGGATATTCGGACGTCTGCACGATGCCGAACCTCGACCCTGTGCCGTCCGGCATTGATGCCATGAACGCGCAGCTTGACATCATTAGACGCGACGCAGTCGTAAAGGTGCATCCCTACGCGGCGATCACCGCCGGCGGAACGGGCCGCGGTGAGCTTTCCGACATGAAGGGACTTTCGGAGCTCGCGGTTGCGTTTTCGGACGACGGGAAGGGCGTGCAGGATACGGCGCTCATGGCGTCGGCAATGCGCGAAGCAAGGGATCTCGGGATGATCATCGCGGCGCACTGCGAGGACGAGTCGTGGATCCCGGAGAACGGATGCGTGAACCAGGGCAGGGCGTCGATGCGGTTCGGGCTCCCTGGGATACCGGCCGAAAGCGAATGGACGCAGGCGGACAGAGACATAGAGCTGGAATATATGACAGGCGGTCCGTATCACATCTGCCACGTTTCGAAGAAAGAAACGGTGGAACTGGTTCGGAAAGCGAAGGAGCGCGGCATCGATGTGACATGCGAGACGGCGCCGCATTATCTGCTCCTCTGCGAGGACGATATCGAAGATGACGGACGTTTCAAAATGAATCCGCCGCTCGGATCCGCGGAGGACAGGGACGCGGTCGTGAAGGGTCTCGTCGACGGGACTATAGACATGATCGCGACGGACCACGCGCCGCATACGGCGGAGGAAAAAAGCCGCGGGCTCAGCGGCAGCGCGTTCGGCATCAGCGGGCTCGAGACGGCGTTTCCGGCGCTGTTCACGGGTCTCGTGCTCGAGGGCGTGATGTCGCTCGAGACGCTCGTGAGAAAGATGTCCGTGGCCCCGAGAAAGAGATTCGGGCTGGACGCTCAGGACGGGGAAAATGCGGTCTCGAACCGCGGCAGGATAGAGACCGGCCAGACGGCGGACCTTGCCGTTCTTGATCTGTATGACGAATACAGGATAGACTCGTCGAAATTCAGATCCATGGGCAAGAGCACGCCGTTCGACGGCATGGAAGTCCGCGGGAAGGTGCTGTACACGCTCGTAAACGGCGAGGTCGCTTACGATCACGGGGAAGACGATGACTGACTATATACTTGAAATAACTGAAAACAGAGAGATCGCTCCGGGTGTGTTCGGGATGGAACTCGCCGGGGCGCCTGAGCCGGACGCGCCGGGACAGTTCATTGATATAGCGGTGCCGGGGTTCTATCTGAGGCGGCCGATATCCGTCGCGGATTATGAAGAAGGCAGACTGCGGATCATTTACGGTGTCGTCGGGTCGGGAACTGATTCGATGAGCCGTATGGTCCCGGGTGAAAAGCTGAATGTACTCGCGTATCTCGGGAACGGATACGATATCTCCCGCAGCCCAGGCGGCGTGTACGTCGTCGGAGGCAGGCTGGGGATACCGCCGCTCTATTATCTGTCAAAGAAGCTCATCGAGGCCGGGCGCGAAGTAACTGCCGTGCTGGGGTTCAATACTGTTTCAGAGATGTTTTACAGAGAAAAATTCGAGGCGCTCGGCGTCCGTGTATCGGTGACGACCGCTGACGGCAGTTTCGGCACGGAGGGATTCGTGACCGCGGCAATGCCTGACAGCTGCGGCTATGTGTTTTCATGCGGACCGGCGCCAATGCTCCGCGCGGTATATGACAGATCCGAAGACGGTCAGTTCAGTTTCGAGGCCCGCATGGGATGCGGGTTCGGCGTCTGCATGGGGTGCAGCATGATGACGAAGAGCGGCGCGAAGCAGATATGCAAGGACGGGCCGGTTTTCGAGAGGGGTGAGATCGTATGGCAGACACAAGAGTGACGCTGAGCGGGCTGACGCTCGACAATCCTGTTATCCCCGCGAGCGGAACGTTTGGATTCGGACTTGAATTCGCAGAGCTTTATGATATAAATGTGCTGGGATCCTTCGCGCTGAAGGGGACCACCGTCGGGCCGAGGTTCGGAAACCCGCTGCCGCGCATTGCCGAGTGCGACTCCGGCATGATCAATGCCGTGGGACTCCAGAATCCGGGAGTAAAGGCTGTCTGCGGCGAGCTTCTTCCGAAATTGAAGAAAGTATACAATAAAAAAGTTATTGCAAATGTATGCGGATCCACGGTCGAAGAGTACGTCGAATGTGCGAAAGCGTTCGACAAAGAGGATATCGTGGGGATCCTTGAGATAAATATCAGCTGTCCGAACGTATCGTGCGGCGGCATGTCGTTCGGGAACGATCCGGAAACCGCTGCCGGGGTCGTGAAAGCGGTGAAGGCTGAGACCGTGAAACCGGTATATGCAAAGCTCACGCCGAACTGCCCTGATATCACAGAGATAGCAGCGGCCTGCGAGGAAGCGGGCGCGGACGGGGTGAGCCTTATAAACACTCTCCTCGGAACGAGGATCGATATCAGGACGAGGAGGCCTGTGATCGCAAACGTGAACGGCGGATTCTCCGGGCCCGCCGTGTTCCCGGTGGCTCTCCGGATGGTGAGAGAGACTGCCGCGACAGTGGATATACCCGTTATAGGTATAGGCGGCATTGATACCGCTGACAAAGTCATCGAAATGATAATGGCCGGCGCCTCGGCCGTCCAGATAGGCGCCGCGAACCTTGTGGACCCGTATGTCTGCAGGGACATCGTAACGGAACTGCCGGGACGGATGGACGAGCTCGGAATAAAAGATCTGGATGAGATCAGGGGGTGCGCTCAGTGAAAAGGGACGTGATCATCGCTCTGGATTTCGGGGATGCCGCCGAGGCGATGAGTTTTCTCGATAAATTCGACGAGCCTATGTATGTAAAGGTGGGCATGGAGCTGTTCTACAGCGAGGGCCCTGACATCATCAGAGCGATAAAGGACCGCGGCCACAGGATATTCCTTGACCTCAAGCTGCACGATATCCCGAATACAGTGGAGCGCGCGATGCGTGTGCTTTCCAGGCTCGATATCGATATGGTGAATGTGCATGCGGCCGGAACGTCGCGGATGATGCGCGCAGCGCTGCGCGGCCTTATGAGGGAAGACGGCACGAGGCCGCTTCTGATAGGCGTGACGCAGCTCACGTCGACGAACCAGACGCAGCTTACCGAGGAGATACTTATAGACGACGACATGGAAGACGTCATCATGAAGTACGCGAAGAACGTCAGGGACAGCGGGCTCGACGGAGTCGTCTGCTCACCGCTCGAGTCGGCGGCCGTCCACGCCGAGTGCGGCAGGGACTTCCTCACGGTGACGCCCGGCATACGCTTCAGGGAAAGCGATATCGGAGATCAGTCGCGCATAACGACGCCGGCGGAAGCCCGGAGGACGGGGTCCGATTTCATAGTGGTCGGGCGGCCCGTGACGAGGGCGGAAGATCCGGTCGCCGCATATAGAAGATGCAAAAGAGAATTTTCAGGAGAAGAGGGAGAAAGAAATGATCAAAACAGACATTAACAGTACGGCAGAGATAGTGGCGTCGGAGCTCCTTCGCATAAACGCCGTGTTCCTGCGTCCGGATGAACCGTTTACGTGGGCGAGCGGGATAAAAAGCCCGATATACTGCGATAACAGACTGATACTTTCACATCCGAGCGCGCGCGGCGTTGTGGAAGAGTGTCTGGCGCTCTCGATAGACAGGAATTTCCCCGATGCGGAGATACTCATGGGCACAAGCACCGCCGGCATTGCTCACGCCGCGCTGGCCGCTCATCTCATGGGTCTCCCGATGGGTTATGTGAGAGGTTCGAGCAAGGATCACGGCAGGAAAAACAGGATAGAAGGCGAACTGAAGGAAGGAGAGAAGGTCGTCGTGGTGGAGGACCTCGTCTCTACCGGAGGCTCCGCGCTTGACGCTGCCGCCGCCGTAAAGAAGGAAGGCGGAGATGTGCTCGGCGTTGTGAGCATATTCACATACGGGATGCGCGAAGGGAAGAGGATGTTCAGAGAAGCGGGCGTGAAACTTACGAGCCTGTGCGACCTGGACGCGCTCGTGAAAGTAGCCGTAAAGAATAAATATATCAGGCCGGAGCAGAAAAACAAGATCCTGAAATTCAGGGACGATCCGGAAAACTGGTATTCCGGCGGAAAGGAATAAGAGGATGGAACACAGAAATCTGATAAGCATACGCGACCTGTCGGCGCAGGAGATAGACGAAATGATCGCTCTCGCGAACGACATCATCGCGGACCCGGACAAATACGCAGAGAGATGTCACAGAAAGAAACTCGCGACTCTGTTCTTCGAGCCGAGCACGAGGACGCGCCTCAGTTTCGAATCGGCGATGCTTGAGCTCGGCGGTCAGGTCATTGGCTTCTCGTCGGCGGGCTCCAGCTCGGCGGCCAAGGGCGAGAGCGTGGCCGACACGGTGCGTGTCGTCGGGAACTACTCGGACATCATCGCGATAAGACATCCGAAGGAAGGCGCGCCCGCCGTAGCCGCAGCGAAAAGCATCGTGCCGATCATCAATGCCGGAGACGGCGGTCATTTCCACCCGACGCAGACTCTTACGGACCTGCTTACGATCAGCCGCAAGAAGGGGAGGCTCGGAGATCTTACGCTCGGGCTGTGCGGCGACCTTCATTTCGGCCGCACGGTGCATTCCCTTATCGAAGCAATGCTGAGATACGATAATGTCAGGTTCGTCCTCATCTCGCCGGAAGAGCTGCGAGTGCCTTCATATATAATCGACATGATAGAGAGCGCCGGCGCGGAATACAAGGAAGTCAGGCGGATGGAAGACGTCATGCATGAACTCGACATCCTGTATATGACGAGGGTACAGAGAGAGCGTTTCTTCAATGAAGAAGACTATATCAGGCTCCGCGACACTTACGTTCTCGATAATAACAAAATGAAACTCGCGAGGGACGATATGATAGTCATGCATCCTCTCCCGAGAGTGAACGAGATTGCTGTCGAAGTTGACGACGATCCGAGAGCCTGCTATTTCGACCAGACACTGTGCGGGAAATACATCCGCATGGCACTGATACTGACATTGCTGCATCTTGATAAATAACGGAGGTCTGCCATGAATATAGACGGAGTAAACACCGGCATCGTCCTCGACCATATAACGGCCGGGAAAAGCATGCAAATATACGAACTTCTCGAACTGAACAAGCTGTCGTGCAGCGTGGCCGTCGTCCAGAACGCGCGGTCGACAAAGTACGGCAAGAAGGATATCATTAAGATCGACGAACTGATCGACCTGGATTTCGACGCGCTCGGATATATAGATCCGAACATCACGGTGGACATAATAAAGGACAGCAAGCTTATAGAAAAGAAGCATGTCGCTCTTCCTGAGATACTGACGAATGTCATCACGTGCAGGAATCCGAGGTGCATCACGTCCGTGGAGCACGGCATTGATCAGAAATTCAAGCTTGTCGATAAGGAAAAGCGGCTGTACAGATGCTGCTACTGCGACGCGGAATACAAACCGCAGGACTGAGATATGGAATTTTCATTCGTAACAAAGGAAAAATACAGGGCCACCGCGATAATGGTCGTAGTGGCCGTTCTGTGGAGCACGGGCGGTATACTGATAAAGCTCATTTCATGGAACCCGCTCTGCATTGCTTCCATCAGGGGCCTCATAGCATCGCTCTTTATTCTCGTGTTCATGAAGGCCCGCGGCCTTAAACTGGAATTCAGCAAATACACGGCGATCTCCGCCGTAAGTGTCGCCGGCTGCATGACGTTGTTTGTGGTCGCTACCAAGATGACTACGGCGGCGAACGCGATAGTTATCCAGTATCTGTCGCCTGTATGGATACTGATAATTTCTTCGGTCATCTATAAGCAGAAGGTATCGAGGCGCGACAAGACGGCAGTTGCTGTATGCTTCTGCGGCATAGTGCTGTTCTTCCTGGACAAGATATCTCCGGGCAACATGATCGGCAACGTCTTAGCCATCTTCGCCGGTATATTCCTGGCCGTGCTGTTTACGGCAAATGAAAAGGCCGGCAGTGACGATGTCCGTTACACGGGTCTCGTATGCGGCCATTTTCTGACATTCGCAATAGGTCTTACCGGGTTTTTCATTACGGATTTCCATACAACGAACATGGAAATCGTCTATATCCTGGTATTGGGCGTTTTCCAGATGGGGCTCACTTACGCGCTTTACGCGTACGCTTCGTCGAGGATATCCTCGCTCGCGTGTTCGCTGATAGGCATGATAGAACCCATACTGAATCCGGTCTGGGTTGCGCTGTTCTATGGCGAGCAGCCCGGCAGATTCGCCCTGGCCGGCGGGATAATAATCATCGTGACGCTGACAGTCTGGGTGATACAGCAGAACCGTGACAGCGCCGCCGAATGATCACGCGGTGATAGTTTCAAGGGCGAGCCGTGTCATTTCACTGTTCGCCTGTTCGCGCTGTTCCGATGTGTATTTCTCGCCCGTCACGAAGTGATCCGTTATCGTCATCATCGCGAGCGCGTCGACGCCGTTGTACGCGGCGTTCATGTACAGCGCCGCGGCTTCCATCTCGACCGCCATCACGCCCATCTGAGCCCATTTCTTCCACCATTCCGGATCTATCTCGTAAAATACGTCACACGAAACGACGCTTCCGGCATTGACGTGAAGGCCTAGTTTTTTATTTGCTTCTACTGCGCTTTTTATCAATGCGAAGGACGCGCACGGCGAGTAGTGTCCCGGCACGTCGAACGTATGCTGATAGTTTGAGTCTGTGGACGCAGACAATGCGAGCACCACGTCTCCGACATCGATATCCCTGTCGAACGAGCCGGCCGTGCCCACGCGTATTATCTTCCTGACTTCGTATTCTGTCATGAGTTCCCAGGAGTATATGCCCATGGACGGCATGCCCATGCCGCTCCCCTGGACGGATACCGGAACGCCTTTGTAGGTCCCGGTGAAACCGTACATGTTTCTCACATCGCTGTACATTACGGGCGAGTCCAGGAATTCCTCGGCTATCCTCTTCGCTCTCAGCGGATCGCCGGGCATAAGCACCAGTTCCGCTATGTCGCCTTTCTCCGCGGCGTTGATATGTGTACTCAATCCATTCACCTCCGTGTAGGTCATTATACCATAAGCCGGGCTATGAAGTTATTGTGAAAAAGTCAGTTCATTCTTGAAATTCCGGCGGCGCGAATATAACATACGTTTATCAAAAGCAGGGGGTATTTCAATGAGAAGACGAGTGTTTACTGTTTTATTGTCCGCGCTAATGATCGTTTCGATGTCCGCGGGTATTTTCGGTGCCGAGCTTCCGGCATCGACCGCTTCGGCTGCAGAAACGATAAAGACGCAGTACAGCTCGATGGTCAGGGGGACATGGGTGCCTTACTGTGATTTCAAGACGCTCGGGCTGTATAACCAGAGAAATGTCAGTACCTATACGGCAAGGTGCAATACGCTCATGAGAAAGCTGAAGGCCCAGGGCATCAACACTGTTTACTTTCATGCCCGCTCGTTCGACGACGCAGCATGGTGCTCGAACACATTCAAGGCGAGCAGGTATCTTGTCCCGTCATCCGTAGTTTCCAAGTACAGGAATTCCAGACAGGCGTATATGCATTATCTCGGCTATGATCCTTTCAAGGTATTCGTGCGCAGGGCCGCCGCCTACAGTATTAAGGTGGAGGCGTATATGAACCCGTACAGAGTCACATCGTCAAGGTTCCTGGATCCGAAAAGTCCTTATACAAGGCAGCGCATATACAGAGCGGTGCAGGAGATGAAGGCGGGATATAACGTGTCCGGAATACATTACGATGATTACTTCTATAATTCCGGCGGATCGTATGTCTACACGACAAAAAGCACGAGATACAGCAAATACGTTTCCGGAAGAACGAGTACGTGCAGGGGACTCAGTTCGAAATCGAAGCGTGTATACTGCAATTACATGATAAGGGGGACGTACGGCATCGTCCACAGCTCGAAGTATCCGCGGAGCTCGAGCTTCAAGACGCTGCGCTTCGGAGTGAGCTCGCAGGGGAATTACAAGAACTGCATGGCGTCCGGCGCTGATATAGACACATGGCTCCGCGTTGCGAATTATGTGGACTATCTCGCACCGCAGATTTACTGGACAGACAGATACGTTGTGAGCGGAAAGTCGGTAAAGATGTTCAGCAGCAGACTGAGTCTGTTCATGAGCAAGAACAAACTCAATAAGCCGATATATGTCGGGCTCGCATTGTACAGGTCCGGCCAGAGCAACGCATATGACAAAGGCTGGGCGGCGAGCACTCAGAATATCCGCTATCAGGTAAAAGTGCTCACTGCAAAGGGTGCGGACGGATATGCACTTTACAGCGCGAAATACATCGCGTATCCGTCTTCGGCCGTGAAAAAGGAACTCAGCGGTTATCACAGTCTGATATTCACATCAGGCTGACAGCCGCAGATCAGCGCAGAAAAAAAGATGGCTCCGGCCATCTTTTTGTTTTCGAGTATTTAACTTATACTCTGTCGTGGGGACGGGTGAGTTTTAATTCGAGGCTTTCGCTTCGTTGAATCTTTTCGTGAGTCTCGATACTTTTCTCGATGCAGTCTGCTTCTTTATCGTGTTCTTCGAAGCTGCCTGTCTGAGTCTCTTCTCGGCAAGACGGAGCTGCTCTTCGGCTGTCTCGAGATCGCCTTCTGCGATGGACGCGTCGAATGCCTTCAGGATCTCCTTCAGGTTGTTCTTTACTCTCCTGTTTCTCGCCGTTTTCTTATCGGCTACTCTGATTCTTTTTTTTGCGGATTTTATGTTTGCCATTATTAAGTTCACCCCACATTTCTTTATTTATTTTCTACTTATTTAAGCAAACTCGCAACTGTCAGTATATATTAAAGCAATGTTGAAATCAAGCGATAAATCCAGTAAAATACGCTTATGAGTTCATATAAAGATAAAATCAGGAATTTCAGCATAATCGCGCATATAGATCACGGAAAATCAACACTTGCCGACAGGCTGATAGAAAAGACCGGCGTGGTGTCGGAACACGACATGAAGGACCGGTTCCTTGACAACATGGATCTGGAACGCGAGCGCGGTATAACTATAAAACTCCAGACCACGAGACTTGTGTACAAAGCGTCAGACGGTGAAGAGTATATACTGAATCTCATCGACACTCCGGGACATGTGGATTTCAATTACGAGGTATCGAGAAGCCTCGCCGCGTGCGAGGGCGCCGTTCTTGTGGTGGACGCCACGCAGGGCGTGGAAGCGCAGACACTCGGTAATGTTTATCTAGCGCTGGACGAGGATCTCGAGATCCTGCCGGCCATAAACAAGATAGACCTTCCGAGCGCGCGGCCGGAAGAAGTGCGGCAGGAAATAGAAGACGTAATAGGCATCGACGCGTCGGAGGCGCCGCTCGTTTCAGCGAAGGAGGGCACAGGCGTGGACGAACTGCTCGAGGACATCGTGAGATTCTTCCCCGCGCCCGACGGAGATCCCGACGCTCCGCTGAAGGCATTGATATTCGATTCGTATTACGATAACTACAAGGGTGTCGTCATACTCGCGAGGATCTTCGACGGCACTGTGAAGAAGGGCGACAGGATACGGATGATGAACGCCGGGACCGTCCACGAGGTGACGGAAGTCGGGACGTATTCACCCGGGCACGTGCCGTGCAGTGAACTGAGGGCCGGCGAGGTCGGATATATCCTCGGTTCCATAAAGCAGGTCAGAGACGCGCGCGTCGGCGACACGATTACGCTCGATGATGACCGGGCCGACGAACCTCTCGAAGGATACAAGCCGGCGCAGTCGATGGTATACTGCGGGATCTATCCCGCCGGTACCGAGAAATATGATAATGTGAAGGACGCTCTCGAAAAACTCCAGGTGAACGACGCCGCGTTCAATTTCGAGCCGGAGACGTCACAGGCGCTTGGTTACGGATTCAGGTGCGGATTCCTCGGGCTGCTGCATATGGAGATCATAGTGGAGCGGCTTGAGCGCGAGTTCGATCTCGAGGTCATCACGACGGCGCCGAGCGTCATTTACAAGGTCGTCAGGACGGACGGGACGGAGCTGATGATCGAGAATCCGAGCAATCTTCCGGCTCAGACGGAGATCGACCATATAGAGGAGCCGATCGTAAAGGCCGATATCATGGTGCCGAACGACTATGTCGGAAATATCATGGAACTGTGCCAGAACAGGCGCGGCGAGATGAAGGGAATGGAATATATAACGCCGACCAGGGTCTCGCTGCATTATGAGATGCCGCTGAACGAGGTCATCTATGATTTCTTCGACGCGCTGAAGTCCAAGACAAGGGGCTTCGGGTCGCTCGATTATGAATTCCTGCGCTACGAGCCATCTAAACTGGTGAAGCTCGATATCATGCTGAACAGGGAGATCGTCGACGCGTTCTCGATGATCGTCCACGAATCGGAGGCGTATAAGCGCGGCAGATTCGTATGCAAAAAGCTGAAGGAAGTCATCCCGATGCATCAGTTCGAGGTGCCGATCCAGGCCTGCATCGGCCAGAAGATCATCGCGCGCGAAACGGTGAGAGCGTACAGAAAGGACGTCATAGCGAAATGCTACGGCGGCGACATTTCGCGCAAGAAGAAGCTCCTCGAAAAACAGAAAGAGGGCAAGCGCCGCATGCGCCAGTTCGGATCCGTCGAGGTCCCTCAGGAAGCGTTCACGGCGATACTGAAATACGACGAGAACAAGGAAAGCGGAAAGTAGCGCGCAATGGAAAACAAAACCGGACTGTATATCCACATACCGTTCTGCGAAAGAAAGTGCAGATACTGCGGCTTCCTGTCATTCGAAGGCTGCGGCCGGGACTTGATGGATAAATATATCAATGCGCTGTGTCTTGAGATTGCGTCTTCGGCGCCTTCCGGCGATGCCGTGACCGACACCGTCTTCATAGGAGGAGGGACGCCGAGTCTGCTCGGCATTGATGACATAAAGAAAATAATGTCAGCCGTGAGGGAGAATTACCGCCTCAGCGATGACGCGGAAATCACGTGCGAATCGAATCCCGGTTCTCTGACGGCCGGAAAACTTGCGGCAATGCGCGATTCGGGGATAAACAGGATCAGCATCGGCGTGCAGTCGTTCGACGACGCGGTCCTCGGGACGCTCGGAAGGATACACGACGGAGAGGAGGCGCTGCGTGCGTTCGGGCTCGCAAGAAGCGCGGGGTTCGACAATATAAATCTCGACCTCATGTTCGGTATCCCGGGCCAGACCGACGCGCAGTGGGACGAAACGCTCGGGACCGCGACCGGCCTCGCGCCGGAGCATATATCATTCTATTCGCTCCAGCTCGAGCCGGGAACTCCGTTTTACGAAGCGTACAAGAACGAAGAAATGGAACTGTCGGATGACAAAACAGAAAGAGGGATGTACCACCGGGCGGTCCGCGCTCTGAGGGACGCGGGGTATGTGCATTATGAGATTTCGAACGCTTCGCTGCCGGGGCGTCAGTGCAGGCACAATTTCAAGTACTGGAATTACGGGGATTATATCGGCGCGGGGCTCGGAGCCTCTTCATTCCATGACGGAAGAAGATATAAAAACGTTGATGATATAAATATTTATGTTAACTTATTGGATTCCGGCAGAAGTCCCGTTTCCGGGAGCGCGGAGCCCGCTGACGCGGGAGACGAGTACGGCATATTCTGCTTCACGGCGCTCAGGACTTCGTCCGGGATCAGTCTGGCACGGTTCAAAGACACGTTCGGGTTATCGCTTTACCGGGCGTATCCTTCGTGTTTCGCAGCGCTCGCGAAATACATCGGCGGGGGATATATCGACGCTTCGGGCGGCTCGATCTCGCTCACCGAAAAGGGGATAGACATCTCGAACGAGATCATGGCGGAATTTGTTTAAGAGGTACAGTATGGGCAGATATATCATGGCACTCGACCAGGGAACAACGAGCTCCCGGTGCATCATTTTCAACCGGCGCGGCGAGATCATAAGCTCGGCGCAGTACGGATTCAGGCAGATATTCCCGCGGCCGGGATGGGTAGAGCACGACCCGATGGAGATATGGTCGACGCAGTATTCATCCGCGGTCGACGCGCTTAAAAACAAAGGCATCAATGCGTCGGACATTGCCGCCATAGGGATAACTAACCAGCGCGAGACGACGATAATGTGGGACAAGAATACGGGGGAACCTGTATATAACGCGATCGTCTGGCAGTGCAGAAGGACGTCGGAGATGTGCGACGCTCTGCGCACTCCCGAATTCGAACGTGAGATCAGAGAACGCACGGGGCTCATACTCGATCCGTACTTTTCAGCCACGAAGATAAAATGGATACTCGACAATGTGAAAGGCGTGCGCGAACGCGCCGAAAACGGCGATATCCTGTTCGGCACAGTGGATTCGTGGCTTATATGGAAGCTCACGGGCGGGAAGGTCCATGTGACTGACTATTCCAACGCCGCGAGGACTATGCTGTTCAATATCCGCGACCTCAGATGGGACAGTTATATCATGGACCGTCTCGGCATACCGGAATGCATAATGCCGGAGCCCGTTCCGTCGTGCGGAGAATACGGCGTTACCGGAGAATTCGGCGGCGATATCAGGATCATGGGAGCGGCCGGGGACCAGCAGGCCTCACTTTTCGGACAGGCGTGTTTTGACGAAGGCGACTGCAAGATGACTTACGGCACAGGCGGGTTCCTTCTTATGAATACGGGCGAAAGGCCCGTGATGAGCGATAACGGACTTCTTACGACCATTGCCTGGGGAAAGGACGGGCGCCTCAGCTACGCGCTTGAAGGATCAGTTTTCGTGGCCGGAGCAGCTATCCAGTGGCTGCGCGACAATATGAGATTCATGAGCGATTCTTCCGAATCGGAAGCCATGGCGAGGTCCGTTGATGATACCGGCGGTGTTTACGTCGTGCCCGCGTTCACCGGCCTCGGCGCGCCGTACTGGGATCCGTACGCCCGCGGCGCCATTATCGGTA
This sequence comes from Anaerovoracaceae bacterium, assembly GCA_050946575.1. GTDB lineage: Bacteria > Bacillota > Clostridia > Peptostreptococcales > Anaerovoracaceae > JALCRY01. The sequence continues at coordinate 159,742 of JBMNVB010000002.1, read as the reverse complement.
TTACGCGCGGCACGGAAAGGGAACATATCGTTAGAGCCGTCCTCGAATCGATCGCGTTCCAGACGATGGATCTTGCGGAAGCGATGGCGGACGATACGGGAAAGAGCATCAGCATGTTCAGGGTCGACGGAGGAGCGTGCGCGAACGATTTTCTGATGCAGTTCCAGGCAGACATGCTTGAGACGCGGGTCGTTCGTCCCGTTCTGATAGAGACCACGGCGCTCGGAGCCGCATGTCTTGCCGGGCTTGCGGCCGGGTACTGGAAGGACGAGGATGATATAAAGGCCAATATCAGGATCGACAGGGTATTCGAACCGCGCATTGATGAGAAAACGCGCCGTGAAAAAAAGGAGCGCTGGCACGACGCCGTGGAGCGCTCGAAAGGATGGGCGAAATAGCAAAAGTGCCGCCTGCGCGGCATTTTTCATTTACTGTGTGTCAGCACATATTCTCGGAATAATTTTGCCGAAGAGGACGACGTGGATTCATCCGTGCAGGCTATCTCGACAGAGAACCGGACCGGTTCTTCCAGAGGTATGGTCCTGATGTGGCTGTGTTTCGTATTGTCTATAGTTTTTCTGGAGCGAAGTGAAAGTCCGAATCCGCTGTATACGCGCGATATGAGATTGATGTCGTTCGTGGAATGCGCCTTTTCGACCGGACTGATGCCGCGTTCTACCAGATACTTGTTAAAGAAATATCCTGTTAAGCCTGACTGTGTGACGAACCATCTGTCTGTGAACTCTTCGATGGGGAACGCCTTGAGATCTGCGAGCTCATGATTCACCGGCATCAGTACCATGAGTTCGTCGTCGTATAATTTGCGGTGCATTATTTCATCAGTCATTCTGAAGCTTCCGTCGTTTACTATGATCGCGAAATTCGTTTCTCCGTCGCTGAACAGGTCGGAGGGAGAAACCACGTTTCCTTCCCGCAGATCGAATTTGATATCCGGATAATCGATGCCGAATCTCATGATAACGTCTTCGAGCCAGTCGATGCTGAGGTTCCTGACAGTGTGCAGCGAAACGCGCTGCTCGGAGCGCTGTCTCACAGCTTTCACCTGTTCCTTGAAATTATCTATGGCGTAAAGATGATCGTATACGGCGGGCATTATCCGCTCTCCGTCGGGGGTCAGCCTCGCGCCCTTTTTGTCGCGGATAAGCACTTTGAATCCGAGATTCTGCTCGAAATTATTGAGCATATGAGTAATGGCCGGCTGCGTGTAGCCGAGGGCGTCAGCGGCAGCGGTCAGACTTCCTTTATCTACTATTTTTGCGAACACTCTTAAGGTCTTTTCATCCATATGATTATCATAAATGAAAAAAATCTAATAATCAACGTGAAATAAATGAATAATTTACACAATTTATACAGCTTGGATGTTTTTTACCGTTTCGATCACGTCTTCATTCAGGACCCGCTTCGCGTCGAATTTATTAAAGTAGAAAGTAATGTCGACGGCATATCCGATGCCGACAACGTAGATGAGCGTCCCGATCGAGATTTTAGCTCCCATCAGGAATCCGAAAATAAGAACTGTTGCTTCCAGCAGTATCCTGACCTGCCCGACGGTGAGCTTTTTAAATCGCTTCGCGAGGCCGATCATAAGCGAATCGCGCGGCCCCATAGAGAACCCGCTGTCGCAGATGTAATAGGAACCGATTCCGGTTATGGCAATGCCGATTATCATTATCAGTATACCGGCGCCGATGGATTCCGCCTGCTGCATAATATTTATCTTATCAAAAAGAGTGATGTACAGGCCTATCACGAAGCAGTCTCCGAGTGTCCCGAAGCCGATCTTCTCTTTCAGAAGGACGACTATCACGAGCACGACGACCCCTATGATATCGTTCCACAGTCCGTAATTTATCCCGGTGAGATTTTCAAAACCCACATTAAGGGCCATCCACGGAGCGAGTCCGATATTCGCCTGCACAGTGAAATAGAGTCCGACAGCACAAAGGAAAAGTCCGATATTCAGTTCAACGAACTTTTCGATATAGTCACGCCCGCAGTTTTTCGGGAAGTAACTCTTTTTATTCGGATAGAAATCCCTTGTGAGCCGTAAAACATTCTTCATGACTTGATTTTATTCCGCGGATTTTCTCAAGTCAATAAGGGAGGAGGCCGAATGTCCAAATATTTTTTCATTTTATACTCGGGGTATAAAATACTTTTGAAACCGGGAAAATGCATTGATGAAATAAACTGCGCGAAAGCGAAAAATATTATCATAAAAGTGTTGACAGTGGGGGAGCATAATGGTAAATTATACTTAGATTAGCACTCGAACGTTGCGAGTGCTAACAGGAAAGAGGTAGTTTAAATGGATCTCAACGAAAGAAAATTGAAAATCCTGCAGGCTATCATCAGGGACTACGTTCAGACAGCTGAACCTGTCGGGTCCAGGACTCTTTCCAAGAAGTACAATCTCGGAGTCAGCCCCGCGACTATCAGAAACGAAATGTCCGATCTCGAGGACATGGGGTTCCTGACGCACCCGCATACATCGGCAGGAAGGGTGCCTTCGGAGAAGGCATACCGTTTTTATGTTAATGAACTTATGACGAAGCGGGACATACCTCAGGAACAGAAGAACAGGATCGCGCACGAACTGTACGACAACGTCACCGAGCTCAATCAGACGATAGAGCACGCGGCGAACGTACTTTCGGAGATCACAAACCTTATGGCGTTCGCGATGACGCCGAACGAGGAACATGAAACCATTAAGTTCATACAGTTCCTCCCGGTGGATGAAAGGACCATCGTGCTCATGATCGTGTCGGAGGACGGAAAGGTCCAGAACAACGCATTCAGGGTGAACTGCGAATATGACGAGGACATGCTGAAGATCCTCTCGAAATCGATGACGTACGATTATCAGGGGAAGACGATCAGCGAAGCGCTGACGGGGAACATCATCACGACGTTCAGTTCGGATATAGAAGCAATGCAGAATATCCAGAGAAACGTCATGCCGAGTTTCATGAGGACGCTCGAGAAGATGCTCGACGCTCATCTGTACATGGACGGACTTATGAATATTTTCAACATTCCGGAGTACAGTGACATAGACCGGGCGAAGATGTTCATGGAGCTTATAAATAAGAAAGAAGACTTCAAGAAGAAGCTGATTGAAAGAGACGACGGGCTGATCATAACGATCGGGACCGAGAACAACGATGAAGACATGAAGGATGTCAGTCTGATAACCGCGACATATAAGGTCGACGGCAAGACCGTGGGCAAACTCGGTGTCATCGGACCGACCAGGATGCGATATGATAATATTACATCGGTAATAGATTATATAACAGACAATTTGAGTTCAACATTCAAACTGACAGGAGGCGATGGACCGAATGACGGAGATGAAGACGGATAGCGCTGTGGAAAACAAGGACCTGGAACCTGATACGGAAGATATCCGGGAGGAAGAGAAGGAAACTGCGGAAAGCGGCGCTGAGGCGGGAGCCGAAGAAAACACAGAAGACCGTCAGGAAGACGAAGAAGAAGAAAATGAAGAGACCGGAGGAGAACCGGAGAAAGAAAAAGAAGAGGAAGAGGATGAAGACCTGAAGACGAAATATCTCAGGCTGGCGGCCGATTTCCAGAACTTCAAGAAGCGTGCGGCGAAGCAGAGAAGCGACACGCTCCAGTATGCGAATGCAGAGATCGTAAAGGATCTCCTTGAAGTGATGGATAATTTCGAGAGAGCGCTTGAGCAGGATATCGAAGGCAGCGAGAAGTTCAAGGAAGGCATGCAGATGATATTCGACCAGCTCAAGGCATTGCTTGAAAAAAACGGTGTCGAAGAGATAGAGGCTCTCGGAGAGACGTTCGATCCGAATTTCCACAACGCCGTCATGACGGAAGATACAGAGGAATATGAGAGCGGTCAGGTCTCTGAAGTCATGCAGAAAGGATATACACTCAAAGGGAAAGTTGTGAGGCCTTCGATGGTAAAGGTGGCCAACTGAGTTTTGAGAGTAAATAAATAAGTAATACAAGAAGGAGAAGAAAAATGGGAAAAGTAATTGGAATAGACCTCGGTACCACTAATTCATGCGTAGCGGTGCTTGAAGGGGGAGAACCGACAGTTATTACAAATGCCGAAGGATCGAGGACGACCCCTTCGGTCGTGGCATTCACGAAAACAGGAGAGAGGATAGTGGGAGAAACCGCTAAAAGACAGGCGGTAACCAATCCTGACAGGACGATATCGTCCATAAAGAGATACATGGGCACGAACCATGAGATCAATATCGACGGAAAGACTTATACGCCGCAGGATATTTCGGCTATGATCCTTTCCAAGCTGAAGGCTGACGCGGAAGCGTATCTCGGCGAACCGGTGACGGAAGCAGTCATCACTGTACCTGCCTATTTCGCGGACGCGCAGAAGCAGGCCACGAAGGACGCCGGAAAAATCGCGGGCCTCGATGTAAAGAGAATCATCAACGAGCCTACGGCGGCGTCGCTCGCGTACGGCCTTGATAAAGAGGAAGGATCGCAGAAGATACTCGTATACGACCTCGGCGGAGGTACATTCGATGTTTCCATACTGGAACTCGGCGACGGAGTGTTCGAAGTTCTGGCCACGAACGGAAACACGAAGCTCGGCGGAGACGATTTCGATAACGCGGTACTGAATTATCTCGCGGACGAATTCAAGAAGGAAAACGGCATCGACCTGAGAAACGACAACATGGCGATGCAGAGACTGAAGGAAGCGGCCGAGAAGGCGAAGAAGGAACTTTCCACGGCGCAGACGACGAATATCAATCTGCCGTTCATCACAGTCAGCGATCAGGGACCGCTGCACATGAATATCGATCTCACGAGAGCGAAGTTCGACCAGCTGACATCCGATCTCGTAAACGCGACGATCGACCCGATGCAGAAGGCGCTCAGCGACGCGGGCATCACCAGCGCGGATCTCTCGAGAGTCATACTGGTAGGCGGATCGACAAGGATCCCGGCCGTTCAGGAGGCAGTAAAGAGAGTCACGGGCAAAGAGCCGTTCAAGGGCATAAACCCTGACGAATGCGTAGCTGTGGGCGCCGCCATCCAGGCCGGCGTACTTACCGGAGAAGTGAACGACGTACTTCTGCTTGATGTCACACCGCTTTCGCTTTCGATCGAAACGCTCGGCGGCGTTGCGACGAAGCTGATCGAAAGGAATACGACGATACCTACGAAGAAGAGCCAGATCTTCTCGACGGCGGCGGACAACCAGACTGCAGTGGACATCCACGTAATGCAGGGCGAAAGAGAAATGGCGGCGGACAATACGACGCTCGGAAGATTCCAGCTCTCCGGGATCCCGCCAGCTCCGCGCGGAGTGCCTCAGATCGAGGTAACGTTCGATATCGACGCGAACGGCATCGTAAATGTCAGCGCGAAGGATATGGGAACAGGCAAGGAGCAGCGCATCACGATCACATCTTCGACGAAACTTTCGGACGAAGAGATCGAAAAGAAGGTCAAGGAAGCTGAGCAGTACGCTGCGGAAGACAAGGCCAAGAAGGAAGAGATCGAAGCCAGGAACCAGGCGGAGACTCTTGTATATGAGACGGAAAAGAACGTCAAGGAACTCGGCGACAAGCTGACGGAAGACGAAAAGAACCAGATAAATGCCGCGAAGGACGACCTGAAGAAGGCGCTCGAAGGAAACTCCGTGGATGAGATCAGGAGCAAGACTGAAGCGCTGACGGAGCAGTTCCATACTATCTCCGCCAAGATGTATCAGCAGGCTCAGGCGCAGCAGGGCCAGGCGAACCCTAATATGGGCGGACAGCCGGGACCGGATGCGGGCGCAGGATCCGGCGGACAGAGCTCGAACGACGACAATGTCGTGGACGCGGATTACACAGTCGTGGATGACGACGATAAATAATGACGTAACTGATGGCAGATAAACGCGATTACTATGAAGTCCTCGGACTGCAGAAAGGCGCATCGGAAGCCGATATCAAAAAGGCTTACAGAAAGATGGCCATAAAATATCACCCGGACAAAAATCCGGGTGATAAGGAGGCCGAGGAGCACTTCAAGGAAGTCAACGAGGCATACAGTGTGCTCGGTGACGCGGAAAAGCGGAAAAAATACGATCAATTCGGCTTCGCCGGCGTGGACCCGAACGCGGGATTCGGCGGCGGCAGCGGATTTTCGAGTGCCGGGTTCGGCGATTTCGAAGATATATTCGATATGTTCGGCGGCATGTTCGGCGGCGGCAGATCCACTCAGAGGAGAAGGAACGCCCCGACGAAGGGGAACGATATACAGAAGGGCATATCGATATCCTTTGAAGAAGCCGTGTTTGGCGTGAAAAAGGATATCAGGCTGACAAAATATGTCGAATGCGATCATTGTCACGGCCAGGGCAACGAGCCCGGAACGTCAAAGAAGACGTGCCCGGAGTGCGGAGGAACGGGAGAAGTCAGGACGACGAGAAACACGATCCTCGGCGCCATGCAGAGCGTATCGCCGTGTCAGCGGTGCAACGGCACCGGCCAGATCATAGAGCAGGCGTGCACGAAGTGCGGCGGCACGGGGCGTCTGCGGAAATCGCTTACGATAACTGTGAATATCCCGGCAGGCGTGGATAATGATTCGATCGTTACGCTGCGCGGCCAGGGGGAACCGGGATATAACGGCGGCCCCGCGGGCGACCTTTACATAATAATCAGCGTGCGGCCTCACAAGGCGTTCAAGAGACGCGGACAGGATCTGCAGCTCGAGATACCGATCACATTTGAACAGGCTGCGCTCGGAGATGAGATTATCGTCCCCACGCTGAATGAGAAGCTCAAATACAAGATACCGCCGGGCACTCAGCCCGGGACCACGTTCCGCCTGAAGGGCAAGGGCGTGGTAAGTCCGAAGAACGGACGCTACGGCGATCTTTATGTCAGAGTCATGCTCGAGGTCCCGACAAAACTGGACGGCAGGCAGAAAAAGGCCATAAAGACGATGAGCAATGCGCTCGACGAAGGCTGTTATCAGAAGCGGAGCAAATTCAGCAAGATGATAAAAGACTGGTTCAATTAATAATCGGAGAGACGCGATACAGACGTGTAGAGCGTCTCTTTTTATGCTATAATAATTAACCGGGGTGCGGCAATGCCCAGAAAGAAAAACGAAGGCAGCGATACGAATTATTTCGATAATGATATATATGAAAACGAATCTTCTGCGAAGGCTTCGGAAGACAGTAAGCTGGACGACGAAGTCATTGCCGTCTGCGCCGTGAACGCGGCGCTCCGGACAGACGGAGTGGCCCATATGTACACGGGCATCACTGATTCCATTTCCGAGACGATACTCGGAAAGGAGTCGATGTCCAAGGGCGTAAGGCTCGACCGGAGCGATGAGGCGGTAGCCGCGGATATTTACGTTATAGTCGAATACGGCGTTAATATCCCCGACGTGGCGTTCAGCCTGCAGAGGAATGTAAAAGAAGAGATAGAGTCCATGACCGATGAGGAAGTCAGAGCCGTGAACATCCATATACAGGGCACGGATTTCGGCGAGGATGAGGAAGACGAGGAGACAGAACAGGGTGAGTAAACCGATGACGAGGCGCGAAGCGCGCGAACTTCTTATGAAAATGATATTCCAGATGGACGCGCGCGGAGACACCAGCATAGAACTCATGCGCGGCCTTTATCCTGAAGACGCGAAAATCAGCAGAAAGCAGAGAAAATATATCGAAGATACGTTCGCGCAGACGGCTTTCATGCAGTCTGACATAGACGATATGATAAAGAAATATTCGCCGGACCGCAGACTCGAGCGTATACCGAAGGCGGAACTCGCCATACTGCGCCTCGCGATATGCGAGATCATGTATTTTGATGACATTCCGGACGCCGTTTCCGTAAACGAGGCGGTGGAGCTCGCCGGAAGATACGGATCCGATGAAACGAAGAAATTCGTGAACGGAGTGCTCGGTTCCGTGATCAGGGAAAAAGAACATGGCGGAGAATAGAGACTGCGTGCTCGGCATCGACACGAGCAATTACACGACGTCGGCCGCGGTAGTAAGCAGGGAAGGCAGCGTCATCATAAATGCGGAGCGGCTCCTCTCCGTTAAACACGGAGAGCGCGGGCTCAGGCAGTCCGACGCTCTTTTCGGGCACATGGAAAATCTGCCGGACATTATCGGCACGGTGCTGAACGACACCACCAGAGACAGGATAGCCGGGATCGCGGTATCGGATAAGCCGCGTCCGGTCGAGGGATCATATATGCCGGTATTCCGGGCAGGTGAAACGGCGGGCGTTATACTTGGAAACGCGTACGACGTCCCGGTCATGAGGTTCTCCCATCAGGAGGGCCATATAGCCGCCATAAAGGAATTCTCCGAACTCAGGGACAGAGACAGGGTGCTGTTTTACCATCTCTCAGGCGGGACTACGGAACTGCTGAAGGTCACCGGGTGTTCCGGTCCGGGGATGGATACAGAGATAATCGGACATACGCTCGACATATCCGCCGGACAGCTCATAGACAGGACAGGAGTCGCTCTCGGCTTCGATTTCCCTGCGGGAAGGTTCCTGGACGACATCGCCGTTAAATCGGCCGAAAACGGAAACCGCACGCTTTCGCGGCTGACTCCGGTAAAAGTAAAAGAAAGTTCGTTCAACCTGTCCGGGATCGAGACGCAGGCGATGAGGCTCGCGGAGAGCGGAGAGAGCGCTTCGAAACTAGCGCCCGCGCTGCTTGCGGAGCTGGCGGAATGTCTCGCGAAGGCAGTAATAAACGCATCCGGGCGGACGGGCATTGATGATGTGATTTTCGGCGGAGGCGTTTCGTGCAGCAGATTCATCCGCGGCATCATTTCAGAAAAACTCCCGTCTGCGGTTTTCGGTGAATATTCGTCCGATAACGCCGTAGGTACGGCAATGCTTGGAAGGAAGGCGCTATGGCCGCTGTAAAAGTATCACAGCTGAACAGATATATAAAAAAGATCCTCAGTACCGATCCCGTGCTTCTTAATGTGAGCGTCGTGGGAGAGGTCTCGAATCTGAGGCTCCCGAACGCGAACGGGCACACGTATTTTTCGCTCAAGGATGAGGACGCTTCCATAAGATGCTTCCTGCCGTCGTGGATCGCTCCTTCGATAACGTGCGATCTGAGGGACGGCGCGGAGATAATAGTGAACGGTTCGGTCGACGTATATGTGCCGGGCGGCATCTACTCGCTTTCGGTAAAGAGCATTGATATGAAGGGCGAGGGTGATCTCGCCGTAAGGTTCGAAAAGCTGAAGCGCCGGCTGTATAAGGAAGGCCTGTTCGATGAGGCCCACAAGAAGCCGATACCGCCGTTCCCGAAAAAAGTCGCGGTGATAACATCAGGTTCCGGAGCCGCGATAAAGGATATAACTAAAACGATAACCGAAAAGAACAGCGTCGTCGATATCCTGATCTTCCCGGTCGCAGTACAGGGAAAAGGCTCTGCCGAACAGATAGCGAACGCGATAGACGTCGTGAACAGGCATGTCAGTGACACCGACGTCATTATAGTCGGGCGCGGCGGCGGATCGATGGAGGATCTGTGGTCGTTCAACGAGGAGATCGTCGCGAGGGCGGTGTACGATTCGGAGATCCCGGTCATCAGCGGCGTCGGGCATGAAATAGATACGACTATCATCGATTTCGTCGCGGATGTGAGCGAGAAGACTCCGACGGCCGCGGCGGCAAGAGCCGTTCCGGACGTGCGTGAGATCATGGCATCGCTGGAGCAGACGCGCGAAGCCATGGAAGGCGCGCTCGTGAGATGCGCTGACCTGAAGGAGCGGCGGCTTGAATATTTCAATATGCAGGCAATGCTGAGACGTTTAAGCGACAGAGTGGAAAGATCTTCGGCATCGTGCGATAATCTGAAAGAATCAATGCTGAGAAACTTTGAACGCAAGGTCTCCGCGGGAAGCGAGAGCGTTCTGAAATGCCGAGGCAGACTCAACGGCATTGAAAATATTGTCGCGAAGAAGCAGAGCGCCGCCGAACTCCTGCGCGAGAAGCTGATAAATCTCGACCCGCATAAAATAATAGGAAGGGGATACGGCGCACTGCTCGGAGAGGACGGAAAGATGATAACCGGGGTCGGCGGCCTGGAAGAAGGCCGGGGCGTAAGGATAGTAATGAGCGACGGCGACGCCGACGCGACGGTGGATAAAATCAGGAGGAACGAAAATGGCCGATAAGAAACTCGATTTCGAGACCGCGATGAAGAAGCTGGAAGAATCGGCGGCGAAACTGGAAAACAGTGAGATCACGCTCGATGAAGCCATGAAGTGCTACGAAGAAGGCATAGAGTATTACAACAGATGCGAGGAAATACTCAAAAACGCCAGACAGAAGATACAAGAGTACAATAAAAAGTTACAGTAAACTAAAGAGTGAGGTGAGATCATATGGACAAAGACTTTAAGAGGTATAAGGGTATCATAGACGAGCATCTGCTGGATTTCATCCCGAGAGTCGACAGAAAGAGCATCACACTGTACGATTCGATGAAATACAGTCTCGAGGCCGGCGGAAAACGGATCCGGCCCGCGCTCGTCCTCGGCGCATGCGAATTCTGCGGCGGAGATATAAAGACGGCACTTCCGTACGCGTGCGCCATAGAGTACATCCATACGTATTCACTTATACACGACGATCTTCCTTGTATGGACGATGATGAACTGAGAAGGGGCCTTCCGACGAATCATGTAAAATTCGGCGCCGGCATCGCGACGCTCGCGGGAGACGGTCTGCTCAGTTCGGCCTTCGAACTCATGAACCGCGATATGCTTCTGTATTTTGACAATCAGGAGGAGCTTACGAAACGCGTAAAGGCTTCATATGAGATCTCGAGGGGCGCAGGGGTCCGCGGGATGGTGGCCGGTCAGGTATCCGATCTCGAAGCCGAGGGGAAGGAAATTTCGGTCGAGATGCTTGATTATATCAACATAAATAAGACAGGCGCCATGATACGGGGCGCAGTAAGAGCCGGGGTCCATCTCGGCGGAGGCACGCCCGAACAGCTCAACAACCTGACGGAATACGCGGATAACCTCGGCATCGCGTTCCAGGTGCGTGACGATATTCTCGACATTGTCGGAGACGCCGAGGAGCTCGGCAAGAACACCGGCATGGACGAGGAAATGAACAAATCAAACTATCCGGCGATATTCGGGCTGGAAAAGTCATACGACAAAATGGAAATGCACCTCGACAAGGCTTATGAGGCGATCGCCGAGTATTATGACAATGCAGAGTTTTTCTATCATCTGCTCGATATGCTGGAACTGAGGGAACGGGAGAAAGCGCGCAACTAGTGAAACATCTTAAGGAAATGGATCTGCCGAATGATTTAAAATATCTTTCGGATGAGGAACTGAAAATATTATGCGACGAGATACGAGATATACTCGTCGCCACTATAAGCAGGACGGGAGGACACCTCGCGTCCAATCTCGGCGTGGTGGAACTCACCGTCGCGCTCGATAAAATTTTCGATTTCAGCCGCGACAGGATAATATGGGACGTCGGCCATCAGTCGTATGTCCACAAGCTGCTTACAGGGCGCGCGGATGATTTCGACACATTGAGGCAGCTCGGGGGGCTCAGCGGATTCCCGAAGCGCAATGAAAGCGAATATGACTGGTTCGACACCGGCCACGCAAGCAATTCGATCTCCGCGCTGTTCGGCATGGCCGCGGCCAGGGATCTGATGGGCGAAGATTACTATACGGTGGCGGTGATCGGCGACGGTTCGCTCACGGGCGGCCCCGCGCTCGAAGGTCTCAATGACCTCGGAGCTTCCAAAACGAACGCCCTCGTTATCCTGAACGACAACGGGATGTCCATAGGAGCGAGCAAGGGCGGACTTGCCATACACCTCGCGAAACTGAGGACGTCGCCCCAGTACACCGAACTGAAGAACAGCGTGAAGAAGGTCGGGAACATCCCGGGCTTCGGCCGCAAGATGTATGAGAAGCTCGAGAAAGTAAGAGACTCTCTCAAGTACTCCATCGTGAACGGCATCATATTCGAAGAGATGGGGTTCACGTATTTCGGCCCGTTCGACGGACACGACCTGAAATCGCTCACGGAATCCCTTGAGATAGCGAAAGACGTGGACGGTCCCGTTCTTGTCCATGTCATCACAAAGAAAGGCAAGGGCTACCGGAACGCCGAAAGCGAGCCTGACAGGTTCCACGGCACCGGGCCGTTCGACCCGGACACGGGCGTATGCAGTAAGAACAGCTCCGCACCGACATATTCCGAAGTATTCGGAGCCAGGATGCTCGAGATACTTGAAGAACATAAAAATGCCGCGGCTATCTCCGCCGCGATGATGAATGCGACCGGACTCGGGCCCGCGAAGAAAAAATTTCCTGACCGCGTTTTCGACGTCGGCATCGCCGAAGGCCACGGCGTATCGTTCGCCGCGGGGCTCGCGCTTTCCGGGATGCATCCGTTCGTTGCGATATATTCCACATTCCTGCAGCGCGCATACGACCAGATACTCATGGACGTCTGCATGCAGGACCTTCCCGTTACATTCTGCATTGACAGAGCGGGAGTAGTCGGCCAGGACGGCGAGACCCATCACGGGATATTCGATCTCTCGTATCTTTCGTCAATGCCCAATATGACGGTGATGGCTCCGCGCGACGGCGAGGAGCTCCGTCAGATGATGGATATGGCGCTCGCGATAGATTCGCCGTGCGCGATCAGATATCCGAGAGCGGAGGACGGGGATATCGATATGCCGCGCGAACCGCTCGACAACGGAGCCGAGATCCTGAAAGAGGGCGAAGACGTGTTCATCTGGGCCGTCGGCGATATGGTGAGGCACTGTCTGGAAGCCGCATCAATGCTTGAAAAACAGGGTATAGAGTGCGGTGTCGGAAATGTGAGATTCACACGGCCGCTTGATCTTGTAACGATACTCGATACCGCGAAAAGATACAGTCTCATCGTGACTTGTGAGGACAATGTTCTTAACAGAGGAGTCGGCGAGGAGACAGTGGCCGAGATAAAGTACGCCGGCATTGACTGTGATGTACTGTGCATCGCATGGCCGAACAAGTTCATTGAACACGGGACACGCGGACAGCTGTTCGAAAAATACAAAATGGACGCTTCCGGCATTGCTGAAAGGATACGTGAAAAGCTTGAAGAAAAGACTTGATGTGACGCTTGTAGAAAACGGGATGTTCCCGTCCCGCGAGAAGGCGAAGGCGGCCGTCATGGAAGGACTTATTTATGTTGACGGCGCCATCAGCGACAAACCGGGGGCGCAGATAGACGAAGGCGCGGAGATCACTGTAAAAGGCGGTCTCTGTCCTTATGTTGGAAGGGGCGGCCTGAAACTGGAAAAGGCGCTCGGTGAATGGGATATAGATCTTAACGGGAAGATCTGCATGGACATGGGAGCCTCGACAGGAGGGTTCACGGACTGCATGCTCATGAACGGAGCGGCCAAAGTGTATTCCATCGATGTGGGATACGGCCAGCTGGCGTGGAAACTCAGGAACGATCCGCGCGTCGTGAACATGGAAAAAACGAATATCAGGTATCTCGATACGGATCTTATAGAGGAACCGGTGGATTTTATCAGCATCGATGTATCATTCATTTCGCTCAGCCATATGTTTCCTGTGGCGCGCAAAGTGATAGCCGGTGACGGTGAGATCGTGGCACTGATAAAGCCGCAGTTCGAAGCCGGCAGGGAGCAGGTCGGCAAAAACGGTGTGGTCCGTGATCTTTCCGTAAGAAAAGAAGTGATAGAAAAAGTGATCGGATACGCGGAAAACTGCGGTTTCAGCGCCTGCGGACTGTCATATTCTCCTGTTACCGGGGCTAAGGGAAATGTAGAATTTTTGTTGTATATAACCAATAATAATGTTAAAATATTGTCAGAGACCACAATCGACCTGGTGGTCAGAAGTTCACACGAAGCACTTGAGTAGTGCGATCGGAAATTGTTATTATGCAAAGGAGTACAGCAAATGGTTTTATCAGAAAGAAATCAGAAAATGAACTATTCACCGATCAGGAAATTCAACCCGATCGCGTCGAAAGCAGAGAAAAACGGCAAGAAGATCTATCACCTGAATATCGGGCAGCCTGATATCGAGACGCCGAAAGCGTATTTCGACGCTGTAAAGAATTTTGACCTTGACGTTCTCGCATACGCTTCATCGGAAGGAAATCCGGAACTTCGCGAAGCTATAAGCAGATATTTCAAGAGAGTCGGCTGCGACTTCGGGCCGGACGATATCCTTATCACGAACGGCGGAAGTGAAGCTCTCATGCTCCTGTTCCTCACACTGCTCAATGACGGAGACGAAGTCATCATGGCCGAGCCTTATTACACGAACTATCAGACGTTCGTAACCGCGGCCGGCGGCGTTATCCATCCGATCACGACGACTGCGGAAGACGGATATCACTATGCCGACAGAGACAAGATCGAAGCCTGCATAAATGATAAGACAAAGGTCATCGCTCTCGTTTCGCCGGGCAACCCGACAGGCGCTGTCCTCACGAAGGACGAGATCAAGATGATATGTGATATCGCTGTCAAACATGATATAATGATCATGGCTGACGAAGTTTACAGAGAGTTCGTATATGACGGCCTCGAAATGACATCGTTCGGACAGGTTCCGGAAGCCGCGGATAATGTTATTGTATGCGACTCCGTATCCAAGAGATTCTCCGCCTGCGGCGCCAGGATCGGCTGCATCGCGACGAAGAACAAGGAACTCATGGCCGGACTGATGAAGCTGGCGCAGGGAAGACTCTGCTGCCCGACGATCGACCAGGTAGGCGCCACCGCTCTGTACAACCTCGATCCTTCATATTTCGCTCCTATAAAGGCTGAATATGAACACAGAAGAAACGTGGCCATGGAAGAACTTGAGAAGATAGACGGCATCGTATGCAGAAAACCGAGCGGCGCTTTCTATATCTCCTGCAAGCTTCCTGTCGATAACGCCGAGGATTTGCTCGTATTCCTGCTCGAGGAATTCGACGACAACGGCGAGACAGTGATGTATGCGCCTGAAGAAGGATTCTACGTAACGCCGGGACTCGGCAGAAGCGAATGCCGTCTGGCGTATGTCCTGAACGAGAAAGACCTCAGAAGAGGCATCCAGCTCCTGAACAAGGGCATCCAGGCGTATCTGAATAAATAAAGTCAGATATATCGGTTTTCAGGGAGGAAGAATAACTGTATGGCATTGTCGCCGATGATGCAGCAATACCTTGACATAAAAGATCAGAACAAAGACTGCATATTATTTTTCAGACTTGGAGACTTCTACGAAATGTTCTTTGATGACGCGAAACTCGTCTCAAAGGAACTCGAACTGACACTTACCGGAAAAAACTGCGGTTTGGAAGAAAGGGCTCCCATGTGCGGAGTCCCTTTCCATTCCGCGGATTCTTACATTGCGCGGCTTATAGAAAAGGGCTACAAAGTCGCGGTGTGCGAGCAGGTGGAAGATCCGAAGGAAGCCAAGGGACTCGTGAAGCGCGAGATCGTCCAGATCGTAACGCCGGGCACCGTAACGAGCAGCGCCATCCTGCACGAAGATGAAAACAATTATCTCGCTTCCGTCTATGTCGACAAGACCGGCACGGGCTTCTCTTACTGTGACGTTTCCACCGGAGAGATAAATGTCACGGAATTTTCGGGCCGCCAGGCTGAGGAAACACTCCTCAACGAGCTTGCGCGCATTGATGCGAAGGAAATAATCATAAACGAAAAAGCGGCCGATTATATCAATGTCGAAGACATCGGGAAAAATACGGACACGTTCATGACGGAACTGAACCGTCAGTATTACAATGAAGAAAGCCTTGAGGACGCAATACTGAAGCAATTCGAGGCCGGATCCCTCGTCGGGCTCGGACTTGACGGCATGAAGCACGCGGCGAACGCGCTCGGCGCGCAGCTGCTGTATCTTGCGGAGATGCAGCGCGGCAGCATGGGCCACATGAAGGATCTGAACGTTTACAGGATCGGGAACAGGATGGCTCTCGACAAGGCGACTATCCGGAATCTCGAGATCACGGAAACGATATTCGAGCATACGGTGAAAGGCTCGCTGCTCGGAGTGCTCGACAGGACGAACACTGCCATGGGGAGCCGGAAAATGAAGCAGTGGCTCCGCGAGCCGCTCAATAACGTGGGCGAGATAAACGAACGCCTTGACGCGGTCGAAGAACTTGTGAGCAAATATATTACACGGAACAATATCCGCGAAAGCCTTAAGGCGGTCTATGATTTCGAACGCCTGGCCGGAAGGATAAGCACCGGCAATGCAAATGCGAAGGACCTCATCGCCCTCAGGAATTCGCTCGCGGCGCTGCCTGAGATCAAATACGATCTCGAAGACAGCGAAGCGCTTCTGCTGCAGGAACTCAACGGCCGCATGGACGCGCTCGAAGACGTGTACAGGATCATTGACGATTCCATCATTGACGATCCTCCGTTCACTGTAAAAGAGGGCGGGATAATCCGCGAAGGATACTCGAAGGAACTCGACGACCTCAAGAATTCTATCGCCGACGCGAAGGACTGGATAGCGTCGCTCGAATCTCACGAGAAGGAGCGGACGGGGATCACGCATCTCAAGGTCGGATTCAATAAGGTATTCGGATATTATATCGAGATCTCGAGATCGGAGCTCGACAAGACGCCCGAAGACTATATCAGGAAGCAGACTCTCGTCGGAGCCGAGCGTTTCATCACGCCGGAGCTCAAGGAGATGGAAGGGAAGGTGCTCAACGCCGAGACGAAGATAAATAATCTTGAGTACGATCTGTTCCGTGAAGTGAGGGACACGATATCCGGAGAAATATCGAGGATACAGAAGACGTCGCGCGCCGTAAGCACGCTGGATGTCCTGTGCTCATTCGCCGAGGTCAGCGACAGACTCGGCTATGTCAGACCGGAAGTAAACGGCTCGGACGCCATTATCATAGAAAAGGGCAGACATCCCGTCATAGAGCAGACAGCAAAGGACGGCGTATTCGTGCCGAATGACACATACATGGATAAAAGCAGACAGTCTCTGCTGCTGATAACCGGCCCTAACATGTCCGGAAAATCGACGTACATGCGCCAGACCGCGATCATCGTTCTGATGGCTCAGAGCGGCTGTTTCGTGCCGTGTGAGCGGGCTGTGATCGGCATCGTGGACCGTATATTCACGCGTATAGGCGCGTCCGACAATCTTTCGCAGGGACAGAGCACGTTCTTCCTCGAAATGAGCGAACTCGCGTACATCCTTAACACGGCCACTCCGCGTTCACTAATAATACTGGACGAGATCGGCCGCGGGACGAGCACATATGACGGACTTTCGATAGCGTGGGCGGTCGTGAAATACCTGTGCGACGAAAAGCGCATGATCAGGACGCTGTTCGCGTCGCATTATCATGAACTGACCGAAATGGAAGGAGAAGTCAGAGGCTTCAAGAACCTGAACGTCGATGTTGCGGAGCAGGAAGGAGATATCATATTCCTGCACAAGATCGTGGAAGGGAGCGCTAGCAGGAGCTATGGCATACACGTCGCGAAACTCGCCGGCGTGCCGAAGGAGCTGCTTGAATCGGCGAACACAAAACTGAGAGAACTCGAGGAAAAATCCGAAGCAATGAACGATAAGGACGGCATACAGATGTCGTTCAGGATATAGAGGAAACCCGCATGATACGCATACTTGATAAAAACACAGCCGATAAGATCGCGGCCGGAGAAGTAGTGGACCGGCCGGTTTCTACAGTTAAGGAGCTCGTTGAAAATTCAATAGACGCGGGTGCCTCTTCCGTTATCGTGGAGATAAAAAACGGCGGAAAGACCTACATACGCGTGACGGACGACGGCTCGGGCATCGATTCCTCGGAAGTCGAGAAGGCGTTCATGAGACACGCGACGAGCAAGATCATCAATGCGGACGACCTCGATCACATAGAAACTCTGGGCTTCAGAGGTGAGGCGCTCGCCAGCATAGCGGCTGTGTCGAGAGTGGAATTAATAACAAAAACGAAGGAAGAAAAGGCCGGAACGAAGCTTGAGATCGCGGGCGGCCGGGTCACAGGCAAAACAGGCATAGGATGCGCCGACGGAACGACAGTCGTCGTACGCGACCTGTTTTACAATACGCCGGCGCGCCTTAAATTCATGAAATCGGACGCGGCCGAAAGCGGACTCATCACCGATCTTGTGCAGCATATAGCGCTGTGCTTCCCGTCGCTCAAGGTCCGCATGATAAACAACGGGAATATCCTGTTTTCCACGCAGGGGCGGGGAGACAGGCTGAATACAATAATGACACTGACGAGCCGTAAAACGGCGGAATCTCTCATACCCGTGAGCGCGGGATCCGAAGATATCTCAGTAGAGGGATATGTATCCGGCCCGGGAGAGAGCAGGCCGAGCCGCAGGGGACAGATATTCTTCGTGAACGGACGTTCCGTAAAGAGCAAAGTCATTGAAAAAGCGGTGAATTCGGCATACAAAGAACGTCTGTTCGAGGGCCGCCATCCGATAGCGTATATCTTTCTGACGATAAAGCCGTCGCTCGTTGACGTCAATGTCCATCCGAACAAAAGGGAAGTCAAATTCCATAATGACAAATCGGTGGAACAGTTCATCAGCAGTGCCGTTGCAGACGCTCTCACCGAAAAATCCGCCGTACCGGAACTCAGGCCGCGCGAAACGGCGCATGAAAAGCAGAAAAGCATGAGAACGAACGTTTCCGGCGGAGGAAAACATTCATTTTCCTCAAAAAATACCGCACCGGCCTCTTCAGCGGGAGAGGATTTCGGCTTTGATGAACAAGTTGATATTAAAAATATATTGTCAACCTTCAAAAAAGAGGCCGAAACCGCGCGTGAAGACGTCGAAACTTTCCGTTCGGACCGAGAAAGCAGGCCCGAAAGCGAGGGCCCGTTCGATTTCAGGGAGCTCGATTACCGCGGCGTCATTTTCGGGACATATATACTGGCTACAGATGACGATTATCTGTATTTCCTCGATCAACACGCCGCCCACGAACGCGTGAATTTCGAGAAGCTGAAAGATCAGTTTGAAAGGACCGAGAAGCATAAACAGCAGATCATGATACCGATCACAGTGAGCGCCGGCTTCCGTGAGGAAAACTGGATCGGCCCGCTGTCCGAGATGGGATTCGATATCGAGGAATTCGGACCGGATACTTACGCTGTACGGTCCATCCCGCTGTTCATGGACATTTCAGAAGCGGAACTGTTCGTAAATGACTATATCGACAGCATTTCCGACGATACCGATTTCGAGAGCAGGGATGTCGTTCTCAGCATTGCTTCCAAAGCGTGCAAGGCGTCCGTGAAGGCGCATGACACGCTGAAAGAAGAGGAAATTCAGGGCCTGATAAACGATCTCGCGGCGTGCGAAAATCCGTACAGCTGTCCGCACGGCCGGCCGACGTTCATCAGGATAGGGAAGTACGATATAGAACGCAGGTTCAAGAGGAAATAGAGCATGAAGCCCAGAATCGTTGCAGTCACAGGACCCACGGCCGTGGGCAAAACAGAATGCACTCTGAAGCTCGCCCGGGCGATCGATGCGGAGATAGTTTCGTGCGACTCGATGCAGCTTTACAAGTATCTGGATATCGGGAGCGCGAAGCCTACACCGGAAGAGCGCGCGCAGGTCAGGCATTATCTCGTGGACGAGATAGATCCCGCCGGCGAATTTTCAGTCGCGAAGTACAAGAAACTCGCGGAACGCGCGATCGATGAAATACTCGGCAAGGGAAAAGTGCCGCTCGTTACAGGGGGCACGGGGCTTTATCTCGATTCGATACTGTATGACATGGATTTCGGTCCGGAGCCCGCCGCCGGGACTTCACAAAGGCGCGCCGAACTGATAAAATACGCTGAAACAGAAGGAAACGAAGCTCTCCACGCATTGCTTGAAAAACAGGATCCTGAAGCCGCGGCGAGGATACATCCGAACAATGTCGTGAGGGTCGCGAGAGCACTCGAAGCCGCGGAGCGCGGAGAAAAGATCGCGCCGTTTACGGATTCGCGCAGGAAGAGCGGAAAATACGACGCGATACTTATCGGGCTCACGCGTGACCGGCAGGAACTTTACGACCGCATAAACATGAGAGTCGGAATGATGATCGACGCAGGGCTTGTCGATGAAGTACGCGGTCTGCGCGGGCGGGGCCTTACGCGAGGCGACATCTCGATGAAGGGCATCGGCTACAAGGAGATTTTCGATTATCTTGACGGCAGCTGCACACTTGATGAAGCGGCGGACACGATCAGGAAGAACACCCGTCATTTCGCGAAGCGACAGATGACGTGGTTCCGCAGATATGATGATATAAAGTGGTTCTGTCTCACGGGCAGAGACGAAGATGAAGTTGCAGAGGAAATCACGAAATGGGTCAGAAAAAGACTGTAAAAATCCATAACAAGAGCGACAGGCCGGATAATGTCGTGGAAAAGGAGCATGAGATCACGGAGCAATGCAGAAAAATCGAAGCAAAACTCCCGAAATTCATGAACGGCTATTTCGCGTACATCAGGGGCAACGACCTCCCGATGACGCGGCTCGCTTATCTGAGGGATGTCAGGGCCTTCTGCACCTATCTTTGCGAAGATACGGGGCTTACGGAAGCCGACGAGCCGAAGGATATCACGATCGAGGAATTCAACAGGATAAAGGCTTCTGACGTCAATGCATATATAGATTACTGCCGGAAATACGAGGTCGAGACCGAGGACAGCATCATAGTATACGAAAACAGCAATAAAACGCTCGCGCGGAAGAAGTCTTCCGTTTCTGTCCTGTTCAAGCAGCTGTACCGAGAAGGCCTCATAGAAAAGAATATCACGGACGGATTCAATCCGATCCGCGTCCCGAAACCGGGCGAAAGGGAGATAAAGGCGCTGCAGGACGACGAAGTGATGATAATGCTGGACGCCGTAACGACCGGGGAGGGGCTCACGGACAAGGAACGCCAGTACTGGGAAAAGACGAAGTACCGCGACAAGGCGATCCTGATCCTTTTCCTGACATACGGACTAAGGCTTTCGGAACTCCAGCAGCTCAATGTCTCGTCGTTCAATTTCAGCCGGGGCGAATTCAAGATCTTCAGGAAGCGCGGCAAGGAGTCGGTCATGCCGCTCAATGTTTCGGCCGCGCAGGTAGTGAACGACTATCTGACGCTCGAACGGCCGAAAAGCGAAGATCTCCCCGAAGAGCACCGCGACGCGCTGTTCCTGTCGCTTCAGGGAAAGCGGATGACAGAACGGGCGATCAGAGATCTCGTGAAGAAATACACGTCCATAGGCATGAAAACGTCGCGGAACGCCGGCTACAGCCCTCACAAGCTGCGCGCCACGGCGGCTACGAGCCTCATAGGGCGCGGGAATTCGATCTACGATGTCCAGGCGCTGCTCGATCACGAGCAGGTCACGACGACGCAGCTTTACGCCGCGCACAAGATGAACGTCAAGCGCGATCTCGTAAAGGGCATGGAGTGGGAGCTCGAGAGAGAAGAGGGAAAGGACAGCAAAAAAGATGACAAGTAAGTACCGGGCGTTTTTCGACCGCGAATACGATCTGACCTGGCAGTTTTTCAGGAAGCGGCTGCTGATACCGTTTATAGTAATGTACGTCCTCGCAATCGTGATCACTGCAGTATCAATACTGATTTTCACTTATTATCCCGATACCGCCGATGAAATGGTGAATGCCTTCGCCAGGAAAGCGCAGGGGATGACGAGTACGGACGGAAACGTGATAATGCCGCTTCTCCTTCTCAATAATCTTTACGCTTCGGGCATCTCCGTTTTCGCGGGATTCATCCCGTTCATATTTGCTCCGTTCATCAGCCTCATGGCAAACGCATTGATAATGGGAGCAATGTTTTCGTTCATGGGGCGGCAGGGATATGAGCTCGGGAAGCTGTTCGCCGCCGGCATCCTGCCGCACGGAATATTCGAAATAACGGCGCTCGTACTGAGCCTGTCTGCGGGCGTGTATTTATGCTATACTGTCAGTCGGGTAATAATCAGCAGGCGTCTCCGGAAGCGCGCCGGACATGTCCTTGAATGGGCAATGAACGGCGTCGTAAGAGTCTACCTGTGCTATGTAGTGCCGCTCATGTGCATCGCGGCGCTGATCGAATGCTATGTGACTCCGGAGATACTGAAATATGCAATGTGAATAAAAATATATCAGAAGGAAATTTTATGGAAAGCAATACTTACAGACTTCTTACCGAAAAAATGGGCATAAGTCCGAAGGTATATGAAATCGTGGAACGCGCCGAACACAACGTGAGCGGCGTTTTTAAGGATATAGACGATATTGCAGCTTATAATCAATACAAAGTACTTGCGGCGTTCCAGAAGAACCGCATCAGCGACATGCATTTCACCTGGACTACGGGATACGGATATGACGACCCGGGGCGCGATGCGATAGAACGCGTCTATTCGGATATCTTCCATACGGAAGCGGCTCTCGTCCGGCCGATAATCGTGAACGGGACTCACGCGCTCACGCTCACGCTCGCGGGGATCCTGCGCCCGGGCGACGAGCTTATTTACTGCAGCGGGAATCCGTACGATACTCTGGAAGATGTCATCGGTCTCAGGAACGAAGGCCGCGGTTCTCTTAAGGAGTTCGGCATTTCGTATGATCAGGTGGAGCTCAAGGAAAACGGAGATATAGATCTGGAAGCCGTGCGCGCGGCAATAAAGCCGAACACGAAGATCTGCGCCGTTCAGCGTTCGACGGGATACGGCTGGAGAAAAGCGATAACTGTCGATAAGATCAGAGAATGGGCGGAGTTCGTGCACAGCATTGATCCGGACATCGTCTGCATGGTCGACAACTGCTACGGCGAATTTCTCGAAACGGAGGAGCCGACAGATGTAGGCGTCGATGTCATTGCCGGCTCGCTTATAAAGAATCCCGGCGGAGGGCTCGCGCTCGCAGGAGGATATATCGCCGGACGTGCTGACCTCATAGAAAAGATATCATACCGTATGACGTCACCCGGCATCGGCGGAGAATGCGGTCTCACGTTCGGGCAGTCCCGCACGATGTTCCAGGGGCTGTTCCTGGCTCCGAACGTCGTCGGAGGAGCGGTGAAGGGCGCCGTTCTCTGCGCGGAAACATTCAGGAGCCTTGGATTCGAGGTCTGCCCGGAGCCGGAGGACAAGCGGTCGGATATCATAGAATGCGTGAAACTCGGGTCAAAAGAAGCCGTAGTCGCGTTCTGCAAGGGGATCCAGGCAGCGGCGCCGGTAGATTCGGACGTAGTGCCGGAGCCCTGGGACATGCCGGGATACGACGACCAGGTGATCATGGCCGCGGGCGCGTTCGTTCAGGGATCTTCGATAGAACTCAGCTCGGACGCTCCGATACGGGAACCGTATATCGTTTACTTCCAGGGCGGTCTGACATACGAACACTCTAAGTTCGGAGTCATCAAGGCATTGCAGCAGCTTTACGACAATAATTTTTTAAGTTAGTTTTAAGTTTGTTTCAGAATGATGTGGTACTATATAACACATGGATAGCAAGGAAGAAAGAACTCAGCGGTTAGCCAGGGCAAAACGCAGATTAAAGGAAATCAACAGCGTAGTCAAGCTGCTGATTCTTCTCGGCATTATTATCGGCATCCCGGTTTACATCTATTTCTTCCAGCACCAGATTATAGATACATTTTCGAGCCTTGAGTCCACTAATGCATATTTTGAAGCTCATAAGACGGGGAATATTTTTATCATTCTCGGACTGCAGATTGTCCAGATAATGATCTCGGTCATACCCGGCCAGTGGATACAGTTCGGCGCAGGTTATATCTACGGTCTCGTCATAGGGATCATACTTTCGGTCATCGGGGCGGTTATCGGCACGACGGTCGCGTATTATCTTGCGCGCTTTCTCGGCCACGACGCAGTGACGCTTTTCTTCAAGGAAGAGACCATTGAAAATTATACTGAAATGCTGAACAGCAAGAAGGGCGTTACTATTGTATTCCTGATATACCTCATACCGGGACTGCCGAAGGATCTGTGCTGTTACGCGGCGGGGCTTTCTGATATGAAACTCAGGCCGTTCCTGCTTATTTCAACCGTGGGAAGGCTCCCTGCGATGACAGGCAGCATCCTGATAGGCGTTCTCACTCGTCTCGGCTATTACAATGCGGCTTTAATAGTACTCGCGATCGCCGGTGCGCTTCTTATTCTCTGTATTATTTTCCGAAAGAAACTCCTGGCCAAAGTGAATGATGCATATGACAGAGTGAGAGAACTTGAATAAATATTGCGATTTCAACATTTTAAGGCGTCCGCACGGTACATGCGGGCGCTGTTATTTTATTGTTTCCGGCAGGCTGCAGGCAGGATAAAACAAAAAAGAACAAATGTTTAAATTTCTCTTGACTGCGAACATACATTCGTGTATTATATAAAAAGAACAAAAGTTCGCGTGTGAAGGGCACGGAAGGGTGCCCGTATTCATCGGAAATTATCGGAGGGAAAGCGAAATGACAGGTAAACGCATTATCATAAAATCAAAAGCCAGATTCACAATATTCATAGCCATAATCGTAATAGGCGCAGCCATAGGGATAAATATGCTGTTCAATAATATCACAGTAAAAGCCGAAGATAATGCACCGGCATATACGACTGTCGAAGTCTGTGACGGCGATACATTATGGACGATCGCCGAAAGATGCGATCCGAATACAGATACGCGTGAAGCCGTATATAAGATATGTGAATTGAACAATATCGATAACGGCGAACAGCTCGAAGCCGGCATGACTATAAAGGTACCTAAGGAAGAGTAAGCTAATATACGCTGTAAGAAACCTCAAAGGCAAGAATTCCGAAAAACAGAGCTCAGGGAATCGATGGGGGCTTTTAAATCAGAAAATCAAGGTATCACAGGTCCATGAAGAGAAAAAAACGGCTTAAAACGAAAAATAAAGCGTCGGTGCCTGAAGCGTTGGAATTCCAGCGTTTATCGGTCGGGGCTCTTGATATAGAGCAGCATTTGAGCACATTCGGAGGCTGTTTCGGTCTGGTCCATACATAACTCTTCCCTAAATTAGTATTTTAGGAATAGTTAAATATTTTACCGAAACGCCTCTTCCATATATGAGTGTGTGTTTCAAATCAATAATATCCGGTCCCCTTTTCGGAACCGGATATTTTATTTCAGGATATATCTCTTATACAGCAGCCTGTCAGTTTCTCTCTCTTGCAGCCGCGGCATACGGGATCGCTACAAGGACTATCCCGCCGATCATGTTGCCGAGCGTAACAGTCCCGAGATTATAGAAATATCCCCCGAGCGTTATAGCGCTGTTGCCTGCATTATTCAGTACCGCTACAGTAAGTGTCGTCATGTTCGCCACACTGTGTTCGAATCCCGTCGTGAAGAACGCGAGCAGACACCAGAATATCATTATGAGTTTTCCGACTTCGGATTTGAGCTTCGTGGCGCACCAGACCGCTATACATACGAGCATGTTGCACAGCATGCCGCGTGTCAGGAGCTGAACGAAGGAAGCGCTCATCTTCCCCGCTGCCGCTCCGGTGATAGACATGAGCGTCGCGTCGGTATCGAGACCGGTCCAGTAATATATAAGAGAAAGCAGTATCCCTCCGGCAAGATTCCCGAGCCAGCATATTATCCACAATTTGACCGCGTTTCCCGGCGAAACTGTGTGCCTTATCATGCCTGCGGCCATTGAGAGATTGTTTCCTGTAAAAAGTTCGGCTCCGGCCATCGTGACAAGACTCAGGGCCACTCCGAAGCAGGCTCCCATAGCGAGTTTAGCGGCTCCTGAGCCGTCCAGCGCCCCGCCCACTGTGAATGCGAGCAGACTGCCGAAACCGATATATGCGCCCGCCAGCATTGACATAAGAAAATACGCCAGCGGATCACGGTTGAGAAATCCTACCTTTCCCGCAGCGCCGTCTGCCAGCGCGGTAAATTCATTATTAAACATCGCTCCTCCTTTATATGATCTGTTCCGCTTATTTTATAACACCGTTTTTGCATGTATTATATAAATGCAACGTGCGTATTTTACCAAAAATTGCGCATCAGCGCAAAAACAGCGCCGGAGCGGTTTTCTTCGATGAAACGGAGCCGGTTTTTAAACGCTGCAGTCATCAAAATGTTGGAATTTCAACGTTTTTGCGGCTCTCCATGCAGCATTTATCATGGGAAAACGGGAAGATTGAATCGTTTCTCACGTTGTTCCAGAAAAAATATCAGCAAAAAACCGGAGATTTACTCCGGTTTTGTGCTGCTTTATTCATCTTAGTCATGCTTTTTCAGATGCTTTGTTATTCTGTCCACCTGATTTTTCGGGCCTCTTATGGCTATGCCCACGAGATTCAGCTCCTCTGTAGTATATTTCGCGAAAGCTGCCCTGTTGTCTTCGTCGTTGAATGTCTCGAAAAGGTCTTCAGCGTAAGCTGCGACGGCCATATCGCGGTCCTGCGCCTTCCCCATTACTTCCTTGATCTCTTCTTCCGATCCCGAAAGGACCATGATCGGCTGTACGGAAAGCGGCAGATAGTGCTTACCGCTCGCATCTACATATTCCTCGCCTGTCATATCCTGGGTCGCGCCGAGACCGGCCATCATAAATGCCGTAACGTTCAGCTCCTGCCAGGGCTCCAGGTCGTTCCTGAGAACTATTTTCACCTTCGTATCATATATTGTTGCCATCACACATACTCCTTTTTCACTGATTTATAACGGACGAAATACACGTATGTATTGCAATAAATTTGTTATGCTATATTATATTTCATATAAACAGTTAAAGCAATTTAAAGTATGAAAATCAAGTTATCAATTTTTTTGAAGCTTTTCGGGAGGCAATGTATGAACCTCAAATATCTGAATACGTTCATCACCGTGGTAACAGAAGGAAGCTTTTCAAAGGCGGCCGCAAAACTGAATTACACTCAGTCTACTATCACGTTCCAGATAAGGAAACTCGAAGAAGAACTGAATACGGTCCTTTTCGAAAAAATAGGAAGGAAAATGGTCCTCACAAAGGCCGGGAAACAGCTCATACCCTATGTGGACGACGTTATGAATTCAGTCAGCAGGCTGCATGATTTCAGCGGAGACCGCCTGGACTATGAAGAAGACATACATGTGGGCATTGCTGAGACAATGCTCTGCTGCCGCATGGCTCCGGTGCTGGAAAAGTTCAGCTGTGAGGCTCCGAAAGCGAACCTTTCCGTCCGGTCTATGGTCTGTTACGATATACGCGATGCTCTTATCAACGGAACACTCGATATCGGCATTTTCTACGATTATGTCGGAGGATTCCGCGGAAGTCTCGTTACGAAGCCCATAATGGACTGCCCTCTCGTGACAGTAAGTTCTCCTGCGGTCAGGAATGAGATACGTGATCTGACGCCGGCTCATCAGGGAGTTTCGGTACCGTTCATAACAAATGAACCGAACTGTGTGTTCCGCCAGATCTTCGAAGATTATCTCCGGAGAAAGTCCATTGAGATCGACCGTACTATAGAAGTATGGAGCGTCCCGACTATAAAAACACTGCTGCTCGGCGGCGCCGGCTTTTCTTATCTTCCGGAATTCACTGTACAGAAAGAACTGGACAGCGGCGAACTCGTTACGATACCGTCAGATCTTGACGGGGCATCGATCACCGCGGTCTACGCATATCACAAAAATAAATGGATCAGTCCGATCATGGAGAAATTCACGGAATTATGCTGTGAGGTCTCCGAAGACAATAGACCTGGCAGTCTGGAGGTACTCGGGGGATAAACGATCCCGGTCAGTTTACCTTTTTCCAGAGAACTGTGTCGCCGTCGTCTTTATTAAGAGTACTGTTGCTGTACAGCTGCCCGTCGTCGTATTTCTTCATTTTGAATCTGAGGCTTCCGGCAGCTACGAGATAGTACTTTTTCTTTTTGACATACTTCCATTCGCCGGAATATTCGTATTCACCCTTGTCTCTGTCTGTGAAAGTGCAGGTCGCGACACCGTTCTTCCTGCACTTTATGACATACCCCTCCCCTTTCAGGTTTTTCTGCTTCAGGTATGCGCTGAAATCGTGTTTTTTGTTCTCAGTAATATAATCGTATGCCTGCCAGGTGCCCACTACATCGACGTGGGCAGTATCTTCCAGACGCTCCTGCTGCGCCTGCTTGATGTTCATGTTATAATAGCTGACCGCAAAGAATAATATTATGATCAGCCCGCCGATCAGGTATATTGTCCGTTCTTTTTTACTCATGTCTGCACCTTTCAAGATACGCCTGCAGTATGATGACCGCTGCCTGTTTGTCTATTACTTTCTTTCTTTTCTTTCTGCTGACATCCGCGTCGATCAGGACCCTCTCTGCCTGCACTGTCGTAAGACGCTCGTCCTGATAATCGATCTTCACGTCCGCGAGGCCCTCGCTCCTCATCTTGTTTTCGAGCATTGTCCTGAACTCGCGTACTTTTTCAGTCTGCGGGCTGTCGCTTCCGTCAAGCATAAGGGGAAGGCCGAGTACGACGGTCCCGCATTTATACTCTCTTACGTATTCTATCACTTTCGAGGCGTCCTTACGTATACCGGTGCGCTCTATCGTAGTCACGCCGTTCGCTGAAATCAAAAGCTCGTCGCTTACCGCGACTCCGATCGTTCTGTCGCCGACGTCAAGCGCCAGTACCCTCATAAACACCTCCGAAAAAATAAGGGGCCTCATATCCGGGGCCCCTTCCGAATCATCAATTTATTTATTAAGATAACTTCTCACCAGAACTTCCGCGAGATCATCTCTGTCTATCTGCCTGATGATGTTCCTCGCGTTATTATGGCTGGTAATATATGACGGATCACCGGAAAGGATGTATCCGACGATCTGGTCGATGGCATTATATCCCTTCTCTTCAAGTGCGACGTATACCTCTTCCAATATCTCTCTTGGTGTCTTGTGTCCGTTTCTCGACGGGCCGTTGAACATCAGCGTGTCTTTATTGTCCACTTCGTACGCCTCCTTTAATATGCCTGAATAATATTATACCAAAAATATTTTTCAAAACAATAATTTATATAAATACTACATCAATTTTTCAGCGATGCCGAGCGCCTCTTTTGCCTTTGAGGGGTCCTTCGCGCCGGCCTGGGCCATATCGGCCTTGCCGCCGCCTCCGCCGCCCGCGGCCGCTGCGATCTCCTTGATCATCTTTCCTGCGTGATATCCCTTCGCTACCACGTCGTCAGTGAGCGATACGAGGAATGTCACCTTGCCTTCGTTTACCGAAGCAATGCAGAGGACCGTGTTATCGTTTTTCGCCCTGACGTCATCCGATATCTTCCTGAGATCGTCGCTGCTGTATCCTTCAAGCAGCTTCGTAATGAGTCTTATGCCATTTACTTCCCTGGCTTCCGCCATGAGGCTGTCAGACATGCTGCTGAGCGTCCTGTCTCTCATGGAATCGAGCTGATGTCTGTATTCTACGTTCTCGTCGCGCATCTGGACGATTTTGTCCCCGAGGTTCTGGGGTTTCGTCTTGAGTACGCCCGACGCTTCGTTTATTACGGCTTCATACGATTCGAGCTGCTTCAGTACCGCTCTTCCCGTGAGAGCCGTGATCCTCCTGATGCCGGACGCCACGCCGCTCTCGCTCATGATCTTGAACGCACCGATCTGTCCTGTATTCTTGACGTGGATGCCGCCGCACAGTTCCTTCGAGAAATCGCCCATGCTCACGACTCTTACGTTATCGCCGTACTTCTTGTCGAACAGTCCGATCGCGCCTGTCGATGAAGCGTCCTTTATCGACACGACCTCCGTCGTGACCGGCATGAAAAGGCCGATCTTGTCATTTACGATATCTTCCACCTTCTCTATCTGCTGAGGTGTCAGTGCTTCAAAATGCGTAAAGTCGAATCTCAGCTCGTTCGGGTCGACTTTCGATCCGGCCTGCTGTACATGTTCTCCCAGCACTTCACGCAGCGCCTGATGCAGAAGATGAGTCGCGCTGTGGTTGCGCGAGCTGGAATTCCTCAGAGGCTCGCTAACCTGCATTGATGCTGTCATGCCCTCTTTCATCTCGCCGCTGCGCACCGTTACCTGGTGGACGTATACATCGTTCGTCTTCTGGACGTCGGTCACTTCGGCGGAGAAATCATCGTTGAAAATGAGTCCGGTATCCGCTACCTGGCCGCCGCTCTCGGCGTAGAACGGAGTCCTGTCGAATATTACGCTGCCGGTCTCGCCCTCTTTCAGGGAACTCAGTATATCAGTATCTCTGAATATAGCCTTGATCTTACCTTCATCGGACGCTTTCTCGTACCCGGTGAATTCGGTCTTTTCCTCGAACAGATAATTGAGGTCCGTATCCTGCCATGCGACATCGGTCTCGGCCGCGTCGGCCTTGCCCATCGCCTTCTGCTTCTCCATGCGGGCATTGAAGCCGTCTTCATCTATCGTATAGCCTTTTTCGGCCATGATCTCCTTGGCGAGTTCGATCGGGAACCCGAATGTGTCGTGGAGTCTGAACGCTCTTTCGCCGTCGAGTTCGGTTTTTCCCTCGGCATCGAGGTCTTCGATGTATCCGTTTATGAGGTTCATGCCCTGCTCGAGCGTTTCAAGGAATTTGCGCTCCTCGGCCTCGATGATCTTTCCGATGAACAGTCTTTTCTGCTCAAGTTCAGGATAGGCTCCCGCGGATGTCTTTATCACGGCGTCCGCTATTTTTGACAGGAACGGCTCTTTCATGCCGAGTTTTCTGCCGTGTCCGGCGGCCCTTCTGATGAGACGTCTCAGGACGTAGCCCCTGCCCTCGTTCGCCGGCATGATATTGTCGCTTATCATGAATGTCGCGGCTCTTGTATGGTCGGTTATAATCCTGATGGACGTGTCAGTCGAGCTCTTCGAATCCTCGTATTTCGCCCCGGTAACGTCTTCCACTGCATTGATAACGCTCGCGATTGTATCTACGTCGAATATCGAAAGCGTGTCCTGCATTACGCACGCCATCCTCTCGAGGCCCATGCCGGTATCGATGTTCGGGTGCTCGAGATCCTCATAGCTGCCGTCTTCCTGCGCGTCGAACTGTGTGAATACGAGGTTCCAGAATTCGATGTATCTGTCGCATTCGCATCCCGGCTTGCAGTCAGGCCTTCCGCATCCGTGCTCTTCGCCTCTGTCGAAATACAGTTCGGAACACGGTCCGCACGGGCCGGTGCCGATCTGCCAGAAGTTATCATCCTTTCCGAGTTTCACGATGCGCTCCCTCGGGATTCCTGTTTCGACCCAGAGTTCGAGAGCTTCGTCATCGTCCTGATATACGGTAGCCCAGACTCTGTCCATCGGCAGTTTCATCCAGTCCCTGCAGAATTCATACGCCCAGGCTATGGCTTCCTTCTTAAAGTAATCGCCGAACGAGAAATTGCCCATCATTTCAAAGAAAGTGCCGTGACGGTCCGTTATACCGACATTCTCGATATCGTCCGTTCTGATGCATTTCTGGCACGTTGTGACGCGCTTTCTCGGAGGCGTTTCTGCTCCGGAGAACCACGGCTTCATCGGCGCCATTCCGGAATTTATGATAAGAAGGCTCTTATCGTGGTTCGGTATGAGCGGGAAACTGTTCAGTCTCAGACAGCCCTTTGTCTCAAAGAACGACAGAAATTTTTCCCTGATTTCATTTACGCCAAGTTTTTCCATATATGTGATCCTCCTGCTTTTCAAGTAGCATTTTTTATTATAGCATTATCAATGCGAAAATAAAAGAAAAACAAGCGGGAGCGGCCTCTGCCGCCCCCTGATTTTCAAGTAATGTCAGTTCTCCGGGATTAGATGGGTGTCTCTTCTTCTTCGACTTCGTCGTCTTCATTCGGATCGAATCCTTCGAGGCCTTTATACTCTTTGTTGTTTTTCTGCGCGTAATCGTAGATCGCCGCCTTTATGGCGTGATCCGCGAGCACCGAACAGTGGATCTTGATGGCCGGAAGTCCGCCGAGCTCGTCGATGATATCCTGATTCGAGATCTCAAGCGCTTCATCGACGGTCTTTCCGATTATCATATCCGTCGCCATGCTGGAACTCGCGATTGCGCTTCCGCAGCCGAACGTCTTGAATTTGGCGTCAGTGATGACGTCCTTATCCTTATCTACAGAAATAGTTATCTTCATCATGTCTCCGCATACGGGGCTTCCGTATACGCCTTCGCCGTCGGGATTCTCTATCTCGCCGACATTATGAGGATGAAGGAAATAATCCATTACTTTGTCATTGTACATTGCCATAACAATTCCCCGCCTTTCTAACTGAGTGACGAGATGCCGCGGAGCTTCTCGACGATCTCCGTAAGGCACTCTACCGTGTAATCTATATCTTCTTTAGTGGTGAAGTCTCCGACCGTGAATCTGCAGCTCCCGTGTATCATATCATCCGGTACGCCGAGCGCAGTAAGCACGTGCGACGGTTTCAGCGACTTGGACGAGCACGCGGATCCCGTCGAGATGCATATCCCCTTTTCATTCAGGAGAATGAGTATCGATTCGCCTTCTATGTATTTGAACGTGATGTTAGCGTTCCCGGGATGTCTTCCGTCCATCGTTCCGTTCACGATAATATCCGGTATATTCTTTTTTACCTGATCAATGAAATAATCACGCAGTTTCGAAACTCTTTCTATATGTTCCTCGAGATTCTGTTCGGCGAGCTCGGCAGCCTTTCCGAATCCGACTATGCCGGCCGTATTCTCGGTGCCCGCTCTCCTGCTCTTCTCCTGAGCTCCTCCGTGCAGATAATTGGAGATCCTCGTTCCTTTCTTCATGTACATGGCGCCCACGCCCTTCGGGCCGTAGATCTTATGCGATGAGAACGACATGAGATCGACTCCGAGATCCTTGACGTCGATGGGAACATTACCGAGCCCCTGCACTGCGTCGCAGTGGAAAGTCGCTCCGTGCTTATGCGCGATCTCCGCCAGCTTCTTTATAGGCTGGATCGTTCCGATCTCGTTGTTCACGAGCATGACCGATACGAGCACTGTCTCTGGCTTTATGGCCTTTTCGAGATCGTCGGGACTTACTCTTCCGTTCTTGTCGATAGGAAGATATGTCACATCAATGCCCCTCTGACTCAGATATTCACATGAATGCAGGATCGCGTGATGTTCTATCGCGGATGTAATGATATGGTTCCCGTCTTTCTTTCTCGCGTCCGTCACGCCGAACAGAGCCCAGTTATCTGATTCGGAGCCGCAGGACGTGAAGTAGACTTCGCTTTCATCCGCGTTTATAAGATGCGCGAGCCTGCCCCTGGCCTTAGCGACGGCTGCCGCGGCTTCTTCACCGAGCGAATAAAGGCTCGACGGATTCCCGTACTTTTCGCAGAAATACGGCAGCATTTCATCAAGAACTTCTTTTTTTACCGGCGTAGTAGCCGAATAATCTAAATATACCTGCTTCATTAAAAAACTCCTTTGTTATATCGACTTATTCACGAAAGATATATACCAAGATAAAGGAATTTTCAAACAGGCGCCCGCTATTTTTCCGGCTTCTCATCGACAAACTCGATATTGTCCAGCTGCGCTTTAAGGTTCTCGCGCACAGATTCGATATATTCCCGGCGGAGCTGCTCGCGTTCCTCGAGCTCCTTCTCAGACAGTCCGTCGGTCTTGTTTTTAGCCGCAAGTTCGTTTATCCTCGCGATTTTTTCCTTCGTTATCATTTCACACCTCCGCGGCGGCAATGCCGTTTACACTGTAATATTGTCCTTCATTTTTTCGTAAGTCTTATCGCCGATCCCGCTGACATTCTTTATATCTTCCGGTCTGCTGAAATTTCCGTGACTCTCCCTGTAGGCTATTATCTTGTCCGCGATCGCAGGACCCACGCCAGTGAGGGTCTGAAGCTCAGTTTTGTTCGCTGTGTTGATGTTTACTTTCCCGCCGGCGATCGCTCCGCCGGATCCGTCGGAGCTTACGCTCCCGCCGTTTACATTCGTTACGGATCCGCTCCTGCCGGAGCCCTTCTCAGGAACGAAAATCTTATCTCCGTCCTTTACCACTGCCGCTCTGTTCAGTGAAGAAATGTCCGCATTCGCAGTAAGCCCTCCGGCCGCCTCGATCGCGTCGTTCACTCTGTCGCCCTTGCTGAGCTCAACGACTTTCGGGTCGTTCACGGCTCCGGAAACATCGACGATGATCACGCCGCTTTCGGATTCCTCCTTTGCCTGTTCCGTCTGTTCAGCGCCTGCAGCCGATGCGAATTCGTCATCGTCCGCCTTTCCGGCAGCATTGTAGACAAGTCCGGAAACTATGAACGCCGCCGCGATCACAACACAGAGGATCTTCTCCCTGTTGGCAAATAAGAACTCTTTGCTGAGATATTTTTTCAATATGCACCTCCTTTTCCTGTAATACCATAATATTACAATCAAGGAAGATGGCTGTCAATATTTAACAGCCGAAAAGTCAGATATACAGCCGGAGCCTTGTGATTTCAACGCATTCGGGCGGTATATCGATTTTCGATAACCGGGACATCGCGTCCAGAAGTACCTGCGGCGCCAGGTTTGAACTGCTGCCCGCGTCCAGCTTGGTTAACAATATAATTTTATCGTCGCTTTCTGATATTTCCATGGATTTTATCATCGGTCTGATATCCAGGGTCCTCATTCCGCGCTTCGTTTTCTTTTCAACGGTCAGATGTTCCCGTGAGAGCATCTCTTTTACCGTTTTATCCAGCAGATCCGCGTCGGCGTCTTCTATCTCGATCCTGTAGTCCGCCGCTCTGCATGTCGAAGCCGCCGTCTTCTTTGTCTTTTCGACTTCCTTCATGCTTTTTATCACTATGCCGTCCGGCATTTCCGCGTCAAGACGGGCAGCCAGATCTCTGCATTCGTATTCTTCTGTCGTGTCAGCCTCAAGTATTTCGCCTTCGGAACTGTATCCGAGAGGAAGAGGCTGCGCGAAAACCATTTTCGGATGCGGATTGAATCCCTGAGAGTATTCAAGCTCGATCCCCGCTCTCCTGAACGCGCGTTCGAACAGGCGGATCATGTCGAGATGCGATGTGAACCGGATATATCCGCCTTTGGAAAATGTCACTCTGTATCTCGGCATTGCTGTTCCCTTCCCTTCATTCCGGCCGCGGGGCACGGCGTGTACCTGTTGATCCCGCAGTTATTGCAGGCCACCCTGCAGTCGCGAGTCGTCGTTTCTTTTACGGCCTCCGAGCGCAGATATTCTTCCGATACGCCCGTTTCTATCAATGCCCACGGCAGTGTTTCTCCGGATCCTCTTCTTCTCTGCGCGTAGAATCCGGCCGATATGCCGGTCTTTTCCAGCGCTTTTTTCCATTTGTCCGGATCGAATTTCTCGCTCCAGCCGTCGAACTTGCAGCCCTGCTTCCATGCCTCATATATCAGACTGCCGACGCGCCTGTCGCCTCTTGCGATGACAGCTTCCATCACGCTTACCGGGCTGTCGTGGTACGAGAACGACGCATTGCGGAGGTTCCTGAATTTCGCCGAAAGGTAGTTGTGCTTCCGGACAAATTCTTCCGGAGTGTCCTGCGGTTCCCACTGGAACGGCGTATGGGCCTTCGGAACGAAATTCGACACGCTTACCGTGACATTGAAGCGGCCGCCCTTCCTTCCGTTCACTTCATAGTTTATATCAATGATATTCCTGGCGATATCATAGATGCCGTCGAGATCCTCGTCCGTTTCGCCGGGGAGGCCGATCATAAAGTACAGTTTTATCTTCTTCCATCCGAGCATCAATGCCTGCCTGACTGAGCTGTAGATGTCATCTTCCGTGATGTTTTTGTTTATGCGGTCGCGGAGGCGCTGAGTGCCGGCTTCCGGGGCGAACGTGAGGCCTGATTTCCTCGTCTTCTGGATCTCATCCAGGACTTTGAAACTGAATGAATCGAGCCGGAGGCTCGGGAGCGAGAGCCCGATATTCCTGCCGCCGCAATAATCCATGAGATCGTTCACGAGGTCCTCGAACCGCGAATAATCGCTGGTCGAAAGCGAAAGGAGAGAAAGCTCTTCATGACCCGTCGACTGCAGCTGCTGCTCCGCATATCTTACGATCGTATCTTTTTCGCGCTCGCGGACGGGCCTGTATATCATGCCGGCCTGGCAGAACCTGCATCCCCTCGTGCATCCGCGGAACGTCTCGACGACCGCCCTGTCGTGAACGGTATCGATGAACGGAACTATCGGTTTTTCGGGATACGTGAGCGTCTCTACGGAAGGTTCGATCCTCCTGAGCACGCGGTCCGGAGCGTCATCCTCAGTCTTATCGTATCCCGATATTGTCCCGTCTTTGCCGTATACGGGTTCGTAGAACTGCGGGACATAGACGCCCGGGATCCTGCATGCGTCATGCAGAAAGCGATCCCTGTCATCACCGCACTGCTCGTACAGATCGCACAAATCAAGTATCAGCTTTTCACCGTCGCCTATAAGGAACAGATCGAAGAAATCCGCGAGGGGCTCTGGCTGGAACGCGCACGGTCCGCCCGCAACGATCAGCGGATAATTTTCCTTCGAACGCAGTCTGTCTTCCCTCCTGACCGGTATCCCCGAAAGGTCGATCATGTTGATAATATTTGTGAACGACATCTCATACTGGAGCGTGAATCCGAGGATATCGAAATCCGATACCGGGGACTTCGTTTCAAGCGA
Organism: Anaerovoracaceae bacterium; assembly: GCA_050946575.1. Classification (GTDB taxonomy): domain Bacteria; phylum Bacillota; class Clostridia; order Peptostreptococcales; family Anaerovoracaceae; genus JALCRY01. Next base: position 122,981 of record JBMNVB010000002.1, on the reverse strand, counting down.
AAACAGCGGGATCCCCTCCGACCGCATTTCCGCTTCCATGTCTTCCGCCGGAGCGAACACGCGCTCGCAGAATATGTCTTCTCTCTGATTGAGAATATTGTACAGGATCTGCAGTCCGACGTAGGACATGCCTATCTCATAGATGTCCGGAAAAGCGAACGCAAAACGAAGAGACACGCTTCCGGGATCCTTCATCACGGAATTTATCTCTCCTCCGATATACCTTGCCGGCTTATTCACTCTTTTTAAAATTTTGTCCAGCGTCATTTACCGTCCTCCATCAGTTTGTCGAGGGAGCAGCCGATGACTTCAGCTATCTCGTCAAGCAGCTTCTTCATTTCACTCTTCCTCGCTTCGATCCGCCTGCGCGCCTGCGGGGAAAGATTATGAGGCTTGTTCATAATATATTCGAAACGTTCGTCAACGCCGACGTACGTATGCTCCTTGACCGTTCTGTCTCCGATGCAGACGAGGTCCGTCTCGTTCAGTTTATCCACGGGCGAGAACGGATCGTAAAACATGTGTATCCTTACGATATCCGCCTGATCCCTGAGCCCCTTCGATTCGAGATAGTCGGCCCCGACGTTCCAGTGTTCGTCTTCGACCCGCGCTATATCGTGCAGCAATGCGGCGTTCTCCGCAAGAGGGATATCTATATTATATCCGTGTTCGTTCAGCGCTTTTCCGAGCCTTACGGCGACTTCCGCCACCGCGATGCAGTGCGCTGCCACATGCGGAGGGGTGCCGTACTCCTTCAGCATATCGATGCACTGCTGCCTTGTAAGTCTCTCCGATGCCATGGGTCCTCCTAAAATTCATCGATGTATTCGAACTCGAAGTCTTCTATCTTCACAGTATCGCCCTCTTTCAGGCCCATCTCCTTCAGGCGGTCTATCGCGCCGCTTTTCTCGATATACTTGTAAAGATATCTCAGCGACCCCATGTCGTTGAAATTCGTTGAATTGAATATCTTCCTGAGCTGCCGCCCGCTGAGGACGAACGAGCCGTCTTCGTCTACAGAAGCGTCTATGCGCCTGTAATCGGCATCGTCATTTTCTCTGTCGAAATCGAAGAGTTCAGGTTCTTCCTCTTCGTAATTTTCATTTACTTCAGCAAGCAGCCGCGCTGCTTCCTCGACGACTTCTCTGACGCCGAGATTTATAGGCGCTGACATCGGGAAGACTTTGTATCCTTTTCCTTCGACATATTCCCTGAAACTGAGATATTCTTCGCTGTCTGTGTCTACGATGTCTATTTTGTTCGCGGCTACGATCTGGGGCTTTTTCATCATTTTCGGGCTGTAATTCTCGAGCTCTGCGTTTATTTTGTCGAAATCCTCCTTCGGGTCCCGGCCCTCGCTTCCCGAAACATCTACAACGTGGATAAGCACCTTCGTTCTCTCTATATGCTTCAGGAACTGGAACCCCATGCCTGCTCCCTCGCTCGCGCCTTCTATGATGCCGGCAATATCTGCCATCACAAAGCTCGTGTCGTGCACCTGCACGACGCCGAGGTTCGGCGCTATCGTTGTGAAATGATAGTTCGCGATCTTCGGTTTAGCGGCAGTGCATACGGACAGCAGCGTGGATTTCCCGACGTTCGGGAACCCTACGAGCCCCACGTCGGCAATGAGTTTCAGTTCGAGGATGATCGTGCGCTCCACGGGTTCCTGGCCGGCTTCGGCGAAATTCGGAGCCTGCCTTACGGAATTCTTGAAGTGGACGTTCCCCTTCCCGCCTTTTCCGCCGGCGGCCGCGACGAAGGATTCACCGTCTTTAGTAAGATCTTTCATCAGAAGACCGGTCTCTTCGTCTATTACCATCGTTCCTGCCGGCACCCTGATTATCAGATCTTTTCCCTTCCGGCCGAACATCTTCTTCTTCATCCCGTTCTGGCCGTCCTCGGCTTTGTACTTTTTTTTGTATTTGAAGTCCATCAGCGTGCGCAGGCTGCTGTCCGCCATGAAAATAACGTCGCCGCCCCTGCCGCCGTCTCCGCCGTCCGGACCGCCTTCCGGGACATACGGTTCGCGTCTGAATGTGACCGCGCCGTCTCCGCCTTTTCCGGATTTTATGAATATCCTCGCTCTGTCTACAAACATTGTTTTCTCTTTCAGAAAAAATCGGGCCCCTCTATCAGGGACCCGGCAGATTAGTTAAGCTTCCTTTTTATAGACGCTGACCTGTTTTCTGGTCTTGCCCATTCTTTCAAACTTTACAGATCCGTCGATCTTCGCGAACAGGGTGTCATCTCCGCCCTTGCCAACGTTCGATCCCGGATGGATCTTAGTTCCTCTCTGTCTTACGATGATGCTTCCGGCCGTTACAAACTGGCCGTCCGCTGCTTTTACTCCGAGTCTTTTGGACTCACTGTCACGTCCGTTCTTTGAGCTTCCTACTCCTTTTTTACTCGACATGTCCTGGCACCTCCTTACGGCTATTTGTTCAGTCCGGCTTCGATGGCCTCAGTGATAACTGCCTTCGTATCCTTCGGATCGACTTCTATTCCGTGCGCTTCCGCGAACTCGATGAGCTCCGCCTTTTTCATGGATCTGAGCGACGGTGTCTTTTCCGAAGTCCCATTCTCTTCAGGGGCCGCATCCTCAGGCTGCTCCGCAGGCGCGGCTTCCTTCTTCGCCGCTCCGCCGAGACTTGTGATCTCCACCTTTGTATAAGGCTGTCTGTGTCCCTGCTTTTTTCTGTAATCCTTTTTAGCTTTGTACTTGTAGATTATGACTTTCTTTCCCTTGCCGTTTTCCACGACCTTGCCGGCGACTGCCGCGCCGTCGATATAAGGTGTGCCGACTTTCGCGTCGGATCCTTCGCCAAGGAACAGAACTCTGTCAAATACAACTTCTTCTCCGGCTTCAGCTCCGAGTTTCTCAACAGTGATGACATCACCTTCGGAAACTTTGTACTGCTTTCCGCCTGTCTCGATAACTGCGTACATTTTATTTATTCCTCCTCTTTCCGGTCTCGCCGTCGCGGGCAGCCTTCAAGGCTTTATTTCGGTACCCGTTCCGAGCGGCCTACGGATAAATATAATAGCATAAAAGGAGAACTCAGTCAATACGAAACAGCTTTAGTTATGTGAATTCGGGATCCGGTCCCTGCTGTGACTTTTCCTCGATCTCCTCGCTCTGTCCGATGAACACCGCGTCAGGCATATCTCTTATCTCAAGAGCTATATTGTTGCAGAAGTCGCCTATCTTTTCTATCTGATAGACCGTATCAGTGTAAAGCACCGTGAATCCGGGGGAGCATGTCTTGTCGATGACTCTCTGCATATGCTGCTTTCTCAGCCGCTCCTCGCTGTTGTCAAGCTGTTCCTCAAGCCAGAGTATCTGGTTTACGGCGCCCGTGTCGCCGGTTTTAAGAGCCCTGACACAGTTCTCTATCATGCTGATCCCCTGATCGAAACACAGCTCGATCTCGGCATTCGCCTTGTCGCTGAACTCTATTTTGTCTTTCTTTTTTTCCTCGGCGAGTTCTTTAAGATCAATGCATTGATCCCCTATATTCTCCAGATCGCCGGCCACTCTGATGAGCTGCGATACCGTGTTCAGCTGTCTGTCGGTGACGCCTTCTGTAGCGAGTATCGACGCGAGATAACTGACCGTCGTCTGTTCGAGCTCGTTGATGACTTCCTCGTGTTCCTCGACTTTCTGCATTGCTTCGAAATCGCCTTCCATGAAAGCCTTTTTCGCGTATGTCGTCATGTCGAGCGCGAATTTCCCGATCCTGACAAGCTCTCTCATGGCGAGAGGTATAGCGAACAGAGGTCTGTCTATCAGATTCTCGTCAAGATATTTCGGCATCGGGTCCAGGACTTCCTCGTCCGTGCCGCGGATCAGCTTCGTTGCGATCGCGGCGAGCACTCCTATCAGCGGAAGCCATATCAGCGTGGTGGTGACGTTGAACAGAAGATGCGTATTCGCTATCTGCCGCGAAATGACCTCGACTTCAGGCCCCTTCGGCGATATATATTTTACTACCTTTATTATCTGCGGAATGAAATTTATGAAGAGGAGCGTGCCGGATATATTGAAAATTACATGTGCCGCCGCGGCGCGCTTCGCGTTCACCGTCCCGCCTATCGATGCAAGTACAGCCGTGATGGTCGTGCCTATGTTATCGCCGAACAGTATCGGGATGGCTCCCGCGAGCCCGATGATACTCGTGACGCCGTCCGGTCCCGGCGTGGAAGCGAGGTTCTGCAGGACCGCGATAGTCGCCGAACTGCTCTGAACGACAACTGTCATCAGTGTCCCGAGCAGCACGCCGAGTACGGGCGTATCCTGGACTTTGAGCATCATATCGAGGAACATCGGAGAAGACGCGAGCGGTTTCATCGCCTCTCCCATGACATTAAGGCCGACAAAAAGCAGGCCGAATGAGAAAATCACCTGACCCACATCTTTTACTTTTTCTCTTTTTCTGACGAAAAAATAAAGAAGAAAACCGACGAAGACGAATACCCACGCGAAATCGCCTATCTTGAACGCAATAAGCTGGGCTGTAATGGTAGTTCCTATATTCGCTCCCATGACTACGCCTATGGCCTGTCTGAATGTAATCAGGCCGGCGCTCACGAATCCTATCGCCATGACCGTCGTAGCGGAACTGCTTTGAAGAACTGCGGTGCAGAGTGCCCCCGACAGCACGCCCAGCACAGGATTAGACGTCAGCATGGACAGAATATGCTTCATCCTGTCGCCCGCTGTTTTCTGGAAGCCGTCGCTCATGCTGTTCATTCCGAAGATAAACAATGCAAGGCCGCCCAGCAGCGCGGCGATCATCTGAAAGGTCTCTGAACTCATAAAATTCTCCTGTCCGGACGGTCGGAATATATGTTCCGACACACAAATCCACTGTTAATTTAATCACACTTGATATGGATTTGGAATAGATTTTACATAATTTTTTTATTCAGAATATTTTTACAATAAAAATCTGCCGCAGAACTGTCATTTCCTGCGGCAGAAGATAGATATATGCGCGAAATTATTCTTCTATTACGACTCCGTCTTCATCGACCCTGACTTCATCCGCCTTTTCCTGATCGCTTCCTGCGTGCGGCAGCAGCTCCTCGTGGATCTTCTTCTCCAGAGTTTCCATGATTTCCGGATGATCTTTCAGGAACTGCTTCGCGTTATCCCTGCCCTGGCCTATCCTGTCGCCTTCGTAGCTGTACCATGATCCGGCCTTGTCTATAAATCCGAGCTCGGATGCGCAGTCGAGAATGTCGCCTTCCTTCGAGATGCCTTCTCCGTACATGATGTCGAATTCAGCGGTCTTGAACGGAGGAGCCATTTTATTCTTCACTATCTTAACTCTCGTGCGGTTCCCGATCATCTCGCCGCCGCGCTTGAGGGTCTCTACCCTTCTGACGTCGATCCTCATGGATGAATAGAATTTAAGAGCCCTTCCGCCTGTCGTGACTTCGGGATTTCCGTATATTACCCCGACCTTTTCTCTGAGCTGGTTAATAAACACGACGGACGTCTTCGATTTGTTTATAGCGCCCGCGAGTTTTCTCATAGCCTGTGACATAAGCCTCGCGAGAAGTCCGACATGAGAATCGCCCATTTCGCCCGCTATCTCGCTCTTCGGAACGAGCGCCGCCACTGAGTCGATAACGATTATGTCAAGAGCTCCTGAACGTACCAGCATCTCGCAGATCTCGAGAGCCTGTTCTCCCGTGTCCGGCTGTGATACCAGGAGTTCGTCGATATCCACTCCGAGAGCGTGCGCATACTCGGCGTCGAGTGCGTGCTCCGCGTCTATGAAAGCGGCCTTTCCGCCCGCCTTCTGCGCTTCGGCTATCATGTGGAGCGTCAGCGTTGTCTTTCCCGAAGATTCCGGGCCGTACACTTCGATGATCCTGCCCTTCGGTATGCCGCCGATGCCGGTCGCGATATCGAGGCTTATCGACCCTGTGGGAATAGTTTCCACATTCGTGATCATATTATCATCGCCGAGTTTCATGATGGCACCCTGACCATACTGCTTGTTGATATGATTCAGTGCCTCCTGCAGCGCTTTCTCTTTGTCTTCTTTATTTATCGCCATGTTTACCTCCGTAAAATAGTGAACATCTGTTCTCAAATGCCATGATACATTAAATGGATAGCGCGGTCAACCTTTTTTTACGCGATATCCGAATACCATATGACTATTTTACATTTATTTCCATACCATGTCAACAACTTAAAAGGCAGAGCCTCCGCTCTGCCTGTTTCGGTTTTCGTTTACAGGAACGGGCTCGCGCATGACAGAATCAGTATTCCTATCATGATCCACATGCCCGCCTTTTTATATGCCGGCTTCTTCGAATTGCAGTACGGACAGAGTTTCGCCGACGCGGGATACCTTTCCCCGCATTTTTCGCATGTCCTGAGCTTTATGGTTTTCGCGTTCTTCGATCCTTCATCGTGATTCGCGCCCGTGAGCTGCATCAGAGTGCCGAACAGCAGTTTATGATGCGGCGACGGCGAATTCGCACGGAACGAGATTATATCGCTTCCCTTATCATCCGACAGCGAGATGGCCAGCACCATATCCTTGTCGGTGACTTCTTCATCGTTTTCGGCTTCGAACAGTTCTCCGCTGCCGAGCGCCTTTCCGAGAGGCCTCCCCTCATCAGCCGCAGCTTCCGCCTTTCTGCCGTAGAAAATATCATTTATGGATTCGAAAGGTATGAGCAGCTGAGCCTTGTCGCCGGCGTGCTGCCTGATCATGAGTCCGTTATGCTGGAGCGACAGGTCGTAATTTGAATTCGGAGGAAGATTCCTGCACTCCTTATTCAGTCTGTAATCCGCCGATACAGGAGTCATGAGAAGTACGTCGGCATCTTCCGGCTTCGAGCGGTCTTCGTCCTGCGAGTCGAATATCGATTCTGCGGTTTCCCCTTTTTTATCTTCTTCGAAAGCGATTTCCCTGTTATCTTCTGCCATGACAATGCTCCTTTCGTAGATGTACTATTGACATTTTACAACATTTTCAGCGTCTTGGGTTAGACAAATTCAAAATATTGTTGAAATTTACTCCCGGGCGTGCATATATTATAATAACGTTCATCGGCACAGGGGATTTATCAATGCGAAAAGAACTCGAACATTTTTATATCGGCAGTTCATACGGCGGAAACCAGGACTGGTTCCGCAGCTATATGATGAGGCTCGGCGGCTGCGCGGCGGAAACGGCGTGCGACAGCAGCGTCTATTTTGCATTGCATAAAGGGATGAAGGAAATGGTGCCGTTCGATCCGGAAAAGATAACTAAAAAGGATTATGTGGATTTTTCCGAGATCATGAAGCCTTATCTCAGACCGAGATGGTCCGGGATAAATACGCTCGAGATATATATGGACGGCTACGCGAGATACATGCGCGATGCGGGCGCGCACGGCATAAGGATGGACGGACTTGAAGGCGGAGAACCCGTCAGGAAGGCGAAGCAGGCTGTCATCGACAGGATAGACAGAGGATTTCCCGTTCCCTGCCTTATACTGCACCACAAAGCGATAGAAATGGACTTCTACGTATGGCACTGGTTCCTGCTCAACGGATACGACGCGGAAGACGGAGAAAACGGCCGCATGTCGGTAAAGGCCGTCACTTACAGCAGCTACAGATGGCTGGACTTTGATGTACTTTGGGACAGCGGATATAAGAATAAGGGAGGAATAATAATTTACAGTAAACCAAATCAGTAGCAGCTTCCGAAAATCAAAACAGCCCGGGGAATTACCCCGGGCCGTCATTATTTTTCCCTTAAATAAGTGTTTTCACCGCATTGATGATGTCTTTATCAGTCATGCCGTATTTTTCGAGCAGTTCGTCAGGCTGCCCGGATTCTCCGAAAACATCGTGCTGACCGACGAACGCCATCTTCACCGGGCAGTTCGCGGCTGTGACTTCGGCGACAGCGCTCCCGAGTCCGCCGATGACCGAATGCTCTTCCGCCGTGACGATCGCGCCCGTCTCCTTCGCGGCCCTGATAACTATATCCTTATCTATTGGCTTGATCGTATGGATGTCTATCACTCTCGCGTCGATGCCGTCTTTGCCGAGAGCTTCTGCGGCACGCATCGCGGCACTTACCAGGATACCCGTTGCTATTATGGTAACGTCTTTCCCGTCTTTCAGCAGTTTTCCCCTGCCGATCTCGATATCGGGATCTTCTTCATAAAACTGCGGCACCGCGGCTCTTCCGAGTCTGATGTAGCAGGGTCCTTCGAATTCGACCGCCTTTCTGATGAGCTTCTTCGCGCTGTGCCCGTCGCACGGATTTATGACCGTCATGCCGGGGATCGTGCGCATCAGCGCTATGTCCTCGAATGCCTGATGAGTCGCGCCGTCCGCTCCGACCGTGATGCCGGCGTGCGTCGCGCAGATCTTTACGTTCAGATGCGGATATCCGATCGAGTTCCGGATGATCTCGAATCCCCTTCCGGCTGCGAACACCGCGAACGAACTCGCGCAGACGATCTTGCCTGACGCGGCAAGTCCGGCCGCCGCTCCCATAAGGTTCTGCTCTGCGATACCCATGTTGAAGAACCTGTCCGGATACTGTTTCGCGAACACTGCCGTCTTTGTGGATCCCGAAAGATCGGCGTCCATTACGACGAGATTTTCATATTCTTTTCCGAGTTCGAGGAGCTCTTCTCCGTAAGCCTCTCTCGTAGCCTGCTTTTCTGCCATCACTCCTCACCTCCGAGATCTTTCATTGCCTGTGCGAACTGTTCGTCGTCCGGCGCCTTTCCGTGCCATCCGGCCGCGTCCTCCATGAACGAAACGCCTTTTCCCTTGACGGTTTCGCATATTATCGCTGTCGGGCCGTCCGTGTTCTTCGCCTGGTTCGCGGCATCGATTATCTGCCGCATGTCATGCCCGTCGATCTGTATCGTGCTCCAGCCGAACGCCTCGAACTTTTCGGGAATCGGATCCACGGTCATGACTTTGTCGTTCCTTCCGTCGATCTGAAGCTTGTTGTGATCGACGAACACAGTCATGTTCGAAAGCTTATAGTGATTAGCCGCCATCGCCGCTTCCCAGACGATCCCTTCTTCGAGCTCGCCGTCTCCGAGCAGTACATATATCCTGCCGTCGCTGCCGTCGTTCCTGTACGCAAGCGCCATGCCGACAGCCGCGCTGAATCCCTGACCGAGGGATCCTGTGGACATGTCGACGCCGGGCACGAGATCCATGTTCGGGTGACCCTGGAACCTGCTTCCGAGTTTTCTGAGCGTCATTACGTCTTCCTTCGGAAAGTATCCGCGCTCCGCGAGCACGGCGTACAGCGCGGGATTCGCATGGCCCTTTGACAGCACGAACTTATCGCGCCCCTCCATGTCAGGATGCTCCGGATCGATATTCATGATATCGAAATACAGAGCGGTCAAGATATCGGCTGCGGAAAGCGAACCGCCCGGATGACCGGACCCCGCCTCGTGGATCGCCTTGACAATGGTGATCCGCACATTGGCGGCGGCCCTTTCGAGATCCTTGATTTCCATTTTCTACTCCTTATCAATGCCAGTTAATTTTTTTATAGCTAATGCCGCCCTTAAAGGGAGGTCTTTGGAACTCATTCCGGCCTGACCGAATTCTGCTGCCGCGATATCGCCCGCCATACCGTGCACGAACGCTCCGAGTCTCGCGGCGTCAGGCCCCCGCAGCCCCTGAGCGAGGAACGATCCGATGATCCCGGTGAGGACGTCGCCGGATCCCGCGGTCGCAAGTCCGGGATTCCCTGTTGTATTCACAGTAATATCTCCTTCGGGAGAACAGACTGCCGTTCTGCTTCCTTTTACAAGCGCCGTGACGCCGTATCTGTCGGCGATGCGCGATGCGCATTCTTCTCTCCCCTCCGCACGGGCAATGCCGAGAAGCCTCGCGGCTTCTCCCATATGAGGCGTTACGACGATATCCGCTTCCGAATCTCTGAGCGCATCCTGAAGTCCGTATCTTGAAATATCGTTCAGGCCGTCCGCGTCTATCACCATCCTGCCTTTATGCTGAGTCAGAAAAGCGTAAAGCAGCTCCGCGTCGCTTTCATGATCGCCGAGCCCGGGTCCGAAAGCGACCGCGTCGCGCGAACGGTCCGCTGCAGTAATGTCACGCTCAAGGCACATGACCTCCGGGACCGCCGTCTGAAGGATCGGTATGATCTCTGCAGGGACCGAATATCTGATCAGCCCCGCTCCCGTTCTCACTGCTCCGAGGCCGCAGAGCACTGCCGCACCGGCCATTCCGTAAGATCCCGCCACGATCAGCAGCGAGCCGAGATCCCATTTCGCGTATTCTTCGCCGCGCGAAGGAACGAGCGCCGCGGCATCATTAACACAGAATTCCCGCATTGTCATATCCCCAGAATCGTAACTGCAAGAGAGAAATATGTCATGACCGAAAGAAGGTCGGTCAGTGACGATATCATCGGGCTCGCCATCAGCGCGGGGTCGATGCCTATTTTCTTTGCGATCAGAGGCAGCATGCTCCCGACGCATTTTGCTCCGATGACTATAACTATCATGGATACGCAGACTGTCACGGCTATCATCAGCATATCAGGCTGCATATGGCCTTCCACCATGTATATCCGCACGAAATTGAACGCGGACAGGCACAGCCCTATGATAAGGCTTACCCGCACTTCCTTCCACAGGACTCTCCACCAGTCCTTCGTCGCGACATCGCCGACCGCGAGCCCGCGGATGATAAGTGTCGCGGACTGAGAGCCCGAGTTTCCGCCGGTGCCCATCAGCATCGGCATGTAGGAAACGAGTGTGATGCACGCAGACAGCGCGTTTTCATATCTTGTTATGATGCTGCCGGTCACGATATATGACAGCATCAGTGCGAGGAGCCACGGCAGTCTGTTTTTCACCTGCTGCATGACCGTGGTATCGAGGTATTCGGAATTGCCGCTGTCTATGATGCCGCTCATCCTCTCGATATCCTCTGTGTTCTCTTCTTCCCCGACGTCCAGGATATCGTCTACCGTGATTATCCCGACAAGGCGTTCCTCATTGTCGACTACCGGTATCGCGATGAGGTCGTATTTCTTGAACTTGTCGTATGCCTCTTCCTGGTCATCATATACATTTATAGATACGAAATCTGTTTCGACCAGAGCGCTGACCGGAGTGTCCGGTTCACTGACGACGAGCTGACGCAGCGAAACGATGCCGAACAGCTTTCTGCCGGCTTCCTTCACGTAGCACGTGTATATCATCTCGCTGTCCATCCCGACTTCCTTAATATGCTGCATTGCTTCTTCAACGGTCCACCATATCTGCAGACTGATATAGTCGGGAGTCATCAGAGTGCCGGCGCAGTTCTCGGGATAGTTAAGAAATGTGTTTATCTGAGCACGCTCGTTCTTAGGCGTCTTTTCCAGGATTTTGTCAACTACATTAGCAGGGAGTTCGTCAAGCACGTCGATCTTGTCGTCAAAATCGAGCTCACTGACAATATAGTTGATCTCTCGGTCGGTTATGCCGTTAATGATGGCGACCTGGTCATCCAGCGAAAGGAATGAGAAAACATCTACGGAAATATCCTTGGGCAGCATCCTGAACGAAATGATGGTCTCGTCAAGGCCTATCTCGTCAAGGATCTCCGTCAGTATCTCCGCGATGTCGGCCGCGTTATATTCCAGGAGCACATCCCGCACCTGCTTGTACTGCTTCTGTTCCAGCAGTTCCATTATCACTTCCAGAGTCTCTTCGAAGTCTTTTTTTTCATCCATGGTGCCTACCCTCCTTTCGTGATACGCGCATTCATTATAACTTACAGACAATGCGTTTTGCAAGGCAGGCAGCTACTATTTAATGTAAATTTGACTAACGCGCGGCGGCGCTTTGAACAAGCCACAATATTATTGTCAAATTATTGACGAGCGGGTCAGTTTTTGTTATATTTTAATAAGCGAGACTACTAATTCTTTATAACCAATATTTTTAAAGAAAAGAGGGACACTACTATGTCAAACTATGTACAGAAAACTATTGAAATGGTAAAGGAGAAACATCCTAACGAGCCTGAATTTCTGCAGACTGTAGAAGAAGTACTGACTTCTATCGAGCCTGTAGTGGAAGCTCACCCTGAGTATGAAAAGGCTGCTCTCCTTGAGAGACTGGTCGAGCCTGAAAGAGGCATTTCGTTCAGAGTACCCTGGGTAGACGATAACGGAAACGTTCAGGTAAACACAGGCTACAGATTTGAGTTCAACAGTGCTATCGGACCTTACAAAGGCGGACTGAGATTCCAGGCTAACGTATATCCTGGCATCCTGAAGTTCCTCGGATTCGAGCAGATCTTCAAGAACTCGCTGACAGGTCTTCCTATCGGCGGCGGCAAGGGCGGCGCTGACTTCGATCCTGCCGGCAAGTCGGATGCGGAAGTAATGAGATTCTGCCAGAGCTACATTACAGAGCTTTACAGATACCTCGGACCTAACACTGACGTTCCTGCCGGCGACATGGGCGTAGGCGGCAGAGAGATCGGCTACATGATGGGTCAGTATAAGAGAATCAAGAACGAATATGACGGAACATGGACAGGAAAAGGCACAAAGAACGGCGGCCTGAACGGAAGAACAGAAGCCACAGGATTTGGTATCGTATTCTTCGCAAGAGAAGTCCTCAAGCACTGCGGAGAGTCCCTCGAAGGTAAGACAGTTGTAGTTTCCGGATTTGGTAACGTATCCTGGGGAACGATCACAAAGCTGGTAGAACTCGGTGCCAAGCCGATCACGATTTCCGGACCTGACGGCTATATCCTGGACGAAGACGGAATCACGACCCCTGAAAAGATCGCTTACCTGCTCGAGCTCAGAGCTTCCGGCAAGAACATCTGCGAACCATATGTGGAGAAGTTCGGAGCTAAGTTCGTTAAGGGCGAAAGACCTTGGGGCGTAAAGGCTGACCTCTATATGCCATGCGCTATGCAGAACGACATCACGCTTGACTATGCTAAGAAGATGGTCGCTAATGACTGCAAGTTCCTCATCGAAGGCGCGAACATGCCTACGACGAACGAAGCTGTTAAGTATCTGCAGGACAACGGCGTAGTTGTCGGCCCGTCGAAGGCTGCGAACGCCGGCGGCGTTGCGTGCTCCTGCCTCGAAATGGCTCAGAACGCGGAACACCTCATCTGGACAAAGGAACAGGTATACGAACAGCTTGAGCAGATCATGGTACACATCCACGAGATCAGCGCGAAGGCCTGCGAAGACTACAACCTCGGCTACAACCTCGTAGCGGGCGCGAACATCGCGGGATTCGAAAGAGTTGCTGAAGCTATGATGATGCAGGGTATTGTATAATCGATACGCCTTAAAGATTATCATACGAAATAAGCGGGCGGGAACTCCGGTTCCCGCCCGTTTTGAATTGCATCATCTTTCAGTTCATCCATATCGTCAGATCATGCTGAGGAATTCCCCTTTGCTGTAAAGATAGAGATAAGCTTCCTTTACACGCTTCCCGGTTATCGCGCCGAGCGCTTCGGCGTAAAGATCTATTTGTGTCCTGTACATATCCCCTATGTTTTCTGTGTTTCTGTTCGTCTTGTAATCGAGCAGAACGATATCTCCGTTTTCCTCAAAGAAACAGTCGATCGTTCCCTGTATCAGGACTTCCCGGGGATTCCCCTCTTCGTCTGTAAGCGTATGCCTTGCGGTCACCGGTCTCTCCCTGAAAAGAGCATCGGATCCGGCGGCCCTTCTTCCGATATCGGATGTGAAGAACGGCATGATCTTTTCAGGATCCACAGCCGCCTTTTCCTCCGGTGTGAGTATCTCGCGGTCGACCATGCTGTCCGTCACACTTTCTATATAAGAGGCGAAATCCTCATTTCCCCTTTCAACCTGTCTTAAAGCTTCCGGAAAATCAATGCGCTGCATCACGCTGTGCACTGCGGTCCCGACCTCAGCTGCGGTCATCTTCTTTTCGCCCGTTCTGAACGACGGCACTTTCAGACTGACCTCATGCTCTTCTCCCGGGGAATTGAGTTCAGTCACGGAATATTTCGACTTGAAGCTTTCTCCTTCGGGATATTCGTATTCGTACGAGAGACGCTCGTCTATCATTCTGATTTCATCATCGCTGCCGCGCGTCTCTTTCGCATCATCGAAGATCTTCGCAGCCGATACGCGTTCCTGCGTTTCCGCGCCCGAAATATCGACGTCATTCTTCGATAACATTTCGATCCTGAAGCATCCGGGATCCCGTTTCAGCGCCGGGTAGATCAGCGAGAGCGCTGTCGATTCTTTTATTGCGTCCCGTTCGATGCCGTCCGTGCCTTTTCGCGCGGTCCCGGTTATCACGAGCTTGTCTTCCGCTCTTGTCATCGCTACATACATAAGCCGCTTCTCTTCGTTCATTTCTTCCTGAGCTATCGCGGATCTGATGACTGTCTCCCCGAGCGTGTCCTTGTGCCATCTGTTCTTTACATCTGAGTATCTGATCCCGAATCCGTATTTATTATGGAACGCCCACGGCGGATTCGACCTGTTCCCCCTGCTGCCCTGCCCGGTCCTGGCATAGATCACCATCGGGAACTCGAGCCCCTTGCTCTTGTGGACAGTCATGACGCGTACCACGTCATCGTTCTCCGAAAGCACGCTCGGCTGCGGGACTGTTATATTCTTCTCGCGGATATCATCGATATATCTTATCAGATCATAAAGCCCGCCGCCGCGCCGCTGCGAAAAATGATCCGCCTTCTCGGCGAACGCACGGAGCATCGCCGCGCGCACAGTGCCGCCCGGCATTGATGCGACGAATGTATAATATCCTGATTCGGTAAGGACTTTCCAGATGAAATCGCTCATCTGCATGAAACGCGATTCCGCCTTCCATCCCGCGATCCTTTCCACGGCATCAGAGGACTTTTCAGCGAGAGCCCTGTCGCTTCCGCATCCCGGGTATTTCACGAACGCTTCATGATAGGGAACGTCGGGGAATTCCGCTCTTATCTTCGTCAGTTCATCTATCGAAAAATCGAAGATATGCGAACGCAGAACGCCGAGCAGCGGGATATCCTGTTTGTAGTTGTCTATGATCCTCAGCAGATCGACGAATGACATGATCTCTATGCGGTCGAAATATCCGCTGTCACCTTCGAAGAACAGTTCTATCCCGCAGTCTCTTATCGTCTGGCAGAACACGCCCGATGATCTCATTTTACGCAGCAGAATGACGATGTCACCGTATCTCATCGGGCGTTCTTCTCCGGTCGAAGTATCGTGGATCATTGTTTTTCCTACGTTTTCTGAAATGATCTGAGCGACTTTATATCCCTCTATCTCCTCGTCGGTCATGTTCGCGAGTTCTTCATCGATCTCGTCGTCCTCCGGATCCGAAGTGTTTATTATATAAACCTCAGTCTTATGCTCGAAATCGCCGGAATAATCAATGCCTTTATGCAGCGCCACGCTGTCGTCGTACCCGTCCATCATTCCCGTGAATATGGCATTCACCGAATCGATGACACCGGCCTTGCTCCTGAAATTCTTATTCAGCTCAATGACGGCGCTGTTCTGGACGGCTTCACGATCGTACGGCTCGAATGCGCTGTATTTTTCGCTGAAGATCGCCGGATCTGCCATCCTGAACCTGTAGATGCTCTGCTTGATATCACCGACCATGAACACATTATCGTCTCTTTTTATAGAATCTATCAGCCGTTCCTGTATCCTGTTAGTATCCTGATACTCGTCTATCAGTATATAATCGAACCTGTTTCTGAATTCGGCCGAGACTTCGTCGTTTTTCAGTATTTCCAGGGCATAATGCATGATATCGCTGAAATCGGCGGTCCCGCGCTCCGCCTTCTTTTCGCGGAATACCGTCTCAAATGTTTCCATGATTTTACAGAGAAACAGCGCCCTGTCAGCTGACCTGTTCATGAGCATGACAGAAGCTTCCAGAGATTCGCTGAAATACCCCGGTATTATTTTTTTCGTTATAATATTCTTTCCACTGTTACGAAGACTCGAAATCTGCTTTTTCACTGCTTTATATGCATCATAATGCTCATGGCCCTGCCTGGGTCCGGCCATCTTTGAGGGCCTGTATCCCAGCATCGCGTCGCGGATCTCGTCGTAGCCGGAATTCTCAGCCGTCTCCGCGAGACTGTCTATCTTTGCTATATCTTCGTCGTAAAACGGGAATCCTTCCGTCAGATCATACGAATCAGCGATTTCTTTCGCGCGTATGAAAAACCTGCGGGACTTCGAGAGTTCATATAAAACGGTGCTGCGCATTGCTTCGAAACGGGCGGATCCGAGGAAATCATCACAGTCCCCTCCGAGTGATCCGGCCTGTGTCCTGAACCAGTCCATATAGTCAGGGATCGACCGGATGTCATCATACAGTTTAATGATCTGTCTCTTGATAACATCGTCGTTCCTGTATGTGCTGTACGCGGCGAGGAAATCCGACATTGCTTCGTAATCGCTTTCGAACAGGCGTTCGAACGTTTCATCCATGGCCTCCGCTTTCAGAATGACGCCGTCGCTTTCGTCCAGGACCGAAATATTCGCGTCGATCCCGATCAGGTGGAAATAATTGTGCACGATATCGAGAGCGAACGAGTCGAACGTACTGATCTGGGCGCGGTACATATTGTCGAGCTGCTTCTTCAGCAATGCGCTTTTACCGGGATCATGCACTTTCGCTTCCGTGAGCGCCCTGATGATTTTCGCCTTCATTTCAGAAGCGGCGGCCCGCGTGAATGTCACTACGAGGATCCTGTCGACCGAAGTCTCCCCTTCTGTAAGCATCCGCGTGATACGCCTTACGAGCACCGCCGTCTTGCCGGAACCGGCGGCCGCGGACACGAGGATATTCCTGTCTCTCGCGGCTATGGCGTCCCACTGCTCGTCGGTATATATAAGATCCTGCTGTTCTCTTTCGATTTCAGACATATTTCCCTCCGTAATCGTGTATAATTATATCATGCGGAGATGATTAAAGAAACGCTGCGCTCCGCGGGAAAGGATGACAAATAATGAAAAGACCGACAATGCTGATGATACTTGACGGATTCGGTGTGAACAGGGAAACATACGGGAACGCGATCGCTCAGGCCGATACACCTCATCTCGACAGGATATTCAAAGAATATCCGCATGCACAGATCATGGCGAGCGGCGAAGATGTCGGGCTGCCGGCCGGTCAGATGGGGAATTCCGAGGTCGGACATCTGAATATCGGCGCGGGCAGGATCGTATATCAGGATCTCACGAGGATATCGCGTGCCATAGATGACGGTTCATTTTTCAGCAACCCGGTACTGAACGAAGCCATGGATCATGTGATCGGGAACGGCTCGGCTCTCCACCTCACCGGACTGCTGTCGGACGGAGGCGTGCACAGCCATATCGGCCATCTTCTGGCGCTTATAGATATGGCAAAGCGGAAAGGCGTGAAGGATGTACGCGTAAATGCGATACTGGACGGAAGAGATGTTCCTCCCCGGTCCGCGCTCCCGTACATTGAGCAGCTCGAGCAGCATATGAAAGACACCGGCGTCGGCAGGATAACTATGATATCCGGAAGATATTACGCGATGGACAGAGACAACCGCTGGGACCGCGAAAAGCTCGCATACGACTCATTGACCGATGAACAGGGATATCACGCGGATACGGCGAAGCAGGCGCTCGAAATGGCCTATTCAAGGGACGAGAACGATGAGTTCGTAAAACCGACAGTGGTCGGCGATCACACGAAAGTCTCGGCCGGGGATTCGATAATAATGTTCAATTTCAGGCCGGACCGCGCGCGTGAGATCACAAGAGAGTTCACGGAGGACGATTTTGACGGATTCGACCGCGGAGAGAAAATACAGGATCTTTATTATGTCACGATGACAGAATACGATGCGACTCTGAAAAACGTCCATGTGGCATTCCCTCCCGAGCACGTAAAGAACACACTCGGGGAATATGCAAGTTCCCTCGGACTTCATCAGCTGCGCATTGCCGAGACGGAAAAATACGCGCATGTCACGTTCTTCTTCAACGGCGGGGTCGAAAAGCCCAATAAGAACGAAGACCGCATCCTCATACCGTCTCCGAAAGTCGCCACGTACGACCTTCAGCCGGAGATGAGCGCGTATATAGTGAAAGATAAGGTCATAGAACAGATAAAGACAGGAAAATACGACCTGATCATCCTGAATTTCGCGAATGCGGACATGGTCGGGCACACCGGCGTCATGGAAGCAGCGATAAAGGCGATAGAAGCGCTTGATGTATGCGTGAATGAAATAAAGGACGTCATCCTGGAGTGCGGCGGGCAGATACTGCTCACGGCCGATCACGGAAATGCGGACGTCATGCTGGACAAAGACGGGAATCCCGTCACGAAGCATTCGACGAATCCGGTGCCGCTCGTGAATATCTCGGACGATCCGCTGCCGCTCAGGGAAGGCGGAAGGCTTGCGGATCTCGCTCCGACGCTCCTTGACATGATGGGGCTGGATAAACCGCAGGAAATGACCGGAAGAAGCCTTCTCGAAAAATAATAAGATATCAGTCAAGAATTATTCAAAGATGCCTCCTGAAAAATCAGGAGGCATCTGTTCTGTCATATTAAACATGTGGAAAAAGAAGCCGGTCATCTCATTATTTTTTCAGTCCGTTCCGCTATTTTTTCGGCGGCCTTTATCCCGTCGACCGCGGATGACACAATTCCGCCCGCGTATCCGGCGCCTTCTCCGCAGGGGTACACGCCCTTCACCGCGCACATCATGTCCCTTCCGCGCAGTATCCGTACAGGGGAACTGCTGCGCGATTCCACAGATGTCATGAGAGCGTCCGGCGAATCGAACCCGCTGAGTTTCCTCCCGAGATACGGAAGAGCCTCATCAATGCATGAGACCGCGAAATCGGGAAGACATTCCGCCGCGTCGGATTTTGCGAAGTCCGCAAGAGCTGATGACGGAGCTGTATAATCCCCGCCGCCGAGCTCGAACGCGGCCCTTTCATATTTTCTCTGGAACTCTATGCCGGCAAGCGGATGGTCAGAACCGAAATCCGCAGTCCTTACATCGCACAGCAGTCCGCTGTTAGCGAAACTGCCGCCGCGGTCGCTGAAGCTCATCCCGTTCGTGACAACACCGGACGGCTCGCTCGACGCAGTGATCACCTCGCCGCCGGGACACATGCAGAACGTGTAGACTCCCCGTCCGCATTCGCATCTGTGGCTGAGTTTATATACGGCCGGTCCGAGAATCTGAGCGAGCGATGCGTCTCCGTACTGGGCCTCGTCTATCATTTTCTGAGGATGCTGTATCCTTGCTCCAATAGAAAACGGCTTCTGGACTATATCGATGCCGCTGTCATAAAGCATTTCCACAGTATCCCGCGCGCTGTGCCCGATAGCGAGAACGACAGACCCGGCGCTGTACTCTCCTTCCGAAGTATTCACGCCGGTCACCTCTCCGCCCCTGATTTTCAGCGATTCCAGGCGTTCTCCGAAATGTATTTCCCCGCCATTTACAATAATTTTTTTACGTATATTTACGAGAATCCGCCTCAGAACGTCTGTACCGATATGAGGCTTCGCGTCGATAAGGATAGAACTGTCGGCTCCCGCGTCGACGAATTCCCGGAGTACCTTTCCGACGCGTATATCCTTTATTCCCGTCGTGAGTTTCCCGTCAGAGAACGTACCGGCGCCGCCTTCGCCGAACTGTACATTCGATTCCGGATCGAGTATGCGCCCGGTTCTGAAGGCGTCAACATCACGGACACGCTGAGCGACATCCCGGCCGCGCTCTATTATCACAGGTCTCAGCCCCATGGCCGAAAGCGCGAGCCCGCAGAACATTCCGCACGGGCCGAATCCGATTATTACTGGCCTGGGAGCGTCCTTTCCGTCAAACGCATCTTTGAACGGATATTCGTATAATGAGTCCGGCGGAGCGCTGAGTCCCGGGCATGAGGCGTCCGTTGAAAAATCAACGGAATACACGACTCTGACGTCAGGCTTATTCCTGGCGTCTATCGATCTTTTTACGATCCTGATATCGCGGATACGGACGTTCCTGCCCGTTTTTTCCTTGATTTTATCCGGTATATGCGACTCCGGCTCTCCCGGACGCAGTTTTATCTGATGTATCCTGTATCTGTTCATTTCGCAGCCGCCCTGCCCGCCTTTAAGCCTGTGAGCCAGGCATTGTTCAGATTGAATCCGCCGCACGGCCCGGCATAGTCGAGCGCCTCGCCGGTGAAATAGAGCCCCGGAATTATCCGCGATTCCATCGTATCCGGATCGATTTCTTCCTTCGGAACGCCTCCCGCAGTGCACTGCGCATTTTTCCAGCCCTGAGCGCCGCTTACGGAAAGTGTGAATCCTTTCAGGCAATGCGCGGCAGCGGATATTTCACTTTCACTAATGTCCGCAGCCGGGATTTCCGGATCGATGCCGGCCCGCCTTATTACCTCTGATGCGAGTTTCGACGGGATTATTGAATTCAGTATGTCACCCGACTTCATCCAGAGAATGCCGGATCTGTGCATTAGCGCCGCTTTTACACGCTCTTCATCCATTCCCGGCAGAAGATCCAGAACAAGTTCGTATTTTTCCCGCATTCCCTGTCCGTATTTAAGTTCACGGGAAAGATTCATTACGCAGATGCCGGAAACATATCCTTCTCCGAACTGCACTTCCCCGTGTTCTTCCGCAGCCGCAGCTCCGTCCCGCTTCAGAGTGCATCCGGCCCTGACTCTCACGCCTTTGAGAGATCTCACGGCGTCCGCCGTTTTCAGTCCGGTGAGGACCGGGAACACCTTATTCACGCTGTGGCCGAGGCTCCTGGCGAACCTGTAGCTGTCGCCGGTCGTCCCGTACTGAGGCGCAGCCTTGCCTCCGGCCGCGATTATCAGTTTCTCCGCTCGGATGACGCTTCCGCCGAGATCGATCTCAAATGCATCTTCGTGCCTTACGCCTGTCACTTCGGCTCCGAGAATGAATGAGACGCCGGCGCTCCCCGCCTCGCCTTCGAGCGCTCTCACGACATCCTCCGCGCGTTCGGACATCGGATAGAAAAGTCCTTCCTCAGTAGATTTCACTGCAATTCCGATGCTGCTGAAAAACGCCAGGACTTCTTTCATCCCGTCAGCCTGCGCGTTAGTAAGATTGCAGCGCCCCGCACCGGTCGCGAGCACTTTCCGTCCAGCTGAACTGTTCTTCTCTATCACAGTTATATCTTTCCCGGCACCGGCGCGTGCGGCGCTGACGGCAGCCGTCAGCCCCGACGCCCCCGCGCCTATGATACAGATATCGTGCATTGGTGTCTCCTAATCGTCCTTCTTTTTTCCGCCTATCCCGAGGTCATTATTTATAACGCGCCCGAACGAGATGGAATCCCGGCCGAATTTTTCGCGTATCTCGTCCATTGTCTTCGCCATGTTCTCAGAGCGCTCACGGGATTCTGTTCCTTCGTCGAACATCGAGATCTGGCGCGGTTCCGATGCGCCGCACAGGTTTATGCCTGTAATAGTGAGCAGCCTGATCGGCGCTCCCTTCCTCCAGCATGAACTTATTATATCGAACGCGGCCCGCGCTATCTCATCCGGAAGATCCGAAGGCGGATCTATCTGTTTCTGCCTTGAGATCACAGCGAAATCAGGATCCTTTATCTCGACTTTCACGCCGCCCGCCTTCAGTTCATTCCGCCTCAGACGCGCGCTGAGACGGTCTGAGATCCCTATTACGGCGGTCCTGATGTCGTCGTCGGTCCTCAGGTCGCGCCTGAATGTTATCCCGTGCCCCACCGACTTGATCTGCCGCTTCTCATATTCATATGTGACCGGGCTGTCTTCAAGACCGTTCGCCGCCCTGTAAAGGTCGGATCCCGTCTTTCCCAGCAGGCTCGCAAGCGTCTGCTCCTCCGCCCTGGCAATATCTCCTATCGTGTGTATACCGACCGAAGCGAGCTTCGCCTCCGTAGCCTTTCCGACAAAGAAAAAGTCGCCGGCCGGCAGCGGCCACAGAATATCCCTGAAATTTTCCCGCGATATGACAGTCGTCGCATCAGGTTTTCTGTATTCACTGCCCATCTTCGCGAATATCTTGTTGAAAGAAACGCCTGCTGAGAGCGTCAGCCCGAGCTCGCGCTTTACGGTCTCTCGTATGTCGTCGGCGATCTCCCTGCCCGATCCGAACAGTCTGAGACTTCCCGTAACGTCGAGCCATGATTCATCTATCGAAAACGGCTCCACCATGTCGGTGTAGCGCCTGTAAATTTCATTTATCAGACCGCTGTAATACTGGTACTTTTCCATGTGCGACGGAACGCAGACGAGCCCGGGGCATTTCCTGCGCGCAGACTGGATCGTCTCCGCCGTCACCACCCCGGCCTTCTTCGCGAGCTCGTTTTTTGCTAATATAATACCGTGGCGGTTTTCGGGGTCGCCCGCGACCGCCATCGGCACATCGCGGAGTTCCGGCCGCGCGAGCTGCTCGCACGACGCGAAAAATCCGTTCATATCGCAATGAAGTATCACTCTGTCGCTCATATGAAGATTTTATATCAGGATGCGAAATCTATCAATATATCGGCGATCTTCGAATTATGGATAACATAACTGGTATGGGTCTCGTTCTTGAGCACCTTGAGCCTGCATTTCGGGATATTCTTCACGATATAATCAAGATGCTCACGCTTTATGAGATCGTATTCTCCGACGAGCACGACAGTGGGTATGAGTATCCTGTGCATCTCATCGGGCGATATATGAGGCTGATCCAGCAGAAGTTTCTTTTTCTTCGAACGCGTGATCATATGCTGGATCCTGAGTCCGCGCATCACGCTGTCCTTTATTCCGTCCGGCTCCACATTCACGCTGCTTACCATGATTTTTTTGAGAAGCTCCGGCTTCTTCGCCGCGACTATCAGTGCGATGATCCCGCCGTCACTGAACCCGTAAATGACGGGTTTCTTTATACCGAGTTTTTCGATGAACTGGATGATGTCATCAGCCATATCCTCGTAATTCAGAACGCCCCTGACAGCCTGCTTCTTCTGCTTCGCCTGCAGTTCGCGCCGTTCACGGGCCGCCTGCTCCGCAGTCGCGTTAAGATATCTCGTCTGTCCGTGTCCTCTCGAATCCGGCGCATAGCAAGTGAAATGTTTCTCCAGCACTTCTACAGCCTCATCGAACACAGCATGGCTCTGCGCATTGCCGTGGAGAAGGATCAGCGGATCGCCGCTTCCCCTTTTCTCATAGAACATTTCAACATTATCCAACTCAATATACATATTAACCTCACAGACCTCAGTGGGCCCTTCTGTTAATGAATTTGGCAGTGGTCTTGCTGTACAGTATCTTCTGCGAGCCGTACAGCCCGTAATAGCCGCTCATCAGGAAACTGATCGCGCAGGCTGTAGCGTAATATATAATACCGCTTCCG
Organism: Anaerovoracaceae bacterium; assembly: GCA_050946575.1. Taxonomy (GTDB): domain Bacteria; phylum Bacillota; class Clostridia; order Peptostreptococcales; family Anaerovoracaceae; genus JALCRY01. Next base: position 99,545 of record JBMNVB010000002.1, on the reverse strand, counting down.
CCGAAAAATTCAATACCCAATATGATCGACGCCACCGGGCAGTTCACTGTCCCGCAGAATGTCGCGACAAGGCAGATCGCCGCCGCGAATCCGGGGTCGAGTCCGATCAGCGGCCCGAACACGCATCCGAACGTCGCGCCGATGAACATCACGGGAATGATCTCCCCGCCCTTGTATCCGAATCCCAGGCATATCCCCGTGAATAGGAGCTTTATGAGAAAATCGTACCACTGCGCGTCGCCTTTCAGTGCTCCCGTTATCACATCAATGCCCGAACCGTTGTAATTGCCGGACGGGAACGCGAGTGTGAGCAGTATCATGAGCACACCGCCGGCCGCGAGCATGAGATACCTGTTCTTTATCCGCTTTCTGACATATATCCCCAGGTGCTTGAACGCGAGCACGATAACTATCGCGAGTCCGGCGCACAGAAGCCCGAGAAGAGCGACCTTGAACGCTATGTATACATCAAGGCCCGGTATCGTCACGACGGCCCACTGCGAGGCCGACAGCCCGGCCATCCGGGCGATGGTATACGCGACCAGCGATGACACCAGACACGGAAGCAGCGCGCCGTAATACATTACACCCACGCTCACTACTTCCATCGCGAAGATCGTAGCGGTAAGAGGCGTGCAGAACAGCGACGCGAACACCGAAGCCGCGCCGCTCAGGACCATGATAGACATATCGCTGCTGTCCATCATGAACAGACGGCCCATCTCCTCGCCGATGCAGGAGCCTAGCTGCAGCGCCGCTCCCTCTCTGCCGGCGGAACCGCCGAACAGATGCGTGATCACTGAACTTGCGAATATGATCGGTATATACGCCGGTGACACCTCGTCTTCCTGGCGGACTTCCTCGAGCACGCCGCTCACGCCCTTGGACGTTTTTATACCGGCAAAATTGTACATGCCGCTATGGCAAGACCGCCGACGGGCAGCAGATATATAAACCACCTGTGCGTCTCAAACATGCTGTCGGAAATGTTTATCGAGTACACGAAAACAACGCCCATGGCTCCGCCGAGCATCCCGAGGATGGTCGCGATAAAGAGCCATTTGACCAGGCCGATGACCAGCTCTTTGATCTCGTTGAAATTCCTTTTTACCTTATCGCTGAATCTGTCCATATATCATTTCGAAAGGTCGTCGATCAGAGTCAGCATGTCAAGATCAGCTTCTCTCTTTATTTTCACGGCATCGGTTATCGGCATGTCGATTATCTCTCCCCTGCTGATGCCTATCGCCCTGCTCGGACTGTCCTCCGCGATCAGTTCGACCGCGCGGCTTCCGAACATCGTCGCGAGCCAGCGGTCTCTCGCTGTCGGGGATCCGCCTCTCTGGAGATACGCGAGAGTGACGGAGCGCACTTCCTGATCCGTGCGTTCCGAGAGGATAGCGCAGAGATCGTCTACCGAAACATTCACGCCCTCGGCCTTGATAATGATGCTGTGCCTCTTCCCTCTCGCGAGCCCTTCTTTCGTCTTCTTTACGATAGCTTCGATATCCGGCTTCACCTCCGGGATCAGAATGAAATCAGCGCCTCCCGTGACTCCGGAGTACAGCGCGATATCACCGCAGTTCCGTCCCATGACCTCGACGACAGTCGTCCTGTCATGAGCGGAAGCAGTGTCTCTGATCTTGCTTATCGCGTCGAGCACGGTGTTTACCGCGGTATCGAAGCCCACTGTGAAATCCGTATAGCCCTGGTCATTATCTATCGTGCACGGTATGCACATGCATGTAATGCCCTTTGCCGTCAGATCGGCGGCTCCGCGGAAACTCCCGTCCCCGCCGCAGACCACCAGCGCGTCGATGTCAAAATCATGCAGCTGCTGCACGGCCTCGTCCTGACCGAAATATGATTTGAAGCGTTCGCTCCTCGCCGTCTTCAGTATCGTACCGCCGTACTGGATGATATCTCCGACGGAATCGTTTTTCAGAAGCTTGAAGTCTCCTTCTATCAGACCTTCGTAGCCCCTCATGACACCTACTGTCTCGATCCCGTATGTGTTTGCTGTCCTGACCACGGCTCGCAGCGCCGCGTTCATGCCCGGCGCATCGCCGCCGCTTGAAAGTACTGCGATCCTTTTCATTCATATCCTCCTAACATTTAACATTTTCTGTGCCCAGCAGGTCTTCCGCCTCGCGCCGCATCTTCTCGCTCCCGCTCACCCGCATGGAAGCGGATCCGCGCAGGGCTTTTCCTTCCGGCATATAAATGATAACATCTCTGTCGCCTTTGTTATGTAAAATAACATTTTTCAATTCTCCGAACAATCCCTCGGCATCCGCACCGGGCGGTATCCTGAATTTGACCGGCCCGCCGCCCGCGGCCTGATATTCTTCGAGACCGCTTATCTTCGACGCGATTATCTTCGAATCGTCTTCATCATTATAATCCACGCGCCCGCTTATTGCCACAACGGCGTCGTCTCTGAGCAATGCCGAATACTGTTCATATGTCTTCGGGAATACGATGATCTCCATTTCTCCGAAAAGATCCTCGAGACCGACGGAAGCCATCATCCTGTTCGTTTTTGTTATTATAGTCCTTACATTCGTTACTATCCCCGCGCAGACTACCGGCTGCCCGTCGCGCACGGCCGGAGCCGCAGGGTCTTCAGGATCCTGTGACGCCTTCAGATCGCGCGATGAAATGTTCGTTATCTTCAAAATCACATCCTCATATTCCTTGAGCGGGTGGTATGTGAGATAAATGCCGAGCATTGATTTTTCCATCGCCGCCTTTGTACGTCTGTCGAAATCGGCTATGTCGGGCAGCTTTCTGGACAGCCCGCTGTCTCCGACCATTGGCGAACCAGTGTCGAACAGCGATATCTGGCCGGCGACGTTCCTTCTGGCGTCATTCTGCGCCGCTTCCATGAGCTGGCCGTACACGGCCAGATGCTGCGCCGTATTGCCCTCGAGTGACGATGTCGCGCCCGCGCGTATGAGGCTCTCGACGGCTCCCTTATTGACTTTTGAAATATCGATCCCGTCGATGAAATCGAATATCGTTTTCGGGACGCCGTTCCTCTTCCTCGCCTCCACTATCGCATCGACAACGCCGTCGCCGACGCCCTTCACCGCCTTCAACCCGAACAGTATGTCTCCGTCTCTGACTGTGAAATCGCGTCCGCACGTCGTAATATCGGGCGGAAGGACTTTTATGCCCATCTGTTCGCAGTTTCTTATGTATTCGGCGATCGTGACTGAGCTCCCCATGAAGTTCGACATGAGCGCGGCCATGAATTCAGCGGGATAATGCGCCTTCAGATAAGCCGTCTCATATCCGACGACGGCATACGCCGCGGCGTGCGACTTGTTGAACGCATACGAGGCGAAACTGACCATCTGGTCATATATCTGCTTCGCGGCATCCTCCGGCACGCCGTTCCTGACTGCACCGGGGACAGTCACATTCCCGTCTTCGTCTGTCTGACCGTATATGAACACCTCGCGTTCCCTGAGCATGACTTCCTTCTTTTTCTTGCTCATGGCGCGGCGCACGATATCGGATCTCCCGTAACTGTATCCGGCGAGATCGCGCACGATCTGCATGACCTGCTCCTGATATACCATGCATCCGTATGTGACGGAAAGTATCGGCTCGAGCGACGGATCCAGATATCTTATGTGGTCCGGGTTCTTCTTATTGTCTATGTAAGTGGGTATCGACGCCATCGGGCCGGGCCTGTACAGCGCGATGCCCGCTATGATGTCCTCGAGGCAGTCCGGCTTCAGTTCCTTCATGAACGATGTCATGCCGCCGCTCTCAAGCTGGAATATGCCGTCGGTATTCCCGTCGGAAATGATCCTGAATACGGCCGGATCGTCGTATTCAATATTCTCGAAATCAATGTCGACTCCGTGGTTTTTCCTTATCATCTCCTGAGCGTCGCGGATGATCGTAAGGTTCCTCAGTCCGAGGAAGTCCATCTTCAGCAGTCCGAGTTCCTCGATCGTGACCATCGTGAACTGTGTCGCAGGTCCTTTCTCGGTCATGGTGAGCGGTACATATTCTTCCACAGGTTCCTTCGTTATCACGATCCCCGCGGCGTGCGTGGATGCGTGCCGCGGCATTCCCTCGATCTGGCGCGACACGTCTATGATGCGCCTCGCCAGCTCATCTGTTTCATATTTCTTTTTCAGCTCGGGGTTCATTTCAAGCGCCTTATCGATAGTGATCCCGAGCATGTTCGGTATCGCCTTCGCTATCGAATCGGCTTCCGCGTAGCTTGCCCCGAGCACGCGGCCTACATCGCGGACCGCGAGCTTTGCCTTCATCGTTCCGAACGTGACTATCTGCGCCACATGATCCGCTCCGTATTTGCGCTGTACATACTCTATGACCTCATGACGTCTCTCGTAGCAGAAATCAACGTCTATATCGGGCATGCTCACGCGCTCCGGATTGAGAAAGCGCTCGAAAATGAGTCCGTATTTTATCGGGTCCACATCAGTTATGCCGAGGCAGTATGAAACGATGCTGCCGGCCGCCGAGCCCCTTCCGGGACCTACAGCAATGCCCTGTGACTTCGCGTAATTTATGAAATCCCAGACGATCAGGAAATATTCCACATATCCCATGCTTTCAATTGTCGAAAGCTCGTATTCCAGACGCTCTCTCAGTTCCTTTCCGCCTTCGGGATATCTCTTTTCGAATCCATCATTGCAGAGCTCCCTCAGATATCCGTCCGGCGTCTTCCCGTCCGGAGGATCGAACTGCGGCAGGTGGAGATGCCCGAATTCGAATTCCACATTGCATCTTTCGGCGATCTTATGGGTATTTTCTACAGCGTCAGGAAGTTCCGGGAACAGGGCGCGCATCTCCCGCTCGCTCTTGAGATAAAACTCGTCTCCGCTGAATTTCAGCCTGTCGGGGTCATCAAGCGTCGAGCCCGTCTGTATGCACAGCAGGACATCGTGCGCCGCAGCGTCGCTTTTGTCGACGTAATGCACATCGTTCGTCGCGACAAGCGGTATGCCCGTCTCGCGGTGCAGCCTCAGTATATCATCATATATGCCGTGCTCTTCTTCTATTCCCTGATCCTGTATTTCAAGGAAAAAGTTATCTTCACCGAAGATATCACGGTATTCGAGAGCCGCCTGTTTTGCGGCCTCATAATCACCGTTCACCAGGCATTGCTGCACCTCGCCCGCAAGACACGCGGACGTGCATATTATACCGCCGCTGTACTTTCGTAGAAGTTCCTTGTCGGCGCGCGGCTTGTAGTAGAATCCCCTTGTGAACGATTCGGACACGATCTTTATCAGATTCTTGTATCCGGTGTTGTTTTCGGAGAGCAGCACGAGGTGATACATCCTGCGGTCCTTCTCCGGGTCCTTGCTCAGCATCGACCCGGGCGCCACGTATATCTCGCATCCGATGACCGGCTTTATCCCGCAGTTTTTGCATTCACGATAAAAATCGACGGCGCCGTACATGACGCCGTGGTCCGTTATCGCGAGCGAATCCATTCCGAGTTCCTTCGCCCGCGCGCACACCTTCTCTATGACGGCATAGCCGTCCAGAAGACTGTACTGTGTATGGACGTGTAAATGTGTGAATGCCATATCGTCTTATTTATGCCTGTTCTTATATTTCCTTCTGTCCAGCTCGCTCAGGATCTTCTTGCGCATCCTGATATCGTCCGGAACTACTTCAACAAGTTCGTCGTCATCTATATATTCAAGCGCTTCCTCGAGCGTGAACTTCTTTGACGGCGGGAGCTTCACCGCCTCGTCGCTTCCCGCGGCGCGCTGGTTCGTCTTCTGCTTCTGCTTGCACGGGTTGACGACCATATCGTCGCTCCTCGCGTTCTCGCCTATGATCATGCCCTCATAGACCTCCGTGCCCGGTTCTATGAAAAGCCTTACTCTTTCCGCAATGTTCGAAAGAGCATACGGCGTCGTCACTCCGTTTTCCTGAGCGACGGCCACTCCGTTTATCCTCTGCGGGATCTCGCCCTTGTATTCCTCGAATCTGTCGAAACGCCGCACGAGCGTGCCCTCGCCTCTCGTGTCATTTATGAACTCTGTCCTGTAGCCGAGCAGACCTCTCGTCGGCACGAGGAATTCGAGGTGCGTGTAGCCGTTCTCGCTCGTCATGTTCTGCATCATGCCTTTTCTCAGGTTCAGCTTCGAGATAATCGTGCCCGAGTATTCGTCAGGCGCGGAGATGACCACTTCCTCCACAGGCTCGAGCCTCTTCCCGTTTTCGTCACGCTTTTCGATGACTTCCGGCTTTGATACCGCGAGTTCATACCCCTCGCGCCTCATGTTCTCGATCAGTATGGAGAGATGCAGTTCTCCCCTGCCCGATACCTTGAAGCAGTCGGTCGAATCCGTTTCCTCGACTTTCAGTCCGACGTTTACCTCGAGCTCTTTCGCCAGGCGCTCGCGGATATGGCGCGATGTGACATATTTCCCGACCCTGCCGGCGAACGGAGAATCGTTCACCATGAAATTCATGGAAAGCGTCGGCTCCTCGATCTTTATCATCTCCATCGGCTGCGGATCGTTCATATCCGTTATCGTTTCCCCGATCATGATGTCCGGTATTCCGGATATGACAACTATGTCGCCGCACTGCGCCTCCTCGACGGGGACTCTGCTGAGCCCTCTGTATACAAATACCTGATTGATCTTGCGCTGCTCCACGCTGCCGTCCTCTTTCGCCACTCCCACGCTCTGCGCCTCTTTGAGTACGCCCTGAGTGATCCTGCCGATCCCGAGTCTGCCGATATAGTCGTCATACGCGAGAGACGAGATCTGCAGCTGAAGAGGTTCGTCCCGCTTGTCGGGATACGGCTTGCAGTGCTTCGCTATCGTGTCGAAAAGCGGCTTGATGTTATAATTCTCATCGCCCTTGAAGTTCTTGTCTATCTTCTTTCCGTCCTTCTCGACGGTGATCCCTTTCAGATCATCCGGGTCATATACCACGACCCCCTGTCTGGCAATGCCGTAGAGTATCGGGAAATCGAGCTGCTCGTCATTCGCGTTAAGGTCCATGAACAGTTCATATACTTCGTCCACGACTTCATCGACTCTCGCGTCTTTCTTGTCGAGCTTGTTTATCAGAAGTATGGGGTTCAGGCCCTGTTCCAGCGATTTCTTCAGGACGAATCTCGTCTGCGGCATCGGTCCCTCGCTGCTGTCGACCAGCAGTATCACGGTGTCCACAGTCTTCATGATACGCTCGACTTCCGACGAGAAATCCGCGTGTCCCGGCGTATCGACTATATTGATCTTGACATCGCCGTGCATAACCGAGCAGTTTTTTGAATATATCGTGATGCCGCGCTCGCGCTCGATCGCGTCGCTGTCCATCACACAGTCAACTACTTTCTCATTTTCCCTGAACACGCCGCTCTGATTGAGGAACGCGTCCACGAGCGTTGACTTCCCCGCGTCTACATGCGCTATCACGGCAATATTTATGATTTTCTGTCTTTCCATACGTTTATGTCTTCCCTTCGCCTGTATTCTGCGCGGACGTCATTCCGCGCTGTCTTCCTTCCCGTCCTTATCGGCTTTCTTCCTTCTCTTCGCGAGAGGTGTCAGCCCGACCTGCGACTCGAATGATTTTATCAGTCTGTCGGCAATGTCCGCGACTGATTCCGCAGACAGCTGTTCGGGTCCGCCTTCGTTTTTATACCACCGGGGCCTTCCGATGTCAAAATGTCTGAATTTCGCGGCCCATTTCTTTTCAAGCCCCATCGTGTACGCGAACGGCATCGTATCGAAGAAGAAATCGGGATCGTCTTCGCATATCTTGCTTACTTTCTCCTCATCGGCCGACTGGATGAACCGCCTGTAGCCGAGGACGCGCGCGTAAATGTCCGCGCCGAGCTTCGTGCGCTTCCTCATGTATCTTGTGGATATGAAACCCGCGATCGCGACTAACGCGAATCCGATGCCCGCAATGATATCAGTCTGCAGTTTTATGAGCCCAAACAGGCATATACCGGCGGACACAAGAACCAGAAGTACCGAGAACAGATTCCTTGCGAACTTCTCGCGCTGCGGGACCTCGCGCCTGTCAGCCGCGATAAAGCTGATTATATACGCCGGTATCAGCAGCAATGCGGCGACAGCGAATATCATGAAGAAGAACAGCGATCCGTACAGCACATAAAGTATCACGCCGGGGACCGCCAGCGCTATTACGCCGAGCGCCGTCGCGAGTATCCTCGGGAAACTCACGGATCTTGAATATATCCTCGATTTTTTCGAACTGAGTCCCTTTTTCAGCTGCGCTCTGCTGACCTCTATCTGCTCTCCCATATCGGGACCGACCTCCGAAAGCGGAAGCTCGGTCGTCATGCCGGGGAACAGCGCATTGAAGAATGTACGCTCATACGGCTTCGCGTCAGCCGGCAGTTCGCGTTCTTTATATATCGTGAATCCGCCGCCCGGCTCTTCGCCTATACTGATATATCCGAGTTCAGACCAGTACAGCAGCAGCGAATAAATGTCGCGCCTGTCAGCTCTCCCGTCCACTATGTATCCGTACTCCGCCGTTGTCATGCCGGCCGGAGGCTCGAACTCGATCTGCTGGACATGTTTCGGATCGCGCCCGAACTTGAGATACATCATTATGAGAAGGATGATGACAAGAATGCATACGCCATACTCTATATAATGCATCCATCCGGTCGACGCGGCATCGGAGAAATACCCGTCGGGAAGCATGACTCCGACCTCTATGCCCTCTCCTTCTTTAAGCGTATCCACTGTCCGTATGGTTATGGTGTTCTCATCAAGATCCCATTTTACCTTATCCGATTTCTCGCTGCCTTCATCTCCGGCTGTTACCGTTATATTGTCCTTTTCGACGGATTTCGGCATGTCGACAGTTACCTTCGACTTTTCTATCTCGCTGCCCCAGTCATACGGCAGTATTTCATAGCAGAACGAGTCGTACTTCGCCGTCCTGTCCTTATACATCTTCACGCGATAAGTGACGGTGAACGTCTGGGTCCCGTTCATGTATTCGTCCTTATCCCCTATCCTGATCACGGTCTTCCCGCGCCTGTTGTATGTGCTGAACGCGGCGCCCTTCACACCGACGTCGGAGATCTTCATCGGCAGGTTCTCTGTCTTTACGACATCCCCGTCGCTGTCCCTGTATGTCGCTTCCTGTCGCACAGGTATATTGCGATACAGGCAGTGCGTGTAATCGTTTAATTTTACTTTTATTTTCTCCGTCACATATGCCGTGTCGTTCGTCTTGAGGTCTATGTTGACATTATACGAGACCGTCGTGAAGTCAGTGTCATTGGCGGTATCGGCGGATGCGCCGCACGGGAATGACAGCGCAAGCACAGCCGCCGCGGCAATGCACATCACAAATGTTATGATTTTCTTCATCTCCGCCACCTCTAGTCTGTAATGCGCCAGTCTACCGGCTCATCGAGAAATTCATTGGTCCTTGTAAAGTATCTTCCCCCGAAAAACCCCTTATACGCCGAAAGCGGGCTCGGATGCCTGCCTTTGAGCACAAGATGTCTTGGATTCGTTATCAGAGCCTGCTTGCTCTGCGCCGGGCTTCCCCACAGGATAAATACCATCGGCTTCTCGCGCTCGTTGAGCAGCTGTATCACCCTGTCGGTATATATTTCCCAGCCTCGTCCCCTGTGTGAATTCGCCTGATGCTCCCTCACAGTGAGCACCGTATTCAGCAGCAGCACTCCGTGCTGCGCCCATTCTACGAGAGAACCGTGATGCGGCACCGGAAGCCCCGTATCATCGTGCAGTTCCTTATATATATTCTGGAGAGACGGGGGGATCCTCACGCCCTTTCTCACAGAAAAGCACAGCCCCTGCGCCTGTCCGTACTCATGATACGGATCCTGCCCGAGGATGACGGCCTTCACTTCACTGTAAGGTGTCAGTTTCTGCGCATTGAATATTTCATCCATCGGAGGGAATATCCTCACTCCCGATCTGAAATATTCGTACTTCAGGAACTCCCTCAGTTCTTTGTAATATGTTTTATCGAATTCTCCCGCCAGGACATCGTCCCAGTCATTATTGAAATTGACCATGGAAATATTATATCACTACACGTCGGGATTTACACTATTGAACCGATATCGGCGAGCGGCAGCCCGTCGAACCATGTGAGCAATAGTCCTCTTTCAGTGATAAAGCGCCTGATCAGAGGGTAATCGGGATGAGCCGTGACGTCCCCGTTGAATATGATCTCTCTGCCGATCCTGCCTGAAGCGCCTCCGATGAAGCCGTGATCATACCCAGGAAGCGTTATGTGGCCTTCATGAACAGTAAGTACGGCCAGCCCGGCTTTCTCACATGCCCGCGATATGCCCTGATCAGATGTGATGATGCTTTCCTCATCCACGATGAGCGTATTGCATTTAGCATACCCCTGTTTTACGTCAACCAGTTCCATTCCCGCCGCTTCAGCCGAACTGAGAAGTCCCGGATCAGTATAGCGGGCATTGCAGATCACATATCTGCCCGTGCATGCCGCGCAGAAGCGCACATCGCCCGGATAGACCGGTCCGAGGCTGCCCGGATCCCCTGCGTACACCGGCGCGCCCGGAGCGATACCGAGGCGGCAGAAACGAAGGTCCGCATGCGAAGCGACCGGAGCGCTTAGATTCTCCGCATCGACTGTGAGTTCCGCCTCATGTCCCATCGACCTGATATGCGATATCACCGCGTCATACGCGTTTTCAGAAACATATATAATGCTCATGACACCTCCGGATCTATATGATTATAGCATTTTCCTCCCCGCGGCGTTATAATGCATTCATGAAAAAACACGCGATAATACCGGTATTCATACCGCATCTCGGATGTCCGCACAAATGCGTGTTCTGCGATCAGGACGCGATCACTGCGCGGGGCGTCCCCGTGAGTGAAGAAGAAGTCAGACGGACTATAGACACGTGGCTCGGCACCATTTCCGAAATGGATCTCGATACAGTCGAAATCTCGTTTTACGGCGGCAGCTTCACGGCGATACCTATAGAACTTCAGACAAAATATCTCCGCGTGGGATACGGATATATCAATGCCGGAAAGGCTGACGCGCTCCACCTTTCCACGAGGCCGGACGCGATAGACGAGAAGATACTCGACAATCTCAAGCGGTTCGGCGTGAGATCGATAGAACTCGGTGTGCAGTCGTTCGACGACGATGTGCTGAGGCGCTCAAGGCGCGGGCACGACGCGGCAAGCGTTTACAATGCATGCGCGATGATAAAGCGGCGCGGATTCAGGCTCGGCATCCAGCTGATGACAGGGCTGCCCGGCTCCTCGCCCGAAAAAGACATAGAAAGCGCAAGAGCGGCCGCGGAGATCGGTCCGGAACTGGCGCGCATATATCCGACGGTAGTGCTCGACAGCACGGAGCTCGCGGAAATGCTTCGCGCAGGTGAATACGAGCCGTATGATTTCGAAACGACTGTCCGGACCTGCGCGGAAATGTATAAGATACTGGACGCTTCCGGCGCAGAGATCATGCGGGTCGGACTGAAAAGCACCGACCTCATCAACCCCGGTGCCGATCTCGGAGGGACGTATCACCCGTCGTTCAGACAGATCGTCGAAAGCAGAATAGCCCGGGAATCGATGGAACACGCATTGATAAGAAAATTCGGCGGAGAAGAAGAGATCAGGCGCGCGGGAAAGACAGAGGCCACATTCGGCTCACGAGGCAGATGCTTCTCCGCGATGCCCGGATACCGCGGAGCGAACCGGAAGTACTTCGCCGGCAAATATCCGGAACTTGAAATCAGATACACGCGGGACGAAAATATTGCAGACAACACATATGTCATGATAGAATGTAAAAATCTTATTTAATGCACGGAGGTAAATCATGAAAGCAGTTATTACAGTTGTAGGAAAGGACAGAGTCGGCATCCTGGCGACGGCGACGGCCAGGATCGCGGAATCGAACGCAAACATCCTGGAGGTTTCGCAGACGATACTCGACGAATATTTCACGACGATCATCGTGGTCGATATCGATAAAATGAATTGCGATCTTCCCGTTCTCGCGGAAAATATGAGAAAAGATCTGCCTGACATGGAGATCAGCGTCATGCACGAGGACACATTCAACGCGATGCACAGAGTATAGGGAGGCACGAAATGCTCATTATGTCTGATATCATGGAAACCATCACCATGATACGTGAAGAGGAACTCGATATCCGGACCATTACGATGGGTATCTCTCTTCTCGACTGCGCGGACAGCGATATAGACGTTTCGTGCGGGAAAATATACGAAAAGATCACGCACTGCGCGAAAGACCTCGTATCCGCCGCCGAAAAGATCGAAAAGCGCTTCGGCGTCCCGATCGTGAACAAACGCATCGCGGTCACTCCGATATCCATGCTTTTCGCGGCGTCGGGCGGCGATCCGGTGAAATACGCGGCCGTGCTCGAAAAATCCGCGAAAGAGACCGGCGTGGATCTCATCGGAGGCTACAGCGATCTCGTTCAGAAAGGCTTCGGCCCGGGAGACGCCGAACTAATAAAATCGATACCTCAGGCGCTTTCCGAAACGAACGTCGTCTGTTCATCCGTAAACGTCGGCACCACGAAGGCCGGCATAAACATGGACGCCGTAAAGATGCTCGGCGGAGTCGTAAGGGACTGTGCGGAGCTCACGGCAGATAAGCAATGCATAGGAGCGACGAAGCTGGTCGTGTTCTGCAATGCGCCGGAAGACAACCCGTTCATGGCGGGAGCGTTCCACGGTCCGGGAGAAGCGGACGTCGTACTGAATGTAGGCGTATCCGGTCCCGGAGTCGTGAGGGCCGCGCTCGCGAAGATGGATGACAGGGCCGACCTCGGGGAAGTGGCGAATGTGATAAAGAAAACAGCGTTCAAGATCACAAGAGTCGGTCAGCTCGTTGGCTCGGAGGCTTCGAAGATGCTCGGAGTGCCGTTCGGCATTATAGATCTCTCGCTCGCCCCCACCCCGGCGGTGGGAGATTCAGTGGCGCATATCCTTGAGGAGATCGGACTTGAAGAATGCGGAGCCGCGGGAACGACAGCGGCCTTGGCGATGCTGAACGATGCCGTAAAGAAAGGCGGACTCATGGCGGCGAACAACTGCGGAGGACTGTCCGGCGCGTTCATCCCGGTCAGTGAGGACGCGGGCATGATATCCGCGGCAAGAAGCGGATGCATGAAGATAGAGAAGCTCGAAGCAATGACGGCGGTCTGCTCGGTCGGACTCGATATGATAATCATCCCGGGCGATACGCCGGCCGAAGTGATCTCCGGCATGATAGCGGACGAAGCGGCCATCGGAATGGTCAACTCGAAGACGACCGCGGTCAGAGTCATACCCGCCATCGGTCTCAAAGAAGGCGAAGAACTCGAGTTCGGAGGTCTGTTCGGAACAGGCCCGATAATGAAAGTAAATACGAGCTCGCCCGCAAAGATGATAGAACGCGGAGGCAGGATACCCGCACCTATGCAGTCTCTGAAAAACTGATATCAAAAAACCGGCTCATGGGGTTCACCCCACCGGGCCGGTTTTTTCGTGCCTCTTTTTTTCTGTCATTTCTCCGGGCGTCTTTCGTACACGGCTCCGTTCCCGAAGTTCCATTTCCCTTCGCCGAGCCCGGCGCCGACCTCGAAATGAAGTTTGGCTATCCCGAGATCATACAGGTCCGTTTCATACTTGTTCCCCACCTTTGCGCTTACCACGTCCGATGAACACAGGAACTTCACACCCTGTCTGTTCCTTGCGGACGGCGCCCTGACAGCGGCGCGCACTCCGGCGATGACCCAGTTCGGCGGCTGCTCCTCGGAGAACAGCATGTCCTTTACCCGCTTCGTATTGCGCTTTATGCTCCTGGATACCATCAGCTCCTTCGCCGTCATCTGCTGCCTGACGTTTCCGAACACAACGCAGCAGTGCATGGCGTCGCCGTCCTGTATTTTCGGAACGACCTTCTCACGGTCGAACGTGCCGTGGATCCAGCAGGTCCCCAGGCCGAGAGAAACCGCGCGCAGCACAAGTATCTCCCCGAAATATCCGAGCTTTTCCTGAAGATTCTCGTCGCTTTCGGGACCGGCGAGGAGAAAATACATCTTCGCGCCGGAAAGCATGCCCTTGCTTCCTGCTATGTTGAACGCACCCTCGTCGTCGTATTCGAGACTTATATGGAGTCCGCCCTTTTCATTGCATCTGGCTGCGAGAGACTGAAGCTCTTCGAGTATTTCATCTTCGACAGGTTCCTTCAAAAAGCTTCTTCTCGAAACTCTCGCATTTATCGCATTCAGATAATCCAAAATATCTCCTTTCAATCCTGTGCGGCCCACATTTCTCTTATTTTCCTGCCGATCAGTTCAGATGATTCGGCAAGCGTGAGACCTGATGTCTCTACAGTAATATCAGCATATTTCTGATACAGCGGTCTTCTTACCTCGAACAGATCCTCTATCGTCTGTCCGGGTCCGAGGACGATGCCGCGCTGGGAAAAATCCCCTATCCTCCTGATGATCTCGTCGCACTCCACATCGATAAAAACGATTATTCCTTCATTCGACAGATTCTTCATGCCCCGCTCACCGTAAACTACGCTCCCTCCGGTGGCAATGACAGAATCCTGAACGTGCAGAGTCGCGCAGAGGTTCTCCTCTATTTTGTTGAATCCTTCGTTGCCGGATTCCTCTATTATCTCGGGAAGCTTTTTCCCTTCTTCTCTGATGATCAGAAAATCAGTGTCAATAAAGTCATAACCGAAATCCGTAGCGAGCAGAACACCAGTAGTGCTTTTCCCGCACCCCGGCATGCCGATCAGAACTATATTCTTTTTTTTCATGTCAACTTCCTCTCGGTGTCCGCAAGCTGCGGACGATATATATTATATCAGAAAATCACGCGGCATAGCGCCCGTGTGAGAAAATCAGTTCACTTTTCTTGACTGCCAGTCAATATTATATAATAATATAAAAGTGCCGGACAGAAAGGCGAGAGTAAATTTGGAGAGCTATAGAATTATTACGAAAAAAACATTAAGAATACTGACAGCAGCAGCAGTGGCCGCTGCAGTTTTAATATCCGCATTCTCAGGAAGCGCGGCCGCCGCAGGCACGGTGAAAAACATCTCAGGACTGGATCAGAACTACACAGGCTCCGTGACAGAAGGAAAGTACACCACTATGTGGGGCGTAGTCTACGGAGGCAACTTCGATACCGGGGAAAACACGAAGGCCGATCTCTGGTCAAATACGATAAACACAGAAGAAAAGGCTGATTACCTTCTCGGAAAGGTCAAGATCCAGGGAAAATCATGTATAGTGCTTGACGCTAACACCGGAAATGTCCTCTACAATAAGAATATGAACAAAAAGATATATCCGGCAAGCTGCACTAAAGTCCTCACTGCGATCGTGGCAATCGAGAACAGCAACCTGGATGACATTATCACTGTAAAAAAGGACGCGACGGAACTTTCATACAACTCATCCAATATCGCTCTTAAGCCGGGCGAAAAAATATCGATGGAGCAGGCACTGTTCGCCCTTCTGCTTTCGTCAGCGAACGACTCTGCGATAGCGATAGCGGAGCATGTGGGCGGTTCAGTAGACGGCTTCGCCGAAATGATGAATGAGAAAGCGGAAAGCATCGGATGCAGCGACACGCATTTCACGAATGCGAACGGCCTTTACGACAAGGACCACTATACAACGGCGCATGACCTCGCCCTCATCATGCAGTACGCATCGAAAAACAAGATATTCGAGCGCATTGATTCCTCATGGCGCTACACGATGAAGAAAACCAACAAATCCGACGCTCGAGACCTGTGGAACACCCACTACATGGTCTGCACGAAATATTATTACCTCGACGGGATAGTCGGAGGGAAAACCGGATATATCGACGAATCAAAATTCAATCTCATCACTCATTACCAGAAAAACGGACAGGATCTGATAATAGTCGACTGCACTGCCAACAGCGCGGGAGAATACTGCCGAGACACTCAGAAACTAATAAAGGCAGTAAGTTCACAGTACACATTGACCGGAGTAAGCAGTTCTGATATCGATGTCGGAGAAGTAAGTGTCGATACAACAACCGTGGAAAAGGACATCGAGGGCAGGATCGCTTCGAAAATGTATCTCGAACTTCCCGAAGGCGCGGACATCAGCGATGTGAAATATTCATTTGTTTCGTCCCGCAATGTAAGTTCAAATATTTCCGACGGAGATGTGATCGGGACAGAGATAGCGGTATATAACGGCAGGACAATAGGAGCTGCCGTTGTGACGGCGAAAAACGCAACGATGAGTTCTGTGGTGGATATAGCGGTGCTAGCGGTGATAATTATCGTCGCATTGATAATGATCGCTGTGCTCCGCAGCAGGCGCCGCCGGAATCGCCGCAGATACCGTTCAAGGCATGTAAAAACGAGGCGCGGATGATCCGGCCCCGTTTACTGCATGAAATAATCTAGAGATCACATGCCGCCTTTGCGCCGTACGCAGTACGCGCACAGAGCGCGGCATTGTTTATTGCCCTTCCCGTGACCTCGGCCGCGAGCATTGCCAGCGTATCCGCATCAGCTTTCTTATCTCCGTACGCCAGCACGAATGTCGCGTCTCCGTCCGCCGATGTATGGACAGGATTGATCGTCCTGGCATATCCGTTATGAGCTATCTGCGCGATCCTGTTGCAGTCAGGCTTGTCAAGCGCCGCATCCGTGATTATGCATGTAATGCATGTGTTTTCGATATGCCGGTCATACGGCTCGAAGGATTCATCGATCTTCTGATACATCAGTTCCGTGATATCGACGATACCGTTTCCCTCTTCGTTCATCATCCCGGCTATCGGTTTCCCGGTATCGAAATCATAAATGTTCCCAAAGGAGTTTACCGAAGTTATTGCGCCGATGCTGACGTCTCCGACCTTAACGGCATACGTCCCGAGGCCCGCCTTCATCTTTCTGGCGGGATCGAGTTTTCCCACCGTGGCTCCGGTACCGGCGCCGTAATTTCCCGAAAGCACCTCGCTCCCCGAAAATGCGTCCTCGCAGGCGGCGTATCCCATATCGGGTCCCGGTCTCACGGAGCTGTCACCGCATCCGAGATCGAAAATGCACGCGCCTGTTACGATGGGGACCATCGCGACCGGCGTGCGGAAGCCTATGCCGCGTTCCTCGAGGAACCTCATAGCGCCGTCCGCCGACGCGAGCCCGAACGCGCTCCCGCCCGAAAGCATGACGCAGTGGACCGTCCTGCACATTTTCTCCGACTCGAGCGAAGCTGTTTCCCTCGACGCGGGGCCGCCTCCCCTTACATCAGCACCCGGCATTGCTCCTTCCTCGCAGATGATCGCGGTGCAGCCTGTACCTGCCTTCGCATCCTGAGCGCTGCCGATCCTGAATCCTTTGATGTCACTTATTTTGATTTCCTTCATAACCGCCTCCGTCCGGCATAAAAAAATCCCGAAGTGCCGTCAGTTAGTTAATTCACGCCCTAGCCTTCTCTAGGGGGGTGCCCTCGTCCTGCTTCTGTAGTCCGCTCTCAGACGGCTGTACATTGGCCCCCGGATATCTGAGCTCCCATGTATAATCTGTAGGTTGAATTATACATCCTCACGCGCATTCCAGGATTTTGAAAATGTAATTTTTCCGTAAATAATTATAACATACAGCAATGCGCTGATTCAAGTATGACGGTTTGATGAAGCGGCCCGAACGCGGCGCATAAATGTTGAAACGACTTGCTCTCCGTGTTATCATGCGGTTGCAGGACTATATATAAGGAGGAATGGAATGTTCAGGGAAATGAGGAGATTCAGGCAGCTCATTACGAAAGAAGCATGCGAGAAAGTGCTCGAGAATGAGCCGCGGGGCGTATTGAGTGTGCATGGTGAAGACGGCTATCCCTACGGACTTCCGATAAACTTCGTATATGACGACGGAAAAATCTATTTCCACAGCGCGAATTCCGGTCACAAGATCGATGCTCTAAAAAAAGACCCTCGTGTTTCTTTCTGCGTATATGACGAAGGATATGTTACCGAAGGAAAACTCGGTCTCAATATCAGAAGCGTCATCATCTTCGGAAGGATACGATTCATAACCGATATTGAAGAAGCAAAGGAAAAGCTGAGAATACTCGGACTGAAATACCATTCTGAAGATTATATAAAAGATGAAGTCGAGAAACAGGCCTCTGTAGTCCAGATGCTGGAACTCACTATTGACCATATGACAGGTAAAATCGTAAACGAATCATAGTACCTGAAAAAAATATACCGGCGCAGATCTGATGAATGAATCTGCACCGGTTTTTTGCTATTCTCCGAATTTGCCTATCTCGTCTCTGAGTTCGTCTATCCTGTCCGTACGTATTTTGCGGGGAGTGGTCCCGTACTTTACGCACATCGCTGCCGCGACGCCTGTCACGACTCCGTGATGACCTCCGTTCCCCATCAGCTTTATTGTGGAACTCGCAATGTGCGTCGAGCTTATATGCTTGCCCGCGCAGAGAAGATTGTCAAGATCCGCCGAGTAAAGGCAGCTGAACGGGACTTTGTACGTTTTTCCGTCGCGCACCACCCATTTCCAGTCTCCGAGCCTGAAATCATATTTCTTATTGCCTGGATAATGGAGACAGAAAGGACCCGCATTCGTAACTATATCGTCCGGATACACAGTATGCTCGCGTATATCATTTTCAGTAAGGATATGATCGCCGAGATAACATCTGAACGCGCCCGTCGCGGCAACATTTCCGAGGTACACCAGTCTGAGATTCCTGTATTTTTCGGGCTCCCTTTCTCTGACATTGACATATGTGCCGATGATAGCCCTCAGCAGATGATCCCGCACTTCCTCTTTATGAGTATAGGGATCCAGCCACTGCCCGTATTCCCAGAAATGTGATTTTGTTAAATTGAGACCGTGGACCCAGCTGCCGTCTTTTCTCTGGTACGGCTTGATCTTTTTAGGTCCGACATACGGACCCGGTTTGTTTTCATACGGCCCCTGACCGAAAAGACTCGAAATCACACTTATCTGCCCTTCGAGGTCTGCATAATCCTTTGCGATCTCCGTGGCCCATGGCACTTCCGGAAAATCTACAGGCTCTTTTTCCATCTCGGTGCGGAACAGAATGGTGTTTCCGTGATGCATTTCGTCTGCCTGTTCCGGTGCGAGGCCTTCTCCGAAATCAGATTTTGATTCCTGGCCGAACATAGTCGCAACGCCGCTCAGGGCACCCAGTATCGCGCGTCCTGAACAGTCGATGAATGTTTTCCCTCTGAAGCGCGACTCTTCGCCGGTCTTCAGATTCAGGGCGTCGACGGATACCAGTCTGTTATTCTCGCAATGAGTCGCGAAGACATGGCGGCTCATGAACACGTCGCATCCTTCAAGTTCGTCAAGGATATGCGCGGCGGCGATATTTCCGTCCACCTGCCTTTTGGCCAGCACATCTACAAGCCCGCCTGTATATCCTTCCGGCGAAAGCCCCACCTCGAAGCTGGCGTTACCTCCGAGGTACTCCATTTCCTGCAGCAGAGCCACGCTGCAGCCCTCTTTCGCCGCAGTATAAGCGGCGCAGCATCCCGGGATCCCTCCGCCGACGACAACGACGTCGTATTCTTCAGTTTCAACGGGACCCTCAGCAATGCCGAGCAGCCTTTTTCTCCATTTTCTCCCCGCGTCGGCGGGGTGATCTATAGGCGCGATATTCGTATTTGTGATATATATCGCATCGCAGCGGCCGTAAAAGCCCGTCAGATCGTGCAGGGCAAGTTCTGTTTTTCCGGCGGAGAGCTGCACATGCTCTACCAGTTCCCATGTCCAGCCCTTTCCGCTCGAGCCAAACGTCTTTCCTATGCTTATTCCGTTTATCAGAATTTCGAACGTTCCCGGATGAGCGTCGGGAACCCAGTCTTTGGTCCTGACCCACACCCGGTACTCACCGGACTCCGGAATCTCTGTTTCCGTGACCGCGTCCTTTACAGGAATACCGATCCCACTGGCAAGGAGATAAGCCGAACCCATTTCATCGGCAAACTGCGACTCCAGAGTCCAGCCTCCGTAATCTCTGAACTGCTCGGCTTCTAACAGGATCTCCGTTCTTTTCATCATGTTCACCCCTTAAAATTTCAAGGCATTCGCGGTATTACGGTCAGATGGCGGACAGTCTCTGCATACCTGACCGATGATTTGTTAACAGCAGCGTTCTGATCAATTCTCGTATGACGCCCGCTTATCTGGTTCTGTTTTTTTCTTTCTCTTTCCGGATCAAAACATCATTTCGGTCCTTATTCATATTATCCGATATCATTCCGCATGTCAACAACTTATCAAACATTTTAACCCAGCATTCGGAATATATTTGCTTTCCACATATTGGAATATACTCAGCATTGCTGACACCACATTGCCAGCTTTTTCTGCAGCAAAAAAAGCTCTGTTCCCGATCCCGTCCGGGATCAGGAGCAGAGCTCCGTCATTCGTATATCCTTTTTGTTATGCCTTCTTCGCGAACTCCAGGGTTTCCGGATTTCTGAGCCTCTGGTGCTTGTAGAACGGAATATCGTACTTCGCGCCGAGTTCGCGGCAGAGGTCCTTGTAACACGCCTTCATCTTATCGTGGAAAACGATGGCCTCGACACCGCCTCCGATAGCATTCATGGCATTCTCTATCCATTCGAATCCCTTCTCGTCTTCATAATGTCCGTCCACGAGCCACTGATTCGCGATACAGTGAGTCACGCCGAACGTCTGCCCGTCCCATACCCTGAACGGCGCCCGGGCCCAGTCGGTCTGGAAATGGATGCCGCCGACGCAGAGCAGATTATGAACATAGAGCCCGTTGTCGTCAAATATGTGCATGAGGCCTCTCGCAAGCGCCCTGCAGGCGTCCATGTTTTCCCAGCTCGAGGGATCTGACCCCACTTCTATATCCATCATTGCCACGGGATATTCGAGCAGCAATGCCGGATCGCTGGGATTCCCCTGTTCATCGAATACGCCGGACCAGTGTGTCGCTTCTGTAACGACAGTATAGTCATCGAGGCCGAGTTTCTGACGTTCTTCATCGATCCCCACAAGAAGATTTCTCATCAGCGTGGGACGCGTCGGAGCATAAATCCCCGTCTCGACATCTCCGTGCGAATGCACTGTCAGGATATTCGGCGGAGCGGACGCGCCTTCGTGCCACGTCACCATGCCCGAAATATCGAAGTCTGCGAAGTACTTGTTCATCTCCGGAAGCCATCTCGGATAATCCAGGCAAAGCGCAACTCTTGTGGGAACGAACCAGTATTCGTTTCCGGCGTCATCTTTGTACATGTATGTCTCGCGTCCGTCGAAAACGATATCCGTTTTTTCGTCGAGGTACCCTTCTTCGCCTAATATATCCCAGACATGCTGTGAAACGTGCCCGAATTCGGGGTTATCACATATATAATATACTGCTCTGCTCATCTTTAACTCCTTTTGCTTTTCGAACGGGCTCATCGGGCCTCATTCTTCACTGCTTCCTTTATTTCATCAATATCACTTACCGGATCGTCCCATCGTTCGACCGCTTTCCCGTTTTCTATTCTCAGCACGCAGGGAACGGAATCAATGCTGTACTTCCGGATAAGGTCCCGCCGCTTCCTTTCGTTCGCATCTCCGCGCCCCTTTGTGAGATAATATGCCGTCAGCTCCACTTCGTATCTGTCCAGTGTCGGCTCGATCTTTTTCTCGAACTTCCCGCATTCCGCGCAGTCCTTTTTTCCGAAATATATCAGATCCACGTCCGAATTTGCAAGCAGATACTCCGCGTCGCCCACAGACACACCGTCTATCCATTCACTGTCTACATAATCCATGCAGTGCCCGCGGGAAAATCTGTAAAACAGCCATCCGTTCACGGACGTGATCACCAGAACGGCTGCCATCAGCACCGCGCCTGCCCTTCTGGCAAGAACGTTGTCCGGGCTTGTGAGCATTATCACGGCCGATATCACGAACGCTATCGATACACCGAGGTCGGTCCACGCGATCACCGCATTGATTTCAGGTTCTTTCAGGAAATAAATGTAGTCCAGCAGGAACCCCGTCAGCAGCAGCACCGTGCCTGCGACAGCAAGGCAGACAAGCGAGATGCCGAGCGGCAGGTATTTATATCTCCTCATGGCGTTTCTACCTCTCCTTATTCTCAAAATGCGCCGCGGTCAGGCGCGGCGCATCGGGAAATTGCGTTTATATTCCCAAGATCAGCTCTCAAGATCGATGGTGCAGTTATGGTAAACGTTCTGCACATCATCGTCATCCTCAAGAGCCGCTATCATTTTCTTAAGATTAGCGATATCTTCTTCATTCGTCGGCGTCTGTTCCATGTCGGGAACATACTCAATGTTCTGATCGACAAACTCGTATCCGGCGTCCTTCAGTGCCTTGCATACCGAATCATAGTCTTCCGGCGCTGTCACGACTTCGTAGCTGTCATCATATGTATTCATGTCTTCCATGCCGGCTTCCAGCGCTGCCTCCATCAGTTCGTCTTCATCCACGTCGTCTGTCTTCTCGATCGTAATCAGGCCCTTGCGCTTGAACATATACGAAACGCATCCCGGCGTTCCCATGTTTCCGCCCCATTTGTCGAACGCGTGCTTCACGGCCGAAGTCGTTCTGTTCTTATTATCCGTCAGGACTTCCACAATGACCGCGACCCCTGCGGCCCCGTACCCTTCGAATGTGCCGGGCTCGTACGACGCTCCCTCGATCTCGCCCGTTCCTTTCTTAATGGCTCTTTCGATGTTCGCATTAGGCATGTCCACCGATTTGGCCTTATCTATAGCCGTCCTCAGCGCCGGGTTGAATTCGGGATCTCCTCCGGATCTCGCCGCCACTGTAATGACTCGCGCATATTTTGTGAACATAGCGGCTCTTTTAGAATCCTGTGCCGCTTTCCTTCCTGCAATCGTGCCATGTCTGCCCAATTAAGGCACCTCCCTCTGTTTAGTATTACGCTAAATAATAATACACCTGTCAGGCGTCCTTTTCAAGATTCTCGTTTTTTTCGAGATTCTTGTACGCGGTCGCCATCATGAGTTTTATCCTGTTCAGCTGATTCACATTGGAGGCGCCCGGGTCGAAATCTATCGCGGCGATATTCGCTTCCGGGTTGCGTTTCCGCATCGCTTTCAGCATGCCCTTGCCCATAACGTGATTCGGCAGACACGCGAACGGCTGCAGACATACAATATTAGGCACGCCGTGATCGATAAGCTCGACCATCTCGCCCGTGAGAAGCCAGCCTTCGCCGCATTGATTGCCCAGTGAAATGACTTCCTGCGCCGCCTCAGCGGTCTTCTCGATGAACGCCGGAGGCTCGAACCTCCTGCTCTCCTTCAATGCCTGGCGGGCGTTGCTCCTGAATTTTTCTATCGCCCAGACGGCGATCTGATTCATTTTCATCTGCGACCACGAACCCGAGAGATGTTCATAATTGAATTTCTTGCTGTACATGCCGTACAGGAAGAAATCGATGAGCTCGAGCACCACGGCCTCGCCGCCTTCCTGCTCTATTACATCCACGATATTGTTGTTCGCGTTCGGGTGATATTTTACAAGTATCTCGCCCACGACGCCGACTTTCGGCTTCTTCACGCTTTCATCGAGAGGAAGTTCATCGAATTCACGAACGATCCTCCTGATATTGCGCTTGAACGCCGGCATGCTGCCGGTATATACATTTCTCCGCGCGAGTCTCACGCACTTTTCGTAGAGTTCGTTCGCGGAGCCCTTTACTTTTTCATACGGGCGCGTTCTCAGGAGGCACTTCATCAGCACATCTCCGTAAACAAAGCCCATCCCGCCTCTTAAAATGAGGCCCGGTGTGATCTTGAAGCCGGGATTCGTCTCGAGTCCGGCCCAGTTTACCGAAATGACCGGTATCTGCTCGAGTTCCATGTCTTTAAGAGCCTTGCGCAGCAATGCTACGTAATTCGACGCGCGGCACTGCCCTCCCGTCTGAGACATGAATATCGCGGTCTTGTTGAGGTCGAGACCGTCCGGATTCTGCTTTATATACGAAATGATCTGGCCGAGCGATACTATCGTCGGATAACACGCGTCGTTATTTATATATCTGAGTCCCTCGTCGACCGCGTTCGTATCGACTTCAGGGAGAAGCTTAGCCGTGTATCCTTCCCGGGCGAGAGCCGTCTCGAGGAACTGGAACTGGTACGGAGCCATCTGCGGGATCAGGATCGTATAATCCTTCTTCATTTCCCGCGTGAATATCTTCCGTTCATACGGCCCGCTCACCTTTTCGCTCACGATCCCGTTCTTCTCGCGTTCTTCCATCGCCGCCTTCAGTGACCTTATCCTTATCCTGGCAGCCCCGAGATTCGATCCCTCATCTATCTTGAGCAGAGTATACAGTTTGTTGCTCTTCCTGAGTATCTCCTCGACTTCGTCGGTCGTTACCGCGTCGAGCCCGCAGCCGAACGAATTCAGCTGAACGAGTTCCACGTCGTCGCGCGTGCTCACGAATTCCGCCGCCGCGTACAGTCTCGAGTGGTAGACCCACTGGTCGAGCACCCTTATCGGCCTGTCGAGATGGCCGAGATGGCACACCGAATCCTCAGAAAGGACGACCATGTCGAACTGGCGGATCAGTTTGTTTATCCCGTGGTTTATCTCCGGGTCAACGTGATACGGTCTCCCGGAAATAACGATGCATTTCTTCCCGTGGTCCTTCGCGTACTTCAGGGCGTATTCTCCCTGCTTTCTGACATCGTCCTTATATCTCTTCTGCTCACGGCGTCCGAGCTCGACAGCCTTGTCCGCCTCGCTCCTGGTAACTCCGAGGTCCGCGAACACCCTGTGCAGCTCTCTGCACAGTCTTGCATCGTCATCGTACGGCAGGAACGGATTCATGAACGTAACGTCCTCTTCCGCGAATATGTCATCCATATTGTTCTTTATGACTTCCGGATAAGTCGCGACTATAGGACAGTTGTAATGGTTTGGCTGCGTCTTGTCTTCCACGCGCTCATAATTGATGGAAGGATAGAATATCCGCTTAACGCCCTTTTCGACGAGCCATTTCACATGTCCGTGGACGAGTTTCGCGGGATAACACGCCGTATCCGATGAAATCGTCTCAATGCCCTTCTCATATATCGACTTGCTTGAAACAGGGCTGAGCATGACCCTGAAGCCGAGCTCCGTAAGCACAGTGAACCAGAACGGATAATCCTCGTACATGTTCAGTACTCTCGGTATACCGATCGTCCCGCGCTTCGATCCTTCTTCCGAAACCGGCTTGTACGCGAACAGTCTCTTCAGTTTGTAATCGTAAAGATCCGGAAGGTCGTTATCGCCCTTCTGTTTCCCTTCTCCGCGTTCGCACCTGTTTCCGGTGATGAACTTCGATCCGTCATTGAATTTGTTTATAGTAAGCAGACAGTTGTTCTCGCATCCGCCGCATCTCGCGTGCGAATTCTCCATCGTGAACCTGTCCATTTCTTCCATGTTTATGATAGAGGATTCCGTATCCTTGACATAATTCTCCTGAGCGATTATAGCCGCGCCGTAGGCACCCATCACGCCCGCGATATCCGGACGGATGACTTCCTTGCCGAGGATGCGCTCTATCGCGCGCAGGACCGCGTCGTTCATGAACGTCCCGCCCTGCACAACGATCTTTTCGCCGGCCTCGTCGGGATTCCTGAGCTTTATGACTTTATACAGAGCGTTCTTGATCACCGAATAGGAAAGTCCCGCCGATATGTCACCTATCGTCGCGCCTTCCTTCTGCGCCTGCTTTACTCTCGAATTCATGAATACGGTGCATCTCGTTCCGAGGTCGACCGGAGCGTCCGCGTAAAGCGCTTCCTTCGCGAACTGCTTCGTGTCCATGTTTACAGACTTGGCGTACGTTTCGAGGAACGAACCGCAGCCCGAAGAACACGCCTCATTCAGCATGATGCTGTATATAGCGCCGTCCTTTATCTTCATGCACTTCATATCCTGTCCGCCGATATCGAGTATGAAATCGACACCCGGAAGGAACTGCTCGGCGCCCTTGTAATGCGCCATCGTTTCTATCTCGCCCATGTCGGCCTTGAACGCTGCCTTGATGAGTCCTTCGCCGTATCCCGTCACGCAGGTGTTCGCGATGAATGCGTTCTGCGGGATCTGAGGATACAGTTTCCTCAGGATCTGCATCGTCGCCGAGACGGGATTGCCTTCATTGCTCATATAATGCTCGAACAGGAGGTTCCTGTCTTCATCGATAAGAGCGGCCTTCGTCGTTGTCGATCCCGCATCAATGCCGAGATACAGCCTGCCTTTAGCCTTCCTGATGTCGCGGCGCGTTACCTTATCCCTGTCGTGGCGCTGCCTGAATGTCCTGTAATCATTTTCGTCCTTAAACAGAGGCTCAAGATGCTTCGTCTCGGCCATTGCTTCAGGATCCACATTATGCAGTATCTCGTTCAGCTCCTTAAGGGAATGTTTTTCGTACTTAGTCGAAAGCAGCGCGGCGCCTATGGCCACGAAATATTTCGAGTTCTCAGGGAATATTACCTGCTCCGGAGAAAGATTCAGCGTTTCGATGAAACGCTTTCTGAGCTCACTCAAAAATGACAGCGGTCCTCCGAGGAACGCGACGTTCCCGCGGATCGGATGACCGCATGCGAGTCCGCTGATTGTCTGATTTACCACAGCCTGGAATATGGAAGCGGAAAGATCTTCGATCGACGTGCCTTCGTTTATAAGCGGCTGGATGTCCGTCTTCGCGAACACGCCGCAGCGCGCGGCGATCGGATATATCATCTTCATATTCTTCGCGGCTTCGTTCATGCCGGCCGCGTCGGTATTGAGCAGGATAGCCATCTGGTCGATGAACGCTCCCGTGCCTCCGGCGCATGTCCCGTTCATCCTCTGCTCGATCGTCTGACCGTAAAAAGTGATCTTTGCGTCTTCCCCGCCGAGTTCTATCGCACAGTCCGTCTGCGGTATGAGTGTCTCGACGGCCTTTGAGCACGATATTACTTCCTGCTCGAAATATACGCCGACTATCTTCGAAAGCGACAGTCCGCCGGAACCGGTAATGACCACATTCACATCGATATCGCCGTACTCGTCGTAAAGCTCCTGCATCATCTCGGACGCCTTGTCGAGCACGTTCGACATATGCCTGTCGTATCTGCTGAACAGGATATTGTTTTCATCGTCCAGCAGAACAAGTTTTACAGTTGTTGATCCGACATCTATTCCAAGTTTCATTATACTTTCGCTCCCCTGTTGCAAATGTTACTTTCAATGCATAACTATATAATTATACCATCAAGACCGCCGCTTCACACACCGCATCCGGCAATTTCCGGTTTTTTTGGGCACATCATTCATATTGCCAAAATCACCTTATAACACCCTTACGGCAGTATTATAAAAAAACTGCGCCGTAATCGAAATGATCCTCATTACTTCGACAGAAACAGTTTTTTCACGGGCATGCCGCCCTTTTTATTCTCACTTATTTCCGGCATAAAAACTCCGTTAATAATAATATCGGGCAGAAAATAAGCCGGGTTCTGTATTAAACGATCATCTATCTTGGCCGGCCATTGCTGACCGGCTCCAGCGACCTACCTTCCGGGCGGCGACGGGCCGCCGCACTCAACGCCCTGTCTTGGTCTTGCTCCGGATGGGGTTTACACGGCCGGCGCATCTCTGCGCCGCCGGTGAGCTCTTGCCTCGCCATTTCAACCTTGCCACAGCCGTACTGTTTCGGCGGAATGTTTCTGTTGCACTTTCCCTACGGTCTCCCGCGCCGGACGTTATCCGGCATCCATGCCCTGCGGAGCCCGGACTTTCCTCATGCCATAAGGCACGCGACCGTATATCTGCCCGATATCAAACTTTGCTATTATACCATAAACGGGTCTGTATTTACATCTGATTCTATTATTTCCACGTCAGCGATCAATGCGCGGAGCTGAGACGCCATGTTTTCGGCGAACGATTTTTCCGTCCCCCAGTGTCCGGCATCGATCACGGCAATGCCGTCCTGCTTCGCTTCCATCGCCTGATGATGCTTTACGTCGCCGGTTATGAGGACCTGACAGCCTTCCCGCCTCGCCTGCTCAATGAAATCGAATCCCGCTCCGGTGCAGATACCGATCTTCCTCACCACGGCATCCGGATTTCCTTCTGCTGAACAGTATCCCGCGCGCAGCCCGAGACGTTCTTCAGCAATGCCGATAAGATCCTTCAGAGTGATCACACCGTCGGAAGCTGTCTCGCTGACCGCGCCGGTCACCCCGTTATCTTCGTCCCTCGACAGCCTGATTTTCGATAAGCCGAGTTTTTTCGCGAGATAAACATTATTGCCCTCCGGCGCCGAATCGAACGACGTATGGGCCGAATAAACGCTTATATCGTTCTTTATGAGCCCTAACACCATATTCCCGAGCGGATCATCCGCGTCGATATTGCCGATCCCGCCGAAAAGCAGCGGATGATGCGACACTATCATGTCACATTCCTTCGTGACCGCTTCCGCCACGACGTCCTCATCGATATCGAGAGTCGTCAGTATCCTCGATATATTCCTGTTTCCCGTGAATATCTGCACGCCGCTGCTGTCCCACGATTCCGCGAGTTCCGGCGGCGCCGCCGTCTCGACAGCATTTATCACATCTGTGTATTTCATGTCATTCTCCGTCCGCTCCGGTCCCGGCCAGTAGTCTTCTGAGATATGCAGTGTTCCCGGCCGCTTCCGACATTATTTTTCCGTCATATTCCTTTTTTCCGGCAATGCCGGCAAGCTTCGTCTTTTCCTTTTCAAGTCTCGCGAGGAAAAATTCTTCCGCGAGTCCTTCTCTCGTGTGCAGGAGCGTCACAGGCGCTTCCCATTCGATATCGCCGGCTCCCGCCTCCGGATAACGGCCGAAGATCTCCGAATCGCCGGCGTATTCCTTACGGATCCGTTCCGCCTTTTCCGGATCCCTGCCATCGTACCGCTCCGGAAGAGCGGTGATGACCTGACAGATCCGTCCCCGTTCCTCCGCAAGCTGCTCTCTTGCTATGAAGAAACCGTTTTCGGCGAGGAACCGTCTCAGCGTACCGGCCTTCGATCTCGGCTGGAATACATATTTCTTGAACGTCCTGCTCTTGGGGAGATCTTCCGCCAGCATCGAGACCATGAGCTCTCCGCCGACTCCCGCGATTATTATGTCGTCCACTTCAGACGGCCCTACAGGACCGAGTCCGTCGCCCGTCCTGAATATCAGCCCGTCCGAGATGCCCGCACGTTCAGCGTTCTTTACAGCCTTTTCGAGAGACGCACTGCTGATGTCCGTAAGGATCACTTTTTCCGATATTTCTTTCTGTTTAAGGAAAATCGGGATGTATCCGTGATCCGTCCCGATATCCGCCGCGGTCTCGCCCGGGGCGATCTCGCGGAAAATTGTTTCAAGTCTGGGAGTAAGCTGCATTGTCACTACTCCAGATAATCCTTCAGTTTCTTGCTCCTGCTCGGATGATTGAGCTTTCTGAGCGCCTTCGCCTCGATCTGTCTGATGCGCTCCCTTGTGACGTCGAACTGGCGTCCGACCTCCTCGAGCGTGCGCGTCCTGCCGTCTTCCAGGCCGAATCTGAGTTTCAGTACCTTCTGCTCTCTTTCAGTCAGTGTTTCGAGCACTTCGAACAGCTGCTCCCTGAGCATGGTGTTCGCGGCTGCTTCCGACGGCGACGGGACGTCGTCATCCGGGATGAAGTCTCCGAGATGCGAGTCTTCTTCCTCGCCGATAGGAGTCTCGAGCGATACCGGCTCCTGAGCGATTTTCAGTATCTCGCGGACCTTCTCGACGGAAATGTCCATCTCGGCCGCGATCTCTTCCGGAGTCGGTTCACGTCCGTATTTCTGCAGCAGCTGACGCTGGATCCTCATAAGTTTGTTTATGGTTTCTACCATATGGACCGGGATCCTGATCGTTCTCGCCTGGTCGGCGATGGATCTCGTGATGGCCTGCCTTATCCACCATGTCGCATACGTCGAGAACTTGAAGCCCTTGCGCCAGTTGAACTTGTCCACAGCCTTGATGAGACCGAGGTTGCCTTCCTGGATGAGGTCGAGGAACAGCATGCCACGACCGACATACCGCTTCGCGATGCTGACGACGAGTCTCAGATTCGCTTCGCACAGTTTCTTCTTCGCTTCTTCGTCACCGGCTTCCATCCTCTTCGCGAGCTCTATCTCCTCTTCGGCGGTGAGCAGAGGCACCTTGCCTATCTCCTTCAGATACATCCTTACGGGATCGTCTACCGAAACGTTCTTCGGAAGCGTGCTCTCCAGTTCTATCTCTTTCTTGCCCTTCTTGCGCGCTTCTCTGACCGCTTCCTCTTCCTCGGGCTTATCATCTTCGTCGATATCGAAATCTTCCAGTTCTTCCTCAGATATGATCTCTATGCCCGACGACATGAGGCGTTCATATATTTCATCTATCTGGTCTTTATCGAGTTCGACCTGCTCCAGCTCGTCGCCGATGGCGTTATATGAGATCTTTTTGTCCTTCGCCTGCTTCGTGAACAGAGCGACGTATTCATCCACGCTGAGCGGAGCCTTCGGCTCTTTATCATTCTCAGCGCTTTTTTCCGCGTCGGCCGGCACGGCCTTCTCTTTTACGGCCGCTGTTTTCTCCGCAGCGGCCTTTGAGCCGGATCCGGCGGCTTTTTTCTTTGAAGACGCGCTCTTTGCGGCGGTCTTCTTTCCGGAAGAAGATGACTTCTCTGCGGCTGCGGAGCTCCCTGACTTAGCTGCGGAAGTCTTTTTCTCCTTATCCGCTTTCGGTCTGGAAGCCGCGCTTCCGGCGGAAGCCTTCTTCGGCTCCGAGACGGTCTTAGTTTCCGTACTTTCCGTGTTATTCTTTTTCGTTACCTTTTCTTCGCTACTCAAATCAGATTCTCCTCTTTTCTTTCACAGCCGTGATTTTCGCTCTGACATCAGCAAGTTCACTGAATAATTTATCAACAGGGATGCCGCTCGTCCCCTCGGCCATCTCCATGGCTCCGAGAAGCTCATGCTCCCGTTTCTGTA
The DNA here is from genome assembly GCA_050946575.1 of Anaerovoracaceae bacterium. Lineage (GTDB taxonomy): Bacteria > Bacillota > Clostridia > Peptostreptococcales > Anaerovoracaceae > JALCRY01. The sequence continues at coordinate 68,458 of JBMNVB010000002.1, read as the reverse complement.
ATTTGTCGAGTTTCATGCTGTCCACGCAGTTTTCGTAGACCTGCCTTATATTTCCGACCGGAAGAGACGACTGCGTCAGTTTTTTCATAACATCCGCCGCGTTTTCATCCGTATCCTCTAAGTAGTCAATAATTTTATTTATGTCAAATTCTTTTCCGGTCTCGTAATTTTCACTCATCGCCGCAAGAATACTCTTACCCGCCGCGCTTTCCATATACTCAGAAAATTCATCTTTCCTTTCAAAATACACGCTTTCAACGAGCATTATCCTTATTATCATGCGTTCGGCATTGCTGAGGCTGTCCCTCGCGGGGGCGCGTTCGCGCTTTACCGGCTGCACGCTGTGTTTCGTGCTGACCGAATCCATCTCGCGCCTGACAGCGGCTTCGGAAATGCTGTATTCTTCGGACAGGCGCCGTATGTATATGTCAGCCTCGACCGGGCTCATGGATTTCAGGAATACGACAGCCTCCTTCATGAAATCTATCCGCCCTTCGGGCGTATCCGTATCGTATTTTTCGGCAATGCTCCTGAACTTGTATTCGGCGGACGGCATCGCGTCGTCCGCGAGTTTCAGGAATCCGTCCCTTCCCTTTACTTTTACGTATTCGTCCGGATCCTTGCCTTCCGTCACGTGCATGACGGTCACTTTCGCGCCGGCCTTCCTCAGTACGTCTATTCCGCGCAGCGCCGCTCTCCTTCCCGCTTCGTCCGAGTCATAGCATAGGACGACATTGTTCGTATACCGCCTGAGCAGCCTCGCCTGTTCATCCGTAAGGGCCGTGCCGAGAGAAGCGCATACATTGCGCACCCCGCATTGATACAGTCCGATAACGTCCATGTATCCCTCGACTACGATCGCTCGTTTCCCGCGGCCGATATCCTGCCTTGCGTTGTTCAGGCCGTACAGGTTATGCCGTTTTTTGAATACATCCGATTCGCTCGAATTGATGTATTTCGCCTGGGACTCCCCTGTTATATCGCGCCCTCCGAAGCCGACGATCTTCCCGCGAGTATTGAAAATCGGGAACATCACCCGGTTCCTGAATCTGTCGAAGATCCTTCCGCGGGACTGTGATATCAGCCCGACTTCCAGCATTTTCGATTCGTCGATCCCGATATGCTTCATGTACTGGTACAGTCCGGTGCCCGAGTCATCGGCGTAGCCGATGCCGAACGTCTTGAGGGTCTCGTCATCAATGCCGCGCGACTTCATGTATTCCCTCCCGGGATTTCCGGGTTTTTGGAATGCCATGTAGAAGAATTTCGCGGCCTGCCGGTTTATGTCGTAATATTCATCATATCTCGCGGCATTTCCGGAATCGTATCTGTCTATAGTCACGCCGCATTCGTCGGCGAGACGCTCGAGCGCCTCCCTGAATCCGACATTGTAATATTCCTCGATGAAAGTAAATACGTCTCCGCCCTTGTCGCAGCCGAAGCAGTGGAATGTCTGCCTTGATTCCGATACCACAAAAGACGGTGTCTTTTCACGGTGAAAAGGACACAGCCCCTTGAAGTTAGAACCTGCTTTTTTTAACTGGACTACCCTGCCTACGACATCGACGATGTCGACTCTCCTTTTGATTTCCTCTACGGCGTCGCTGCTTTTCATATTTTTTTATATGACGCCGTCGGGCGGATTACTTTCCCGGTCCGAAAAATTTTTTTCTGCGCTCTTCTCTTCTCGCGCGGCGCCTTTCCGGCCTGAATATTTTCTGATAGAGGTTGATAGCGTATCTGTCAGTCATTCCCGCTACGAAATCCTTTACAAGCGTATTCGTATCGAATTCCGTCATCATCGCCCTGAATTCCTCGGGAAGACGCTCCGGACGCTTCAGATAATAATTATACAGAGAAACGATGATTTCTTCAGCTCTGATCAGATCTTCTTCTTTTTTTACTTCCGGGTCGAGATATACGTGCTCGAACATGAAATCCCTGAGCTTATCCATCTCTCCGTAAGCCGCGGCGCTCATCGCGATCCTGTCCTTTCCGTCGCTCTCCCGGATCAGGTCGCCGACCAGTGTATTTATCCTCTCGCTGTGCGTGCGTCCGAGGGTCCGGACGGAAGACACCGGCAGATCCTCGTCCTTGATTACGCCGGCGCGTATCGCATCGTCGATATCGTGATTTATATATGCGATCCTGTCGCAGATGCGTACGATCTGTCCTTCGAGAGTATACGGCAGATCATCTCCGGTATGGTTCAGTATCCCGTCACGCACCTCGTATGTCAGATTCATGCCGCGCTTCCCGTTATGCTCTTCCAGGAGATCCACGACCCTGAGGCTCTGCACGTTGTGCCTGAACCCGCCCGGGTGGATCGAATCAAGGATCTTTTCCCCAGTATGCCCGAACGGAGTATGTCCGAGATCGTGGCCGAGAGAAACAGCCTCCGTCAGATCTTCATTCAGAGCGAGCGCTCTTGCCGCCGTCCTCGATATCTGAGCGACTTCCAGAGTGTGAGTGAGCCGCGTTCTGTAGTGATCTCCTTCCGGTGAAAGAAAGACCTGCGTCTTATGCATCAGCCTTCTGAAGGATTTGGAGTGGATTATCCTGTCCCTGTCACGCTGGAACACCGTGCGGTACTCGCACTGAGGCTCTTCCACGCGCCGTCCTTTCGATTCCGACGCGCGGCACGCGAACTCCGAAAGCCTTTCATCTTCGTATTTTTCGATATCAGTTCTGCCGATCATTTCGTTTCCTCATACGAACAAATCGATAATGTAGCAAAATCCTCCGCCGAGCGCCATCGCCATCGGCAGCGTTACGAACCATGCCACAAGTATGTTCTTCGCAATGCCCCATTTTACCGATGTCGCGCGTTTCGCGCTGCCGGCGCCCATGATGGACGTGGTGATGACCTGGGTCGTGCTCACGGGTATGCCGAGCTGTGACATCGTTTCTATTACGACCGCGGACGCGGTCTGAGCGACGAATCCGCTCGAAGGCTCGAGCTTAGTGACTCCCCCGCCCATCGTCTTCATTATCCTTCTTCCTCCGGTGAACGTGCCGAGCGCCATCGCGCAGGCGCAGGTTATCTTCACCCACAGCGGCACCCCGGAAGACGGGTCCAGCATGCCGCAGCTTATGAGCGCCAGAGTGATGATGCCCATCGTTTTCTGCGCGTCATTATTGCCGTGCGAATATGCCACGAAAGCCGAGGAGAATATCTGGGCTTTCAGGAATCCTCTGTCGACACGGTTCTTCGGCATGTCCGCGAACACGTGGAACACGAGCTTCATGACGATATACCCTATGGCAAAACCTATCATCGGGGACATGAACAGCGGTATGATCACTTTATACACGACGCCGCTCCATATGACGGTCTTCGTGGACATCGTGGAAACCATCGTGGCTCCCACGAGACTTCCTATAAGCGCATGCGATGAACTGCTCGGGATCGCGAGCCACCACGTTATGAGATCCCATACGACCGCGCCGAACAGCGCGGCGAGTATCACATGCTGCGCGAGCGATACATTTATAAGACCCTTCGAGATCGTCATCGCGACCTTCTCGCTGACCATCGCTCCTATTAAGTTCATTACGGTGGCAAGCAGTATCGCCTTGTCCACTGTCAGTGCTTTCGTATATACTGACGTCGCTATCGCATTCGCGGTATCGTGAAAGCCCGAGATGAAGTCAAACAGATACGCGACCGCTATCACCGCTATGATTATTCCGCTTACCATATAATCCGACTTCTCCAATAAAACTCTACGCGTACTTCATGACAACACCTTCAAGGATATTCGCGACAGCCTCGCATTGATCTATGGACTGCTCCATCTGTTCATAAAGGTGCTTCCACTTTATCAGTTCTATCGCGTCGGTTTCATTGCGGAACAGATCCCACATGGCCTTCCGGAAAATCAGGTCTCCCTCATTCTCGATCCTGTTCACTTCTATGATCTGTTCCATCGCTATCGTGTTTTTCTTTATCTCGCTCAGGTGCCTGAACAGCGTAACGAGCTCTTCTATGGCGCGCTCCGCGGTCCTCGCGAGATCCACCGCGTCGGGCCTGATCTCCCTGATATCGAAGACAATGAACCTGTTCGACACTTCCTCAAGGCAGTTCACTATCTCGTCCATCGTCCTTGTTATGGAATATATATCCTCACGGTCGAACGGCGTAATGAAAGATTCCTGAAGCATCTTCAGGATCTTATGCGCTTCCATGTCGCACTCGGTCTCGAGCACTTTCATGTCCGCGACCCTGTCTTCCACGTCTGAAAAATCCTCGCAGAGTTCCAGAAACAGCTTCCCGGCCTCTCTTATCTTTTCGGCGAATTCCACAAACATCCCGAAGAAGATATCTTCCTTCTTTTTCGTTTTCCTGCTCAATGTATTCTCCCCTTCTGATCAAACACCGGTATGTCCGAAGCCTCCGGCTCCGCGCTCAGTTTCATCCAGTTCGTCCGTTACATCGAATTCGGCACGCTCATATCTCGCGATCACCATCTGAGCTATGCGGTCGCCGTCATTCACAGTGAACGGTTCCTCGCCCAGATTCACAAGTCCGACACCTATCTCGCCGCGATAGTCGCTGTCAATAGTGCCGACGCCGTTCGAAAGGCATATGCCCTTCTTTATGGCAAGACCGCTCCTCGCTCTTATCTGAGCCTCATACCCGGGCGGGAGCTCTATATAAAGCCCCGTGGGTATCAATGCGCGGCGGCCCGGAAGTATAGTGACAGGGCTGTCCAGCATTGCTTTAATATCCATCCCCGCCGAACCTTCCGTCTCGTACGCGGGGACTGTCCCGCTTTTCGTTATCAGCCTGATTTTCATCTCTTCACCATTCTCCTCAGTTCCACCCTGCGGTTCGTAACGGCCGCGGCGCTGTAACTGTCCATGTCGCACAGTTTTTCGGCAATGCGCGACACGTCGCCCGCCGTGACCGCGTCCACTCCTTCCAGTATTTCCTCCTGCGGTATCACCGAGCCCCTTCTCAGGACTTCGCGGCCGTTCCTGAACATCATCGAGTTCACGTTCTCAAGTCCGAAAATGAATCCGCTCTTGAGCTGCTCCTTCGCTTTCGAGAGTTCATCCTGCCCGACGTCCGAGCTGCCGAGTTCCTCGAGTTCTTCCCTGACTCCGCGCACCGCGGCGCCGATCCTGTCATGCGCGACCGCAGCGTAGATGTAGAAGATCCCGTCGTTTTCGAACGACGCGTTCGAGGAATATACCGTATACGCGAGGCCCTTGCGCTCCCTGATATTCTGGAACAGGCGCGAGCTCATGCTGCCTCCGAGTATCTCGGAAAACACCGCGACTTTGAAGTAATCGTCGTCATAGACAGGAAGACTCTTCACGGCAAGAGCGATATGGCTCTGCTCGATGTCCTTTACCTTCACGCGGAATGACGGCTCGTACGGGCCGGGCTCATATCCGTATGCCGGTTTTTCCTCCGCGAATATTCCGAACGCAGTCTCCAGTTTTTCGCATATCGCGTCCTTATCGAAATTGCCGGCGACAGATACCACGATGCTGTCGCAGGTATACTGTTTCTTTATATAATTCAGTATCGTACGCCGCCCTGTCTTCCCGAGCGAGGACTCCGTCCCGAGCACAGGAGAACTCAGAGGCGTGCCCCTGAACACATTCTTCATTATCGTCTCGATGCAGCAGTCGGCCGGGTCGTCGTTCGACATTTTCATTTCCTCGTAAATGACCCTGCGCTCGCGCTCCATCTCCTCTTCGTCGAACTGCGAATCGGTGAACATGTCAAGCAGGATGTCCAGCGATTTTTCCGCATTCGAACTCAGCGACTTGAAATAATAGCAGGTCGCTTCCTTTCCGGTGAACGCGTTCATGCGGCTCCCCATAGCGTCCATGTCGCGGGAGATCTCCATTGCACTGCGTTTTCCCGTTCCCTTGAACATCATGTGCTCGATAAAATGAGAAACGCCGGAATTCGACTTTCCTTCGAATCCGCTTCCGGCGTGTACCCAAATACCGAGAGATACTGACTGCACCTCATCGATATATTCCATCGCGACTCTTACGCCGCATTTCAGCTTTCGTATTTCGATCATATTTCCCTCCGGTCTTCTATTTCTCAGTCATGCCGAAATATTCGAGATATACTTTTATCACGTTCTTCGCGTTCTCGTCGAACGCCGCTTTCGGTGTTTCCTCCTCCCGCTTCGGATCCCAGCACCTTTCGGTGTAGGCGGCGAGTATTTCATCAGGCCGGCATCCCTTCTCCACGAGGGCGCCGATAAAATCGCGCTCGTCTTTCGCGCACCATTCATAGATATCCCAGTAAGCGTCCTTATATTCCGGGGGCAGTATGCCGTAATGCGGTATCACTATCCTCCGCGCCCCGAGCGATCTGCACTTCTCCAGCGAGACAGACATATTCTCGTATTTTTTCATGATGCTCACTTCGGCACTGTCCCATTCCTGGATGATGCCTGTGCTTTCAGAGGAGAACAGCACCATGTCGGGCTCGATCATATAGGCCATGCTGCAGTCTGTATGTCCCTTGCACTCTATGGCGCGCACCAGCCCGCTGTTCCCGTCCTTATCTGCCCCGAGACCGACCGCCTCGCCGTCCGCGAGCGCCCTGGTGATCCTGAATCCCTGCTTCGACGCATTGCCCTTTTCCGGATCTCCGTACAATTTCTCGGCGTTCTCAGACATCGCGCGGATCATTCTCTTCGCGCCGTCACGCGTGAATACATACTGCCCGTACGCGGAACCGCATATCTCGGCTTCCGGGAACTCCTCAATAATAAACGGGAGCGCGCCGATATGATCGTAGTGAGTGTGCGTCAGCACCACTACGTCAAGCGTTCTCCCGCCGAGCGCATGCCTGATATTTTCCACCAGTTTATCTCCGCAGTATGCCATGCCTGTATCTATCAGCAATGTCTTTTCGTATTTCGTAATGAGATACGATTCTCCGCCGTGGCCCGCGGTCATTCTGATATATCCGTCCGGAAGATCCGTCGGATCGTTTTCTTCAAAAGCGGCTTTCAGAGCTTCCGCGTCATATTTCTCAGCAATGCGTTCATCTATGTTCATGTCGTTTCTTTCCTCCGTCTGTCACCTACTCATCGTAATCGTCCGGCACATACCCCTCGCTGAGAATATCGTCCGGATCGCTCTTGTCCGCCATCGCGGCGATATCCATGATATATTCGTCCAGCTCGTAATCAAGGCAGCCGGAAAAATCGTAGTCATATTCGCCCTGCCCGACGTTTTCAAGACGCGCAAGCGTTACGGCATCCATGAGCGTGCCTGTGATCACATCCCCCGTCTCCCGGTCCGTGCATCCGACCTCGGATTCCGATGTATACCACTGTCTGAATCTGTACAGTTCATCTGTGAACTGTTTCAGACCGTCCTCATCTTCCGCGTTCTTCGCGAGTCCGGACAGCTCGAGCTTGATATTATCTAGCAGCATATACATGTCGGTCTCTCTGTCCGGTATGGCGTCGAGCAGATCCTCGAAATAACTCACTATGAGTTCGGCGACAGTATCGCTGTCGGCCTGGCTGAAGAAATCGTTCAGAGTATCCGCCGGTATCTCCTCGTCATATTCTACTATCTCCGCAAAATCCTCGAAATACTCAAAATCCGAGGGATCGCCTATTTCGAGAATTTCCAGTAGCTCCTGCAGTTCCATGGGGCACCATCCTGTCCTTACACTTTTCCGATCTCCAGGTTCTTGAACTTCACATTCGCGGACACGTCGGACCCGCTCATGATCTTTTCGATCATATTCACGAAGTTCTCGGAAAGATCGCTCGCATAGAAATCATTGTCCGTCACTGACCGGCCGGAATGCATGTCGCGCTCGGTCAGTATATCGTCAACTGTTCCCACGATCTCTTCCGAAGGATTTATTATTTTTATATCAGGATATATGCGTTCGATGTTCGGCCTGATCAGCGGATAATGCGTGCAGCCGAGCACGAGCGTGTCTATCCTGTTTTCAAGGACGAAATCGTCCATATAATGACGTATGGTGAGGTCCATGATGTCGCTGTTTATTATTCCCTCTTCTATCAGCGGCACAAATGCCGGGCAGGCCGTTTCGTAGACATCGAGATCCGGGTCGATGCTGTTTATCATGTCCTTGTAGGCATGCGACGCTATCGTGACCTTTGTACCGATGACGCCGACCTGGCTGTCCTCGGAGCAAGACTTCGCCGTGCGCTTCGCCGCCGGTCCGATGATGCCGACGATCGGGATATCCGGATATTCACGCGACAGATCGTCTAGGCACGTGGAACTCACAGTATTACACGCTATGACGATCATCTTCACGTCCTGCTTTACCAGAAAATCGGCTATCTGCATTGAAAAATTCTTTATAGTCGAGACCGCTTTCGAGCCGTACGGCGTCCTGGCTGTATCTCCGAAATATATAATTTTCTCATGCGGGAGTCTCCTCATCATAGGCGGGATGCTCGTCAGTCCCCCGAGACCCGAGTCAAAAAAGCCGATCGGCCGGTTGTCCATATTACAATTCCTTTACGTTCTGTTTACAGTCCGCTAACATTTACTCTATCACACAATATGATATAATCAAACATATTTTACATCAATAAAACAACTATGTAAATGAACAGCGGAGGCGCGTATGGCCAAAAAAATCAGACAGAGAAACGAGATAGAAAATAAATATAAATGGGACCTCGAATCGATGTATCCGAACGAACAGAAATGGGAATCCGACCTTCTTTCGGTGAAGGACAGGGTCCGCGAACTCACGGGATATAAAGGCCGCGTGGGCAGCAGTGCGAAGACTCTGCTTGAGGTCCTCCGGCTTTCCGACAGCATAAATCTCACCGCCGAGAACGTCATCGTATACGCGATGATGCGCCGTGACGAGGACAACCGGCGCGAGAAATATCAGGCGATGTGCGACAGGGCGATGTCGATGTTCGCGCAGCTGTCGGCTCAGATCGCGTTTATCTCCCCGGAACTCCTCTCCCACGACAGGGAAGAGATCTTCGGCTTCATGGACGAAGAGCCGGAACTCGAAACATACAGATTCGAGCTCGAGCGCATGTTCCGCGAGAAGGATCACGTCCTTTCTGAAAAAGAAGAAAACCTCATGGCGAGATTCAGCGAGCTCACTCAGGCTTCTTCAGACATATTCCGCATGATAAACGACGCCGACATCAAATTTGGGACCATCACCGACGGGAACGGCGAAGAGGTCGAGCTCACGCACGGCAACTACATCACATTCATGCAGTCGAAAGACCGCGCCGTCAGAAAACAGGCATACGAGCATTGCTACAATACATATAAATCACTGATAAACACCATAGCGTCGACATATAACTACAGCGTGAAAACCGACTGCACGACAGCGGAGCTGAGACATTATTCCTCCGCGCGCGAGGCCGCGCTTTACGGGGACAATATCCCCGAGGCCGTTTACGACAACCTCGTAAAAGCCGTGAATGAGAATCTTCCTGTCATGCACCGGTACATATCGATGCGCAGGGACCTGCTGGGAACAGACGATCTCATGATGTATGACATCTATACGCCTCTCGTCGATGTGCCGGACAGAGTCGTGCCGTACGAGGAGGCGCTCGGGATCATCGAACGCGCGCTCGCGCCGCTCGGAGAAGATTATATCAGGCGCATGAAGGCGGGTTTCGCGGACGGATGGATCGACGTTTACGAGAATGAGGGGAAAAGCAGCGGCGCGTACAGTTTCGGAAGCTACGCCAGCAAGCCGTTCATCCTGTGCAATTACAACGATACGCTGCAGGACGTCTTCACAGTGATCCACGAGATGGGACACTCCATGAATTCACTGTACACGCGCGAGACTCAGCCGTTCGCATACGGGAGCCACTCGATCTTCACGGCCGAGGTAGCGTCTACAGTAAACGAGAACCTGCTGATGAAATACCTCATCGCGAATGAGACGGATGAAGAGATGAAGCGGTATCTCCTGAACATGCATCTCGAAGCGTTCAGGACCACACTGTTCCGTCAGACAATGTTCGCGGAATTCGAGCACTGGGCGCATGAGACGGTCGAAAGCGGCGGGCAGCTTACGGCGGCATCTCTGTGCGAAGAGTACGACAGACTGAACACGAAATACTACGGGAGCGCGCTCACGCATGACGGTCTCATAAAATACGAATGGTCGCGCATACCTCATTTCTATAACGCGTACTACGTTTATCAGTACGCGACAGGATATTCCGCCGCAGCGGCGATATCCGACAGGATAATAAACGAATATAACGAAATCGGCCGCCCGGGAGAAGCAGCCGAAAATTATATCGGATTCCTGAAATCAGGGAACAGCGACTATCCGATCGAGCTCCTCAAAATAGCCGGCGTGGACATGAGCAGCACGGAGCCCGTCGATAACGCGATGAAAGTGTTCGCCGGGCTGGTGGACGAGTTCGGAAAACTGTCCGGACGGTAAGCCGTGCGGGGATCATCTTCCCCTGTTCATCAGTTCGCTGACTGTCCGCACTCCTTTTTCCAGATCATCGATGCTTTCCGGAGCGCAGATGGAGAGACGGACCGCGGGCAGCGGCTTCGTGTTGCCGACCGCGAATTTTTCGGCCGGGAAAACGATAACGCCGTGCTGCTCGCATTCTTCGGCAAACTGCGATCCGGTCATGCCGGAAGGAAGAAGGAGCCACCGAAATATATCGGACCCGCCTCCTTTGCAGAATTGAGGCGGAAGATATCTTCCGACGACTGCGTTCCGCTGCTCGGTATGTTTCCTGTGACCCTCAAGAATATTTTCAAATTCGCCTGCCGCCGCCACTCTCGCGGCAAGCTCGGCCATCATCGGGACTGCGGATATATTTATGCTGTAGAGCGCGTCGCTCACGCGCCGCGTATACGCGTGCGGCAATGCCAGATACGCGATCCTCAGCCCCGGCGCAATGACCTTCGATATCGTCAGGATATACGCGCTGCGCCCGGGTATCATGTCCGACATCGCTCTGATTCCCGGTTTCATCAGCTGATATGTCCCGTCTTCTATTAGGAAACAGTCTTCTTCGCTTATTATGCGGGCGATCTCCTTTCTTCTGCCTTCGGGCATAGTCACCGTAGTCGGATTGTTCGTAGCCGTCACGAGATAGACGCCGCGTATCCTGTCACGTCCGCAGGCGAGTCTGAGAGCGTCCGGTATCATGCCATGCTCATCTGCGGGAACAGGCACGAGATGGAGCCCGAACATCGAGGCGGCGGACTTTATCCCCGGATATGTGTGGTCCTCCACGGCGATTCGGTCGCCGGGGCTGAACATTGAAGCAAGAAGACCCGTTATCGCGTTCTGCCCGCCCTCGGTAGTGAGAATATCCCGCGGATCGGCATGCATCCCGCACCGCTCCATCAGCATCGATGCCGCGGATCTCTGCCAGGCAGTTTCCGACGCGCCCGGGAATCCGAACAGCTTTTCTGCCCCTTCTTCCGCGAATATCTCCCGCGTCATGCGCATCAGAGCCGCATTGCCGGAAGGTTCGGGCACTGTGGCGCCCATGTCTATCACGCCGCCTTCATCCGGAAACGCGTCTTCATCTTCCACCATCCTTCCGCTTATCATCACATCGTACGGCACGAACGTCCCGCTCCCGACTTTTGATGACAGCAGTCCTGCCATCTCGCACTGCCTGAATGCCCGCGAGACCGTGCTCACGTTGATATCAAGGTAGTCGGCGAGTTCGCGCATGGGCGGCATTTTCGTCCCGGGCAGCAGCGCCCCGGACCTGATATCCCGCTCCAGCGCCGCGGCAAGCTCCTTGTACAGCGACCGGCTTTTTCTTTCGAGTGTCGGTTTCCATGTCATCGGATAATCGTCAAATGAATTTACAGGCATGATGCACCTCCGTATGTTTCTGATTCAAGAATAGCACAAATGCGTACGCCGCACAATTATTGTATTGTACCGAGCGGGCCGCGGGTGTAGTATTAAATCACAGAAAGCAATAAACAGCGTATTATAAATACATTTGTACAGGAGGTAACAGACATGAAACTGAAACAGTATGTAGTCGACGCATTCACTGACGAAGTATTCCACGGGAACCCGGCCGCTGTATGCGTGCTCGAAGGAGATTTCCTGCCGGAAGAACTCATGATGAAGATCACTATCGAGAACAACCTGTCGGAGACAGCGTTCACGGTAAAGACAGGTGACGGTAAATATAAACTGCGCTGGTTCACACCGGGCGGCGAGATCGATCTCTGCGGACATGCGACTCTGGGAACTGCATATGCACTGATGAACTATTTCGAGCCTGATATGAAATCGGTATCCTTCGATACGATGAGCGGAGAACTTATCGTAGACCGCAAGGGCGATCTTTACGAGATGGACTTCCCAGCGTATGACCTTAAGGAAGTGCCTGTGACAGACGCTATGGAAGAGGCATGCGGCGGCGTAAGACCTGTAGCGGCTTATATGGGTCGTGACCTGCTCTGCGTACTCGACGGTGAAGACAAGGTCAGGAACTTCGAGCCGGATACCTCTAAAATCGAGAAGCTTGACGGACTCCTGTTCCATATTACAGCAAAAGGCTCGGGTGATTACGACTGTATATCGCGTTCCTTCGCTCCTAAGCTGAACGTAACTGAAGACCCTGTATGCGGCTCCGGACACTGCCATGTTATCCCGTACTGGGTAAAGGCATCCGGCCAGGACGACCTGGTAGCCTATCAGGCAAGCCCACGCGGCGGCACGCTGTACTGCAAGCAGATCGGCGACCGTATCAAGATGAGCGGAAAAGCCGTGACATTCTCTGAAGCGACTATCAATTTCTAAATATAAGTTTCGATAATAAGCATGTCCCTGCGTGATAAGCGCAGGGACATTTTTTCACGATTTCTTTTCTGTAATTGATATAACATACTTTTCCTTCAAATCATTCAGCACATTATATTTGATCATGCGCTCACGCTGCAGTCTCCCGACAACGATCCCGGGCGCTATTCTCTGCTTCGCCGCGAACTCAATGACACTCTGGCGGGAAAAGTCGCCTGTTTCAGTAAAAATTTTAAATTTGCCCGGATCTATCAGTGCATCCGCCGCCCAGGCGTCAGCCTTCTTTTCATCTTCATCAGTCGTACCTCCGGTCAATCCTATATGACCGAGCGTTATATGCCCGAGTTCGTGAAAAAGGCTGAACCAGAACTTATCCGCATCTCTTCCCCTGGCGGTAAGTCCCGTAACGATTTTCTTTCCGTCAATGAACGTCGCTCCGTGAAGAAATGACCCTTTCAGGTGTGGAAGTACGACCAGCGCGATTCCGTGTTCCGCAAGTATTTTTTCAAGTTCGGGGAAAAAATCCTCCGGCGCTTCTGCAGTCATTTCGCGTATATAAGGTACTGAATACTTGAGGCCTTTTATATTAACAGGCCAAGTTTCAATATCACGCGCTATAATTTTTGCTTCCTGCGCCCATGCGATCAGTGCCAGATCGCTTTTTTCCGTTATGGCCAGACGGCGGCAGGCGATATTCGTTATCCGTGAATCCTCAAGCAGATCAAGTTCAGCGACCTCAAAGTATTTCCTGAGGTTGGCTGCCCTCTCTTTTGACGAATTCGTCTGCGGCACCCATCCCAGCCTTGACATTTCTCCGTACGGAAAACGAGCGGCGATCTCGGTATCCTTTTCAAGAGAATTTTCTGCCTTTGCCTTTGCGATCTTCTCCCTGTAGGCCGCTTCAAGATTGCTCCAGAACCTCGCGGGAACTCCGAGCACTGTCTCCAGACGCACCGCCATGTCGGGAGTGAGCTGTACTTCTCCGTTTATAAGCCTGCTGATATGCTTTTCTGACATATCCATGCGCGCGGCGAATTCTTTCTGACTCATTCCCCTGTCATTCAGCTGTTCTTTTATAGTTGCGCCGGGCGGGATCGCTATAATACTCCTGCTGCTGATCATATATAATACTCCCTTCAATGATAATCGATTATTTCAATTATTTTCGCGACTTCTATGACATCATCTGACTTTTCAAATACAAGTCTGTGCGGATGTACCAGATCTGCCGCGAACTGGCCTTTTCTGTTCTGCGAAAGAGGATGACATCTGCCAATTCTGAACTCCACCATCATCTCAACATTATCCGAAGCGTCTATCTCCTGAATGCGCTGATGCAGTTTTTCCGCCATGGGCCTCCATAGGTTTTCCCTGCAAATCCAAAATCAGTGCAGACTTTTTCCGTTTTTTTCGTTTTGTAAATGATTTTCAGTTGTCGTCCTCTCAGTTTACCTGTGCGGTAAATTATTTATATTTCAGTTTTGCACAGGTGTCAATGCGCAAATTTACCTTATAGGTTAATTTATTATTCACAAGTAATTCGCACTTACATCATTCCAGCATCCTAAGTCTTTTGGAAAATTATATTTTTATAACTGCGAAAATATGTTATTATATCTATTGCGACGGGGTGTGGCGCAGTTTGGTAGCGCGCTGTGTCGGGGACGCAGAGGTCCGGAGTTCAAGTCTCCGCACTCCGACCAATAAAAAATGAACTGCTGCGAGGCAGTTCTTTTTTTATCTGATTTTATTTAACAGCGATTCCATATCCTCCGGCAGAGGAGCACTGAGATCGAGCTTTCTGCCTGTAACGGGATGATCGAAAATAAGCCGGGACGCGTGCAGCGCCTGTCTGTCTATCAGCCACGGCGCGTCACCTCCGTAAAGGAAGTCGCCGACGACAGGGTGGCCTATGTAATTCATGTGGACCCTTATCTGATGCGTCCTTCCGGTCTCGAGCCTTAATTCGATCAGAGTATATCCCTTTTCGAAGCGCTCGATCACGCGGTAATGCGTAACGCTTTTCTTGCCGCCCTCGACCACTGCCCTGCAGACCTCGTCGTCCACGGCCTTGCCTATCGGAGCATCGACCGTGCCCTCGTCTTCCTCCAGGATGCCCTTTACTGCAGCGATATAGATCTTGCTCACATCGCCCTTGTGCATTGCTTCGACGAACTTGTCCTGGACATACGCGTTTTTTCCGAGAACGACCAGCCCCGACGTATCCATGTCAAGTCTGTTCACGAATCTTATCCTGAAGCTCTGCCCGGTCTCCTCCATATACTTCATCACGCCGTTCGCGAGCGTATGGCAGGGATGCCCCTTCGTCGGATGGACAGTGTACCCCGGCGCCTTGTTTATTACGAGAAGATCCTCGTCTTCATATACCGGATCCACCGCTATGTCTTCCGGCTCGTAATGGCTCGGCTCCTCGGGCGGCAGTGCGACGGTTATTACGTCGCCCTCTTCCGGGATCCAGTAAGGCTTCATCGGCTTTCCGTTAAGCCTGACAGTATCGGCTTTTTTGATTTTGGTCCTGAGTCTTGATGAAAACGAAAAACCGCGCCGGAGCAGATCTTTTACCTGGCGCTGATTTTCGTGATCTTCTTTTGTAACTATATACTTGAATTCAGCCATATTTACAGGAACTTCGTCTTTACTTTATTCCAGAAGTCATAATCTTCGAGTCTCAGAAGGCTGATCTCCTTATCCGATATCTCGATCGTTATATGCGTCGGCGCGTCGAACCTGTGCTCGAAACCGTCATCCATCACATAGAGCACTTTATCATGCTTGTACTCCGGATCGACATTGAGCTGCATGTCCGGCGGAAGGATAATGCTTGACATGAACGACCGGTAAGCCGTCGTGTTCATCGGAGCGATCGGTGTCACCTGGAGGACATTGATCCTGGGATCCACTATTGCGCCGCCGACCGAATAGTTGTACGCGGTCGATCCGGCGGACGACGCCACGAGAATGCCGTCGCCGCTGAATTTTTCAATAAAGCTGTCTCCTATGAAAATATTGAGATGCGTCGAATATGACTGCGGGCCGCGAATGACGATCTCGTTCATGCCGTCCAGAGTCTCGCACCCGTCGTCAGTATAGATTTTCGCGCGGATAGCGTGCGACTTCTGTATGCTGAACTTGCCCTGACGGTACCGCTCGAGCAGGAGACCGACGTCCTCCGGCGCGATTTCCTGGAAAAATCCGAGGTGGCCGGTATTTATCCCGATCACGGGGACGGGCGGGAAGTCGAACTCGTGTATCGCGGACAGCATCGAACCGTCGCCGCCGATCACGACGAGCAGATCGGTGTCGTCAGTGAGCGTTTCTCCCGCTGCAACGCCGGACTCAGCGAACTTGTCTCTCAGTATGGACTCCGCAGTCTTCGACAGCTCCGTATTATTCGAAAAGATGCAGACATTCTTCAGATCTCCGCCGATATGCATTGATGCTTCTCCTCTATTTCATGTTCTTCAGGAACGATACATAACCTCTGAGCGCTTCGTAAATATCCGCCTTGCTGATTATCTCGTTCGGGGCGTGCATGTTCAGGACCGCGACGCCGCTGTCTATTACGTCCATGCCGTAATTCGCGAGGATGTACGCGATCGTGCCGCCGCCTCCGATATCGACCTTGCCGAGCTCGCCCGTCTGATACGAAACGTTATCGGCGTTGAATATCGCTCTCAGCTTCGCTATATATTCCGCGTTCGCGTCGTTCGAGCCCGATTTTCCGCGTGAACCCGTGTACTTGCAGAACACGGGGCCCCTGCCGAGATAGGCGCAGTTGTTCTTTTCCATGACCGACGGATAGTTCGGGTCGAACGCGGCGCTCACGTCCGATGAGAGCATCTTCGAATTCCTGAACGCCCTCCTGAGCCCGAGCTCCGAATATTCGCCGCAGAGATTCATGACCTCGGCCGTCTCGGTCTCGAAGAACTTCGAATGCATGCCTGTCGCGCCCACGCTGCCGATCTCTTCCTTGTCGACCAGAAGGCACACGCATGTCCGTTCGGGAGTGCCCTCTATCTCGAGCATTGCCTTGTATGAAGGATATGCGCAGACGCGGTCGTCGTGGCCGTAGCTCATGATCATGCTCCTGTCGAGGCCGTAATCTCGCGCCGGGCCCGCCGGCACGATCTCGAGCTCCGCCGACTCGAAATCAGCGTCCTCGACGCCGTATTTTTCTTTCAGTATCTTCAGGATCATCGCCTTCACGGGCTCTTTTTCTTCGTCCTTTCCTTCTTCGCCCTCTGTTTCAAGCGGCATGCTCCCGACCAGTACGTTCAGATCTTCCCCTTCCACGACTACGGATGCCTTCTTCTGCATCTGCTTGTCGGCGAGATGGATCAGAAGATCGGACACTCCGAGGACAGGGTCGCCCGGATCTTCCCCGACCGATACCTTTACTGTCGTTCCGTCTTCCTTGCAGAACACCCCGTGGAGAGCCATCGGACGCGTCGTCCACTGGTATTTCTTTATGCCGCCGTAATAATGCGTTTCAAAGAGCGCGAGGTCGGTATCTTCATACAGCGGATTCTGCTTGAGGTCGAGCCTCGGTGAATCGATATGAGCTCCGAGGATGTTCATGCCGCTTTCTATCGGCTCCGAGCCGATGATATACATCGCGATACCCTTCCCCATGTTGTTCGCATATACTCTGTCGCCCGGCCTGAGCGGCGTTTTCTCCTCTATCAGTTTATCGAGATTCCTGTAACCCGCCGCTTCGATCTCGGCGGCAACGAAATCGGCCGCTTCTCTTTCGGTCTTGCATTTCGTAAGGAAATCTTTGTAGCCCTCCGAAAAATCGAATACCGCTTTTATATCCTCTTCCGAATACTTCTTCCAGGCGTTTTCTCTGTCCATGTCTTCCTCCTAAAGTTCGATCAGTTCTTTCGGCGACTTCGAGACGACCTCGAGCCCCGTATCTGTATAATACAACATATCTTCTATCCTGACGCCGCCTTTCCCCGGTACATATATCCCCGGCTCATCGCTTTCGATCATACCTGCGGTGATCTTCCGATTGTCGTTCGGCGAGCAGTTCGGCTCTTCATGGATCTCGAGCCCTATGCCGTGCCCGAGACTGTGTCCGAAATATTCCCCGTAGCCGGCGTCATCTATGATTTTTCTCGCGATATGGTCTATCTCTTTCCCGGTCATTCCCGGGCGGGCGTTTTCGATAACGGCGAGGTTCGCTTCCAGCACTACAGAATATATCTCCTTCTGCCAGTCAGAAGCTTTTCCGATCACGACCGTTCTCGTCATGTCCGAACAGTATCCGCCGTACATGCATCCGAAATCCATCGTGACGAAATCACCGTTTTCGATGACCTTCCTCCCCGGCACCGCGTGAGGCATGCTCGAATTAATGCCCGACGCCATGATCGTATCGAAGCTGGTCCCTTCGCCGCCGGCTTTCCTCAGTTCATATTCGAGTTCGGCGGCCGCCTCGAGTTCGGTCATGCCTGGCTTCAGTCTGCCGAGCATGGCTTCGAACGCTTTGTCTCCGACAGCCTCGGCCTTTCTGAGCGCCCCGATCTCAAACGGCTTTTTCACCTGCCGCATCTCCGAAACGCTTCCGCCGAGCGCCGCGAACTCCACGCCGGTTATATTTTCCCTGAGCATCGCGAATTCACTGACAAGCATCTCGCGGTCCTCATAGCCGACACGCTTCGCGTTATCCGCATCAATGCATTGCTGCAGTATTTCCCATCTTTTCCTCGACGCGCTTTCGCGTTCTATATCGAACGAAGTCGACCTCGCGGCCGCCTCCGTGTATCTCGAATCGGTTATGAATACGCTGCGTCCCGCCGAAAGATAAACGCAGCCTTCGCCTCCGAAGCCGCTGACATAGCGCATATTCGCGCGGCCCGTTATTATCGCGCAGTCTATGTCGTTCACGCTCAGGAGCCTTTCACGCTGCTCGCGCGATATTTCTCTTTCGATGTCCATATGTCCGCCTTTCGTTTCCCGCTATATATATTAACATGCGGGCATTGCAGTGGCAAATGCCCGGCGGCCCCTCGGCAGGCCGGGAATATAAAGAAACAATCGCCGGAATCCGGCGACTGTCCCTGGGAATATATCTCACCTGTGGTAATGGTGTGAGGCTGTTTTATCAGACCGGATAGACCGAGTTTTCCTCGTCGAACAGGTCGAAGTCTATCGCGTATTCGCGCTCCAGACGTCTGCGGAAGAATTCCTTCGCGGTGTCCGGGAACATCACCTGCGTAAGCGCGTCTTCCTCCTGCTGCATGAACACCGCGCACGCGCGCCTCGCCGATTCCATCTCTGGCTCGAGAAGATCCGCCGGCCGGCATGTAACGCGCTCCTGTCCCTTGAGTATCTTCTCCGCGACTTCCTCCTTCACGGGCACGGGCGTCCTGCCGTACATGCCCTTCACGAGGTCCGCGGCTTCCTTCGATACTATCTTGTATCGTTCTCCCGTAATGACGTTCGTGACAGCCTGCGTCCCGACGATCTGGCTTGAAGGCGTTACGAGCGGCGGATATCCGAAATCCTCCCGCACGCGCGGTATTTCTTCAAGCACTTCGTCCAGCCTGTCGACGGCGCCGGCGACCTGGAGCTGCGAGATAAGATTCGACAGCATCCCGCCGGGGATCTGGTACTTAAGAGTGTTGATGTCCACGCCGAGCACCTTCGTGCTCATCATGCCGTTCTCTATATATTTCTCGCGAAGAGGTCTGAAATACTCCGCGACTGCATTCAGTTTATCCGCATCAATGCCGGTATCGTATTCGGTGCCCCTCAGAGCCGCCACCATCGGCTCCGTCGGAGGCTGCGACGATCCTCCCGAGAACGGTGTGCATGCGGTGTCGATTATATCCGCGCCGGCCTCGACGGCCTTGAGATATGTCATCGAACCGAGTCCCGTCGTCGCGTGGGTGTGGATCTCCACCGGGATCGACAGCTCACTCTTGAGAGCCCTTACGAGATCGTACGTCCTCATAGGCGTGAGCAGCCCGGCCATGTCCTTCACGCAGAAGGAATCCGCGCCCATCTCCTCGAGTTCCTTCCCGAGTTTCACGAACATATCGTCCGTGTGCACCGGACTCACAGTATACGAAACGCACCCCTGCGCGTGTCCGCCGTACTTCTTCACCGCGTTAACTGACGATTCGAGGTTCCTCGTATCGTTCAGCGCATCGAATATCCTGATGATATCTATACCGTTCCCTATCGCGCGATTAATGAATTCGTCCACGACATCGTCCGCGTAGTGTCTGTACCCGAGCAGATTCTGTCCGCGAAGGAGCATCTGGAGGTTCGTATGCTTCACCTTCCTGCGGATCACCCGTAGTCTTTCCCAGGGATCTTCGTCGAGAAACCGGAGACACGCGTCATACGTCGCGCCGCCCCACATCTCAATGGCGTGGTAGCCGCACTCGTCCATGGCTTCGAGAACAGGGACCATCTCAGCCGTCTTCATTCTCGTAGCGATGAGCGACTGATGACCGTCACGCAGTACTGTCTCGGTGATCCCGACTTTTCCCATGATTTTCTCCTTATAAAAATAAAAACGCGGCCCGATGTCCGGGTCACGTTAATTATACTATATCCACATGAAAATTCAAGAAAATACTTTGATTATCTAAGTATTTTTTGATCTGCATCAATGCCGTCCTTCTCGGCTATGTATTTTTCGGTATAGTCGACGTCGCTCGGCGTGTCGATATACTGCATCCCGCGCTTCATGCGCGTCTCTCTTCCCTTTCCGGTTATCAGTATCACGGTATTCGGTTCCGCGTCCATAATGGCGCGCCTCACGGCCTGCTCTCTGTCATTGATAATGATATATTTCCCGCCGGCCGCCTCCACATTCGCCGCGATCTCCGCGCTGATCTTATCGAGCGGCTCCTCGCCCTCGTCTTCCTCGGTGATGTATGATATCCCGGCGCATTTCCCCGCGATCTCCGCGAGAGTCTTCCGGCGGCCGAGCGCTTTCTTCCCGGGGCAGCCGAACACGATATTTATCGTCCAGCCCGGATATTCCGCCGCGGTCGAATCGAACAGTGCCTTGAAGCTCATCTGATTATGAGCGTAGTCAACTATGACGGCGAGATCCTTCGCCCTGTTCGTGAACACTTCCATCCTGCCCGGGACGCGCGCGTTTTTCAGGCCGCTTTTTATGTACCTTGTCGGTATCCCGTAAGAGCGCGCGGCCGCGATCGCCGCCAGCGCATTGCTGACGTTGAACGTCCCCGGAAGTCCGAGCTTGAATCCCTCGTCGAAATCGCCGCACCTCACTCTGAACGCGACTCCGTCCCTCGCGGGGATAATGTCATAAGCCTGATAATCGGCGCCGTCACTCTCCCCGAACGTGACTATTTCCTCCGTAACGGGAGACTCCGCCGCGCGCTCGAGCGCCTGGCCCGCGTACTTCGAATCAGCGTTGATGAACGCCGCCCTGCTCTGGGCGAATATCTTCATTTTTGATTCTATATAGTCTTCCAGAGTCGGATGCTCTATCGGGCTGATATGGTCTTCGCCGATGTTCATGAATACTCCGGCTTCGAAAACGATCCCGGCTGTCCTGTCGTATTTCAGTGCCTGGCTCGATACTTCCATAGTCAGGAACTCGATGCCGGATTCTACTGCGTTATTGAAATGCGCCCAGAGTTCGAACGCCTCCGGCGTCGTGCGCCTCGCTTCCTCACGGATGACCCCGTCGTAATTATCAATGCCTGAGACGACAGCCGTCTCACAGCCTCCGTTATCTTCCTCGTAGTCGTCCAGTATCTGCTTGAGAAAGAACGTTACGGAAGACTTTCCCTTCGTCCCGGTTATCCCGGTCACGGAGAGTTTTTTCCACGGTGAATCGTAAAAATAGTCCGCCATCGCGGCGAGAGTCTTTCTCATGTCGCTCACGATGATATACGGTACGCCGCTTACTTCTTCATGGACCCGCTCGGCGACGTATCCGACGGCGCCGCTGTCCAGCGCGGTCTTCAAATATTCATCCCTGAAATGCGCGCCCTTGCAGACGAACAGCGTGTCCTCCTTCATGTCGCGCGTATCATATGAAATATATCCGACGGGATCGTCACCGCCGTTATCAAGCGAAGAACCCGAGACCAGCCCGAGTTCTCCAAGCATTGATGCGAAATCTTTTACGGAATGTTTCGCAGTCATATCTGTTTTAACTCCTTCCCGCATTCGGTGATCGCGGCCCTAGCCGCAGCCTCCATCGCGTCGACGAAATAATCCGAAAGCCCTTCGATGACGCGGTAAGACGAAAGCTCTGTGCATCCCAGCACCGCGCACTCGCATCCCTTCGATATCAGTTCGGCTTCTATTTTCTCGAAGTCGAGAGGGTCTACCGGCCGACCGGCCTTGACCCCGTCATAGATAATGCTCATGACGCGCTTCTGGTTTTCTTCCGAAGGAATGACGGGCGTCAGCCCTTCCGATTCGAGGGCCTTCTGATAAAGACCCATCTTTACCGTGCCGTCCGTTCCCATGACTCCGACCTTCGCGCCGGGATCGGAACATCTTGCAGCCGCGGCTTTTGCCGCTTCCGCTATCATGTTTATGACCGGGATGTCCACGGACGCTTCTATTTCCGGCAGAAAACTGTGCGACGTATTGCATGGTATGGCAATGCACCGCGCTCCCGCCTTTTCCAGAAACTCAGCGTCGCCGCAGAGCTTTCTTATGACATCCTCCGTATTTCCGCTCTTTATGGATGCCGTCCTGTCCGGCATCGAACTGTGGCTCAGTATCAGCATGTCGATGTGATCCTGGTCGCGCTCCGCTTTTGTGTTGTCTATCACCATGCGGTAAAACACGTCCGTCGCGAGCGGGCCCATGCCGCCTATCACGCCGAGGAAATTCCCTTCCATCGCCTTCATGCGCTGCCTCCGTTACTTATGATAATACGTCGCGAAATTCTTATAATGCCTGTTCTGGTTCCTTCTGAGGCGCAGCTTTCTCATGAAGCCGTTATCTATCGCATAATTCAGCGGGTTCACATATTTGCCCTCATTAATGAGTTTTCTCATCTCGTCCTTATATTCCTGCTCGCTGACATAATCGAACGCGACTTTCTCGGGCACCACGAGCCAGAGGTTCTCGTTATCCACGGAATGGAACTTGATATCCTTATGTTCTATCAGGTCTTCCACGAGCAGCCTCGCGATATTCTCTCCTGCCCCAGTGACATAATAATTCGAGCGTCCCTGACGCGTATTTATCTCGAACGCCTTGTACTTCCCGTCACGCGCGTCATACTTGATATCGAAATTCGAGAAACCGACATATCCGATGCCCTCGAGCAGTCTCCTGAACTGTTCTTCAAGCTCTCTGTTCTGCTCTGTGATGATCACGGCGTGATTCCCGATGCCGTGAGGAGTGTGCTCTTCGAGCAGCACGTGGCCGAGGCACATCATCCTGACCTTCCCGTCCATGCCGGAATAATTCGTGAGCACGCGCATATGCGTATCGTCGCCGGGAATGTACTCCTGGACTATCAATGCGTCGTCATATCCCGCGCCGTAGATGTCCTTCAGCGCCTGTTGGAAATCTTCGTAAGTATCGAGAAGATAGACCTTCTTCTGAGTCTCGAACGGATGCTTCCAGTATTCTATCCCGTTCGCCGGTTTAACGATATACGGAGCCTCGAACGGAAGATCCGGCTCGAACCCCATCTCTTTTCTGTGAACGAATGTCTTTGGATGATCAACACCGTACTCGTCGCAGAGCTTATAGAACTCTTCCTTGTTAATGATCCTTCTCATAAGATCTGCGTCGATATACGGAGCAATGACATTTTCTCTGAAATTCGCCTTGTTCTCCGCCGCGAGCTCCACATACGAATCCCCGCATCCGATAAGAAGGACCTTCTTATCCCTGTGTTCGTCAGCGAAGTCGTTCACGAGCTTAAGGAAAGTATTCTGCTCATCCGCGTGTTCGTTCACGCGGTAATCTATTATTTTGCTCGCGACGCACGGACCGGAATGATATTTACCGTAATCCGTCACCGTGACGCCGTACGCCTCATGGAACGCGCGCGCGACGCTGTAAACATTGTAGTCTCCCGCGAATAGCAGCGGTACGAACTCATTACTTATATCACTTTTCATCGATTATACACTCCCATCATCGTTGACTGCGGCATCCTGCCCGTCAGCATTTCGTAAAATATCGCTTCGGCAGTCCGTTCATAAGACATCACCCATATAAACCCGATGCTGAACAACAGGACTATAAAGTTGTCAAAGAACGAATAAGAACTGGTGACCAGATACGCTGCAGCAATACCCGGCGGTATGCACGCGAGAAGTCCCCATCCGATAAATGAAATCTTCAGTATGAACAGTTTTCCCTTATTTCCGTCCATCATGAATTTACTTGCGCGGACGATATCCGGTATCGACATCTCCGGATTGTCGAAAAGAATATAGAACGCCTGGTTGTACCTTAATGCCGCGATCACAGCCAGGACTATACCCGCGAGCGGTATGATCGCCCACAGGAAAATGAACAGCATCATATAACAGTAAAGTCCGAGTGTTTTGCTGTACATGCTGAAGCCCGCGAATATATCCGACGAATGGACCTCCCTGGCTCTTATCAGCATGAGCGTTATGAAAGCGATGCCGAACTCGAACGCGCCCGTAACAAACAGTACATATACATCCGCAAGCGGGGAAAATTCAATGACTCCCTGCCCGTAACTGGACGAATACGAAGAGATAAGAGACAGATCCGCGAACTGACTCAGATCGATCGACTGCCCGAACAGCGCACTGATGATCAGCATGGGTATTTCTATCAGAGCGTACATTATCAATATGCCTGTTACAACAGTGCCCCATTTGCCCCTCAGCCTGCCTCGGGCGATCCCTTTTATGACGGCAGTCGGCTCCGTGACGATCACCTTATATATATTGCCGAATGACTGCATACTAATGTCCTTTCATTCTTTCTTTAATGATACTACATAATAATACCGCAGGCGCATATCAGCGTCAAACCAAACTGACCGCTGTCGCGTCCTTTTTTACACGCCGCGCGTAGTGTATAATATCCGTATGAAAGAATGCATTATCATTACGCCGTATATCGAAGGCGACCTCAGAAAAATAATAAATCAATGCCCGGATCTTTTCGGCCGGGCTTTCGTTGTATGCGCTGACAGCGGATATATTTCCGCGGGCAGAGCCGGACTCAAACCGGATATGGTGATCGGCGATTACGATTCGCTCGGCGGAGAGCCGCCGGAAGACATAACGCACCTGACATTCCCGGTGCACAAGGATTATACCGATACGGGACTCTGCCTTGACTGGGCTCTCGAGAACGGGTACACCGACGTCACGATCATCGGAGGTCTCGGCGGCAGGCTCGACCACACTATATCGAATATCCAGGACATAGCAGGATTCACACGCAAGGGGATGCGCATTTCGATACGCGACGAATTCAATTTCGCGACTGTTATCGACGGGCCCGGCAGCGTGACTGTTAAAGCCGACATTCTGCGCGACGCCGCGGATCCCGGCGAAATGAAATTCTATGAAGAAGGCCCCCGCGTCGGCCTGTTCTCGATCGGAGATAAAGTATCGGGCATCACGTCGACAGGAGTCGAATATCCTCTTACGGACGCCTCGATAGACTGCACGTTCCCGATAGGTTCCGCGAACCCGCTGACTGAAAACGAAGTAAATATCAGCATTGATAAGGGACTGCTCCTCGTCACATTTTCGGAATACCGATAAAAAGATGCGCCTCATATAAAGCAGGCGCATCTTTACATAATACTTGTTGCCGGAGACGCGAATCCCCAAGCCCGGCTTCCCGATTCGACTGCCAGCAGTATTTTCACTTTCTCCTTATCTTCAGTCTGCCGGAGCTGTTCCAGTATCTTTTCTTTCATCAGCCGCTCTTTTCTTTTTCCACGGGGCATCCTCGTCGGATGCCTTGAAGTTATATACCGATTTCATGATGTCTATGACATCCACAGAATCACGGATCACATCGATGATATCCTCCAGGGACTTATACGCCATCGGCGCTTCATCCAGTGTCGAGGCATTGATCGATGTTGAATAAATACCTTCCATCGATGCCCTGTAGTCACCCAGATCAATATCCTTCTTCGCCTGTGTCCTGGACATGATCCGTCCCGCTCCGTGAGGCGCGGAATAATTCCAGTCCGGATTGCCCTTTCCGATAGCGATGACAGACCCGTCCCGCATATTTATCGGTATCAGTACCTTCTCGCCTTCATGGGCGGCGATCGAGCCTTTTCGCAGGATCATCTCATCCACATCGACATAGTTGTGGATCGTATGGAATGCCCCGTCAGCCCTGATGCCGGTCCTTTCTAAAATGATTTCGGCCATCAGTTCCCTGTTTCTCCTGGCGAACCTCTGACAGACCGCGACATCATGAAGATAATCATCCATAAACGAGCCGTACAGCCAGCAGATATCATTCGGAACATCCGGCTCAGCAGACTTAATATCCTTTTTCAGCTTTTCAAGGGCATTCTGTATCTCAGACCGCCTTCCCTGTTCTTTGTAAGTTGAGATGATCTCATCTTTCTGCCTGAAATAGTCTTCCTTCCCGGAATGGAGATCCACGGCAAGCTGCTGATAATGCTCCGCTACCTGCTTTCCGAGGTTGCGGCTTCCGGAATGGATGACCAGATAATAACTGCCGTCTGTCGCCCGGTCGACTTCGATGAAATGATTTCCTCCGCCTAATGTACCGAGAGATCTCCCTAATCTTTTTGTACGATTCAGGGATCTGAAACATTTCAGCTCTGTCAGGTCAAAGCGCTCCATCCTCCCTTCCCAGACATTCGCGCCTGAGGGGATATAGCGGCACGCCTCATCGAGTTTTTCGAAATCCAGTTCCCTGTCTTTCAGTTTTACGGTGTACATGCCGCATCCTATATCTACACCGACAATATTGGGACAAATTTTATCCGAAACTGTCATTGTCGTTCCGATCGTACAGCCTTTTCCGAAATGCACATCAGGCATGATGGCGATCCTGCTGCCTCTGGTAAGATCATAGTCGCACATCCTCCTGATCTGTTCGACGGCCTGATCTTCGACAACTTTCGCATAACACATCGCGGTATTGACTTTTCCCTTTATCTCAAACAACTTCCTCACATCCTTTTCACCATGTTTATCTGTTTAGAGTTTAGTCTGAAGGACATGATTTACCTTCCAATGCATTCAGACCGAAAATGCATGAAGCCGGACTTAATTCCCGACCCTGATCACCCGTCCGTCCTTGATTTTACGGGGTCCCGGTTCTTGATTCGGATAGCCGACAATCAGATGTCCGATACCTTCGTAATCGCCGGCAATGCCCCATTTTTCAAGCAGAGCCTTCCCTTCTTCACTGCGGAATTCTTCTTTTGCTCTGTGAATCCAGCAGCTGCCGAGGCCAAGCGAATGTGCGGCCGCCATCATATTGCCAAGGACAAGCGTTCCATCATAAAGATATGTCGGAAACTTATTATTGGCAAGCACAGCAAATACGACTGGAGCACCATAGAAAGGATCGCCGTCATATCCCATAATCTTTGCATTCATCTTCGAAAGCTGATTTTTTGTGTCCGAATCTGTTATTTCAACAATTATCGATTCCTGGACACCATTGCCGCTGGCAGCGTTCAGGCCGGCATTGATAATCTGCTGAAGTTTCTCCTGCGGCATTAATATTCACTGATTCCGAAAATTTCCGGCTATTGTATTTGATCAACAATCATTCCCATAACTTTGCCGATCCGGTCATGAATAACCAGATCAGCATTTCTGTCATAAGGGGTTGCATTATTATTAATGACCACCAGGTGTTTTCCGTGAAAACTATTCACCATTACTGAAGCCGGATAGACCAGTTCCCTTGTGCCGCCAATAATCAAAGTATCTGCCTGACTGAAAGCGTTCTCGGTTCCTCTCACATCCTTTTCATGCAGCATTTCCCCATAAAACACGATATAAGGCTTCATAATTCCTCCGCATTTCCGACAGCGAGGAACACCGTCGATCCAGTAAGACTTGTCCAGCACTTCCTGCAAAGTTTCATGAGCACCGCATTTAATGCAATAGTTGTCCTGTGTAGTTCCATGGAGCTCGTATACCTTATTGCTTCCTGCCTTTTGATGGAGGCCATCAATGTTGATCGTCACTATCGCATCAAGATGTCCGGTGTGTTCCAAACGTGCTAACGCCTTATGAGCTTCATTTGGCTTTGCATCCGGCCAGATCATGTTATTAATGTAGAAGTCATAAAATATTTCCGGATGCCTCAGAAAGAATTCATGCGACATCAATATTTCCGGCGGATTTCCGTATTTTTCCACGGCAACTTCCGGACCATCTCCGGAATAAAAATCCGGGATCCCGCTTTCCGTAGATACACCTGCTCCGCCATAAAAGACAGCATGATGACTTTCCTGTATAATAGCTTGCAGTTTGCTGATACTTTCTTCTGTAAAATTCATAAACCGATTCTCCTGTATGAATATTCCCCTTATATTCTCTAAAAACACACTAAGTCCGATTACAATTATTAGATATCTATATACAACTAATATCATACAACTAATATCTATAAGCTTGTTAAAAAAACACAGATTCTTGTAATAAATATAACGACGACATTTCGGAAAAACCTGTCGGATTGCCGCATATATTCATTGTTTGATTTTTCCGGTAAATAGTCTTCTGTTGATGTGAACTTGCCCGTCAAATGCTCATCCATGTTCCTTGATCTTCTTGAACCTTTTACCATTTTCTGATCCGAGCAGCCTCTGATAGATTCCCAGATTGCTGTCCATAAACACATTGAAGATCACCTTAACCGGCAGGCTATTCTTCTCATTCCCCATTTTTTTATTGTATCACAGGGAAGTGCCTTCTTCCCGGGAGAGTGCACCGAAGCCCGGGGAAAAGAAGAGAAATGGGCGGCAGGTGCGGGATCCAGGCGCCGTATCTTATCATCTACGTAGCGAGCCCGGATAAGACAAAGATGCTTTCGGGCGGCGTCCGGATCCTTCTGCTCTTCGCAGTCGTTTTTTTCAATATGGTCTATCCGTTCCTTCTTCGAAAATGGGGATATACGGCAAAGCAGCTTCTTTTTTTATCAGTGATTATTCGTGCGGTACAGTTGCCGGTGTATTCGCGGTCCAGTCCGAATGCTTCATTGACTTAATAAACAGGAAGAAAGCAAGTATCAGAGAAATCACATCGGCACAGGGCTGAGCCCAAACCAGACCGTCCATGCCTATGAGCGCTCCCAAAATGAAGACCGCCGGGATATATACAGCACCCTGGCGGCATACGGAAACGATCAGCGCGGGCATCGCCTTTCCCAGTGCCTGCATTACGTTCATTAGCACGTAATAAATCCCGAACAGCCAGCCGGTGGTCATCATGATCTTGCTGAAGTGAATGCCGTATTCCAGAGCATCTGAGTTAGTCAGAAAGATTTTGACCAGAATTTCTACATTAGCAATGCACAGGACTATCACAGCTGCACAGCAAACCAACGCAAAAATCAGTGAGAACCGCAGGGATTCGTTGAACCTTCTGCGGTTCTTCGCCCCGTAGCAATAACCCAGAAGAGGCTGGATCCCCTGTCCGATACCGATCCCGACAAGAGTCACGATCATCATGATTTTGGCAGATACTCCGTAGGCAGCCACGGCCATGTCATTATAAGAAGCCATAAAGCTGTTGGTGATCATCTGGGATATGCTCATCAGAAGATTCCCCAGAGAGGCCGGAAAGCCGATGGAGATGACGCCGGAAGCTATTTTCCCTTTCACAGAGAAATACTTTGGGCTGATGCTCAGCGGAGAGTGTCCCGTCCAGTAATAAACAAGATAGATCATTGCGGCGACGAAATTTCCTATGACTGTCGCCCAGGCGGCTCCCTGAATACCCCAGCCAAGGGTCAAGATCATGATCGGATCCAGTATAACATTCAATAAATTCCCGACCAGCAGGCCTGACATTGCCATAGTGGAATTTCCTTCTGCCCGGATGATATTGCCGTAGCAATTGGAAATCATGGAGAACACACCGCCGGTCGTGACGATATTCAGATACGATTTGGTATAAGTGAATGTTTCTGCGCTGGCCCCCATGATCTTCAGCAGCGGATCCATGAAGACCCAGAACAGAATCGACACAATCAGCCCTACACCAACACAGGCCCACATGCAAAAGGAGCAGACTCTTTTTGCATATTCGACATTCCTTTCACCCAGGGCACGGGAAATTACTGAGGTCCCTCCCATGCCGAACAATGTCCCCACAGACATGAAGATCATGAACACTGGTGTCGCAAGAGATACCGAAGCGACCATTAAGTCATTGTGCGTCTGACCGATGAAGAACGTGTCCGCCAGATTGTAAATCAGCACCATCATCATGGCGAGAATAGCGGGCACGACATTCCGGAGCACTGCTATCGAGACAGGTCCGGATTCAAAGCTTTTCACAGCTTCATCCATTTTTTTATTTTCTTTTATTTTTACCCCTCCTTAAAGTAATAGCATGCTATGCCTTTGTTGAAAAAAATTATTCGCCGAGATTCTTCAGGATTTTTTTCAGCAATGACTGCAGTTCTTCTTTCTGCGCCTCATCCATTCCCTTCAAAAGAGTTTCCTCCATGTTCGCAGTTTCTGTCCCTGCTTCTCTTACCAGGACCTCTCCTTTTTTTGTGAGTCCTGCTGTCTTAGCGCTCATGTTAGCAGGATCCTGATGCAGTTCAATAAGTCCCTTCTGCTCCATCCGGTGACATAAGCCTGAGACTGTTGGCTGGGAAATACGGAAAGTATTTTCGATCTTTTTAAGCGGCACATCTTCCCCATTGCGCTGCAAAAAATCCAGAACACTCGCCTGCATCATCGTAAGACCGTGTTCTCTCAATTGATTATTTGCTTTTTTCCCCATTCCGTCAGATATCTGCTTGATCAGATAACCGCAATGTGTAGGAAATTCATTGGAATTTTTCATAGCCTATATATAGCATACATTATCTGGCAAGTCAATAGCATGCTATGACTTTTCACTCCCCGACGGTCTTCCCGGATCTCCTGCCATTCTCTGATCCGAGCAGTCTCTGATAGATCCTCAGATCGCTGTCCTTGAACACATTGAAGATAACCTTCTTCAAACAGCTTTCCGGATGGCTATCCAGCCACTTCTTTACAGCAGCGACTGCGATCTCCGCCGCCTTATCCGCCGGGAACATGAAAACACCCGTGGAAATGCAGCAGAAGGCAATATCCTCACATCCGTTCTCAGCTGCAAGGTCAAGACTTGCACGGTAGCACTCCGCCAGCTGATCCTTATGCTGCTCCGTCAGATGCGGCAATGCGATCGGGCCGACAACATGAATAATATATTTCGACGGCAGATTATATGCCGGGGTGATCATCGGCACTGCTGTCGGCTGCTCGTAATCGGCGCCATATATCTTCCGCTGTTTCTCCATGTAATCATTTCCGGCTTTCCGTGTCTGGATCCCCGAAAAACTCTGGATCAAGTTGTCCGCGCAGGAATGACAGAACCTCCAGCAGCCGGTGAGCCCCGAGTTTGCCGGATTAATGATCGCATCGCATTTCAGCGTTGTTATATCTCCCTGCCACAGGATCAGACGCTTATCGGAAGGGACCGGCGGAAGCCCGGAAGCATCCGTGATCCCCTTTTCCCGCGCTCTCTCCTGAAGATATTCATCCTGGATCTTTACGAACTTTTCCGATGCCGGCTGAACGGGACGGACATTGAAAAGACCGCGGAGAAAATCCCGCTGCTCCTGTTCATCTTCCGGGATCTGATATCGGTCAAATTCGGGCATCTCCTTCTGAAGTTCCCTGATCAGATAAATTCTTCTTTCTTCCTGAGTCATCAGCTTACCTTCCCTTCTTAATAACCGATAAATCCGGACCTGCAGATATCGGGACCGGTCAGGGTTCAGGACACCCGCTGGGCCGCCTCGATATTTTCATATACTTCCTGCACGCTGTGTGACGCGAGATCCTTCTCGAAATCGGACTGGATATCGGCAA
Organism: Anaerovoracaceae bacterium; assembly: GCA_050946575.1. GTDB lineage: Bacteria > Bacillota > Clostridia > Peptostreptococcales > Anaerovoracaceae > JALCRY01. The sequence continues at coordinate 36,599 of JBMNVB010000002.1, read as the reverse complement.
GCGACCGCTCCAGCGCCCTGTGTATATTCTTCCCGACCGGACACTGCGGATTCGGATTCTCATGAAAGCGGAACAGATTTTCCCTGCTGTTTGTTTCCACGGCTTTGTATATATCCAGATAAGATATTTCCGACAGCGGCCGATTCAGGGTGATGCCTCCCGGCCCGCGTTTCACATCAATGATCCCCGCTTCATGCAGCAGAAGCATTATGTTTCTCACGATAACAGGATTTGAACCAATACTGCCGGCAAGAAACGGGCTCGTTATCTTCTGCTGCCCTTCAAAATATTTTGACGCAACAAGGATATGTATGGCTATCGTGAATTTCGTTGATATCTGCATATCAGGCCTCCCCTGTTATTTTTCTTCAGCTGTTTCCGATACACTGTATCCGCTCGCCGCCCTGCTGAATTCGCAGCTGCCGATCCTGTCCTCGCCAAGCGTGCAGGTATGCCGCTCGCGCCGTACCAGCTTCTCGACGAATTCATTGGCGGGATGCTGCAGGATATTATCCGGTGTATCGTACTGCTGTATCTCTCCGTGATCCATTATAAACACTTTCGTGGCAAGTTTCAGGGCTTCCTGAATATCATGAGTCACGAACAAAACAGTAATATTTGTTTCTCTGTGGATCCGCATGATCTCATCCTGAAGAAATGAACGTGTGATTTCATCTACCGCACCGAACGGTTCATCCATCAGAAGGATCTCCGGCGAAGCTGCGAGCGCACGGGCGATCCCGACGCGCTGCTGCTGCCCTCCGGAAAGTTCATTCGGGTATCGTTCCTTCATGGACGGATCGAGTCCGACTATTTTCATCCACTTGTCTACCGCCTGCTCGGTACGTTTTTTGTCCTTCTTGTTAAGCAGATTCGGGACATAGGCGATATTCTGCTCGACGCTCATATTCGGAAACAGAACGCTGCCCTGGATAGCATATCCTATGGAACGACGCAGCTGAACAGGATCGCGTTCTCTGATATTGATGCCTTCTACAAAGATATCCCCCGCTGTCGGCTCTATCAATGCATTGATCATTTTAAGAGTTGTCGTCTTTCCGCATCCGGATGAACCGACCATGGTGATAAAATCACCTTTCTCTACTGAAAAGCTGAGATCGTTAATGACAGTATTATCTCCGTAAGCCTTTTTTACATGCCTGAATTCAAGAATCGTTTCACTCATTGTTTTTACTCCTAACGGATCATGCCGCGTTCTTTAAGGAACGCTTTTGCAACATCCCTCGGTTCCTTTCCTTCGACTTCCACTTCGTAATTCATATCGACCATGTCTTCATTCTTTATCTGCCCCGACAGCTTGTCGAAGACATCACGGAGCTCCGGATGTTCGTTCAGGACTTCGGTTCTTACGACATTGCCGCAGAGATACGAAGGGAAAAATCCCTTATCATCGGTGAGCACAACCGCATCGGCATCGGACATCTGACCGTCTGTCGTGAAAACGACCATGACATCGATCTGCTTCTCCTCCAGCGCCTGATACTTCAGGCCGATGTCCATATCCATCGTCTTGCCGAACTTGAACCCGTACGCGTCGCATAAAGCGTCGTACCCGTCTTCGCGCTCATAGAAATCGTATTCCGCACCGAATGTAAGACTTGATGCTATCCCTTTTAGATCCGAATAATTCCTGATCCCATACCGGTCCGCTATCTCTTTCCGGACAACGAGTCCGTAAGTATTTTCAAAGCCGTACATGCATGTCCAGGTCAGCCCCGAATCTTTATATGCTGCCTTCAGTTCATCAAACTGATCTTCCGTGTAGACGCTGTCTTTCTTCAATACCGCGTTCCAGGCCGTACCCGTATATTCCGGATAAAGATCGAACTCCCCGCTTTTAATGGCAGGATCTATGTTCGACGTTCCGCCGCCGACGCCCTGAGTCAATTCGACATTGAGATCGGTATCCTGCTCGATCAGGATGTCCATCATCTCGCCCAGGATATACTGCTCTGTCATCGGCTTCGTCGCTATATTAATGGTTTTACTGTTCCTGTTCTGTGAAACAGCAGCTGTGACGATCAGGCAGCCTGTCAGGACCAGAACTATTATCAACGCTATTTTGTTATTGCGCTTCGCCTTCTTCGAATGCTTCTGCATTCTCTTCTCTATTATGCTGAGGATCAGATCCGCGATCAGCGCGAGCGCCGCGGTAAGCAGACTGCCCGCGACCGTCATTGCCGCATTGTTAGTAGTGATGCCGCGATAGATCGCGACTCCCAGGCCGCCCGCGCCGATGAAGGACGCGATGCCTGCCAGAGCGATGGTCATTATTACCATGTTCCTTATGCCTGACATGATCACAGGCATGGCGAGCGGCAGCTTCACCCTGAAGAGGATCTGTCTTCTGGTGCTCCCCATTCCCCTGGCCGCTTCAACGATCGCGGGGTCGACATTGGTAAGACCGGTATGTACCGACCTGACCATCGGCAATAACGCATAGATCGTCAGAGCGATGACGGCCGTCGCATTGCCTACGCCGGAAAACGGTATCAGAAAACCGAGCATTGATATGGACGGTATCGTGTATATAAAGTTGATCACGCCGAGCGTCAGTTTCGCCGATTTCTGATATTCACTGATGAGTATGCCGACGACGCTCCCGAATACGATGGCGATGGCAATAGCCAGGAACGAGATCCCGAGATGCTCAAGAAGCAGCTTCCCGAAGAAGTCCCGGTTCACGACCAGAAGCTCAAAAATATCATGGATCATCTATCTCATTCCCCTCGTCTTCTGATGGCGTCTGCGGGACAGTTTTCAAAGCACAGACCGCAGTGGAGACAGCTTTCCTGACGGATCGCAAACGGTGTTCCCTCATCAATGCATTGCTGCGGGCAGTTCGACTTGCATGTGCCGCACCCGATGCAGCTGTCCGTGATAAAGAAGCCCTTTTCACGCACTTTGCTGCCTCCGAAGCCGAAACTTTCTCTGTGGATCGGGCTCGTCCCGAGATCGAAGAACTCCACGTTTCCCGATTCGATCACAAACGGGTCGAGAATATATCTCGATTCGCCCGGGTAGACATCATTCATTGACGGATTTTCATCAAAGATGCGGTCTATCCACTTTTTCCCGTCATCCGGCTTCTTTACATCACCGGTCAGACGGATCATCTGCCAGTTCCTGTTCAGCCCGCTCACCGCCACGTGCGGATTCGCGGTCAGCTGACGGTAGAAATCCTTTCCGCGTGCGGTGCAGAACACCAGCCTGCCTTCTTCCACGATCATCACATCAATGATCCTGTTGTGAGGCATGCCGCCTTCATCCACTGTGGCAAAGGAAACATCCTTGATTCCCCTTAACATCTGCAGGCAATCCTGTGCATTCATGATTTGTTCCTCCTTCATAATTTTCAGCTGTCAGTTATTCAAAGCGTGCAGTACATCCGCAATGTTACGATCTATACATAATGAACGTGATTTCAGCTCCTTCGGAACTGCCGCTTCTCCCATATTTATGCAGACATAAAACGCCTTCGGATTCTTTTCGACCGCCTGCCAGAATGGGAACTTGATGATAACAGGGGTGTTCATCCCGACCCCCAGTTCCAGATAAAGGATCCGATCCCGCTCATGGCGGCGGACATAATCAAGATACCGGTCCCTCGCTCCATACCAGCCGTCATCCTGCACGAAAGTATCGTCACTGCGGAGATTGACCGTCATGTCACTTCCGTCATCCGGACATTTCGGGATAAGTTCCTGCGGCACTTCCATTTTCAGTTTTCCGTTCTCCGGTGGCTGAAAGACGCCGTCCGCGTCCCGGACGAATCCCTGCGCCTCCATCATTTTCATGATGATTTCCTCATTGTCATAGGTTTTCCTTATCCCGGGATCTACGCTCTGCAGCAGGCCGTAATCGCCCTGCGTATAGAACAGCCTTGCTTTATCAAAACCGTTCATCTGAAACTGATGATCCACATTGGTAGTAAGGACAAAGTAATCTTTATCCCTGACGATGGACAGCAATGCCGGATATACGTCGGAAGGGGCTTTCACGTACCGGTTGCAATATATGTGGCGGCTCCACCATGCCCAGTATGTTTCCGGATCCCCGAACGGGTAAAACCCTCCGGAATACATATCGCCGATCCCGTACTTCTCAGCAAAATCCCCGAAGTATTTCCGGAACCGTTCACCTGAATAAGTAAGCCCCGCCGCTGTGGACAGACCGGATCCGGCGCCGATCAGAACGGCATCTGCTTCAGACAGCTGATCCCTCAGGATCTCCGTCTGCCGATCGTAATCGTCAGTAATGCCGCCGGACATTTCGCCGAAAATGTCTGATAATGTCATCGCTCCCTCCCCTTTCCTGAATACTGTGAAACAGAGAAAACGTTATTTCGTATTTGTAATATACCTTATTACATCTTAGATGTCAATAGTTTATTTACATCTTCGTTGAAAAATTTTGCCGGAGACCGCTGCGGCAGAGCGTCTCCGGCAGTCAGACCGGACTTCAGATCTATATATTTGTTCCGAAGGATACTAATGACTCGACAATAGCGCTGCCTCCGTCCCCGGCAGTGCCCGCATATTCCGTCAGGCCCATGCCGACGACCACGACGCCGCTTGCTTTTACCGACATTAGTATTGAATTCAGTGTATCCCCTTTCAGACCTTCCGGTTCAGGCACCGGTGTAAGTGAGAACTCTTCCGGATCCAGGGAATCCAGATCAACATGGATATATACATGCTTTATCCCCTTACTGATAATTTCTTTTGCGACAGCCTCCGGATCCTGTTCCAGCTGCTCCACCGAAAAAGCTGATATCCCGTTTTCACTGACATATCTGATCTCCTCCGGATCATAATCGCGCCCGGCGCACATGATCAGCTGATCCGCATGTATCGTTGACGCGAGCCTCGAGACGATGCCGGGATCGCATTCCGACAGCAATGCCCTCAGCGACATCCCGTAATACAGCTTGCTTTCAGATGTTTCCGGCGTATTGAGATCTCCGTGCGCGTCGATATAGACAACGGCCATGTCGCCGTTGTATTTTCTGTTGAGCCATGCCGCGCACGGCGTATCGGCGTCACAACCTCCTCCGACCGTAAATATTTTAGAAGGCCTTTTCTCATTCAGTACAGCACTCACCTTATCCATGGACTGAATGATATCTTCATATCCGAGGATATTGTTTTTCATCGGGGAGATATCATTTTTCCCGATATCAACTGTGACAGTATCCTTATCATCAAGATATCTGTCGCGAAGCGCAAACGCGCCATACCATGTACTGAGATCCTGTCCCCCTCCCTGCCACTGGGGAATGACAATATTCAACATTTACTCTGACACCTCCGTTTATCTTTACAACAAATGCCGATTTGAGCGCTGGTGACAGTCATTTTTACTGTCACCGATGCGGATTTTGGACGTTGGTGACAGTGATTTACTGTCACCTGTGTCGGTTTTGAGCTTTGGTGACAGTCATTATTACTGTCACCTGTGTCGGTTTTGGACGTTGGTGACAGGTATTTCCTGTCACCGGGATCGATTTTGAGCGCTGGTGACAGGTATTTCCTGTCACCGGGCTCGATTTTTTGCGTTGGTGACAGGTAGTTTTCCTGTCACCGATGCGGATTTTGGACGTTGGTGACAGGTATTTCCTGTCACCGGGATCGATTTTGAGCGCTGGTGACAGGTATTTCCTGTCACCAGACTCGATTTTTTGCGTTGGTGACAGGTAGTTTTCCTGTCACCGATGCGGATTTTGGACGTTGGTGACAGGTATTTCCTGTCATCGAGATCGATTTTGAGCGCTGGTGACAGGTATTTCCTGTCACCGGGCTCGATTTTTTGCGTTGGTGACAGGTAGTTTTCCTGTCACCGATGCGGATTTTGGACGTTGGTGACAGGTATTTCCTGTCACCGAGATCGATTTTGAGCGCTGGTGACAGGTAGTTTTCCTGTCACTAAAGTCCAATTTCCACGTCTTGCCCTTATCCACCGCACAGACTGCTCCGGACTCTTGATCACTGCCTCATCCTTATGCCAATTTTATTCCGAGTTGGTCAAAATAAAGTAGTAGCAGATAATCGTTTCCGGAGATTCCCTGAATCCCTTCTTTATCCACATTGATACAAGCTCCGCAAAGGATGTCACGTAGAAGATTTCTGCGTATTCTTTCGGCACTGACTCCGGAAACAGTTCCTTCATCCCGTCGAAAGCTCTCGCAAGCTGCTCCTTGAAGTACTTCAGGAACACATCCCCGCTTTCTCCGGAGAAAAGATTTGAAATATCCTGCTGCTCCCTCAGATGATAAAGAAGATGGGTCAGTTCATTGAACAGCGTTGCGGGCTGCGAAGAAAAATCATGCGTTTCTTCCCGTTTATCAACGGAAGAAAACACATGGCTGAATATGTCTTCGCACATCTGATTAAGGAGATCTTCCTTTGTCTGGAAATGTGCATAAAAAGTCGTCCTGCCTACATCCGCTTTATCAATGATATCCTGCACGGTTATCCGGCTGTAATGTTTCCCTGCAAGCAGACTGCTGAACGCCCGAAAAATCGCTTCCCTTGTTTTTCTCTGCCTGCGGTCCATAATGATCCTCCTGCATTTTACGAAACATATTTGATTTTCTGTTCGGTACGGAATAAATGCCTGAAACTGATTCTTGTTTCTCCTATATACCAAAGATAAAATCAAGATACAGAACAATATGTTCCATTCAGAACATATTGTATCTGACACTAATCAAAATTGCAAGGAGCGTGTTCATGAATCGGATCAGGGTATGGTTTACAGATGAAGCAAAGTCCAGGATCATACGGATCGTTATTTCCGGAATTGCTTTGCTGCTGAGTCTGGGCAAATGGACAACACTTCCGGGGAAAGTCGATATGGCATGGATCGCTGTTATTCTCTGCGGCATACCGATCATTTTCGGCGCAGTCAAAGCGGTCATCGAAGAACACGATATTACAGCCGATGTTCTTGTGTCCCTCGCATTGGTCGGCTCGCTTATCGCAGAAGAATATTTTGCGGCCGGCGAAGTCGCTTTCATAATGGAAATCGGCTCGGCCCTTGAAGACTATACCGCCGCCAGGGCGAAGAAAGGAATCAGTGATCTCATCCGGCTGATGCCGGAAACGGCGCGGGTACGCCGCAGCAATGCAGAGAAAATAGTACCTGTGGAAGATGTAAAAGCCGGAGATACGATTATTGTACTTGCCGGAGAAACTATTCCGACCGACGGCGTCATCACTTCCGGGACCGCCGCCGTTGACCAGTCCGTCATGACGGGCGAATCGATCCCTGTCGATAAAACTGCAGGAGATAAGGTCATCAGCGGGACTGTCAACAGGACCGGCGTATTTGAATATGCAGCCTCGACTGCTGCTGCGGACAGTTCTCTTCAGAAAATGATAGACCTTGCAGAGCAGGCCGATAAAAACAAGGCGCCGATAGTCAGTCTCGCGGATAAGTGGGCCGCATGGCTCGTCATTGCGGCATTCGCGGCTGCTGTCGCCACGTTCTTCATCAACCTGGCTGTCCTTTCCGACTCTTCCGCCGCGTTTCTGCGGGCTGTTGCGGTGCTGGTAGTGGTATGTCCGTGCGCATTTATCCTTGCGACTCCCACGGCTGTCGTGGCGGGGATCGGGAACGCGTCAAAATACGGCATGATAGTAAAATCCGGAGAAGCTCTGCAGCGATTCGCCGCGATCGATACGGTAGCCTTCGATAAGACCGGGACGCTTACATACGGAAAACTCGGGGTCGAGGAAGCAAGGCTGCTTTCCTCTGAATTCACAAAGAAAGAAATTCTGGATATCGCAGCGGCCGCCGAGGCGAGGTCCGAACATCCGATAGGTCAGGCGATATGCGCCGCCGCAGGCACCGTTGAACAGGCAGCAGACTATATCGTCACTCCGGGGAAAGGGATAACCGCCAAATACGGGGATAAATCCGTTCTGGTCGGAAAAGCCGATTTCCTGACGGAAAACAATATAAAGATCGATGAAAAGCTCGTGGACGAATACCGGGATATCGGTGCGACGGTCGTCTTCCTGGCTGTTGACGGAAAAGCCGCCGGACTGATCGCGCTTTCTGACACACTGCGCGAAAGCGCGGCGCCGATGATAGGAAATCTCCGGGATATACATGTCGGATCGGTACTGCTTACCGGAGACAACGAGGCTGCCGCTGACGCGATCGCCGAACAGGCAGATGTGTCCGATGTCCGCAGTGAACTTCTTCCGGACGATAAGCAGAAAATCATTCGGGAGTATCAGGAAAACGGACATAAAATCTGTATGATCGGAGACGGCATCAATGATGCGGTCGCTCTTCGCACCGCCGACGCGGCCATTGCCATGGGAGGTATCGGTTCGGATATCGCTGTGGAATCGTCCGACGTTGTGCTGGCGCAGGACGATATCAGTCGTGTCCCCTATTTAATCTGCCTCTCCCGCAGGGTCATGAAGAAAATCCGGACGAATATCATCATTTCACTTTCCATCAATGCTCTCGCGACCGCACTCGCCGCGACCGGTGTTCTGAATGCCATCGTCGGAGCGCTGGTACATAATGCCGGGTCAGTGTTCGTCGTCATGAATTCTCTGCTTCTTCTCTCTGTAAAAGACGCGGACCGGCCGGAATAATATGGCAGAGTTCAAATCTCTGCCATTATTTTTCTGCATTGATGATAATCTGCGGCCATTTTGTAAAATTTTAAATTTAAGTATCCGCTTTATTTTTTATTTATATAGGTTATAATTGAATGACAGATAAAAACAAATGCCAAGAGTGGAAAACAGTAAAAGAGAGAAGCGAGATGAAAAACAGAAAATCGATCGTTAAAATCATATGCGCGTTTATTGTGCTGGCCATGACGGCCGCACTGATACCGATGATTCCTGCGCAGCATGCAAAAGCTGCGACCGTAGAGTCTATTGCCATAAAAAGTATTACCGGGAACACTTATTTGGTCGACGACACACCAGTCACGCCCCAAATGGTGATCACGGTGACTTACAGTGACGGAACGACAGAGGACCTGGACCTCTCGGAAACGCAGGGTTATGTGATATCGCCTATGCCTAGCGGCCTTAGTGCGGGAGAATATACCGGGACTGTTACATACGGCGGGGTGAGCACAGAATTTCCATATCTGGTGATCGACTATCCTTCGCCTGTCACTGCAGAATACGGACAGACATTTGCAGACGTCTCTATTCCCGCATCAGAATACGGAACATTCGCCTGGTATCCGAATAAGCTTACAGAAAAGGTAGGAGATATAGGCACCCGCTGGCTCTTCAACGATTATTGCTATTTTACTCCTACGGATTCTACATACTCATCTTGCTCTGCACCTTGTCAGATCACGGTAAAAAAAGCGACGCCTGACGATCCGGTCAGCATTTCCGCAACTTACGGGCAGACGCTCGCTGACGTGGCGGATCAGCTTCCGACGTCGGATTCCGGTACTTACGCCTTCGAACAGGATCTGTCGACGTCCGTCGGAAACGCCGGAACGGATACGACTTCGTTCACGGCTTCATTCACGGCGAGCGATACGGATCACTATAACGATGTGAGCGGCATTAAAGTGATTATGAATGTAGCGAAAGCCGTCCCTGAAGTTACCGATCCGCTTACCGTTACGGCATATTACGGTCAGACGCTTTCGGACGTGCCTTTGCCTGACGGATACAGTTTCGAGCAGAGCCTCAGTACATCCGTCGGAGATGTCGGATTGAACACAACATCATTCACGGCGACATACACTCCGGATGACACCGCGAACTACAGCGAGGTCACCGGGATAAAAGTATATGTCAACGTCCTTGACTCTCCCGCTGCCGGAGCGGCCGGAATACCGCCGACAGGATATGGCGGCGGATCTATGCTGCCTTTATTGTCAGCATTGCTGGCGACATCGGGAGGACTGATAGTGCTCCTTATGAGGAGGAAGAAGATATAATTGAACTTTAATAATCTGATATCAGAAAATAAGAGCAGGCGATCCACGGCCGGGTGCCTGCTCTTCTCTTGCATATGAGATCAATCCCGTCAATGCCTTTCGATATACTCGAGCTGCCCGCTCATCCATTCATCGTGAGACATCCTGCTGACCGGCGGAACTGTCTCTTCTCCTAAGATAAGATCCGTCAATAATAACGGTGTCCTTCCTCCGCTGTAAATGGCATTCATACAGGATATGCAGTATGTAACCACCTTCTCACACGGCATTGATCCCGCTCTTTTCCTCATCGCTTCGAGGGCCTTATCATCAGATACTATCCCGTACAGACTGTCGCCGCAGCATATGGACTGCATGCAGTTATATTTATTTTCAATAATATCAATGTCCATATCCTTTAACAGTGTCCTGACCTCATGATGGATAGAAGGCGTTTCCTTTGCCGTGCATGAGTCATGCACGCTTACCTTCATTCCGTTGTACGAAGGCAGCGGATAGTCTCCGTTCTCATGGATTACGCTCCATAACGATTTCAGATCCAGGGTATTATCCTGCTCTTTCAGACGCATGGCGCAGCTCGAGCATACAATAATGACAGTGGAGCCCTTCGGTATCGTAATTTCATGCCTGCAGCATGTGTCATAACGGCGGATGTCAGGATAATGCTTTTTGAGATATTCCATCATCCTGACTGATGTTTCAGGTTTATATAACTCGAACGCGCATCCGGGTTCATAATAAATATTGCCCATATGTTCACCTCCGCTGATTCATTTTTCTCACATATGGAAAAAGAAATCAACCTCTGAAATTATTTTCTCATTCGGATACACGGCCATCGTGGCGGCCAGCCCTGCCGCCTGGACGGCGAGCGCCGTATTGATACTGGCAGTTTACATAAAGCGCATGCGCCGCCTGTGAAAAAAACAGAAGCGGGCGCCCCGCTTCATAATTCGCTACTCCTGCAGAGTTCCGTAATACTTGCGATAGAATTCTTCTTTATACTCCATGAATCTGTCCTTTTCGATCGCCTTTCTGATCCGCTCCATCGTCTTCACCAGAAAATAGAGATTATGATTCGAAAGCAGCATCGAGGAGATGATCTCGTTCGACTTAAATACATGCCTTAAGTACGCCCGGGAGTAATGCGTGCAGGTGTAGCAGCCGCATTCGTGGTCGAGCGGAGTGAAGTCGCGTTCGAATTTCGCGTTTTTTATGTTAACCGGCCCGCAGCTCGTGAGGGCGGTCCCGTTCCGAGCTATCCTCGTGGGCAGCACGCAGTCGAACATATCAATGCCGCGTTCCACCCCTTCAAAAAGGTAATCCGGCGTTCCGACGCCCATGAGATAACGCGGCCTGTCCGCCGGGAGGAAATCAACACAGTCGTCCAGTATATCGAGCATGAGCTCTTTCGGTTCACCGACAGAGAGCCCGCCTATCGCGTAGCCGGGGAGATCCAGCGCGACGATGTCCTCAGCGCTCTTCCTGCGCAGATCCTTATACATCCCGCCCTGCATGATGCCGAACAGCGACTGCTTTTCCGTATTCACGTGGGCTTCTTTACAGCGTTTCAGCCACCTTGTCGTAAGCTCCACGGACTGCTTCACATACTCATATTCCGAAGGATACGGAGCGCATTCATCGAACGCCATGATGATGTCGGAGCCGAGATCCTCCTGCACCTGCATTGATTTTTCAGGCGTGAAGAAATGCTTCGACCCGTCGATGTAGGACCTGAACTTCACGCCCTCTTCCGAAATGTCGCGAAGATCCGCGAGACTGAACACCTGGAACCCGCCGCTGTCCGTAAGGATCGGCCCGTTCCAGTTCATGAACTTATGCAGACCTCCTGCCTCTCTGATGACATCAGATCCGGGCCGGAGATAGAGATGATATGTGTTCGAAAGGATGATCTGAGCTCCGAGCTCCGCGACCTGCTCCGGCCTCATCGCCTTCACAGTCGCCTGCGTCCCGACCGGCATGAACACCGGCGTCTCGACCGTCCCGTGAGGCGTGGTCAGTCTCCCGCGCCTCGCCTTAGTATTATTATCCTTATGCAGTAATTCATATGTGACCGCGTCCGCCATTTTTTCTCCTATTCTATGAACATCGCGTCGCCGTAGCTGAAAAAACGGTATCTCTCATCGACCGCGATCCTGTATGCGTCAAGTATCTTCTCTCTGTCGTAAAGCGCCGATATCAGCATCATGAGAGTGGATTTCGGAAGATGGAAATTCGTGATCAGGCTGTCCACGATCTTCCACTCATATCCCGGATATATGAAGATCCCCGTATTTCCATGTCCCGCCTTCACGCGCCATTCACCGTCTTTCTTTACGGCTGCGCTTTCAAGCGTCCTCGTGGACGTCGTCCCGACAGCGACGATCCTTCCGCCGCTGTCCAGGGTTTCATTAATTTTCCGGGCCGCTTCATCGTCGATGAAATACTCCTCGAAGTGCATTTCGTGGTCCTCGACGTTTTCCGCTTTTACCGGCCTGAATGTACCAATGCCGACATGCAGGGTTACATAAGCCGTTTTTACGCCAAGCTCCTCTATTTCCCGCAGAAGTTCCTCTGTAAAATGCAGTCCCGCTGTCGGAGCTGCCACAGATCCCTCCGGCCTGGCGTACACCGTCTGGTATCTGTCCCTGTCTTCATTCGTGCTCGGGCGCTCGATATACGGAGGGAGCGGCATTGCGCCAAGTTCCTCAAGCCTCTCCATGAATATCCCGTCGTAAGTGAATTCGACGATCCTCGTTCCGCCTTCACCGTAGTCGATGATCTCGGCTCTGAAATCCGGCGCGAACGTGACAACGGTGCCCGGCTTCAGCCTGCGCCCCGGCCGTACCATCGTTTCCCATCTGTCGCCATCTATCCTTTTCGTCAGCAGGAACTCCACGTGCGCCCCGGTCTCTTCCTTTACGCCGAAAAGCCTCGCCGGGATGACTTTCGAATCATTCATGACGAGGCAGTCTGTCGGTCGCAGATACTCTTTGATATCGTAAAAATGCCTGTGCTCTATCTTTCCCGTCTCCCTGTGTATGACCATAAGCCGGCATTCGTCGCGTTTGTCCGACGGATGCTGGGCGATCAGCTCCTCCGGGAGATCATAATCAAAATCAGTTACTTTCATCCTCTATCTGTTCCCATTCTATCTGTTCCGGCCCGGCCTCCTTCTGCGCCGCGTCGTTCCGCTCAGGCATTTCGAGTCCGAGATGCCTGTACGCGAGCTCCGACACCATCCTGCCCTTCGGCGTCCTGTACAGGAGTCCGGTCTGTATAAGATACGGTTCGTAAACGTCTTCGAGCGTGATGCGCTCCTCGCCTATCGCGGCGGCGATAGTGTCGATCCCGACCGGTCCGCCGTGGAACCTGTCTATAATAACACGGAGCATCTCCCTGTCAAGGTTTTCGAGTCCCATATCGTCTATCCCAAGAGCCCCGAGAGCCCTTTTCGTGATATCGGGCGTTATTTTCCCCGCGCCTTCCACCTGAGAGAAATCGCGGACGCGCTTCAGCAGCCTGTTTGCCACTCTCGGCGTTCCGCGCGAACGCTCCGCCAGTTCTCTTTTGGATTCCTCGTCTATATCAATGCCGAATATCCCCGCAGACCGTTCTATTATCTGCATGAGCTCTTCCGTCGTGTAGTTCTCGAATTTGCAGACGACGCCGAACCTGTCCCGCAGCGGCGCAGACAGACTCCCGGCCCTTGTCGTGGCTCCTATGAGAGTGAACTTCGAAAGGTCCAGCCTTATCGACCTGGCCGACGGCCCCTTTCCGATGATGATATCCAGCGCGTAATCCTCCATCGCGGAATACAGGACCTCCTCGACCGAACGGTTCAGCCTGTGTATCTCGTCTATGAATAACACGTCGTTCTCGTTCAGATTCGTCAGGATCGCGGCAAGGTCACCGGCTCTTCCGATGGCCGGTCCGGACGTGATCCTTATATCGACTCCGAGTTCATTCGCGATGATCCCGGCGAGCGTGGTTTTCCCGAGCCCCGGAGGCCCGTAAAACAGCACGTGATCTAGCGGCTCGCCCCTCTGCTGGGCGGCCTTGATGAATATCTTGAGATTGTCCGTCGTCTTTTTCTGACCTATATACTGGTCCAGTGTATGCGGTCTCAGAGAAAGTTCGCGTACTTCCTCCTCAGGTCCCGCCTTTGCCGACGTTATCCTTCCTCCGTCACTCATAAAAACGCCTTTCTATATTTCTTTCAGCGCAAGTTTTATATATTCCTCCGCCGAAAGGTCTTCGTCCTTTATTTTCGCGAGCGCCTCAGACGCCTCTATCTTCGAATAGCCGAGCGCTATGAGGGCATCCATCGCCTCGATCCGCTGATCCGAGCTCTGCGCTCCGGCACCCGCAGCCGCCGCGAGGGCCTCTCCAAGGCCTTCATCGCCAAGCTTGTCCTTCAGCTCAAGCACGATCTTCTGGGCCATCTTCTTCCCGACGCCCTTCGCGCGCGTTATCGTCTCTGCATCCTCGTAAATGATCGCCTTCCTGATCTCCTCCTCCGGCGCGGCCGAAAGTATCGCGACAGCCGCCTTCGCGCCGACTCCGCTCACCGTGATGAGCTTCCTGAACAAATCGAGACCGGCTTCTGATGAGAATCCGTACAGGCTCACATCGTCTTCCTTCACCATCATGTGCGTATAGACCCTGACAGTCTCTCCGGGTCCCGCGAGATAGAACGTGCTGCCGGTCGGTACGAACACTTCGTATCCTATGCCCCCGCATTCGACGATCACCCTGTCTTCGAGTTTTTCTTCTATCGTGCCCAATATGTAATGTATCATTTCAGTCCGGCCTTTCTCATCAATGCCCGTCCGCCCGCCGAATTCCCGTGCGTGATCGCGGCCGCGACCGCATCCGCTGTATCGTCAGGCTTCGGAGCCTCTTTGAGATTCAGTATCGTTTTCACCATGAACTGAACCTGCTTCTTGTCCGCGCGGCCGTTCCCGGTCAGCGCCTGCTTTATCTGAAGAGGCGTATATTCCTCGACCGGGATGTCGGAATTCACGCACGCGAGTATCGCGACTCCGCGCGCTTCACCGACGCCGATGACAGTTTTCGCGTTCGTATTGAAAAACAACTCTTCTATGGCCGCCACATCGGGCTCGTGCTCCGCTATGACTTCCATGAGAGAACTGTAAAGGTGCTTCAGTCTGTCGGGCATCTCCATGCCGGCGTCCGTAGTGATGCTGCCGTAATCCACGACATCAAAATGGTTCCCTGTCATGTCGAGGACACCGTACCCCATGATAGCGTAGCCCGGGTCGATTCCGAGGATCCTCATAAAGCCTCCGTTTCTCTGTGCAATCCTAATTATTATAGCATATCAAAAACAGAGTGTAAAGAACACATGTTTGCGCTGCCGTTCCCATGTTTTCCAACATCGTATTGAAATAACAATACGGTAAATGTTATAATTATTAAGCGAAAATCCGTTTCAGGCAAAGGAGGAACGTATTGCGATATTCCAGACAAAATAAGATATTGGAACTCATAAATGAGAACGAGATCGAAACACAGGAAAAACTGTGCAGGATGCTCAAGGAATCGGGATACGAAGTCACACAGGCCACAGTCTCCCGGGACATAAAGGAACTCCAGCTTGTGAAGATCCAGACCCCTTCGGGGAAATACAAGTACGCGCCGGGCACGAACGAGGGCCCTGTCTCCGAGAGATTCATCAAAATTTTCAAGGAAACGATCACATCTGTCGATTCGACGAAGAACTTCATCGTCGTGAAGACACTTTCAGGATGCGGCAATGCGGCGGCGGAAGCGATAGATTCCATGAGCTTCCCGAATGTTATGGGGACCATCGCCGGAGATAATACTATTCTGATAATCCTCCGGGACGACAGCAATGTCGAGACGCTTGTGAACGAATTCAGCAGTTTACTAAAATAATTGGTCGAGGTGCATTGATGATAAATTATATTTCCATAAAAAATTTTGCTCTTATAGAAGAAGCCGAGGCTGACTTCCAGAAAGGTCTGAACGTGATCACGGGAGAAACGGGTTCCGGTAAATCGGTGCTCGTCGAAGCCATCAGCCTGGCGCTCGGCGCCCGCGCGGACAAATCTTACGTGCGCACCGGCTGCGACAAGGCAGTGATACAGATGACCGCGGATTACAGGAACCGCGAGCATGTTATAACCCGTGAGATCTCAGCGACAGGCAAGAATCTCTGCAAGATAGACGGCAGCGTCGTAACGCTTTCGGAACTCAGAGATTTCTGTTCGAAGCTGGCCGACATACACGGTCAGTATGAAAACCAGTCTCTGCTGAATGTCGAAGGCCACCTCGCGCTGGTTGACAAGTATGAAAAGAACGCGACGGACAGTGAAAAGAGCAGGATCGCCGATCTTTACGAAAGGTATTATGATACCTGCAGAAAATATGAAGAGGCCGCTGCGCAGGAGGAAGAGAACGAGCGTAAGAAGGATTTCATCAACTATGAAGTGAATGAGATCGAGATGGCCAAGCTCATGCCGGGCGAGGACATAAGGCTCGAGGAAGACATAAAGGAAATGACGAACGCCGAGAAGATCTACGCGGCGTTCACGAAATCATACAGCGAAGCGTTCGAAATGGACAACTCCATACTGGACGGCCTTGACAGCGTCCAGCGGAACCTCCACGAGGTCGCGAATATATCTAAGGAAGCCGCAAGGCTCGAGGACGAGTTTTCGGACCTGTATTACCGGGTGGAGGACGTGTCCTCTTCCCTGCGCGACGCGAAGTACAATGTGACGTTCTCCGAACAGGAGATCGAAGATATGCGCGACAGGCTCGACTTCATAAATCAGCTCAAGCGCAAATACGGCGATACAATCGAGGGCATCCTGGATTATGCCGAAGAAAGAAAAAAGGAGCTGTACAAGCTCGAGAATACAGACACTGACTCACTCAGGCTGGAGAGAGACAGTCTGCATGAGATGCTCGAGGATGAGACCACGCGTCTGACGATGATAAGAAAATCGGCTGCCGCTGACCTGCAGGGCAAGATCCAGGCTGAGCTCGAACACCTGAATTTCAAGGACGCGGAAGTACTAATAAACTTCACCGAGCTGCCGGACTATACGCCGAACGGAAGAGACAGGGTCGAATTCCTGATCAGCACGAACAAGGGCGAACCGCTGAAGCCTCTAGCTAAGATCGCATCAGGCGGCGAAATGTCCCGCATCATGCTGGCCTTCAAAAAGGTCATCGGCGAATACGACGGGATCCCGACGATGATATTCGATGAGATCGACAACGGGATAAGCGGCGAGGCTGCGAGCATAGTCGGACACGAGATGCTCGATATGGCTGACAGGCATCAGATAATAACGATCACCCATCTGCCGCAGATCGCAGCGTGCGCGGACCACAATTTCAAGATCGTGAAGCACACCGACGACGAGCACACATACACTGAGATCAGGCATCTTAACGACGACGAGAAGATCGCTGAGATCGCAAAGCTGCTGTCCGGCATCAGCGTATCGGACATAACCATAAAGAACGCGAAGGAAATGATCGGCCTCGCAAGATAACATTCAAAAAATACAGAAGCCTCCCCGGCGGCGCCGGAGAGGCTTTTTGATTTTCACTGCAGAGCCGCATCTATCTCAGCGTGCTGCTGATCCTCCTGACGGTCTTATCAAGCAATGCGACGTATTCCTTTTTATTTCTCAGCATCCTCGTCGTGGGACCTGACACGCTGATGGCGGCGTACGCCCTGTCCATGGAATCCAGAAGCGGCTTCGCAATGCATGTAAGCCCGATTTCCGCCTCCTCATTATCATATGAGATGCACTCGGCCTTCACCTTGTCGAGCACTTCCAGAAGCTGCTTCGCGTCGCGGATCGACGATTCGGTATTCGCCGGGAATGTCGTGTGTCTTATGTACTGATTTATCTGCTGATCGGATTCGAATGCGAGTATCGCCTTTCCCGTGGCCGTACAGTGAGCGATCTCCCTGTATCCGATAGGCGTATCCATCTTCAGATTTGAAGAACCGAGTACGTGATCGATAAACATGACATGCACCTGATCCGCCATCACAACGAGATGGCTCGTTTCATTCGTCGCTTTCGACAGTTCCACGAGATACGGATGAACGGCCGATATCATCTCCATCCTGTTATACGCCAGCATTCCCAGCGAAAACAGGTTCAGCCCCAGCCTGTACTTCCCGGACTCTGTCTTTGTCACGAAGCCTTTCGCGTCCAGTGTTACCATGAACCTGAACGCCGTGCTGCGGCTCGTGCCGATAAGCTTCGCTACATCCGTCGCGCTCAGTTCCTCATGCTCGAAGAACAGATTCAATATATTCAATGCACTGTCTACCGAACTGAGAATATACCTTTCATTCGGTTTCTTTTTTCCAGCTGCCACTTGATGCCTCCATTTCAATGTCGTTTCATATATTAAATCAATAGTACCTGAATTGCTTTACGTTGTCAAACATTCTTGCGGGTGATATTTGTTTTTTTGCGAGTACAGGATAAATATCGAACAGATGCCCGCAATAAAATATATGCCCCTGCGGCCTGATACCGATCGGAATAGGTTTCGGCGGCTGTTTTCAGTTATGACACATCAGGAATTTAAGGTTTTTGCGGGCGGTCATCAGAAAATCAAAAGCCCCCGCGATCATCCGAAACAAAAACGGCCCTGTGCCTGTGTCCCGAAGCACAGGGCCTGTCAGTCACATGTCATTCATCAGACATTCTCTCTTCACGGAATATCCTTTCATCCATTTCCTTCAGATCTTCCGCTATCAGCGGACGGAAATCCATATGAGCAAGGATATCACGCTCGAGATCGACCCCCGGAGCTATTTCTGTCAGAGTCATTCCTTCTTTTCTGAGTTCGAACACGGCCCGCTCCGTGACGTATTTGACCTTCTGACCGTGCTCTCTTGCGTAATTGCCGGAAAACGAGATCTGCTGGACGTGTTTCACGAATTTCACGTACTTCCCTTCCTGGAGGATCTCCAGCTTTCCGTCATTGACCGCTTCTTTCAGGCCTCCTACCGTAAATGTGCCGACAAAGCACACCTTCGGCGTGTTCTGAGAGATATCTATGAATCCTCCGGGACCTGTCGTTTTTCCGTTGAACTTGGTTACGTTTACATTCCCTTCACTGTCTATCTCGGCGGCGCCCAGGAACGTCATGTCCAGAAGCCCTCCGTCATACAGGTGGAATACCTGCGAAAGCGGATAGATGATATCAGGGTTCACGCTCGCGGAGAACGCGGCGCCCTCGAGAGGCACCCCGCCCTGAGGGCCCGCCTCCACGGAAAGCATTGCATTGATGCCCTCCTCATTCGCGACGCTGCCGATGCCCGACGGGATCCCTATCCCGAGGTTTATCATGCAGTTCGGCTTGAGTTCCATCGCTCCGCGCCTTGCGATGATCTTGCGGCTCGACATCTTCATCGGTTCGATCGATTCCACCGGAACGCGGGTGTCGCCGCAGAGCTCCGGCCGGAATTTCGCCGGATATCCCTGTACATAAAGGTCAGGGTCTGCCTTGACTACGTAATTCACCATCGGCGAGTGCACGATGACCTTCTTCGGATGCAGCGTTCCGGCCTTGACTATGTCCTTTACTTCCGCTATCACTATGCCGCCGCTGTTATGCGTCGCCGCGGCAATGTCGAAGCAGCAGTCGCCGAGAGCGTCATCTTCGGTCGAAAGATTGCCGTTCTCATCGGCATATTCGGCCCTTATAAAGCAGACATCTATAGGGAACGTCCGGTAGGATAGTCTGTCCTCCCCCGCGATGTTTACCTTGTCCACGATCGTCCTGCCCTGCTGTTCGGCCTTTTCGTTCGAGCGGCATCCTTCAAAATCCGGATCCGCGAACGTCCCGAGGCCGACCTTGGTCACGACGGAAGATTCGCCGGCGGCGATCGCATCGAACAGATGGATGAGCACTCCCAGCGGGATCGTATATCCAGCGGCCTTTTCATCGTTTATGAGGCCCGCGAACAGCGGAGGCATGGCCAGATGGCTCGCAATTATCGTGCCGACCAGACCTTCCTTCGCGATCCGGTTCATGCCTATATTATCGGTCGTGCCGTTTCCCGGGCTTACAACTGCCGTGATAGTCAGGTCTTTCGGAGACTTTTCGCGGTCGTACCGTTCGCTGAGCTCTTTCAGCAGTGTTTCCGGAGCTGCATATGCGGAAAAGCCGCTGACGGCCAGCGTCATCCTGTCTTCAAGAATAGATACAGCCTGAGCTGCCGTGATTAGTTTTTTCATGATGTCTTATTCCTCTCCTGCAAGTATGGCGCAGAGGCCGTCAACGGCTCTCTCGCTTATTTATTTATTATATCAGAAATACCGTCTAATGATTTTTCCAGTAGTCAGTTTCCTGCGCATTCTTAAGCCACTCGATGTAGCGGTCCGGCCTCCAGTCGCATTTTTCTATGCCGCCTGCCCAGACGCTGTCAAGGAACGAATGACGAGTGCACGAAAGATCGACGGTCGCAGCATTGATGCCGCTTTCGTCGGCTCCGTCTTCAAGGAACGGCTTGCCGGCATAGTATTCGACTTCTGTCATTGTCGACGATGGTCCGACTATGCTGGATCCTCCCATGAACCAGGAAACCTTGTCAAGCCCGCAGAGGTTCGATGAAACAATAAACATATTATTGTTCATTGCATGGTATTTTATGCTCAGATTTCCGAGATATCCGCCCGCACCCGGAGATTCCAGAGTGCAGATCGCCGTGCAGTTTATGAACAGCCGCGCGCCCATGGCCCTCGCGTAACGCGAGATCTCAGGGAAGCTGTAGAAATCATAGCAGATGCCTACTCCGACGGGTCCCCACGGCGTATCGAACAGGAACGGCGTTTCACCGGGGTCGGCCCAAAGCGATTCCGCAAACGGAAGATGGATCTTCCTGCAGCTGCCTATATAGCCTTCCGGTCCGCATACGGCGCATGCATTATACACCTTGGATTTATCGTCCATGTCTCTCTCGGCAAAGCCGAATATAGCGTAGATCCCGTATTTCTTCGTGACCTCGCAGACCGCCGTGACGGCAGGACCGTCCGCGGTTTCCGCGAGCCTGCGCTGCATCAGTTCTTCGCGTGGGATCTCCCCTTCCTCGATATCGTAGCCCGTAAGAGCCGTCTCAGGGAAAGCCACGATCTGCGCGCCGCGAAGGGCCGCCGCCTCAGTATACTCCACTATCCTGGACATATTGCGCTTGCTGTCACCCCATACAGGGCTGAAATTCACAGTAGCGATATTAACTATATCTTTCATTTGAACCTCCTTACTGAAGCTTTCTGTTAAAGGCTGATGTCAGCACACCGATCACCGCTATGGCAGCCATTACGTGGAATGTCGTATTCCAGCCGAACGCATCCAGCAGTGCGCCGAAAACTATCGTGCTGAGGAACGCGCCTATCCACTGAGCCATATTGAGCGTAGCGGATGCCACAGCGCTCTGCACTGTCGGAACGACTTTCGTGACCGCCGTGAAACTGAGTCCGGCCTCGGCCATCGCCACTATTCCGTACAGGAGCACATACAGGAAATAACTCTTTGCCGAGAACATCGGCGTCACTGCGACAAGTATGGCGAACAGGATGACAGTCCCCGTGAGAGGCTTCTTTATAGAACCGCTCTTGTCGGCGATGACTCCGCCGAGTATTCCGATAGGAATTCCCACGAGGCTGGCAATGCTTGTAAGCGTTCCCGCCTTTGTAGCATCAATACCGCCCACCTGTGTCATGTATGTCGGAAGGTAGCTGAATACTCCGAAGTGCACGAGCATGTATATCATGAACGTGATGCATATGAGCCATACGCTGCCGTTCTTCATAACGTCGGAAAGTGTTGCCGTCGCAGTCGGAGTTGAATCTTCGACTTTTTCTCCCTCACCGCTGTTCGCATCATCGAACCCGCGTATGAAGATGATCCACAGAACGAGAGCTACGATCCCGAAAACTGCGCTGAACTGCCAGAAATTTCTCCACGAACCGTTTTCAGCCATTATCGGTGCTAAATTGAGCGCCAGTATCTGACCGAAGGACATGTAGCACATGAGCAGTCCCATAGCCGTTCCGGACTTCCTCCCGGCAAACGATACCGCGACTGCGGCCGGCCCTATGGCTCCGAGGAACATGAGTCCGATGCCCTCGATAAGTCTGCTGACGAGCATCACGCCGTAATTAGGAGCGATCGCGCCGAGAATGGATCCTATTATCAGAGCGAGCAGTGAAAACAGTCCGGTCTTGTAAGTCCCGTACTTTGTAATCAGAACGCCCATCGGGATCGACAGTAATATGCCTGTGAATGTGAAGATCGAGATAAGGAGACCTGACTGTGCGCTGCTCGTTATTCCCAGATCTTCTACCATGTATGAGAGCACGGGAGAAACTTTGTTCATGCACATAGCTCCCGCCATCATGGATATAAGCATTATGACCAGTATCAGCCATGGTGAGTGATGTTTTGCAGTGTTTGTCATAAAAGGTCTCCTTTCCCGATCATCTGCCGGCAGAAATGAGATGCGCCGGCATCACAGAATCTGATTTTAATAATATGTTGTATGTTGTTTCAGGAAGCTTCTTCCCGCTGTTATTATCTGCATATCCTATTGCCGTAAATCCGGCCATTATGACGGTGAACAGGATTTCATGGATATCAGCTAAAACTTTGTCATAATGTCTGAAAGGTGAGTTTCTGTTGTTGCAAGAGATTATAGAGTGGATACGGCGTATCCTCAGGCCCCGCTCAGATGCGTCTGCCGGGCATGAATAAACGGATATGCTGATTATTTCTTACTCATCCCGATCCCTCTCTTCAGGATTCTGAGATGCATAATTATCCGGGTTTATCCGGACGGGAGAGCCTGTGCTCTCCCTCCGGTGATACCCGAATCATGGGTTATTACATTTCGCTCTTCTGCAGGTCATAGGTATTTTCTATAGTGTGCAGGAGGCAATACAATGTTTCGTTATAAGGCGCCTCCAGGCCGATCTCCTGTGCCTTCTTCCATATACCGCCGCTGATGAACGCGGCTTCTGTCTTACGTTTCCTCAGAACGTCCTGCGCCATTGATGTGAAGTGGGTCTTGTGCAGTTCGAAGATAGTCGACTTGAGCGTGGCCTTTACCGAATCAGCGTCGGCTTTCACGCCGTGAGCGTTCGCTATGCGGCACGTCTCGTCCGCTATCTTGTAGACAAGCGCTGTGCTCTCTGGAGTCGCTGCCATACCGCCGCAAGGGATATGACACACAGCTGTCGTCGCATTGATGGCGGCGTTGAACGCTACCTTTTCCCAGATCGCGACCATAACGTCTTCAACTATCTTGCTGCCGAGACCGGCATCGTCGAGAGTCTGGTTGATTTTTTCCAGTTCAGGACTCATTTTTCCGTTCGCCGACATTATCTTCAGATAGCCCTTCCCGCTCGAAACGGTATGTCCCGGTTCGATCAGATCGGAGTCGAATGTCGTTACACCGGCGACTATCTTGTCTTCATCCACATAATTCTGGATGAGCTCGATATTTCCGAGTCCGTTCTGCATCGTCATCATCCACGTGTCGTCTCCTACATAAGTATGGCACGCGTCGAGAGCCGACTTCGAATATATCGTTTTTGTAAACAGGATAGCCAGATCGACCTTCTCCTTCATATCTTCGGCGAATGATGCCTTGACAGGTATCGTCTTTTCATCGTCGCCGAATTTCAGGGTGATGCCTGACTTGTTTAACTTTTCAATGACCGCGGGTACTACGTCCACCATCGTGACGTCGTTTCCCGCTTCCGAGAGCTTTGCGCCGAACAGAAGGCCCATAGCTCCGGATCCGATAACCGCAATCTTCATTTTTTCGCCTTTCCGAGAAATCTCTATTTGCCTGCCAGGCGCTTGATCTTTTCAAAGCGCTCGTCTACCATGTTCTGAATAGCATTCACGTCTTCTTCAGGGATATCCTTGAATTTGCCGATGCCCTTGACGAATTCAGCCACGCTGATAGGATTCTTGTTCTCGTCGTTAAGCGTGAACACGCCCCTGTCAGCTTCCCAAAGCGGGAACATGTTCGACTTGACAGCATTTCTCGCGACAGTGATGCCCATGTTTGGAGCATAGCCCCAGCCTGTCGGGCACGGTGAGAATACATGCAGATACGCGAAGCCCTTCTTGCTTGCCTCGATGCCCTTCTGCATCTTTCTTACCATATCAGGCATGTTCGACGGAGAAGCCGTGGCGCAGTACTCTACATTGTGCATTGCTATGATAAGAGGCACATATTTCTGCTGCTGCGTCTTTCCGTGTATTTTCTTGCCGAGCGGCGTCGTGCTCGTTCTCGAGCTGAGCGACGTCGTGGAACTGCGCTGATAGCCTGTGTTCATATAGCCTTCATTGTCGTAGCAGACGTACAGCATGTGTTCGCCTCTCTCCGCAGCCCCCGAAAGAGCCTGGAATCCGGCGTCAGCCGTGCCGCCGTCTCCGGAGAGACCTACGATGTTGACATCCTCGCGGCCGTAACGCTGATACATCTCGGACAGACCCGACATGAACGACGCAACGTTCGTCAGCAGAGGGATGTGTACAGGCACCTTGAGCCCGTTCGAATGGCTCCAGCCTACTACGCCGGCTCCGGCCATGCAGCCCGGCGGAATGTTTATGATCGTGTTTTTGCCTGCTACCTGAAGAAGCGTTCTGAGGATGAGTTCTCCTCCGCAGCCCTGACATGCGGACATTCCCGGCGTGACAAGATCTTCAGATTCACGAAGAATATCTATATAGCTCATTACTATGCCTCCTTATCATCGATGAACCAGCGGGTCTCTTTCTCACCCGGCTCGTTCTTTACAGCATCCAGTACTTTGATCGTATCGAGGATATCCTTCAGGGAGATATCAGCTCCGCCGAGTCCTCCGATCGCCGAGAAGTGCGCATATTTCTCGTCTACGTCCGCGAGAGCGGCCTTGACTTCCATATGCATCGGGCCCTGGCTCCATCCGAAGCAGCAGCTTCTGTCGATCACGCAGAACGCCTTCTTGCCGGAGAGCGCCTGAGCGATTCTCTTCGCCGGGAACGGACGGATGAAACGGAGTTTCACAAGTCCCGCCTTTATGCCGTTCTCTCTTGCGATATCGACAGCGTCTTTACCTGTACCGGTCATTCCGCCGATCGTCACGATGACGACGTCAGCGTCTTCCGTGCGGTATTCTTCGATCGCTCCGCCGTACGAACGGCCGAACTTGTCCGCGAACTTCTTGTCTACTTCTTCTATTACGTCGAGCGCAGCATTCATGGCCTCGAGATGATTCTTCCTGTATTTGAGCATCAGCTCTCCCGGTGTCATCGGGTCCAGCGACAGCGGATCCTCAGGATCGAGAGTCGGATGGCAGTGGCGGTCGATAGGAGGAAGGAAGTCATCCACTTCTTCCTGCGTAGGAAGGAACAGACCCTCCGTAAGATGCGAACTGTAGAATCCGTCGTAGCATACGTTCACAGGGATAAGGACCCTCTTGTCCTCTGCGATCATGTAGCCCTGGATAACCATGTCTACGATCTCCTGGTTGCTGTCGCAGAACATCTGGATCCAGCCGGCGTCTCTCACGGAGATAGCGTCCTGCTGGCCGCTCCATACTGTTTCAGGCGATGTCATTTCTCTCGTGGCGATGGCCATTACCATCGGGAAACGGAGCGTGGACATTCTGAAGTACGGTTCATACATCAATGCGAGTCCCTGAGCGCTCGTCGCCGTGAACACACGGCCACCGGCCGCCGCTGCACCCTGCAGCACGCTCATCGCGGAGTGCTCACTCTCTACCTGTACCATCTTAGAATCGATTTTCCCGTCATGTACGAACTCTGCCAGATGTTCTACTACCGAACTCTGCGGCGTGATAGGATAAGCCGCGATGAGGTCCGGACGGCAGAGCGCCGCCGCTTCTGCAGCGGAATAGTTTCCTGTAAGTACCTTTCTCTTTTTCATTACTCTGCCTCTCCTTCCGGTATCATATCAATAGCCTGCTTTGGACATTCTTCTGCGCATATCCCGCAGCCCTTGCAGTAATCATAAGTGATCTTGAACTTCTTGTCTTCAGTTCCGACTATAGCGCGCACCGGGCAGTAAGCGAGACACATGCCGCATTCAATGCACTTTGACTTGTCCATTACCGGACGTACGATGCGCCAGCTGGCGGTATCGAGCACGTACATCCCGTCATTACCTATAGGAGTCTTATATTCATACTGAGCCATTTTTATCCTCCTCCCTTAATTACGCTCTTCAGTAACTGCCTGTTCAAAAGCCGTCTCCGCAGCCTTGCGGTTGTCAGCTCCGAACGTCTTCTCGATTTCTTCGAACAGAAGCTCTTTGTCTACAAGGCCTGTAGCCTTTACAAAAGCTCCGAGCATCGCCGTGTTCGGGATGTTCCTTCCGAAGAGTTTCGCGGAGATGCCTGTCGCGTCCACCTTCGTAACAGGACCCGCCTGTGAAGGGATCTGAAGTTCCTCATCAGACTTCGTCGAATTGATAACTATGATCCCTCCTTCTTTCAGGCCGTCATATGTAGCCGGAAGCGAAACAAGAGAATCATCCATTATAACCAATACATCCGGCTCGTAGATCTGTGTCTTCCTTCTGATCTCGGAATCCGAAATACGAAGATAGCCGAACACCGGCGATCCCTTTCTTTCTACACCGAAGAACGGAATGAACTGACTGTAGCTGTCTCCTGCTACCGCGGCTCTGACAACGATCTGGGAAGCCTTTACGACTCCCTGTCCTCCGCGTCCATGCAGTCGAATTTCTTTCATCTTATGCTGCTCCTCTCTGCCAGGGATCTGTTCCGGAAAATTCCGGCGCGATTTCGGATCCTTTCGGCATTTCTGCTGTTTCGTATATCGAAACAGTTATTTTGTTATACGAACTTTACAATTACTTTATACCACCGCGACGTTCACTTTGTCAATCACTTATATGAAAAAAATAATAAATTTTCGCACGATAAGCTGGAACCATTGAAATTTTTGGGTTCTTCCTGTTCAGAAAATTCAAGTTCCTTTAATGAAACGCTTGACACTATTTAACGGTTGTTGTATTATCATGTAAAATTATTGTTTCACTATAGTTAATAATGATGCATATATTAAAACAGGGAGGCATTTCAATGGAAAAGAAGTACCCGAAATTCAAAGCAGCCGCAGTCCAGGCAGCGCCCGTATATCTCGATCTGGATGCTACGGTGGAAAAGACGTGCAGTTTCATAGACGAGGCGGCTTCGAACGGAGCGAAGCTCGTGGCCTTCCCTGAAGGGTTCATCCCGGGATATCCCTGGTGGATCTGGATGGGTGATCCGTGCGTCTACGGACAGAAGTATTATGAAAGACTGTATAAGAACGCAATAGAGATACCAGGGCCGGCGATGGCCCGCCTCGCGGATGCCGCAAAGAGAAACGAAGTCTATGTCTGCGTTTCGGGGACGGAAAGAGAAGGCGGAAGCCTTTATCTCGCCCAGCTGTGGTTCGATCCGAGAGGCAATTTTATGGGCAAGCACCGCAAGCTCAAGCCGTCAAGCTCTGAAAGGATCGTATGGGGCGAAGGCGACGGCAGCATGATGCCGGTGTTCGACACAGAGATCGGCCGTCTCGGCGGACTCATGTGCTGGGAGCACATAGTGCCTCTCAACATCGCCGCGATGAACTCCATGAACGAACAGGTACACGTTTCTTCATGGCCGTCGTTCCTTCCTGATGAGAACGCGCTCATGGCCGCGATCCCGTGCGAAACGCTCGCAAGGTACTATGCGATCGCGACTCAGACATTCTGCATCATGATCAGTCAGATCTACACTCAGGAAATGATGGACACGATCGCGGAGAACGATTTCCAGCGTTCGTTTATGCAGGTAGGCAGCGGTCACACAAGGATCTTCGGGCCGAACGGCCTTTCGATCGGCGACGAACTTGCTCCGGACGAAGAAGGGATCGCATACGCGGATCTCGACCTCGAACAGCTGATCGGGTGCAAGTACCTTGCGGATCCTGCGGGACAGTATTCAAATCCGGGCGTTCTCAGTCTGAATTTCAATCAGGGTCCCCTTCCGGTAACAAGAAAAGTCGGAAAACCGGAAGACATGAGCATTTCATTTGAAGATCTTCAGGCTGCATCGCATTGATGAGCGGGTGAATATATTCAGCAAAAATAATTGCCGGAGAGGAAACGATCCTCTCCGGTTTTTTTCTGTAGTGAAATAAAAACAGATGACCCGAGGGCCATCTGTTTCAAAATGTCTGATTCAGTATTTACGCTTCTTCTTCAGCCTCTGCCTCTTCCGCCGGAGCTTCCGCTTCTTCTGCAGGTGCCTCTTCCGCCGGAGCTTCTTCAGGTTCGGCTTCCTCCTCAGGTCTGTTCAGAGGCTCGTCGTTATCGTCGAGCGTTTCCTTTATACTGAGGCTGATCCTTCTTCTTTCCTTATCGATGTCGAGGATCTTCGTATATACTATTTCGCCGATGCTTACTTCATCGCTGATATTGTTCACTCTTCTGTGGCGCACTTCCGAGATGTGCACGAGTCCGTCAAGTCCCGGCTCGAGTTCCACGAAGCATCCGTACTCCTTGATCTGGACTACCTTGCCCTTTACGACCTCGCCGACGCTGTAATTCTCGTCGATGACCGACCACGGCTCAGGAATAGTCTGCTTGAGTCCGAGGGAGATCTTTCCCTTTTCCTGATTCATGGAGAGGATCTTTACTGAAATCTTCTGCCCGATCTCGAGAGCTTCCCTCGGGTGCTTCAGCTTGCCCCAGGATATCTCCGAAATGTGGAGCAGTCCGTCGATCCCGCCGATGTCCACGAACGCGCCGTAATCAGTGAATCTCATTACTGTTCCTTCGGCGATATCGTTCACGTGGATGTTCTCCCAGATCTCCTTAAGAGCCTTCTGCTTCTCTTCATTCAGATAAGCCTTGTGGGAGAATACAGCCTTCCCTCTTCTCGGATCTACTCTGGATACCTTTACCGTCAGCGTCTGTCCGATGAATTCCGACGGATCCTCAACGTATCTGTCCGACAGCTGCGACAGCGGGATGAATCCGGAAACTTCCTTGTAGACTGCAATGCATCCGCCGTTTACCTGTCTCACGACCTGAACGTCGATCGTGGTCTTATCTTCAAGAGCCTGGGTGATCTCGTTCCAGTGCTCACTGGCTTCTAACTTCTTCTTCGAAAGCAGGATGGTCCCGTCGCCGTCGTCCGTTTTCAGGACCTTGGCCTGGATCTCATCGCCTTCGTGAAACTGATCAGTGAGTTTCGTATCTCCTTCCAATGAAATTTCGTTAATAGGAATAATCCCATCTTTTTTGCAGCCAAGGTTAACGATGATCTCCTTGTCTGTCACCTGAAGAATCTTTCCTGTGACCAGTTCACCTGAACGTGGCAACCTGAGCGATTTGTCGATATCATCCATGAAATCGGCCATGCTCATCATTTCTTCATCTTTGTCGATAGTGATGTTGTCACTCATGTTAGAAATAACCTCCTTAATTGCGTAGTCGGGCGTCGACGCGCCCGCCGCAACACCTATTTTATTATATTTCTTGAGTTCATGCAATGGCAAATCACTCATATTCTCGACAAAATAGGCATTTTCACAGTACCTCTTCGCAATCTCGAACAGTTTCCCCGTATTTGAACTCTTCCTGTCGCCGATAACGATCATGACATCCGAGTTTTTCGCCGTCTCGCGGCACCCCGACTGTCTCTCCTCAGTCGCGCTGCAGATCGTGTTCTCTATCTCATAATCGAATCCGTGTCTGTCAAGATATTCTATCACGCTGTCGAGCGATTCCTTTCTCAGCGTCGTCTGAGCTACAACAAAAAGAGGCACGCCTTCGGGTATCTCATCAATGCGTGGATCCTGTGCGTCCTTTACTATCACCGCGCTGTTTTCGCACCACCCGTTAATGCCTATTACTTCCGGATGATCCGCCGCGCCGACTATAATCACCTGCTTTCCGGCGTCGTGAGCGTCTCTCGCGAGATCGTGTATCCTCGCCACGAACGGACACGTCGCGTCGATTATCTCAAGATGCTTTTTTTCGGCAGCATCGTAAAAACTCTTCGGTTCTCCGTGCGACCTCACGATCACGACCTGCCCGTCATCCGCCTCCCCGGGACTGTTGATAATGCCGACTCCCTTTTCAGCGAGTCTGTCTGTGACCATAGTATTATGGATAAGCTGGCCGCATGTGCTTATCTTCCTGTCCCTGATTTCTTCCGCGGCTTTTTCCGCCTTGTTCAGAGCGCGTGTCACCCCGAAGCAGAACCCGGAATGCGGCGCAAGTGTTATTTCTCTCTTCATTTCTTCTTTCCTATCGACTGCAGATATTTCTTGAAATACTGCTCCGTACCGTTTTCGGTCGGATCGTAATAATTTACTCCTTCCTTGTAGAGATTGTCAGGCAGATACTGCTGATCCACATACCCTCCGAAGTCGTGCGGATATTTATATCCTATTCCGCGGCCGAGTTTCTTCGCTCCTCCGTAATGAGAATCCATCAGATGCGCCGGCACATCATCTATCTTCTTTGATGACAGATCTCTCTGAGCCGCATACAGCGCTTCTACCGTCCTGTTGGATTTCGGACATGACGCCATCAGTATCACCGCCTCGGCGAGATTTATCTGAGCTTCGGGGAATCCCACCGTCATAGCCGCCTGGACGCATGCGTTAACGATCGTTATCGCGTTCGGATACGCCAGACTTATGTCTTCGCTTGCCATGACGAGCAGCCTTCTTCCGATCGTTTTCTCATCCGCTCCGCCCTGTATGAGCCTCGCGAGATAATGGATAGCCGCGTCAGGATCGGAACCTCTTACTGATTTCTGAAGAGCCGACAGCAGATTATACTTGTCCTCGCCCCTGTCGTAAAACGTCGTACGCTGCTGCATGGCCTCGCCGACTATCGCCTTATCTATCTTCCTTCCCTCGGAAATGTTCGCGGCTATAAAACCGAGCGTATCAAGCGCCACTCTCGCGTCACCGTTCGCCATGTCGGCGAGCATTTCGAGCGCTCCGTCCTCGCATTCAAGTCCGGAGCCTCCGAGACCGCGCTCGCTGTCACTGAACGCGTTTTTCAGTATGCCGAGCACTTCCTCATTCGTGAGGCGGTGGAACTCGTAGATGAACCCAACCCTGCTCAGCACTGCATTGTTTATTGAAAAATACGGGTTCTCGGTAGTGCTGCCGATGAACCTGATCACTCCGTCTTCCAGCGCCTTGAGAAGCGTGTCCTGCTGGAGCTTGTTCCAGCGGTGGATCTCATCCACGTAAAGATACGTCGTCTTCTGCTCGAGGCCGAAGAACTTCAGCTTCGCATTTTCGATGATCTGCTTCAGCTCTTTCGTCCCGGTGACCGACGCATTGATTTCCTCGAACCCCGCGTCCATCTCACGCGCTGCGATACGTGCAAGCGTAGTCTTTCCGGTCCCCGACGGTCCGAAAAATATCGCAGAGTCGAATGTTTTGTTCTTTATTGAATTGTAAAGCAGCGAGCCCTTGTACATGAAATGTGTCTGGCCCACGAATTCATCGAGGGTCTCGGGCCGCATGCGTGTCGAAAGCGGTACCATATTACCTCCGGGTCACATTGTTTTCAGCACGAGCGAGGCAGAAATTATATTTATCCCGGAATAAGCGAGATAGATCCCGATAAGCGTCATCATGAAATCGAGCATCTCAAATGTCATGAACAGCATGAGCACTGCGAACACGAGATGCAGGATCCCCGAAATAAGCGGCGGCTTCCCGTTTCCGCCTGTTTTTTTCAGCGTTGAGGACGCATTCAGTCTGTTAATGCCGAGCACGACGGCGAACAGCGCTATCGCCGCTCCTATAGCGGTCTTCGTTACTTCCTCGCATACGATCATCAATATGCCTACGATTATCAGGACTATCCCGAAAACGAGATTCCCGGTATTGTGCGAGACTTTCCCCGATATCGCCATGACGATCCCGGTAATGATAACGATGCCGCCCATGATCCAGATGATCATGCTTTCCATGACCTGCGGTTTCGCGAGACAGATGACGCCGAGCACCGTGATCACGATACCGACGACTGCCGCGTACGCACTGAATCCTTTCGCCTTTTCCTCCATAATTGCCTCCCTATGATACACAATTATAATCCATAAGGAACGCGTTCTCAACAGATCATTGGACGCCGCCGGCAGCGAGCGCCATATTCCGCCGCTCTTCACCCATCATGTCAACAATATCCGTAAGCGAAAGATTCCCCTCTTTTATCTCCGCGGCGATCCTGTCAAGATGCGCCCGTGTATCGGCGTCTTCGCCGTCCCTGAAAGAAAGGATATAGTCAACGATATGATCGTTCAGCACTCCCCGCGCGCCCGCTACATACGCGATACGCACATCGCCTGTCCTGACGTTATAGAAAACTGTATCCTTCGTCAGGACGATCTTGTTCGGCGTGATGAGATACTCCTTCGACCTCTTCAGCATGATCATCGTCTTCTCTATTATCTCAAGGATGCTCCGCTCATCCTCGGGTATCAGGTCGCTAAGCGCGGAATACCCTTCAGCGTGGTATTTCACTACCGTCCTGTCATCGTACCTCATAAAACTCATCGGCAGCGAAAAATCGCAGTAACCCGAAGTGAGTATACCCTCCTCGAACGGCCGTATGATTCCCGGTCCGAATTCAAGCGTGTAATCAGTTTCTTTAAGTTTCATCTCATACACCTCCGCATTTTGAACATTTTCTGTATCCCCTGCTTTCCGCCTCCGATCTTTCCAGAGGGATATAATACTTATCAATGCAGGAGCAGCTTCGTCTGTGGTATGTCTCGCCGTAGTTAATGAAACAGTAGACGCTGCTGCCGTTGCCGAGCGACGACGGCCTGCAGAGACCGCACGCGCCGTACTTTTTCCTGATGCCGTTGTTCAGTGTGACCTGAACGGGCTTCGAAGACACATATGTGCAGGACAGCTTGTGATAGCATTCTCCCCCCTGCGGGAAAACATATACCGTCCTCGCGTCACCGTCATTTTCCATGGCCGCGAATCCCATCGGCCCGTTTTCCGGATCCGCTCCGACGAATGCCCTGCATGTTATCCTGACTTTCCTGCTGCGGGTCTCTGTCATCTTCACCGGCAGATTCACGCGCACGGCGTAATTGATATCGAAGCTTATAAGATCCGATATCCCGTACCCGCCGTATCTGTATCTGATGCCGCTGACTGACGCCTTTTCCAGATCACTGTTCTCCTTCATGACTCGGTTTCCGAGCATGACCTTCAGTTCCGGCGCCGTATTATGGACGTACGCTTCCTGCGCACAGTACCTCGCCTCATCGCACCCGGCGAAAATGACATTCTCTGTAACACCGATCACCTTTACGAAGCAGCCTATTGTGAGCACGCCGATAATGAAAAGCGGGAGAAATATCGCAGCCTCGACCATATAGTAGCCGCGTTTAGTATGTATGCGCATAACTGTATGTCCTCCCGTTCACCTTTGCAGTGACCCTGAAACCGGTGCAGCATTCTTTTATCAGGAAATCACGGTCCGACGTGCCCTTGAGATTTATCTGTATCAGATCCATCATCCTCGCGAGTTTCACTTCTTCTCCCTTGAAAAACAGGAAGGCCTGAAGATAACCCTGATAAGTGAGCCCTGTAGGAGAATGCGTATCGATATATCCCGCCCTGCCTTTCACGGCGGCTTTAAGATCCGCAGCCCATGTTGCGGGCGTCTTCGCGACGGGCACTTTCCCGCCGTGCATCAGTATCTCCACATCGTTTTCAGCTTCGGCAAGCGCCCACAGTTCGATAAGCGCGATTTCCGTGATCGCCGCTTCCGGTCCGGGCGTCATGGCCGCCGCTAGCGCGGTCACCTCTGCCATCATGTCCGGTCTTGATTTTATGTAAAGCACATTCACCGCATTTCGCAGAACGGTGAGTTCTGCCCGGAATTTCTTCCGGTTCTTCTCATCGCTCATGCTGCCTTCAAGAATATATTCCGCTTCGTAGTTGAAAAACGTGTCGCGTCCGCCCCGGCTGTCCTGCGCGTTCTTGAAATGGTCCATGATGTACTGATTTATCATGTACCGCTCCGTCCCTGCCCTGAAGACATTTCCGGATCCGTCCCCGATATTCCTGACCTTGTCGATAATACTGCTCCCGTCCGCGATCCCTCTTGACGGGAGCTCATTTATTACTGCGCTGTTTCTGAGCACGAAGTCGCGGGATTCTCCGCCGGCACCGATACCGCCCGTCCCTGACGACACGGCGCTGCCGCTTCCTCTCCCCTCAGTCAGTTTGCCGGCAAGACCGCGCGCAGTCTCATATTTCACGCAGTCGATGACCTCTTTTTTGAACACCTCTGTATCCTGCAGGCTGCAGCCGGCAGCGTCCGTCTTCACGGAAGCGAGCCTGAAATAGTTCATCCCGCCGTATGTCGAATCAACATAGAATCTGATCTTCTTTTCTATCTCCGGTTCGAAGGCCCTGACCGCGAACAGACCGTATTCCTTCTGGAGCGCTCTGTCATATTCGGCCAGGACCGAGCGGCCGGCCATCGAAAACAGCGCGTCAGATGCGCCGGCGGACGCCGTCTTTTCCGTCGCCGCGACAAGAGCCAGCACAAGTATCAGCATTGCCGTCATTATCATCATCAGAAATACGGACGAGCTTCCCTTACGTCCCCTTATCGAAAAAATCAGCGTATCTGATAAACTTTTTTTCATCGGTCACATATCCTCTGCTTTCCATATTTCTGGTAACAGACTTATTCAGCAATCCCGCTTTTCTGAATCTCAAAGTCTCTGCCGCAAAAACACATTTTCTGTAGATATACCTTCCGTCGCTCACGTTTATCCCCCGCGGGTGGTGCCGGTAGGTTTTCCATGTCTTGGACACCTGTCCGGCCCGCTCGTTCGCCGCCGCGTGCATCCTCACATCGGACCGCACTACGGCGAACATATTGAGGAGTATGTATATCATCGTGATGACGGCGAGGATGATAAGCGGGAGCGCGACCGCCGCCTCAACGACCGCGGACCCGTCTTTTTTGCGGAGCATCAGAACCCCGCGTTCAGGTTTTCGAACACCTCGTTCACGAACCTGACGATCTCCGATTTGAAGATCAGGCCGAGGATTATCGCGATGGCGACGAGTATTGCGACCTGGACCATTTCCATCCCCGAACGTTTCCTGAGAGTATTTACAGCTTTCATCATTTCCGGTTTCTCCTTTCCTAAATGTCCATGAGCGCGGGAGCGGTAGTTACGGTGATCAGCACCAGAAGGAGTATCATGAGCGGAAGCGTCAGCTTTGTCTCCGCTATCCTGCCCTTTTCCTCCGACTGCTTTTTCCGTTCGAACCACATCACTTCGCTCTCGCGTTTCAGTTTCTCCACAAGATCGAATCCCTTGCTTATGTTGTCGTTCACGATATTCGAAAAGCGCATGAGCTCACGCACTTCAGACCGCTTCGCGAATGCTGAGAGCTCTTCGTGGAACGGACTCTTTGTCTCTTCGGCCCTTCTTTCCGTCTCGAGCAGCTGCTCATAGAAATATTTCTTCCCGGCCGGCCTCATCAGTTCATAATCAGACATGATCCTTCCGAACGCCTCGTTAGTAACGAGGCCCGCATTGATGAGGAGAGTGAATTTGTTAATGAAACCCGGGAGCTCCCGCACGATCGATCTTTTCGCCTCGGATTCTTCCTTCTTCAGCTTCGCGTCGGACGCCTTATATATCATGACCAGGCATGCCGCAAACGCGATCAGAATGAGCGGGATATTGTTTTCCGTCCTCTGCTCCCACCTGAGTTTCGTCCCGTCGTCGAGCGCAGCCGGAAGGACCACGGCCGCTCCTTCTCTGCCGCTGTTTATTTCACGCACCTTCGAATCGACCGCCCGTCTGAGCGCATCCTCCTTCGTTTCCTCGCCGAGCATCCCTCCCGCGCCATTGCCTTTTTCCTCATCCTTCCCCTTCGGATCGATCCATATCTGTTCCTTTTCAGAAATCGTGTGACCGTCCTTTTCGGCTATGACGTAAACATCTATCAGCCTGCTGCCCTCGGCTTCGGACGGCCTCTTCACGGATGTCATGCCTCCGCTTGCGTCAGTGGTGATGCCCGACCCGCTGCCGGCCATTGAAAAAGCCGCCAGAGCGAGTGCAGCCGCAAAGGCTGCGGCCGTCACCCTGTACATCAGCCTTGTCCGCCTCCGCTCAGTTTCAGTCTTTTCCTGCCCTTCTTTTTCACCGTACAGCTTCACATATCTCATGCGAAGAGAATCTTCTCCTGCAGGGCCCGCGATACTTCTGATGCGCTTCCGCGCATTGATTATCATCTCAGTTGCTTTCTCTTTCATCTCAGACCTCTATTCTGAGCAGACGCTCCGTGAGTATGTACGCCGCGACGATGCCGCCCATGCACGCGGTCATCACCACCCTTCCCGCTATGGTCGAATACATTGCTTCGAGATAATCCGGCGAAAACAGATCAAGGCAGAATATTACTCCGAGAGGCAGTACGGTTATTACGCGTCCCTCGAACTGCTTCTGCGCTGTCAGCGCCTGTATCTCCCTTTCGATATCGATCTTGTCCATCAGCACCTCAG
>JBMNVB010000001.1:0-258317 GCA_050946575.1 Anaerovoracaceae bacterium | reverse complement strand
CCGGGATCGGTTTTGAGCGTTGGTGACAGGGATTTCCTGTCACCCAGGTCGATTTTGAGCGTCAGTGACAGGAAGTTTTCCTGTCACCTGCGCAGATTTTGAGCGTTGGTGACAGGAACTTCCTGTCACCGGGGTCGATTTTGAGCGTCGGTGACAGGAAGTTTTCCTGTCACCGGTGCATTTTTTGAACGTTGGTGACAGTGATTCCCTGTCACTGAGGGCGGATTCAGCGGCCGGGGCAGCGTGCGGTCGGTACAGCGTGCGGCCGGGGCAGCGTGCGGCCGGGGCAGGGTGCGGCTGGGGCACGATCCGTCCGCTCGCTGCAGGACCCGGCAGCCGGGATCTCTTCCGGCGCTTTCGCCGGGACGCTATCTCTGAGGCGCTACCTCCGGGGCGCTATCTTCGGGGCGCTATCTCCGAGGCGCTTTCGCCGGGGCGCTATCTCCGAGGCGCTACCTCCGAGGCGCTATCTCCGGAGCGCTTTCGCCGGGCTCTCTTCCGGCTCTTTTCACAAAAAATGCCGAGCCCGCCCGGGTCGCCCCGAGCGGTCTCAGCTTGCGTATGGTAATATGATCGTTTTGGATGAAATCCGGACCGCCGGTTTCAGCTGATTAGTACCGGATCAGCTGATTTCGGTGCCTGCGCCCGGTAACCGGCACAAAATGTACAGTGCACGGCGTCAGGCTGATGGCTCCCCGGAACCCGGATCAAATGAACCAAATTAGCGTATCTAATATGAATACCGGTATAAGTATTCCGCAGGACCAGGCCATGTATCCGAAGAAGGATGGCATCTTGATGCCGTTCTGCTCGGCGATGGACTTGACCATGAAGTTCGGAGCATTACCGATATAAGTGTTAGCACCCATGAATACAGCACCGGCCGAAATAGCCATGAGCTCCAATGTAGGTACGATACCGACCTTTGTGACGAGACCGGTCTTCGCTCCGAGCGCGCCGGCTGTCGTCAGGAATACGAGATATGTCGGCGTGTTGTCGAGGAACGATGACAGAGCACCTGTTGCCCAGAAGAACTGCCATGGCTTCTCGATCCCGAGAGCCGAACCGTTCGCTCTCAGGAGCGCGAGTGCCGGGATCATCGTAAGGAATATACCGATGAACAGCTTCGCGACCTCGGCGATCGGAGCATAGTTGAATTCGTTTGCCTTGTGGCATTCTTCGTTCGTCGTCTTCAGCGACAGGAACGCGGCGAGCAGGATCAGAACGATCTCCAAGACCGAGTTCCACGGGAACACTATCCCGGCGAATACAGGAATGCCCTTGAGCACGCCCGTTGACTGATCCATGAAGAAATCCCATCTCGTGACGATTCCCTGGAGCAGTACCGCGAATACGATCAGTACGAGGAAGAT
Source organism: Anaerovoracaceae bacterium (assembly GCA_050946575.1). GTDB lineage: Bacteria > Bacillota > Clostridia > Peptostreptococcales > Anaerovoracaceae > JALCRY01. The sequence continues at coordinate 256,944 of JBMNVB010000001.1, read as the reverse complement.
AAGGTTGTGAGCACCTTCGATCCTGATCTTCGTGTTTTCGTCTTCGTTGCCGATCATGTCCTGAGGGCTCTTGCCCGCTTCGATGTCCTGCTTGTAGAAGTGCCTGTCAAGCAGAACGAATATGATCGACAGAATGATTACATTGAAAAGAAGAATCGGGAACAGTTTCATCGTCCAGAAGAACGGAACATTTCTCAGATATCCCATGAACAGCGGCGGGTCGCCTACAGGCGTCAGGCAGCCGCCCATGTTAGCTACCATGAATATGCAGAAGATAATTACGTGAGCCTTCTTCTCTCTCCAGGCATTCGCACGGATGAGAGGACGGATCATCAGCATTGCCGCACCCGTCGTTCCTACCCAGCTGGCAAGCGCAGTACCGATGAGAAGCAGGATCAGATTCGTCTTAGGCGTACCGACGATCCTGCCCTTCAGCACGATGCCGCCGGCTACTACGAACAGGCCGAACAGCAGTACGATGAACGGAACATAGTCGAGCAGTACCATCTCGAGTACCTGATACCACATCTCTCCGAAGCCATAGGCAATGGCAAACGGAATAAGGAATACGAGCGACCATGCGATAGCCACATGGAGCTGATACTTTTCCCACCACTCGCCTTTCACGAGCGGGAAGATCGCTATTGACAGCAGCATTCCGACGAACGGGATGATACTCCAGATCGGAAGGGTCTTTCCGATATCCACCGTACCTGCGGCAGGGTGTCCGGCCGCCTGCGCAAGTACGCCGGTGCAGAGGACCATCAATGCTACAGCCAAGAACATCTTCATGTACTTTTTCTGAAACATTTCTTTAAACATAGCTTATAAGTTCTCCTCTTTCTTTGATAAATTGGTTAACTGACATATCTGTAAGCCTTATCATTGCGACCCGCGGCCGGACTGCCGCGGGACCGAAACGAAAGCATTTCGGACTTATTGAAACTGTTCTGCGCCCCGCATCAATGCCTATACCGCGAACAGCGGTCCCATTTCATCCCGCGAGGCTACGTTTATCCTGATATCGCCGCCGTCATGGAGCCCGGCATCCTCAAGCACAGCCTTTACCGTTGTCATCGCCTGCTTCGGCGAATTATTGCGGCCGCTCAGGTGCGACAGCAGCACATTTCTCCTCTTCGGATCAGCATCCTCGAGCCTGATGATCAGCTCCGCCGCGTCATCGTTCGACAGATGCCCGAGCTCGCCGCGTATCCTCATCTTCAGAGGATACGGATACGGCCCGTACATCAGCTGCTCCCTGTCGTGATTCGCCTCGATCCCGAGCATATCCGCTCCGATGATCTCGCTCACGATCTCATCCGTCACAACGCCCGTATCTGTCACGATACTGACCTGCCTGTCTCCCGCATAAAAGGAGAAGCCGACGGGATCCGCAGCGTCATGCGACGTTCTGAATGTCCGTACTCCTATATCTCCGATCTCGAATTCGTCCCCGCTCCTGAAATACTCGCATCTGTCATTTTCGACTGCGCCCGTAAGCGCCGGGAGCGTTCCGCTGCTGCAATACACTTTGGCCCGGGGGCAGTTTTTAGATGTAACGCGCAGGCCCTTTATATGGTCTGTGTGTTCATGAGTGATGACGATCGCGTCCAGCATATCCGGCACGACACCGATGGAGCCGAGCCTCTCGAATATACGCCTGCGGCTGATCCCGGCGTCCACCAGGATCGCGGTCTTTTCGCTTTTCACTAAATAGCAGTTTCCGCTGCTGCCGCTCGCAAGCGAGCAGAATTCAAGACTCATGCGATCGCTCCCTTTGATTACACATAGAATTATATTACTATACTTCATAGCCCATTTCAAGATAAAACGCAGTAGTGTGAAAATTTTGACAATCACTTCCGATAGTGGAATATTAACGATTCTGCACCAATGCGAAGCCCCCTGAAGGGGGGCGTACGGCCCTGCGGTCCGCATCGCGATCCGGCCCGTGAAGCGATACCCATTTGCCACGCGCGTCCCGATGTGCGATACTATATTAACGGTAACAAGGAGGTACGATGACTAAACTCAGGATATACACAGACGGAGCATGCCGCGGGAACCAGTCCGACGAAAACGCAGGAGGCTGGGGCGCAGTTCTTGAATACGGCGAACACCGGAAAGAGATCCACGGCGGCGAACGGAACACCACGAACAACAGAATGGAGCTGACCGCATTGCTGCGGGCATTCGAATCCCTGAAAAAAGACGGGCAGGACATTGAGATCTTCTGCGACAGCTCGTACCTCATAAACTGCTTCCGCCGGCACTGGTATGAAAAATGGCAGCGCAACGGCTGGAAGACGTCCGGGAAAACGGAGGTCAAAAACCGCGACCTGTGGGAGCAGCTGCTGCCGTATCTCGAACGCCATTCCGCGAGGTTTTTCCTGGTCCGGGGGCATGTGAACCCGGACTGGCCGGAGACGAAGCTTCGTGCCGCCTACAAGAAATTCCGCGAGGCGAACGGCGACGGATTCGATTATGAATTTTTCCTTCACATCAATGCGATGAACGACAGGTGCGACGAGCTCGCGAATATCGGAGCAGATGAGTGCTGATAGGATTTCACGGACCAAAAAAGCCCGCCTGCGCGGGCCTTTTTTTATTTGTGCGTCGCTTCGCCGCTTCCCGAGATGTCATATGCGCTCCCGAGGTATGTAGGCTCCGGCTGCGTTATGCATTGATATACATCCTTGTCGCGGGCCAGTATCTCCCGGGCGCTGTAATACATCTGCATCGTGTAATGCTCCTGATCCGAGCCGACGCCGAGCGCCTTCACGCCGAGCTTGTCGGCGATATAGAGCGCGCGGTAAAGGTGATACTGCTGCGTGACGATAATCATGCTGTCCACATTGAATACGTCGCGCGCGCGGTACACCGACTCGTATGTCGAGAATCCCGCGTGGTCGAGGAAGATGTCTTCCGACGGGACGCCCGCCGCCAGCGCGTATCTGTACATGCAGTCCACCTCGTTGTAGTCGACCGAGCCGTTGTCTCCCGAAAACAGAAGCTTTGGCGCGGCGCCGTCCTTGTACAGCGCTATCGCGGCATCAAGGCGGTGCCTCAGCATCTTGCTCGGCGTGCCGTCCGATTTCACAGCCGCACCGAGAACGAGGATGCATTCGGGAGAAACGTCCTTCAGTTCCGTAATCTCCGTGGTCGAGTACGAAACCGGCTCCGAATTGACATCAGTAACTATTTCCGACCTCGATGACAGCACCACATAAAAATTCACGATCAGCAGCACTGCGATTATTATGAGCAGAATCTTCAAAATCACCGAAAAAACCTTCGCTAAACTCTTCATTTATACAATTCTTTCTAATCAGTATCCATGTTGATTTGCGGCTGCGGTCCTGCGCTCCCGGCGTGCGGGGCAGGACGCTTTCGGTCCGGATCATATCCCGGGCCGGGGCCTCACCTGCCGCTTCCCTTTTTTCCGCGCAGCCTTGCCGCCTCGGCGTGGCCGGACAGATTTTCGCCGCGCGCCAGTCTCTCAACAAGCGGCGAAAGCTCCTCCGCCGCAGGATCATCAATGCTCTGGAACGTGCATATCTTGAGGAACGTCATTACCGACACGCCGCCGGTATATCTCGCGGCGCCGAGCGTAGGCAGTGTGTGGTTGGTCCCGGACGCGTAGTCGCCGAATACCTCGGCCGTGTTCTGTCCGATGAACATCGAGCCGAAGTTCCTCGCGGCGCTGACCACGCGCTCCTCGTCTTCCCTGCGCACGCAGATCTCGAGATGCTCCGGAGCGTAGTCGTTCGCGTACCCGACCGCTTCGTCAAGGTCCTCAGCGAGCAGGATCTCCCCGTAATCACGCCAGGAGCGCTCCGCGATGTCCCTCGTATCGAGCGTCTTCAGTTCCTGTTCGACAGCGGCTTCGACGGCGCGGCCGAGCGCCTCGTCCGTGACGACCGCGATGCCCTTCGCGACAGGGTCGTGCTCGGACTGCGCGAGCATATCCGCGGCGATCAGCACAGGATCCGCGGTCTCGTCGGCGATGCAGAGCACCTCGCTGGGGCCCGCTATGAAATCAATGCCGACCTTCCCGAAGCAGAGTCTCTTCGCTGTCGTGACATAGCTGTTTCCCGGACCCACGATCATATCCACGGGGGCCACTTCCCGGGTGCCCCAGGCCGCGGCGGCGATCGCCTGCGCGCCGCCCATCGCATAGATCTCATGCACCCCCGCGATATCCATGGCGACAAGCGTCTTGGGGTGCACCCTGCCCGTGCCCTTCATCACAGGCGAGCAGGCGATCACACGATCGACGCCCGCCACACGCGCCGGGATCCCCAGCATCAATGCCGTCGAATACAGCGGATACCCGCCGCCCGGCACATAGCAGCAGACATTCTGCACAGGGATTATCCGCTGCCCGAGATGCACGCCCGGCACCGGCTCGAAATCGCCGATCGCGGATATCGAGTCCAGCTGAGCGCGCGCGAAGGCCTCGATATTCGCCGCGGCCTTCCGGATGTCCCCGATCTCGTCATCCGGCACCTGCTCATAGGCCTCCCGGATCTCGTCATCGGACACGCGGAGCCCGCTCCGCTCGCAGCCGTCGAACTTCTTACTGAGTTCATAGATGACTGCGTCGCCTTCGTTTCTCACTCTTTCTATAATATTCCTTACATCGCTCTCGAGCCTGTCCCCGCCCGCGAGCGACCTTGGCTTTGCTTCCTTGATTACCTTCATCCCGGTTTCCTTTCAGTCACATCTTCAATATCCAAACGCGGCCGGACGATGCCGGCCGCGGTATATATCCCTGCCCGCAGCCCGTTCGGGCTGCCGTATTGCTGACGACCATGCTCTCCGCCGATATGACACCCGCAGAAAACTCTGACCCTCTCATGACAGCGTTTACTCTAAGTATTCACTACTGCACCAAGAATTATAACATATCGGACGCGGGCGGGCGAGTTATATTGAAAAAATGCATTGCTGCCCGTATGTTTTTTTACACATGAAAAAACCGCCGCACATGTCTTTCTGCACATGCGGCAGTTTATTTCGCATAATCAATGTCGGTCATTTTTGACTCCTATAATTTCTTACTGCTTCGGTTACTCACTAAGTTCTTTCTTTTCGGCGTTCCTGATCTCACGATCCACGAAGAATTCGAACGAGAATGCCGAAACTATAGCCAGTACCAGATAAGCTCCTACAGCTGCGGGAGTTCCCACGACCGCCAGCGAGATCGATGCCAGCAGGACCGATACGAACGAAACGAACGCTCCGATATTCAGTCTTCCCTTTTCCGACACTTTGTTTTCTACAGCTGCCTGATTCTCAAAATAATTCCTTCTGCTTACTCTTGCTTCCATGATTCTTTCCTCCTTCCGTTTGACATGATTTGATTTTTCATCTGTCTCTTTCCTTCTTGCAATTGTAATATAACGCTAAACGGACGATAAGTAAAACGGTAAATAATAATGCCTGCCATTACGAATCGTAATGGCAGGCAGATCCATTTCAGCAGCTTACAGTCCGGATCAGTCATCCGCGCCGATGCCTTTTTCCATGATCTTCATAAGGGTGTATACGGTTTCTGTCTTCGGCATCGGGAACCCCGCGTCATGCGCGCGTCTCAGTATCTCGCCGCTGATGTTCTCGATCTCAGTCGGCCGGCCCCGCATCACGTCCTGCGCCATAGACGGATAATGTCCCCTGTGCGTCGACATTATCGTCTTCGCGCGGCCGATATACTTTTCCCGGTCGACGCTGACCCCCTGCGACGACGCGAACGAGATGACTTCATCCATGATGCCGGTGATGAGCTCAACGGCTCCCGGCACCTCGAGCAGCTTATCCTGCGACACGCGGCAAAGCGCCGTTACGGGATTGAACGACGCATTGATTGCCAGCTTGCCCCAGATCGCGCCTTCGATATTCTCGTTTATCTCCAGCGTCACGCCGCTTCTCGTGAATACTTCCGAGACCTCTTCAAGGAACGGATCGTACTTCCCGTCCGCCATATATATCTGGCCGTGCCTGTCGAGGCGCGACCGCACCTGTCCCGGGCCGGTCGTTTCCGCCGCGGTCGTGACCACGCCGCAGATGATCCGGCTTTTCGGCACGTACTGCGCCGCGAGCTCCACATTTCCGAGCCCGTTCTGCAGCGTCATGATATACGTGTCCGGCCCGATCATGTCAGTGCATTTTTCCAGGACTTCTCCCGTGCCGTACGCTTTTGTGAACAATACGAGCAGGTCGCGCTTTTCCCGTACCGTCCCCGCGAGCGCCGCGCGCACGCGCGCATGATGCTCGCCGAGATCGTCGGTCATCGTGATCCCGTTTTCATTAATGCTGTCCGCCGAGCTCTTTCTCGACGCCGATATCATCAGCACGTCCTCGCCTTCGCGCGCCAGCATATTCCCGAACGCCATGCCCATGGCCCCGGTGCCAATAATCGCGATCTTCATATCGCAGCCTCCCCGCATTGATGCATCAGTACAGCCGTCCGAAGATTATTTCGATGCGGCCTGCTCCCACACCCTTATTTTCATCTTTCCGTGAGTAAGCATCACGCGGTCTGTCTCCGCGACCCACGCCTCTCCGGGAGCCGTGATGACGCCCGTCTTCTCTCCGCGTTCCACAGTGAACCTCGCCGGCGTCTCAAGGCGCTCGAAGTCCGTCTGCACCGCAGGTGATGCGATCCTTACTGCATTGTTATTTTTCATATCCTTTACCTCCTTGCCCCTTAATACTACACCATTCCGGCGGAGGAAACAAATCCGGCGCCGGGCCCCTCCCGCGGAACTTTTTCGAATTTACGCTTTACAATTTCCGGCGCCGGTGTTATATTTGTAAACAACATCAAATCGAGAAAGGATTATTTCGATGCATATCGCAGTACTCACAGCAGGATACGCTTACTATTATTTTTACCGCGTCCCGGTAAGATGAGTTTGCACTGCTGTTAAAAGTACGGCGCTATGCGCCGGATCATGAACAATTACCGCAGGCGGACTCATGCCGGCGGTTTTTTTCGTTTACAGCATCAACGCAGGAGGAAAGTGAAATGATTATCGTACTACATGAAAATCCGGAAGAAAAACAACTGAAGAATCTGGTATCGTGGCTGAAGAGCATGGGACTCGACATCCATTACAGCCGCGGCGTGAACAGGACGATACTCGGGCTGATCGGCGACACTTCGCAGATAGACATCGAGCTGATCGAAGCGCTTGACATCGTGCAGAAGGTCATGCGCGTCCAGGAGCCTTACAAAAACGCGAACAGGAAATACCACCCTGTAGACACTGTTATCACAGTCGGCGAAGGCGAAAACGAAGTGAAGATCGGCGGCGGCAATTTCCAGATGATAGCGGGCCCCTGCTCAGTTGAGACCGAAGAACAGATCACCGGGATCGCCAAGGCAGTGAAAGAGGCGGGCGCGGGGCTGCTCCGCGGCGGCGCGTTCAAGCCGAGGACATCACCGTACTCTTTCCAGGGACTGCGCGAGAAGGGACTCGAATACCTGTCGAAGGCCAAGAAGGCGACAGGGCTCCCGATCGTGACGGAGCTCATGGACGCATCGCAGCTCGACCTGTTCGAAGATGTGGATATAATCCAGGTCGGAGCGAGGAACATGCAGAACTTCGAGCTGCTGAAGGAGCTCGGCCATGTTGACAAGCCGATCCTGCTGAAGCGCGGCATGTCGAGCACCATAGAGGAACTGCTCATGAGCGCCGAATACATCATGGCCGGCGGGAACGAAAACGTGATCCTGTGCGAGAGAGGCATAAGGACATTCGAGACCGTTACGAGAAACACGCTGGACATTTCCGCGATCGCGGTGCTGAAGGAAAAGACGCATCTCCCGGTCATCGTGGATCCGTCTCACGCGACGGGCGTTGCGAGCCTGGTGATGCCGATGGCGATGGCGTCGGTCGCGGCCGGAGCGGACGGGCTGATCATCGAAGTGCACAACGATCCGGAGCACGCTCTGTGCGACGGACAGCAGTCGCTCAGACCGGCTCAGTTCAGGGAAGTCGCGGACGCAGTGAACAAAATCAGGCCGTTCGCGTTCAAAAACAGCGTGGTGCCGCAGGTGCCGGAACCCCAGGTCCCTGAATTCGCGGTTAAATAAACGGTAAAATAACACGAAAAATACTGCGCCCGCGCGCATTGATGGTAAAATATAAGGAGGAACTCAAAAATGATGATCGGTGTTATCGGGCTCGGCCTTATCGGCGGGTCCATGGCGAAGGCGATGAACAGCCTCGACGACCATGTGGTCTACGGCTTTGATACGAATCAGACGGTCCTGCGTGAAGCGATACTGCTCGGAGCAGTCGAGGACGAACTGACGGAGGAGCGCATCCCTATGTGCGACCTCGTGATCGTCGCGCTGTACCCGCGCGATACGATAGCATTCGTCGAGAAACACCGGCACGAATTTAAAAAGGGTTCTGTTATAATGGACACATGCGGAGTCAAGCAGTGCGTGTGGGACGGGATCGTACCCATCGCGCAGGAGGAAGGCTTCTGGTTCATCGGAGTCCATCCGATGGCCGGGACAGAGCACGGCGGATTCAGATATTCGAAGAAGTCGATGTTCAGCAATGCGTCGGTGATCATGCTCCCGATGACCGGGACGCCGATAGAGATAGCGGACCGCGCCGACAGGCTCATGAAGGATATCGGGTTCACGAATCTCGAGATATGCGAGCCGGATAAGCACGACCGTATAATCGCGTACACTTCCCAGCTTCCGCATGTACTTTCGAGCGCGTTCATAAAAAGTCCGACCGCGCGGGAGAATCACGGATTCACCGGCGGCAGCTACGACGATATGACGCGCGTCGCGAATATGAATGAGGTCATGTGGGCGGAGCTGTTCATCGAGAACGGCGAATACCTGGCCGGCGAGATCGACATGCTGATCGACAATCTGAAACAGTACAGCGAAGCCATAAAGCGCAATGACGAGCAGGGGCTGTGCGAACTGCTCCGCGAAGGGCGTGAGCTGAAGACGGAGATCGACAAGCGCGAGTTCTAGAAAAAGCCGGGGCGCCCCGGCCGGACGGCCGCATCGATGCCGCATGACCGGGAGGAATTATGGAAAGAATACGGATAAACACATCCGCGCCGTACGATGTGATCATCGAGAGCGGCGCGCTCTCGCAGGCCGGAACGCTGGCGTTTGAAGTCACGGACGTATGTAAAGTGTGTATCGTCACGGACAAGACGACTCATGACCTTTTTAACGATACTGTAGCGGATTCATTTTCAGAATGCGGATTCGACGTATTCAAGATAACGTTCCCCGAAGGCGAAATGACCAAGACGATGGGGTGCCTTGATACGCTGCTCGAATATCTCGCGGACAACGGTTTCACGCGTTCCGACATGCTCGTCGCGCTCGGCGGCGGCGTGATCGGCGACCTCACCGGGTTCGCGGCCGGCACATATATGCGCGGCATAAAATTCATCCAGGTGCCGACGACGCTGCTCGCCGCAGTCGATTCATCCGTAGGCGGAAAGACTGCGGTAAATCTCACGGCCGGCAAGAATCTCGCCGGCGTGTTCCACCAGCCGTCGCTCGTGATCTACGATCCGAAGACGGCCGAGTCTCTCACTCACGACATTTTCATGGACGGTCTCGCGGAAGCCGCTAAATCAGGAATGATCGCGGACGCGTCCCTGTTCGAATATATCCTGTCGGCGGACGAACCGCCGTTCAGCGAATTCGTCATGAGGCTCGTTACGGGATCCATACATGTGAAAGCGGGCATCGTGGAGCAGGACGAATACGAAAGCGGGCTGCGGCAGCTGCTGAATTTCGGACACACCGCAGGGCACGCAATAGAGCGGCTCAGCGATTTCAGCGTGAGCCACGGCAGCGCCGTCGCGACGGGCATGCTGATAGCGTCGAAGGCAGCGCTCGTGAAAGAGTGGTCGCGCGAGGACTGCTATTCGAAAATCAAGACATTTCTTCTCAGATACGGATATAACATGGAGTGCCCGTACAGCGCCGAGGAACTCGCGGCCGCCGCTTCCACGGACAAGAAGCGCCGCGGCGGGACTATCACCGTCGTGATACCGCTTGAGATCGGAGAATGCGCTCTCATGGACATACCGCAGGAAGAACTTGTCGACTTCTTTAAGGCGGGACTGTAGAAAGGAAACAATATGGATATCACGATCGCGCCCGGGCCGCTTGCCGGCAATCTCGAGGCGATCCCTTCAAAATCCCAGACTCACCGCATTCTGATCGCGGAGACTCTGGCCGATATCGCAGACATCAGGTCCGGTGAGGACGCGGGCGGCTCTGCCCGGTTCGAACCGGACGAATCGTCTCTGGACATCAGAGCGACGAAGGACTGCTGTGAGAAAATAAAGGAAGCTGCTGCGGACGGCAGCGCATTGATACTCGACTGCGGGGAGTCCGGCTCGACGCTGAGATTCCTTCTCCCCGTCGTGTCGGCGCTAGGACTGACGGCGACGTTCACCGGACACGGCCGGCTGCCGGAAAGGCCGGTGGACATCCTGACAGGGCAGATGAGCGCGCACGGGGTGAATATATCGGAGCCTGACACGGACGGGGACGGATCCGCCCGCGGGATCGTGACCGTGAGCGGGCATATGACCGGAGGAGAATTCGAACTCCCCGGGAATGTAAGCTCACAGTATATCACGGGGCTCCTGCTCGCGCTCCCGCTGTGCGGCGGAGGAACGATCAGGCTCACGACAGAACTCGAATCGTCGGGGTATGTCGACATGACGCTCGACGTCATGGAAAAGGCAGGCGTCAGAGTCGGTGTTTCCGGCGGCGTCTACACCGTCCCGGACACAGGGTACGGACACACCGGGATCGTGAAAGCGGAGGGCGACTGGTCGAACGCCGCTTTCTGGCTCGCGGCCGATTACCTCGGGAGCGACGTCGGAGTCAGCGGCCTCGATATGAGATCGAAGCAGGGCGACCGGCGGATCGTAAAGATACTGAGCAGATTCAGAGACCTGAAAAAAGTGGACGCGAGCGATATCCCTGACCTCGTGCCGGTGCTCGCCGTCCTGATGGCGGCAACTCCCGGAGTGAGAAAGATAACTAACGCCTCGAGGCTGAGGATAAAGGAAAGCGACCGGCTCGCAGCAATGACCGAAAACCTCACGGCGCTCGGCATTGATGCGAGAGAAACGCCGGACGGCATCCGCATCCGCGGAGGAAAAATACAGGGCGGGGAAGTTAGCGGCTTCAATGACCACCGCATCGTGATGGCGTGCGCCGTGGCCGCGACTGTCGCGTCGGGGCCCGTCACGATACACGGCGCCGAAGCCGCGGCGAAATCGTACCCGCGGTTCTTCACCGACTTCAGGCGTCTGAAGGGGAACATCACCGGAGGGCAGAATGACTGACAGCGAAAAAATAACAGTAAAGTCTTCGTTCGGAGAGAAGATACGCGTCACCGTGTTCGGCGGTTCGCATGAGCCGGAGATAGGGTGCGTGATAGAGGGGCTGCCGCGCGGCGTCATGAACGGGATCGATATGGACAGACTGAACGCGTTCATGCAGAGGCGCGCGCCGGGGCGGAGCAGGTTCGCGACGAAAAGGAAGGAGCCTGACATCCCCGAGGTCGTATCCGAGGATCCGCTGAAGATAATAATAAGAAACAGAGACGCGCATCCGGCGGACTACAGCAGAACGGCAGGGATACCGCGTCCGGGACACGCGGACTACACCGCCGCTGTCAAATACGGCGGGCGCGTGAACATGTCCGGCGGCGGACCGTTTTCGGGACGAATGACAGCGCCCCTGTGCATTGCCGGAGGGATAGCGCTGCAGCTGCTCGAACGGCAGGGGATCGGGGTCTTCGGCCACATCAGCTCCGTCGGAGCGGCGCATGACAATGTCCCGCCCGAAGCGTACACCGGCCTTCCCGGGACGCCGTTCGACTACGGCGCGGCCGCGCGAAAGGATTTCCCGGTGTTCGACGACGCGGCCGGCGAAAAAATGAAAGATGAGATTTCCCGTGCCGCGGCGGATCTCGATTCCGTAGGCGGCACGGTCGGAGTCTTCGTGACCGGCTGCCCGGCCGGGATCGGCGGACCGATGTACGACGGACTCGAGTCCGCGATGGCGCCGGTGCTGTTCGGCATCCCGGCCGTAAAGGGCGTGGAGTTCGGAGCGGGATTCCGGGCCGCATCAATGCGCGGATCCGAAAACAACGACCCGTTCACAGCGGACGGCGGACGGATCCTGACTAAAACGAACAACGCGGGCGGTATACTCGGCGGGATCACAGACGGCATGCCGGTCGTTTTCCGCGTCGCGTTCAAGCCGACTCCGTCGATCGCGCGTGAGCAGGAATCTGTAGACCTCGCGTCCATGGAACCGGCAAAACTCGAAATAAAAGGGCGGCACGATCCGTGCATTGCCGTAAGGGCCGTGCCCGTCTGCGAAGCGGCGGCGGCGATAACGCTGCTCGACGTAATGGCGAAGGAAGGAAGATTATGAGTGATATAAACAGCCTGAGAGCTGAGATAGACAGCATCGACCGCGAGATGACCGAACTGCTGAGACGCCGGATGGACGTGACGCTCGGCATCGCTGAATACAAGCGTGAAAACGGTCTTCCCGTTGAGGATACGGGGCGAGAGCACGCAGTGCTCGAAAAGATCCGCGGGCTGGCCGGGGAGGAACTCGCACCGTACGCGGAGCAGCTGTACCACACGATGTTCGACATCTCAAAGCAGTACCAGCGCGCCAGGATCGCGGAACGGGAGGGCTGACATGTACGGACTCGTCGGTAAAACGCTGAAGCACAGTTATTCGAAACTGATCCATGAAAAATTCGGGTACGGCTACGAACTGTTCGAAGTGCCCGAAGACGGATTCTCCGCGTTCATCAATGCGCGGGACTTCGACGGACTTAATGTAACTATCCCGTACAAGCGCGACGTTATGCCGCTCCTGGACAGGATCGAGCCCGCGGCTGAAAAGATAGGCGCGGTGAACACGCTGTATTTCGACGGCGGAGAACTTGTCGGCGCGAACACGGACTACACGGGTTTCCTTTACATGGCGAAAACCGCGGGCATCAGTTTCCGCGGAAAGTCGGCGCTCGTGCTCGGGACGGGCGGCGCGTCTCTCATGGTACAGCAGGCGCTCGCCGACAGCGGTGCGGGCCGGATAACAGTCGCCTCGAGAAGGGAGAACGCGGCGGTAAAGCCCGGATCGGAAAGCGTGACATACGGGACGCTCGCTTCGGACAGGGATCTTTCCGCATCGTTCGACATCATCATCAACGCGACGCCGGTCGGGACATATCCGAACTGTCCGGAATCCGTTATCGATCTGGAATCGTTCACAGGATGCGAAGGTGTGCTGGATCTGATCTACAACCCGTTCAAAACCGGCCTGCTGCTGCAGGCGGAGCGGCGCGGGCTCAGATTCTCAAACGGACTGCCGATGCTGGTCGCCCAGGCGGCAGCGGCGTCGGAGCTCTGGACAGGGGAGCCTCGCATGGACCTCGTTCCGGTCATAACAGGCGGGCTCGCGAGAGAGATAAAAAACATTGTGATCGTCGGGATGCCGGGTTCGGGAAAAACGACAGTCGGGAAACTCACCGCGGAAAAACTCGGCAGGGAGTTCGTTGATTCGGACGATGAGATTGGGAAGCGGACCGGCCGTTCACCCGAAATGATCATCAGGGAAGACGGCGAGAGCGCATTCAGGGAAATCGAATCCGGGATCCTGCGGGATCAATGCAAAGAGCACGGGCTCGTGATAGCGACGGGCGGCGGAGCCGTGACCGTTCCCGGGAATATCAGCGTCATGCGTCAGAACGCGGATGTGGTTTTCCTCACGCGCGACGTGGAACTGCTCGCGTCCGACGGGCGCCCCCTGTCGGGCGGCCTTGAAAAAAGGCGGGCATTGATGCGCGAAAGACTTCCGCTGTATGAAAAGGCGGCCGACTTCATCGTCGGAAACGACGCGGAAGCGGAAAGCGCCGCTGATGAGATAATCAGAAAGACCGGAACGCCGGAGCAGTAGCGGCGGCCGGCGAAAAGAATATTGACCGGCATTATAAACGGGGAGATTCTGAAATATCAGAATCTCCCCGTCTGATTTCTTCATTCCTGTTTTTCGGGTGCCGCGCCTGTTTCTCAGTTCGGCCCTTCATCCGACACATCTTCCGTCCCGGCATCGGCCGCGCGGATCAGATCTTCGGTCTTCAGCATGAACGACATCCCGAGCCGCCCCGCGCTCACGGAGATCTCCTCGTGTTCGAGCGCGCGGGAATCGATGACCGTCGGGAATTTTCTGCGCATCCCGATCGGCGAACATCCGCCGTGGACATATCCTGTGAGGCGCTGGATGTCCTGCGTCTTCACCATCTCGATCTTCTTCTCGCCGAAATATTTCGCGGCCCGCTTCAGCGACAGGTGACGGGCGACGGGTATCACGCAGACATAATGCTCTCCGCTCGCGCCGACCGTTACGAGTGTCTTGAATGTCTGACCGAGCGGGATGCCGGTCTGCTCGGCGGCCTTTATCCCGTTCTCGAAACCGTGCGATACATCATATTCGATGAGCTCGTATTTTATCCCGAGCGCGTCGAGGTCTCTGGCCGCGTTTGTTTTCTTATTCTTGTTTTTAGACATCGGGCCGCCCCCTTATTCAGTTGTGCTGAGTATCGTATCGTTCTTCACGTCAGTCTGGCTGACCTTCATCTTTTTCACGTCGGACGTGTCGATATCCTCGTTCAGCGCGAGGATCGTCGGTCCGAGGTACGTCGTCTTCAGCACCTTTCCGTCTACGGTTATCCTCGAACTTTCGGTAAAGTTCTGTCCCTTGATGTAATAATTGTCTCCGATCTTGATAATGCTGTCTACCCTGATATCCTTTACTCCCATCTTCAGGGACAGTGTCTTGTACGGGTTGGTCCCTCCGTAGATATACTTTTCCCCGTAGAGCATATCGTACTGCAGCATCTGCATTTCATCGCGGTAATTTTTGTCATCGCTGTGATTCTGCTGGAACGTCACCATCGTCCCGTTCGTGATACCTATCCTCTTCAGGAGCTCGGATCCTATCTGATACGCTGCATAGTCCCTGTCTGTCTTTTCCTCGAAATCGTAATTGCTCCAGATCACATAGTCTGTCTGATACAGACTGCGGTCACTACTGATGTTGTCCTCTGTCAGATTGTCGAGCGCCGGCAGGTGGTCGCCGTACATTACGACTATCGTCGGCTCATCATAGCTTTCGAGCGTCGTTGTAAGATCCTCGATGAACTGGTCCATCTCGTGTATCTGGTTCGCATAGTATTCCCAGGACCATTTCAGTTCCTCGGTCGGAGCCTCCTCGCAGGTTATCTCCGGATTGTCGATCATCTGCTCGGTCGGGTACTTTCCGTGGCCCTGAACCGAGATCGTGTAGATATAGTCCTCGTTATCCGTTGAATTCAGCGCGTCCATGATATTTTCGGTGAGGACATTGTCGCGCGCCCAGCCCTTCGGCGTCCTCGTCACATTGTTCATGTATTCTATCGATGTGTACGTTTCGAAGCCGAGCCCGCCGAGCACTTCGTTCCTGTGGTAGAACGCGGCCCGGTGGTTATGTATCGCGTGGGTCGAATATCCCACCTGGCGCAGGTCGTACGGGATGCTTTCGCAGTTCTCCTTCAGCAGGACGGAGTTGTACGGATATTCTCCCGGTCCGAAGAAGTGGACGCTCATGCCCGTCATCGTTTCGAACTCCGTGTTCGCGGTGCCCGCGCCGACGGCAGGCACCGTAAGTTTGCCTGTCGAATATTTCTTCGTCAGACTGCGGTAATACGGTATCGGGTCTTCGGACAGTTTTATGTCTTTTACAATACTCGGATCAATAAACGACTCGAGCTGCAGGAATATGATGTTCGGAGTCTGTTCCGAAGCCGTCGATGATTTTTCGATTTTTCCTTCCGACGCGGCCTTCCCGGCCACCGTCGTTTCGAGTTCCTTTTTCGTAAAGATATCCCTGACGGCGGATTCCGAATAATTCGACGGACGCTTCACGCCCTTGTCGAATCCCGTCGCGAGGAAGCAGTATGAAAAGCCGTTGTCCCTGTACCCGTAGTTGAGGTTCGGGAAATACGTATCCAGCACGCCGAACTTCACGCAGCCCGCCGTCGCCGCGACCGTAAGCAGCAGCACCAGCAGTACCTTCGGCACCGCTTTTTTGTATTCGACTTTTTCTGCGTGCTTTCTGTTCTTGCGGAAAATATACGTGAGGAACGCCGCGATCGCAGCGACCCCGCCGATCAGCAGCGCGATCTGCATTTTTGAAAGATACGTCGTCGCAATGGTGAGCGCGTCGCCGATCTCCTGTATGTCGTTCGTAGTGAACGGCGTCATTCTGTTCGCGAGTATTATGCCGTTGACCACGCCGAGCGCTATCCATATGCCGCCGAACAGAATAACGAAAAAGTGCCTGTTCCTGAACAGGAACGACAGGCAGAACGTCGCGAATATGATCAGACAATTGTACAGAAATACCAGCGGATGCTGGAACATGAAAATGAACCCGCCCGCCGGAGATGAACTGAAACGCGCCAGCGTTTCAATCAGCAGCGTGACCAGCACCGAGAATACGGCGTACTGTATATAATAATTTTCGGCCAGCTTATCCCAGGCCTTTCTGAATTTCGATTTCATCTGACACTGCCTCTTTCCACATCATTCGCGATCTTCGCGAACTCGTCGATCGTCAATGTCTCAGCCCTCCTCACGGGATCAATGCCCGCTTTCTCCAGTACTTTTCTCACTTCATCCTTTTCCATGCCGCGAAGCCCCGTCAGGCAATTCAGCAGCGTTTTCCTCCTCTGGGAAAACCCGGCCTTCACACAAACAAAAAACAACTTCTCATTCAGGAGCTCCACAGGCTTTTCGCGTCTGACGTCCAGCCTGAGCACAGTGGAATCCACTTTCGGCGCCGGCATGAACATCTCCCTCGGGACGTGGCATACCTCCGTTACCTCGCAGTAGTATTGTACAGCAATGCTGAGCGCCCCGTAAGTCTTTTTCCCCGGAGGCGAGCAGATCCTGTCCGCCACTTCCTTCTGCATCATGACAGTGATGCTGGAACACGGCACGCCGCCCTCGATCAGCTTCATGATGATCGGCGTCGTGATGTAATACGGAAGATTCCCTATGATCTTCACATCCCGTATCCAGGGAAACCTTTTCCTCGCGTCTTCTATTACATCCGTGATGTCCGTCTTCAGGACATCGCGGTTTATGACTTCGATGTTATCGTACTGCCCGAGCGTGACTCCGAGTATCGGTATCAGCTGTTTATCTATCTCGACGGCGATGACCCGGCCCGCCCGCTCTGCGGCCACGCTCGTGAGCGTACCGAACCCCGGCCCGATCTCGAGAACGAGATCTTCGGGCCCTATCTCAGCCGCGTCAACGATCTCGTCTATCACGCCCTTGTCAGTCAGGAAATGCTGCCCGAGACTTTTCGCGTTTCTGAACCCGTGCTTTTCCCCGATGCGCCTGATCGCCGCCGGCGAATAAATATCAGATCGACTCATTTATATAAATGCCTTTCAAATTCTTCCTTCGTTATCCCGCATCGGTTCAGCTTTTTCAGCAGCCCCGCCGCGTTCGCGTATCCGATGCCGAGATCCTTCCCGAGCCGCCTTCTTTTTTCAGATGACCCGGGGGCTCCCGCGAGCCCCGCGCGGAAAAGATCGTCCATTGTAAAGACAGACTCCGCATTGATCCGTTCGGGACGGGCCCTTTCAAGCGCCTCCCTTATGGCCTCCGGCTCCGCGTTCTCTATTCCGATGTCCCCGCCGCGCTCCGCGTCGCCTCTGTCGAGGTATGCGTGCTTCGCGCCGGGATAGCGCTCCGAAAGCGCCTTCCTTATCTTTCCGCCCGCATGGTCGGGATCGGTAAAAATAATGAGACCGCGGCTTTCATATGCCCGGTCGAGCTTTTCCAGCGTCTCTTCGTTTATCCCGAAGCCGTGCGTTTCTATCGTGTCAGCGTCGACCGCGCGCAGCACCGCGGCGGTGTCGTCGCGCCCTTCGACAACTATAGCTTCCTTTATCATTTACTGCTACTGCTGCTCCCGTCATCCGGCAGCACATACAGTGTCTCGCCGGGCATGACCATCCTCAGCTTCTCCCTCGCCTGCTCTTCGATGTAGTCGAGGTCGTTCACCTTCTTCAGTTCCTCGCGCAGCGCCTTCTTTTCCTCGGTGAGCTGCTGCTGTTCCTGCAGCAGTGCCTGCTTCTCCGATTCGACTTTGTATATCCTCACGCCGGACCACGCGACCAGCACCGCGACAAGGCAGATAACGATCGCGTAGAGTATCGCGCGCTCCTTCGTGACCTTCGCGTGCTTCTTCCCCGCGGCGCGTTTCTTCGCGGTACCCTTTTTGTGCTTCGGGACGGTCTTTTCTTTCCCGCTCCTGCCGCTGTCCGCCGCGCCGCCTTCCGGTTTTCGGTCAGAGGAGGCCTCCGAGCGTTCCTGCTTTTCAAGCTGCGCCCTGTAATCGTTTATATCCACGATCCCGTGCTTCTTGTCGAACCTGGCCTTCCGGCCGTGACTTTTCGCCATTATACCCCCCGCTTCAATACATTCACATGGATTATACCACAGAACGGGATGTCCCGCCATTCCCGCGTGAATGCTACAAAACACGGGCATTGACTAGTATTATTTCCCCGGCGCTGTGATATAATATTATGCAATGCGAAATGACGTGACAGGGAGGGCGGTAATATGAAAGAATTCAACGCCGAAGGGCGTTTTACGGAAAATATGTTCTCGACCGATTATAAAATCAGATATTCTGACGCAGACGAAAGCGGCTGCCTGAGTCCCGGAGAAATGATAAACATCCTGCAGTCGACGTGCATCGACCACTCGACCGCGGCGGGATACAGTACCGACTATTTTATTAAGACAAAAACAGGCTGGGCGCTGTCATACTGGCATATTTTCATCGAAAAGTTCCCTCATGAGGGAGACATTGTAACGCTCAACACGTGGAGCAAGGAGTACAAGCGCACGCAGGCGCACCGTGATATACAGATGATAGGCGTTGACGGGAATGAAATAATCCACGCGTCCACGCGGTGGGTCCTGATGGATCTGAAAAAGCGCCGGCCGAAATCCACGAAGGAGATCATGGAAGCGTACAGGTTCGAGGATGCGATGCCGTACTGCGACGTGGAATTCGTAATGCCCGATGCGGAAGAGGGGGAGATGATCAATTCGAGCGAGTTCACGATCCAGAGAAGCGAACTCGACATCAACCGCCACACTAACAATGCTTCGTACGTCAAGTGGGCGATGAACGATCTCCCGGACGAAATATACGTCGATATGAAACTGAAGGAAATGCTCGTGAAATACTCGCATGAAAGCGGGCAGGGCGAGCATGTCAGGACGGAAACGAGAAAATTGACAGAGGAAGACGGCCGGCTCCGGGTATCAACGATGGAATTCGGGGAGGAGGACAGACTCCTCAGCACGATCATTTCATACTGGAAATGATGAACGGCTGCAATATATACGGAAACAAAAGAGCAGGCCCACACACCGCCTGCTCTTTCGTGCATATTTTGATTTAAGGTCGAGGTCGTCTCACTTATTTTTTTCGTCTTTTATCCTGTTTCTGATCTCAGCGTCAACGAATCCCTCAAATACGAACGCCGATACGATTGCCATGACTGTGTAGGCCGCCACAGCCGCCGGTGTTGAAACGACTGCCAGACTGAGCGCCGCGAGCACTGCCGAAATGAATGACACGAGCGCGCCCCTGTTGAGTCCCGCGTCCGCGGTCCTGCTTTTTACGTTATTTACTACTGCTGCATTCCTTACATTGATCTTTCTTTCCATAACACTTGCCTCCTTTTATCAGCACATCGCTTATTTGTGTCTGTTTCTTTCCTTCTTGCAAGTTTAATATACAACGGCTCGGGCCATTAGTAAAACGGTAAAAAATAATAGTGGCCATTACGTTTCGTAATGGCCGCTCCTGATATTTCCCTTCGCATTCTACCGGATTCCGTGTCACGCTCCGCCGCCGGACGCGAGGTCGGCTTTCGCTTCTCTCGCTATCTCTCCGAAACAGGAGCACAGGCTCCCGTCTTCTTTGAGGCCGGTGTCGCCGCAGATGTTGCAGCGCCTCCGGGGCTTCATATAGTCTATCGGGATGTTGTGCTTTGTCAGCAGCGCGTCGCGCCTGCTTCCGAGTTCCGCGAGTCTCGCGCGTCCTTCCTCAACGCCGCGCCCTCCGTTTATCACAGCGGAAAGGAGTTTTGAGTTGAGTTCCAGTATCTCATTATCTATATCACGTATCTTCGGCACGCTCTCATACACCTCTTCGGTGCGCGCCTTCGCTTCTTCCTCTTCTTTTTCCCGCATGCTGTCATAATACGCGAGCACCTGCGCGCGGCTTATGCCCGCTCCCCTGCCGGTCACCTTTCTCGAGCTCTCTATCACCTTGTTCACGTAATTGAAATTCGGGCTCGAGATCCCGCTCGTCTTTCCGCAGGCATCCAGGATCTCGTCTATCGAGCAGTTCAGCTCATCGAGCCAGCGGTCCATGATCTCGCGCTCCTTTTCGGTAGGACGGCGCACGAACCCGAGCGCCTTCATGATACGCTTGTATGTCTGACGGCGCAGATCGTTTTCGCTGAGATACTCCTCTATTTTCCCGGCGGTATCAAGTCCTCTCTCCGTCCAGTCGAGGACGATTTTCGCGACGTAGCGCGAGTTGAACGATCCCCGCTCCGTACAGTATCTGTATGCCAGCTTCACGGTCTCGGCGGACGCTCCGAATTCATCGAGCCAGCTGTTGATCTCCTCGATGTCCCTGTAATTCAGCGTATTGCCGGTCATCATCTCAATGCTCGTGAACAGCCGGCTTCGTTCTTCGGCTGACAGCCGGGATCCCGCGGCGTTCCCGGAATCCCCGGCGCCGCGCTCCTCCGCATCCGTTCCGCTGCTTCCTTTGCCGCCGTCTCTGCTGATGCCGTAAAGCTGCTCCCGCATTGATGTGAAAACGATGTCATCGCCGTCGCGGTATACCGCGCCCACATCTTCCCAGTATTTCCACGCCGCGGCCGTCTGAGCGCCGTCCATGCGGAGCGCGGAGGCGAGTTCCGCGTCGCTCGCATCAACGCCTGTCTGGGCGTACATAAGCGCGAGAAGATACACCTTCACATAATCCGAAGGCGCATCCGGCATATATTCATTTATGAAAAGATTCTCCACGCTTGTCTCGTAGAGATATCTCGTATCTGCCTTTCCCTTTTTATACAAATTCCTTACCCCTTATTCACGAACCTGCCGAATTTGCTCTGCCATCTGACTTCAACGGTGCCCGTCGGGCCGTTACGCTGCTTCACGACATGTATCTCGCAGATGCCCGGCTTCTCCGTATCCTTGTTATATACCTCATCCCTGTAGAGCATGAGTATGACGTCGGCGTCCTGTTCGATGGAACCGGATTCGCGCAGGTCCGACATTACGGGCCTGTGATCGCTTCCGCGCTCCTCGGGCTTCCTCGAAAGCTGCGACAATACCACGACGGGGCATTCCATCTCCCTCGCGAGCTGCTTCAGTCCCCGGGACAGCATACTGACTTCCTGCTGCCTGCTCTCGACGCGTCCGCCGTATTCCATGAGCCCCAGATAGTCTACGATGACAAGGTCGAGCCCCGTCTCCATCTTCATCCTGCGGCACTTGTTCTTCATTTCCAGCAATGTGACGCCGACGGATTCATCTATCATTATCGGCATGGATCCGAGCGAGTCGATCGCCACCATGATGCGGTCCCATTCCTGCTGCTCGAGATTCCCTTTTCTTATCCTGTCGCCGTCCACGGCGGCTTCCATCGAAATGAGCCTCTGCGACAGCTGCGTTTTCGACATCTCGAGGCTGAATATCAGGACCTTGTTCCCTTTCTGGGCGGCGTTTTTCGCTATCGTCAGCGCGAGCGCCGTCTTTCCCATAGACGGCCTGGCGGCGATAATGATCATGTCCGATTTCTGGAACCCGGTCGTGAGCCTGTCGATATCGACAAGTCCCGTCGGCACTCCCGTAACGACGTCTTTCTGCCTCGCGCGCTCTTCGATATCCTTCACATTCTGTCTCAGCACCTCTGAAAGCGCTACCGGACGGCTCGCCGACGCCCTCTGAGCAATGCTGAAAATGGAACGCTCGGCCTCCTCCAGCGCTTCGCGCGCGTCCACGCCTTTCTGATATCCGAGCTCCACGATATCGCCGGCCGCGGATATCAATGATCTGAGTTTCGCCTTTTCCGCCACGATCCCCGCGTATTCCCCGGCATTCGACAGCACCGGCACGGAATCCGTCGAACTGATGCCGGCTACATAGGTGCGGCCGCCGACCATCTGCAGTGACCCGCGCTTTTCGAGTTCGTTGCACACAGTGACATTATCCACGTTCACGCCCGCCTGGCTCAGCTCGGCGATCGCCTCGTAGATCTCCTTATTGCGCGCATCATAATAATCCTCGGCTCTCGAGTTCTCAAGCACCTCGTACAGAGCCCCTTTATCGAGCATTGCCGCACCGAGGGCCGAACGCTCCGCCTCCACATTATTAGGCGGGACGCGGCCCCCCTGCGAATCATAATTTTCCGCGAAAATGCCGTTATAGTCTTCCATTACTCTGCCCCTGTCACTCCGCGACGACATTCACTTTAAGATCTGCGGAAATCTCCGGATAGAGTTTCACGCTCACGGTCTTCTCGCCTGTCTCCTTTATGGGACTGTCGAGCACGATCTTTTTCTTGTCGACATTCACGTCGAACTGCTCCTTCAGACTGTCGGCGATATCCCTGGACGTTATGGATCCGAACAGCCTGCCGTTCTCTCCGCCCTTTGTCCTGATCTCGACCGTGACTTCATTGAGTCTGTCTCTCAGCTTCTCCGCGTTCGCCTTTCTCTCGGCTTCCTTCTCGGCAAGGACCTTTTTCTGCTTCTCGAGGCTCTTCATATTTCCTTTCGTCGCTTCCTTGGCCATGCCTCTCGGGAGCAGCATATTCCTGGCGTATCCGTCATTCACCTTAACGACGTCTCCCGCCTTGCCCGTTCCTTTAACATCCTGCGTAAGTATTACTATCATTTCATCGTCTCCAATATTTCCTTGATCTTCTCTATAGCTTCCTCCGGCGTCATATCCACCTGCGCTCCGGCTGTAGTCAGGTGACCTCCGCCGCCGAGTTTCTCCATTATCACCTGGACGTTCACTTCCCCTAGAGACCTGGCGCTGATGACCGTCTGTCCCTTCGAATTCGTGCCGGCGACGAAGCTCGCCTTTACTCCGCGAACGGTCAGCATCTCGTCTGCCGCCTGCGAATCTATTATCTGCGCGTCCTCGTTCTCGCCCTCGCATATCGAGAACGCCATGCCGTCCTTGTCGAACTCCGCCCTCGAGATCGCGCCGGCCCTCTTCAGGAACGTGTCCTTGTCCGTCTGGAAGAACTTCTTTACTTCACCGGTGTCCGCGCCGGCCCTCTTCAGCCAGGCCGCCGCCTCGAACGTCCTCACGCCCGTCTTCACGGAAAATCTGTTCGTATCCACCATGATGCCGGCCAGCAGTGCTTCCACTTCCAGTTTAGTGAGCTGCTTTCTGTCGATAGTGTATTCGAGTATCTC
The DNA here is from genome assembly GCA_050946575.1 of Anaerovoracaceae bacterium. Lineage (GTDB taxonomy): Bacteria > Bacillota > Clostridia > Peptostreptococcales > Anaerovoracaceae > JALCRY01. The sequence continues at coordinate 233,302 of JBMNVB010000001.1, read as the reverse complement.
CGTTATCAGTTCCGAAGTGGACGAAGCGTACGGCTCCTGATACTGCAGCGAGGGATTCTCGATGGATTCCTCCGCCTTGCGGTGATGATCTATCACAATGACCTTTCCCGCCCTGTCCAGAAGCTCCGCGCACTCCACCATGCTCGGCCTGTGCGTGTCGACAACGATGACCAGCATGTCGTCCAGCTTCATTCCTTTCAAGTTCTTACTGCTGATAAGGTTATAGTCTCCGGACTGCTTCGCGGCCGTGTAAAGCGCCTCGAGCGCCTCGTTATATTCATTCACCAGGATATACGTGTTCTTATTCATCGGGATCGCCATGCGGTATACGCCGAGCGCCGATCCGAACGAATCCATATCCGGGCTCTTGTGCCCCATGATCACTACAGTGGACGCTGTATCAATAAGGCGCTTCATGGCAATGCCGATGATTCTCGACTTGCCTTTATTTCCCTTTTCGACGGTCTGCGATTTTCCTCCGAAATAGCTGATCGTGTTATCTTCCTTCACTACGACCTGATCGCCGCCGCGTCCGAGCGCGACCGCCAGCGCGTCGCTCGCGAACCTGTCGCTCTCTCCCGGACTGTCGCCGCCGATGCCTATCCCGATGCTGAACGTCACCGGAAAATCCGCTTCCGTCTCGATCTGCCTCGCGTCGTCCAGGATCGTGAAGTTGGAACGCGCCTGCTCCTCATACGCCTTATGCTCGAAAATCAGCACGTACTTGTTCTGATCCGATTTCGTGACTGACGCCTGCATCTTCTGGCCCCAGAACCTGATCTGCTTGTCGATCGCCGATTCAAGCCCCGCCCGGTCCTCTCTGGCCGTGTTGGAGATAAGTTCATCGTAGTTATCGATATTGAGTATGGCAATGCAGAGTTTCTCGCGCTCGTACCTGTTCTCGAGATTCACGTATTCCGTGATGTCCGTAAAACTCACCGAGATCCCGCCGTCCGCCGACTCACCGTCCGTGAACACCGGGCTCATGCTGAAGCTCTTGTCATTTTTCCTTACGACAGCGCTCCCGCCTTCTCTCGCGATATCAGCGAGCTGATCGAAATCAAATCCCGTCAGGGCAAAAATATCCTGCCCGTCAATGCCGTCGTACAGGAAAACATCACTGATGCGCCTGCTCGCCGCCGTGATCTTTCCGTCCGTTCCGACGTCGCACGCCGGGAACGGAAGCGTTTCGACCGTTCCGCGCCCTTTCCTGTCAGCCATAGAAGCGTCCTCCTTCCCCCTCTGACCGGGTATATTATTATACCACATTCAGGCGCACCGAGGAGAAAATATACAGGAGTACATCGCCGCCGCGCATTGATTCGCCGTATCAATGCATATTTTCGCTGTAAAACGCATTGCGGCAAGAGCGTGAATAAAATATAATCTCCGTATGGAACTTAAAATCGAAGGTGTATACAACATAAGGGACCTCGGCGGCATGCCCGCCGCCGGAGGCAGGAAGGTAAAGAGCGGTGCGCTCATACGATCGGGCGAGCTCTCGGCCGTCTCGCCGGCCGGGATCGAAGCGCTCTGCGGTCTCGGCGTGAGCGACATCGTGGACCTGAGAACAATAAACGAGGTGCGCGGGATGCCGGACAAGAATGTCCCGCGGGCGAAGTACCATCATCTTTCGATCCTCGAGGTGCCCGAGCGGGGCATTTCCCATGAAGAGGAGCAGGCGGCGCCGGATGCCGCCCAGGTCTTTATCGACAGCGTGAGGCAGATGAACATGAACGTCCCCGCCGCAATGAACGAGATGTACGACGAGATCCTCGATTCTGATTTTTCAGCCCGGGCTCTCCTGGAGTTTTTCGATATCCTGCTCGCGGCGGACGGCGCGACGCTGTTCCACTGCACGGCGGGGAAGGACCGTACCGGCATCTGCGCGATATTTATTCTCGGACTTCTCGGCGTGCCGAGGGATATCATCCTCGAGGACTATGAGATGTCGGACAGATGCCTCCGCCCCCAGACCGAGAAAGTCGTGTCAAGTGTCGCGAAAGTCAACAGCGACCCCGAACTGCTCAGGCAGGTCGCGATCCTGAATTCGGTGCTGCCCGAATACGCGGAAAACATTTTCAGGAAGATCGACGGATACGGCGGAACGGAAAAATTCCTGGAAGAACGGTCGGGGATCGGAAGGGAAGAAGCAGGGGAGCTTCGGAGAAAATTTCTGACGGAGTGATGAGGCGGGGCCGGGTGATGAGCCGGGTATGCCCGACTGGTGAGCAGAAAAGGGGCAGGACCGGCCGCACGGAGCGGGCCAAGGATGGCCGCCCGGGGAGCAGAGCGGGGCGGAACCGGCCGCACGGAGAGGGGCGGAACCGGCCGCACGGAGCGGGCCGGGCCGGCTGAACGGACCGGGGCCGGGGCCGGCGTTCGAGGCTCCGGCAGTTTCCACTTTCTGGAGAATGAGCAAAAATGGTGGGGTAATTTCGTATATGAAAATTTCCCCACCTTTTTTGGTGGGTTTCAGGCATTGATTCGGCCGGATTTTTGGGAAATCGCGTTTTTCGCGGAATCAATGCCCGATAAACGTTGGAATTTGGGTGGGGTAATTTCACTATTTCAAAATACCCCACCTAAAGTGCTCATTCCTGGATTTCGGCCGGGGCGCTCCGGAATTTCGAAGTCGGAACAGAGCTTTGACGTGGGATTTTGCATTGGTCCTGCGTGGAGGGGCGGCGGTCGGGGCCTCGCGGGCTTCCATTTTCTAGAGAATGAGCAAAAATGGTGGGGTAATTTCGTATATGTAAATTTCCCCACCTTTTTTGATGGGCTGCAGGCGTTGATCCGGGCGGATTTTTGGGAAATCGCGTTTTTCGCGGGATCAATGCCCGATAAACGTTGGAATTTGGGTGGGGTAATTTCACTATTTCAAAATACCCCACCTAAAATGCTCATTCCTGGATTTCGGCCGGGGCGCTCCGGAATTTCGAAGTCGGGACAGGGCTTTGACGTGGGATTTTGCATTGATTCGGCCGGGATCGGGGCGGCGCCCGGGGCCTCGTGAGCTTCCATTTTCTGGAGAATGAGCAAAAATGGTGGGGTAATTTCGTATATGTAAATTTCCCCACCTTTTTTGATGGGCTGCAGGCGTTAATCCGGGCGGATTTTTGGGAAATCGCGTTTTTCGCCGGATCAATGCCCGACAAACGTTGGAATTTGTGTGGGGTAATTTCGCTATTTCAAAATACCCCACCTGTTTTGCTCATTTCTGTCTTTGCCGGTCCGGCGACCCCCGACGGAATCTGATATCATGCCTGTTTCAGCGCGTCATTATATACATCAATGCAGGATCTCGCTCAATATTGATGTTTCATTCAAGTCCGGAGTTCATTTTAGAGGGTCGGGCAAAAAGGATTCAGGCCGGCTCTGCGAATCGGGATCCGGGCCGGCTCAGCGGACCGGGGTCCGGCCGGCTCAGCGACCCCGGCAGAAGGCCCTGTCCCGCGCACGTAATGCGGAGCGGCATCGGCGGCGGGCAAGAAAAAAGCAGCCGTCCGGTTATCCGGCAGCTGCTCACGCACATTGTCCCCTCCGCCTGAAGTCGATTCTTCTGACGGCGGCGCACCTATCGCGTTTACACGACTAGTCCTGGATGTAAGGCAGCAATGCTACTGTCCTTGCTCTCTTGATGGCTGTCGTTACTTTTCTCTGATGTACGGCGCACGTGCCCGTTACTCTCCTCGGAAGGATCTTTCCTCTTTCCGTAATATATTTTTTGAGAGTATCAACGTCTTTATAATCGATCACGGCGTCTTTGTCCGCACAGAACTGGCAGACTTTCTTTCTTCTGTATCCGCCTCTTCTCTTGTCCATATCGATGATCTCCTTTCATTAGAACGGTATTTCGTCGTCAGGGATCTCCGTGAATTCAGGCGGCGCAGACTGTCCTTCCGACTGCTGCGACTGCTGCGTCTGCTGAGGCTGCTGAGCTCCGCCCTGAGGCTGCGCGCCGCCGGACTGGTAGCCGCCGCCCTGGTAGCCGCCGCCCTGATAGCCGCCCTGCTGACCGCCCTGGTAAGAGCCGCCTTCGCTGCGGCTGCCGATGAATTCGACCCTGTTTGCCACGACATCCGTCGTGTAGACTTTATCACCGTTTTTGTTCGTATAGCTTCCCGTCTGGATCCTGCCTTCGACTCCGCACTGGCGGCCCTTCGAAAGGTACTTCGCGCAGTTCTCGGCCTGTCTTCCGAATACAGTGATCCTCGGGAAATCAGTTTCCCTGGTCCCGTCCTGACGCGGCGGCCTGTCGATCGCGAGATTGAACGTGCAGATCGCCATACCGCTCTCCGTGTAACGGATCTCCGGGTCACGGGTAAGTCTTCCTATCAGCTGTACACTGTTCATATCCTGACCCCCCTTATTTCTCGTCTTTGTTAACGATGATGTGTCTCATGATCTGATCCATGATCTTGAGCCTTCTGTCGAGTTCCTTCGGAACTTCCGGCTCAGCCCGGAATTCAGCGACGACATAGTATCCGTCTTCCTTCTTGTTTATCGGATACGCGAGCTTTCTTCTGCCCCATTCGTCGACCTCGCCCAGTTCGCCGTTATCGGAAATAATAGTTTTCACTGCTTCGATCGCGGCATTTCTCTTCTCGTCATCGAGCACCGGATCAACGATGAACATTACTTCGTAATTCGTCATGCTTTTCACCTCCTGTGGACTAACGGCATCGGTCTCTCCCGATGCAGGAAACGCTCCGCCGGATTGCGTGAGCGCGCTTATCTATTATATATGAAATCGGCTGAAATGCAAGTGCCGTAAGCGATTTTTCCGTCAATGCGCGGCTGTCCCGTTTTTGGGAATAAAAAACGCGGGAGCCGTCCGCCCCCGCGTATGTGAGATCTCTTAACGTAGCTGCTTCAAATGAGAGCTGTCCTTATCGATGTCGAGTTTTTCATTCGGCGCGCTGCCGTACATGTGCTTGCGCACATAGTAGTCCTTCCTGTCCTCCTTGTCCGGGATCAGATTGCCGCGGAAATAGTTGTAGGCGACGATAAGTCCCGCCGCTCCGAGCATGACGTAGAAACTGATGCCGCGGCTCAGTATCAGCGCCGGCTCCAGCAATGCGCTCGGCACGATGACTCCGAATACGTACAGGAATCCGCCTTCGTTCGCGCCGACCGATCCGGGCAGCGGTATGAACGACATCCCGACGGAAACCACCGCCTGGAGCGTCACGACGGTAAAGAACGAATATCCGTTGATATGGAGGGCTCTGAACGCGAAATACGTCGTGGCGTAAAGAGCGAGTATCTGCACGAATGTCGTCATCAGCACCTTTACGAGCATCGGGATATTCTGCCCTATGATCTTGCCGGTCGCCTGATATTCGCTGAGCTGCTCGCGCACCCTGTTCTCAAGGTCGAACCGCTTCGCGAACTTGAACCTCTTCAGCTTCCCGACGACGCCCATCACGATCTTCTCCGATATTATCGGTGCGAACACAGCGGAGATCAGGAACAGGAGCATCAGCACATTGACGGCAAGTCCCGTTATTATCAGTGTCCTCGTCGCGACAGGCGCGTCAAACACTATATCGTGCTGAGCGATCAGCCCCGTCACGGCGAATCCTATCGTTATCATTTCATACGAGATGAGATCCATCATCAGAGTGACCGTCGCGTGCGATATATGGACATCATCGTAAAACATGTAGAATATCTGCATCGGCTGGCCGCCCGTCGAAGAGGGCGTGATCATGCTGAAGAAAAATCCCGTCCCGGAATATTTGACCCCTTCCGCGAACGTCGTCTTATATCCGAGCCCGCGCAGCATGCGCCGTATATTCACCGCGTCGGAACACAGATAAACGGCCACGCACAAAAGCCCGCAGAGGATGAACCAGTTATTGGAACGCTTCAGGATCTCCAGCAGTTCCTCGGCATTGCTTCCCTTAAAAATGATATAGAAAGTCAGCAGCACCAATGCGATGAATATGATGCCGCTTTTCCATATTGTCCTGCGAGTTTTCTGTGATTTGCCCAGCGGCTGACGATCCGATTTTTTCAGCGTCTCCCTGAGCATGAGCATCCCGTTCATGTTCCGACCCGTCTCTTCTCTGTCTGTTAGATTACTTCGGGATAAAGACCCTTGTCCTTCATGGCCTGCAATTTTCTGCCCGCGTCTTCTTTATCCGCTTTATATGTGACTCCGATCCAGCTGTCATGGGAGCGGAGGACTTTCACCTTCGCGCGCCCGTCATCGATGAGCTTTCCGACCTGGAGCGGAAGCATGTATTCGCTCTTCAGCGGATCCGCCGCGAGATCCTTCTTCAGGAAATCCGTAAAGAATCTCTCGAGTTCGTCCATGAACCCGCGCTCGAATCCCCAGAAATTCATGGATACCGGAGTGTCGCTGTCAAGCCCGGTCCACGTCTTCCCGTCGTCTTCCGTGAAACAGATGCCGCCGTCTCTGCACTCGATGCGCGTCCGTTCCGTTATGCCGTTCAGATACCCGTCCGCGTCGATTTCACACACTCCGCGCGCGACCGATCCGTTCTCGGTAACGGTATTCCTCAGCAGATACGATACCATGCAGAAATCGTAAACGCCGTTTTCCTTTTTCCCGCGCGTAAGATAATCGTAGATAATGCCGAAGCCCTCGGCGCCGTAATAGTCATCCGCATTGATAACGACAAACGGTCCGTCGACCGCATGCCGCGCGGTCATTGCCGCGTGCGCGGTGCCCCACGGCTTCTCGCGCCCTGCAGGGACACTGAAACCCGCGGGTATGTCCGAAAGCTCCTGTTTCACATACTCCACTTCCATGAACCGCTCCGCGTGCTCCTTCATGTGAGCGCGCAGAGCGTCTTCGATGTCATCCCTGATAACAAGCACGGCCTTTTTGAATCCGGCCATCATAGCGTCGTAAAGCGAAAAATCGAGAATGATCTCTCCGCTGTCAACGATGCTGTCGATCTGTTTGTAACCTCCGTAACGGCTGCCGAGTCCGGCCGCCATCACAACCACTGATGGTTCTTCCATATCCTCTGTTTTCCCCGTTTCTGCAGATTGTCTATCTATTCTATATTGAAACCGCCTGTGCGTCAATATTTGCGGCCGTTCATTTTCAGCGCGGTTTCATGTATAATATCTAATCGGAGGTGCCGAATATGAACTATTACGTGACGGGTTTCATCGGAAGCGACAGGAAGGGCGAAGCAATGCGCATTGCTGAAGAAAAGGGTCTGACTTTCCTCGACATGAACGAAGAGATCAGGGAGCGCGACGGGAGATCCGTCATGCGCATCGTGATGAGCATGGGCGAGCACGCCCTGCACAACGCCGAATACGAGCTTCTGCAGGAGCTTGATGCGATGGACGGCATCGTCGTCGCATGCGGCGACGGCACGCTGTTCGACGGCGACTGCGCCGAGATCATGGAGCACGGGGAAATAGTCATCGCAGACGCCGGAAAGACTCCGGAAGAACTGTGGGAAGCAGCCGAAAAGGACAGCGCCATACCGTACGCCTTTATGATGAAGAGGGATGAAAAAGCCCGTGAAAAATTCATGGCGCTGTATGAGCAGCGCAGGGGCCTGTACGAGAAATACATGTAAACGGCGGTCAGCGCGCCGCCAGAACTGTGATCACAAGCGCCGCCATTGAAACGGCTTCGGTTATGAGCGGGACCATCGCGGCGTAAAACGCCTTTCCCGCTTCCATCCTGTAATACATTACATAGAGGATCATGCTGACCGCGAACGCCGCGGCAACGACCGCGATCATGAATGCGAATCCGCCCGGCCCGATACCGCCGGACCTCTTCAGCGCGAGCAGGACCGTGACCTCGAGAACGACCCAGCCAACGATCAGAAATAACTCCGTCGTGACCTGCCTTCCGAGCAGGTTTTTCGTTATTAGCAATAACACGATATAGACTATCACTCCGGCCGCAGCGACTGTCGTCCCGGTCAGCTTCGAGCCTCCCGCCGGTACGCTCCCCGCCCACATCGCGGAAATGATCACGCCCGCCAGCCCGCACAGCGCCGTCGCGAGCAGAAGAACGCCGCGCACGCCGCCGACTTTGTTCACGTCGGTCCCCGGCCTGTACGACATGCTCCACCAGATTAGGTAAAAAATGCAGCAGATGATCAGGATTATCTGCCCGGCAAGTATCTGATCCGTCGATCCGCCCTTCATGTTTCCGCGCCTTCTTTCTCCTGAAACTATGGTATCATGGATACATCGGAAATTGAATGTCCGATTTTGGGAAGAAAAATAGCGCGCCGCATATTAAGATATATTCGGAGAAAAGATCATGAGCATGTACTTTGAATACGGAGACAGGGAAATCGAATATCTGAAAGACAGGGACCCGAAACTCGGCGAAGCGATCGACGCGATCGGCCACGTATACAGACCGGTCGATCCGGATCTGTTCTCGTCCGTCGTGCATCAGATCATCGGCCAGCAGATCTCCATAAAAGCGCAGCAGACCATATGGGAACGGATGCGGAAAGACCTGGGAGAAATCAATGCCGAAAGCATTGATGCGGCAGGCGTCGACAGGATACAGTCGTACGGCACGACGTTCATTAAGGCGGGATACATCTGCGACTTTGCCGGAAAGGTGCTGGACGGGAGCTTTGACATAAAAGCTGTCTCGGAAATGCCTGACGATGAAGCCGTGCGCGAGCTCACGAAGCTGAAGGGCATCGGCACATGGACGGCGGAAATGATACTGCTGTTCTGCCTGCAGAGGCCGGACATCCTGAGTTTCGACGACCTCGCCATCATAAGGGGAATGCGCATGATCTACCACCACCGGAAGGTGGACCGGAAACTGTTTGAAAAATACAGGCGTAGATACAGCCCGTACGGGAGCGTCGCGAGCCTTTACATCTGGGAAGTCGCGTGCGGCGCGATCCCCGGAATGAAGGACTGGGCGCCGAAGAAAAAGTGAAAGCGGAGGGAAGGAAATGCAGTACACGAAATATTACGATTCCCCGCTCGGCAGGATACTGCTCGCGGCGGACGATGAGGCGGTCACCGGGCTCTGGTTCGAAGGCGGAAAGTATTTCGCGAAATCCCTGTCGCCGGAGCATGAGGAAGGAGACGTTCCGGCGCTCGGAGAAGCGGCCCGCTGGCTCGACACATATTTCTCCGGCAGAGATCCCGGAGCTCTCCCCCCGATCCATATGACAGGCACTGATTTCCAGATAGCGGTCTGGGAGATCCTCAGAGATATACCTTACGGAGAGACGATGACCTACGGCGAGATCGCCGAAAAAATAGCCGAAAAGCGGGGCATTTCACGCATGTCAGCCCAGGCTGTCGGCGGAGCCGTCGGCCATAACGGCATATCGATCATCATACCGTGCCACCGCGTAGTGGGGTCGGACGGCAGCCTCACGGGATACGCGGGAGGAATAGAAAGGAAAAAGGCATTGCTGAAACTTGAGGGCGCATACAGCGATGATATGTATGTGCCGGAGAAAGGAACGGCACTCTGATGGCAGGAGGAAAAATGACAAGGGGCGAAATGTACGAAGCACTCACGCATAACGACGGGAACTACGACGGACTGTTTTTCTACGGCGTGAAGTCCACCGGGATATTCTGCCGGCCGTCATGCAGCTCGAAAAAGCCGCTTCCGGACAATGTCGAATATTTCAGGACAGCGGAGGAGGCAATGGCCGCAGGGTACAGGCCCTGCAAGCGCTGCCGCAGCGATCTGCTCGCCTATCACCCGATGGAGGATATCGCGGAGTCGGTGAAAAACCACCTGGACCGGCTTTACCGCCAGCAGTTCGTGTGGAACAGGGACCTGAAAAACGCCGGCGTGTCGGAGCGCCGCGCAGTGGAGATCTTCAAGGAAGCGTACGGCGTGACGCCGAAGGCCTACACGAACGGCCTGCGCCTGAAAGCGGCGCAGAAAATGCTTCGCGAGACCGACGAAAAGATGCTGGACATCGCGATGTCGGTCGGATTCGGCAGCCTGTCCACATTTAACAGGTTTTTCAAGGAACAGACCGGGCTCACCCCGACAGAATACAGGAAAAAGAACAGAGAGAAATGAGGGGTCGTTTTTTTCCGGACCGGCCGGAAGATCGCGTTCGGAAAATGGGAAAGCAGGGAATCGATTTTCTGACGGGCGCTGCGGAGCGGAGCGGCCGAAGCGTTCGGAAAATGGGGAAAACGGACGATCGATTTTCTGACGGACGCTGCGGGCGGGCGCGGCCGAAGCGTTCGGAAAATGGGGAAAACGGACGATCGATTTTCTGACGGACGCTGCGGAGCGGCCGGAAAATCGGAGAACCGGGCACGGCCGAAGGATCACGGCAATAAATTTTAAAAGCAGAAAAGAGCAGACTTTACGTCTGCTCTTTTACTTATGAAACGGTTTGAGGTTTAGGTAGTTAGAAAGTATGAGTCACTTTTTTTCGTTCCTGATTTTCTTTCTGATCTCAGCGTCAACGAATCCCTCAAATATGAACGCCGATACGATCGCCATGATGCCGTATGCCGTTACCGCGGCCGCCTCCGGAACTATTGCCAGACCGAGCGACGCGAGCAATGTGGAAATAAATGCCACGAGCGCTCCTGTGTTAAGCCCGGTATCCGCGGCCTTTTTCTTTGCATTGTTTGTAACAACTGCATTCCTTAAATTGATCTTTCTTTCCATGACATTTACCTCCTTTTCCGATATTTTACTTTGTTCTGTGTTTGCTTCTTTCCTTTTTCCAACTTTAATATACAACGCGGCTTGATATTAGTAAAACGGTAAAATCTGATTGAAGTCATTACATTATCTAATGGCAATGTCCTTAGCAATTTCCCTGGATGAAAATCTTCGCGGGCAGAGTTTCGATATACAACAATGCCGGGTCCCGCGGGCCGGCGTTCATGACCGCCGCTCCGGGAGCTGATGATCCGCGGCATAATCCAACGAACAAGGGAGGGGGCCGGGCCCGGGCTAAATAACTGGCACAATACTGGTTTTCGGGGTCAGGTGCCAGTTAGTTCGTGCTGATTTGTGGCCACGGAGGTTGGATTCAGGCAATTTAACTGGCACCCGCGCCGATTTCTGGATTAGATGCCAGTTAATCTGCATCGATTCGGGGATTTCAGTTCCGAATCAGAGGAAAATAACTGGCACCATCGTCGAATCCCCGACAAAATGCCAGTTATTTCGCGCTGATTCGAGGATTTCAATGCAGAATCGGAGAAAAATAACTGGCATCTGTCCCGATTTTAGGGTCAGGTGCCAGTTAATTTGTGCTGATTCGTGGTTGCAGAGGCCGGACCCGGGCAATTTAACTGTCAGCGGCGTCGATTTTGAACGTTGGTGACAGTGTTTTACTGTCACCGGTGTCGATTTTGAGCGTTGGTGACAGTGTTTTACTGTCACCGGTGTCGATTTTGAGCGTTGGTGACAGTATTTTACTGTCACCGAGGCCATTTTTAAGCGTTGGTGACAGTACTTTTTACTGTCACCAGTGCCGATTTTGAACGTTGGTGACAGTGTTTTACTGTCACCGGTGTCCGTTTTGAGCATTGGTGACAGGAAGTTTCCCTGTCACCGGGACTTGGTTTTTGGCAACTACCGATTATTCTGCGCTGCCCGAGGATCTCGGAGCCGGATCCGGGGATATTAGCTGGTATCAATGCTGATTCCCGGAGCAGAGTGCTCGCCCTGCCGCCCGGAACCGATACCGAATCCGCGGCAAGAAAAACCGGGCAGCGCACGGCCGCCCGGCATTGATGTTCGTTCTTGTCCGGCCCGCTATTTCTCCGGATCTGTATAGCACGCCATCATGTAATAGTTGTTATTGTTGTAGGAGAATGTCCCGACTTCGGTCATTCCGGCCTTTTTAGTGTGCGCGGCGTAGGAGCGGGGATTGATCTGGTTGATGAACGTAGCCATTATCGGGTAGCGGTCTTTGAACAGGCTGAGCGACTTGAAGAACACCTGCTCGAACACGCCGGTGCCGCGTATTGATTTATCAATGCACACCGGCCCGTACTGGTATGTGTTTTCCTCCGCGAGCCTTGTCCCGTCGAACACATAGTCCGGAAGGATGCTGATCATGTTCACGAAGAACGGCCAGTCCTTCCAGAATTCCCACGGCGCCGCGAACGCGAACGCGAGGATCCTGCCGTCTTCGGCCGCCACCGTCACACCGTCTTCCTCCTCGATTAGCGCCCTGAGCTGCTCATCCGTTATCGCCGTTGTGACGAATCCGTCCTTCTTGTCCTCCTCCCTGATGGTATCCACGTGATTTGCCGCCAGCAATGCGCGGATCCCCTCCATGTCGGAGGCTGACGCCTGTCTTATCTCCATTTTTCTCTCCTCTCTCCGGCTGAGCCGGACACAGCGTGCGGCCGGGCAGATGCCCCGCGGCCGCCGCATGATCATACAGTTTCCGCAAGTGCCTTTTTGAACACTTCGATGCTTCTGTCGATATCTTCCTTAGTAGTTGCGTACGAGCACACACTGATCCTGATCACAGGGACGCCGTCCCACTGGCTCCCGCTGCAGAAGCAGTCGCCGCTGTGCTGAATCCTTTCGAGCACGGCGCGTGTCTGCTCCGGGGTGCCGCAGCGCACCATGCCCTGGTTGAAGCACGGCGGTACCGGAACGGTGAACCCCGCGGCTTCGAGACCCCTGACGAAGTACTCCGCATTGTCACAGAGCTGATCTATCAGCTGCTCTACGCCGCTCTTCCCGAGCTGCTTCAGCACCGCCCACAGCGGCAGCGCGCGGCCGCGCCTTGACATTTCAGTAGTATAGAGCATGCCGTCTCTGTTCTCGCCGTATTCGATATACGCGCCGCTCGCCTGCAGTGCGGAGGCGAGAGCATCCCTGTCCCTGCAGAGCACGATGCCGCAGTCGTAGCCGGCATTCAGCGTCTTGTGAGCGTCGACCGAGAACGAGTCCGCCTTATCAATGCCTTTTGTCAGGTGCTTCTGCTTTTCCGACGCGGCGGCCCAGAGTCCGAAGGCTCCGTCGATATGCACCCACGCTCCGGCCTTATTCGCCTTTTCGCAGATCTCGTCGAACGGATCGAAATGTCCGCCGGTCACATGTCCGGCCTGCAGGATCAGTATCGTTTTGTCATCCAGCTCCGGCAGGCACTCCGGCTTCATGCGTCCGCACTCGTCGTCCGGCACGATCTCGACTTCGTTTTTTCCGATGCCAAGCACAGACAGCGCCGCAAACACGGCCGAATGCGCGCCCTCTCCGGCGACGACCCTGATCTTCGGAGCGTTCCTGAACCCTTCCGCACTGAGATCATAGCCCTGACGCCTGTACATCTCATTCCTTGCCGCGGCAAGAGCGCAGATTATCGCATTGGACGATCCCGTCACGAGCCCCATCGCGGTCCCTTCCGGAAGCCCGAACAGATCGACGATCCACTTCTCGCAGACATCCTCGATCTTCGAAACTGCAGGCGACATCACATAGAGTGATCCGTTCTGGTTCCACGTGTCCGCGATCCACTCCGCGGCGTGCGCGGCTGGCAGCACGCTGCCGTTCACGAATCCGAAGCAGCGCCCTCCTATCTGCGCCACGGTGGCGCTTCCGGCTTTCTCGAGTCTGCGGATCACTTCCATCGCATCCGTACTCTGTTCCGGCATCGGCTCGTCGAACTCATCGAGCGCAGAAAGACCCTCCTCATCCGGGAAAGCGGGCATTGATGCGACACCTTCCACATACTTTTCCGAATACTCCTGCGCTTCCTCAAGCAGCTCTCTGTATTTACTGTCCATCGGATCCGCCCCCTCAGTCTTCACAAATAACGTCTATAAGTTTCCGGATATGCACATCCATCACGTCTATCGCCGGGATGTCCATCTTTACATCCCTGAAAAGCAGGGGCAGCTCAGTGCATCCGAGCACGAACGCGTCGATATCCTCGTCCTTCTTCAGCCTGTTCACGATACCGGCGACGCGGTCCTGCGTCTCTTTCACGACATTGCCGAGTTCGAGTTCTGACTCGATCTTTCCTCCGATATACTGCTTCTCCTCCTCGGTCGGCGTCACGACCTCGATGCCCGCCGCCGTGAACGGCTTCTGGAAGAACGTCCCCGTCATCGTCGGATACGTCCCCAGCAGTGCGATTTTCCCGTATCCTTTTTCCCTGCAGTATTCGCACGCCGCCTCGACAATGCTCACCACCGGGATCGGCGAGCCTTCCTGCAGTTTGTCGAACACGATATGGGGCGTTATCCCCGTAAGCGTCCCGACCTCGCATCCGGCCGCCGCCAGATTCTTCATCCCGCCGATCAGATATTCGGCGAGATCGTCATATGCTTCCCTGTCGCAGAAATCGAGTACCTCGAACACGCTGAGACTCTCGATAGCCATGTGAGGAAAATAATTTTTATTGAGTTTTTTCTGCACGCCGTACTCGAGCGCCTTGTAATACTCTATCGTCGATTCCGGACCCGTGCCTCCGATAAGACCTAATTTCTTCATTTCATCCACCACCTTCTACGGTAAGTATACTGTGGGGCAGTCAGACAAACAATGCTTGGATCGTTTGGCAAACGAAATAATGCCGGCCGCCGCCGGCACTTTTCAGCCTTCAAGTATTTCCTTCAGTATCCCGAGTCCCTTTTTAAGTTTGTCCGTATCCGACGGAGAACAGATCGCTATCCTCGCAGCTTCACACGGCATCTCGGCCCCGACGGCGAAACGGCCGGAACCGTAGACGGACACGCCTCTCTGCATTGCCGCCTCTTCAAATGCCGCTCCCGTCATCCCGTCAGGCAGGATCAGCCACCGGCCGAGGTTCAGATCATTCCCGCGTATATCGTAACCTGCTAAGATCTTATCCGTTATGGCATTCCGCTCTCTTATCCCGGCCCTTCGCTGCCGCACTACATCATCGATGCGGCCGGAGACGATGAGACGCGACGCTATTTCAAGCAGCAATGCCGAGAGCGACAGGTTCATATTATATAGTGCTGTTTCGGTCGCTTCCAGATATTTTTCCGGCACAGCGGTATACGCGAGCCTGAGCGCCGGATTTATCGCCTTCGAAAGGCTCAGCACAAAGAATGTCCTGTCCGGGATCATTGAATAGACCGATGCGCGGACATTCTCCTGCACGATCCTGTCCATGCTGTCCTCGATCACGATCAGACCGAGCTCGTCCGCGACCCGCGCGATCATCCCGCGCCCTTCCACGCTCATCATATGCGTCGTCGGATTCTGACAGTCCGGCATGATGTAAAGAGCCCTGATCCCCTCGTTTCTGACTGCATACCTGATGCCGTCCTCCGTCATCTCGCCGCCCTCGCTGTCCACGCGCACGAGCCTTACGCCGAACATCGAGGCGATGCCCTTCAGCCCCGCGTAGACGAACGGATCGGTCCCGATCCTGTCGCCCGGCCTGAATGTCCCGCCCATGATCGCGGCAAGTATGTTCTGCGCCCCGTTCGAGAAGCATACGCGCTCAGGCGGGACGCTGCATCCGTACTGCCCGAGCAGATCCGCGGCCGCGCTCCTCTGCCAGCTGTCAACGTGAATGCTGTACTGGAAAAAACGGCCGTAATCGCCCTCGCCGAGGATCTCCTTCAGCAGTGCATTGATCTCTTCCTGCTGTATGGTTTCCGGCATCATCACGCCCATCTCTATCACTTCGTCCTTTTCGTCGAACGAGGATGAGATCCTGGCCGCGGCATTGTAGGCGACGTAAGTACCGCGCCCGACGGCCGAACTCAGGATCCCCTTCTCAGAGCAGATCTTGAACGCCTTCGCCACGGTCGCGAGGTTGATGTCCAGATAATCGGCCAGTTCCCTCTGCGGAGGGAGCATCGTGCCCGGGAGCAGTTTTCCGGAAGCGATATCCTGCTCAAGCTGCTCCGCGAGCGATTTGTAAATGGTCTTGCTCCGGTCTATCTCAGGTTTCCACGACATCGGATAATCGTCAAAAGAATTCACAGGCATATTGTTTTCCTTTCAGGCCGGGAGCGCCCGGTGCATTATCACCGGGGCCGCTCCTCAGACCGGTCCATGAGTCAATTATAGAGCAGCGCTGTCAGCTGGACAAGCGGCCGGATGCAGCCGGCCGCCGCGCCTGTCAGAAACTCGGATACAGTCCGTCCCAGACGATGCGCCTGTAATTCTCCCGGTCCGTGTCGCCTTCTGTCGAGAAACAGAGAACGCGCGAATTTTCGTCGATGCCGATCTGTTCTCTCAGCCAGTCCAGACTCTCATTCTGCATGAGCTCCGCGACGAGTCCCGTCGTTGCGGCGCCGCTTTCGCCGGAAATGACGCGCGGATCATCCCCGAGCGGGTTCCCGAGCACGCGCATGCCCTTCGCCGCGACCCAGTCCGGCATTGAAACGAAGTGATCCGCGTGGTCGCGGAGTATCTCCCAGCCGATCGTGCACGGCTCTCCGCAGCAGAGCCCGGCCATGATCGAATCCATATCGCCCGTGACCGTATGCAGCTTCCCGTCTCCCGCCGCGGCCGTGCGGTACAGGCAGTCAGCCCTGTTCGGTTCGACGACAGTGATCACCGGTCTTCCGGCGTCACCGTACAGCGAGGTGAAATAGCCCGTGACCGCTCCGGACATCGCGCCGACGCCGGCCTGGAGGAAAATGTGAGTCGGCCTGACATCGCCAAGCTGCATTGCTGCCTCATTTGCCATCGTCGTGTATCCCTGCATGATCCAGCCCGGTATCTCCGTATAGCCTTCCCACGACGTATCCTGCACGAGCACCCATCCGTTTCTGCGGCCCTGCTCCGCGGCGTAGCGGACGGCATCGTCGTAATTCAGGTCGGTGATCTCGGCTTCTGCCCCGAGTTTCCTTATATTCTCCAGCCGTTCCTTCGAGCTGCCCGAGGGCATGTACACGACGGCTTTCACGCCGAGCTGCTTCGCGGTCCACGCGATCCCGCGCCCGTGGTTCCCGTCCGTAGCGGTCACGAATGTAATATCACGGATCTTCTCCTTTATCTCCGGGCTCGTGATCCTGTCGTACGGGAGCTCGCTTATATCCATGCCGAGCTTCTTCGCTATGCAGCTCGCGATGCAGAAGCTCCCGCCGAGCCCCTTGAAAGCGTTCAGACCGAACCTGAAGCTTTCGTCCTTCACATAAAGCGAATCAATGCCGAGCGCCCCCGCGAGGCACTTAAGATCCGCGAGCGGCGTCGGTCCATATCCGGGAATACTGCGGTGGAACTCATTCGCCTTCTCCGCCGCTTCCCTGCCGAACTGAGACGTATCCGACAGCTTTCCGCCGTGAGAAAGACTCACTGCTTTGATGCACTCCTGCATTGATATATCTCCTTTCCGTTATCCGAGACGGCTGAGCGCCGTTTCCGCGAGCACTTCAGCGCCCGTCACAAGTATGGAATCGTTATAGTCGTAATTAGCGTTATGCAGCATTATATTCTCCGTGACGTTCTCCGACTTCCCGCTGCCGAGGAAGAAGAACGCGCCCGGGACATGCTCCAGATAATGAGCGAAGTCCTCCGAGATCATGACCGGCTCGCACGCGCCGTCAACGTTCTCCGGCCCGACGATACGCGCCGCGGCCCGGGCGACAGCGTCCGCCTGCTCCTCTGAATTTATTGTCGGCGCGAACTCGTGTGTATATTCGAATTCGCATCCCGCGCCGTTCATTTCGCAGATGTGCCCGCATATCGAGCGCATCCTTTCTTCTATCAATGCCTGCATCTCAGGCGAATAGCTCCTGGTGTCCCCGAGGATCGTGACATTCGACGGTATCGCATTGTGGGCGCCGTCGCTCAGGAGCTCCGTGCATGATACGACCGCCGGCTGAAGAGGATTCGCCGTCCTCGACACGACAGTCTGCAGCGCGACGATTATCTCCGCCGCCGTCAAGAGCGGATCCCTGCCCATATGAGGACTCGAGGCATGCGCGCCTTTTCCGCGGATCACTATCCTGAAATCGTCCTCGCTCGCCATGATGCCCCCAGCCCTCACATGCACTCTTCCGGCCGGGATGGCCGGGATATTGTGCAGACCGTATATCTCGTCCATCGGGAAACGGTCGAACAGACCGTCATCTATTATCGCCTGCGCGCCTTGCCCGGGCTCTTCCGCCGGCTGCAGCACGAAGCAGACCGTGCCTTTCAGGTCTTCCGACTCCGAAAGTATCTTCGCGGCGCCGAGCAGCTGCGCCATATGGCCGTCATGACCGCACGCGTGCATAGCGCCCTTCCTTGTCGACTTCCATTCCGGATCTCCCTGCTCGTCGATCGGATTCGCGTCGATGTCGCTCCTGAGTCCGATCACGCGGCCTGATCCGTCCCTTCTGAGCACGGCCACGAGCCCGGTCCCGCCTATCCCTTCAGTCACGTCAAGGCCCATAGTTCTGAATTCCTTCGCGAGGAACGCCGCCGTGTCCTTTTCATTGAACGCCGTTTCCGGATTCCTGTGAAGATAATGCCGCCATTCAATAAGCTGCTTTTCAAATCCCTGTCTGTCCGCCATTGATTCCTCCTTACGATCTCCCTTTGCATTTCTGTTATCATTATATCCGCCCGGCCGCCGCGGATATATACTATTATTGCCCGAAAATATAACAATATTGAGATTCGCGTGATATGATGAAGTATATCAATGCAGGAGGCGGGACATGCAGATAACCGATATACGCGTAGATAAAGACAACCGCGAAAAGACCATCCACAGCAGCGGGAGCTTCCCGCTCGCCGTCTATCATTCCGTAATGAGCAGGAACGTGATCGGCTTCACGAAATTGCACTGGCATGATGAACTGCAATTCTGCCTCGTCGATCACGGCGGGATCCTGTTCCATGTAAATGACGTGCAGTGCCTGATAGAAGAAGGAAACGGCATTTTCATCAACAGCGGGCAGCTCCACATGGCATCGCCGCACGGAGATCCCGACAGTTCGTATATATGCATTGATGCGGGAAGGCGCCTGTTCGGCGCTCTTCCCGAAAGCGTGACAGCCCGTATTTTCGAAGATCCCCGCAATACGACACTGACACATCTGATCCTTGAAAAGGAAGAGCCCTGGCACGCGGACGTCCTGGAAAAGATACGGATGATATATGAGGCCGGCAGGCGGGGCGGTGCGGGCGCGGAACTGAGCCAGGCCGCAGGCGTCCTTCTCATCACGGCTTCCGTTCTGGAGCACAGCGAAAAAGCGCCGGAGCCGCGGAAAAGATCCCGCGCGAATCCGGCAGTCCGGAGCATAATAAATTTTATAGCGGAAAACTACGGCAATAAGATCACGCTTAAGGACATTGCCGCGGCAGCTTCCTACGCAGAGAGCGAATGCTGCAGGATATTCAGGAAATACACCGGCAGATCCGTATTTACATATCTCCGCGAATACAGACTCGAAAAAAGCACCGGGCTCCTGACAGGGACGGATCTTTCGGTCAGCGATGTTGCCTACACATGCGGCTTCAGTTCGGCGAGCTATTTCATTAAAGCGTTCAGAGAGCAGTTCGGCATGACGCCGCTCCGGTACCGCCGTCAGGCCTGACCGCTGAGCCTTTTCCTCCGCACGGCCGCATAAACAATGCCCGCGGCGATGACGGCCGCGGATGACGCCGCTCCGGCCGCGCTGCCCTGCGCGCGGTATTCTATCCTGATATGCGTACATCCCTCCGGCAGCCCTGCACCGAGGAACCCGTCATTCACGATCTTCGTTCTGACTTCCCTGCCGTCCGCCGTGACGCGGAATCCGCAGTCATACGGAAGGGACGTGATCAGCCATGAACCGCTGGCGCTCACCGTTCCTTCAAAACCGTTCCCGTCCGTCAGCTCTTTCATCCTGACCGGACTGCTGTAAAGCGACGAACTCATATTTTCGTCCACGCTCCCGGTGCTAACCGAGATGCCTCTGATCTCAAGATCGCCGCTGTCAAATGTGACAGGAAGAGTGCGCGTCCCGGCCTTCGCACTGATCGTATAATGGAATACCTTATTCCCGTTATCATACATGTACTGCCTGCCGTATTTCTCCCCGCGGCTCTTCGTATTGCGTACACCGTCTATCGTAACGGCCGCGTCGCTCCCGCCGGAATTGTTTTTCACTCTGAAAGATATGAACAGCGTCTCGCCGGCCCGCACCGGCCGCGACAGCCGGAGCGTACCGTGCACCGGTTTTCTCGCATTGACTTTAACGATGCCTCCGTCCGAGCTGTCGATCCCCGTGAACTCTGCATTGATTTTTGAGATCGGGACTTTCACCGAACCGCTTCCTCCGGGGACGAACGCGTACTCGCAAAGAGCGATCTGCTTCTGCTGCCACGAAAGTCCCGCGAAATCATCCTGCGCCGCCGTCCGGTCCGTGACATAGAACATCGGCGCGGCGTTTTTGTTTTCGCTGATCTGTGCGCTGCCGCCTGTGCTGCTGACGATATATTTCACGCCCATGAATCTCAGGAACAGCAGATCGTGCTGCTCTTTCACGCAGAGCCTGTTCCGCGCCTGACACGGCAGGCAGATGTCTTTCATGAACTTTCGGTAATGGGGATTCGAAAGCGAGGAATACACGGTCGTCGAAAGCTGTCCCGCGGCGGCGGTCCTGTTCACGCAGGCCTTTTCATACTTATAGCTCCCGTGCACGACCGTGCGCACCGCGGAGCCTTCGCTTTCTGCCGCCGCCCTGATCATGCTTCCGACGGCGGGGTCCTGCACCTGCCGCAGCAATGCCCGGGATGTCTGTCCTCCGTACGAATACATCGCCGTGCCCGCGGAAACGCAGAGAATCAAAACAAGAGCGGGCATGAGAGAGCGGAAGCTGCGCGACCGGCAGTATCTGAAGAGCGCCGCCGCGCTTATCACAAGATCCGCCGCGAGCAGCGCCAGCC
Source organism: Anaerovoracaceae bacterium (assembly GCA_050946575.1). GTDB lineage: Bacteria > Bacillota > Clostridia > Peptostreptococcales > Anaerovoracaceae > JALCRY01. The sequence goes on along the minus strand of JBMNVB010000001.1, from coordinate 212,508 downwards.
CGGCGCGGGGAAGAGCGGACGCCCCGGCAGCCGCTGCGAGAATGCAGACGGCGCATCCTGCTGTGAGCCTCCGCGGGGATATCTTCCGTTCGCGGATATCCTCGAAAAGTCCGGCGCACAGCATCGCGACAAGCGGGAGCATCGGTATGAAGATCTTGCTCCGGGCGTACAGCCCGCCGTTCATGACCCAGGCAAAGGCCGGTATGATCATAGCCGCCGCGATCATCAGCGAAACGAACGCTTCCCTGCGGCGCCCCGATACGAGCCGGATGCATACGGCGAAAAGGGGAAGAGCCGTGAGACCGAGCCCGTAGGGACTGTAGAGGAAGTTGCCCGCCGCGATATTCAGGGCTGACAGATCCTGCGCCGCAGTCCCGCTGCCGCGCCCTCCGAGTATCGCGCAGAATACCGGAACGACGTAGAACAGGGAAAGCAGGCATCCGTAAACGGCCGGCAGGAAACGCCGCAGCGTTCTCCGGAAATATTTTTCACCGCCCGGCGTCGTCATAAAAAGATAGACAATGACCGTAAGCATTGATGCGGGAGAGTAATAGTAGCTTGTAAGGATCACGAGCAGCGAGCCCGCCGCCATAAGCAGCGCGCCGCGCCTCTTCAGCCGTCCGTCATCCTGCTCCTGCGCAGGATCGGCGCCGATCAGTATCAGCAGCAGGAACGGCATGTAGTCTGCGAACATGATCTGGAAATACGAATGGAACGTGATCGCGGTCGAAAGTTCGAGGATAAGGGCGCAGAAGCACGCCGTGACATCCGGGAATCGCCTCTTGAGCCATATGAAGCAGAGCACTCCGTCCGCTGCCTGCGCCGCCGCGCCGATCCCCGTCAGCCAGGCTTCCATCGGGATGAACGGAAAAAGATATGACAGGAGGACGAACGGGCTGAACAGGCCGTAATACGCGAAATTATATATGTTCTGCCCGCCGCCGATGCCGGACGCGAACTGAGGGAACAGGTCGTGAGTCTGATAGAACCTTTTTCTGAAATAGTCTGCGAACGCCGCGTGCTGTTCGAGCCAGTCGACTCTGCTGCCGGGAACGCCGGGACCGGCAAACTGGATGATCAGGATCATTGCGGCGGCCGCGACCGGGATCAGGATACATATAAGTCTGATCCTCCGCTCTCTAAGCATTGCCCGCGTCCTTCCGCACATCAGTGAATACGAAGAATTTGCTGATGATGTAATTCATTACGATCACCGCGACCTGTGTCAGGACCTTCGCTAGCACCTCGTCCCATCGGAAGATGTTGTAGAACAGGAACACTCCTCCGACTTCGAGCAGCATGGTGAACAGTCTTCCCGAGATGAATTTCCCGAATTCGAACACCACACCGGATGTGCTGGCGCACACAGAGCGGAATACGATGATCTTGTTGGCCGTATATGCGAATAATATGGAAATAATGATCGACGTGACATTCGCCGTCGTTACGTCCCAGCCAAGTCCCCTGCAGAACGTGACATACGTCACGAAACTCAGGAGCGTGGTGCACCCTCCGATGACCAGATATCGGAAGGTCTCTGTATTCATCAGTCTGAAAATTTTCCGTATCATCCGTCACGCCTCCTTCACGGCGCCTGCTGCCAGTCTGCGAAAAGATCGCGGCTGTATTCGCCCATTTCTATTAGCCGCATTATCGAGCGGTTCGCTTCCGCCCTGTCCCTGCTGTACGTAACACCGAACCAGCTGTCCTCTGTCGGGAGCACCCTGACAGAGATCTTTCCTTCTTTCAGAAGCCCGTTCACGAAAACCGGTATGAGGAATTCCTCATCCGTCGTGCCGCCGTATTTCCGGAGAAATTCACTGAATCCCCATTCGAGCATCGGGAGGAAATCCGGCGTGAATCCCCACATATTCATCGAAACGGGCGTGTTCGGATCTAGGTTGAAATATTCTCTGTGTCCGTTTTCGAGCCGCGTTTCTATCGCGGCGCCGTCCGCCGTTTTCACGATGTCCGATGTCTCGGATATGGACCTGAGATATCCGTCCTTTCCGATCCTGCATATCCCGCGGTTCACGGAGCCGTTCTCGCTGAGCGTCCTGCTGAGAGAATAACCTGCCATGCAGAACCTGCGCCCGCAGGGGCGGCTTCCGGCCAGGAATCTCCGGATCCTGCGGAACGCCGTCTTCCCGTAATAGTCGTCTGCATTGATGACTGCGAACGGCTCGCGGATAATGTCCCTGCACGCGAGGACCGCGGCTCCCGTTCCCCACGGCTTCGTCCTGCCTTCCGGCACTTTGACCCCGCCCGGCAGATCATTGATATCCTGGAATACATATGAGACTTCCGCGCCCTTCGAAGCGCACAGTTTTCCTATCCTGTCGCCTATCACTTCACGGAATTCCCTTTCGATATCTTTCCTGATCACGATCACGATCCTGTCAAACCCCGCGTCCACCGCGTCGTGCACGGAGTAATCCATGATGATCTCGCCGGCAGGACCGACTCTGTCCAGCTGCTTGATACCGTTTCCGTAGCGGGTTCCGAGCCCCGCCGCCATGATTATCAGACTCGTTTTCCTTTCCATTTATCCTATCCTTCCGGCATCCCTGATGCTCGTTTCAGAAATAATATAGTGAGGTCTGTTCTTCAGCTCTCTGTGCATTGATGCTATATACTGCGCGAGCACGCCGAGAAACAGGATCTGCACACCGCACGCGATCACGACAGCGGTGAGCACATACCACGCCGGATCCGTCGCGACTCCCTTCGCGAGCTGCTTTACGAGCAGCTTTATCAATGCGAAAAGCCCAAATAGCGTTATTATCCCTCCGGCCGCCGGCACCGCATCCAGAGGCTTTCGTGAAAAGTCAACGATGCCGTCCAGTGCGTAGCGCGTGAGCTTCATGAAACTCCATTTCGTCTCGCCGGCCACGCGTTCGGTATTCTCATACGGCAGCCAGTACGTCCTGAATCCGACCCATCCGAATATTCCCTTTGAGAACCGGTCGGATTCCCTCATCGCGATCACGGCGTCCGTCATGCGCCGCGTCATCAGCCTGAAATCCCTCGCGCCGTCCGTCATATTGCTGTCCGAGATCCTGTCCATGAGACGGTAGAACCTCCTCGCGAACCAGCTCCTGACACGGGGCTCGCCTCTGCGGTCCTCCCGCCTTGTCGCCACGCAGTCGTATTCTCCCGTTTCCAGTATCTCCAGCATCTCCGGAAGCAGTGCCGGCGGATCCTGCATGTCCGCGTCCATGACCGCGACATAATCTCCGTCCGCATTGCACATCCCCGCATACATCGCCGCCTCCTTGCCGAAATTCCTCGAAAAGGAAATATACTCGACGTGCGAATGGAAGGACGCGAACTCCTTCATCAGTGTCAGTGTTTCGTCAGAAGATCCGTCGTCGACGAAGATAATATCATAATCGCATCCGATCTTCTTCATGACCGACAGACACTCTTTGATAAAATACGGAAGCGCCTCCTCCTCATTGAAGCAGGGGACGACAAGAGATATTTTCTTTTCCATCTTTTACTGCACCCTTCAGTCTTCAGCCTTCATTTGCAAAAAAAATAACGCGGGATTATAAAATCCCGTGTTATTACATATAAAATAACTGTAAACTTTTCAGTTCCGTTTTTTATGTCTGTTCTTCTTCTCGATCTTGCCCCCTATATCATCATTGAGCCGTTCGGACTTGACCCTGTTGAATTCAACATTATCGGCAGGTGATACCCGGCGCGCGATCTCGATATTCTTCTTTCTCGCGACCCATCCCCAGAACAGCATTACGACCATGGCTATGGCAAGCCCGAGCAGCTGTCCTCCTATGACGTCGCACATATAATGCACTCCGAGATATGCGCGCGATAACCCGATCATTATCGCGACCGTGATGAGCAGAGCGCTTATCGACTTCCTCGGGGATCCCTTGTATTTCGGTATATACTTTATCACAAGCAATGCTAGGAGAAAATATACTGCGAACGCGGCGCACGCGTGTCCGCTCGGATATGAATAGCCTCCTTCATGCAGCACCATATACGCTTCATCCGGACGCGGCCTCGCGACACTGACTTTGACCGCATGATTCACGATGAGCTCTATAATGCCCGCTATACTTACCGGTATCCCGTAACTCAGCATCGTGCTCCTGTACATTAGCAGCAGCAGACATACGACCACAATCGCCTGCCAGGTGCCTATGTATGTGAACAGCTCCATCAGAGTCGTCATCCAGCCCGCTCTCGAATTGTCCAGTGCTATAAGCCAGTTTTCATCCAGTCTCTGCGTCTTCCCCGTCACGACGAGATACGTCATGCCGGCGAATGCGGCAAGGGAAATTATCAGCCAGATGATCTCCGTATTCCTGGCCTTTTTCTCCACATAATCGACCGTGATCTTAGTATATTTCTCGCCCATTTACCGTTCTCCGTTATTTGAATTTTACGGCCGTGCCGTAAGCTATTATCTCGGCCGCTCCCTGCATGATCGCAGCGGAAGAGTAACGCACGAGCAGGACCGCATCCGCTCCGAGCGATTCCGCCTCTTCGACCATCCTCTGCGTCGCGACCTCTCTCGCTTCATTCAGCATCTTCGTATAACTCACGAGTTCTCCGCCGACTAACGACTTCAGTCCCGCGCCGATATCCTTTCCAACGTTCTTGGTGGTCACCGTGTTTCCCTTTACGATGCCGATGTTCTCGACTTCCCTTCCCGGGAAATAGTTAAGCGTAGTAAGTTCCAATTTTTCCTCCCTCTCTGACAACTCTTAACAACTCTTGGGATCGAACCCCTTTATGTCAGGTTCGAAAATACTCTCCGGATTTCCGGCGGCCTGTTTATCGACCCCGGCTTTTATTATCTCATACAGCTTCTCTGTGAGCGCCTCTTCGTCGCGGCGCGTCATGCCCTTCGTCTCTATCGGTTCGTGTATCATGACGTCCACTCTCGCAGGCTTCACCACGCCGTATCTCTCGTAAACATTATACGTCCCGTTGATCGACACCGGCACGACAGGCACTTCAGGCTTTATGGCCAGTTTCACGGCGCCTGGCTTGAACTCGCGCATCGTCGAGCAGCGCGCTCTCGTGCCCTCCGGAAAAATCACCATCGAAAATCCGTGCTTTATATTATCAATGCCGTCAAGTATGGCGCGCACGGATGATCTCTTATCCTTTCTGTCGATGAACGTGCTCCTCACCCTGTATATCCATTTCCCGAAAAACGGCACTCTTCCGAGCGAGCGCTTCGCGACGAATCCGAACTGGATCCCGTGTATTGCAGCGAAACAGCAGGGGACGTCGCTGTACCCCTGATGATTGCTCACAAAAACTACAGGACCCTCATCCGGGATATTCTCACGCCCCTCCACATGCAGGTCTATCTGCAGCCTCTCTATGAGCTCATCTCCCCAGATGTCTTCCGCTTTTCTGATGGCGATGCGCTCAGTTTCGTCATCACCGGCCGCCCTGGCGCCGTCGATCTCCTTCTTAAGTTCCTTCAGCGGGGGCAGCGACCCGGCAAGTCTAATGATCGTCGGGATGTTTCTGATAATAATCATGAACGTATTATACCATAATTATGCTATATGGGAATAACGGAAACGGCCCCGACCCAGGGACCGTTTCCGCCACAACATATTATTAAAACCGACCTGATACCTCATCCTCCGGTCAAATAATTAAAGTTTTGCCAAAGCCTGCTTGATATCCTCGATAATGTCATCGGCATTTTCGAGTCCGCACGAGAATCTGATCATTCCCGGATCGATGCCCGAAGCCGCGAGTTCTTCAGCAGTGTATGTCGAGTGTGTCATCGAAGCCGGATGCTCGATCAGCGTCTCAGCGTCGCCGAGAGATACAGCAAGTGTGCAGAGCTCAAGCGAATTGCAGAACTTCTCGCCCGCTTCTCTCGATTCGAGTTCGAATGTCACCATTCCGCCGAATCCGTTCGGCATTTCCTTTACAGCAACATCGTGATTCGGGAAGTCTTCGAATCCCGGATAGTAAACCTTCTTGACCTCAGGGCAGCTCTTCAGGAATTCAGCGATCTTCTTCTGATTCTCACAATGTCTGTCCATACGGATCTCCAGAGTCTTCAGTCCTCTGAGGATCAGGAATGATTCAAACGGCCCTATGACAGTTCCCGTCATGTCCTTAATGCCCTTCATCGCGACCTTCGTGATGAATTCAGCGTCGGAAACCACGAATCCCGCGATAACGTCTCCGTGACCGTTGAGATACTTCGTAGCCGAGTGAACGACAACGTCCGCGCCGAGTTCGAGCGGTCTGCAGCAGTAAGGCGAAGCGAAAGTATTGTCAACTATGACCTTAATGTCCTTGTTGAATCCATGAGCGATCTCCGCGATCTTCTCGATATCCGCGACCTTCATCGTCGGATTCGCCATCGTTTCGAGATAAACAGCACATGTATTATCCGTCAGAGCGGCCTTCAGAGCGTCCAGATCCATAAGATCGATGAACTCCGTCTCCACGCCGTACCCTGTAACGCCGTCGTTCAGCAGCGCGAACGTGCAGCCGTACAGTACCTTGTCAGCGATGATCTTCTTTCCGGCTCCCGCTACCGACCAGATAGCCGCCGAGATAGCGCCCATGCCGGACGATGTCGCGACGCATGCTTCTCCGCCTTCGAGAGCAGCGACCTTCTGCTGCAGCATCATCGTCGTCGGATTTCCGAGACGTGTATAAATAAATCCGTCTTCTTCGCCGGCGAAACGGGCAGCGCCCTGAGCACAGTCATCGAATATGAATGTCGATGTCTGATAGATCGGCATGGTCAATGCGCCGAACTGTGTATCCTTTACGTTTCCCTCATGAATAGCACGTGTACCAAAACCTTTATTAGCCAAAATATGCACCTCCTGAAAAAAAAATATCTGCTTTGTGTGTGGAAAGCATTATCCTGTAAATTCAGCATAGCATATTATCTAAAAATCTGACAATTCTAAAAATTGAACTTTGGTATCGAGGCCGGCTATAGCAAATCGCTGCATTTTTAGGCACAATTCCGGTCAATTGTTGTCAGACCACTGAAAATCAATGCCTGCAGGCACTATTATAATGTTCGAAATCATAAATAACGATGAAAAAACCCGCGCATCAATGCGCGGGGAATTGAAAATTTTCTGTAAATTTTCTACTCATAGTGTGAAAGAATTTCTGAAAGATAGCCTATAAATTCCTCTGCGTATTTTGTGAGCGGCATTTCTCCCAGTTTGATATATCCGATTTTCATTACTTCCTGTTCCTCTTCAATGGGGATCGTCACGATATCGTCACATCCGTACCCGGGAGGGATGATGCCGGTCCCGGTAGTGACAGCGTCGCACTTGGTAGCGATCTCATAGAACGAAGCACGGTCATTGATCGTGATTATCTTGTCGAAACTGTATTTATCTGTCAGCGCGACTTCCTCCGAGAAGTTGAATGCGCTGAGGTCGCTCTTTTCATATGCGACTATCGGGTAGTTTCTGAGTTCTTCAAGAGACACGCTCTTCCGCTCCGCGAGGGGATGCCCTTTTCTGACGTAGATCTTCGGCTTGATGTCTCTGATCGGTCTGAACGCCAGATCATATGTGGCGAACAGCTTCATCATGTATTTCCCCGTGGCCGGGGAGATGAACACTATGCCGATCTCGCTGCGTCGTCCCGACACGTCTCTTATGGCTTTATCGAGTTCGCATTCTTTATACTGCAGATTCTGTCTGCTCTCCTCATGGGCATTCATGAATTCCACAAACGCCTGTGCACAGAAAGGATAGCGCTGCGATGAGACCGAGAGTTTCACGGTGTCTGCCGAATTCTTGTCGAGATAGTGGCGTTCGACTCTCCGCGACTGTTCCACTATCGGTTTAATGAGTGCGATGAGATCCTTTCCCTCTTCCGTTGCGGCTATTCCCTTATTCGTGCGGTAGAATATCTCTATCCCGAGTTCTTCCTCCACGACTTTCACCGCCGACGAGATCGTCGACTGTGATATGAACATCGCCTGGGCGGCCTTGTTCATGGAACCGCGCTGATAGATCTCGATAATGTAGCTCATCTGGAGCAGTGTCATAGCAATGCCTCCCGTCTATTTCGCGAATTCTGCCCTGAATTTGTCGCGGATCGTCTTTTCCGCGCGTGACACTGTCATCTGTGACACGCCCAGATCCTTTGCGATCTCAGCCTGCGACTTCTCTTCTATGAAACGTTTCTTGAAAATATATTTGTGAGTATCGCTTAACTTGTCGAGTACGTTCTCGATTATCTCTCTGTCTTCGAGACTGTCGTAGCCGCGTTCTTCCTTCGATGCGTATTTTTCGAATCTCGCATGTCCGGAATCCTCGCTGTCGTCATCGAACGTCTGGTTCAGTGAATACGTGCCGTACGCGAGACTGCTCTCCATGGCCTGCAGAATATCGTCCTCCTGGAGCCCCATGTAGTCGGCGATCTCCTTCACTGTGGGAGTGCGGCCGAGCCGGGCCGACAGACGCTCTCTCGCTCCGGGTATCGCCACCGAGATTTCCTTCAGTCTTCGCGGCACCTTCATGCTCCAGCCCTTATCGCGGAAATATTTCTTTATCTCCCCGATGATCGTGGGCGTGGCAAAGCTGCTGAATTCGAATCCCTTTTCGGGATCGAATCTGTCAACGGCGGATATCAGTGCCATAGCTCCGACCTGATACAGATCGTCCCGCTCGACGCCTTTACCGAGATATTTTTTTATGAGAATATCGACCATGTAAAGATGATCCTCGACGAGCCTGTTCCTGAGCTCTATGTCTCGGGTCTTCCGATATTCCCTGAACATTTCCTTTTCAGTCATAATAAGTCAAGTCCCGGGAGACTATTTTCTCTTTACCATGACAATGGCCCTCTCGTCATTGTCATTCAGGATCTTCACTTCGTCCATTACGGACTCAACAATGCACATACCCAGCTCTCCCTCCTGCGGGCATGACGAGCACGGCTTTATTTCCTTTTTCACTTCATGGGCGGGATCGCAGTCAGTAACTGTGATACGCATCCCGGCATCATCTATATCGCATACGAGATCATAATGCTCCGCCCATCCGGAGAATCCGTGGCAGGTGATATTCTTGCAGGCCTCGCCGACGGCTATCTTGATGTCTTCGATGCTTTCGTAATCGAAGCCGGCAAGAGACGCCGCGCAGCCGACCGTGTTCTTTGAGATCCTGATATATTCCGGATTTCCCGGTATCGTTAATTTTAAAGTCTGTGACATGTGAAACATCTCCTATATCAGTTCATCTGTTGAGATCTGTTCACCGCCGCCCTTTTTTCCGTCTTTTTCCGGCGTTTCTTCCGCTTCGTCCTCACGGATGACCTTCGCCATGGAGATAATATTCGAATCTCCCTTGACCTTCATGATCTTCACGCCCTGTGTCGCACGGCCGAGTCTTGAGACTTCGGAAGCCGCGATCCTGATGATGATGCCGTCGGAATTTATGAGCAGCACTTCGTCGTCGTCATCTACTACGACCGCTCCGATGAGTTCTCCCGTCTTCTTGAATTTCGACTTGTCATAAGTGAGCAGGCCCTTTCCGCCTCTCGCCTGGAGCTTGTAATCCGTGAGCGGCGTGCGCTTTCCGTAGCCCTTGGACGTGACTACGAGCAGCTCTTCGTCAGCGTTCCCGAGCTCCATGGCGACAACTTCGTCATCGTCTTCAAGCTTGATGCCTCTCACGCCGATAGCCGATCTTCCCATCGGACGCACATCATGTTCGCTGAACGAAATGCACTTTCCCTTTCTCGTGACGATAGTCACCTTATCGTTTCCGGACGTCTCTCTGACATCGACGAGTTCGTCTCCGTCCTTGAGCTTGATGGCCATGAGCCCCGCCTTCCGGTTCGTATCGAATTCGGAAACAGGCGTCTTCTTTACAGTGCCCTTCTTCGTCACGGCGATCAGGTAATCGTCATCCTTGAACTCACGGATAGGGATCACGGCCGAGATCCGCTCGTGCTGGAGCAGATTCAGGAAGTTCACTATTGGCGTGCCCTTCGACTGTCTCGACGCTTCCGGTATCTCGTAAGCCTTTATCCTGTGGGCCTTTCCGAAATTAGTGAAGAACATCAGAGTGTCGTGCGTCGACGTCATGATGAGGTTCTTTATGAAGTCATTCTCTCTCGTCGTGAGTCCCATGATGCCTTTTCCGCCGCGTCTCTGCGTTTTGTACGTATCGGCCGGGACTCTCTTGACGTATCCGAGATATGTAAGCGTTATCGCCACATTCTCCTTCTCGATAAGATCCTCTTCATCGATTTCGCTGGCAGCGGCAACGATCTTCGTTCTCCTTTTATCTGCCCACTTTTCCTTTATTTCAATCATCTCGTCACGGATGACGCCCATCATCTTATCGTCGTCCGCGAGCAGTTCATTGTAATACGCGATCTTCTTCTGCAGCTCTGCGTATTCGTTCTCTATCTTCTCACGCTCGAGTCCCTGCAGTCTTCTCAGCTGCATGTCGAGAATGGCCTGCGCCTGGATATCAGTCAGGCCGAACTTCTTCATCAGCTGTTCCTTCGCGTCATTGTATGCCGACCGGATAGTCTTTATTATCTCGTCGATATTGTCGAGCGCGATCCTCAGTCCCTCGAGTATATGGGCCCTGGCTTCCGCCTTCTTCAGATCGAACTTCGTCCTTCTCGTTACGACCTCAAACTGGAACTTCAGATATTCCCTGAGTATCTGATCGAGCGACAATGTCCTCGGCACTCCGTCGACTATCGCGATCATCAGCATACTGTAGCTTTCCTGCAGCTGCGTATGCTTGAACAGCTTGTTCAGCGTGATCTGCGGATTCGCGTCCCTCTTGAGTTCTATGACGATACGCATCCCGTTCCTGTTCGATTCATCCCTCAGATTCGAGATGCCGTCTATCTTCTTGTCCTTTACGAGCTGGGCGATCTTTTCGATGAGCCTCGCCTTGTTCACCTGGAACGGGATCTCAGTGACGACGATCTGCATCCTGCCTCTCTTCGTCTCTTCAAACTCCGTTTTCGCGCGCACGAGCACCTTTCCGGTACCGGTCTCGTACGCTTCCTTCATCCCGGCCTTGCCCATGATCATCGCGCCCGTCGGGAAATCCGGCCCCTTGATATACTTCATAAGTTCCGGCACGGTGATGTCGGGATTTTCTATCATCGCGACCGCCGCGTCTATAGTTTCTCCGAGATTGTGAGGCGGTATGGATGTCGCCATTCCCACGGCAATGCCGTTTGACCCGTTTACGAGTATGTTCGGGTACCTGGACGGCAGCACCGTCGGTTCTTCCTCTTCCTCGTCAAAGTTCGGCATGAAATCGACGGTGTCCTTGTCGATATCGCGGAGCATCTCCTGCGCGAACGGCGTCATGCGGGCCTCCGTGTAACGCATGGCCGCGGCGCCGTCTCCGTCTATCGAACCGAAATTCCCGTGACCGTCTACCAGCATATATCTCGTCGAGAAATCCTGTGCGAGCCTGACCATGGCGTCATAAATGGACGAGTCGCCGTGCGGGTGATATTTACCCATGACCTCGCCGACGATCCTCGCCGACTTCTTATACGGTTTGTCATACGTGACGCCCATCTGTCCCATGCCGTACAGGATCCTCCTGTGCACCGGCTTCAGCCCGTCGCGGACATCCGGAAGAGCCCTCGCCACGATTACACTCATGGCGTAATCGATGTACGAGTTCTTCATTTCGCTGTTTATCTCATGCTGAATTATTTTGCTGTCTTCTATCAAATTATCCAATTCGTGTGTTCTCCGTTTTCGCTTTTCTTCTTTCTGTCAATGCTAGAAATCGAGGTTCTTTACATATCTCGCGTTCTCTTCGATGAACTTCCTGCGCGGCGGTACCTTGTCGCCCATGAGCGTCGTGAATACCTGATCCGCGGACGCCGTATCCTCGAGCGTTATCTGAACGAGCGTCCTCGTGTTGAAATCCATCGTTGTCTCCCAGAGCTGCTGGAAACTCATCTCACCGAGACCTTTGTATCTCTGGATCTCGATTTTCTTGTTTCCATGCTCCTTACGCATTTCAGCAAGGACCTTTTCCTGCTCTCTGTCGGAATACGTATATCTCTCGTCCTTCCCGACCTTGTCGCGGAACAGCGGCGGCTGCGCCGCGTAAACATATCCTCCCTCGATGAGAGGACGCATATATCTGTAGAAGAATGTGAGCAGCAATGTACGGATATGCGCTCCGTCCACGTCCGCATCCGTCATGATTATGATCTTGTGATAGCGCAGCTTGGATTCGTCGAAATCCTCGCCGATGCCGCATCCGAACGCCGTGATCATGTTCTTTATCTCTTCAGAACTCAGCACTCTGTCAAGACGCGCTTTCTCCACGTTGAGGATCTTTCCTCTGAGAGGAAGCACTGCCTGACGCGCTCTGTCTCTTCCCTGCTTTGCGGAACCTCCCGCGGAATCTCCCTCTACGAGGAAAATCTCGGATATCGAAGGATCCTTTTCGGAACAGTCGGCGAGCTTTCCCGGAAGCGAGAACGATTCGCTCAGGCTGTTCTTCCTGGAAACGTCCCTGGCCTTCTTGGCAGCGACTCTCGCTCTGGCGGCCTGCATGCATTTCGTGATTATGGTCTTGGCCTGCTGCGGATTTTCCTGAAGGAACGCCATGAGATTTTCATTCGTCGTTCTCTCGACAAATCCCTTCATTTCGCTGTTTCCGAGTTTCGCCTTCGTCTGTCCTTCGAACTGAGGATTCGTCAGCTTTACTGAAATGATCGCGGTAAGGCCTTCTCTCACGTCATCGCCCGAAAGAGCATCGTCCTTTTCCTTCAGAAGTCCGGTCCTCCTCGCGTAATCATTTATAGTCCTTGTGAGAGCCGACCTGAATCCGATAAGATGGTATCCGCCGTCCGTAGTATTGATATTGTTAGCGTATGACAGGAACGCTTCCGAATAGCCTGTGGTGTACTGCATGGCTATCTCGCATTCCATGTCTCCCTCGCCGTCTTTCTGCTTTCCCTTCGCCTCGAAATATATGATATCCGGATGGATCACATCTTTCGCCTCGTTCTGGAATTTGACGAACTCGCGGAGACCTCCTTCATATTCGAACGTTTCTTTTCTTTTTCTCTTCGGACGCTTATCCTCGATCGTTATCTTTATTCCCTTGTTGAGGAACGCCATCTCCCTTAATCTCGATTCGAGCGTCGAAAAATCATATTCGATGTCATCAAAAATATCAGAATCCGGCCAGAATGTGGTTTTTGATCCCGTGCGTCTCGCTTCTCCGATAACTGTAAGAGGAGTCACGGTCTTTCCCCGTGAATATTCCTGTCTGTATATCTTGCCGTTTCTTCTGATCTCGACTATCATCTTAGTCGAAAGAGCGTTCACGACTGACGCGCCCACGCCGTGCAGTCCTCCGGATACTTTGTATCCGCCTCCGCCGAATTTTCCTCCGGCGTGCAGGACTGTATGTATGACTTCGACAGCCGGTTTATGGAGTTTCGGATGATCGTCGACAGGCATCCCCCTGCCGTCGTCCTCAACTGTTATGGAATTATCTTCATTTATCGCAACTTTTATATGCTTGCAATATCCTGCGAGTGCCTCGTCGACACTGTTATCAACTATCTCATATACCAAATGGTGCAGGCCCTTTTCACCTGTGGATCCGATATACATACCCGGACGCTTCCTGACAGGTTCAAGTCCTTCGAGCACCTGTATCTGGGCAGCATCATACTGCTGCCCGCCGCTTTTTGATGGCATTAAAAAAATCACCTCGCTGTCTCATTTTTACGCTGGAAATATTATAATACAAAACGGCCGATTTTACAATATTTTCGGCCGCTCCAGATGTTTTTTACTTCTTTTTTATTTTCCGCCGTTAAAACGTAAAATACGGCGTTTTTAAAGTGCTTTTTGAACTTGAATATTGATACCGTTTTTTACAATATATTACCAGTACTGATTCTGGACACTTTTCCCTCGCGGAAAGCGCCTCTTACGACGTCGGAAATATCCGTCGCCGTGATGAACAGCTGTACTCCGCTCAGAGAACTTATCAGATAGCTCTGGCGTGCGGGATCAAGTTCTGAAAGCACGTCATCGAGCAGGAGGATCGGCGTCGTCCCCTTATCTTCTTTTATGAGTTCTATTTCGGCGAGCTTGAGAGCGAGCGCCGCCGTGCGCTGCTGGCCCTGCGATCCGAATTTCCTGACATTTATGCCGTTCACGAGAAGATCAATGTCGTCCCTGTGAGGTCCGCGCGTCGTCGTCCTGTTTTTTATATCATCTTCGATACTTTCACTGAATACGCCCGCCATGGATTCCGCCTGCTTCTGCATGGTTTCCTCCGCTTCTATATTCGGCGCGTAATTAACGGTGAGCTGCTCCGCGCCCGCAGTGATGCCCGAATGTATCCCGCTGCTTATCTCTCCGAGCTTTTCAATGAATTTCTTCCGCTCTTCTATTATCCTCGATCCGAATTTTATGAGATTTTCCGTCCAGACGTCGAGAAATGCCTTGTCTATTTTTTCTTCTTTCAGATATGCGTTTCTCTGCTGGAGCACTTTTTTGTAATTATAAAGATCCACGAGATATGATACCTTGAGCTGACAGAGTTCCCGGTCAATGAATCCGCGTCTTTTTTCGGGTTCGTCTCTTACTATCTTCAGATCTTCCGGAGAAAAAACGACCGCGTAGATATTATCGAGAAAATCACTGGCCTTCGACGCATTGATTCCGTTCACTCTGGCCTTCTTGCTCCCGTCTTTCGATATCGCGATCTCTATCTTCCCTTCTCCGTTGTTTTCATATTCAGTCACCACTCTGCAGAAATCCGCTTCGAAATTCACGAGCTCCCTGTCCCGGGACGTACGGAATGATTTTCCGGTAGCGGAAAGATATATGCTTTCAAGAAGGTTCGTCTTTCCCTGGGCGTTTTTTCCCGCGAAAATATTGACCTTCTCGTGAAAGTCTATTTTCGCCTCTTTATAGTTACGGAAATTTTTGAGTTCTATGTTTTTTATATACATCAGTCCGCCGATGTGAGTCTTACGGGCAGTACGATATATTCATATGAATCCCCTTCAAGAGGACGGATGACGCACGGTTTCACCGGCTCGGTGAACTGTATTTTTATTGTGTCGTCCCTTATAGCCTTCAGGGCATCCATAATATAATTTGAATTGAATCCTATAGTTATATCATCACCCGAATTATTTACTATTATCTCTTCTTTAACTTTTCCTTCCTCGGAACCGGATGTGATCGTCATCAGATTCTTTTCGACCGATATCTTTATCATCCGGGTCTTCACGTCCCTTGAAACGAGAGACGCTCTCTCAACAGAATCGAGAAGTATCTTTCTGTCCACAACTATCTCAGTCGTGCATTCTGTAGGCAGCGCATTTTTGTAATTTACGAACTGCCCGGCGAGAAGTGTCACGACGATCTTCGTTTTCTCCAGAAGTATTACCGCTTTCTTCTCAGTCAGTGTGACTATTATATCTTCATCATTCTCAGATTCCTGAATGATCTTGCTTATCTCATAAAGATATTTCGCGGGTATTACGAATGATTCGTTCTTTTCGTGAGTGAGATGCTCTCTCGCGATTGCGATCCTGAATCCGTCTATCGTTACCATCGTGAGTACGCCGTCTTCGAGTTCGAGCAGTTCTCCGACTATTATCCCCCTCGATTCATCAATGCTGGCGCAGAAGTACGTCTGTCTTATCATTTCGGCAAACATATTTTTGTCGAATGAAAGCTGCGTTCTCACATTTTTTACTTCACCGACGCTCGGAAATTCATCCGGCGACTGTCCGATGATCCTGAATTCGGAATTCAGAGTATATATCCTGACTTCACTCGTATTCAGTACTTCAACATTTACAGTTTCTCTCGGAAGCTTTCCCACTATTTCTCCGAACAATTTTGCTGAAACTATAATGCTTCCCGGTTCTTCTACTACGGCGTCCACTGTTTTTTCTATTGAAAAATCAAGATTGGATCCTGACAATCTGAGTTTTCCGTTTTCGGCGGTGAGAAGTATCCCCTTTAAAACAGGCAGAGTTGTTTTTACAGAGACAGCTCTTGAAACGACGTTCAGAGCTCTTGTCAGTATCTGCTGTTCACAACTGAATTTCATGACGTCCTCCCTTTTATTTTCTCTTATTTATATTTTAGTAGTTGTAATAGTAGGGACTGTGGATACTGTGCAAAACAGTATCAATGCATTGATGCTGCTGAAAAAGTTATTCAGTTTTTGCTGTGCATAAGTCCCTTTTAAAGCTGTTGATGAAATGTGGATTAGTTTCAGCTTTCGTTTATTATCTGTGAAAGTTCGTCTATTTCCGCTTTAAGTTCATCATTTTCTTCTATTTCTTTTGATATTTTTTTATAGGCGTGCATCGCTGTAGTATGGTCTCGTCCTCCGAACGACTGACCGATCTTCGGAAAACTCGAATCGGTCATTTCCTTGGAAAGATACATCGCTACCTGCCTCGGATGAGTGAGATTTCTCGTCCTCTTCGAAGAATCCATATCTTTTATCGTAATGCCGTAGTATTTGGCGGTGCGCTTCTTCACCGTTTCTATCGTTATCTTAAGATCCGACGCCGAAAGATAATCCTTGAGCGTATCGCGCGCGAGGGCCAGATTCACAGGCCTGTGCATCAATGTCGAAAAACTGATTATCCTCGTGAACGCGCCTTCGAGTTCTCTTACGTTATACTTTATTTTTTCGCATATCAAATTTATCACTTCGTTGACATTCGGAGTGAGTTCTATGCCTTCCTGCTCCGCCTTGCTCTGGAGTATGGCCACTCTCGTTTCATAGTCGGGAGGAGTGATGTCTGCGCTTATACTCCAGAGAAACCTTGATATGAGTCTGTTGTCGAGGCTCGTGAGTTTCTTCGGAGATCTGTCGGAACTGATAACGATCTGCTTGTTATTGTCATAAAGGGTGTTGAACGTATAGAAGAATTCTTCCTGAGTTCTGTCCTTTCCCTGTATGAACTGGATGTCGTCCATGAGAAGGACGTCTATCGTTCTGTATTTTTTCTTGAATTCGCTGGTAGTTCCCTTGCTTATCGCCGTGATCAGCTCATTCGTGAACATTTCCGACGAAACGTAAAGAACGTTTTTGTTGTCGAAATGCTCCAGCACGTATTTTCCTATGGCGTGCATGAGATGAGTTTTTCCGAGCCCGGATCCTCCGTAAAGAAAAAGAGGATTGTACTGTTTTGCCGGATCCTTCGCCACGGCAAGAGCCGCCGAATATGCGAATTCATTGTTCTTTCCCTGGATGAATGTATCGAAACTGAATCTCGGGTTCAGGTAATATTCTTCGTCGAGATTCGTATTTGCGAACGCATTGCTTCCTTTTCCGGGAAAGGATTTTTCTTCAGTTTTCGTCTGTTCTTTAGTTTTGATATCAACTTTAAGATCAGTCTTGAATGCTATGCTTACCGCGCCTTCAAGCATCTGAAGATATCTTCTGTTAATGGTATCTCTGATATAGCTGTTTTCCGCTTCGATGTGGATGATCCCCTGTTTTTCGTCGAGCGAAACAGGTTCGAGACCTGCGAACCATGTCTCATAAGCTGTCGGATTAAGATCACCCCTAAGAAGTTCCAGTGTGTTTTCCCATTTGTCATTAAAAGCTGACATACAATTTCCCCTGTCGTTTTTGTTTAGCAATACTATAATAAACAAAAAGTTATCCACAGGCAATAACAAAATTGAAAACACGGGAATGTATTTGTATTTTGACCATAAACGGCCGAAAAAATAATCAACAGGCATAATGCCGGCTGAAAATAAAGTGATTCCAACGAACGGCCGGAAAGTTATTAACAAACTGTGGATAAGCTTGTGCACAAAATCAACATCCCCACAATATCTTGTGGAGCTTATTAAGTCGGGGCAGAAAGGACGCCCTCCTGCGGCGCCGCAGCGCATTGATAAGTCTGAAAATCATTGACTTATCAATATGCAGGCTATATAATAATTGAGCATGTGCGAAAGGAGGTGCGCGCGATGAAAATGACTTATCAGCCTAAGAAAAGGCAGAGAAAAAAGGAGCATGGCTTCAGAAAAAGAATGAAAACAAAGAACGGCAGAAACATCATTAAGAGAAGAAGAGCTAACGGAAGAAAGAGATTATCAGCATAAGGGCCGCGTGAAGTGGCCTTTATTGGTTTTTCGGGTGACGTGATGCTGAAAGATGAAGTGCTCCGCGGAAGCAGGAATTTTGACAACGTATATAAGCGGGGCAGATCAAAAGGAGACAGATATGTGGTAGTCTTCTATAAAAAAAACGGTCTTCCACATAACAGGCTCGGTTTTCTCGCAAGCAGGAAAGTCGGAAATGCCGTGCAGCGCAACAGGGCGAGACGTCTTATGAAAGAGAGTGTAAGACTGATGCGGCCGCTTTCGTTCACGGGATACGACGTAATATTTATTGCAAGAAAATCGATAAACAACAGGAAATGCGCGGATGTGAAAAAATCTATTGAAGCCGCGATAAGTAAAGCAGATATGAAATGAAGGTGCTGTATTGAAAAAAGTACTGATTTTCTTGATAAGGTGGTATCAGCAATGGATATCGCCGATGCACGGACCGACATGTCGGTTCTATCCCACCTGCTCCACATACTGCATTCAGGCTATTGAAAAGTACGGAGTTCTGAAGGGTGGGTTCATGGGATTCAAGCGGATACTGAGGTGCAATCCCTTTAATCCGGGCGGATACGATCCCGTGAAATAACGGAGGAAAATAATTAATGAATGCATTCTTGAACATACTTGCCACGCCGATCGGGTATCTGCTGACATTTATCTACGGGCTGGTCGGGAATTACGGAGTAGCGATAATCATTCTGACGCTCATTGTAAAATTCCTGATCTACCCTCTCTACATAAAGCAGATCAAATCGACTACAAAGATGAGTCTTGTTCAGCCTAAATTACAGGCTATCCAGAACAAGTATAAAGACGATAAGGAAATGCAGAACGAGAAGCTGGCCGAGCTTTACAAGGAGGAAGGCTTTAACCCGATGGGCGGCTGCCTCCCGATGCTCATACAGATGGTCATCATATTCGGACTCTTTGCATTGCTGCAGAATCCTCTCGCTTTTATGACAGACAGCAAAATGATATTCGCTGTCCACGAATCCTTCCTTTGGATGCCTGACATGAGCCAGCCGGATAAATGGATACTTCCTATCCTCGCCGGGATCGCGACGTTCGTATCATTCTCGATGCAGTCGAAGCAGCAGGCGGATACGAATCAGGCCGGCATGGGCGGCATGATGAAGATGATGCAGTACGTCTTTCCGGTACTCATTGTTCTGATGGGAAGGACATTCCCTTCCGGGCTCACGATATACTGGGCGATGTCGCAGGTCATCCAGATATTCTTCAACATGCGCATGAACAAGATCAGAGAAGAGATGCTGGCTGAGCAGAAGAACAAGAAGAAAAAGGGAGGAAAAAAGTAAACATGGACTTTTCGGAAAAATGGGGGAAGAGCGTCGACGAGGCTGTTGATCTCGCGCTCGCTGACCTCAAACTGACCCGCGACGAGGTCACTGTGAAAGTCCTTGAGGAACCGTCGAAGGGATTCCTGGGACTTGGATCCAAACTCGCGAAGGTCAGAGTTGAACCTATTAAGAAAGAAGAACCTGAAGAAGAGAAGGCTGAAGAGGCACCGGCGCCCGAAAGCGCTGATATGAAGGCGTCCGCCGGAGCGGAGACAAAATCCGCACATGAGGGCGAAAGGGAGCCGCGCGAGCGTACCGGCGGGAAGAACCGCAGACAGAAACAGCGCAGGAACAATAACAGGAAGAAGAAACCGCAGCACGAGCGGGTCGTGTACATCAGTAAAAGACCCGATGATCTCGAACCGGTCGAATCGAGCAAGGGCGTTGATTTTCTGAGGAAAGTAACTGAGGAAATGGGGCTTTCCCTTGAATTCAGGGCTGCGGCGAACGAAGAATCGCTGTACATCGATATGAAGGGTGAAGGCGTCGGCGCCGTGATCGGAAAGCGCGGACAGACACTGGATTCACTGCAGTATCTTACGAGTCTCGTAGTGAACAAGGACAGACCGAAGTATATAAGAGTTGTCCTGGACGTTGAGAATTACAGGGCGAAGAGAGAGAGAACGCTCGATCAGCTCGCTGAAAGACTCGCGGATAAAGTCGTAAGGACAGGCAGGAGCGTAAGGCTCGAACCGATGAATCCGTATGAGCGCATGATAATCCACGCGACGCTGCAGAGCGATGAACGCGTCAGGACAAGAAGCGAAGGCGAAGAGCCGCACAGACGCGTAATCATAGAACTCAACAAATAGGAAACAAGTGCCCGCGCCTTCAGCGCGGGCTTTTTATTCAGGTTTTCGGAGAATTAAAATGGAAGATACTATTGCCGCGATCTCGACAGCTTTCGGCGAAGGCGGGATCGGGATAGTGAGGATGAGCGGTGAAAACGCAAAACAGATAATAGATAAGATCTTCGTCACCAGTTCGGAAATGACCGATCGCAGGCTCACATACGGGCATATCAAGGATCCGGATACCGGTGAGACGATCGATGAAGTGCTTGCAGTTTACATGAAAGCGCCTGACACATATACGAAAGAGGATATCGTGGAAATAGATAACCACGGCAGTGTAGTTGCGCTCAGAAAGACGCTTGCACTTGTGCTCCGCTGCGGCGCGAGGCTCGCCGAAAAGGGTGAGTTCACGAAGCGGGCGTTCCTGAACGGAAGGATAGATCTGACGCAGGCAGAAGCGGTCATGGATGTGGTGAGCGCGAAAACCGATTCATCATACGGCACCGCGATAGGCCAGCTCGAGGGGAGGCTCGCTGACGAGATCAGGTCCCTGAGAAAGAGGCTGCTCGACGAGCTCGTGGACATTGCGGTAAACATAGATTATCCGGACGAAGACATAGAGCCTGTCGTGTATAAGCATCTTATCGAAAGTATATCGTCAATAGGCGATGAAATAAGAAAACTGATAGATTCCAGCAATACTGGGCGCATGATCAGGGACGGGATAAAGATCGCGATCTGCGGGAGGCCGAACGTCGGGAAATCTTCTCTGATGAACGCATTGCTGAGGGAATCCCGCGCGATCGTTACGGAGATCCCCGGCACGACGCGCGATACTATCGAAGAGAGTCTCAGCATACGCGGCCTGCCGGTCGTGCTCACCGACACAGCCGGGATCAGGGAGACAGATGACAAGATAGAACGCATCGGGATAAGGCGCGCGAAGGAAAGCATCGAGAGTGCGGATCTCGTGATTTTCGTCCTGGATGCGCAGACGGGGATCGTCGATGAGGATATCGATATATTCGATAATACGACCGCGGAAAATTCGCTTATTCTGATAAACAAGACCGATCTCGGGAATGAGATCACGCGCGGGGAAGCTGAGGCGCTCAGGCCCGGAGCCGACATAATAATGACTTCCATGAAAGACAATACCGGCATTGATGAGGTTGAAGATAAGATAGAGAGTCTTGTCTACGGCGGCAGGCTCCGTCAGGGTTCGAGTCTTATCATTACCAATGCGAGGCAGGAGGCTCTTCTCCGTGAGGCCGCGGAGTCTCTCGACAGCGCGCTCACGATGGCAGAGGCCGGAGAGGCGCTTGATTTTATTGATATGGATCTGCGTTCCGCGCATGAGACGCTCGGGAAGATCACCGGTGAAACTGTGGAGGAAGATATCCTTAATGAGGTATTTTCGAGATTTTGTCTGGGGAAATAATGAACGAAGAATATTTGATGGGAACATATGATGTGATAGTGATCGGAGCGGGTCACGCTGGCTGCGAGGCCGGACTCGCGTGCGCGAGGATGGGGCTCGGGACTCTCATGCTCGCGATAAATCTCGAATCACTTGCCATGATGCCCTGCAATCCCGCTATAGGCGGGACGGGCAAAGGCCATCTCGTGCGCGAGATAGACGCGCTCGGAGGCGAGATGGGAGTAAATATCGATAAGACTTTTATCCAGAGCAGGATGCTCAATACTTCCAAGGGTCCCGCCGTACATTCCCTGCGCGCGCAGGCCGACAAGCACGCCTACCACGTTGAGATGAAGAAAACCATTGAAAAACAGCCGCTTCTTGACCTCAAGCAGGGCGAAGCGGTCGATATTATCGTTGAGGAAGGCCGCGTAAAGGGCGTCCGTATGAAGACGGGAGCCGTTTACAGATCGACGGCCGTCATTATCGCGACCGGTACTTTCCTCGGCGGGAAGATCTTTATAGGAAGCTCGAATTTCGAGTCCGGACCGAACGGACTCGCTCCTTCGACGGAACTCGCGAAAAATCTCAGAAAACACGGGCTACCGATTCGCAGGTTCAAGACGGGTACGCCCGCGAGAGCGCTCAGCGCATCGCTCGATTATTCGAAAATGAAGCGGCAGGACGGAGATAGGAAAATAGTGCCGTTCTCTTTCATGACCGACAGTCTTGAAAAGGAGCAGGTCCCCTGCTGGCTTACATATACGAACGAAGAGACTCACGACATCATCAGGAGGAATTTCCACAGATCGGCACTTTTCGGCGGCGATATAGAAGGCGTCGGCCCGAGATACTGCCCTTCCATCGAAGACAAAGTGAACAGATTCGCGGACAGGAAGCGTCATCAGCTTTTCGTCGAACCGGAGGGACTTGACACGGAGGAGATGTATCTGCAGGGCATGAGTTCCTCCCTTCCCGAGGATGTCCAGCTCGCATTCTACAAAACGATTCCGGGACTTGAAAATATTGAAATTTCAAGGCCTGCATACGCGATAGAGTACGACTGCATCGATCCCCTCGATCTAAAACCTTCCCTTGAGAACAAAACGATCGAGAACCTGTTCTGTGCCGGGCAGTTCAACGGGAGTTCCGGCTACGAGGAGGCGGCGGCCCAGGGAATAATAGCCGGCATCAATGCCGCGCTCAAGGTAAAGGGTGAAAAACCGTTCATCCTCGACCGGAGCGAAGCGTATATCGGCGTCCTCATAGATGATCTTACTCTTAAAGGCACGAACGAGCCGTACAGGATCATGACATCGCGTGCAGAATATAGGCTGCTCCTCCGTCAGGACAATGCCGACACGCGGCTTACGGAGAAGTCGTACAGGATAGGACTTGCTACCGGGGAACGGTACCGCAGGTATCTCAGGACTAAAGAAGAAGTCGAAAATGAAACGGAGCGCCTCAGGCGCACGATGGTGACGCCGGGAGAAGCAAATAGCTTTCTCGGATCTCTCGGCAGCGCGCCTCTGGAGAACAGCATCTCGCTCGCAGATCTTCTCAGAAGGCCGGAAATAAGTTATGACGCATTAAAGGTCATAGACCCGGGAAGGCCTGAAATTTCAGCGCATTCCGCTAATCAGGCAGAGGTCGGCCTCAAATACAAGGGGTATATCGACAAGATGCTCGCCAAGGTCGAGAAATTCAAAAGACTTGAGAAGAGGTACATCCCCGATGATATCGATTATGAAGATGTAAGCGGTCTCAGGATAGAGGCGATGCAGAAACTCTCCGACAGGAGGCCGGAGACAATAGGTCAGGCTTCCCGTATATCCGGAGTTTCTCCGGCAGATATAAATGTACTGCTCATATACCTCGAGAAGAGGAGAAGAATGAAATGAGTGATGTTGTAGAAAAGGCACTGCGGCTGCTCGGCATTGATGACATTGAGGAAAAGGCCGTTCTGATGCGCCGATATAAGGAAGCTGTACTGGATTGGAATAAAAAGGTTAATCTTACAACTATTCCTACAGAGGAGTTCGACATCAAGCATACAGTCGATTCTCTGATGATCGCCGGCGAAGAGTGCATGAGAGATTCGTCAGTTATAATGGACATAGGGACGGGGGCCGGATTCCCCGGTGTTCCGCTCGCGATCGCCTTTCCGGAAAAGCAGTTCACGCTTGTGGATTCGTTGAACAAGCGTGTGAATATTATCAGGCAAACTGTGGATAACCTGGGGATATCTAATGTCCGCACCGTCCATTCCAGGGCGGAAGACCTCGGAAGGAACGGTGAATGGCGTGAGTCCTGTGATTTAGTTATTTCAAGGGCTGTGGCCGATATGACAGTGCTTTCGGAGTACTGTCTGCCGCTTGTAAAACCGGGCGGATTTTTCGCCGCTTACAAAGGTCCGGAATCTGTGCATGAAATCAGAGAAGCGTCACATGCAGTGGATATACTCGGCGGCGGAGAACCCGTTACAGTCGTTCCGGAGATCGCCGGGAAAATAGAAGAATACGATCTCGATCATATACTGGTGATCATAAAAAAGGAAAAACCGACTCCGAAAAAATTCCCGCGGAAAGCAGGGACGCCGTCGAAGGATCCAATCAGATAAATATCATGACACAAAGGAATGTTTCACGTGAAACATTCCTTTTTTATGATAATAAATTGTTTCACGTGAAACATTAGTGTATAATTATCATTAGCGATCGACATCAGGTGTAAGTACAAGGAGGAAGGAAATTGGGCAAAGCTATTGCTATTTTTAATCAGAAAGGCGGCGTCGGAAAGACAACAACAAACATCAATCTGGCTGCAAGCCTTGCAATGAAGGGGAAAAAAGTCCTAGTGATCGATATAGATCCGCAGGGAAATACGACAAGCGGACTGGGGATCCTGAAGAAAAATCGGGAACTGACATCGTATGATGTGCTTACGGATCCGGACTGCGACATCAGGAAGACAATTGTCGGAACATCGACCGACGGGCTTGACGTTATACCGGCAAGTGTCGCTCTTGCAGGCGCGGAAGTCGAATTGGTAAAGATGGACGGACGGGAGAAAATGCTCAAAAAGGCGCTCTCTGTAGTAAAGGACGACTACGATTACATCTTTATCGACTGTCCCCCGTCGCTCGGCCTCCTCACTATCAACTCTCTGACAGCAGTGGATTCAGTGCTGATACCGATTCAGTGCGAGTTCTATGCACTCGAAGGTGTAAGCCAGCTGATGAGCACAATAGAAATAGTGAGGAAGAATCTGAATCCGGACCTTGAGATACAGGGCGTAATTCTCAGCATGTTCGACGGGAGGACTAACCTGTCGATACAGGTCGTTGAGGAAGTCAAGAAATATTTCAAGGATAAAGTGTACACAACTGTCATCCCGAGGAATGTAAGACTGGCGGAAGCTCCGAGCTACGGCGTGCCGATATTCCAGTACGACCCCAAATCAACCGGAGCGGAAGCATATAACGAATTCGCTGATGAATTTCTTGCATTGGAGGAAGATAAATAATGGCGAAGAAAAGGAACAGCGGACTCGGGAAAGGGCTTGACGCCCTTTTCGGCGAGATCGAAACAATAGAAAATGAATCCCCCGATGATAATGACGGCTCAGGTGTTGACAGCATTGATATTAATGACATAAAGCCCAACAGGGACCAGCCGCGGAAGACTTTTTCGGAGGAAGGCCTCGAGGATCTTGCTTCATCTATTAAGGAGCACGGAGTGATCCAGCCGATAATCGTGAGGCCGTCAGGCGAAGGCTATGAGATAGTCGCCGGCGAAAGAAGATGGCGCGCGGCGCGGAAAGCCGGACTGAAGACTGTGCCGTGCCTTGTGAGGGAACTTTCGGACAGGGAAAATATGTTATTCGCGATAATTGAGAACATGCAGCGTGAAGACCTGAATCCCATTGAAGAAGCACGCGGGCTCAGCGGCATGATCAGCGAATACGGCCTGACACAGGAGCAGGTCTCTGCCAGTGTCGGAAAGAGCAGACCATATATTGCCAACTCTCTCAGATTATTGAAATTGCCTGAGGCCATACAGGAAAAGGCAGCGGAAGGGACGATCTCCGCGGGACATGCCAGGGCACTGCTGCAGATGAAGGATGAGCAGAAGATGACTGCGCTGGCGGAGAAAATAGAGAAGGAAGGACTTTCGGTCCGTGAAACAGAAGCCATCGCCTCGGGCAAGAAGAAGGCCGGAAGAAGGCGCGGCCGCCCGATGGAGAAGAACGCGGACGTGCTCAGGATCGAAGAGGATCTGAAAACGGCTCTCGGGACGAAGGTCAGCCTCAGATTTTCGGGTAATAAAGGAAAAATAGAAATAGAATGCTACAGCAGGGAAGAGATGGACAGGATCATTGAACTGCTCAGGGAGATATGAGATGTGGAAGAAGCTCATCGCATTTGCTGCAGTGTTTGTACTTGCTCTCGGCACTGCCGCATGCGGAACCGAAACGTCAGAGGTCAAAAAGGATCCGGACGCTGCCGCGGTCGGAGAAACGATAGAGACGAAAGTAAAGGCTGAAGCGGACGGCAAATATCACGATGTGACATATAAAGTCACTTCGATAGAACGGGATGCCGGCAAGGTGCAGGCGTATATAGACAGTTACAATTCATCGGGTCAGGCGGCCACGATCCCAGAACTTTCAAGTGATGATCTCGAGTACTGTGTGATAAATTATGAAGTCAGATTCCCGTCTGATTTCCCGCAGAGCGAATTCGGGATCACTGCGGTCACGCTGCCGTTCACGATCGAAGGGGAAAATCAGGGAAAGATTTCCAAAAACGGGACAGAATATAAAGGCCTGAGTAAAACCTATGAAATCGGGAGCGTCCCGACGGGCTATGATTTTTATTCCGGGGATACATATAAAGGACGCGCTCTGTTCATGATGGTAAAGGATTACGATATGTATGAGATCGCGGAGTCGTATACCGACGGCGGAAAGACCGTGACTCACAGGATACAGGGCGAATAGCCGACACAGCAAAAACATAACAGAAACGCAAGAGCCGGGACGCGTTCCCGGCTCTTACGTAAAGTGTGTGTGTATTCAATAAAAGAAGGAAAGTTAGTATGAAAAATCTCATACATTTGATAAAAAGATTATAAACTCTTTATGTGAAGATTTTGTGAAGATAGTAAGAAAAATGCAAAATTTTCTTACAATTTTTCGCAAACGGATCGTCCGGGCTCCGGAGCGTTGATTCACAGGCGCCCTGAAAAATTGAAAACGCCGGATGCTTGTGTTATAGTAAAACCATTATGAGGATTCGGAGAAATAATAACGGAACAAAGAACAATATGACACGTAAAAGGGCCCGCATCGCATTGATATTCGCGCTTGTATTTTTTGTTGCGATCGGCATGACTGCATGCGGGAGCGGCAGCAGTGCTTCGACAGACAGCAGTTCGCCTGCCTCTCAGAGCCAGGAAAAGAAAAGCAGCCAGAAGAAATCCGATTCGTCGTCTTCGTCTTCTTCGTCCGAGAAAACTGATTCAGAAGAAAGCAGTACGGATACGGAATCGAATTCTTCCGGTACTCAGCAGAAATCTTCAGGGACTTCAGGCACGTCGGGATCCTCATCTTCGTCGTCTTCTGCGAAATATGTAACGATAAGCATAGACTGCACGGTGCTTGTTGGGAATACGGATAATCTCACCGCGACCCAGAAGGCGAAGATAAATAAAACGGGAGGATGGATCCTGAAGGCGACTAAGGTCAAGATAGGATCTTCAGATACAGTTTATACAGTTCTCGGAAGAGTCACTAAAGCAAAGGGAATACAGCTCAGCGCCGAAGGGAATACTAATACTAAATATATAAAGGGAATAGATAATTTAGCGGAATTCGACGCCGGCGACCAGAGCGGCTGGATGTATTCGGTGAACGGCGTATTCCCGGACAAAGGCTGCGGGACATACAAAGTAAAATCCGGAGACGTGATACGCTGGCGGTATACGACCAACCTTGGAGCCGACCTGAAATAACGCGGGATGTGAGAGAATGGTCAGGGATATTTTTGCTACTTATCATCCGGTGATAAATTTCATTTTTTTCGGCGCTGTCATTGTGTTCGGAGTTATTTTTCTTCATCCGCTGATGCTTGCCGCGGCGTTCGCGGGAGCGATGTCATATGCAATATATCTTCTCGGCCGCAAAGCGGCCGGGCTTTTTTTCAAGTGGCTGCTGCCGCTGACGGTAATAGTCACTGTTATAAACGCTCTTTTCAATCATTACGGAAGCACTTTCATCGGGTACATCGGATACAATCCGATCACTCTTGAATCGATAGTATACGGCGTGATGACGGGCTTCATGTTCAGCGCCATCATCTTATGGTGCCGCTGCTACAGCGAGATCATGACGACGGACAAGTTCATGTACATCTTCGGGAAGCTCGCACCTCACGTTTCTCTTGTATTTTCAATGGCGCTCAGGTTTATCCCGAAGTTCCGGGAACACCTCGCGAAGGTCCGCGAGGCCGCATCGGGGATCCCTTCTGCGGGAGGGAAGCCCGGATTTTCCGTTCGCGTAAAAAAGGGCGCAAGGACATTTTCTATAATGATGACATGGGCACTCGAGAACGCGGTCGACACGGCCGACTCGATGCGCTCGCGCGGATACGGGCTGCGCGGGAGGACCGCCTACTCGAATTACAGATGGGACGGGCGTGACATCGCCGCATTGGTGCTGCTTCTTACGGCGACAGCGGCAGTGATCGCGGGAGGCGCTCTCGGATACTGCACGTTTACATACTATCCTGAAATTTCCTACGCGGCGGTGAGCGCGCGCACGCTGCCGGTCTACATTATTTACGGGCTCATGTGCTTCATGCCCGTGATCCTGAACGGAAGGGAGGCGGTCAGATGGAAGCGTTTGCGGTCAGAGATCTGACATTCACATACGCGGAAGCATCAATGCCCGCCGTCCGGGATGTGACGTTTTCGGTGGACCGCGGGGAGTTCGTTCTGCTGTGCGGGAAATCGGGATGCGGGAAGACGACATTGCTGCGGAATCTGAAATCTGTGCTCGCGCCGCACGGCACAAGGTCCGGCAGCATTATGTATATGGGGCGGCCGATCGATTCGGTCTCTGAAAGAGAGCAGGCGTCGTCGATCGGATTCGTGCTCCAGGATCCCGACAACCAGATCGTGACGGACAAGGTCTGGCACGAGCTGGCGTTCGGTCTCGAGTCGCTCGGGATGGATAACAGGACGATCCGCATGAGGGTGGCGGAGACGGCGACATATTTCGGCCTGCAGTCAAGGTTCGAGGATAAAGTCTCGGAGCTTTCCGGCGGAGGAAAGCAGCTTCTGAACCTGGCGGCGGTGACCGCGATGCGTCCGGACGTACTGATCCTTGACGAACCGGCGTCGCAGCTTGACCCTTCCGCGGCGTCGGACCTGTTCGACATGCTGAAAAAACTGAACCTCGATACCGGCATGACGGTGATAATGACGGAACACCGCCTTGATGAGGTGATGCCGCAGGCGGACCGGGTGATAATAATGGACGAAGGACGGATCGTGGCTGACGGAACTCCCGCGGAAGCGGGGCGCGCGGCGGCGCGCGGCGCGGGCGGCATGCTGCTTTCAATGCCTGCTCCCGTCCGGATATACTCTGAACTCAGCGGGCGCGGCATCGGAGAAAATCTCGCATGCCCGGTCGATGTAAGAGAAGGCAGGAAGTATCTCGACAGACTGCTTTCGGGAAGGGAAATAATAAAGGACAGACTTCCGGAAGGCGGCGCCCCGGACGGAGGAGAAACGGCTGTATCCGTAAAGAGCGCCAGTTTCAGATATGAACGCGATTCCGCCGATGTCATAAAAGGTCTGGATCTGGAAGTAAGGCGCGGTGAGATATACGCGCTCGTCGGCGGGAACGGCACAGGGAAGACAACGACGCTCAGGATCCTCGGCGGGAAACTGAGACCATATAAAGGAAAGATAAAGACGAGCGGCACGGTCGGGATGCTCCCGCAGGACGCACAGACGGTATTCGGGAGCGACACCGTGGAAAAGGATCTGCTGGCATCGCTCGAAGGCATTGATATATCCAAAGAAGAAAAATCCGGGCGTGTCAGAAAAGCGGCGGAAGAAGCGGATATCGGAAATCTGCTCGACCGGCACCCGTATGACCTTTCCGGCGGGGAGCAGCAGCGCGCGGCTCTCGCCAAGGTCCTGCTCACGGAACCCGACATCCTTCTGCTCGATGAACCGACGAAGGGGATCGACAATGAATTCAAGGCGAAGCTTGCCGGAGTGCTTTCACGCCTCGCGTGCGCGGGAATGACCGTGATCATTGTTTCACATGACATAGAATTCTGCGCGCAGTACGCGGACAGGTGCGGGATGTTCTTCAACGGCCAGATCACGGCCGAGGGATCGCCCCGCGAATTCTTCAGCGGGAACAGTTTCTACACAACTTCCGCGAACAGGATGTCGAGGCATGTATTCATCAATGCAGTGACAGCCGCTGATGTGGCGGAGCTGGTCTCGGAGAACACCGGCGGCCCGGAAGGCAGCGGCGGCGGTGATGCATCGCCTATTAACGATACGACGGGAAACGGCTCTGAAGGCCCCGGATCAGGCTCCGCGGGCGGAGACCCCGGGGAGGATCACGTCGTCGAAACGAGGATCATCACCGAGAATTCTGCAGGCACGGGAAAACGCGCCGCTCTTACCTTAGGAGCGGTAGTATTCGCCGCGCTGACGCTGATGCTCGGTATAAAATACGGCCATTCACGCAGTTACTACATCGTCAGCATGCTTATAGTGCTGTACGGACAGGTGCCGTTTTTCCTGATGTTCGAGCGGAAGAGACCGCACGAGAGAGAAGTAGTCGTCACTGCCGTGCTCGTCACGCTCGGCGTACTCGGGAACGCGATTTTCTTCGCGGCTCCGGAGATAAAGCCTTCCGCGGCGATAACCCTGATAGCGGGCGCGTGCCTCGGTCCGGAGACCGGCTTCGTGACAGGCTCGCTGATCCCGCTGATCACGAATTTCATGTTCGGGCAGGGCCCGTGGACCCCGTGGCAGATGTTCGCCATGGGCATGGTGGGCCTTATCGCAGGACTCATCCTGAACAACGACAGAGCGAGGAGCAGCAATGTACTGATGTGCATTTACGGGTTTATAGCGGCGTTCGCGATCTACGGAGGGATAGTCGATATTAATACGATTTTTGCAATGACGCCGGAGCCCACGCTCGCGACTGTATTGGGAGTGTATGGGACGGCCCTCCCTATCAACACGATATTCGGCATTGCTACCGTAATATTTACGGCGCTTCTGGCGAAGCCCATGATATCGAAAATAGAGCGAATTAAGAAAAAATTTGGACTGGCTGTGCAAAACTATTCTTCCAATACTTGAAAATCGCTCTAAACCGTGGTATTATACTGATTGTGTGGATAGGCATTTGAGGGAAATGCGGTTTTTTTTAATTTGGGAGGATTTAAATGAATACGCAAGAACACCGAAAAAAGAGTGAAATTACCAAGTCCAGGCTGATGGACGCCACGGTCGAGCTGATCGCGGAGGAAGGGCTTGAGAATTTCAGGACGAAGCATCTCGCACAGCGCACGGGAATGGCGGAAGGGAATATCTACAATTATTTCACCGGCAAGGATGAACTGATAAGTTCCTGTTTCGAAAGCATCGACCGGGAGCTTGATCAACGTCTGATGAGCAGCGTAGAGAGCATGAACGAGATGAAAACTGATCTTGTGGGTTCGCTTGAAAAACTTTGGCGCGCATATTTCGGATATTTTATCGAACATCCGCAATACACACTGTTCTACCACGAATTCAGGTATTCAAAAAGATATCAGAGCTACTTGAAGCGGATCAGGAGAGCGTACAACGGCAATTTCCTGAAGTATATTAATGTCGCGGTAGAAGAGCTGAATCTGAGAAATGAAAGTGTCGTATCCGTTGTATGGATGCATATAGTGGATTCTACGCTTGATTTCGTCTCCAGGCTGGTGAAGGGCGATGTGGAAAATACGCCGGAAACCAGAGAATGGGGATTCAGGCTGATATTCGATGGGATATACGGTGTCATTCGGGATGCCGGAATAGAGGTCAATCGCTGAGATCAGAACTTTTTTTAATTTGCAGAATACCGCTCCGGGGTGGTGCCGGAGCGGTATTTTTATTCGGTCCGGATGCCAGAATATTCATTGACATTCCGACGAAAAAACAGACAGTGGGCTTTCTTGACGGGGCAGACCGCCGCGTATATAGTAATTTTAACGATTCAGCAGGCGGAAGTGCGCCTGCGGAAGGGAGAGAATTATGGAATACAGACATGTTTTTGACACGTTCGTAAGCGAGTCGTATCTGGACGACGGCAAAAGCGCGCCGCAGCCGAAAGATCTTCTCGACTGCTCGCTCGGCGTGAACCCGTTCGGACATCCGAAAACAATTGACAAGTGGATGGTCGACAACGTTTCGAAGATAGACATTACGGAATATCCGGGTTTTCCGTATATGGAACTGAAAGCGAAGATCGCTGAATTTTTCAAAGATCAGGTAAACCTTGACGCCTGGAACATAGGAGTGTCAGTCGGTTCGATGGGAGTGCTGAACGGAATAAACAGGATGTTTGTCGATCCGGGTTCTAAAGTACTGATGAACGGGCCGACGTTCTCGTCTTACGAAACAGACGTGAAGATAGACGGCGGGCTGACAGAATATGTATATCTGAGGCCGGAGAACAAATACAAATTCGACACTGAAGAATTCATGAGCAATATGTCTTCGGAACACCGTCTGTTCTATCTTGACAATCCAAACAACCCCACAGGACAGGCCGTACCGGTCGCGGAGATTGAAAAGTGCGTGAAGAAGGCGAGGGACCTTGACCGCGCGATAATCGTGGACGAGGCGTACGGCGATTTCATGCCGAAATCGAACTCGGCGGCGAATCTTCTCGAAGAATACAGAAATCTCATCGTCGTAAAATCGTTCTCAAAGGGATTCGGACTCGCGGGCCTGCGCTGCGGATACGCCATGATGGACAAAGAGGCGGCCGAACTGTTCAACAGGGCGAATATAGAGATGTCGCTGAACGAATTCGCGTACAGAGTCGTGTCGATGGCGCTGGAAGATCCGGATCATCTTGAAAGGAGCCGCGAAAAAATCGCGTCGGTAAAACGCAAGGTCATAGATTCCATCCATAAACTGCATGTGTCGGAAACGACGGACACCGTGCCGATCATGCTGATAACGACAGATACTGACGCGGATCTGAGCGAGGTGTTCCTGAAGCACGGCGCGAAGACAGAAGCCGGAAAGGATTTCACCGGCGTCGGGAAGAAGGGAGTCCGGGTAAGAGTCCCGGCGAACGACGGTCTGGTGAAGATCGTGCGCGAGATCGAAGAACAGGAAAATGTATGATATATAAATCAAGGACCCGTCCGGCAGGCGGGTCCTTTCACATCAATGCTTATTTTCATCAATGCATGTCATCCAGATTATGCTCTCCGGCAAAACCTTTTTTCTTCAGCAGGACGATCATTCTGTCGCGCGCCGGTTTTGTCAGATACGGCGAGATTATCGTGAAATAATGCAGGACGGTCTCCTTCGTGATAACTTCAGGATCACTCACTCCCTTTACTATTTCGATATAGTGCGGCAGTGTCTGTCCGACTGTCCACAGGTTCTCCACGAGGAAATGCTTGATGGTGTCCGACGTTTCCTCTATAATGCCTGTCTCCACCCAGCTGTCGACCGCGACCATCAGGCGTTCCTGCAGATTCGCGCATCTCGGATTATAGATTTCCAGCAGATCCGGATCGGTCCTCAGCAGAGCATAGGTCTCAGCATAGAAGAATCTGTATCTGTAGACAGCCTTCGTATAATCCTCGAAGAATTTCAGGATGCCGTTCTCCGAATGACTCAGATCTTCTCTCATAAACAGGATATCTGTATTAGGCATTATCTGTTCTTCAAAGATAGTCCTGATCAGATGCTCCTTGTTAATGAAATAGTAATACAGATTTCCGGGGCTGATCCCGAGCGCTTCGGAAAGCTGTACGGTGCTGACATTCGCCGCGCCCTTCTCATTGAACATCTCTATCGCCTTCTCAATGATTCGATCTTTGGTTTTCATTTATTGACCTCCGTTATCTAGATCCTCGGTTCTCTGTAGATAATGTCTTCACGTCCCGGCCCGTTCGAGACCATCGTGATCGGGAATCCGATAAGCTTCTCTATTTCATTCACATAATCCTGAGCTTCCTTCGGAAGTTTATCGAATTCGCGGATGCCTGTGATGTCGCATTTCCAGCCCGGCATATTTTTGAGTACCGGCTTCGCCTTGTACAGGTCAGTCGAATGCGGGAAGTCGTGAATCTCTTTTCCGCCGAGTTCGTATGCGACGCAGATCGGTATCTCGTCGAGATACCCGAGCGGATCGAGCACAGTGAGCGCCACTTCCGTCGCCCCCTGGAGTCTGCATCCGTATCTCGTGGCCACCGCATCGAACCAGCCGACTCTTCTCGGCCTGTGCGTAGTAGCGCCGTATTCGCCGCCGTCGCCGCCGCGCCTTCTCAGTTCCTCCGCTTCTTCGCCGAACAGTTCGCTCACGAACGCTCCTCCGCCGACAGCGCTGGAATACGCCTTCGCCACGGTCACTACCTGCGTGATCGTGTACGGCGGGATCCCGAGCCCTATTGTCGAATACCCCGCGAGTGTCGAAGAGGATGTGACCATGGGATAGATCCCGTGATCCGTGTCCTTCAGAGTCCCGAGCTGGCCCTCTACAAGGATCCTCTTATCCTCTTTCAGCGCATTGATGAGAAACGCCGAAGTGTCCGCCATGTACGGCTCGATCTTTTCCGCGTAGTCTCTGCACGTTCTGTACAGTTCGTCCGGATCGAGCAGCGGCTGGTGGTAAAGATGCTCGAGCATCACGTTTTTCAGTGTGCAGACATTGTTTATCTTGTCCCGCAGCTCGTTTTCCGGCATGAAAAGCTCATTCACCTGGAAGCCGATCTTGGCGTATTTGTCCGAAAACATCGGAGCAATGCCGGATTTCGTGGAACCGAATGATTTTCCGGCGAGTCTCGCTTCTTCGTATGTATCGAACAGAATGTGATACGGCATCATCACCTGCGCTCTGTCCGAAACGAGTATTTTCGGCTTCGGCACGCCCTTGGACGTGATGTCTTCTATTTCCGCGATGAACTTGTCGATATCGAGAGCCACGCCGTTCCCGAGGACGTTCGTTACGTGCGGGGAACACACTCCCGACGGAAGAAGATGCAATGCAAATTTTCCGTATTCGTTTTTTATTGTGTGTCCCGCGTTCGCGCCGCCCTGGAATCTGCATACGATATCGGCGTCCTTCGCGAGCATGTCCGTTATCTTTCCTTTTCCCTCGTCGCCCCAATTAGCACCTACAACTGCTTTGACCATGATGTACTTACCTCTTTCTGAATCTGACAGTTGGAAACAACTTGCTCCGTTTACTCACGCCCGAAGGCGCTCCCCAGCGGTAATGCATTTATGATCAAACGTTTATCTCGGCTGTGACGCCAATGAGATCCTCGTTTTTCTCCAGTATCGGCCGGATGACTCCGTTCAGATAGTCTTCTGTCTGTTCCGGAGCGCATCCCACGAAATTTTCCGGTTTCATAAGCTTCATGAGCTCTTCTTTTCCCTGCGGGAACGCCGGATCCGCTGCAATGCGGTCGATAAGGTCGTTCTCCGCGCCTTCTTCTTTCACGCGTCTTCCCGCCTCCATCGAGTGGACTCTGATCCGCTCGTGGAGTTCCTGTCTGTCGCCGCCGGCTTCGACCGCGTCCATCAGGATTATTTCCGTGGCCATGAACGGAAGCTCGCTCATGAGCCGCGAATGGATGACTTTCGGATATATCACGAGGCCCGACGAGATATTGATGTAAAGCTCGAGAATGCTGTCGCAGGCCAGGAACGCTTCGCTCATGCTCACGCGCTTGTTCGCGGAGTCGTCAAGCGTGCGCTCGAACCACTGTGTCGCGGCTGTGATAGCCGGGTTCATCATGTCGCTTATGAGATAATTCGAAAGGCTCGCCATGCGCTCGCTCCTCATCGGATTGCGCTTGTACGCCATCGCGGAAGATCCGATCTGCGTCTTTTCGAACGGCTCCTCGATCTCCTTGAGATTCTGGAGAAGGCGGATGTCGTTCGAGAATTTATGCGCGCTTTCGGCAATGCCCGCGAGCACGTTGACTGTCCGCGAATCCACTTTCCGCGAATACGTCTGTCCGGATACCGGATAGCAGGATTCATATCCCATCTTTTTCGCGATGATTCCGTCCAGTTTCCTGACTTTTTCGTAGTCGCCGTCAAAAAGCTCGAGGAATGTGGCCTGAGTTCCGGTCGTGCCCTTGGAACCGAGCAGCTTTATCGTGCTCTGCAGATATTCCAGATCCTCGAGATCCATTACGAGATCGTTCATCCAGAGCGTGGCGCGCTTTCCGACTGTAGTCGGCTGCGCCGGCTGGAAATGAGTGAATCCCAGTGTCGGCATGTCCTTGTATTTCTCCGCGAAGTCGGCAAGCTGGGCGATCACGTTCACGAGTTTTTTCTTTATTATATCAAGGCCTTCCTTAATGATAATAAGATCGGTGTTGTCTCCCACGTAGCAGGACGTGGCGCCGAGATGGATGATTCCCTTCGCCTTCGGGCATTGCTGCCCGTAAGCGTACACATGCGACATTACGTCGTGGCGGACAATCTTTTCCCGCTCTTTCGCGACATCGTAGTTAATATCGTTTACATGCGCGCGAAGTTCTTCTATCTGTTCGTCGGTTATGTCGAGTCCGAGTTCCTGTTCCGCTTCCGCGAGCGCGACCCATAACTTTCGCCAGGTCGTGAATTTTTTCTCCGGCGAAAAAAGATATTTCATTTCCTTGCTCGGGTATCTCGATGAAAAGGGGCTTACATAAGCGGTATTATCTTCAGGCATTAAATATTCCTCCTGTGTGAATACTAATGAACATCAAAAATCGTTTGTATTTACAGATGTTTAGTTAATCTTTCCGCAAAATATTATAGCAGTATTAGAATAAAAGTACAATAGATGAAACTGGACAAAAGCTGAGGATTATGGTACCATTTATGACGCAAATATCAGGCTTCGTAGCTCAGTTGGATAGAGCACAGCTCTCCTAAAGCTGGTGTCGTGAGTTCGAATCTCACCGAGGTCACCAAAAAACCCGCACTGTTGGAAATTTAACACGTGCGGGTTTTCTTTTACTTAGATTTGAGGTTTTCCGGGAAAACCGGGGAAAAAATTTTCGGACACTGTATCCGGCGGGTATCACGGATCATCATCCGTCCTGTTTCTATTTTTTTCTGATACAAGAGGGGCCCTGTCACCGGTGCCCGAAACCGGTTTCGGTGCCGGGGGAATTACTGTCACCAACGTTCAAAATCGGCTCCGGTGACAGGAAAAACTCCTGTCACCAATGCCCAAAAGCGACACAGGTGACAGGAAATTACTGTCACCAACGCTCAAAATCTGCTTCGGTGACAGGAAAACACTGTCACCAACGTCCAAAATCGGCTCCGATAACAGTAAAAACTCCTGTCACCAACGCCCGAAAC
This sequence comes from Anaerovoracaceae bacterium, assembly GCA_050946575.1. Classification (GTDB taxonomy): domain Bacteria; phylum Bacillota; class Clostridia; order Peptostreptococcales; family Anaerovoracaceae; genus JALCRY01. Next base: position 175,165 of record JBMNVB010000001.1, on the reverse strand, counting down.
CGACACAGGTGACAGGAAATTACTGTCACCAACGCTCAAAATCGACTTCGGTGACAGGAAAAACTCCTGTCACCAATGCCCAAAACCGACACAAGTGACAGGAAATTACTGTCACCAACGCTCAAAATCTGCTTCGGTGACAGGAAAACACTGTCACCAACGTTCAAAATCGACTTTGGTGACAGGAAAAACTCCTGTCACCAACGCCCGAAACCGACACAGGTGACAGGAAATTACTGTCACCAACGCTCAAAATCTGCTTCGGTGACAGGAAAACACTGTCACCAACGTTCAAAATCGACTTCGGTGACAGTAAAACTCACTGTCACCGGCGTTCAAAAATGATCTCGGTGACAGTAAATCACTGTCACCTCTGTCCAAAATCGCCCGCGGTGCCAGTAAATCACTGTCACCAACGCTTGAAATCGACACAGGTGACAGTAAAAATGACTGTCACCAACGCTCAAAACCGGCCTCGGTGACAGTAAATCACTGTCACCAACGCTCGAAATCGATTCCGGTGACAGTAAATCACTGTCACCAACGCTTGAAATCGAAACAGGTGACAGTAAAAATGACTGTCACCAACGCTCAAAACCGGCCTCGGTGACAGTAAATCACTGTCACCACCGTTCAAAATCGACTCCGGTGACAGTAAGAGACCGCCCTGAATATCTGTAGCTGGCGAAAATCACCCGCCGCTGTCGATGATCGCCGGCCACGATGCTGTTAGCCGGTCATGATCCCGCCAACCGACCACGACACCGCCACCCGGTCACTACGCCGCCAGCCGTTCACAACGCCGCCGGCAGGTTATGATCCCGCCAGCCGGTCACGATGCTGTTAGCCGGTCATGACCCCGCCGGTCGGTCACGATCCCGTCGGCAAAACGCTGATCATTAAAAAATCCCCCGGCGCGGGGGATTTTCCTGCCGGCATTAAATTTTCCTTACTGATTTATATGTTCTTGAAATATACGGATCGATTTTCGCGATCAGCTGTCTGTAACATTCGATGAAATCGTCGTTTTGGGCTGCATCGAATTCCATATTGTGCAGGGTGTGCTCCGTCAGGATCGTCATCCGTCCCGGGTTCTTCCCGGCGGCCTCCCAGATATTAACGGACTTTATTTCATCGAGTACGCAGCGCTCCGTGTTCGCAGGAAGGGAGTACAGGGTGATGTCTTCTCCGTCGATCTCAATATATGTGCCGAGACGTCCGATATACCGTTTCATAAATACCTCCGTTTCCGCGCATTGACGCATCAATACCATTATACCCTAAAACCGTTCGAAAATTTGTATTTTAACCGGATAAGTATTATTATATTTACATTCACATTTTGGGGAAATCCATCCGAAGGAGTTTAACATGGACAAAATTATGCTTACAGGCGACCGCCCGACCGGGAAACTGCACCTCGGGCACTATGTAGGGTCATTGAGGCAGAGGCTGGCTCTCCAGGAATCGCCGGAATACAAGAAGATATTCGTGCTTCTTGCGGACGCCCAGGCGCTGACGGATAACGCCGACAATCCGGAGAAGGTAAGGCAGAACATCGTGGAGGTCATGCTTGATTATCTCGGCGTGGGGCTTGACCCTGAAAGGACTACGATCTTTATACAGTCGCAGATCCAGGAAATGTATGAGATGACGTCGATATTCATGAACCTCGTCACGGTGGCGCGGCTTGAGAGGAACCCGACGATAAAGTCGGAGATCAAGATGCGCGGATTCGAGGCGAGCGTGCCGGTGGGATTCCTGTGCTATCCTGTCAGCCAGACCACGGATATTGTCGCGTTCAAGGCGACGACGGTCCCGGTCGGAGAGGATCAGGAGCCGATGCTCGAGCAGGCGCGCGAGATCGTGAGGAAGTTCAACAGCACATACGGGCCGGTGCTCGTGGAGCCGGAGATCCTCCTCCCGGAAAAGGCGGAGTGCAACAGACTGCCGGGGATCGACGGACAGGCGAAGATGAGCAAGTCGCTCGGAAACGGGATCTACCTGTCGGACGACGCGGACACGGTCGCGGAGAAGGTAAAGATAATGTACACCGATCCGCAGCATCTGCGCGTTGAAGATCCGGGTCACGTGGAAGGGAACACGGTCTTCACATACCTCGACGCGTTCGCGACGCAGGAGCAGATCGAGCGGCTGTCGGATTTCGAATCGCTTGACGATATGAAAGCGCGCTACGAACACGGCGGGCTCGGCGACGTCGCGTGCAAGAAGGTCCTGACGGAAGTGCTGAACGAGACGCTCGAGCCGATAAGGAAACGGCGTCATGAATATGAGAAGGACATCCCGTACGTCTACGAAACGCTGAAAAAGGGGACCGACAAGGCGCGCGAGGAAGTCGCGAAGACACTGCACGAAATGAAGGACGCGATGAAGATAAACTACTTCGAGGATTCGGCCCTCATAAAAGAACAGATGGAAAAATACCACAACATTTAGCATCTTGAAGCATCAATGCGAAGGAGGCGAAGGTCATGATTTTCTGGTTTTCCGGAACAGGAAACAGCAAGTACGCGGCGGAGAAACTCGCGGAGGATACAAATGACAGGCTTGTCAGCATTGCCGAGGAAATGAAGGACGCGGGGACCGCTATACGGTTCGAGGTCGCGGAGGATGAACCGGTGGGATTCGTATTTCCGGTGTATTTCGGCGGGCTGCCGCTGATCGTGAGGAAGTTCCTCAAACTGCTCGAACTCGATATCAAAGACCAGCCGTATATCTACGCGCTCGTGACGTGCGGCTCGGATTCGGGAAAATCGAAGGAGCATTTCCGCAAGGCGCTCCTGGCGCGCGATCTGTCGCTGACGGCGTTCTATTCGGTCGTCATGCCGGCGAATTACGTAGCCGTTTATGAACCTCCGGATAAGGCGAAGGCGGAAAAGATCCTGGCGAAGGCGGACGGCCAGATAGAACTGGCCGAGGCGCATATCGAAGACCGCGACGCCGGGACGATGGACGAGAATCCCGCTTCTCTGCTCGCTTTCCCCGAAGGAGTCGGGCGCAGACTGTATAACATCATGCGCGTTACGAAAAAGTTCACGGTGGAAGACAGCTGCGTTTCCTGCGGACTGTGCGCCAGGGTATGTCCGGACGGGACGATAAAAATAGGTGATACAGGCAAGCCCGAATGGGTAAAAAGTAAATGTGACCATTGCATGGCCTGCATAAGCAGGTGTCCGGAAAACGCGATACAGTTCGGTGACAAGACTTCCGGACGCAGAAGATATGTGAATCCTAACGTGGATCTGTAAAAAGGGTATTTAAAAGGAAAGAGGGAAAAGTGTCGGAAAGCAAAAAAGAGAAAAAGAAAAAAGGAGGCATACTCTGGAAGATAGTTCTGATCATCGCGATAATCGTCTTCGCCGTTTCGGCGGGCGTGCTCATCAACCACTGGTGGACAGGCCATCAGGATGAACAGAACTTCGAAGAACTGAAAGTGAACGGCGGCCACGACCTTGCTAAGCTGCACGCGCAGAACAGCGACATTGTCGGATGGATCAAGATACCGAATACGAGAGTGGACTATCCGGTCATGCAGACGCCGAACGACAACGAATATTATCTGCGCAGGAATTTCAAAAAGGAATATTCCGTCGCGGGCACCCCGTTCATGGATGCGCAGAGCGTGATCGGCACGTCGCAGAATTATCTGATCTTCGGACATAACATGAAGAACGGGACGATGTTCCACGACATTCTGAAATACGAGGATAAGGATTTCTGGGAAAAGAACAGGACGATAACGTTCGACATGCTCGACGGGAACCACAAATACCGCGTTGTTGCGGCGTTCCGGAGCCAGATCTATAAGAAATCGTCAAAGAAATTCAAATATTACTCGTACGCGAGCATTACCGACAAGGAAACGTATGACACATATGTCACCAATGTAAAGCAGCTTTGCTCATACGATACCGGCGTGACGCCGGAGTACGGTCAGCAGCTGATAACGCTTTCGACATGCGCTTATCATGTGGACGACGGAAGGTTCGCGCTGGTCGCGGTGCAGGTGGACTAATAAAGTGATCAGAGTATTACAAATCTCCGGGAGCGATCCCGGAGATTTTCGTATCCTTATTATTATCCTTCCTAGAAGAATCCCTCCAGCAGCAGTACGAGCACATTATTTTCATACAGAGTCTTCGCGTACGTTGAATTATCAAGCTGCGTGAGGAGTGTCTGTGTAAAATCCGCATTGAGTACGGACGCGACCGGAACGAGCAGTGCGAGCAGTATCAATACGATGACGAACCCCTTCAGCGCCCCGAACAGGAATCCAAAGAATCCGTCCGCGAATCCCCTGAAGCCTCCGTTATAGTCTCTTGACAGCAGTCTGAGCAGCAGCCAGAGTATGATCTTGATAATGATGAAAACCGCGAGGTAAACGAGTATCGCGAACGTTACGTTCGCAAATGATTTCGCGAGGTTGTCAGTCATGTCATCCGAGAAATTCGCGATATATGTCTGTATGTTTGTCGGGAGCACGGTTATGGAATTCGTGACCGTGGTCAGCTTGTCGCTGAAATGACTGGCGAAATTTTCTTTGATAGCGTAATATATCCCCGTGTTGCTTTTCAGGAATGACATCACGGGAGACGTGGCGAAATATGCGAGGGCCAGAGCGCCGATCGTTCCGCATGTATGGATCAGCGTGAACACGAAGCCTTTCTTCAGTCCGTAAAGCGCCGCCAGCACGATGATCGCCGCGATAATTATATCCAATACCATATTTAGTAAATTTCCTTTCTCTAACGTCAACTATATTACTAAAAATGCCCGCTTATTGCAACAATGCGCAGAAAATGAGAAGACGCCGCAGGCTGTGAATTTTGTTGAACGACAGTGCGAATTGTGATACTATACTATAGCGTATGAAAAAATATATGGCCGAAGCGCTGAAGGAAGCGGAAGCGGCGGCAGCGGCGGGTGAAGTCCCGGTCGGAGCTGTCGTTGTAAAGGAAGGCCGCATCATCGGGCGCGGACACAATCTCACAAAAACCGATCGCGACTGCACGAGACACGCCGAAATGGTCGCGCTTCGGGACGCGATGGAGACGCTTGGTTCGGAGCGGCTCACAGGATGCGAGATGTATGTTACGGTAGAGCCCTGCGCGATGTGCGCCGGAGCTATCGTGCTTGCGAGAATAGAGAAGATCTTCATCGGTACGGAGGATCCGAAGGCCGGTGCCTGCGGGTCCGTGTTTAACGTCATTCAGGAAGAGCGGCTGAACCACCGCGTGGAGATCGAAGCCGGGATCATGCGCGAAGAATGCGCCGGGATAATGAGCGGATTCTTCAGGGAACTGAGACGGCGGAACGGAGAAAACAACGAATGAATCTGAAAATGATCAAGAGAATAAGCGCGCTCATATGTGCCGCGGTGCTCGTCATCATGACGGCCGCGCCGGCTGTACTGGCCGCGGGTGATCTGAAGATCACCGAATTCTATCCGAAGGACGGAGCGACGGGAACGGCCATGCAGAACATGGACGTGAAGATCCAGTTCTCGGAGGATGTATACAGCGAGAAATATAACGATTCGAACAAAAAACTCATAACTCTCTATAATACTAAGACCGGGAAAAAGGTCAGCACGACTATCGCATTCAATAAAGACGAAAAGAACGTCGTGCTCGTACTTGTAAAGGGAACGAGCGGAAGTACGAAAAATTCAAAGATAAAAGGAAATACAAAATACACGTGTGAAGTGAAGGAAGGCTTCACGGCCGCGAACGGCGATACGCTGGATAAAACCGAGAAGACGACATTCACGACTCAGAACCCCAAGACGAGTTCATATATTTCATTCGGTATGATCGGCGTCATGGTCGTGGGTATGGTTTTCGTCACGATGCGCGAGACGAAAAAGCAGATGAAGAAGGAACAGGAGAGCGGAAAGAAGAAAGAACCTGCGGTGAATCCTTATAAGGTAGCGAAGGAAACCGGAAGACCGGTCGAAGAGGTCATCGCAGAGGAGCAGCGCAAGAAGGCGAAAGCGCGGGCGAAGATGGCCAAACGGGAAAAAGCCGAAAAGCGCGATTACGATAATTCGCATCAATCCGTGAAATCGCGGGCTCCGATAGCCGCGGCCGGCGCAACGTACAAGAGCGGAAACGTCGCGAAGGCGAAGGCGAAAAACGCCGCGGCGGCGAAAAGAAGAGCCGAAAAGCAGAAGAGCAAGAACAAGCAGAGAAAGAAAAAATAATGACATCGGGTGAGCGGCTTTTACAGCCGCTCACATTTATTCATACGGGAAATATCAGAGGTATATCAATGCGGAGCATCACTGTCGAATCTTACGCGAAGGTGAATCTGGGCTTTGAGCTCGGACGGAAAAGAGAAGACGGCTATCACGAGATCAGGAGCGTCATGCAGATCACGGATCTGGCGGACGACGTCACGGTATCCTGGACGCCGTCAGGCGGCGGCGGGGGAATAAGCATCGCAATCGACCCGGGCCGCGCCGATCTTCCTGCGGACGAAACGAATGACGCGGCGCGTTCCGCGCGCGTCATGGCGGACAGATACGGTGCCGGAAGAAGCGGCGAGATCAGTATAGCAATAGTAAAAAGAGTGCCGGCGGCGGCCGGTCTCGCGGGCGGAAGCGGGGACGGTGCCGCGGCGATACTGGCGCTCGATGTGCTATGGGATCTCGGGCTCACTCTCCGGGAACTCTGCGGCGTCGCGTCCGGGATCGGAGCCGATATGGCGTTCCAGGTGCTCGCGCAGGCGGCGGCGAACAGACATCTCGGGATAGAAGGGGGATCCACATGCGCGCTCTGTGAAGGGATCGGCGAGATCCTGACGCCGGTCCGCGGGGCCGACGCGTATGTAGTCCTGTCGAAACCGCCTGTGGCGGTCTCTACCAGGGAAGTGTACGACGGGATGGACAGGATCGCGGAAACGGAGCGAACAGGCTGGGATACATCGGGACACGGTATCGACGCATTGACTGAATCATTAAATACAAGAGACGTCCCCGGCATTGTCGGAAATATGTCCAATTCACTTGAAATGTACACGCTCGGGGCATATAATCAGGTTGTGTATACAAAATGCAAGATGGAGGAAAGCGGGCTTGCCGCGAAGGTGCTTATGAGCGGCAGCGGCCCGACAGTGTACGCACTCGTCCGGAACAGAACGGATGCCGAAAAGCTGTACCGGATAATGAAGCAGGTGAACGACGAGACATTCATCGCTCACACATTATGAGGAGAAAATATGGAAGACTGGAATATAGAGAGTCATAAACCGCTGCGCGAGATAGTCTATTCGGAGCTGAAGATGAGGATCCTCCGCGGGGACATCGAACCGGGCACGAGGCTGATGGAAGTGAAGCTTTCGGAGGAGATGGGCGTGTCCAGGACGCCGATCCGGGAAGCGATAAGGCAGCTTGAGAAGGAGGGCCTCGTTTCTATCGAGCCGAGGCGCGGCGCGTACGCTTCTGAGGTCTCGCAGCACGATCTGATAGAGATACTCGAAGTCCGGGAGGACATTGAGGGGCTGGCCGCGGAATTCGCAGCGACCCGTATGGACGAAGAAACAAAGGAGCGTCTCGTAAGTACTGCGGATCTTTATGCGGAAGCGGTGAAAAAGAACGACACCGAGGAAATGATAAAATACGACACCGAATTCCATCACATCATTGTCGAGGGAAGCGGGAACAAGGTGCTTGTCGGAATAGTGGAGCAGCTGCAGGAGTTCGTGCTCAGATTCCGTTATATCTATTATGAGGATTTCAGACGCATCAAGCAGATGCCGCGCGAGCATGAAGCGATCATAGAGGCTGTCACGAGCGGGGATCCGGTGCGCGCCCGGAATGAAGCCGAGATCCATGTCGAGAGGCTGAAAAAGGTCATGGAAAACGAAAAGGAATTCCGCGGAAGGGGAAAAGAAAAATAAAAGGACGAAAGTGAAAAGCAGGCCATGCGGCCTGCTTTTCAGATATAAGGGTTGTTTTCTATGTAAAGCGCTTTCTGCGCGGATTGTTACTGGTTCTTGATGATCTGCGTCGCGATCTTCGCGGCCTTGTTTACCGGGATCGCGAAGCCGAGTCCCTCGACGTCTGTACTGGACGCTTTGGCGACGACCACGCCGATGAGCTGTCCCTTGCTGTTGAACAGACCGCCGCCTGAGTTGCCCGGGTTCACGGACGCGTCCGTCTGGATGAGGTTCATCGTGACGTTATCGAGCGTGATCTCCCTGCTCGTCGAAGAGATGATGCCTGCTGTCACCGAGTCGCCGAGTTCGCCGAGAGGATTTCCGATAATGACAGCCAGATCGCCGACATTTATCTGGTCCGAATTGCCGTATGTCACTGCCTTCAGCCCTGTCGCGCTGATTTTGATCACTGCGATGTCGTTGTCCTCGTCGTATCCCACGACTTCCGCGTTATATGTTTTGTTATTGTCGTTTCTGACGGTTATCTTCGATGCGCCCTCGATCACATGATAGTTCGTCATGATGTAGCCGTCGGAATCGATAATGATGCCGGAGCCTGCGCCCTCAGTTACGTACTGCTGCGCCCACGAATCCGTCGAAACGCTCTCAGTAGAGATCTCAACGACCGATTCGGTGTTCTGAGACGCGATCTGCGAGACAGTCTTGTCGCTGCCGGTCGCAGATTCCAGGGTGTAGCCTCCGGAACCGGTCACACTTCCTGTGGTTGAGTAATTGCTGTATCCCCACGCGGCGCCCACACTTACGGCGCCGGAAAGGACCATGCACGCGACGAACAGCGAGATCGCCTTTCTTTTTGTCATCGTTACTGTAGAGGATGACGAGCTGCCCTTTTGCTTCTGCCTGTAAATATCGCCGAAGTCCCGTGGCTGTCCGCTGTTCGGGCCGCCGAATCCGGATCCGTATCCGTTTCCGCCGCTGCCGCCGAATCCGCCGGATCCGTATCCGCTTCCGCCGCCGAGATCCCGGTTGTTATAGAAACCGTTCGGGCCCTGTCCGCCCGCGCCGGTCCCGCCGGCATCCTGCCGCGTGTATCCGGAATTTCCGGCATCAGACGTGAATGATCCGGACCCCGGTCCGTATGTTTTCCCGGATCCTCCGAAGAACGGTCTGTCTTCGGAACCGGTGTTTTCGGAGCTTCCGTACTGCGATCCGCCGAAGAAGCCGCTTTCGTTCGCGCTGTTCGTCCCGGTGCTTCCGTGATTGACGGAAGCCGGGTCGACTTCTTCATTCGGAGCCGCCGAATCAGCATTCGCGCCGGAACTTACTTCGCTGTCCGCATTGATGCTGTCGTTTTCATTATTATCATAATTTCTGAAATAGGAATCGCTGAATTCCTCGTTTTCGTTCCTTTTGTTGTTATCTTCGGAAATGCTCATGTATTGATCATCCTTTCTTGATTTGATCAAATTATATCCGGACAGATTGAAATTAGTCTTAAAAATATCCGTGTATTAAGTATAACTGATAAATCGGAACAGACAAGCGCGAAGCCCGGAAAAATATTTGAAAAAAATTGTTGACAAAGTATACTCGAGTATGATAATTATATACCCGATACTGAAGAAAATGTTCGGATAAGGGGTTCCGACATTAAAAAATTATTAAGAAAAAAGCAAAGCCGGAGTGATCCGGTGACGCAAAGCTAAAGGGTCTTTGGGGTTATTGAACATCGAATACTAGTGTCTTTTTGACATGCGATACATATCCTCTCAGACAGCCAGCTGCCTTTTACAAGTAAAGGGCAGCTTTTTTAAGTTATTGGCAGAACGAAGTATATCTGACAGGAGAAGAGAAATGTATACAGTCAGGACAAGAATCGGCATGATCATCATGAGCGTACTGCTGCTCGTGGGTATGTGCCCGACGATGGCCGGCTTCCCGGCGGGTGCCGCGGACGGAACGGTCAGCGCGGCGGGATCGAACACTGTTGAATATACCGTGGAATGGTCTTCCGCGTCGGCGGTGAATCTGAAGTATCAGTCATCGGAGAGCGCAGGACGCGTCTACTACATGGTGAAGGACGCGGGCTCATCAATGCCGACCAGTCAGGAAATGGTTTCGGCGGATCAGAAATTTTCGGATGATGACGCCGCGGGTTCGACATCGGGAAGCACAGACGTCAGCGTCAGCTCATCAGCTGCGAAGGACGTATACCTCATGTTCCAGCAGTATCCCGAAAGTGAAAAAACATATTATGACGTGACGAAGATCAGTCTGCCGGCGTACAGCTCGGGCTTCTCGGCAGCGGGCGAGTCGTCGCAGGCAGGTTCAGTCGGCGTGAAGGCGTCGAGAAGCAGCGCGGACAGCGTGGCTCTCGCGGTCACTCCGAGTGTAAGCGGCACGCTCCACTATATCGTAAAGGGCGCGGGCGAAGCGGCACCTTCCGCTTCGGAACTGCTGAGTGCCGCGGGAGTATCGGAGACGGCTGATGTCACAAAAACGACGGACGTTTCTCTCGGAAGCGATCCGACATCAGCTAAAAAGATCTACGTGCTTTACACATCGACTGACGGCACGAAGATAGGCGGGATCGATTCGCTCGATATCCCCGCATACGATCAGACGGCCTGGGCCGCAAAACTCAGCAGCGATTCGGTATCGTTCAGCGGCCTGACAGAGGGCTACGACGCGGACGGCATCTCGAAGACGCTCACTGTCTCGAACACAGGCGCAGGGACGCTGAGCTTCGAGGTCGACGAAACAGCCGAGGGTTATGAAGAATTCAGCAAATATTTCACTGTCGACGTGTCCGGCGCACAGAACATCGCTTCCGGAAGAGACGGTTCCGTTTCTGTGCAGCCGAAGGAAGGACTCGAAGCCGGCACGTATGAAGGTTCGTTTTACCTCGTCGATAATATCAGCGGAGACACTTCGCTGAAGCTCGGCCCGGTCAGGGTATCGATGACAGTTGCCGAAAAGAGCAGCGGAAGCGAGGACGGGATACGCGAGCCGGAAGGGAAATACACTCCGGGATTAGAAGATATAACTCTGCTCGGGAACGGCGATAAAATAGTCATTGACGGGAAGGTCGTGTACTGCGTGAACTACTATTTCAACCTCAGCACGCAGAGCAATACTGTAATGAAGAAGCTGTACGAGAACGAGTTCGGAAAGCTCGCCAGCGTCAGTGCGAAAGAACTGGACAAGTACACGGGTCTGACAACGAAAAACCCTGTAAAGAATAACGCGAAGGACGACAAAGAAAAACTCGCGAACGTAAAAAGAGTGCTGTATAACGGATATGGCAGCGACGCCGCGGGGATCAGAGAGAAATATGATTTCAAGTTATTAATAGGGAACAGAAAAGATTTCGCGTTCGAGGTCGCGACTCAGTGCGCGATCTGGTACTACACTGACACGGACGAAAACGGAAATCCGCTTACGTTTGATCAGGTAAAGGACCACGTCAGTGAAATCTACAAGTGGGAGCCTGTCTGGGGCTGGAAAGACGTTGAAGCGATCTACAATATCCTGATCGGAAAGGATAAGAGCATCCAGCTGAAGGAGCCGGGCGCCGATTACGAAGCCGACCTTTATGTGGCGAACAATCCGGTCAACGGAACATGGACGCAGAACCTTATCGGCGGGACTTCAAGGACATCGGACGTTTCGGTCACAAAGGCCTGGGACGATGAGAGCGGAGCGGACGGCAACAGACCGTCGGCGAGCGCGTTCAAAAAATGGCTGCGCCTCTACTGCGACGGCGAAGACGTCACAGATGAGTACGAGGGCAGACTGACAGTAAAAGACAACGGCAATAACACATATACGGTAACGTGGACAGGACTGCCGGGCAGTGCGGACAAATATACGGTCAAAGAGGAGATCCCCGAGACGTACAGGGACGTATATAAGATCTCCGGAACTGATGAAGCAGCGAACGGCGGGACTATCAAGAATTCCGAAACAGCGCTCGAGCGTACTGAGATCACTGTAAAGAAGGTATGGAAAGACGGCAGCAATGCCGAAAATCTCCGCCCTTCGCAGAGCGATTTCGCGAAGTGGGTGACACTTTACGCGAACGGCGTTGAAGAGAAGGACGCTGCGGCGGTCGTTTCGGGAGAAGGCGACACATGGACAGTCACGTTCAGCGGTCTCAGGAAATACGATGATTCACATAAGCTCATCAGCTACTCAGTAAAGGAAGAGATTCCTGAAGACTATAAGTACGCCGCCGATTACGGCAGCGGCAGCGGATCGGCCGCGGACGGCGGCACGATCGCGAACACGCTCACTGACACGACATCGCTCAAAGTGAATAAGTCGTGGAAGAATAACAGCGGTGACAGCATTGATGCCCCCGAAAACGCGAAAGTGACATTCACGCTTCTCGCGAACGGAAAAGACGCCGGAGCGAATATCACTCTTGACGGCGATGCCGATCAGAACGGCGAGTCCGGAAGCTGGACGGCGGAGTGGAAAGACCTGCCGAAGTACGACACGAACGGCGAGGAGATCACATATTCCGTCTATGAGTCCTCGGGACAGGACGGATATGTCGGAGACCACACGTCGAAGGATCAGGCACTGGTCCTCGGTTCGGATGATCTTTCTATAACGAACACGAAGATCGGAAGCGCGTATGTGGATCTCAGCGTGTCGAAGACGATGACGGGCGCTTCGCTCAGCGGAGATGATTTCAGCTTCACGCTGAAAGACGATGACGGAAATACGATCGAGACGAAGAAGAACGACGAAAACGGAAATATCTCGTTCAGAAGAATCGATTACAATTACAGCGACGCGGGCGAGCACGTCTACTATATCGCCGAGACCGCCGGAACGGACGGAAGCATCACTTACGACGACTCCGTTTACCGCGTCACGGTCACAGTAAAGGCGGACGGGACGAAGCTTACGGCGACGCCGGTATATGAAAAGAGCGTTGACGGCGGCAGTACATGGACGCCGGTCACGAATGCCATTTTCTCCAACGTAAAGGGCGAAGCGGCTAAGTGGCAGCTGAAGGCGAAGAAGACCACGTCCGACAACAGCAAATTCAGGAACGGGGAATTTGTATTCGGACTTTTCGATGCCGACGGAAACATGTACTATCTGAAGTCTGACGGTACGCTGACGCTCAGCGAAAGCGGCAATATCCCGATGACGGCGACGAACGACGAGGCGGGTAATGTCGTATTCCCGGAGGTGACGACGGGGGCAGAGTCGAGCTCGAAATATTACATCAAAGAGATCGGCTGCGCGGATGATGCGGACAGCGCGGAATGGAACTGCGATACGGTTTCCACGCATGAAGCCGAAGTGACAGTCGGGAAGGACAGCAGCGGAAACTTAAAGGCCGAAGTGAAATACGCGGCCGGAGATATCCCGGAGATCAGCAATTCCCGCAGGGACGTAAGCCTCAGGATCTTGAAAACCTGGAGCGGCATCAGCGCGGAGAACAGACCTGCTTCGGTAGAGTTCAAGATCCAGCGAAAGGCAGGTGAAAACGGCACCCCTGAAGACGTGAAATCTGTTGTGCTTTCCAAACCTGTCAATGACACCGGCGTATGGACGGTCCTGGAGAAAGATCTCCCGGCTGTCGACGGGAACGGAACTGAATACATTTACAGCGTGAGTGAGGTCAGCGACGGAACGCATCACTTCGACGTGAAGATCATCACAGACGCGGATACTGTCGAAAACGGCGCGGTCGTGAAAAACTTCAAGGTCACGAACAGCCCGGATTCCGCGAAGATCAATATCCCTGTCGAGAAGAAGTGGGCTGAAGGAGTGTCAGGCGAAAGCGCGGCAGTCGTCCTGAAGCAGGACGGCAGAGAGATCGACAGCGTCGACCTGACTGCTGAAAGCAGCTGGAAGCATACGTTCGAAAACCTCGACAAGTATGCGAATGACGGCCACGAGTATGAATACACGGTCGAAGAAACGAACAAGAACTATAAGGCGACAGTCGAGAAGTCAGGTGACGGATACGTCATCACGAACGATAAGAGCGATGAGAAAATCAGCATCCCGGTCGAAAAGAAATGGGCAGACGGAGTGACGGGCGAAAGCGCCACGGTCATCCTGAAGCAGGACGGTGAAAAGATCGGCAGCATCGATCTGACTGATGAAAACAACTGGAAGCACACGTTCGGGAACCTCGACAAGTACGCGAGTGACGGCCACGAGTATGAATACACTGTTGAAGAAACGAACAGCAATTATCACGCTGTGATCGTCAGGAACAGTGATACGGACATCACGAAGGGCTTCACGGTCACGAACGAACAGAGCGACGAGAAAGTCAGCATCCCTGTCGAGAAGAAGTGGGCCGACGGAGCAAGCGGAGAAGAAGCGGTGATCGTTCTTGTCAAAAACGGTGAGAAGACAGATCAGAAACTTGTCCTCACAGAGGAAAACAGCTGGAAGGGCAGCTTCGACGATCTTGACAAGTACGACAGGGACGGAAAGGTCATCGAATACAGCGTGACTGAAGAAACGAGCGAATTCACATACGAAGTCCGGGAAGACGGAAACGGCGGATTCATCGTGACCAACTATCCGGAAGAGACTCCGGTCACGACACCGAATGACAGTCCGAACAGCCCGGAGGATTCGGGCGGGGAAAGCAGCAGCAATGATTCGCCTGTAACTGATTCGCCTGTAACGGTAGTGTCCGACGCTCCGCAGACAGGAGACGATTTCGATATGTCCATGTTCGCGCTGACAGCAGGCGGTGCGGCTCTGGCAGCAGGCATCGCGCTCGCGGCTTCAAGAAAACGCCGCAGAGAACAGGCGCAGGACAATAAATAAAGCAGACAGCTGAATATTCCGGCGAGCGGATATCCGCCCGCCGGTTTTTCTGTCCGTCATCGGCGAAAATCAGAGCGCTGAAAAACTTCCTCCGGCCCGTCTCCGCGCTGATTGTTTATTATCCCGATTTTTGTTAATATATACATTACAATAGTAAGGAAAGGGCCGCGGACATGCGGCGGGCAGGCAAATGAGCAGAGCACTTATCGGTATAGACAGATCCGGATCGTTCCGCGTATATCTCACAGTCACGACCGACATTGTTAACGAGGCGATGAAGATCCATCATACGTCACCGACGGCGACGGCGGCGCTCGGCCGCGCCCTGACCGGCGCGGGGCTCATGAGCATCCAGCTGAAGGAGCCCGAGGACAGACTGACTGTCATGTTCAGGGGCGACGGACCCGCGGGAAGCATCACGGCGTGCGGATACGGCGACGGGCGCATAAAGGGATATATTGAAAATCCGTCGGCGGACCTTCCGCAGCGCGAAGACGGAAAACTCGATGTCGGCGGGCTGATCGGGAACGGAGAACTTTCCGTCGTGCGCGATATCGGTCTTAAAGAACCGTACAGCGGGACGATCTCGCTGGTCTCCGGAGAGATCGCTGAAGACCTGACTGCCTACTACTATATATCCGAGCAGCGGAACACCTCGATAGCGCTCGGCGTGAAGGTGACGCGCGACATGACGGCGCGCGCGGCCGGCGGGATGTTCATACAGATGATGCCCGGCGCGGAAGATCACTGCATAGATGAGCTTGAGGAACTGCTGAAAAATGCCGACCCGATAACGACGTCAGTCGAAAAAGCAATGCTGAAGGCCGGTGCCGGGGGCGGCGACGCCGTGCTGGAGGAAATGAAAGATGAAATATTCGGCGGGCTTTCGGACGAATATTCGGTGTCCACGGTGGAAATGCGCGACATAAAGCTCGAATGCGACTGTTCGCGCGAACGCATAGAACGGGCGCTGATAGCGCTCGGCGAAGATACATTGACGCAGCTGATAGATGAAGACGGCGGAGCAGAATTGTCTTGCAGATTCTGCAATGCGGTGTATCATTTTGATAAGGGGGAGTTGGAGTCGCTTCGCACGGAAGCGGGGAAGAAGGGAAGAAAATGAAGGACGTTAAGCTGAAGATATCGGGATATCATATATATGATGACCGGGAGGAGAATCAGCTGGAGCTGATCACGGACGGGAAGCTGTACAAGCACGGCGACTCGCTGTTCATCACTTATGACGAGAGCGATTTCACGGGACTCGAGGACTGCAAGACAAGACTGCAGCTCGATGACGACGGAGTACGCATGACCAGAAAGGGCAGCGCTGTCGGCATTGATACGGAGATACACTTCGAATCCGGGAAGCGCTACGAAGGTTATTACGACACTCCTTACGGACCCGTCGAGATGGAAGTCCTCACGAACGACCTCAAGAACACCGTCACGGCTGACGGCACGGGCGGCGTCGACATAGATTACAGTATTAGTCTGAAGGGCCTGTCGGAAGGCCGCAGCAGACTGAAGATAGAAGTTCAGAAAGTGTAAGGTAATATATGAACACAAAGACAAAATGGGTCAGGGTCATGGCTGTGATCCTCGCGATAGTCGTGGGACTCACATTCACGGTTTTCGTATTTTCCTGGCTTATGTAGAGGTATTGTATGTACGGTCAGTATTTTGTACTGTTCGCAATGATATTCGCGGGGTACATCCTCCGCAAAATAAATCTGATAGACGGCAATATGAACAGAGGACTGAATAATTTCATCCTCTTCTTTTCATTCCCGTGTTTGATAATAAAGAACATCGGCACGCTCGAAATGACAGGGCACATCCTGACCATGTTCGTCCAGATGATGCTGATGACTTTCGTGGTGCTTTTCGGCGGGACGCTGATCCCGCGCCTGTATTATAAACTGCGGAAATACCCGGAAGAAGACAGGCCGACGTTCGAATTCGCGGCAACGCTGCCGAACAACGGTTTCCTCGGATTCCCGATCGCGCTTCTGATCTACGGACAGAAAGGCCTGCTGATGATGCTCGCCACGGTATTCGCGTTCAATGTCTACGCGTACGGCTACGCGCAGAACGGATATCACAGGTTCGATGAAGAGAATTCAAAGGCGAAGGGTTTCGGCGGCGTGATGATCACGCTGATAAAGAACCCGAACATTATCGCGGCGCTCATCGGATTCGCGCTTGCGTTCGGCGAAATAACAATGCCGGATCCGATCCTCACGTTCCTCGATTATATGGGAGGCATCGCGACGCCGATGTCGATGATCTATATCGGATCATCGCTCGCAGGCACGAAGTTCGCTGTGATGCTCCGTGACAGCAAGGTATGGGAAGGAACGGCATGGAGCCTGATCGTCATGCCGGCCATCACTCTGGCGTTCGTCTATTTCCTGCCGCTGATCCCGCTGGTAAAGGGCTGCCTCGTCCTTACGATGGCGTTCCCGGTAGCGGCGGTGGTCCCGATGCTTGCAGATATGGAGAGGAAGGATTCCACGTACGGCGTCATGCTTCTGTTCCTGTCGACGCTGCTGTCGATGGCGACATTGCTGCTCTGGATCTGGGTCATTAACCGGGCGCTGCTGTAAAGGCGGCCGGGCGCCCCGTTTTCCGCTGAAAATACCTGCTTTCCGGTTGTAAAGAAATTTTCAAAGTGTTATTGTTATAGTGTAAAAACCGAGATTTGCAGTATAAGGAGGTTAGTTTTGAATACTTACGGGTTGGAGAAGCTGGGAATAAAGTCACCGGCCGAGGTACACAGGAATCTTTCGCCCGCCAGACTTGTCGAGCTGGCACTTGCGAGAGGTGAAGGGCAGCTGAGCAGCACGGGGGCTCTCGTTGTCACAACAGGGAAATATACCGGCAGATCGCCTGACGATAAGTTCATCGTTGACACTGACGGCGTACATGACGACATCGACTGGGGCAAAGTGAACCGCCCTGTCAGCAGGGATGTTTTCAACGGCATCTGGGACGAAGTCGCGGAATATCTGAGCGGGAAGGAAATTTTCATTTTTGACGGCTTTGTCGGAGCCGATCCTCAGTGCACGAGAAAGTTCAGGATCGTGAATGAACTGGCCTGCCAGAACCTTTTCATCAGGAACCTGCTCATCAGGCCGACCGCCGAAGAACTCGAAAAGCTGAATGAATTCGATTTCACGATCATGTGCGCGCCGGGCTGCAAGATCGACCCTGAAAAATACGGCGCCCACAGCGAGGCCGCGATCATCATAGATTACGAGGCGAGGAAGGTCGTCATAGCGGGATCGGCCTACGCCGGCGAGATAAAGAAGAGCGTCTTCTCCGTCATGAACTACCTCATGCCGAAAGAAGACAACGTGCTCCCGATGCACTGCTCGGCGAACATGGATCCGGAGACGAAAGAGAGCGCGGTATTCTTCGGACTGTCCGGCACGGGAAAGACGACGCTGTCGGCAGATCCGAACAGGATCCTGATCGGCGACGACGAACACGGCTGGACTGACCACGGCATCTTCAACTTCGAGGGCGGATGCTACGCGAAGTGCATCGACCTTGATCCGGAAGGCGAACCGGAAATATTCAATGCGATAAAATTCGGCGCCGAGGTCGAGAATGTCATCCTCGATCCGGAGACGAGAGTCGCGGATTATACAGACAGATCCATTACCGAGAACACGCGCGTGGGATATCCGATAGAATATATCCCGAACGCGGCTATCCCGGGTGTCGGCGGCATCCCGAAGGTGGTAATATTCCTGACGGCGGACGCGTTCGGCGTGCTCCCGCCAATCAGCAGGCTCGGAGCGGACGCCGCGATGTATCACTTCGTAACGGGATTCACGGCGAAGGTCGCTGGCACGGAGCGCGGCATCACAGAACCTGTGCCGACATTCTCGACACTGTTCGGCCAGCCGTTCATGCCTCTGGATGCATCCGTATACGCTAAGATGCTCGGCGAACGCATCGAGAAATACAACACGAAGGTCTATCTCGTGAACACCGGCTGGTCCGGCGGTCCGTACGGAGTCGGCAGCAGGATGAAGCTGAAGTACACGAGGGCGATGATCACGGCGGCGCTGAACGACGGATTCGACAATGTCGAATTCAGGCACGACGATGTGTTCAACGTCGATGTACCGCAGGCGTGCGAAGGCGTTCCGTCCGAGCTCATGAATCCGCGCGATACATGGGAGGACAAGGCGGCGTATGACGCGCAGGCCAGGAAGCTCGCGAAAATGTTCGCGGACAACTTCGCGGAAAAATATCCGAACATGCCCGAGAATATCGTGAATGCGGGCCCGAAGGCGGAATAGCCGGAAGGACTTGAGCGGAAATACAAAGGAGCCGGTTTTCCGGCTCCTTATTTTTATCTTATCGATTTTCGCGGCTGCGTGATCACGCTTCGGCGATCTCCTTCGCGAGTGCGGCCAGGCCCTCTTCATCCGCTTCCGAAGCGGCGCTCTTCACATAAGTGTCGTCTCCGATGAGATTCATGTCCTTCATATCCTTAGTGAAGAAATCTCTGAGGAGCGCTCCGCATCTCGGCGCCCACGTCCCGTTGTAGATGATGCCGACCGTCCTGTTCTTCAGACCGAGCATCTTGATGTCAGAGAGGAAGTCGTGCATCTTCGGGAAGATCTCGAAGTTGTATGTAACAGACGCGATGATGATTTTCCCCGCGCGGAATGATTCCCCGACGAGAGTCGTTACCGGAGTGCTCGAAACATCGTACATCCTGGCGTCCGTCCCGCTTTCGTTAAGTCTCTGAGCGACGAACTGTGCCGCGCTTTCCGTGCCGCCGTACATTGATGCGTACAGGATCACGACATCGCCGGGATCTTCCGGCGTATATGAACTCCACTTGTCATACTTGTCAATGCAGACATCAATGTCTTTTCTCCAGACCGGCCCGTGCAGCGGGCAGATCATTTTTATGTCGAGGCCGGCAGCCTTTTCGAGCAGCTTCTGAGTCTGCGTGCCGTATTTGCCTACTATATTACAGTAATAATTTCTGGCGTTGTCGAGCAGGTCGTGTTCGAAATCGAATTCGTCCGCGAACAGTTTCCCGCCGAGCGCGCCGAATGTGCCGAAAGCGTCAGCCGAATACAGTGTGCCGTCCGACTTGTCGAACGAGACCATGACCTCGGGCCAGTGGACCATGTTCGCCTGCACGAACGCGAACTCGTGCTTTCCGAACGAATAAGTGTCACCCTCTTTTACGGGGATCCTGTTGTCCGGATCGACATTTATGCAGAACTGTTCGAGGAAGGTGAACGCCTTTGCCGTCGCGATAACCTTCGCGGAAGGCCATCTCAGCAGTACTTCGTCGAGCATTGCCGCATGATCGGGCTCCACGTGATTCACTACGACATAATCGAGACCGCGTCCCGCGAGTACATGTTCTACATTGCTGATGAACTGACGGCCGATCGCCCAGTCCGCCGTGTCCACGAGGACAGTGCTGTCGTCCAGGATCACATACGAGTTATATGAAACACCCGACGGGATCGGGTGGATATTTTCAAACAGGGCCAGACGCCTGTCATCTCCGCCCACATAAAATACATCGTCTGATACTTTCCTTACACAATACATATAAACATTACCTCCTTGCCGGCCGCCGGACGGCCCCCTTTTGTCATATATATTGTGCCTTCATTCGCGGAGAATTGCAACAGAAAATAAAATCGCGGCCGGATAATAAAGATTTTTTCCACCCGTATGCGGCATTTGACATTCTGTTCAGAATAGGATAATATTGGAATGCGGGATTCTCCGCATCATTCCAGTCACCAGTCAGATTATTTATCTTTTATGAAAATATGCATGCGTTATTTGTATGTGCGAGAGGGTAATCATTTATGGATGAAAAAACTTTAAAAGCGAAAAAAGTCGCCGACCTGCGCGAGATCGCAAAAACGATAGGGATAAAAGGCGTACAGAAGATGAAAAAGGCCGAACTTGTGGAGGCGATCATCGCGGGCGGAGAGCCGCAGGCTGACGGGAAACCGGCGGAAAAACCGGTCAGACAGATGTCGGCGTCCGAAGAACGCATCGCCGAAATAAAAGAGGAAAACGAGCGAAGGCTGATCTCAAGGGCGAAGGTCGTTCCGAAAAAATCAATGCAGAAGGCCGCCGGGCATGCCGCCGCGGAGAAGACCGGAAAAACACCGGAAGCGGAAAACGCGGAAACGGGCGCCGATGCGGCCGAAGCGAAAGAAACGGCCGAGCCGGCGCAGGAGCATGAGCAGCGCGAGCGGGAACACGGGCGAAGTCATGAGCAGCGGGAGTACAGTCCCGAAGAGAGACCGCCCGTCGAGGGCATACTCGACATCGCCGACGGAGGATTCGGATTCCTGCGTTTCGAGAATTTCTACACGAGCGAAAACGATATCTACGTTTCGCCGACTCAGATCAGAAGATTCCATCTTAAAACGGGAGACATGATACAGGGCATTTCGCGAAGACCGAACAGAAATGAAAAGTTCGGGGCATTGCTGTATGTGAATACGGTAAACGGAGATCCGCCGGGCGCCGCGAGGACAAGGCCGGACTTCGACAAGCTCACGCCGATATTCCCGAACGAAAGACTGTACATGGAAAACGGCATTGATTTATCAATGAGGCTGATCGACCTTATCTCGCCGGTCGGCAAGGGCCAGAGAGGTCTGATCGTCGCGCCGCCGAAAGCCGGCAAGACGACACTTCTCAAGAAAATAGCGCGGAGCATTGAGACGAATTACCCTGACATAAAAATGATAGTGCTGCTGGTGGACGAGCGTCCGGAAGAAGTAACGGACATGAAGCGCACGCTGAAGAGCGGCGAGGTCATATATTCTACATTCGACGAACAGCCGCAGCACCACGTGAAGGTAGCGGAAATGGTGCTCGCGAGAGCGCAGCGCCTTGTGGAGCACGGAAAGGATGTCGTGATCCTGCTCGATTCGATCACGAGACTCGCGAGAGCGTACAACCTCGTCGTGCCGGCGTCCGGAAAGACGCTGTCCGGAGGTATCGACCCCACGGCGCTGTATAAACCGAAGAAATTTTTCGGAGCCGCCCGGAATATGGAAGAGAGCGGCAGTGTCACAATACTCGCGACCGCGCTCGTCGAGACGGGCTCGCGCATGGACGACGTAATATTCGAAGAATTCAAGGGCACGGGCAATATGGAACTGCACCTCGACAGGCGTCTGTCCGAGAAGCGCATATTCCCTGCAATAAATCTGAATCTCTCGGGCACGCGGCGTGAAGACCTGCTGATGACGCAGGAAGAGATGGAGGCCGTGTGGTACATGCGCCGCGCGCTCGCGAACGGCGACCCGGCAGAGGTCACGGAACTCATTATCGACAATCTGTCGCAGACGAGAAACAATGCGGAGTTCGTCCGCGTGATCCAGAAGATCAGGCTGGACGTCCCGCAGAGGAGATATTAGAAAACAATGGCATTATTAGTTAGAGACTTGATCAGAATGGCGCTCACACAGCTGGTAGCAGCGGGAGTGCCCGACGCAAAACATGACGCCGAGGCG
Organism: Anaerovoracaceae bacterium; assembly: GCA_050946575.1. Taxonomy (GTDB): domain Bacteria; phylum Bacillota; class Clostridia; order Peptostreptococcales; family Anaerovoracaceae; genus JALCRY01. The sequence continues at coordinate 152,894 of JBMNVB010000001.1, read as the reverse complement.
ATATACTGCAGCCTTATGCATATAAAGCCGGACAGGTTTTTCATGGAATGGTCCGAACCGGCGGATGACAGGACGACCGAGCAGTATCTCGAGCTCGTCGAGCGCAGGAGCCGCCGCGAGCCGCTCCAGTACATCACCGGCGAACAGGGTTTCCTTGATTTTACTCTGCATACGGCGCACGGAGTGCTGATCCCGCGTCTCGATACGGAGCCGGTCGCGCTCGAGGCCGCGGAAATGCTGCAGGATATGAAAAAGCCGACGGCGCTGGATCTGTGCTGCGGGAGCGGCGCGATCGCGATCGCGGCATCAAAACTCGGCGGCGCCGAAGTGACGGCCTGTGATATAAGTGAAGAGGCTGTACAGCTGACCCGCGAGAACGCGCGGGCCTGCGGCGCGAATATCCGGGTCCTTAAAGGGGACGTGTTCGAACCGCTGAAGAAGAAAAAGTTCGATGTGATCATTTCAAATCCGCCGTATATCCGCAGCGCGGACATCGAAGGCCTCATGCCCGAGGTCCGCGACTACGAACCGCGCGAGGCTCTGGACGGCGGGGAAGACGGCCTGGATTTTTACCGGCTCATTCTCGAACAGGCGCCGGCGCATATAAATGACGACGGCTGGCTCATACTCGAGATAGGCGACGACCAGGCGCAGGACGTCTGCGCATTGATAGAAGAGACCGGCGTGTTCGATCCGCCAGAGGTGAAACAGGACCTGGCCGGGCACGACAGGATCGTCAAGGCGCAGCTGCCCGGAAAAGCGGTACGCAGGCAGCGCGCGAAGGATGCGGCCGCCGCGGAAAAGAAGCGCAGGAAAGAGGAAGCCGCCGCGGAGAAGCAGCGGAAGAAGGACGAAGCTGCGGCAGAGAAACAGCGGAAGAAAGACGAAGCTGAAGAAGCGAAGCGGCGCGCGAAGGAAGAAGCCGAAGAAGCGAAGCGGCGCGCGAAGGAAGAAGCTGAAGAGGCTGAACGGCGCGCAAGAGAAGAAGCTGAAAAAGTCGAAGCTGAACGGCGGGCTAAAGAAGAGGCCGAAAAAGCCGAAGCTGAAGAGGCGGAACGACGCGCGAGAGAAGAGGCTGAAAAAGCTGAAGCCGAAGAAGCTGAACGGCGTGCGAAGGAAGAGGCTGAAAAAGCCGAAGCCGAAGAAACTGAACAGCGTGTGAGAGAAGAGGCCGGAGAACCAGTCAATGAAAAACGGCGGAAGAAGGACGAGGCCAAAGCAGAAAAGAAACGCGCGAAAGAAGAAGCCGCCGCGGAGAAACAGCGGAAGAAGGAAGAAGCCGAAGAGGCGAAACGGCGTGCGAAAGAAGAAGCCGCCGCGGAGAAGCAGCGGAAGAAAGACGAAGCCGAGGAAGCGAAGCGGCGGGCTAAAGAAGAGGCGGAAGAGGCCAAGGCCGAAAAGCAGCGCAGGAAAGACGAAGCCAGGGCTGAAAAGAAGCGCGCGAAAGACGAAGCCGCCGCTGAGAAACAGCGGAAGAAAGACGAAGCCGAAGAAGCGAAGCGGCGTGCCAAAGAAGAGGCTGCTGAAGAAAAGAGAAGGAAGAAGGAAGAGAAAAAAGCTAAGAAATCATAGAGCAATGCACCGCCCCGCGGAAATGCGGGGCGGAATTTGCCCTTCGTCACATGAAACTGCTTGCATCGCACCGTTTCATGTGATATAGTATTAACGCTGTCGTATCGGAGGCAGCATTTTATAACTCAGAAAGCTTGGGTACACCTGAGCATGGAAAGAAGGTAAGAAGCATGAAGGAAGGAATCCATCCAGAATACGTGGACTGTAAAGTAACTTGCGCATGCGGTAATACATTTATGACAAAATCGACGAAGCCTGAGATCAGGACAGATGTTTGTTCAGCGTGTCACCCGTTCTTTACAGGACAGCAGAAGTTCATCAATCGCGGTGGACGTGTTGAGAAGTTCAAGAACAAGTATCATCTCGACTAGCGAAACGAGCCGGACCTCTGGTCCGGTTTTCTTTCGTGTCGGGAGGAATGAAAACGCACCGGCGTAAGGCCTCCCGGAAGCTCCGGAACGGGCGGCGCGGGGGCGTTTTTTAATTGAGGCCTCGCCGCTTGTGTGATAGAATAATTAACTGAAAACAATTACTCGGAAAGAAGGGAAAATCATGTTTGACAAACTGGATTTTATCTCTGATAAATATAAAGAACTCGCTGAACGATGCTCGGATCCGGCTGTTATCGCGAACCAGTCGGAATGGCAGAAGGCGGCGAAGGAGATGGGCGAGATGGAGCCCATCGTGAAGAAATACGACGAATATAAAAAAGTGAAGTCGGGCATTGATGATGCGAAGGAACTCATCGAAGAGGCCGGCGACGACGAAGAGATGAAGGAACTCGCGAAAAGCGAGCTCGCGGAGCTCGAGGGGAAAGTCGACGGCATCGAGAGCGAGCTCAGGGTGCTCATGCTCCCGAAGGACCCGAACGACGACAAGAACGTAATCCTGGAGATCAGGGCCGGCACGGGCGGTGAAGAGGCCGCATTGTTCGGAGCGGATCTTCTCAGGATGTATCAGATGTACGCAGAGAGCAAAGGCTGGAAGACAGAACTGATCGAGATAAATGACACCGGGCTCGGCGGCGTGAAGGAAGCGGTCATGCTCGTGAAGGGAAAAGGCGCGTATTCAAGGCTGAAGTTCGAAAGCGGAGCGCACAGAGTGCAGCGCGTTCCGGAAACGGAGTCGTCAGGCAGGATCCACACGTCGGCCGCGACGGTCGCGGTGCTGCCGGAAGTGGATGACGTGGAGGTCGACCTTGATCCGAATGATGTCAGAGTCGACGTCTACAGGGCGTCCGGAAACGGCGGACAGTGTGTAAATACCACGGACTCGGCCGTGCGGCTCACGCATATTCCGACAGGGCTCGTCGTCACCTGCCAGGACGAGAAGTCGCAGATAAAGAACAAGGCGAAGGCGTTCAAGGTGCTGAAGTCGAGGCTGTACGATCTCAAGATGCGCGAGCAGGAGGAGAAACTGTCGGCCGAGAGGAAGAACCAGGTCGGGACCGGGGACAGGTCGGAACGGATCAGGACATACAACTTTCCGCAGGGCCGCGTGAGCGATCACAGGACGGGGCAGACGATATACAAGCTCGAGCAGTTCATGAACGGAGAAATGGACGAGATAATAGACGGTCTGATCACGAACGACCAGGCTCAGAAGATGAAGGACTTTTAGAGGTACGAAATGAAGACAGTTGTTTATGAACCCACAGAAGAAAACATTAAGAAATGCGCGGAGATCATAAAGAGGGGCGGCATTGTCGCGTTCCCGACGGAGACCGTGTACGGGCTCGGCGCGGACGCGTTCAATGAAAAGGCCGCGAAGAGCGTATATAAGGCAAAGGGCCGTCCGAGCGATAATCCGCTGATAGTCCATATCGCTCGCGCGAGCGACATGGGGCAGCTGACACCGAGACTGAGCGAGGATATCGTAACGCTCGCGGACAATTTCTGGCCGGGACCGCTCACGCTCGTCGTGAAGAAAAAGGACAACATCTCCAAGACAGTCAGCGGCGGGCTCGACACTGTGGCGATCAGGCTGCCGGACAGCGAAGCGACGAGGGAACTCATAAACTGGGCAGGCACTCCTATCGTGGGGCCGTCCGCGAACACGTCGGGGAAACCGAGCCCGACGAACGCGCAGCACGTTCTCGACGATCTCGACGGGAAGATCGACGCGATCCTGGACGGCGGGACATGCAGGGTCGGGATAGAATCGACAGTGCTGGACATGACGTCCGAGAAACCGACGATACTGAGACCCGGAGTCATCACGAAGGAGAACCTCGAAGCCGCGCTCGGAAAGGAAGTTCTCCTCGATCCGACGCTGAATGAAAGAAAGCCCGCGGGCGACGACTTCAAGCCGAAAGCTCCGGGCATGAAATACAAGCATTACGCGCCGAACGCCGAAATGCTGATCGTTGAAGGTCAGAAAGATGACGTCCGCAGGGAAGTCGAAAGACTTCGCGCACTGAACACGAAGCTCGGGAATAAAGTCGGAGTGCTGCTGTTCGAAGAGAAGACATTCAATGAAGCGGCTCACGAATTCTTCGCGGATCTTCGCGACCTGGACGCCCAGGGCGTCGACATGATCATAGCCGGAGCGCTGTCCGAAGCGGACGGCGTCGGATTCGCGGTCATGAACAGGATGCTGAAATCCGCGGGATATAATATAGTCAGAGTATAAGGAGAGAAAAATGAAGGACGGCAGGTTCTGCATTGCCAGCGACCACGGAGGGTTCGCACTGAAAGAGAAGGTGATAACGCATCTCTCGGAAATGGGCATTGAAGCCAGAGATCTTGGCTGCTTTTCCGAAGAGAGCGTTGATTATCCGAAGTACGGGAAGATGATCGGAGAGGCGGTCGCGTCCGGAGAATTCGACTACGGGATCGCGATCTGCGGCACGGGCATCGGGATATCCATCGCGGCGAACAAAGTGAAGGGCGTGAGGTGCGCGCTGTGCACGAGCACGGAAATGGCGGACCTCGCATCCAGGCACAATAACGCGAACATACTCGCACTCGGCGGAAGGACCACACCGCCTGAAAAGGCGTTTGAAATCATTGATACATGGCTGAACTCGGAATTCGAGGGCGGCCGGCACAAACGGCGGACGGACCAGCTTGATGCGATGTAAGGAGGATATGAATGAGTAAAGTATTTGTTTTCGATCACCCGCTTATACAGCATAAAGTAGCAATGCTGAGAGACAAGAATACTACGACTAAGGATTTTCGCGACCTCGTGAATGAGATCGGACTCCTCATGGGATACGAAGCGACGCGGGATCTTCCGCTCAAGGAGGTGGAGATCGAAACGCCGATAGCGAAGACTACCGTGAAAATGATGTCCGGGCAGGATGTCGCGATCGTCCCGATACTGAGGGCCGGGCTCGGCCTGGTGGACGGCATGCTGTCTCTCATTCCGAACGCTAAGGTCGGACACATCGGACTTTACAGAGATCCCGAAACCCACAAGCCCGTCGAATACTACTGCAAAATGCCGGCGGACATTGACAAGAGAAAGATATTCGTGGTCGATCCGATGCTCGCGACCGGAGGCAGCGCATCCGCGGCGATCGATTTCATCAAGCAGCGCGGAGGAAAGGACATCGTGTTCATGTGCCTCATCGCGGCGCCGGAAGGCATAGCCAAACTCGAAGCCGATCATCCTGACGTGGACATATACATTGCCGCGAAAGACGAAAGGCTGAATGAAGACGCGTACATAGTGCCGGGGCTCGGAGACGCGGGCGACCGGCTGTATGGAACAAAGTAACAGATCATATATGTGAAAGGGGAAAGAAATGGTTCAGATTCCTGACAGTGTGAGTAAATACACAAACGTTTACGACGTACTGAAAGAAAGAGGATTCATCGAGCAGTGCACAAATGAGGAAGAGGTGCGCGAGCTGCTCGGAAATGAGAAGATAAGGTTCTACATCGGATTCGACCCGACTGCAGACAGCCTGCATATAGGCCACTTCATGCAGACGATCATAATGATGTATATGCAGAAGTACGGTCATACTCCGATCGTTCTCATCGGCGGCGGCACGACGATGGTCGGCGACCCGTCGGGCAGGACCGACATGAGAAAGATGATGACGCAGGAGCAGATCCAGGAGAACGGGAAAAAGTTCGTCAAACTGTTCGAACGTTATCTCGATTTCGATGAGGAATATGAATATTACGGACATCAGCCGGGAGACGGCCCGGACGCGCCGGTGCAGAACAAGGAACCGGAACCGGGCAAGGCCATCTGCGTCGACAATGCGAAGTGGCTCCTGCAGCTGAATTACGTCGAGTTCGTAAGAGAGATCGGACGCCACTTCTCCGTAAACGAGATGCTGAGGGCCGAGTGCTACAAGCAGAGACTGGAGAGAGGGCTTTCGTTCCTCGAGTTCAATTACATGCTCATGCAGAGTTACGACTTCTATGTAATGTCGCATGATATCGACTGCAAGATGCAGTTCGGCGGAAATGACCAGTGGTCGAACATTCTCGGCGGCATCGATCTCGTAAGGCGCAAGGATCAGAAGACTGTCTACGGTCTGACATTCTCGCTGCTGACTAACTATGAAGGAAAGAAGATGGGCAAGACCGGAAAGGGCACGCTGTGGCTCAATCCGGAGAAGACGTCGCCGTACGAGTTCTACCAGTACTGGAGGAACGTGAACGACGCCGACGTTGAGAAGTGCCTCAGGATGCTGACGTTCCTGCCGATGGACGAGGTGAAGAGGCTCGCGTCGCTGCCGGGCGAGGAGATCAACCACGCCAAGGAAGTGCTCGCGTTCGAAGTCACGAAGCTCGTGCACGGCGAAGAGGAAGCGAAGAAGGCCGAGGCAGGCGCGAAGGCGGCGTTCGCCGACGGCTCGTCCATTGAGAATATGCCGACGACGAAGATGGAGGTTTCGGACTTCGAGGGAGAAGGCATCGGCGTGCTCGACTTGATGAGGAAAGTCGGCATTGCTACTTCAAACAGCGACGCCAGACGTACGGTCGAGCAGGGCGGACTCACGATCCAGGATAAGAAGATCACGGATCCGAAGACGATGATCACGCAGGACATGTTCAATGCCGAAGGCAAGCTGATCATGCGCAAGGGAAAGAAAGTATATCACGTTATCGATATCAAATAGCATGGAAGCGGCGGTTTATCCGCCGCTTTTTTTATTGAGCATCAATGCCTTGCAGGCATGATTTCAGGGCTTTTCCGGCCCGCACGGAGCAGGCGCCGCCCGCCGGGATAATTGACATGTTCAATAAATATATGGTACAATTCCCGTGTCGGTCAGGAAGTCCGGCATTTCAGGAAGAAAGACAGATACCCACGAAGGGTCATAATAACCGCGACGCGGTTTTGTGATACCTGAGTGGTTTTTTGTTTGGCAGTTTTTTGCGGATTCGCAGGTGGGAGATTGACAAGATCAAGGATTTTATTCGTTCTCAATAAGGTAATGCAGATGATCATTATGCTGATCGTTCTGTCTGTTATCGTGTTCGCGATATCCCGGGCATGTCCCGGCGATCCGCTGAAGTCATATTACGGCGACGGCGTCGAGCATATGAGCACGGAGGAGAAGTATGAGGCCCGCGAGCGGCTCGGGCTCAATGATCCGGTCGTGACTCAGTATTTCCGCTGGGCGGGAAACACTCTCGAAGGCGACTGGGGGATATCATATAAATATAAGCGGCCGGTGAAGGACGTAATCGGCAAATTCTGGCCGAATACGCTGCTGCTGGGAGGCATAACGCTCGCCCTCATAGTTCCGCTGTCAATACTTCTGGGCAGTTACTGTGCCCGGCGTGAGGACACTCTTGCCGACAGGGTGATCTGCAAGATCGGGGTCATCAGCGGAAGCATACCGGAATTCCTTCTGGCATTGGTACTGCTCCTGCTGCTTGCCGTGGAATTCCCCGTGTTCCCGACGGGAGGAGCGTACTCCTACGGAGCGGGGGCATCCCTGCCGGACCGGCTGTGGCATCTGGTACTCCCGGTATCGGCCATGCTCATCACTCATCTGTGGTATTTTACCTATCTTGTGAGGAACAAACTGACATATGAAACAAGACAGGACTATGTGCTCCTCTGCAAGGTAAAGGGACTTTCAGATAAACAGATAATAAAGAAGCACTGCCTGAGGAATATCATGCCTTCGCTTCTGACGCTTCTCGCGGTACAGGTGCAGCACATCCTCGGGGGCACGTATGTAATAGAGATGGTATTCTCATATCCCGGTCTAGGGAAGCTCAGTTTCGAGAGTGCGAAATACCAGGACTACAACATGCTGATGGCGCTGTGTCTGCTGACAGGTGCAGTGGTCCTGGTCACCAACCTTATAGTTCAGATCGTCAATGAATTCATAGACCCGCGCATGCGGCATGAAGAGAGGGTGGTGGAGAATGTCTGAGATAATCGGCAGAAAAAAGAGATCCGCCTACCCCACGCTGGAAGTGAAATTTCCGACAGTCCCGGTATGCATCGTGGCCGTGATAGCGGCGGCGTGCATTTTCGCGAATGTTATCGCACCGTATGATGTTACGGATATGGATCCGGGTGCGCTGAGCGCCGCACCGGGGGCTTCTCACATTTTCGGAACTGACACGCTCGGCCGCGATCTGTTTTCCATGATACTTTTCGGAGGGAGATATTCTCTGCTGATCGGTATCCTCGCGACGCTGATCTCGACGTTCATCGCGGTGGTATACGGATGCCTGAGCGGGCTCCTCCCGCGGATCGTCGATGACATCATGATGCGCTTCGCTGAATTGATGCTGTCTATACCATCAATACTGCTGATAATATTCCTGCAGGCCATGATGGGGGATCCCACCGTGATATCCATTTCAGTCGTAATAGGGATCACATCGTGGATGAACATCTCGAAGATCGTGCGCAGCGAGGTAAGGCAGATCAGGAATACCGATTACGTCCTCGCGTCGAGGATCATGGGCGGAGGATTCTTCTACGTACTTCGGAAGCATCTCGCGCCGAATTTCGTACCGGCGATCATGTACATGGTAGTTTCGAACATCGGGTCTGCGATAATCACGGAAGCAACGCTCAGTTTTATGGGACTGGGCCTGCCGCTCACGCAGGTCTCATGGGGAAGTCTGATGTCCATGTCGCAGGAAGTCCTGACGACGGGCTGCTGGTGGATAATAATCCTCCCGGGGCTGTTCCTCGTGACGACTCAGGTGTGCATCACCGATATCGGTGATTATATAAGAAGAAAGAGCAGCAGACTGTTCAGCAATCTTTGATATTGAGGGTATTAGGGACAGGGAAAGGCCGGCCCGATGGGGCCGGATCGCATCAACTGCGGAAAGAGAGGGACTCAATGAAAGGAAAGAAGAAATTCAGGAAAAAGGCATTGATGATACTGCTTTGTCTGGTAACGGCGGTCTCGATGATCGGCCTGACCGGATGCGGCTCGGGCGGAGTCGGGAACGACGAGGAAACGCTCGTCTACGGCAGCGGAGATTACACGGCGATCAACCCCGCTCTTTATGAGCACGGCGAGATCAATCTGCTGCTGTTCGCGGGACTCACTTCGCATGACGAAAATAACAAGGTCGTTCCGGGGCTCGCGAAATCGTGGTCGTGGGATGAGAGCACGAAGACGTATACTTTCAATCTGAGGAAAAACCTCAAATTCCATGACGGGGAGCCTCTCACTTCAGCGGACGTGAAATTCACGCTCGAAGCGATACTCGATGAAGACAATCAGTCCGAGATAGCCACGAATTATCAGGATATCAAAAAGATAGAGTGTCCGGATGACCTGACGGTAAAGATCCAGCTCGAGCGTCCCAATGTCGCGTTCCCTGATTATATGACGGTAGGCATCCTCCCGAAGCACCTTCTCGAGGGGAAGAACCTTGCCGAAGATGACTTCAACCAGAATCCGGTGGGAGCCGGACCGTACAAGCTGACGGAATGGGACGAGGGGCAGAGCATAACCATGGAAGCGTTCGACGACTATTACGGCGGCAGGCCCCATATCAAAAAAGTCGTGTTCAAGATCGTGGAAGACACTGACGCACGCGCCGCGCAGCTGGAATCCGGCGACCTCGACATGGCTCAGATCACGCCGAAGGACGCGAAGAACCTCAGGAAGAACGACAACTTCAATGTATATAACATGGAGACTGCCGACTACAGAGCCATCGCATACAACTTCAACAGCAAGCTCTTTAAAAAATATCCTGAGCTGACGAACATCCTGAGCTACGCTGTCGACCGCGAGACGATCCTCAAGAGCGTGCAGCTCGGCGAAGGACAGGTGGCCTACTCGCCGCTCCAGAAAAACATATACAACGATCCCGACATGGAAAAATTCTCGTATGATCCGGAAAAATGCGAGCAGCTGCTCCAACAGGACGGATGGAAGAAGAATAAGGACGGATATTACGAAAAGAACGGCGACGAGCTCAAAATGACGATCTGGGCGATGGAAGACGACCAGCTCAGAGTCGATATGGCCAAAATGTGTGCGCAGCAGCTGAAGAAGGTCGGGGTGAACGCGGAAGCGAAGGCGGCGCAGCAGATGGACTGGGAAAACCAGGATTGCTGCATCATAGGATGGGGCAGCCCGTTCGATGCCGATGACCACACATACAAGATCTTCACGACGGGCGCTGGGGACAACTATACATATTATTCAAATCCGGCGGTAGACAGGACGCTCACGGCGGCGAGAGCTGAGGAAAATACCAGTGTCAGGGCATCTCTCTACAAAACATTCCAGGAAGAACTGACTGAGAAGATGCCTTACACATTCATTACGTATGTGGATGCGGACTACGCGGTCTCGAAGGATATAAGCGGCATAACGCCGGATACTATACTGGGGCATCACGGCGTGGGCATATTCTGGAATATTGCGGACTGGAAAATCGACAGCGGGAAATAGACTCCGCCGGGAATGATGCACATAGAATAACAGAAGGTATTTCAATGGACGAACTTCTCAGGATCGAAAATCTGAAAATCACGTTCCACGGAGCGTACGGCACTGTGCCGGCCGTAAAGGGAGTCAGCATGAGTGTCGGGCCCGGGGAGACTGTCGCTCTTGTCGGTGAATCCGGCTGCGGCAAGACCGCGCTGTGCAGGGCGGTGCTCCGTCTTCACAGTGCGCACGCCGAATCGGACCCCGACAGCAGGATATTCCTGTGCGGTCGGGACGTTCTCAGGCTGAGCGAAGATGAAATGAGGGAAGTGCGGGGAAGAGACGCGGCAATGGTGCTGCAGGATCCCCTGTCTTCCCTTGACCCTCTGTTTTCGATAGGGGATCAGATAATGGAACCGATGCTGCTCCGCGGTGAAAGCAGGGCCGCAGCTCGGGAGCGCGCGGTCAGTCTGCTCGGGCAGGTCGGGATAGACAGGCCCGAAGTCAGGATATCGCAGTATCCGCATGAGTTTTCGGGCGGGATGCGCCAGCGAGCAGCTATCGCGATCGCGCTCGCGTGCGACCCGAAACTGATCATTGCCGATGAACCGACTACATCGCTCGATTCCGACATACGCGATGAGATAGCGGATCTGCTTGTTGACATCGTGAAATCGCGAAGAGATTCGGGCGTCGGGATGCTCTTTATTACTCATGATCTTCTTCTTGCCCGCAAAATGGCTGACAGGATCATCGTGATGAAGGACGGCCTCTTTTTGGAGGAGGGGACCCCGGACAGGATCTTCGATGCTCCCCGATCGGAGTATACGCGCGAACTGATCAGGTATGCGCTGGATGTGACCGGAGGCAGGCATACCCACGGCGGAGCAGTGAAAAAGCGTGAAGGCGAGGAGCCGCTTGTCACGATACGCGGTCTTTCAAAAAGCTATCGCGCCGGAAGGAAAAACGTGAACACCGTGCTCAGAGATCTGGATCTTGACATCATGAAAGGCGAGATCCTGGGGATAACCGGGCCTTCTGGGAGCGGCAAGTCGACGATCGCCGGCTGCATCACCGGTATCGTGAAGCCCGACCGGGGGACTGTCGACATGAGCAGGGTGAAGAACGTCCAGATGATATTCCAGGATTCAGCCGAAGCGCTGGATCCGAGAATGCTGATAAATGAGATAATCGCAGAACCTCTGAGAATAAAAAACAGATTCATCTCAAGACGCGCGGTGGAGGAAGCCGTGCTGTCAGTCATGGAGCAGGTCGGCCTCGATCCCGCGCTCTCCGGACGCCATCCGTACGATGTGTCGGGCGGGCAGCGGCAGAGAGCCGCGATCGCTCGCGCTCTGATAACCGATCCGGACCTGATAATCGCGGACGAACCGACCTCGTCACAGGATGTTTCGACCCAGTCACAGATCGTCCATCTTCTGAAGGAGATCAGAGACCGCAGAGATCTGACAATGGTAATGATATCGCACGATCTCGCGATGGCCGTCCATATATGCGACAGGATCATGGCATTGTCGGATATGAAACTGCACGAGACCGGTCTCGTATAAATATTTTTGACAAACGCGCCCCGTGCGTGTAAAATAAAGATTGCCGCGTGCGCGCGGCCTGCAGGCTGAAGCAGGGCAATGCCCGGAAACCGAAGCCGCTAAATCAGTTTTAGTCATGCCGAAACAGATCGGAAGATCCGAGTAGGCAGTACCGAAAACGTTCCGCGGGGAACTCAGTAGGGAGAAAGGAAAAGGGAAATGGATAAGTCATTTATTCAGAAACCTCAGGAGGTAGAGCGCAAGTGGTATCTCATCGACGCCGAGGGTCAGACGCTCGGCAGGATGGCGACTCAGATCGCGACTATCCTCAGAGGAAAGAATAAGCCGACATACACACCGCACGTTGACTGCGGAGATTATGTCATCGTCATCAATGCGGAGAAGGTCGCTGTCACGGGAAAGAAGAGAAGCGACAAGGTCTATAAGAGACATTCCGGATATCCGGGCGGTCTCAAGGAGACGACGTTCGACGAGATGATGGAAAAGCATCCGGAAGAAGCCGTGCGCCACGCCGTAAAGGGCATGATGCCTAAGGGCAGACTCGGCAGACAGATGTTCAAGAAACTTAAAGTTTATGCGGGCCCTGAGCACAACCACGCTGCTCAGAAGCCGGAAAAGATAGAACTGTAGAAGGGAGGACTTGAAAATGGCAAAGATGCAGTACATCGGCACAGGCAGAAGAAAATCTTCAGTAGCCAGAGTCAGGTTGATCCCGGGCACAGGCAACATCACGGTAAACAAGAAGCCGCTCGACGACTATATCGCTCTCGAGATCGTAAAGAGAGAGGTAAGAAGGCCGTTCGAGGTCGCGGGCTGCGAAGGCAAGTTCGACGTCATCGCCACTGTAAGAGGCGGCGGCTACACGGGCCAGGCCGGAGCGCTCAGACACGGTATCTCCCGTGCGCTCTGTCAGGCGGACGCGGAAGCGTACAGAGCCCCGCTCAAGGCAGCCGGATTCCTGACAAGAGATCCGAGAATGAAGGAAAGAAAGAAGTACGGACTCAAGAAAGCCCGTAAGGCATCTCAGTTCAGCAAGAGATAATTTCCTTCCGAATCGAAGAGAAGACACAGACCCCCGTTTCCGGACGGGGGTCTTTTCTTGCGGGGAGGGGGACAATGTCGGGAACGCAGAACCCGGGACCGGGGCAGGGCCGATCCGGTCGCATGAGCCGGCGCCGTGGACAGGAATCGATCGCGGAGGCCGGGACCGCAGCGTGCTGCGGGGACAGCGGGGGCTGGTTGAGACGGCTGAGGATGCGGATTTGGAAGGAGGAGCACGGGGCCGGAGCCGGCTGAGGACGGGGATTTGGATGGCGGAGCTCGGGGGCGGAGCGGGGATCGGGCCGGAACCGGCTGAGGACGGGGATTTGGATGGCGAGGCATGTGGCCGGGGCGGGGACCGGGCCGGTTTTCAGAGGAATGAGCAAAAATGGTGGGGGAATTTCATATATTCAAATTTCCCCACTCTTTTTTGCGGGTTTGCGGCATTGATTCGAGATGATTTTCGGAAAATGCAAATTTTTGCCTGCCCGACGGCCCGCAAACGTTGAAATTTGTGTGGGGTAATTCTCATATAACAAAAAGCCCCACCATTTTTGCTCATTCTCGCTCCGGACTCCCGGATCCGACCCCCGGCACTGTTATTTTTGTGGCGGCCGTCGCATTTTTCCCAGTGCTGCACGCAAAATTTCCAACGTTTTCAGGACATCGGCAACCGGAACCGGCCGAAAAATGATGTTTTGGCTGTATCAATGCCCGGGATCGTTGAAAATTTTGCGTGCACCGACGCCATATTCCGGATGGCCGCCACAAAAAAATGCAGAAATGGCATCGGCCCCGGCCCCAGCGACCCCGTTCCTGCGCACCATCCCGGCCCGGCCGCCCGTTCCGGCTCATCACATCAGCACCGCACCGGCCGCCCCGTTCCTGCGCACCATCCCGGCCCGGCCGCCCGTTCCGGCTCATCACATCAGCACCGCTCCGGGCGCCCCGTTCCAGCGCATCATCCCGACCCCGGCCCGGCCGCCCGTTCCGGCTCATCACATCAGCACCGCTCCGGCCGCCCCGTTCCCGTGTGCCATTCCAGCCCCGGCCCCAGCGGCCCCGTTCCAGCGCACCATCCCGGCCCGGCCGCCCGTTCCGGCTCATCACATCAGCACCGCTCCGGCCGCCCCGTTCCCGTGTGCCATTCCGGCCCCGGCCCGGCCGCCCGTTCCTGCGCACCATACCGGCCCACGCCCGGCCGCCTGCACATGGCCGCGGCCCGTGCTCCCGCGCATGCTCTCCTCTTGAACGAGCATCGATACTGTGAGATAATATCAGGGCGGAGGAACCCCCTATGAGCAGACGCAATTCAAAATCGAACCCGTTCGGGACGCTGGCGGCCGGCATTGTCATAATCGCGGTGGGGATGGGCGGCCAGGCGGCGCTCAGAGCCTGGCGCTATTTCGCTCCCGGCGAATTCGCGGCATATTTACTGCTCGCGATCGGATGGGGCGCGGCGTTTGCGGGTTCGAACGGGATCGCGCGAGTGAACAGGCGCTGCCGGACAGCGAGAGCGGCTGCAGGGCTCGGATCCATATGCCTTCTGGGGGCATTGATCCTGGCACTGATGAATTACCGGAACGGTCTCGGCGCACAGACGTTTACGGAATTCAAGGTCATGGCGCTTTACTTCGTCAGCGTGGTCTGCTTCGCGTATATTATTTCCGCATCAATGCGGGGAGCCGCGGAAGCGGCGCGCCGCCGCGGGGACAAACATTACGCGGATGTCTGCGAGGGCACCTGGAGATCGGTGATCGTGATAACGTTCGTCGCACTGGTGCTTGAGCCGGCAGTCTCGGTGTTCCCGAAGATCGTGGAATGGATCAGTGTCGGTGTATTAGTGCTCATCGCGTTCGTGTATCAGGCGAGGGCCGCGGCTCTGATCAGAAAGGGCCGGGTCCCGGCGAAACGGGCCGCCGCTCATTGACGAAGGCCTGCCCGGATCGGGCCGCGGGCGCGGAATCCCGGAACGCAGAGATTCTGACCGGAACGGGGCCCTGCAAAAGCGCGGTATTGAAAACGGCGAATGTTGAGTAGCTCGGGAGATGTAAGACAGGAAGACAGGAGCTGTTCATAATGACTGAAAAAACAACGAAACACTATTTTGACCTGCGAGGTCTGCTGCTGATAATGGCGGGCATGATCCTTGACGCGGCGGCGAGTGCGGTGCTCGAGTTCACGAGCGGGAAATGGCTGATCTACTCGGGATACATGGTGAGCATTGCCGCATCGCTGCTCTACATAATCGGGATATTC
Source organism: Anaerovoracaceae bacterium (assembly GCA_050946575.1). Lineage (GTDB taxonomy): Bacteria > Bacillota > Clostridia > Peptostreptococcales > Anaerovoracaceae > JALCRY01. The sequence continues at coordinate 137,612 of JBMNVB010000001.1, read as the reverse complement.
ATCATTCATACCAGATCGGAATATATCAGGCGCACGAAACTCTGCATCGTCGGGATGCTCGTGCTTTCTGTGCTGATTTTCCTGCTGACGGTGATGACTTACTACTTCAATGATCTGACGTTCGGCTCGGTCGCGGCGTTCTTCGCGGTCGTGCTCGTCGTCGTGACGCTGATGATGGTGTTCAACCTGCTGCGCGCGTGCGCCGATATCGGCGAGGATCAGGGCAACGAAGACCACGAGATCTTCTGCAACCGCGCCTGGGTCGTGTACGTGACAGTTTATTCGATCTCGTATGTAGTGAACGGGATCGCCAGCAATGTCATGACCGATTCGACGAACGTCGGTCTTGCCGCGACGATCGCCGGCATCATCATGAAACTCATGATCGCGTACATCTGCTTTATCACGTACCGCAGATTCGACGCAAAAGAGATCCGGTCGTACTGATAAAATACGGGGCGCCCCTGGCGTCCCGTTTCATTTTTCTTTTATCAATGCTTCTTTCTGAGCGCGCGTCAGCTTTTTTATCGCGCGCTCTCTTGAGAGGGCTTCGCCCTTCGTCGTGAATGCTTCAAGCCGCACGAGTGTGACAGGCCGGCGCGATCTGGTATACTTCGCGCCTCTGCCTTCATTGTGCGCCTTCAGCCTTTTATCGATGTCCGTTGTCCAGCCCGTGTAGTAGGTGCCGTCGGCGCAGCGGACAATATATACGAAATTCTTTTTCTCGGTCATGACTGGTCTGAGACGTGCGTGTATGCCTTGTCGAACGTGATCACGGTATTGTATTTCGGATCGAGCTTCTTGAGGTCCTCTGAGATGTGGCGTTGTATTTTCTCCGGCGATTCATGACACTCCGGTGTGAGCACGACGTCGAACACGACGTTCGTGTGGGTCGGCCCCGGGACTATCCTGACGTCGTGGAAACTCACGCAGCCGTCGGTCGTTTTCAGTGACTGCGCGATTGCGATCTTGATATCCTCTATCTGAGGATCATGCAGTTTTACGGGATCCATGTGCACTACGAAGTTTATCCCGAGTTCCTCCGCGACTTCGGATTCGATGTTGTCTACCATATCGTGCGCGGCCATGATGTCGCTGTCCGCGTCGACTTCGATGTGGACTGACGCGAAGACGCGGCCCGGGCCGTAGTCGTGCACCATGAGATCGTGGATCCCGTACACGCCTTCGTGCCTTTTGCACATCGCGATGATCTGGTTCACGAGTCCGGGATCGGGCGCTTCGCCGAGGAGCGGACTCATAGTTTCTATCACCAGCTGCCCTCCGGAAACAATGATGAACAGCGCTACCCCGCAGCCGAGATAACCGTCCAGATCAATGCCGCTCAGCATTGATATGATCATTCCGGCAAGCACCGCGCCCGTCGATATTATGTCATTGCGTGAATCCTGCGCGGCCGCGGACACCGTCAGCGAGTCGATGATCCCGGCGATCTTCCGGTAGAAGAAGCATTGCCAGAGCTTTACCAGGATAGAGAGAATGAGGATCGCGTACATCACGGCGGAGAAGTCCGTCGGCTCCGGATGGAGGATCTTCAGGACAGAAGAGCGCAGCAGGATAAGGCCGGCGATGATGATCAGGATAGAGATCATTACTCCGGTAATGTATTCGTAGCGCGCGTGTCCGAACGGATGCTCGCTGTCCTCCGGCTTTTCCGCTAGGCGGAAGCCGATGAGCGTGAGGACCGAAGAGGACGCGTCGGTAAGGTTGTTCGTGCCGTCGGCGATTATCGAGATGCTGGATACGACCACGCCGATCACGATCTTCATCGCGGACAGGATCAGATTCGTGACGATCCCGGTGCCGCCTGAGAGTTTCGCATACGAGTTGCGCGTTTTCGGGTCCTTCGGATCGCTTCCCTTTACAAAAATTTTTATCAGCAGATCACCCATTTTGTCCTCTTTGTCGTATAATATCATTGCCGCGCAAAGCTGACGCGGTCAGTATCAATTATAACACATTCGCGCATGGTCGGAGGGACATGATGAAAATGCTGTGCGTCGGCGACAGCCTTGTGGACGGATATCCGTTCGGAAGGGCGGACAGTTTCCCGGCAGTCATAGAGAAAATTACGGATACGGAAGTCATCAATGCCGGTATCTCGGGGCAGTCTTCGGCCGAGATACTGCGGCGTTTCCCGGAAGAGCTGCGGCGCGCCGGCGATGATCTCGGCACGGTCCTCATACTCTGCGGTTCGAACGACTATATCTTTTCTATCTGCGAGCCTGAGAAGACTATGGAACATATCCGCGGGATGATAAGCGCTTCGGAAAACGAATGCGAGAGGATCCTGCTGTGCGCCCCTCCGCTCTGCATACCGGAGCAGGCTTCGAGGCAGTGGGCGGACATGCCGCCTTCCGAATATGACGCGGTGAATGAGAAGCTGAAGATGCTCCGCGATATGCTTGAATCGGAAGCGGCCGGGAGAAGCAGTGCGGATTTCTTCGATCTCCAGGAGATGTACAAGGGCTTCGCGTCGTATGTCGACGGTGTCCATCCTGTCAGGGAAGGATACCGTATTATCGGCGAGCGCATAGCGGAAGAATTCTGCTGAAAAAACCCGGAGCGCGGGGCTCCGGGCATTGATACCTTATGATTATCCGGACTTCTGTCAGTCGCTGACGGGGTCCGTTTTCAGTACGGCCTGCAGCGTTTCGTTCGCGACTGAACCCGCGGCAGTGATGCCGTAGCCGCCGTTCTCCACGAGCACTACGAACGCGTACGGGTAGCCGTCGTTCGTAATGAATCCGGTGAACCATGAGTTCGGAGCTCCGCTTCCGACTTCGGCCGTACCGGTCTTCGCGTAAATCTTCAGGTTCGGGAAGTTCTCCTGCCCGTAATGCGATGTGACGTTATTGCGCATGTATTTGCGGAGCGTACTTGCGGTGGTCGAATCAATGAGTTCATCCGTCTTCGTGTTGAAGTGGAACCCCGTGCTCCAGCCGTTGGAGTATTTTATGGTTTTTATTATGCGCGGGTTCGCGGCCTTGCCGCCGTTCGCGATCGCGCCGGAATATACCATCAGCGAGCACGGATTCACGAGGTCCTCGTACTGGCCGATGCCGGCCCACGCGAGGTTGACGCTGCCGTTCGGGAATGTGAAAGATCCCCGCTTCGTGCGGATGCCGTCAATGTTGTAACTGGACATCAGTCCGGCTTTCTTCGTATATTCGCGCAGCGTGTCGTTCCCGATCTTCAGCGAGAGATGACCGAAATAAACGTTGCATGATTCGGCGAGCGCCTCTTTCAGTGTGACGGTCCCGTGCGACGAGAGGTCGGTTATCCTGTCGCCGGAATACGTCCCGACCTGCCATACGCCGTTGCACTGGACAGAGTAAGTATCGATATTGTCCACTGTTTCGAGACCCGCGGTCGCCGTCACGAGTTTGAAGACGGAGCCCGGCACGAATGATGCCGACAGCAGCCGGTTCACATATACCGCATCTGAATCGGAATAGCCCGAGCCGTCTTCCGTTTTCGGATCGTATGAGGGCGAGCTCGTCATGCATATGATCTCCCCGGTCTTGTAGTTGTACACGCCGACGCAGCCCTTTCTGCCGGCGAGCGCTTCATAAGCCGCTTCGCAGACATCGGCGTTTATTGTAAGGTAGAGATTCCTTCCCTTATTGTTCGTAGAATAAGTCCCCGAAATGAAATTGTATCCGACGAGCCTGCTCGCGAACGCGGTCTCGGCCCCGGTCGCTATATTCCCGGTCCTGTCGCCGACAGCGTGGAGCGTGGCTTCTCTTATGGATGAGGAGCTGTTGTATTTGAGTGTCCCTTTCGATCCGTTTTTCAGCAGCAGAGTACCTGTCTCATCGTAAATGGTCCCTGTCGCGATGTATCCTTCAGAATAAATGCTTTTGTTCGTGGGATTGCTCGCCCAGACGCTGCCGTTTTTCGCGAGTTCACCGATAAAGTAAACCAGGCCCGCCACCAGTACCAGCGCGAGCACCAGACATATCGTTGCTCTCTTCTCAAGTTTCCTCATTTATCCCTCCGTCAGTCGAGCTGATCGAAATCAGTGATGTCTTCGTCGTCATCGTAATGGATGCGGTTCCCCGTGTACGAATAGTCCTGATAATAGTCCTGCGATATTTCACGTTCTCTGCGTCCGCGGCGGTCCTTCGACGTGTAGTAATAATTCGTCGCCGCGGGATCCTCCGAGTATAATTCTTCGTCCTCGGGCTCGAGGATGTACCCGGGTTCCTCTATTTCGCTTTCGTCGGACTTGACCGCGATGCTCGCGTTCCGCCGCGTGTCCGCCGCCTTCAGGAATGCGAGCATTCCCCATGAGGCCATCATCGACGTTCCGCCGTTGGACAGGAACGGGAGCGTCACTCCGGTGAACGGGAGTATGTCGAGCGAACCCAGAACGTTCATCATGGACTGGAAAATGATGAGCGATGTCGCCGAGCACGCCGCTATCGAGTAGAACGTGGAGCGCGCCGCCGGTATGGAGCGCACCGCGAAAATACCGAGCGTTATCAATGCGAGAACGCACAGTACGGCTATTATCAGTCCCCATTCTTCCTGGATCATGCTGAACACGAGGTCCTTGTCCGACGCGGTCACGGTATGGAACCATCCGTTTCCGGCACCTACGCCGAGCAGGCCTCCGCTCGCTCCTGCCGTCATGCCGTTCGTCTGCTGCCAGCCGCCGGAATCGGCGTAGTCCCACGCGTGTCCCCACGTCGCGAACCTGCTCGTTATGTGCGGCACGAATTTAATGCACAGCATGCCGCCGAGCGCGATGACGCCCACGATCAGTACGAGCTTCGAGAAGTCTCCCGAGCGCAGAAACGATATGATGATGTACGTCACGAAGAAGATCGCGGCGGTACCGAAATCGTTCATTATCGCCAGGCAGCCGAGGCAGAATATCGAGAAAAGCATGAACCGCGTCAGTTCTTTCTTGTCGAACAGTTCATTCATGGTAGCGGAGCCGATGAAGACGTACGCCACCTTTACGAGTTCTGACGGCTGGAACTGCGTCACTCCCGGTATCTCGATCCAGTTCGTGGATCCGTTTGTGGACCGCCCGAAGATCAGATTTATCAGCAGCAGGATAACGCTCAATATTATGAGGATCTTCCTGATGCTGACCGCGCGGCTCAGGTCGCGCAGATAAATGCACAGCACATAGAACACTATGACTCCGAGCACTATTGCAATGACCTGTTTCAGGACGGCCGACTGATCCGCCGAAGCGACAACGGCCAGATTGATGGTACATAAGAAGAACGCGATGCATTCCATCTCGAATGACCGAACCCCGGCCGACCGCACGACGATGCAGAACACCCACATCGTAACGGTGAGCAGCGCGAACCCGAGCAGTACTCCGAACTGGAGCGACGAGCCTTTCGCCGCAATGAACTGTATCGCCATCATCACCTGGAACAGCGTGAGTATGGCAAGCGAAAACCACGGCGAGAACGTTTTCGTCGCTCTGCGCCGTATCCGCATATTTTCCTGTTTTTCCTTATAGCTGGCAGGCAGGAGAACGCAGTCCACGCCGGCGAGCGAGATCGTATCGCCCATATGCACCGGCGTCTCGCGGAACACGTCGTGTCCGTTTATCTGCGATCCGCCTTTGGAATCAAGATCGTTATAGAACCAGTTCCCGTCATCGTCGCGCACCAGCGTGCCGTGCTGGCGCGACACTGTCATCAGGTTCACGACTATATCTGAATTTTTAGCGCGCCCGATCAGGTTCTCCCAGTGATTCAGCGGCTGGGAACTTCCGTCCGGCAGGCTGAGATAAGCCCAGATCTCCGAAGGGTTCTTCGCAGCAAGGAGAGACCGGATCGAGCGCACGAGGATGAGTATCGCGAGAAACACGAAAATCCACCGCGCGGCTGTAGTATAATACGTAGCCACGACGGGGTATGATTCGAACAGCGCAGCCAGCGCCTTCATCAGTGGTTTTGCAGCTTCCGAGATCGCGCTCATTAAATGTGATCCTTCCGTATGTCAATTGCGCACCGGGGAAGGCGCGCCTTCCCCCGTACGGCTAACATTATACCATAAAAAGGCACATCAATACATTATCACGCGATATGGGGCCTTATTTTCCGGATGAGCACGGTCGCCGCCGCGATTTTCAGGGCGTCGCCCGGAAGGAACGGAATCACGCACGCGAGCATTGCCGCCGCGAATCCCGTTTTCGTAAGGAATATGAACCAGATAGTCCCGAGCGCGTAGCACGCCGCGAGTCCCGCCACGCATCCGCCGACGATACGGGCTGTCGACGGAGAACTCTTTACAGAATCTTCATTTTCGCGCCGCCCAGCCGCGAATATCGCGCCCGCGATGAGCGCCGCGGCGATATAGCCGACGATGTAGCCGCCGGTAGGCCCCGCGATAACGCTTGGGCCGCCCCTGAATCCTGCGAATACCGGAACGCCGACCGCTCCGAGAAGGATGTATGTCAGGATGCTGATCGTCCCGTATTTCATGCCGAGAAGACCGGCCGCCAGAAATACGCCGAGCGTCGCGAGGTTTATCGGAACGCCCGCCGGGAGCGGGATGGAGATCCATGAGCATATCGCCATGAGCGCCGCGAACAGCGCGCACAGCGTGAGCCTCGCCGTCTTAGAATATTTATTGTCTATAGCATTAGTTCCCATCATTGATGTTTCCTCTCTTTCATTAAATGATTGTTATTCGGCCGGGCGCACCGAGACTTCGCCCGATGTGAGCGATTCGCGCCTGCCGTCATGTTCGATAATGAGACCGCCGTTGTCGTCTATCCCGACCGCCCTTGCGCGGAGCGGTCTCGCGTCCGGCCGTCCGAGCGTACCCGCCTTGTAGACGAGCACGTCCTTTCCGGTCACGAGACAGCGCTTCCTGTAGTCATCGATGAACTCCCTCGAATCAAGGTCCCGCAGCATTGGTGCGAAATAATCGATGACCTTCGCCGCGATCCTCGCGCGCGAGATATTCCCGCCGATAAAGCCGTACGCGTCCGAAGCGTCCTTCGCCGCGCTGTTCTCGAAGCAGTTGATGCCGATGCCGACGATGATCCGCTCTATCTGGCCGCTCTCGAAATCGGTGAGAGCCTCCGTCAGGATGCCGGTGATCTTCTTCCCGTCAAGGTACACGTCATTGACCCATTTTATCTGCGGCCTGAGATCATAGAGATCCTCGAGCGCCTTGCAGACCGCGACCGCGGCCGCCGTCGTGACGAGCACCGATCTGCTGAGATCGAAATCGGGCTGCGAGATAAGGCTCATGTAGATGCCGGAGCCCGCGGGCGACACGAATGTCCGTCCGAGCCGGCCCTTCCCGGCCGTCTGGCAGTCCGCCACGACAAGGCCCGTTTCGGCGCCTTCGCCGATCACGATCTCCTTCGCCTTTTCGTTCGTAGATCCGACCTTGTCGAAGTAGTATACCGGTATGTCTTCACGCATCAATGCGCTGACCGCTTCGCCTGTCAGTATGTCCGCTCCGGAAGTGAGCGTGTAACCCCTGTTCGTTCCGGATTCGATGGGGTATCCGCTTTCGCGCAGCGCCTTGACGGCCTTCCAGACCGCGGCGCGCGTGACGCCGAGTTTCGAAGCGAGGGCTTCTCCGGAGACGGGGCTCCCGCTCCCCTCGGCGAGCGCACGGAGCACCTTCTCCTTAACGGAAAGTTTCTTATCCGTCATTATCTTTTCCTTTCCTGTTGATACTTTTGCATGCGTATAAATCATATATGGAGGCCCGGACATTGTCAACTAAGCATTGATTTAAAGTTTACAATTCCTCTGTTGAAATCTTTTCAGCCCGGTGTTATCTTATATACGTAGACGGCGACCCGGGACCGGGCGCGGACTAATGAAAGGACAGTTTAATAATGGAAAAGCAACTCACACTGAGGGGCATGGTTATCGGCGTCATCGGCTGCATCATCATCACCTGCAGTTCGATGTTCATCGCGCTGAAGCTAAGCTCCCTGCCATGGCCTATTATGTTCGTGGCACTCTTATCGATGGTTATTCTGAAGGCGATGGGACACACGTCTCTGAACGAGATAAACGTGACCCATACCGCGATGTCGGCGGGCGCGATGGTCGCCGGCGGACTCGCGTTCACGATACCGGGCATCTACATGGCGGATCCTAAAGCGGCGACGAATGTGCTCCAGCTCTCCGCGATAACGCTCGGCGGCGTGATACTCGGCCTTATCTTCACGGCGCTCTACCGCAAACATTTCGTAGTTACAGAGGAACTGCCATACCCGATGGGGCAGGCGGCCGCCGATACTCTTATCGCGGGCGACGAAGGCGGGAAGAAATCCGCGTGGCTGTTCGGCTCTCTCGGAGTCGCAGGTCTTTTCGCGTTCCTGCGCGACTGGGTGCAGGCGATCCCCGCCACCTGGTTCAGCAAGAGCATGATGAAGTACGGCTCGTACACCGGCTTCTATTTCTCACCGATGCTTGTCGCTATCGGCTATATTATCGGGCCTCTGTTTATCGGCGTGTGGTTCGTCGGCGGGCTCATAGGGGATGTCGGGATCCTTTTCGGCGGCCAGAAGCTCGGGCTGTTTGACGCCGCGACGGCCATGAATGTGAAGCAGTCGCTCGGCATCGGTCTCATGGTCGGGACCGGCATCGGCATCCTCTGCAAGAGCATACTTCCTAAAGCAAAGAAAATATTCGGCGCGATGTTCAGCAAGGAGAACATCGGCGATTCGATAATCAGCATGCGCTGGGCGCCCATAGTAATGGTCATTCTCGCCGCGATATTCGCGACGGTCTGCGACATGGGCGTGGTGGCGTCGATAATCACGATCGTCGGCGTATGGCTCGCGACTGCTATGTCGTGCCAGTGCGTCGGCCAGACGGGCATAAACCCGATGGAGATATTCGGGATCATCATCCTGCTTGCCGCAAGAGGAGTGGCCGCGCTCGGAGGAGGTTCCGGGCTCGGAAGCGCTGCCGCGATATTCGTGGCCGCGACGGTCGCTGTCGCGTGCGGGCTGACCGGCGATGTCATGAATGACTTCAAGGCCGGCGAAGTGCTCGGCACGGACCCGAAGGCGCAGTGGATCGCGGAAGTCATCGGAGGACTCGTCGGAGGAGTCGTTTCGATACTCGTTCTCATGGTCATACTCAAGGCGTACGGACCGACTTCGTTCGGAGATCCTACGATATTCCCGGCTGCTCAGGCCGCTGCGGTCTCTGCGATGGCGAAGGGGATATCGAGTATGCCGGCGTTCCTGATCGGGCTCATCGCGGCTATCATCCTTTACTTCGTGAATTTCCCGGTAATGACGCTCGGGCTCGGAGTATATCTTCCGTTCTATATGACAATGACAGCGTTCATAGGCGGAGCGCTCAGATTCATTGTCGATAAGGCGAAGCCGGGAATGGAGGAAAAGGAAGGAACGGGACAGATCATCGCGGCCGGCGTGCTCGGCGGCGAAGGCGTCATCGGAGTCGTGATAGCTATAGTAATGGCATGTCAGATCATATTCTGATCTATTCGGAAATATAAGGGATGCCGCGCGGGCCTGCATGCGGGTCCGGCGGCTCCTTTTTTTATTGCAGGGAAACTGCGCAGGGGCGGGTATCCGCATTGATGAGAGAAGCTGTATATTAATAGAAGCGCGCGGAGAAAAAAGGCGGTATAATATATTAACGGTATCATGCAGGGAGGGCTGAACGGGAGCTCCCCCGCATTGCTTACATGACAGAAAGGAAATCGATATGGATTACGCAAAGGAATCACTCAGGCTGCACGAGGAATGGAAAGGCAAGATAGAGGTAAAGGCGACGGTGCCCGTGAAAACGAAGGACGACCTGTCGCTGGCGTATACGCCCGGAGTCGCGCAGCCCTGCCTCGAGATACAGAAGGACATTTCGAAAAGCTATGAACTGACAAGGCGGTGGAACATGTGCCTTGTCGTGACGGACGGTTCGGCCGTGCTCGGGCTCGGGAACATCGGGCCGGAGGCAGGCATGCCGGTCATGGAAGGCAAGTGCGTGCTGTTCAAGTCATTCGGCGGTGTCGACGCGTTCCCGCTCTGTATAAAGAGCAACGACGTGGATGAGATCGTGAACACGATATACATGATCTCCGGCAGCTTCGGCGGCGTGAACCTCGAGGACATCTCCGCTCCGAGATGCTTCGAGATCGAAAAGAAGCTGAAGGAAAAGTGCGATATCCCGATCTTCCACGACGACCAGCACGGGACCGCGGTCATCACGCTCGCGGGCCTTCGCAACGCGCTGAAGGTCGTCGGCAAGGACCTCGGCGAGATAAAGGTCGCTATGAACGGAGCGGGCTCCGCGGCTATCGCGATCGCGAAGATACTGCTCTCGGCGGGCGTGAAGGATATCACTCTCTGCGACCGCACCGGTCTGATATACAAAGGCCGTGAAAAGGGCATGAATGCCATAAAGGAGGAGATGGCGGAAGTCACTAATAAATCAATGCTGAAGGGCACGCTTGCCGACAGTATGAAGGGCGCGGATGTGTTCATCGGAGTGTCGGCTCCGGGCGCGGTCACGCAGGACATGGTCCGCAGCATGGCGGAGGATCCGATAATATTCGCCTGCGCGAACCCGACGCCGGAGATTTTCCCGGACGAAGCGAAGGCGGCCGGCGCCGCGGTCGTATCGACGGGAAGGAGCGATTACCCGAACCAGATAAACAATGTGCTCGCGTTCCCGGGGATATTCAGAGGAACATTCGACGTGAGGGCGAGCGACATAAACGATGAGATGAAGCTTGCGGCATCGAAGGCCCTGGCGGATCTCATTTCGGACGACGAACTGTCGGCCGACTATATAATACCGAAGGCGTTCGACCCGAGAGTGGGTCCCGCCGTCGCGGAAGCTGTGGCGGAAGCCGCGAGAAGATCCGGCGTTGCCCGGATATAGGAAAAGGAGGCGGAGAAAATGACAGACAAGGCAATCATGGATGAGATGCTCGAAAAGGCGAGAAAAGCCCAGAAAGAATTCGAAAAGTATAATCAGGAGCAGGTCGACGAAGTCGTGAAGACTATCGCGAAGACTGTATTCGACAATGCCGAGCCTCTCGCGAGGATGGCTGTCGATGAGACCGGCATGGGCCTTTACGAAGACAAGGTCAAGAAGAATCAGGGCAAGTCGAGGCTCATCTGGAACGACTGCAAGGGCGGAAAGAGCGTCGGCATCATAAAGAGGATCCCGGAAGAGGGACTTGTGCTCGTCGCGAAGCCGATGGGCGTCGTCGGCTGCGTAACGCCGTGCACGAACCCGATCGTCACTCCTATGTGCAATGCGATGTTCGCGGCCAAGGGGCGCAATGCCGTTATCATCAGCCCGCATCCCCGTTCGAAGAAGTGCAGCTTCGAAACAGTGAGACTCATCAATGAAAGGCTCGCGGAGATCGGGGCCCCCGAAGGACTGATCCAGTGCATCGAAGAGCCCACGATGGAACTCTCCGGCCTCGTCATGAGTGAATGCGACGTCTGCATCAGCACGGGCGGCGCCGGAATGGTCAAGGCCGCCTATTCGTCCGGCAAGCCTGCGTTCGGCGTGGGCCCGGGCAATGTCCAGACGATAATCGACGACGACGCGGATCTCGCGAAGGCGATCCCGATGATCGTGGAGGGAAGATGCTTCGACAACGGCATCATCTGCTCCGGAGAGCAGAGTGTCATCATGCCTGAGGGAAAAGTTGAAGAGGCTCTGAAAATCTACGGGGAAAACGATGTATTCTATGTTTCGCAGCATGAGGATGTAGCGGCTCTGAGAAAAGCTCTTTTCCCGGACGGCGTGATGAACAGGGATCTCGTCGGACAGAGCGCGGTCCGGGTCGCGGAGGCCGCCGGGCTCGATGTTCCGGAGAACATGAGGATGCTGCTCGTGAAGGCTGAGGGCTGCGGAGCTGTCGATTATCTCGCGAAGGAGAAAATGGCTCCTGTACAGGCTCTGTATACATACAAGACATTTGACGAAGCCATCGAGATCGCTGAAGCGAATCTCGAAGTCATGGGAGAGGGGCACAGCGTATCGCTGCACTCCAACAATGACGAACATATCGAAGCGGCCGCGCTCAGGCTGCACGCCTCAAGGTTCGTGGTGAACCAGGTCTGCTCGACGAACGCCGGCGGAAGCTTCTTCAACGGACTCAGAGGCACGACGACGCTCGGCTGCGGCAGCTGGGGCAATAACTCGATCAGCGAGAACCTCAACTGGAACCACCTGTTCAATGTAAGCAGGATAGCGTATGTCAAGAAGGACGCGGTAATGCCGCCGGATGACGAGATCTTCGGCTGACGGGGAACAGCAATGCGGTGAGCATGGGGCTGCCGGTTTCGGTGCCCGGCTCCGGTCTCGGTCAAGGATCTGGTTTCCGGTCTCCGGCTCAGGTTCCGGTCCCGGCCCGCGATTTCGGCTCCGGCCCCGGCCGATGCGCTGGATTTTGTGGCGGCCACCCGTAATTTTGCATCGGCAGCCACAATTTTTTCAACGATTGCGGGCTTGAATATATTTCAAACGCCGATTTTGACCGGATTCCGGCTGCCGGCATGCTGAAAACGTTGAAAAAATTGCGTGCAGCAACCGGAAAAAACCGCCGGCCGCCACAAAATTTCCGCCGGCTCTCAGTTCAGGCCCCTGACCAGATGCTGATCCCGGCTCCTGAACGTATCCCGGGTATGTTCTCGTCCGGCCGGCAAATATACAGATACAAAACGCCGAAGAAAAACTGCGGCGTTTTGTTTTCCTTTAATCCTGAGTGGTTACAAAACGCTCTCGTGTGATCTGCTGCGTTTTGTCTCCTTTTAAAACTTAAAATGATGCAAAATGCTGATTCGGACGCCGGGGCGGCATTTTGCTTCCGCTTTTGAGGCCGGGGCGACGGGGTCAGTGCAGGGCTTTGCCCGGGATCCGGTGTCGGAGCCTTGAGCAGGCTCCGGTTCCGGGCCGGGGGTTTCTGCTCCGATCCCGATCGATGCGCTGGATTTTGTGGCGGCCACCCGTTTTTTTGCCTCGGCAGCCACAATTTTTTCAACGATTGCGGGCTTGAATATATTTCAAACGCCGATTTTGACCTGTTCCGGGCTGTCGGCATGCTGAAAACGTTGAAAAAATTGCGTGCAGCAACCGAAAAAACACGCCGGTCGCCACAAAATTTCCGCCATTTCCCGATTCCTGGCCCGATTCCTGGCTCCGGATCAGGCCTCTCGGGCCTCAGCCCGGCCCTTGGCTCCGGATCAGGCCTCTCGGGCCTCAGCCCGGCCCCTGGCTCCGGCTCATGGCCTCGCCACGATTCCTGGCCCGATCCTTGGCTCCGGATCAGACCTCTCGGGCCTCAGCCCGGCCCCTGGCTCCGGCTCATGGCCTCGCCCCGATCCCCGGCTCCAGCCCTCGGGACCGTTTTCGCTCCGGCCTCCCGGCCCTCACTCAAACTGCGAGTTGTACAGCTGCGCGTAGAATCCGCCGCGGTCGAGCAGGTCCTGATGCCGGCCCTGTTCCACGATGTCGCCGTGGTTCATGACGAGGATCCAGTCGGCGTCTCTGATCGTCGAGAGCCGGTGCGCGATCACGAAACTGGTACGGCCCTTCATGAGGCGGGTCATTGCTGACTGGATCTGCTTCTCCGTTCTGGTGTCAACGGAGCTTGTCGCCTCGTCGAGGATCAGGATCGGCCGGTTTGCGAGCATTGCCCGGGCGATGGTAAGAAGCTGCTTCTGGCCCTGGGAAATGTTCGTGGCCTCTTCATTGATGACCATATCGTAGCCGCCGGGCTGGGCCTTGATGAAGTTGTGGATGTGGGCGGCTTTCGCCGCGGCCTCGACTTCTTCATCGGTCGCGTCCGGCTTTCCGTAGCGGATGTTCTCGCGGATCGTGCCGCTGAACAGCCATGTATCCTGGAGCACCATGCCGAACAGGCTCCGGAGTTCGCTGCGCGAGTAATCTTTTATATCGTGATCGTCGATCCAGATATCGCCGCCGTCGAGCTCGTAATAGCGCATGATCAGCTTGACGATAGTCGTCTTGCCGGCGCCCGTCGGCCCTACGATCGCGACCTGCGATCCGGGCTTCGCGACGTAGCTGAAGTCATGGATCACAGGCTCGCACGGTTCATATCCGAACCTGACGTGCCTGAAGCTGACCTCGCCGTGGTGATGAGTCATATCGAGATGCACCTTGTCCGAATCGTCCGATCCGTACGCGTCCGGCTCCTCTTCCTCGTCGAGATAGTCGAAGATACGCTCCGCCGCGGCCGCGGTGGACTGGAGCATGTTCATGACGTTCGCGACCTGCTGCAGCGGCTGATTGAACGAGCGGACGTACTGGATGAACGCCTGGATATTGCCGATCGTAACTTTCCCGTGCAGTGCGAGGTATCCTCCGAGTATGCATACCGCGACGTAGCCGAGGTTCCCGATGAACTGCGTGAGCGGCATCATGAACCCGGAATAGAACTGAGATCTGAACGCCGCTTCGCCGAGCCGGTCATTGATGTCGTTGAACGCCTCGAGCGATTCCTCCTCACGGTTGAACGCCCTGACGATCAGATGCCCCGTGTACATTTCCTCAACGTGTCCGTTCACGTCGGACAGGAGATTCTGCTGGTCGCGGAATCTGCCCTGCGACTTGCTCACGACGATGCGGATCACGAGGAACGACAGCGGGAGCACGAACAGCGCGACGACAGTCATTACCAGCGAGATGCGGATCATCATTATCAGAATGCCTATGAGCATTGTCACTGAAGTTATCGTCTGAGTAAGAGACGTGTTCAGCGTCTGGTTTATCGTCTCGACGTCATTGATGACGCGCGACTGGATCTCCCCGTGCGTCGTTCCGTCGAAGTATTTCAGAGGCAGCCGGTCCGTCTTTTCGGAGATCTGCTTCCTCATTTTATATGTTATATTCTGCGCGATGTCGGACATCACGATTCCCTGCACGAGGGCAAGGATGAAACTCATGCCGTAGATTATCACGAGCACCATGACGATGTGCGTTATCGCGGGCCAGTCCATGCTGCGGCTCAGGAATCCCTTCACGACTTCGTCCGTCGCATCGCCGAGGATCGAAGGGCCGACAATGCTGAAGACCGTGCTGCCGATCGCGAATATGAGGACCATGATCGCTCTCGCCCTGTATTCGCCGAGGTAGCCCGCGAGCCGTTTTATCGTCGGCCCGAAATTCCGGGCACGCTCGCCCGGCATCATCGCCTGCGGGCCGCCGCCGTGTCCGCCGCCCTGTTTGCGTCGTTCGTCCTTCTTTTCAGCCATCACGCGCCCTCCCTTCTCAGTTCTTCTTCGCTCAGCTGCGACAGCGCTATCTCCTTATAGACCCTGCAGCTCTTAAGCAGCTCGCGGTGCGTGCCCGTCCCGGCTATCCTGCCTTCGTCGAGCACGATTATATTGTCCGCGTCCATTATCGTGTTAATCCTCTGCGATACTATAATCACAGCGGCTCCGCTCATCCTTTCGCGCAGCGCACGCCTCAGCGCCGAGTCTGTCTTCATGTCGAGCGCGGAGAAACTGTCGTCGAAGACATACACGGGCGGCTTTTTTATCAATGCGCGGGCGATGGATATCCTCTGCTTCTGTCCGCCGGACACGCTCGTCCCGCCCTGGGACACCGGCGTATCGAACCCGGCCGGCATGTCTTTGATGAACTCCATTGCCTGCGCCGTCTCACACGCCTCCAGCATGTCCTGCTCGCTCGCGTCATTCTTTCCGTATTCGAGATTTGAGCTGATCGTGCCGGAGAACAGGAAACTCTTCTGGGGCACGAATCCGATCAGGTCGCGCAGATCCTTCTGCGTCATGTCCCTGACGTCGATCCCGCCGACCCTGACGGAGCCGCCGGTCACGTCGTAGAACCTCGGAATGAGGGAGACGAGCGTCGTTTTTCCGGAACCCGTGGCCCCGATGACGGCGGTCGTCCTGCCCGGTTCCGCCGTGAATGATATCCCGTCAAGCGTGAGCTCTGACGAGTCTGGATAAGAAAACGACACGTTATCGAACTCGACGGCGCAGGAATCAATGCATTGATTCACTTCGGCGGGTCCCTCCGGATCCCCGACCGACGGCTCTCTGTCGAGCACTTCGCCGATCCTGTTTCCCGACACGACCGCGCGCGGGATCATGATGAACATCATCGTGATGAACAGGAACGACATGATAACGTGCATCGCATATTGCAGGAATGCGAGGATGTTCCCGATCATCATTGCGTCGCTGCCGACGAGGTGAGCGCCGGCGTAGACTATGAGCACGCCCATAAGGTTCATGATCAGCGTCATGCCCGGGAACATCACGGCCATCGCGCGGTTCACGAAGATATTGATCCTCGTGAGGTCTTTGTTCGCCCCGTCGTAGCGGTCCTCCTCGAGCGCCTCGGTGTTGAACGCGCGGATCACGAGCAGGCCCTCGAGCCGCTCCTTGACGATGAGGTTCAGGCGGTCGAGCTTCGACTGGAGGACCTTGAACTTCGGCATTACCGCGACGAAGACCACGACCATCGTAAGCAGCGTCGCGACGAGGCCGAGAGCGATCGTCCATGTGAGCGACGGGCTCGTATTGAACGCCTTTATCAATGCTCCGACGCCCATGCACGGCGCGAATATGAGGAACCTGAGTCCCATGACTGTCGTCTGCTGCAGGTTCTGCACGTCGTTCGTGGATCTCGTTATGAGCGACGCGGTCGAGAATCTGTCGAGGTCCGCGGTCGAGAAGTCCGTGACGCGCCTGAAGAGCGCGCCCCTTATATCCCGAGCCGTGAACGCCGCGACTCTGGTGCCGAATCCGTTCCCGCTTATCGAGAGCGCGGCGGAGCACGCGGCGACAATGATCATTATTTTCCCGATGCGGTATATGTAGTCCATGTCCTGCTTCACGATACCGTTGTTTATGATGTCGGACATGTAGCCCGGCAGCGACAGCTCGCACATGGCCTGACCGAACAGCAGGACCACGATGCACAGGATCATCGGGATATAGTGCCGGTAATATCTCATGACTGTTTTCATTCCGCATCCTCCTTTCCGGCTCCGGCCGCAGATCCCGCGGCCGCTCTGCCCGACATTTTCCGGACGTCCTCCGCGAGCGCCTGCTCAAGCTGCGGCGGAGGGCAGACGTCCATCTCGGTAAGCGCGTTGAACGCGGCGATACTGAGCAGCGCCATGAAGTCCTCTTTCTGCTCGTCGCTCATTCCCCTGGTTATTATCTCGTTGAAGTCGTCTTCGAATTTATGGAGACGCGGGATCGTTTCGCGCCCCTTGTCTGTAAGGTAGATAAGGTTCCTGCGCCGGTCCCCCTCTGGATGCTCGCGTCTGATGTACCCGAGATCCTCGAGCCCGCTCAGGACCTTCGCGACCCGGCCCTTGTTTATATGCGTATAATTCGCGATCGTTTCCTGATCGCATCCTTCATTCTCGGCCACCGCCATCAGATACGGCGGGTGGCATTCCCTGAACCTCAGGATTTCCTCCCCGCGCGTGAAATATTTCTTCGAACAGCGGTAGAGGATGGAGGTCGTTCCGAAAATACTGTGCTTTCCCATCAATGCTCCCTTTCATTGTAATTGCGGCTCCCGCCGGGACAGTTGCCCGGAAAACCGTTGCCGCGACAACCATACTACTCCGGGCCGCTGAAGATGTCAATAGAAGATGCGACCCGGTTTTTACATGAGCGGTATTTTCGGTTAGAATACAGTTAAGGACGGTGGGTATCATGAGAAAGATTCTGATCATTATCGACATGCAGAAAGATTTTATTGACGGGTCTCTCGGAACGAAGGAAGCTGAGGGCATCGTGCCGGCGGTCATCGAAAAGATGCGGTCTTATCCGCCGGAGGACGTCTGGGCCACGCGGGACACGCACGGACCCGATTACCTCAAAACGCAGGAAGGGCGGAACCTGCCCGTTGAGCATTGCATAAAGGGAACGCCGGGCTGGCAGCTCGTTCCGGAGATCGAAGAATACGTGCCGGGATCTCATGTGATCGACAAGCCCGGGTTCGGGTCGGTCGAACTGGCGCAGGAAATGAAGAGGATCGCAGGCGGCGAAGAGATAGAGATCGAACTGGCCGGGCTCTGCACGGACATCTGCGTCGTATCCAATGCGGAACTGCTGAAGGCGTTCCTGCCGGAAACTCATATCTCGGTCGATCCGCATTGCTGCGCGGGAGTCACGCCGGAAAAGCATGAAGCCGCGCTCGAGACCATGAGGTCGTGTCAGATAGACATCACGTGATCACAGTATTGAGGTTTTTTAAAGGTGTGGTAGTATAATCAATGCATGGAGGCACGAAATGATACTTGAGAAAAAAGAGGATATCGGTATTGATGTGGACAGCCTGCCGCCGGAGCTCCGCGAGGTCGCAGACGAGGCGCAGCAGTTCATGCTGATGCGGAATCTTTATCATTCCGCGATCCGGGAGGTGAGCACGAAGCTCGAGATACTGGATGACGAGTTCCACGCGAAGCGCGGGTACAGCCCGATCCATCACATGGAGTCGCGCGTAAAGTCGATACAGAGTACGTTCACCAAGCTGACGAAAAAGGGATATGATTTCAGGATGGAGAACATCCGGAAGATCACGGACATTGCCGGCGTAAGGGTCATCTGCAATTATCTTGAGGACGTGTATATGATCGAGAGGCTGCTGCTCCAGCAGTCGGACGTCGAGCTGGTCCGCGAGAAGGATTACATCATGAATCCGAAGCCGAGCGGCTACCGGAGCCTTCATCTGATAGTCCTGATCCCGGTTTTCCAGATAGAGCGCGTCGAAAAAGTGCCGGTCGAGATCCAGATCAGGACGATCGCGATGGATACGTGGGCGAGCCTCGAGCACGAGCTGAAGTACAAGCGCGAAGGCGGGGTCAGCGATGCGGACGCGGCGGACCTCAAAATGTGCGCGTCGCAGCTTGCCGCGGTCGACCTCACGATGAACCGCATCCACAGCGGAAAGAAGGCACTTGAAAAAAAGTGATCTCAGTGCTTCTTTTTCGAAGCGGAGATGAAATAGAACGGTATCGATGCGAGCTGGGCCGAAACGGAGACCGCTATCATAGCGGTGATGCTGATGTCATACAGCGATCCGAGCAGCCAGCTCCCGAGGAACCAGAAAATACCGAACGAGCATTCAAAGATCCCGTATCCGGTCGCACGGCTGGATTTCGGGATCATTGTCGTTACAGCCGCCTTCATGATCGATTCCTGTGCGCCCATGCCGATCCCCCAGAGAGCGATGCCGGTCATGAGGACAGGGACCGAGCGCATACTGAACAGAAGGATCGGGAACGGGGCGGTGACGAGTGACGCCAGCGCGAGAACTCTGACCCCGTGTCTGTCGTAAAGTATGCCGAACAGGAGAGCCGAAACAGCGTCGACCAGCATTGCCGCCGCATAAAACAGCGGGATAACGTCTCCGCTAATGATGCTTGTGTATGACTTCGAGACGTGCATGATGACTATCGAATAATCAATGAATCCGAACGCGAATACGCTGATCCCGGCGATGTAGAATATGAATTCTTTCTTCATTTTGAACGGAACGTATTCTTCCGGCTCCGGTTCGAATTTTTCCGGCTCAGGGAATTTCCGGCGCGTGAGGATCAGGAAGATGAGTGTTATCGCGCCCGGGATCGCGAGTACCGCGAAACAGAGGCGGTAGACTTCGAACGTCGTGCCGGATGTCTTAAGGAGCATCACAAGATACAGCATGACCGGTCCGGCGAACGCTCCGATCTGGTCGAGCAGCTCCTGGATGCCGAAGCTTTTCCCGACGCCTTCCTGCGACGCCGCGAACGACATGACCGTGTCCTTCGCGGGCTTTTTTATTGCTTTCCCTGTTTTCTGGATGACGAGCAGGGCGCAGGCCGCGATCCAGCCGTGCCTCCCTACCAGTGCGAGCGCCGGCACTGCGAGTATGTCGATCACATATCCGGCAATGACCATCGGCCAGTACTTCTTCGTGCGGTCCGTGATCCTTCCGAAAACGATGCGCATCGAATACCCGACGAGCTCGCCGAGCCCCGACACGAATCCGATCGTCCCGGCCGACGCCCCCAGCAATGCGAGGTAGACTCCGCGTATGCTTGATGCGCCTTCGTGGGTCATGTCGGAGAACAGGCTCACGATCCCGAACAGGATAATGAAGACCATGGCCTGAGAGAGCCGGGCGCCGGAGTTCTGTGTGGTTTTGGCCCGGGGCTTCGTGTCCTGCGCCGGGCCGCTGTGCCGCGGGTCCCGGAGCCCGGGACCCGGGTCCTGCGGGGCCCCGTGGGAGCACCGGTCCCCGGACCGGTCTTCCGGCCTCAGCGCGCCGCTTTCCTGATTTTGTTCTTTTTTACTGTCTTCGTGTTTCAAAACAGGCCTCCGTGGATCTGGTACTGTACAGGGATAATTATAGCACAGCGGCGCGGGAACGGGGACCGGTTCTCAGTACTGGGTGCGGCGATGCGGGCCGCGGGGTGAGCAGGCGGGCGGACGCCGGCGGGGCCGGGCGATGGCCGGTGATCATGTGACGGGAGAGCGGGCGATGGCCGGTGAAGAGGAGAAAAGGGCGGCGGACAGGGGCGCTGGTCGGCGGTCAGGAGACAGCAGGGCCGGGCGATGGCCGGATGTCAGGCTCCGCCGGAACAGGAATGAGCAAATAAGGTGGGGTAATTTCGATATTTGAAAACTCCCCACCTGATTTCCAACGTTTTCAGGGCCTCGTTCGGGGCAGAAAATCGGTTTTTCCAAAATCAGGCAATTTCAGAGCCTGTATCCCACAAAAAAGGGTGGGGGAATTTCCTATATGAAAAAATCCCCACCTTATTTGCTCATTTTCCGTTTCGCAGGGTCCCGGGGCGGAGCAAAAGCGGCCCGCATCGCCGCTTAAAGCGGTGCGCAGATGCGCTCCGGCTCAGGGATTCCGAGTTATGGCTGCATCTGCGTTCCTTCTATACTTAAAAGGTGCGCCGATGCGTGCAGGGTCACAGAAGCCGGAAACAAAAGCGCATCGGCGGTCATTTCAGGCGGCCGCGCGGTCTGTTGACAAGGCATTTCAGCGTGTTATAATATCAGGGCGAGTACTTTATCAATTTATCGCTTTAGCACACGAAAGCGCACGGCCGGATCAGTCCGGACTCCGCACAGACGGAAGTTTGAATCCCGCGCGGCCGGAAGTCCGCATCCCGCACGGGCGGAAGTTCGAATCCCGCACGGCCGGAAGTCCGGATCCCGCACGGAAGGATCAGTCCGCCACCGCACGGAAGGATCAGTCCGCCACCGCACGGCCGGATCAGTCCGCATCCCGCGCGGCAGGGCGCAGCGCATTGATTAAGACATTATCCGGATTTTGTTGTACAATAGAACAGAGTCCGGAAGCGGCCGTTCGCGGGTCATGCCCGCGGCATCGGATCCGGCATGCAGGACCGGCAGCCCGGCACAGGAGCATGAGGTCCCGGGGCCCGTGATCATGAGGCATTGCGAAACGCCGGCCCGGCATGAGGCCCGGACCCGCGCAGTAAACTGGAACAGAGAGAGAGGAATATGGCAAAACGGAAAGCGAATCTCACTGCCGCGGAGGCGGCGGAACTTGAAATAAGAGCCCTGTACGAGCAGTACGGGTATAAAAAATACAAGATGGGCAGGTTCGAGGAGTACAATCTGTACGCCGCGAACATGGATTTCATTACCGGCGACAAGGTCCTGACATTCACGGATCTCGACGGCCGGCTCATGGCGTTCAAGCCCGACGTCACACTGTCGATCATAAAGGACACGAATGCGAACATTGATTCGAGCGAGCGGCTCTACTATATAGAAAACGTCTGCCGCGAGGACCGCGAGGGAAGAAATTTCGTGGAAATAGAACAGATGGGACTTGAGCACCTGGGGAATGTCGACGAATACGGCATTGCCGAGGCAACGTCGCTCGCGGTCAAGACGCTCAGGCTGATCGATCCGGAATACATCTTCGAAATGTCGCATATGAGCTTCGTCATGGGATTCCTGGAGAGCCTCCGTCTCGAGATCGGCGATTACGTGCATTTCCTGAATCTCATCCGGCGCAAGAACGCTCCCGGGATAATCAAAGTCGCGAAGAAGGTCGGCCTTCCGCAGAAAGACGCGGAGCAGCTCGCCGTGATCCCGACACTGTTCGGGCCGGTCAGGCAGACCGTGAGACGCGCTTCGAAGCTTGTGAAGACAGAAGCAATGCAGAGCGGCCTTGATCAGATCCTGCGGGTATATGAGATAATGCGCGCCATGGGCGCGGGCGCGAACGTGCAGGTGGATCTTTCTCTCGTTCATGACACAGTGTACTACAACGGGATAATATTCCGCGGGTTCTTCAGGCAGCTGGGGAGGCAGGTGCTGTCCGGAGGGCAGTACGACGAAGCGATGAAGAAGTTCGGGAAGCAATGCGGCGCGATCGGTTTCGGGCTGTATCTGAGCGAGCTTTCGCAGATGGCGCGCGAGAAGCCGGGGAACGACGCGGATGTGCTGCTGCTGTACGGAAAGAACGAAGATCCGGTAAAAATCGCGAAGGCGGCGGCGTCCCTCAGGAAGCAGGGGCTCAGCGTGATGACCGAACGGACGAGGCCGAAGGGAATGAAGTTCGGAGAAGTCGCGAGGATGAAAAACGGAGAACTTGTAAGGAAGGAAAAGTGACATGCTGAACATAGCATTGCCGAAGGGACGGCTCGGAGACTCCGTGTATTCGATGTTCGAGAAAGCGGGGTTCGACTGTCCGGCGTATAATGACATAAACAGAGAGCTTGTTATAGAGAATAAGAAGAAGGGACTCCGGTTCTTTCTTGTGAAGCCGGGAGACGTGCAGGTGTATGTGGAGCATCATGCGGCGGACGTGGGGATCGTCGGGAAAGACATCCTTCTCGAGGAGGAACCGGACGTCTATGAACTCCTGGATCTCGGAGTCGGGAAATGCAGGATGTGCGTCGCGGCGCCGAAGGGATACAGAGAGGACAGGAACAGGACGCTGCGCGTTGCCACAAAATACGTGAACGTCGCAAAGCATTATTACAGCGACAAAAGCCGCGACATGGAGATAATATACCTGCGCGGCAGCATAGAGCTCGGACCGATCACCGGGCTGTCGGATGTGATAGTCGATATCGTGGAAACGGGCAATACGCTGAAGGCGAACAACCTTGAAGTGCTTGACGCGTTCAAGGATATAAGCGCGAGATTCATCGCGAATAAATCAAGTTATAAATTCCAGACAAAAGCGATCACTGACATGGTCGAAAGGCTTGCTGAGCAGGTAGAAGGAGAGGAAAAATGAGCAGGTTTCTGAATGAGAGTCTTAGAGATATCCAGCCGTACACGCCGGGAGAACAGCCGCAGGGCGATGAGAAGATCATCAAGCTGAACACGAACGAAAATCCGTACGGACCGTCCCCGAACGCCATGAAGGCGATACGCGATACGGAAGCGGATATGCTGATGCTGTACCCTGATCCCGAAGCGACGGAACTCACGAAGTCGATAGCTTCGGCGTGCGGAGTAAGGCCGGAGCAGGTTATGGCGGGAAACGGATCGGACGAGACTCTTGCGTTCGTATTCATGGGATTCGGGAACCACATATATTTCCCAGAGATCAGTTACGGTTTTTATCCGGTGTTCGCGAGCGTTTTCGGATGTCAGTTCCATTCGGTGCCGCTGAAAGACGATCTGTCACTCGACATTGATGCGTTCAAGGGCGTCGACGGGACAGTCGTGATAGCGAACCCGAACGCGCCGACGGGGCTGGCCGTGAAGGTACAGGAGATAGAAGAGCTGCTGAAGGCGAACCGGGACCACCTCGTGGTCGTTGACGAGGCATACGTCGATTTCGGAGCCGAGTCGGCAGCGCCGCTCATAGATAAATATGACAACCTGATGATCATCAGGACAACATCAAAGAGCCTCGGCCTCGCGGGACTGCGCGTAGGCTGGTGCATGGCGAACGAGGATGTGATCATCGACATGAAGAAGCTCAAGTTCAGCTTCAACCCGTACAACATCGACAGGGTGGCGATGGCGGCCGCGAAGGAAGCTCTGGACGACCGGAAATATTTCCGCCTCACATGCGAGATGATCATGAAAACGCGCGAGCGCACCGAACGCGAACTGAAAGAGCTCGGATTCAGGTCGACGCATTCGATGACGAATTTCATCTTTGTGAAGCACGAAAAGATGCCGGGCGAGGTGTATTTCAGAAAACTGCGTGAGCGGAACATTGTCGTCCGCCACTTCGACAATGAAAAGATAAAGGATTACGTCAGGATCACGATCGGAACCGACAGGCAGATGGACGAACTGATCAGGGCGACGAAGGAGATA
Source organism: Anaerovoracaceae bacterium (assembly GCA_050946575.1). Lineage (GTDB taxonomy): Bacteria > Bacillota > Clostridia > Peptostreptococcales > Anaerovoracaceae > JALCRY01. The sequence continues at coordinate 113,317 of JBMNVB010000001.1, read as the reverse complement.
CTTAAGGAGATCTGAAATGAGAAAGAGCGAAATCAGCAGAAAGACGGCCGAGACTGACATAAGGGTCACGCTCGACCTCGACGGGACGGGGACGTTCGATATCGATACGGGCGCAGGGTTCCTCGACCATATGCTCGAACTGTTCGCCAGGCACGGGAGGTTCGACCTCACCGTGAGATGCGCGGGCGACACGAACGTCGACTACCATCATTCCGTAGAAGATATCGGGATCGTACTCGGAGACGCATTCCGGGAAGCGCTCGGCGACAAGAAGGGAATCCGCCGCTACGGTTCGATGCTCCTTCCGATGGACGAGGCGCTCGTACAGATCGCGCTCGACATCAGCGGGCGGGCGTGCCTCAGCTTCAATGCCGATATCCCGACGCAGAAGGTCGGTGATTTCGACACGGAGCTCGTGCAGGAATTCATGACGGCGTTTTCACGCGAGCTCGGTCTGACGCTCCATATAGTCCAGATCTCGGGCGTGAATTCGCACCATATAATAGAAGCAATGTTCAAAGGCCTCGCGAGGGCGCTTGCCGAGGCTGTATCGATAGACGAACGGTTCGCCGGCGAGATCCCGTCGACGAAGGGAGTTCTCTGACATGGACGCGCGGATGCGCAGTGAGGAGGAGTCATGATAGCGATAATCGATTACGGAGTGGGTAATCTCTTTTCCCTTTCATCATCCCTCAAGTATATCGGAGCGGAGACGAAGGTCACGGGAGAGGCCGAAGACATCAGAGCCGCGGACAGAATAATCCTGCCCGGGGTCGGCGCGTTCGAGGACGCGGCAAAGAAACTGTATGACACGGGACTGGTCGACACGATATTCGAAGAAGTGGATGCCGGAAAGCCGATGCTCGGCATTTGCCTCGGCATGCAGCTCCTGTTCGACCGCAGTTTCGAATACGGAGTGCATAAGGGTCTCGGACTCATCCACGGAGATATCGTATCCATGGAAGGCAGGGTCGGGGATCTCAAGATACCGCAGATCGGCTGGAATGATCTTGACATCAAGGCGCCCGACGACCCGCTGTTCAAATACGCGCACAGCGGAGATTACGTTTACTTTGTCCACGGGTTTTTCGCACCGCCGGGCGACTACACGACGGCTACTGTAAACTACGGGACGGAGATCACGGCGACGGTAAGGAACGGAAATGTGTGCGGGACGCAGTTCCACCCCGAGAAGAGCGGGGAAGCGGGGCTCGACATCCTGCGCGGGTTCTGCAGGCTGTAAACGGAGGAGCGCATGAAGATATTCCCGGCAATAGACATAAGAGACGGAAAAGTCGTGCGCCTCGTACAGGGCGACTACGACAGGATGACGATATACGGAGAAGATCCCGTATCCACGGCGCGCGGATTCGAGAGCGCGGGAGCGAAATACCTGCATCTCGTGGATCTTGACGGCGCGAAGGACGGCGAGCTCGTGAACTTCGATACGATAAAAAGCATTGTTGAAAGCACCGGGCTCTATGTCGAGATCGGCGGCGGCATCAGAGACCGCGGCAGGATAGAAAAATATCTCGAAGCGGGTGCCGGCAGAGTGATACTCGGCTCCGCCGCGGTGGAGGACAGAGAGTTCCTGGAGCGCTCCGTAAAGGAGTACGGTGACAGGATCGCCGTCGGAGTCGACGCGAAGGACGGGAAGGTGGCCATCCACGGATGGAAGACCGTGACCGATATCGACAGTTTCGGATTCTGCAGATATCTCGAGAGCATCGGGACGGACGCCGTGATATTTACCGACATCGCGCGCGACGGCAGCGAAACGGGTACGAATATAGAGGTGTACAGGAAACTGAAAGAGGTGTGCGGCCTGAAGATCACAGCTTCCGGCGGCATCACGGACATCAGTGAGATAGAGCAGCTCCGGGGCGTGACATATGCCGCAATACTCGGAAAGGCGCTGTACACGGGTAAGATAGATCTGGCTGAGGCCATTGAAATGAGCGGAGAAGAGCAATGATTACGAAGAGGATAGTCCCATGCCTGGACATCAAGGACGGCAAGGTAGTAAAAGGCGTAAACTTCAAGGGTGTGCGCGCTGTCGCGGATCCTGTGGAAATGGCTGCGCTCTACAACAGGAGCGGCGCCGATGAGCTCGTGTTCTACGACATCACCGCGAGCATAGAGGGACGCGCGATATTCAGCGACGTCCTGACGAGCGTGGCGTCGCAGATATTCATCCCGCTGACAGTCGGAGGCGGGATAAACACGATCGAGGACTTTGACCGCGTGCTCAAATGCGGAGCCGACAAGGTCAGCGTGAACAGCGGCGCGATAAAAAATCCGGACCTCATAACCGAGGCGTCGCGCCTTTACGGCGATCAGTGCGTCGTCCTTTCGACGGACATAAAGCGCGTTGACGGCGAGTTCCATCTTTTCACGGACGGCGGCCGGACGGACACCGGGATAGACGCGATAAAATGGATAGAGGACGGCGTCGCCCGCGGAGCCGGCGAGCTCGTCGTGAACAGCATCGATACCGACGGCGTGAAGGGCGGGTTCGACCTCGAGCTCCTCGACATCGTCGCCTCGAAGGTGTCGGTCCCGATCGTCGCGTCGGGCGGAGCAGGAAAGATGGAAGACTTCGCTGAGCTGTTCAGGCATAAGGGCATGGATGCCGGACTCGCTGCGAGCATCTTCCACTTCGGGGAAGTAAAGATCCCCGACCTGAAGGAATACCTCAGAAGCGAGGGCATAGAAGTGAGAATTAGGCATTGATGATATAAGAAGGAGCAATGCGTGATGGAAGGATACATGGGAACGGTGAACGCGGAGGCGCTCGCCGCTGTGAAGTTTGACGAGAAGGGGCTCGTGCCGGCCGTCGTGCAGGATTTCTATTCGAAGAAGGTCCTGACGGTGGCGTACATGAATAAGGAGAGCCTTGATATAACAATGCGCGAGGGGAAGACGTGCTTCTGGAGCAGGAGCCGGCAGGAACTCTGGCGCAAGGGGGAAACGTCCGGGAATTTCCAGCATGTCGTGACGATCACGGCGGACTGCGACAGCGATGCGCTCGTTGTCGAGGTCATAAAGGACGGACCGGCGTGCCATACCGGCGCGGAAAGCTGTTTCTTCAACAAAGTGTACCAGAGCGATTCCCAGAACGATTTCTCATATGAAGGTCTTTACAGGCTTATCGAGGGCCGGAAGACCGAACCGAAGGAAGGCAGCTATACGAGCTACCTGTTCGACAAGGGCATCGAGAAAATAATGAAGAAAGTCGGCGAGGAGAGCACGGAGGTCATTATCGCGGCCACGAAAAAAGACCGCGCCGAGACGATATACGAAACGGCCGATCTCGCGTATCATGTACTCGTGATGCTCGTGGAGGCCGGGATATCTCTCGATGAGATAACCGCCGAGCTCGCGCGGCGCCATGTCATAGATCACAAAGTGAAACAGGAACGCATGGGAGGCGAGGGTTAGACTAAGCGGAAAACGCCTACCGTGATAAGCGACACTATCACTCCCGCGACGAGAAGTCCCGCGATGATATAGGCTGTCGCTTTTTTCACATCTATCTCCATGATGGACGCGACAAGAGATCCCGTCCATCCGCCGGTGCCGGGAAGCGGGATCGCGACGAACAGCGCAAGGCCGAGCGGACCGTACTTCTTTACCTTCCCGCTCTTGAGGTGGCCCTTCTGTTCCAGGCGCTCGGCGAACGCGCCGAGTCTCTTGAAAGTTTTCATCCAGTTGAACAGTTTCTTCAGGAAAATCAGAAGAAACGGCACAGGGACTATGTTCCCGAGTACGGCCGCGATATAGGCGGTCCATATCGGAAGACCGATGCCGTACCCGAACGGGATGCCGGCGCGGAGTTCCGTTACGGGAACCATAGACGCGAAAAACGTGATGAAAAATTTACCTATCATTGTATCCGGTATTGCCATAATAATCATATTATAGCATAGAAAAAGGTGTTTTCATTTTTTCCGTGACGGGTGGTATAATATTTTTGGAAGAGGTAACTGAAATGATTAAAAGCTCGATAATAACAATAGGAAGACAATACGGTTCAAACGGACGCGCGGTGGGCATCGAACTCGCACGGCGCGAGAACATCCCTTACTATGATAAGGAGATACTCGCCCGCGCGGCGGAGGGAAGCGGCATCAGCCAGGGCGTTTTCGAAGACTGCGACGAAAACACGCGGAGGCTTTCGTTCGCGATGGCGCTCGATCCGTATTCCCTCGGCTATTCGATCAATCCGGCGAGCCGCGTGAGCACGGAGGTCTCCGCGGCGTTCGACAACGCGATAAAAGAGATCGCGAACGAAGGTCCGTGCATCATTATCGGCAGACACGCCGATTTCATACTCCACGAGTATAAGAAGGTGCTCCGGATATTCCTTTACGCGCCGTTTGACATGCGCGTGAAGACGGTCATGGAAAGGGAGGATCTCTCGGAGAACGAAGCGTCGAAGCTCATAAAGAAGGTGGACAAGGAAAGAGCGCAGTACTATTCGTTCTACACATCGCAGAAATGGGGCGCGAAGGAAAGTTACGACGTCTGCCTGAATACAGGATTGTTCGGAGTGGAGGATACGGTCACGATAATCCAGAGGATGCTTGAGCTGCAGGAAAACAAACCGGACATGAGACCCATTGAATAATATGAAATAAAGAGGGATGCCGTTCGGGCGTCCCTCTTATTGTTATCCGGTTTATTATCTCACGACGGTTTTACGCACTTTCTCGAGGAATTCGGCCCTTTCGGTATCGGTCGTTTCCTTTATGTGTCCGAGATTCAGCCACACGCCGCCGGTCATCCCGAGACCCTTGAGCGTCGCATTGATGAATGTCCCGCCTATCGGGTTCCCGCAGTCGTTAACGAGTGTTTCCGTCGTCGCCTCCGATGTAGTGACGACCGTTGTCTTCCGGATATCCCAGATCGGGATCATTTCGTTTCCTTCTTCGTTATACGCCGCACCCTTGAGCATGACCTTGTCAAGGAAGCCGCGCAGCATGGCGGGCGCATTGTGCCACCAGATCGGGAAAATGAAAATGATCTCGTCGGTGTTTTTCAGGATCACCTGATACTGGCTCACCATGGAATCTATCGGTTCACCGTGGCTGAAATATTCGAGCTCCCGCTTTGTCATGGCCGGCTCGAATCCGTCGCGATAGAGGTCAATGACGAACAGGTCCTTTCCTGCTTCATTCAGCGCGTCGCTCGCGTTGTCGAGGATAGCGCGGTTGTAACTTCCGTTATACGGATGAGTGTAAACGATAGTAGTATGCATAGTTCCCTCCGCATTCTCACAAGTATTGACTGTAGGTAAATTTTATCATGAAAATGCGTGCTGTACAATTGCGGGCGGTCGGTAGTATTATAGGAACGGCGGGTTTTTTCATCCGTAATGCAAAAGGAAGGTATTGAGTATGTGGAAAGAATTCAAGGAGTTCGCGTTCAAGGGCAATGCGATGGACATGGCTGTCGCCGTGGTCCTCGGCACTGCCTTCACCGCGATCGTAAATGCGCTTGTTGACGGCATCATCACGCCGATAATCGGTATCGTGATCGGAGGGATCGATTTCAGTTCTCTTGCGTTCACAGTGGGGAGCGCGTCGATCAAATACGGCATGGTCATCCAGCAGACGATCTCATTCGTGCTCATCGCACTGGTGATGTTCCTCATCATCAAGGGAATAAACAGGATGGACAGAGCCGCGAGGACGCTGGTGGGCGCGAAAAAGGAAGATGAAGAGGCCGCTGCTCCGACGCAGGAAGAACTGCTCACGGAGATCAGGGACATTCTGAAAGAGCAGAAGGCCGGCTGATCAACAGTGTTTGTTGAAAGGAAGTTTCTTTTATGAAAAAAGTCGTGTTTTGCGTATGCATGACCGCATTGCTGTTCGGTACGATGGAAGTCGCGCTGAAGCTTTCCGGCCGGAGCATCGACTCAGTGCAAATGACGTGCATCCGTTTTCTGATAGGCGGAGTGATACTGCTTCCGTTCGCGGCGAAAGAAATCAAGGATCGCAACACACACATCGATCTTCATGATATTTTCTGGATGCTGCTGCTCGGAACGGTCGGCATCGCGATAAGCATGCTGTGCTTCCAGCTCGGCGTTATGAGAAGCAATGCCGCGACAGCCGCTGCGCTTTTCTGTCTCAACCCGCTGTTCACGATGGTTATCGCGGACCTGTTCACGAGTGAGAAAATGACGAGGCTGAAATGGATGTCATTCGGCCTCGGACTGATAGCGGCGTTTTTCATGATAAGGCCGTGGCAGATACAGGAGGGGAATACGGTCGTCGGCGTGGCGCTCATGCTGTTCGCGGCCGTGACGTTTTCGATATATACGGTCATGGGCAAGCGGAGCATCGGCAGGCTCGGCACGTTCACGCAGACCAGCATCAGTTTCATTCTCGGCTCGCTTGAACTGTTCATTGTCCTGGCCGTGACCGGACGCCCGATCATCTCCGGGATCGCGGAGCACTGGGCAGCGTTCGCATACTGCGGCATCGTCGTGACCGGGCTCGGATACATGTTCTACTTCATCGCCATCAGATATTCGGACGCCTCGACGGGGTCGATAGCGTTTTTCATAAAACCGGCCATAGCGCCGGTGCTCGCGGTGCTCATCCTCGGCGAGACCGTAAAGTGGAACACGATCGTCGGGATAATCATCCTGATCACGGCTTCGTTCCTGACACTGTATGATACGGTGCATGTCGAAAGGATCGAGGACGAGGAATATGTCGGAGAGAACGAACTCGACGTCATATTCTCGGGGCGGCAGTCAAGGGCCGCAGACGTGCGGAGGTATTTCGCCTGCGTCATACCGCTTGTCATGGTCGACGGAAAAGACTGCCTGCTGTTTGAGATCAGGAGTAAGGGAGAACTCCATATCCCGGGAGAGATATGCTTCCCCGGAGGGGAAATGCAGCCGGGCGAAGCGCCCGAGCAATGCGTGAGGCGCGAGGCAAGTGAGGAGCTCGGGCTCGATAACCGCGGCATCAGGATCATAAGTCAGATGGACACATATCACGGCGTGACCGGAGTAAAGATCTACTGCTTCGTGGGCCGCATAGATGAAAGCGCGGTCGATACGGTATTAGATACCGTGTACAGGAGCGACGAAGTGCGTGAGGTCTTCACGGTCCCGGCGGAATTTTTCATAGAGAACGATCCGCACATGCATCATCTGGACGTCATACAGAGAAACACTGACGACACTCTGAACGACGAGATCGGAGTCGGCGAAAGAGGATACGACTGGTATAAGGGACGCCGCGATATCCCGGTGTACTCCTATGACGGACACAGCATCTGGGGCGTGACGGCGATACTCATTAAAGACTTTGTCGGCATCGTGAGGAACGCGAGAAAGAAGAGACGCAGATCGGCGTAAACATATAAAACAGATGATAGTAATGACAGGGCGCGAAAGCGTCCTGTTTTTTCTTTGCGAGGTTGACACTCCCGTTACTGGAGGGTATATATTATAGGTAATGAATACCAAAATGAGTTTTTATATAGCAGCTTACAGTACTATTATTACTCAAGGAGGAGAAATCAATGGTCAATGAAAGATTTTACGGATTCGGCTCACAGGGTTCCGCAATAAGGGAACTGTTTGAATTCGGAAAGAAGCGCGCGAAGGTCGTAGGCCCCGAGAACGTTTTTGACTTCTCGATCGGGAATCCGAGCGAACCCGCGCCGCCGGAAGTTAATGAAGCGATTATCGACATTATCAAGAATGTAGACAGCGTGCAGGTGCACGGATACACAAGCGCGTCCGGAAACGACAGCACGAAGAAGGCTATCGCGGACGATCTGAACGACAGATACGGATGTGATCTGAAGGCAGAGAACCTGTTCATGACGGTAGGAGCCGCTGCGGCCCTGGTCGCGCCTATCGCGGCGCTCACAATAGATGAAAACTCGGAGTTCGTCGCGATCGCGCCGTTCTTCCCGGAATACAGCGTATTCGCCGGTGTCCAGGGCGGTAAACTCGTTGTCGTGGACGCGGATATCCCTGATTTCCAGATCAACTTCGAAAAACTCGAAGCTGTGCTGAACAAGAACACGCAGGGCGTGATAATCAATACGCCGAACAACCCGTCCGGAGTTATCTATTCGCGCGAGACGCTTGAGAAACTGGCAGATCTCCTTACAAGGAAGAGCAAAGAAGTCGGGCATCCGATCTACATCATCTCGGACGAGCCTTACAGGGAACTCGTTTACGACGGATCGGAAGTACCGTACGTTCCGGCGATCTACAACAACACGATCATCGGCTACTCTTACAGTAAGTCGCTGTCGCTCCCGGGCGAACGTATCGGATACATCGCCGTGCCGCCATGCGTCGATGACTGGAAAACGGTCTATGCCGCAATCGCGGGCGCAGTCAGGGGACTCGGATACGTATGCGCGCCGGCATTGTTCCAGCGTGTCATCGAAAAAGTCGTCAAGAGCAGACCGAATCTTGAGGTCTACAAGAGAAACAGAGACCTGCTCATGGCCGGCCTCAAGGAAGCGGGCTACGAAATGGCGAACCCTGCGGGCGCGTTCTATCTGTTCGTAAAGGCGCCTAACGGGAATTCCAAGGAATTCAGCGAGATCGGAAAGAAGCACGACGTGCTGCTTGTTCCGGGAGACGGATTCGGCTGCCCGGAATACTTCAGACTCTGCTACTGCGTATCGGAGCAGACGATAAAGGGCTCGATCCCGAGATTCAAGGAAATGATAGAGGAATGCAAATAAACTGAGTTCGAATGATCCGTTTACGGGAGGCTGCCTGCGAGGGGCGGCCTCCTTTTGCGTGTTGAACGGCATGTCCGATTATGATATAATTGCTTTCGGTGCGGCCTTCTTCATCGCTTTAGAATGATAAAGCGATAAAACAAGCGCACCGCAGCAATTTCAGAGAACTGTTTTGTTTCGGAGGGTAGAGAAATGAAAAAGTACATTAAAGGACTTCTGGCCCTGGCTGTAACGCTGTGCTGCGTTCTGACGCTTTCCGCGTGCGGACAGAGTTCGGACGATTCATCATGGTCGGACATCAAGGATAACGGTGAACTGGTAATAGGCCTTGATGACACATTCGCGCCGATGGGTTTCAGAGATGATGACGGGAATCTCGTCGGCTTCGATATCGACATGGCGAAGGCCGTATGCAAGGAACTCGGCATAAAGGCGACGTTCAAGCCGATCGACTGGGATTCGAAGGAACTCGAACTCAAATCGAAGGACATCGACTGCATCTGGAACGGCCTGTCGGCGACAGAAGAACGCCAGAAGAGCATGTCTCTCTCAAAGAAATATCTTAACAATAAGATAATCATCATGACGACGGACAAGAATCTGAAAGTGGGCTCCTCGACGGATCTCGAGGATCTCAAGATCGGAACGCAGAAGGATTCGTCCGCTCTCGAAATGATCCAGAAGGACAAGAACTACGATAACTTCAAGGACAATGTCACGGAATACGATACATACGACGAGGCGATCCTCGATATGAAGGCCGGCAGAGTGGACTGCATCGCCATCGACGAAGTGCTCGGAAATTACAAGAACACGAAGATGGACGAGAACCTGTACACATGCGATTATGATTTCGGAAACGATTATTACGCAATAGGATTCAGGAAAAGCGATAAAGAGCTCACGAATAAAGTGAACGACGCACTGCAGACACTCATCGACAACGGCACGGCCGCGAAGATCAGCAAGAAGTGGTTCGGCAAGGACATTGTCATTCTTGAGGACTATTAGACCGGACGGAGGAATGATCATTGGCTGAGTTGATCGATTACACCATACGAATAATGCCGACGCTCCTGCAGGGGACGCTGATAATGATAGAGCTGTTCGCACTTACTCTGTTGTTCTCGCTCCCTCTCGGGCTGCCGGTGACGCTGGGGAGCACGTGCAGATTCAGAGTCGTGCGCTTTATCTGCAAATGCTATATCTGGATCTTCAGGGGCACCCCGCTGCTGCTGCAGCTGTTCTTCTTCTATTTCATGGTGCCGATACTCTGGGGCATCAGGATCGGGCCGTTCCCGACAGCCGTCATCACGTTCGTGCTGAATTACGCCGCGTATTTCGCGGAGATATACAGAGGCGGGATGAACAGCATTGATGCAGGACAGTACGAGGCCGCGCATTCGCTCGGACTTACGAAGCACCAGACGATGATGGGGATCATCGTGCCCCAGACGCTGAGGGTCGTGCTTCCGCCGGTTACGAACGAAGCCATCGTCCTCATAAAGGACACGGCTCTGGTATCGTGCATCGGCGTATATGACCTTATGAGGAACTCGAAAGTTTTCGTAAGCCGGGACGTAAACCTGACGGCATACGTGATAGCGGGCGCTATATACCTGCTGTTCACGTTCCTGATGACAGTCTTCGCGAACTATCTCGAAAGGCGCGTTTCGAAATATGACAGCAAGGGAGAGTGGTAGCATGGCGAAGATACTTGAGATGAAGGACATCGTAAAGGAGTTCCCGACAGTTACCGCGATAGACGGCGTCGACTTTTCGGTGGACGAAGGCGAAACGGTGGCGATCATCGGGCCGTCGGGATCCGGGAAGAGCACGCTCCTTCGCTGCGTGAACTGCCTCACGCGCGTCACGTCGGGGACGATAATCATCGACGGGCAGACGATCGTTTCGGCGGCTCCGGATGACCCGAAGAACAAGAACCGCGAGGCGAAATATATCCCTGACAAGGAACTGCTGAAGATCTGCTCCGAGACCGGAATGGTATTCCAGCATTTCAACCTGTTCCCGCATATGACGTGCATGAAGAACATCACATATGCGCCGATGAAGGTAAAGGGGAAGACGCAGGAAGAAGCGGAAAAGAAGGGCCGCGAACTGCTGGAACTCGTCGGGCTTTCGGACAAGGCGGACGAATATCCCGGAAGACTGTCCGGCGGGCAGAAGCAGCGCATTGCCATAGCGCGGGCCCTCGCGATGGAGCCGCGGATAATGCTGTTCGATGAACCGACGTCGGCTCTCGACCCCGAGATAACGGGCGAAGTCCTCTCTGTAATGAAGGAACTTTCGGCCGAGAACAGGACGATGGTGGTCGTGACGCATGAAATGGGGTTCGCGCGTGAAGTCGCGGACAGAGTCGTGTTCATGGATCACGGGAAAATAATAGAGGAAGGGACCGCCGAAAGGATATTCGACGAACCGGAAAGCGAACGTCTCCGGAATTTCCTCAGCACATTTCTCACCGCTTAAAATGAATATGTATGCGGAGCGCGGAGCAATACCGCGCCCCGCTTTTTTACTGCATCAATGCACGGGATCCGGACCCTCTTAGTTGAATAAGACCTCATGTTAACGATTAATTTATATAGTTTGACGTAACCACATCCCGGTGATATGTTTATATTAAAGATAACAACTGCTGCTTGAATACATTTGATTGTTGTTCGAAAGGAGATCGAAATGGCCAAGAGAAAAACTATCCCTGATTTTATTAAAATGATGGAGAACGGAGAAAAATTAACATGGGTGACAGGTTATGACTACCTGACAGCGAAGTATGAGGAAAGAGCCGGACTCGACATGATCCTCGTCGGCGACTCGCTCGGCATGGTCCAGTACGGATATGACACGACATTCCCGGTCACGATGGACGACGAGATCAGACACTGCCAGGCTGTAAGACGCGGAGCTCCGAACACGTTCGTAGTAGGCGACATGCCGTACATGTCATATCAGGGCTCGGACGAAGAAGCTATCATGAACGCGGGCAGATTCATCAAGGAAGCTGACTGCGACTGCGTAAAGCTCGAAGGCGGCACGCCGCTGATCGTTCAGAGAATGAAGGCGATCACGGGAGCCGGCATCGCGGCGATCGGACACATCGGCCTTACGCCTCAGTTCATGGCGCAGATCGGCGGATACAAGGCTCAGGGCAAGAGCGCGGAAGCTGTAAAGAGCATGATGGAGCAGGCGAAGGCTCTTGAAGAGGCCGGAGCATGGTCGATCCTGGTCGAAGGTGTTCCTACTGTAACAGGCAAGGCTATCAAGGCTGTGTGCGATATTCCTATTTACGGCATTGGTGCAGGTTCATACACCGACGGCCAGCTCATCATTTACGCTGACATGGTCGGATACTATGATGACTTCACACCGAAGTTCGTCAAGAAGTATGCTAACATCGGCGAAGAACTCCTTAAAGCGTTCAAGCAGTATGTAACGGAAGTAAAGGATCAGACGTTCCCGGACGATGCCGTACATGCTTACAAGATCGATCCTGAAGAAGAAGCCAAGGTCGAGAAGATGATCGAAGAGATGAAGAAAAGCAAATAGGACATAGCTTAACACGTTTGCATAATGGCGGAAAGAACCGCTGCGAAAGCGAAACATCGCTCAAGCGGCGGTTCTTTTTATTTCCCCTTATTCTCATACCTTTTACGGTTTATTTCCCATTCCGCTCTTGTCATGGAATAGCAGATGATGTCGTGCGCGGTCCCGTCATAGAAGCGGAACGCCTTCCTCAGCACCCCTTCCCGGACGAAACCGAGCTTATCAATAACTCGCTGCGAGCGGAAGTTCGTCGGATCCGTTGTGATGGATATCATATCCAGATTCAGGTCCTCGAATCCGTAGCGTATCACTTCGCGGGCCGCTTCCGTCATGATCCCGCGGCCCCAGTACTTTTCGGAGAGCGAATATCCAAGTTCGCGGCAGCTGATATCGGGACGCTTCACATCCGGCGTGAGGCCGATGCTCCCGATCGCCTTCTCATATTCGGATTTCGTTCCCGGCTTGATACTGCTCATCTTTTCCGGAGTTTTCAGCATGATCTTCCATGTCCGCTCCGGCTTGAAGATGGTCCTTATCCTGTACCGCGATTCGCGTACGCTCTTGTGCGCGGCCCATCCGGCGTTCGGCCCGACGTTCGGGTTCTGCGCGTACTCGAAAAGATCCTTCGCGTCGCTCATGCGCCAGCCGTCAAGGATCAGTCTTTTAGTTTCGAGTCTTTTCACATCGCTCATAACGTTTATATTTTAGAACAACGGGCATCGCGATGCAACCGCGAAGACGGCGCCTGCAGTTGACATTTCAGTGCGTAATGTGGTATCTTAATAATCGCAGCCCGAAGTCGGAAGACACGGGAAACAGTCATGGGGCGTTGGCGCAGCTGGGAGCGCGTTTGACTGGCAGTCAAGAGGTCACGAGTTCGAGCCTCGTACGCTCCACCATAACATAAAGCCCGCATCGTTGGAATTTCAACGGCTGCGGGCTTTTTAATGCTTCGTTTTGCGGCTTTAGGGAGCACTTTTGGAGCAAAAAGGAGCAAAAATCGCCCGGTGTACTTTTCCCGCGGCTCGTCGGAGGTGCAGAAACTGAGTTCCGGGGAGCGGGCCCGTTGAAAGGGTAGGGATCGGGCTCCCGGCTGGGTCGGTACGGGGGTCGGAACGAAGGCCGGGGCCCTGGCGGCGGCAGGATCAGGGGGGCGGAATCGAGATTTGACGTAGTTTTTGTGGCGGCCGCCGTGATTTTTCGCCCGGTGCACGCAATTTTTTCAACGTTTATAGCATGTCGCTGGTCCGGAACGGGTCAAAATCGCAGTTTGAGAGATATTTAAGCCCGCAATCGTTGAAAAAATTGCGTGCACCGACGTCATTTTTGACACGGCCGCCACAAAATTCAGCGGTGAGAACAGAAGATTACGCTAATCAAGTAGGAAAAGGGAAGAATAACTGGCATCTGCTTTCGGGATCCTAGTCTGATGCCAGTTATTTTACCGCTTCAGCCGCTCTTCGAGTCGAAAAAGAGGGAAAATAACTGGCACCTGCACTCGGAATAAAATACTGGTGCCAGTTATTTCACCGTTTCAGCCGCTTTTCGAGTCGAAAAAGAGGAAAAATAACTGGCACCTGGGTTCGGGATTCTAGTCTGATGCCAGTTATTTCACTGTTTCAGCCGCTCTTCGAGTCGAAAAAGAGGAATAATAACTGGCACCTGCTTTCGGAATCGTAGTCTGGTGCCAGTTATTTCACCCTTTCCACCGTCTTCCGAGTCGAAAAAGAGGAAAAATAACTGGCATTTTAGCCGGAATCCTGATCTGATGCCAGTTATTTCACCCCTTCCGCCGCTCTCCGAATCGAAATAGAGTCATATACGCACATTCTATCATTTTTAACTTAGACTCGCATCTATTATTGCCCGTCATAGGACTGCCATAAAAGGCACGGAACCCTGGGCAGGACATTCAACTTCGGCAAAAGGCTGACGGACTTTAGAATTGCAGTTAAAAAAAGCATCAATGCATTTTTATGATACTTTTAACAAAAAAATAATGAGCAAACACTAAAAAAATTCTTTTAGATTGATTGACTTGGGTATATAATTGATTAAGTAATAAATCAATCAAGAGGGGCGAGATTTTTTTACTGGTATTTTGGTGAAAAAATTTTAGGGAGAAAAACCATGTTGAGTAGCAAGAACAGGAAAAACAATGAGTCGCATTCATTGGCGGCGCGGTTTTTCGCCGTGCTGCTGGCTGTACTCGTATGCATTTCGCTCGTACCTCAGCTCGGAGGCGCCGCGTACGCGGAGAACGCTGCCACATACACGGTAACGTTTGATGCGAACGGACACGGGACGGCTCCGGACTCTATTCAGGTGGACGCCGGTGAGAAGATATCGGCGGACGAGCTGAAAACGCTTGAAGCGGACGGCTGGACATTCGGAGGCTGGTACAAGGAGGCCGCTACCGAGAATGCCTGGGACGCTGAAACAGACGTTGTGAATGCGGATACGACGCTGTACGCTAAGTGGACGGAAAACGCGGGCACTGAGTCTTCGTCTTCGTCTTCGAAGAGCACAAGCGGCACGGTGACCACACAGGGCGTTACCGATGGAGATTACGTCTATCTGGACGGAGAATCGGGAAACGATTCAAATGACGGGCTTTCCGAAGCGAACGCCGTGAAAACATTCGCGGCCGCGAAGGAAGCGCTGCAGAAGCTTGATTCGCCGAAAGGCATAATAATAGTCAATACAGTAAAGGTCAGCGGAAGTGAGACGTGGTCGCTTTCCGGGATCGACAATGTAAAGATCTACAGGAAAGACGGCGGTTCATTTGATATGGTCCGCGTAACTTCAGGTACGCTGACGCTTGAGGACATAACGTTCACGGGAACGAATACAGATGGCAGCGCAGTCACTCAGAGCGGTTCTGTCATTGAAGTATCAGGTGAAAATTCGAAACTGGTCATGAACGACGGAGCAGTTATCGAAAACAATGACAACAGCAGTGGCGGCGAGTTCGCCAGGGGCGGCGGAGTATACGTCGACAGCGGGACTGTCCTGATCAGCGGCGGTACAGTCAGAAACTGCACGTCCATTCTCGGCGGAGGGATCGCCGCCATGTATAAAGGTTCCGTCATCCTGGAGTCGGGAACTATTTCGGGCAATACTGCCGGTACGGCAAGTGCTTCTCATCAGAGCGCGGGCGGCGGCGTTTTCCTCGGAGAACAGTCGAACATGACGATGACCGGCGGCACTGTCAGCGATAACTATTCGTGGTACAGCGGCGGCGGGATCTCGCTCGGCTCCATCGGAAATGCATTATGGGTATATGATGAAGGCTCAGGTTATACAGGCAAGAATACTTTCAGCATGAGCGGCGGCACGATAAGCGGAAACAGTGCACACAGCTGCGGCGGCGGTCTGTACGTACAGGCTAATACCGAAGCGACTATCACGGCAGGAACGCTTTCCGGCAACAAGGCCGAATGCGATACCTGGGACAGCTCGTACGGCGGCGGCGCGGTGTACGTAAACTACGGAGTGAGAAACAATTTCCATTTCCCGCCGGGCGTGCTCAGACTGAGAAATGTTGAGATAACTGATAATGAAGCTGCATACAGCGGCGGCGGGATCGCCGGATGCCCGACATCGGACTCGACGATCTGCCTCGAGAACGGAAGCGTGATATACAGTAACCGCGTGACAGACAGCGAGCAGCTCGGAAGAGAAATATATATAGCGGAAAAATCCACTGACAGCAATGAGAATACGATTTCTCCTTTCATGCTCGGCGGAGCGCCGTACCTCTGGCTCGACAGCACCACACATGAATATATAGATGCTGACGCATTGACGACGGATTCGGCTGTTGCTCTTTACAATAATTACAGCGCGAGCGATTCGGCTATACAGACTGCCGTTTCGAAGGCCACGGTCCACATCACGGGCAATTCATCGGATACCCGCGGCGGCGGCATCGGGTCGAACGGTTCAATATATATCGGATCGTCCAGCGATGACACTGTTGACATCTCCGTCGCCAAGACATGGGATGACAACGGCGATACGGCCAGCAGACCTGATTCCGTCAGGTTCTGGCTCCTGAGAGACGGCCAGAGAGTCGCGATCCAAACAATGACTCAGAGTGAAGACGGTTCATGGCCGGCTATCACATTCACCGACATGCCGAGAACGGACGCTTCTGGCCATGTATATGAATACACTGTCGAGGAAGACACGGAAAGTCTGCCTGACGGTTATGATTCATATGTACTGAAGAACGGTGACAACAGTTTCACAGTCGTTAATACGACGAACGGTGTCGTCGAAGTCCCGGTCACTAAAGTGTGGGATGATGACAGCGACAGCAATGGCATCAGACCTGACTCCGTAACTGTGAGACTGCTCGCGAACGGCGAGGACACAGGCAAGTCACTTGTTCTTAACGAGAGCAATGCATGGACAGCGTCATTCGAAGGCCTGCCGAAACAGGATCTGACAGGCAACACGATAGAATACTCGGTGACCGAAGACGATGTCAGCGGCTACTCGGCGACGATCGTCGCGGATGATGATGGCGGATTTACGATAACGAATTCGCTGACGCCGAATGACGAGACGCCGATAACTCCTCCGGATGATAACCCGCAGGATGAGACGCCGGTAACGACGACGGATTCATCGAATCCGCAGGATGAAACGCCGATAACGACAACAACGTCGACTCCGTCGGACGAATATCCGACGACAGGCGATGGGGGAAATATCTCGCTTGCGCTGGTCGGACTTGTCGCGGGTCTCGGAACGATCGGACTTGTGTTAAGGAAAAAGAGAAAAACGGCAAGATAAGCATTGATTAAATAAGGCTCCGCATTATCTGCGGAGCCTGTTTTTTATTGCATCAATGCGGGACAGCTCAGTCGTCGAGTTCTTCTATAAACGCGCGCATTTCCTTTTTGTACGCTTCGACGCCCGGCTGGTTGAACGGGTCGACTCCCGAGAGCAGAGCGGACACGGCGCATTCCGTTTCGAAGAAGTACAGTATCATGCCGACGTGATACGCGTCGAGTTTCGGCATGCTTATCGAAACCACCGGCGTCCCGGCTGCGACGTGAGCATTGAGAACGCCTTTCTGAGCGCAGACGTTTATCTGCTCTATTGTCTTTCCGGCGAACGGCTTCATCGCGTCTTCCGGTATCTTCGCGTCTTCCGGGGCTTCGTCGACTGTGATGAAAGTCTCGAAGAAGCAGGGCGTTCCCTGCTGCAGGAACTGACCCATGGAGTGGAGGTCGCGGCTGAACATGAGCGATGCCGGGAACAGGCCCTTTCCGTCCTTGCCTTCGCTCTCGCCGAACAGCTGCTTCAGCCATTCGCCGAAATACGCGAAATACGGATCGAAGAATTCAAAGACTTCTATGCGCTTTCCTTCTTTGTACAGGATGTCGCGCGCGCACGCGTAGTCGAGCGCGGATCCGCCGAACGCTTCCTTCGACGCTGTTTTCCTCGCCCCTTCCATCATCGCCTGTATGTCTATGCCCGCGACTGCTATAGGGAGCAGTCCGACCGGCGTGAGCACGGAGTAGCGTCCGCCGATATCCACCGCGAGATCGAAAATGGTGCAGCCCTCCGCCGTCGCTTCGTCAAACAGATAATTTGACCTGTTTTCGGTCACGACGTATGTCCTGCCGGCGGCGCCTTCTGCGCCGTACTTTTCGACCAGCATTTCCTTGAATATGCCGTACGCCGACAATGTTTCGGTAGTAGTCCCGGATTTTGAGATCACGCAGATCCCGAAATCCCGGCCGTCGAGTTTCTTCTTTATTTCGTTAATGTATCTCCCGCTGAAGTTATATCCCGCGAACAGAACTTCCGTATCGGCGTCATCCGGCGCGAGCATGTCGATCACGGCCTTCGCGCCCATGAACGAGCCTCCGACGCCGAGTACCAGGAACACGTCGCACTTTTCACGGATCCCGTCGGCCGCCTCCTGCACGCCGCGGATCATGTCATCGGTGAATTCATGCGGGTCATTCACCCATCCAGTAAAATGATATTCTCCGGCCCACAGACGGTCCAGGTACGAAAGAGCGTCCGCCCGCCTGTTTTCCAGCGCTTTCGCATCAATGCCGGAATTCCCGAGTTCAACTTTTATTTCCATATTGCCACCTCCCGGATCTATCGAATGTTCCCCTGCATTTTGATTATATCACGATTTCAGGGCGCCGGCGTCATGTATAATATGTTACAATCGAAACGGAAGGAGACCGCGTAATGGAGGAAAGACGCAAAAGAAAAAGCGGACTGCTGATGCCGGTATTTTCACTGCCGTCGGAAGGCGGGGTCGGATGTTTTTCCGACTCGGCATACGTTTTCATTGAGCGCCTGAGACAGGCGGGGCAGAGCTACTGGCAGATACTGCCGCTGAGTCCGGTCGGCGGGTGGTATTCGCCGTATCAGCCTGAGTCCTGTTTTGCGGGCGAGATACTTTACATATGTCCGGGCGAGCTCAGCCGGCGGGGACTTGTCACGGCCGGTGAAATGGCAGAGTATCATGCAGCTGTACAAGGGGCGGAACCCGGGCGGGTGGACTACGCACGCGTGATCCCGCCGCGCGCCGCGCTTCTGAGATGCGCGTTCTCGCGGTTCAGGGGCGGAGCGGACTACGAGCAGTTCTGCGAAAAGAACGCGGACTGGCTCGGCGACTTCGCGGTCTATTCCGCGCTCAGGAAATCCCACGGCGGGAAAGCCTGGCATGACTGGGAAAAAAGATACAGGGAACGCGACGAAGACGCGCTCGCGGAATACGTGAAGGCCAACGGGCGCGAAATAGAATTTTATAAATGGACGCAGTACGAGTTTTTCCGCGAATGGAAACAGGTAAAGGATTTCGCGAACCGGAGCGGGATAGAGATCATCGGCGACATGCCGATCTACGCGGCATATAAGAGCTGCGACTGCTGGACGCATCCGGAGCTTTTCAAGTTCAATGACGAGATGGAGCCCGCGGCCGTCGCGGGATGTCCGCCGGACGCGTTCGCGCCGGACGGCCAGAAATGGGGGAATCCTCTGTACCGCTGGCCGGTCCACAGGAAGACGGGATTTGAATGGTGGAAGCGCAGGATCCGCAGGAATTTCGAGCTTTACGATGTGATCAGATTCGACCATATCCGCGGGCTGGTTTCATACTATTCGATCGACCGGGATGAGAACGCGTCGGAGGGACGCTGGATAAAAGGCCCGGGGTTCGGATTCATCAAGTCCGTGGCCAGGGACTGCGGCGGGCGGTTCATTGCCGAGGATCTCGGCACGATAACGCCGGCCGTGAGGAGGCTGATAAAGCGTTCCGGATTCCCGGGGATGAAGGTGCTGCAGTTCGCGTTCGACGGAAATCCGAAAAACCCGTATCTTCCGGAAAACATCGGACCGGACTCGGTGGTATACACCGGGACGCACGACAATAACACGACACGTGCGTGGTACATCTCGCAGACGGTGCACGAGCAGAAACTCATCACATCGTATATACGCGAGAGGTTCGGCGGCGCGCCGGACGGAGGCAAGGCGCCGCTGTTCGACTCGAAAGAAGTGACGATGGCATTGATGCAGCTCGCGATGCATTCGAAGGCGGACACGTGCATCCTGCCGGTGCAGGACGTGCTGCTGAAAGGCTCGGAAGCGCGGATAAACACGCCGGGAACGACAGGCCGCAACTGGGAATGGCGGCTGACCGGCGACGAAAGCAATACAATGGTCGTTGATTTTCTTCTCGGACTTACGAAGGAGAGCGGGAGACTGTGACGAATAAGGAGACAAGGCCCCGCGCCGCTGTGGCGGGGGCGCTGAGTGTGGACATCTGTCCGACGTTCATAAATGAAGAGGCATCGTCTTTCGACGATGTAATAAAGCCGGGCGCGATAACGAGGATAACCGGCAGTGAGGTGCATCCGGGCGGACCGGTCGCGAATACCGGGATCGCTCTCAGCATTTTCGGAGTGGATCCGGTGCTGTGCGCGCGTGTGGGGCGCGACGATTTCGGTAAAATGGTCTTATCAATGCTGAGCCGCTCAGCGGGAGAGGATGCCGCAGGCGGCGTCATCGAAGGCGACGGATTCACGGCCTACAGCGTGATACTCGCGCCGCGCGGGCTTGACCGGGCGATACTCCAGAATCCCGGAGCGAACGATCTGTTCTCGGCGGACGATATCGACTGGGACAGGCTCAGGGGATGCGGGCTGCTGCATTTCGGGCATCCGTCCACAATGAAAAAGATATATGAAAACGACGGCGAAGGGCTGCTGCGCATACTCCGCGGAGCGAAGGAACGGGGCATGCTGACGTCGCTCGATCTCTGCGCGGTGGACCCCGGCTCGGATGCCGGCCGATGCGACTGGCGGGCCATTCTCGGACGCGTCCTGCCGTATACGGATTTCTTCGTTCCGAGCATTGATGAAGTAAGGGAAATTCTCATGCCGGGAGAACGGGGCGATGAAATACGAGACGCTGAAAAAATCGCGGGGATATCGCGCGGTCTCGGCGCCCGGAACGTTCTGATAAAATGCGGAGCGCGGGGCATGTATTTCGAGAATGCCGGCGCGGAGTTTTTCGGGCGCGCCGAGGAAACGCTCGGCGTCCCGCAGGGTTCGCTCGCCTCATGGGCGGACGTCCGGGGCGCGCGGGACGCTGTGAAGGTAAAAAAAGAAGTATCCGGGCTCGGGGCCGGGGATACTTCTATTGCCGCATATCTTGCCGCGCTGATGCGCGGGATGCCGTTCGAACGAGCCGCGGAGCTCGCGGTCACGGAAGGCGCTCTGTGCGTTACATGCACCTCCGCCACGGGCGGGCTCAGGCCTTTTGAAGAAGTTTAGTTCCCGCGTCTAATATGGCGGAAAACCGTTCTTCGGATGTCCCGCTGTCCGGGCCGCACGCCATGACATACAGTTTTATTTTCGGTTCCGTTCCGGACGGCCGTATTACTGCGGCGCATCCGTCCTCGAGCTCGTAGAACAGGACGTCGCTCTCATCGAGCCCGGTCGGGACTTCCGTCCCGTCCGAAACATCGGTTATCGTGCCCTTCAGATAGTCGCGCACGCGCGTGACCGGAAGGCCGATCTCCGCCGGATGCGACGCTCTGAGGCCCGCCATCAGATCCTTCATCTCCTGCTTGCCGTCAAGCCCCTCGAACACGAATGATTCTGTGACTTCCTTGTAGTATCCGTACTTTTCATACAGCGACATCAATGCGTCGTACAGCGTCATGCCCTTTGTCCTGTAGTAGCATGCCGCTTCTGATATGAGCATCGCGGCGATGACCGCGTCCTTATCTCTCGCGTAAGTTCCCGCAAGGAAACCGAGGCTCTCCTCGAAGCCGAACAGGAATGTGTATTCTCCCGTCTCGAGGAATTCCTTTATCTTTTCCCCGATGAACTTGAAGCCGGTCAGTGTTTCCACGCATGTCACGCCGTTCATTTCGCACACGCGGTCGAACATCCGCGTCGACACGATGCTCTTCACCGCGGCGGCATTGTCGGGGAGCGTTCCCTGTTCGCGCCTCATTGTGATGAGGTAGTCGAGCAGCAGGACGCCGATCTGGTTCCCGGTGAATGTGACATAGTCATCACCGGCGCGGACGGCGCAGCCGCATCTGTCGCTGTCCGGATCCGTTCCTATTACGAGGTCGACGTTCTTCTCCTTCGCAAGGGCTATCGCCATCGCGAAGCCTTCCGAGTTTTCCGGGTTGGGGGACTTCACGGTCGGGAAATTCCCGTCCGGAATCATCTGTTCTTCCACGGGGATAATGTGCTTTATGCCGAGTCTTGTCAGTACTTCCGGCACGAGTTTATATCCGGCGCCGTGGAACGGCGTGTAAACTACTTCGAAGTCATCGGCCGCCTGCTTTACATATTTTCCGCCGACGGACTGCTCGAGGACGCGCTCCATATATTTTTCATCCATTTCGCGTCCGATCACGGTCACGTCTCCGCGCTTCACGGCCTCATCGAAATCGCACGTCTTCACATCCCTGAAAATATCGATCTTCTGCATTGATGCGGAGACCTGCGCAGCGTGCTGCGGCGGGAGCTGTGCCCCGTCGGACCAGTACGCCTTGTAGCCGTTGTATTCTTTGGGATTGTGGCTCGCCGTGATGTTTATGCCGGCGATAGAGCCTGTCTCGCGCAGCGCGAACGACAGCTCCGGCGTCGGCCGCAGATCGTCGAATATGAACGAGTGGATTCCGTTCGCGGCAAGCACCGATGCGGCCTCCTCAGCGTACAGCCGGCTGTTGTTCCTGCTGTCATACGCGATGGTGACGCCTCCGCCGATCTCTTCACCGCACGACAGGATGAGATCCGCCATGCCCTGCGTCGCGTAGCGCACCGTGTACACGTTCATGCCGTTTGTGCCGGGACGCATCTTTCCGCGCAGTCCGGCGGTGCCGAACTCGAGCATGCCGGCGAACATTTCCTTCAGGAGCTCATCGTCCTTTTCAGCCGCCTTCAGCTCGTCCTTCGTGGCCTGATCGACCGCGTCCGATTCCATCCATTTTCTGAATTCTGATTTATAATCCATACCAAACCTCTATTGTTCCTCAAGCAGCGCCGAATTTCCCGGCGCGATCGCAATAACATCCCCGTATTTTTTATCACTGATCAGGTCGACCCATTCGCCGCCCACCATGATCGTCTTCGTTTCACTGCCGCGGTTCACGACTGTGATCATGCTTCCGTCTCCGTTTTCGTAGCGCTCGAACGCGAAGCAGCCGTCTTCGCTGATAATCGTCCTGTATTTCCCGCGCTTATACACACTGTGGTTCCGGCGGATCCAGATAAGATTTCTGTACCAGTTCAATATCTCGCGGTCCGCATTGCCCCACGGGAAGCACTGTCTGTTGAACGGATCCTTGTATCCTTCCATCAGAGCCTCGTCGCCGTAATAGACGCACGGGACTCCCGGCAGCGTCATCTGCAGCAGGACGGCCTGTTTGAGCAGCTTCCGCCCGTGCATCTTCTCATCCGGACTCAGACGCATTTCCGCGAGCACCTCGCGCGGCGCGTCTCCGGCGGGCTGGCCGGCGAGCGCCGTCAGTATGCGCTCCGTATCGTGAGTCCCGAGACTGTTCATCAGAGCGTTCACGGCCCAGGCGGGATAATTGTTGCAGATGGTCTCGACAGTCCGGGCTATCTGGCCCGCATTCCCGTTCCGCACGAAATCAATGATCGCTGTCCTCAGCGGATAATCCATGACGGAGTCGATCTTGTCGCCCTCGAAATAGTTCTTGCGTTCGTCGTACGCGATCTTATTCGACGCGTCCTCCCAGACTTCGCCGATTATCAGGGCGTCCGGCTTCTCGTCCTTCACGGTCGCCGCGAGCTGCCGCATGAACATCGAGGGAAGCTCGTCAGCGACGTCAAGCCGCCATCCCGAGGCGCCGGCCCGCAGCCAGTGCCTGAGCGGCCCGTTATCGCCCATCAGGAATTTTTTGTATCCCTCGCTGCTCTTGTTCAGTTTCGGCAGGGTGTCGATGCCCCACCACGTTTCATATGTCCCGTCGTCGTAGATAAAGTACCAGTCGCGGTACGGCGAGTCCTTCCCGCTCCACGCTCCGTGAGTGCCGTAATGTCCGTATTTGTCAAAGTACACGGAATCCGATCCCGTGTGCGCGAACACGCCGTCCAGGATCACTCTGATCCCGCGCTTCCCGGCGTCCTCGCAGAGTCTTCTGAAATCCTCCTCGGTCCCGAACATCGGGTCTATCTTCATATAGTCGCCCGTATCGTATTTGTGGTTCGAGTACGCTTCGAAAATCGGGCTGAGATACAGACATGTCACGCCGAGATCCTCGAGATAATCGAGCTTCTGCCTGATGCCCTCGAGATCCCCGCCGAAGAAATCATTGTTCATGATCCTGCCGTTCTGCGCGCGGTACTCGGGCATCCCGCCCCAGTCGTCGCGGAGGATTTTCCCCGGCAGTTCAGTCCGCTTCCCGCTAGAATTGAACCTGTCGACGAAGATGTGATAGAACACTCCGCCGTAGATCCATTCCGGCTCTTCGAACTGCTGCTCGTAAACAGTCTGCTGGAAAAGGGGAGGTGCGTCGCTTATTATCGCGCGCCCGTCTTCCTCCGAGCGCCCCACCCGCAGCAGTCCGAGGTCTGTATGCACACCGAACTCATACCAATACAGTCCGCTGTCCTCAATAACGAAACTTACTTCATATTCGTCACGCGTCCCCTCGGACGCGTCCGATTCCACTTTTTCCATTCGATACATCGCCGGCTTGTCATGGCGGTCGTATTTGACGACCATAAAGACATCGCAGACGACGATCTCGCGTTCGATCCCGATCCGAAAGCGCAGCTTCGTTCCCGAACTTACCGCGCCGAACGGTTCTTTATACTTCGGATGCGACGGGTCGAACAGTATACTTCTGTCGTTCACTAAAATGCTCCTTCAGCGGCCGCGCGCCCCGCTGTGTTTTTATCAATGCGCGGATCATATTACTACGTTGTGTCCGACATAGAACGGGTGCGTGATATATCCCGACAGCATCCTGTCGTCGTTTATTATCGCTCCCTTGTCGAGCACGGCATAGTTTATGTGAGCGTCTTCTCCGATGGAAGCGCTCTGCAGCACGACCGAATTCTCTACGGTCGCGCCTTCCTTTACATGTACGCCCCTGAATATGATCGAATTTTTCACCGACCCCTCGATTATGGCTCCGTCGGCGATGAGCGAATTCGAGACTTCTGCCTTCGCTCCGTAATTCGTCGGGGCGCTGTCCTTTACCCGTGTTATTATCGGGCTGCCCGGTTTATGGAACAGTTCGTCGCGGATGCTCCTGTCGAGCAGTGCGAGATTGCTCTTGAGATAGCAGGACGTGTCATCGAGGAACAGTATAGTCTCGGGCGTCTCGAAACAGTTCACGCGTCCTTCCCATACGAGAGGCGCGAGTACGTCCACCCGGAAGCTGTGCTGGTCCGCGTCGATGGAACGAGCGAGCTCCTCAATAAGCAGCTTCCGCTCTACTATATATGTGTTCGTCGCGATCGTCATTTCCGGGTCGTGGCCCTTCGCGATCCTTACGTTCGTGACCTGACCGCTGGAATCGACTCTGTATTCCGTGACCGGAAGCTCCGGCTGCTTGTTCATATAGTTGCTCGTGCAGAGTCCCGTGACGTCCGCGCTGCTGTTTATATGCGCGTCGTACAGACCGTTGAAGTCTATATTCCCGACATAGTTGCAGGCGGTGAAGATGATATAGTCATCGTCTATCTCGCGAAGATAGGACAGGTTCATCTGCATTGCTTCGAGACGGTTTTTATAGATCTTCTGGCTCGCCCCCGTCGCGTACGGCGGGAGGAACGTTATGGACGAACGCTTGCGGTCGAGGTCCCACACGGAGCCCGCGCGGACATGGTTCATCAGGCTGTGATATTTCGACGTCGTGATGATGCCGATGTCCTTCACCCCGGAGTTCACGAGGCTCGAGATGAGGAAGTCGATGACGCGGTAACGCGCGCCGAACGGCACGGCCGCCATCGTACGTTTCTCTGTCAGCGTGTCAAGATCCACATCGAATGAATCCGCGAATATCAATGCCGCTACACTCATTTTCCTGCCTCCTCTCCGGTATATACTGTTTCGGGAGCTATGACGGCGCGGGGAGCGATCTCCTGGTCGGCGCTGACGATCGTGAGCCCGTGCTCATTCCTGCTGCCGCCTACCTTCGCGTCTTCGCCGATGATCGTATTATGGTCGATTATCGAGTAATCGATATGCGCTCCCTTTTTTATGACGCAGTCGCTCATGATGATGCTGTCCTTTATCTCGGCGCCTTCTTCAATGATGATGTTATTGAAGATGACTGAGGATTCTATCCTGCCGTCGATCTCGTTGCCGTCACCTGTTATAGAGCTCCTGATCTGCGCCGTGTCACCCATGTACTGTGGATGATTGAACGAGTGCCGGTAGTAGATCCTCCAGCCGGGATCATTCAGCCGGATCTTCGGCTTGTCGCCGATGGCGTCCATGTTCGCCGCCCAGAACGAATCGAGCGTCCCGACATCGCGCCAGTATCCCTTATACAGATAGGCGAACATCCTGCGGCCGCTGTTCAGCATTGCCGGAATGACGTCTTTCCCGAAGTCGTTGCTCGAATCAGGATTCGCTTCATCTGCCTCGAGATATTTTATCAGTACGTCCGTCGAGAAGATGTACAC
The DNA here is from genome assembly GCA_050946575.1 of Anaerovoracaceae bacterium. Lineage (GTDB taxonomy): Bacteria > Bacillota > Clostridia > Peptostreptococcales > Anaerovoracaceae > JALCRY01. Next base: position 86,846 of record JBMNVB010000001.1, on the reverse strand, counting down.
GCCCATCGACGCCTGCGTGCTCTTCGGATGCGCGGGCTTCTCCTCGAATTCCGTGATGCGGCCCTGCTCGTCCGTCGACATTATGCCGAACCTGGACGCGTCCTCTTCCGGAACGTCAATGACCGCTATCGTGCAGTCCGCATTGTTTTCGATATGCTCTTCCAGCATGATCGAATAGTTCATTTTGTAGATGTGGTCGCCTGAGATCACCAGGACGTATTCCGGGTCGTACCGCTTGATGAACCGGATGTTCTGGTAAATGGCGTTCGCCGTGCCCTTGAACCAGTCGCCGCCTTTCACGCCCTGGTAAGGCGGGAGCACATGCAGGCCTCCGAATCTCAGGTCCAGATCCCACGGGGTGCCGAGCCCGAGGTAGTCATTCAGCTCGAGCGGCTGATACTGCGTGAGTACTCCGACGGTATCAATGCCCGAATTCACGCAGTTGGACAGGGAGAAGTCGATGATCCTGTACCGCGCTCCGAACGGCACGGCAGGTTTCGCAATGCCCCGTGTCAGCGGCGCGAGCCTGCTGCCCTGGCCCCCGGCGAGAAGCATTGCTATGCATTTTTTGGTCTCGATCATGGTATCACCTCATTTCGAGAATAATGGCGGAAAGCCGCGGCAGTCTGACCGTGATATGCCGGTCAAACCCGTTTACATTTCCGCGCTTTACCCTATATGTCCTCTTCCTCCTGCTTCCCGTTCCGCCTGCGCGTACGAGGTCCGTGTCTATAACGGGCGTGTATGCTTCGGCCTCCGGCACGCCTATGTCATATTCCTCGAAGTCTTTGCCGGATAGATTGAGCGCGATAACGACTGCGTCCTTATCGGTGCCCCGGTCTGTCCGGAGGTATGTATAAACATTGTCATCGGCATTGTCGGCGTCGATCCAGTCGAACCCGTCGAATGAATCGTCGTGCCTCCAGAGTGCCGGTGTAGTCAGATAGTATTCGTTGAGTTCGCGTACGAACTTCTGCATCTTTCTGTGCATCTCGTAATCGAGCAGCATCCAGTCGAGTTCTTTCTTTTCGTTCCACTCGGCGAAATGGCCGAATTCCTGTCCCATGAACAGGAGCTTCTTCCCGGGATGCGTCATCATGTACACGAGGAAGCAGCGCATGCCGGCGAACTTGTCCTCATACGCGCCCGGCATCTTGTCGAGCAGGGAATGCTTCCCGTGCACCACTTCGTCGTGAGATATCGGAAGGATGTAGTTCTCGCTGTAGGCATACGTGATCGCGAACGTCAGCTTGTTGTGGATCCCGCGCCTGAACAGCGGGTCGGTGCTGAAATATTCGAGCACGTCGTTCATCCAGCCCATGTTCCACTTGAAATTGAATCCGAGGCCTCCGATCCTCGGCGGCTTCGTGACGTTCGGCCACGCGGTCGATTCCTCCGCGATCATCAGAACGCCCGGATGCTGCGTGAGCACATGCTCGTTCACGGTCTGAAGGAACTTCGTCGCCTCCTTGTTTTCAATGCCGCCTTCGTCGTTCGGCGTCCATTCGCCGTCCCGCCTGTCGTAATTCAGATAAAGCATCGCGGCAACGGCGTCGACCCTGAGCCCGTCCGCGTGATACTCCTCGCAATAGAAGAATGCGTCGGACACGAGGAAACTGACGACCTCCGGCCGTCCGAAATCGAACGACAATGTGCCCCAGCCCTTGTGATCCCGCTTGAGCGGATCCGTATATTCATAAAGCGGCTGACCGTCGAATTCGACCAGCCCGTAATCGTCTTTCGGGAAATGCGCCGGCACCCAGTCGAAGATGACGCCGATCCCTTCTTCATGCGCCTTGTTGATGAAGTACTTGAAATCCTCCGGCGTCCCGTACCTGGACGTCACGCTGTAATATCCTGTGATCTGATATCCCCATGACCCGTCGAACGGATGCTCCATTATCGGCATGAGTTCGATGTGCGTGTATCCCATTTTCTTCACGTACGGAATGAGTGAACCGGCAAGCTCCCGGTATGTTTTCACGGAGCCGTCTTTATTCCTGCGCCAGGAACCGAGATGCACCTCGTATATATTCATCGGGGCTTCGTACGGATTTCGCGCATCGCGCGCTTCCAGATAATCCTTATCGGTCCACTCGAATTTTTTCGATATATCATAGAGGATGGAGGCCTTCTGATTGTTTTCGGCCCCCTCGCCCGAGCGCTCAGAATAGAAAGCGTACGGGTCGGCCTTGAATTTCACGGTGCCGTCCTGAGATGTGACGGCGAATTTATACATGTCGCCTTCGCGCGCTTCGGGGATAATGAGTTCCCAGATGCTGTCATCGTCTTCGATCCGTTCCATCGGCGATACGCCGGGATCCCAGCCGTTGAAATCCCCGACTACCGAGACCGCGCGCGCCCGCGGCGCCCACACTCTGAATATATAGCCGTCCTGCGTCCTGCTTCCGGCGATATGCGCGCCCAATAGCTCATAGCTCCGGTGATTCTTCCCTCTGTGGAACAGATACTTATGTTCGGCAATACCGCTCGTCTTATTTTCGCCGGCGCTTTTTGCGCTCGCGCTGCCGGCGTCCGCGTTGTTTCTGTCGGCGCTTTTTGCGCTCGAATTGCCGGCGTCCGCGTTGTTTCTGCAGGCGCTTTCGGCGCTCGCGCTGCCGGCGTCCGCGTTGTTTCTGCCGGCGCTTTCGGCACTCGCGCTGCCGGCGTCCGCGGTTTTTTCGGACGCTATACCGGCGCCCGGATTGTTTCCGCACGCGTTATTAGCGTCCGCATAATGGCTGTTCGCTTTTTTTTCGCTCGCGTTACTGCCGCTCGCTTTTTTCTGGTTTCCGGTTGTCATAATTGTCTCCCTGGGCCCGTCCGCCCCCCTGTTCGCAATGCGCATTTCTCTATAATTATAATAGCGCATAACACTGACCGTTTCAACATCCTGAGCAGGTTCGGCGGAGGCCCGGCCGCTCCGGATTTTCGCGGCCGGAACGGGGCTGCAAAGCGGGGTTTTGCATTGATTCCGGGGGGTTTTCACGGGGGCGCGATTTTCGCGGGATCAATGCTTAACAAACGTTGGAATTCAGATGAGGGGATTGTGAAATTTTCGAAAGGCGCCACCTGAAAATTCGGATTTCGTTTTTGGCCGGGATCGGGGCGGCGTTCGGGGCTCTGCGGGCTTCCATTTTCTGGAGAATGAGCAAAAATGGTGGGGGAATTTTCATATTCGAAAATTCCCCACCCTTTTTTGCGGGTTTGCGGCATTGATTCGGACGGATTTTCGGGAAATCGCGTTTTTCGTGGGATCAATGCCCGATAAACGTTGGAATTTGTGTGGGGTAATTTCGCTATTTCAAAATACCCCACCTGAAATGCTCATTCCCGGATTTCGGCCGGGCCGCGCCGGATTTTAGGAGTCGGAACAAGACTGCGACGCGGGATTTTGCATTGATTCGGTGTGGCGGGGCGGGGTCCGGGCGTCTCGCGGGCTTCCATTTTCTGGAGAATGAGCAAAAATGGTGGGGGAATTTCTATATTTCAAATTTCCCCACCCATTTTGCTGGGCTGCAGGCATTGATTCGGACGGATTTTCGGGAAATCGCGTTTTCCGTGGAATCAATGCCCAATAAACGTTGGAATTTGTGTGGGGTAATTTCGCTATTTCAAAATACCCCACCTGAAATGCTCATTCCCGGATTTCGGCCGGGCCGCGCCGGATTTTAGGAGTCGGAACAAGACTGCGACGCGGGATTTTGCATTGGTCCGGCGTGGAGGAGCGGGGTCCGGGCGTCTCGCGGCCTTCCATTTTCTGGAGAATGAGCAAAAATGGTGGGGTAATTCCTATATTTCAAATTTCCCCACCCTTTTTTGTGGGTTTGCGGCATTGATTCGGACGGATTTTCGGGAAATCGCGTTTTCCGCCGGATCAATGCCCGATAAACGTTGGAATTTGTGTGGGGAAATTTCACTATTTCAAAATACCCCACCTAAAATGCTCATTCCCGGATTTCGGCCGGGATCGGGACGGCGCATTGATAGGGCGCTGCTCCGTACCCCGGCGTTTTTCAAGAAAACTTTACACTGGCGGGCGCCTTGCACGGGGCCGGTTCATTGAGATAAAATGCCGTTCGTAGTATAATCAATAGCAAGCTATAAAGGATTTATTAAAGGAGATTTTATACAGGGGTGTATATGGACAAGATGAAGAAAGGCCCTGAAGCAAGGCCGGCCGCGGGAGCAGCTGCGGCTGAGAAGGAAACGAAGAAGACTACGGCTGTGAAGAAGCCGCCTGCGAGGACGGCGGCTCCGAAGAAAGCGGCCGTTAAAAAACCGGCTGCGGAGAAAACCGCGTCGGGAAAGATTGCCGCGAAATCCGCGGCGAATAATACTGCCGCGAAAAAAACGGCGGAGAAGAAGACGACAGCAAGGAAAACGACGGCGAAGAAGACGGCTGCGGCCAGGCCGGCGGCAGCGGGGAAAACTGCCGCGAAGAAGCCGGCTGTGAAGAAAGCCGCGCCGAAAAAACCGGCCGCGCCGAAGAAGGCGTCGCAGGCGGCATCAATGCCGAAGAAACGTGCGGCGAAACCGGCGGTGACGAAAGCTGCGCCGGCATCAAAGCCGGAACCAAAGAAGGCAGCGGCGCCGAAGCCGGAGCCGAAGAAGGCAGCGGCACCGAAGCCGGCCCCGGAACCGACGGCCGCAGCACAGGCCCCGGAACCGACGGCCGCAGCGCAGGCCCCGAAAGCGGCTCCGGAACCAAAGGCCCCGGCCCCAGCCCCGAAACCGGCCCCGGCCCCGGACGAAAAGAAGCCCGCGAAAGCTGAACCGGAGAGGCGCATATTGATGGCGGCGTCGGAGTGTGTTCCGTTCGCATCCACCGGCGGGCTCGGCGAGGTCATCGGATCGCTTCCGGCCGCGCTGAACGAGGTGTCAGGCGGGAAGACCGAATGCCGCGTCATCATGCCGCTGTACGCGGACATACCGGAGGAATACAGAAAAGAGATGAAATTCCTGGGCTGCGATTATGTGCGGCTCGCGTGGCGCTCGCTCTACATGGGAGTGTTCGAACTCGTGCGCGGAGGGGTCACGTACTATTTCATTGACAACGAATATTATTTCGGACGCGGCGGACTTTACGGATATTATGACGACGGGGAGAGGTTCGCGTTCTTTTCGCGCGCGGTGCTCGATTCGCAGAGCATCACGGGGTTCGTGCCGGACATAATACATGCCAATGACTGGGAGACTGCATTGATCCCGGTCCTGCAGAACTCGCTGTACAGGCGTGAATTCCTCAAGACAGTTTTCTCGATACATAATATCGAGTATCAGGGGTATTATCCGACCGACTTCGATACGTACGTTATCGGGCTGCCGGAGTCGGAGCGCTATGTCATAGAATTCGGAGACGCGATCAATCTCATGAAGGGCGGCATTGAGTCGGCGAATCTGCTGTGCACGGTCAGCCCGACTTACGCCGAAGAGCTGAAGAACCCGCTGACAGCATACGGGCTCGATGAGATCATCCGCAGGAACGCGCATAAACTCCACGGAGTACTGAACGGCATTGATACGAAGGCGTACGATCCCTCGACGGATCCGAAGATAGCGGAGAATTACAGCAGCTCCGACCTTTCGGGGAAGAAGCAATGCAAGAAGGCGCTGCAGAGGGAGCTCGCGCTGGACGAGCGGGACGTGCCTGTGATCACTATGGTATCAAGGCTCGTGCCGTCGAAGGGGCTCGAGCTCGTGCGCGAGGTCATTGACGGAGTCCTCGATAATTTCGACGTGCAGTTCGTGCTTCTCGGAACGGGATATCCTGAGTTTGAGGGGTACTTCCATGACCTTGAGGCGCGCAGGCGCGACAAGGCGCGGTGCATTATCAATTTCAACGCCGATCAGTCGCACCGGGTCTATGCGGCCGGGGACATATTGCTCATGCCGTCGGTGACGGAGCCGTGCGGCCTGTCGCAGATGATAGGCTGCAGATACGGAGACATACCTGTCGTGCGCGCGACCGGAGGTCTGCGCGATTCCATCAAGGACTGCACGCTCGGGGACGGCAGCGGATTCGTATTCGAAAATTATGATGCGGACAGCTTCTATCACGCTATAGAGAACGCGGTCACCCGTTACTATGATCGCGAAAACTGGGAAGCGCTCGTGAAGCACGATCTGGATCTTGATTTCGGATGGGGAAGATCCGCGAAGAATTATCTTGAACTTTACGACACATTGAATGACTGAAAAACAGAGAAGCAGCGCATTGCTGCGATAGATACTGGGAAGGAAAATAATGGCATCATTGACACAGAATATAATGAAAATCGGACGCGCCGCGGAGGAGGTCGAACTTCGTGAAGAGATCGAGGTTTATCTGAAGAACATGCGGCACACGACTTTCGAAAAAGCGACGGCCAAGGATATCTACGGAGCGGTCTCGGCGTCGGTGAACAGACAGCTGCTGGAACGGCGGCTCGTATTCAACGATCACTGCCGCGAGACGGAGACGAGAAAAGAGGGACACAAGAAGATCAACTATATCTGCATGGAGTTCCTCATGGGGCAGTCGCTGAAGAACAATCTTTACAATCTCGGCGAGACGAAGGTCGTCGAGGATATCGTGGCCGAAAAGGGAATGAAGATGGAGGACATTTATGACTGCGAACCCGACGCCGGGCTCGGGAACGGCGGGCTCGGGAGGCTTGCCGCGTGCTTTATGGACGCGATGGCGACGGGCGGCTACGACGCGGTCGGATATTCCCTGAGGTATGAATACGGTCTGTTCAAGCAGAAGATCGTGGACGGCTGGCAGGTGGAACTGCCTGACAACTGGCTGCCGGGCGGCCGCGTATGGCTGAACCCGCACGAGGAAGATGTGTTCTTCGTGGATTTCTACGGGAAATACAGCGAATACTGGGAAGACGGACAGCTGAAGTACAGGCTCGATGACGCCCAGCGTATAGAAGCAATACCTTATGACATGTATATCTCGGGCGCCGGCACGGACGCGGTCGGGAAGCTCCGGCTGTGGCGGGCGAGCGATTCCGAGGATTTCGATATGGAATCGTTCAACAACGGCGACTTCACGAGGGCCGCGCAGAAGACGAACAGCGCGGAGCTCATTACGAAGGTCCTGTATCCGGCGGACAATATCGAAGAGGGCAAGGAACTGAGGCTGAAGCAGCAGTATTTCATGGTCTCGGCGTCCTGCCAGAACATCGTCAGGGATCATTACGGAGTTTACAACACGATAGATAATTTCGCCGACAAGAATGTGATACATATAAACGATACGCATCCGGCGCTCTGCATACCGGAGCTCATGCGTATATTCATGGATGACTACGGCCTGGACTGGGATCACGCGTGGAAGCTGGTAAATCAGTCCGTTTCGTACACGAACCACACGGTCCTCGCCGAGGCTCTCGAGAAATGGAACGCGGATCTTGTCAGGACGATGATGCCGAGGATCTACGCGATCATCGCGGAGATAAACAGGCGGTTCAGGGACAAGGCGAACGAGATTTTCCCGGGGGACTGGGGAAAGATCGATTACATGTCAATACTCGGCGACAAGCAGGTGAGGATGGCGAATCTCGCCGTTATCGGGTCGCACAGAGTGAACGGCGTCTCGGCGCTGCATTCACAGATCCTGAAGGATGACCTTTTCCACGATCATTACATGATGAGCCCGTACAAGTTCACGAATGTCACGAACGGCATCGCGTACAGGCGCTGGCTGTGCCAGGCGAACCCGAAACTCGCCAGGCTCATCGACAACTGCATCGGGCCGGCGTACAGGCTGCATCCGGAGAGACTCGAGGATTTCATCAAGTTCCGCGGCGACGACCGCGTGCATGAACATCTTGAGAATATCAAGCACGAGAACAAGGTCAGGCTGTCGAACAAAGTGAAGGAAACCATGGGGATAGACGTGGATCCGGATTCGGTGTTCATCGTCCAGGCGAAGAGGCTGCACGAATACAAGCGCCAGCTTATGAACGTGATGCGGATCATCGCGAGATATATCGATCTGAAAGAGAACCCGAACAAGGATGTAAGGCCGGAAACGTATTTCTTCGCGGCCAAGGCCGCTCCGAGCTATTACATCGCAAAGGAGATAATATGCCTGATCTGGGAGCTCGGTCAGGAAATAGAAAAAGACCCTGTCATCTCAAAGAAGATGAAGGTGATATTCCTCGAAAACTACAGCGTGTCCATGGCTGAGACGCTGATACCCGCCGCCGAGATCTCGGAGCAGATCTCACTTGCCGGAAAAGAGGCCAGCGGCACGGGCAATATGAAGATGATGATAAACGGAGCGCTCACCATCGGGACGCTCGACGGCGCGAATGTGGAGATAAAGGAAGCGGTCGGGCCGGACAGCATCTACATCTTCGGCATGAATGAAGAGGAAGTGCAGGCCGAGGTCAGCACGGGGTATCATTCTGAGCAGCTGTACCAGTCGGATCCTGTACTGAAAAAGGTGATAGATCAGATCGGCGTGGGTTTCAACGGAAAGGACTTCAGGAAGCTGAAGGATTATCTGCTGAAGCCGTCGTACAGTATCGCGGACCCGTACATGTGCATGCGCGATTTCGCGGATTACTGCAAGGTGCATGACAAGATGCAGAAGGATTACGAGAACCGCGAGCACTGGAACACCATGGCCGTGGACAACATCGCCAAAGCGGCTAGATTTGCTGCGGACCGTTCGATAAAAGATTACGCGGAGAAGATCTGGTTCACGAAGCCGATATTTAATCGGTAGCGGCGGAGCCGGGGCTGCCGGAAAAACCGGCGGCGTGAGCCGGAAACCCGGCCGCGGTCAGATGAAACAAAGGCGCGGAAAAACTCCGCGCCTTTTTATTATTCGTCCCTGCACAGCCCCTTCAGGAACAGCGGCAGTATCTGCTGCGAGTACTGGCACAGCGAATAGTTCCCGCTCGAGAGACACCAGTCATACATCATGCCGCGCTCGAACACGGCATACGCCTTCGAGATATCGTTTATGCTGAGGTCATCGCGGAAAATTCCCTGCCGCTGACCGTCAGTGGCGATGTCGCGCAGCAGCCGGTAATATGTCCTGTCCGGATCGAGCATGTGGCGCTCGCCCTTCGTGATGAGCTGGCTCGAAAACAGCCTGCTGAGCAGCGCTACCGGCACAGTGTTCTCTATCATCAGAAACAGTTCCTGATTCAGGAATACCAGCTTCTCGAGCGGCCCGAGCCCCGGGTCGATCGTTTCCTGCAGCTCGTCGTATTTTTCGTCGAACAGATACGACAGCGACGCCAGCAGGTCGTCCTTCGAATCGAAGTAATGATAGAATGATCCCTTGGAAGTGTGCGACGCCTCGACAATATCGTCGATCGTCGTATTGTCGTAGCCCTGCTTGTAAAAAAGCTGCCACGCAGCGGACACGATGCGCCCCTTCGTCTGTGTCTGTTTCATCGTTTTTCATTCCTTTCAGTCTGAAGTTTTTTGAAAGTGCATTTTTCAGTCTACAAATAAATATAGCGCACAGGCGGCATGATTTCAACGTTTATTTGATATAATCAATGCATTGATGCCGTAAATAGTCTATATGACGGTTCATATTTTATTCTTGATGCGGGTCTGATATTATTGTTACGCATGATAAAAAGAGTGGAGAGTTTGTTATGGCTAATATTGAAATCATAGTATTTATAGGATATTTCGTGGTCCTGTTCTTTGTGGCGGCGGCGTTCTTCTTCAGGGGACAGGACAATGAGAAAGATTACTTCCTCGGCGGGAGATCCATGGGACCGTGGGTCACGGCGATGTCGGCGCAGGCGTCGGACATGTCAGCGTGGCTGCTCATGGGACTGCCGGGATCCATTCTCGCGTTCGGTTTCGGCCAGATCTGGATCGGCATCGGCCTGATGATCGGCACGGCCGCGAACTGGATATTCTGCGCGAAGCGTCTCCGGAAGCTGTCGAAGGCCGCGAACGATTCCATAACAGTGCCTCAGTATCTCACGAACAGATTCGCGAGTTCGAGCAGGACGCTGCAGGTCGTCTCTGCGCTCATCTTTCTGGTCGCGTTCACGATCTACGTCGCGTCTGCGTTCGTGGCGGGCGCGTCGGTCTTCACGTCGCTTTTCCCGAAAGTGCCGGAAATGACCGCTATGATCGTCTTTGCATTGATAATAATCGGATACACATTCCTCGGCGGATTCAAGGCCGTCTGCTGGACGGACTTTTTCCAGGGCATCCTGATGCTGATCGCGCTGCTCGCTATCCCGATTATCGTCACGCTGACTCAGGATCTCGACACGTCGCTCCTGTCTCAGGTCTACACATATACTGACACGACGGGCGAGGTCGTGAGGTGCGATTTCGGGACCGGACTGTTCGACGCGAGCTGGAAGGACATCCTGTCGGGGTTCGGCTGGGGGCTCGGATATTTCGGCATGCCGCATATCATTGTCAGGTTCATGTCGATCGAGAAGCCTTCGCAGATAAAGAAGTCGGCGACGATCGCGATCATCTGGGTCGTGCTGTCGCTCGGCGCTGCATGTCTCATGGCTTATCAGGCCAGGATGATCGTTGGCGAGGAACTGCTGACGACAGGCTCGCAGAAGCTTGTATTCATAGTGATGGCGAGGAAATTCTTCCCGGCCGCGATCTCCGGACTGCTGCTCGCTGCGATCATGGCGGCAAGCGTCTCGACCGCGGATTCGCAGCTGCTCGTGGCATCAAGCTCGTTCACGGCTGATCTGTATCAGCCGCTTTTCCGCAAAAATGCCAGCGACAAGGAGCTTGTCTGGGTCGGCCGTATCGCCGTTGTCGTGATCGCGGTCATCGCGTTCATCATCGCGAGCTCAAAGGGCGCGGGGGCGCAGGCTATCATGAACCTTGTCGAGAACGCATGGGGCGTGTTCGGCGCGTCGTTCGCACCGACGATACTGCTGTCGCTGTTCTGGCGCAGGTTCAATTATCAGGGTGCATGCGCCGGGATCATCGCCGGCGCGGTAGTGGACATCCTCTGGTACAATCTTCTCTCGTCCACGGGCGTGTACGAGATCGTGCCGGGATTCGCCGCGGGCATAATTGCCGCCGTCGTCGTGACGCTGCTCACGAAGGAGCCGCCGCGCGAAGCCGTGGAAATGTTCGATGCGGCAATGCAGGCGGGCGATGACGAGTGACCGCGTGCATGCGGAAGGCATGCGGACTTCCATTTAAATGACAACTGCATTTTTCAATGTTTCTCACACAATTAAAGAGGACAGGGCCGCTTCCGCGGTCCTGTCCCCTTTATCTATTCCCACGGCCTGCCTGCCGTCATAAAGTGGCAATTCTAATCGTCCAGTTCGTTAGTTCCGAATTTTGTCGACGTGTCGTAATATTTGTCGAACGCTGAGCGCGAGAGGACTTTCGTCGCCGTCTTCGTGCTGCTCGTTTCCTTCACCGTCGTGCTGTATTCTCCGGTGACTGTGATCGTATAATCGCTGTCGCCCTTGACGACCGTTTTGCCGTTCGCCTTGATCGTTACGGTATTTCCGTCCTTGTCGACTATCTTGCCGCCGTCTTCACAGTTCAGATTTTCCACTGTGCAGTTTCCGGTGACGACCCACTTCGAATCGCTGCTTACGTTCATCGTGACATTGCCGGAGCCTGTCGTTTTGCCCGTGTATTTCGTTCCGTCGAGCAGGTACATATCAACGCTGCTGATGTCGTCTGTCTTTACGTTCCCGCTCATCGTCATGTCGCGTCCCGTGAATGTCAGTGTGCCGCCGTTGCTGCCGGACTGGCCCCAGTTGTTCGAGTTCCCGACGCAGTCGATCAGGTCGACATTGTCGCTGTCGAAGCTGAGCTTCGTATTCTTCAGGACGACTTTCGCGTTCGTGTTAGTCACGTAGAACATCGCACCGTCCGATATCGATGTCTTAAGGGTAGAGTTCACGGCTTCGAAATCCGCTGCCGAGCTTGTAGACGCTTCGGCGTCGCCCGATGTTGACTGATACAGTATCACGCCGTTCTTGATCGGGTCGCTGCCAGACTTCGCGTCATTCGTGCTCGTGAGCTTCGAGTTGTATATGATGATGCGGTTCAGGCCTTCCATTCCCGCGATCTGGCTGCCCGTTGCCGTGCCGCTCACGCCGTCGACCTCGATGTCGCCTGTCGAGTACAGGAGCGGCGAACCGCTGCCCGCAGTCTTGAGCTTGCTGTTGGTGACTGAGATGTAACCGCCGCCTCTGTCAGTCGCGAGAGCCGCGCAGTGGTCTTTCTGCGTGCTGATGTCAAGCTCGTTCCCGTAAACGACTCCGCCGTATGTGGCATCAACGCCGCGCGCATTGCCGCCTGATTTTGTTGTGATGTCTACGTCATTCGCGTAAACTCTCGCGTTGTCCGTGGCGAATATCCCGTTGCTGCCTTCGCTCGTCGATGTGATGGAAGTATCGGAGATGTACGCCTTCGTTTTTTCACCGACCGCGAGGAGCGTGGAATTCAGCCCGTAGAAATTGCAGTTGTCTCCGTTCGTATCGTCGCCGCTCTTTTTGAGCGTGGCGTCCTCGATTTTCAGTGTGCCGCTGTTCAGGGCGAGGACCGCGTTCTTGTCGGCCGTTGTCGATGATACCGTGCCGCTCACGCTTACGGTCTCTCCGTCCGCGGTCTTAGTCGCGGAGTTCGTGCCCGTGTAGTCGTATGTGCTAGTATTCGCGCCGCCGCCCGATGCGCCTCCCTGGCCTCCGGAGCTTCCGGATCCCTGTCCGCTCTGCGTGCTGGAACTTGCAGATGACGATGACGACGATGATTCCGTCTGACTTATCTCCGACGGACTCACATACTCAAGTCCGGCTGCCGCGGTATTGCTGTCGGATGAATCCGATGAACTCTCGGAGCCGCACGCGCTGAAGACAACTGCGACTGCAACGACTAATATGACTGCAATTATCCCGTTTGCGATTCTCTTTTTTGAATTGACCATTTAATTTACCCCCCGATCTCTCTCTACATGATAAAATATATGACCGATTTCTGAAAAAATGCTTAACGAAAACGCGACAATAACCTGAACAGCGCCGCCGCATTGATTTTTTTTACTTCAATGCATATTCCACCGCGGCTTTCGCCTGTTCGATGGTCGTGTCAATGACCGGCACACTGCTGTCTTCCTGTTTGACTATAAGACCGAATTCTGTGCATCCGAGGATAATGGCGTCCGCGCCCCGTTCGATCAGATTATTGACCGCGCCCCTGAACTTCTCGTGCGTCTCCTCGCGGATGATATTGCTGGTGAGCTCCGAGTAGAGCGCGTCGTGGATATACGTCCTGTGCGGCTCGTCCGGGATGAGGACTTCCATGTTGAACTTGCTTTCGAGCCTGCTCCTGAAGAAATCTCCTTCCATCGTGTAGCGGCTGCCCATCAGGCCGACCTTCTTCGCGCCGATAGCAGAGAGCGCTTCTCCGCACGGGTCGACTATATGGATGCAGGGCAGGTCCACCATGTCCCTGAAATACGGATAGGCCGTGTGGACGGTATTGCACGCGACAATGTAAAAGTCGGCGCCGCCCGCCTTCAGTCTGGCCGCTGAATCGGCTATCAGTTCGCCGACGCGTTCCCAGTTCCCCTCTTCCTGATTCTTCGTCATCTCTTTGAAATCCGTCTGCGCGAGGATCAGCTCCGCGCAGTGCCCGTTTCCGAGCTTTTCCTCCACAAGACGGTTTATCTCGGTATAAGTAGTTACAGTGCTCGGCCAGCCCACGCCGCCTACGATTCCGATTCTTTTCATCTGATTATCCTCCTGACATGTACCCCTGTCCATTATATCACGGCGGGCATATATTTTTCGCCGGGGATGCGGCGCAACATGCCAGGTATGAAATATAAAGATCGCAAATCCGCAGAAACGGAAGTACATCAATAATATAGGCAAGGGCAAGGAGGCGGCGGGGATGCTGACCAAAGAAGAAGTCAAAAAAATGGCAGACCTGTTTTTCAACGGCGAGCCTGAAAAAGCGTATACCATGTTTCATACTGCGAATGAATGGCTGCAGTTTGAAGGCTCGATCAGGAAGCCCGAAAATCAAGCGCGTGCCTATGAGATTATGCGAAATAGTGATTTGACAGAGTGGGATAAAAATTGTGTATTTGACGGCCCTGCAGTTCGAGATAATAGTTACGACGTAGGATATTAGTTCAGATTGCGCATATCATAAAGCAGCCGGCCTGAGCATGGCGGAGATGTCACGGATTATGTAGATCCCATACAGGACTGTCCAGAACTGGGAGTCAGGTCAAAGGCAGTGTCCACGGTATGTGGAGCGTTTGGTAATAAAGGAACTGAACGAGATCGCAGAGCGAAACAAGCAACAAAACTGTTAAGTCGAAAATGAGGATGAGGATTATGAAACAGATAATAGCAGCAAATCGATCAGGGTACGCAAAAATTTTCACAGTGGCAATCAACATTATCATGCTGGCATTGACAATGTATGTGCCGCTGAGTCTATTGACACCCGAAAAATGGGGGCCGGTCATTGACACATATTACGGGCCGGTATTTGATTATATGGGCGTCCTCGGATTCGTGATCATTATGCCGTTCCTGGCCGCGTGCGTTCTGATTTGCCAAATGCTGTTATTCGAAACAAGGGCGGCTAAAATGATCGCTTCCGTAATTTATCTGTATATCATCCTGGCCGTACTGCAGGAAATTATTATAGGGCAGCTGGATCATATGACGGCGCTGCTGATATACTTCGCAGTATTGAACATTGCTGTAATCATACTGTCAGTCAGGATCAGACGGCTTCCGAAACAATAATAAGTCATCTTTTACATGTTCATTCACGATAAAAGGCAATGCCCTGCTGTTTATTGCGGCTGAACATTTTTGTGTCCGGATTATTTTGCAGCGATGCGGCGGACCGGAATTTCCTATCTACTTTTATGAATAAATATTCAATGCAATAGAGAGAAAATAAAAAAGTTTTCAGAAATATCTTGACATAAAGCCTACTAATGCTATATTTGGGGTGGAATATGCCTGGTTATAGCATATTGTGAATTTCCAAAATAGGATTTCAGCACTTTAAAGGAAATTGTAGCGAATTATTTTGGAGCGAGAGGCATAGCTGAGGATAATAAGTAAATTATTCGATTAGGAGGGTAATATGTTAGCTAAACAAATAATAGCGCTGCTTTGGTGCCTGGTTGCCGGGGGGCGGACTTCTTTGGCTGATACTGGTTCTGCTGAAAAAATATTTCAAGAGCTAATCCCACAAAGAAAATCGATAAGACGATAGGACACAGAGCTTTAATGGAATTTTTCCGACAGTTGTATCAATAATTTTTCGGGATGATATTTGAAGTTATTGATTAAGACCCGGATATCAAGATTTACAAACACAACATCGGAACGCTCTTTTACAGTAACAAAACGGCCGTCATAAATGACTGCCGTTTTGCTATTGCATAATCTGTGGAGCAATCAACACCAGCAAGCATTGTAATCGTTGCGTAAACAGCCTGAAGATATAAGGCATAAAATATTGCTGGACAGTTTTTAGGATAAAGATCTGTCCCGTGGCCTGACTTGCAGTATGAGAAGAAAGACAACAATGGATAAGTAAATCAACTTATAGAAAAATTATTAAAGGAAAAAGGAGAAAGTAGCATGAAATGTATTGGTGATAAGAAAAAATTTGCTATCGAGTATTCATATTTTGATGAATCACATGAAACAGAGATTGCAATGTACATTAACGGTACAAATATTCTTGAATATAAGCGCAATGGGATGGTGCTGACGACAAGGTGGGATCTGGATGATATTGTTGAGTGGCTTCGTCATTTCATAGATAATATGAAAGATGATCCATATCCTGTCGAAGCAGAAGGTAAATATGCGGCTCAGAAGGATATCAGTGCCAGAGATTTCGATTCTGATGATGATGCTGAATTTGATGCATATTATGATAAACTTTACAATTGGAATTTAAGGCACAGATGGCATACAGAAGCAAATGGGGCAATTCTCGCCGATGTTTATTTTGAACAGAAGGGCAGCCAGGTGGAAATATCCTGGAATAATGAGGATGAAGAAGGTTATGCGGATTATACTTGCATGCTAGGTGGTGCCAGCATTGACAAAAGTATGTTTTGCAGAGTTGTTACAGCGTTCATCATAGATTATGCAGAGCACTGGTTTGAATAAAATATTATAGTCGCGAAACCGTCTCTGCAGAAGTAATAGTTCGGATAGGACTGTTTTGGTACACCATCAGGGGTTTCACGGTCTTGCTTCGCAAGCCCGCCGTCCTTCGCCCCCCTTTTCGGTCGGCTCGGACCCCTTTAGACGGACAATAAAAAAATCGGACGTCATAAGCCGTCCGATCTTTTTCTGGTACACCATCAGGGGTTCGAACCCTGGACACCCTGATTAAGAGTCAGGTGCTCTGCCAGCTGAGCTAATGGTGCATATCATTCATTTGACGCAAATATTACTTTATCAGTATAGCGCGGGATTGTCAACATGATTTTTCTGCTGAATGTCAACAATTATAAGCGGTACGGAGGTCCGCGCGGAGAGGTGAGGACGGATTTGGCGGCGGAGCATTTTCGTTGATTAGAGGGGGTGTGAGTAGTATAATATAATGAATGTTAGCGTAAAATCGGGCCCGGTGTATTTTCATCGAAGGGAGTTTGTATGGGGACTGAGTATTACACCTCGAATATTATGATATTTTTGGCTGTTGCCGCTGCGCTCGTAGTGGTTATCGTTCTGATTATTTTATTCCTGTATAACCATAAATCGAACGTGCAGGCGAAGGCGATAAATGAAATAGACAGACATATCACGAGCGGGGATCTGGTCGCAAGGGTGAAATTCGAAGGAGATCCCGCAAAGATGTTCGGGGAGGCGGGATCCGACGCTGAAAGCCCGGAGTCTGCGGCGCCTGAGCAGCCGGAGACTGCCGGAGAAGCACCGGCCGGGCGTGAAGAGACAGGCGTATTCGATGCTGCGGGCATTGCTGCCGCCATGAGAATGGAAGAAGAAGAGAAACGCGAGCGCTGGGAGCGCAGGCGTTACTATAACGTTGGTAAAAGCGGGAAAGTATACTCGCGGGAAGAAATCGAGGCGTTGATAAAGGATTAAGGAGAGAGTGATGTATTGCAGGCAGTGCGGTCATGAAATAAAGGATAGCGACAGATTCTGCCCGAATTGCGGTGCGAGGGTGCCGATCAGGGACAGCAGGCCGGTACGTGACGCCGAAATGAAATGGAATGTGAAAAGTTATCCGTCGGAGCGGAAGGAGCCGGAGCATGTAAGTCATGAGCCGGTGGATTTCGACTGGCAGACGGATGAGAATGAGTTTGTCAAAGCGGGCGGCGATGTGCCGTTCGCGCCGTATTTGAAAAAGCGCGAGGAGTTTCGCGGGTTCAAGAGTGATGAGACTATCAGGCTCGAACGCGAGGCGGCCGAGCGTGCCGCGAAGGCTGCGCGGGAAGCGGATGAGAGAGTCGCTATGAAGGCGGCGGGCGCACAGCCGGAAGAACCGGAAACTGAGGACCGCGCGGAAGCTGTGGAGCCTGCAGAAGAGGCCGTGACTCCCGAAGCACCGAAGACGGAGGAAGCGCCGAAGGCTGAGGAAGCGCCGGCGGAAGAGAGCCGCGAAGATATGATAAAGCGCCTTGCGCGTGAGGCGCGTGAGCGTGAAGAGGCTAAGAAGAAGGAAGCCGATCTCAGGATGCGCCGTCTGCGTGAGAGGCGCGGACAGGAAAGGACCGACCGCGCTCAGAGCATGCTGGAACGCGCCGAGGAAGCGGAGCGCAGGGCCGCGGAGGCCAGGAGGCGCGCGGATGAGGCGATGAGGCTCGCGGAGGAAGAAGAACGCAGGGCCGAGGAAGCGAAGCTCGCGGCGCAGGCGGAATCCAGATGGCAGGAACAGGAGAACAGGATCAAGGCGCAGGAAGAGCAGTTTGTCGCCCGGGCCGAGGCTGAAATAAAGGCGGAAGAAGAGCGCCGGGAAGCCGAGGAGAAGGCCAGAGCAAAGGCTGAGGCGGAGCGCGCTGCGGCAGAAGCAGCAAGGGCTGCGCGCGAGGAAGAAGAGCGTAAAGCCGAGGAAAAGCGGCGCGAGGAGGAAGAGAAGGCCAGGATCGCCGCGGAAGAAGAGAAAAAGCGCAGAGCAGAGGAAGAAGCAAGGCGCGCGGAAGAGCAGCGCATTGCCGAAGAAGCGGAAGCGAAACGCAGAGCGGAAGAAGCGGAGAAACGGCGCATTGATAATACGGAAGATATTGGTCCCGCGGGGCGCGATATAGAAGGCGCCGAGCTCGAGAAAGTTCTGTTCGATGAGATCGAAAGAGATCAGGACAAGCAGATAGATAAATTCTATACGTTCAATAAGAAGAACGAGGAATTCCAGAAGCTTCTCGACAGGGAGTACGAGAAGTTCAATAACGGAAAAGACGTCATCGGCGACGATGAGTTCGAGGCGAGCGCTGTGGCTGTTATCAGCAGCGAGGAGGATCTTGCCGAAGAGGAAGAGCTGGAAGCGGCGACGACCGGGGAGGAATATCCGGATCAGGAAGAAGAATTGCCGCCTCACGTGCGCGAGATGGAACGTGCGCAGGAAGAATTTTTCGGCGAGAATCCCGGCTCCGGCGATGTGCAGTTCAGAGAAGCGCCGGTAAGCGCCGAGAACGAAGTGGCGTCGGAGGAGCCGGAGGAAGAAGAGACTTCGGAAGAACAGGCTCCGGAAGAAGAAGCTCAGGATGAGGCTGCCGTGGAGGAACCGGCGGAGGGCGAGGCTGAGAAGCAGGTTGAAGAGGCTGCGGAGGAGCAGCCGGATCTGCCCGGATCCTCAGAGGAAGAGGAACCTCAGGAAGAGCCGGAATCCGAAGAAGAGACGGCGGAATCCGCACAGGAGCCGGAACCAGAAGAAGAGACGGCGGAATCCGCGCAGGAGCCGGAGCCTGAAGAGGAGCCGGCGGAATCCACACAGGAGCCGGAGCCTGAAGAGGAGACGGAAGAAGTTCAGGAAGCTGAAAATGAAGAGGAAACGGCCGGAGCAGCTGAGGCGGCGGCGGCCGGATCCGGAAGAGCAAAAGGAAAGAAGAAAGGCGGGCGCGCGGCGAATATCGTGATCGCAGTGCTCGTAGTGTTGATAGTTATAGAGCTCGCGGTGCTCGCTGTCCGGTATTCGATGCCGGAGTCTGCATTAGCGCAGTGGCTGGATCAGATCTCTGAAAAGATCATGCTGTTCTTCAGCGGAGGAGCGTAAGCACTGATCCCGCAGCGCTGGGCGCAAATGCGGCGGGGCAGCGCAGTGAGCGCAGTGTAAGATATCGTATTATAGCGATATGGGAGAATGTTTGTGGATAGTAACGACAGGATATTCAAGTTCAAAGTAGAAAAACCCGAAGGCGAAAAAAAGAAAAAGAAGAAAAACGGGAAAAGAAAGCTGAGCGGCGGTGTGATATTCACTATCATCGTCATTATCATCATTCTGTTCCTGAGCCTGATAAATTTCATAACGGACCTGCTATGGTTCAGTGAGATGGGATATATCAGCGTATTTCTCAAGAAGCTCATTACGATGCTTGAGATCGGGATACCGACGTTTGTCATTGTGACGGCGCTTTCATACATATATTTCAAGCACATACGGCATAATTACTATGATTCCCACGGGATACGGGATTTCGAATCGCAGAAAGACATCAGGAAGATATCGATGGGGCTCGCCGTTGTGTTTGGACTGATCGTGACATATTTCGCGACAACGAAGCTCTGGTTCGAGCTGCTGCAGTTCGCTAACAGTACGAGTTTCGGCAAGGACGATCCGCTGTTCCATTACGACGTGTCGTTCTATGTCTTCAGACTTGACTTTATATCGAACCTCGTGTCGCTGATGCTGATCGTGGCGATCGTCTTCATTCTGATGACGCTCGTCTACTATGCGTACCTGATGTCGCATCACGGACCGGAGATCTACCAGTATTCCGGCGGCACGGGCGCTGATTTCAGCAATTTCGACAGAGAGCGCGGCTCGGATCCGTTCTCCCAGGCTGAAGACATGGAGAACAATCCGTTCAGGGAAAACGCGAGGAGAAACGGCAGAAACAGTTTCGAACGGTTCTTCGACGGTTTCGGAGAGAAATTCGGCGGCATGAATGCGGGAGGCCCGAGTGCCGTGAATGCCGAGAATTCGTTCAGGGAACTTTTTGAGATAGCGAGAAAGCAGCTCATTATCGTGGGAGTTATTTTCTTCCTGCTGCTCGGCGCGCATTTCGTGCTGAAATCATTCACGCTGCTCGAAGCGCATTCCGGTGTTGTTTACGGAGCGGGCTGGACAGACGTCCATGTATATCTGCTGATTTACAGGATACTCGCTGTACTCTCCATCGCCGGGGCTGTCGCGGTCGTTCTCGCGGTCATGAAAAACAGACCGAAGCAGATCCTTACTGTTCCGATCATTATGATCATAGTATCAATCGTCGGAGCCGGTACAGCTGTGGTCCTGCAGAACTTTGTCGTATCTCCGGATGAGATCTCGAAGGAGAGCAAATATCTGCAGCGCAACATAGAGTTCACGCAGACGGCGTACGGACTGACAGATGTGGATGTCGAGTCGTTCTCCGCCACGGGCACTCTCACGTCGGCTGACATTCTGGCGAACGACAAGACGATACAGAATATAAGGATAAATGACTATAAGCCCGCGGAGAAATTCTACAATCAGACGCAGAGTATCCGCCAGTACTATGATTTCGACGACGTAGACGTGGACAGGTACAGTCTGAACGGCGAACTTACACAGGTATTCCTCGCGCCGCGTGAGATAAACGAATCGAAGATATCGGACACGTGGCTGAACAAGCATCTTAAATACACACACGGCTACGGACTGACGATATCGCGTGTCGATGAGATCACGACGTCCGGGCAGCCGACGATGCTCGTGCAGGATATACCTCCTGTCTCGGATAATGAGGAGCTCAAGGTCACGCAGCCGGAGATATATTTCGGCCAGCAGACTAACGAGTATCTTGTCGTTGGGACGGACGAGGACGAGTTCGACTATCCCGACGGCGACTCGAATAAATATTCGAGATACGAAGGGTCGGCAGGCATAAGTCTGTCGCCGGCGAAGCGCCTCCTGTTCGCTATCCGTGAGCACAGTCTCAAGCTTCTGGTATCGTCGAACATTGACAGCCAGTCGAAGATCATCATATACAGGAATATCAAGGAAAGGGTACAGAAAATCATGCCGTA
This sequence comes from Anaerovoracaceae bacterium, assembly GCA_050946575.1. Classification (GTDB taxonomy): domain Bacteria; phylum Bacillota; class Clostridia; order Peptostreptococcales; family Anaerovoracaceae; genus JALCRY01. The sequence continues at coordinate 65,646 of JBMNVB010000001.1, read as the reverse complement.
TCTTTCCTATGACGAAGATCCGTATATAGTGACAGCGAACGGAAAGATGTACTGGATCATGGATGCATACACGACGTCGGACAAGTTTCCGTACTCGGAACCGTATTCGGACAGCTCGCAGACGAACTATATCCGAAATTCCGTAAAGGTAGTCATCGACGCGTATAACGGAAGTGTCGACTATTATGTCATAGATGAAAATGATCCTATCGCATTGACGTATCAGAAGATATACCCGAAGCTCTTCAAGGACTTCAGTGAGATGCCGAAGGAACTCAAGTCGCACATCAGATATCCGAATACGCTGTTCAATATCCAGGCGACCGTTTACGAAAAGTATCACATGAACGATGTGAAGGTCTTCTATCAGAAAGAGGATATGTGGGACATAGCGTCTGAGATATACGGTACGGAAGAGCAGCAGATGGAGCCGAACTACTACACGCTCAGTCTGCCGGGCATGGATGAGGATTCAGTCGAGTTCGTGAACTCGATACCGTACACGCCGAAGGACAAGAAGAATCTTACGGGCCTGTTCGTGGCAAGGAATGACGGAGATAATTACGGTCAGCTTGTATTGTATAAACTGCCGAAGGACAGGGTCGTATACGGACCGATGCAGATAGAGGCGCAGATCGACCAGAGCACGGAGATATCAAAGGAATTCTCACTCTGGAACTCGTCGGGTTCGACATACAGCAGGGGGAACCTGTTCGTCGTCCCGATAAACGACTCATTGCTTTATGTGGAACCGATATACCTTGAGGCAACGAATTCGTCGATACCTGAAGTCAAGAGGGTAATCGTGGCGTACAAGGATAATATCGCGTATGAGGCGACGCTCGGCGAAGCGCTGGATCAGTTGTTCGGCGAAGGCGCGGGGAACGCGAGCAGCGACACGGTCGGCAGCTCGACGACGGATACGTCGTCGTCAGACAGCAAGGCTCCGACGCAGGCAGAGCTCATACAGCAGGCTCAGAATTACTACAATCTCGCTCAGGAGGCGCTGCAGGACGGTGACTGGGCCAAGTATGGAGAGTACATGGATAAGTTAGAAGAAGTATTGAATGAACTCGGTTAGGAACGAAGGTGATTAAATTGGATATTAGTTCAGATCTGATTCTCAGAAAGAAAATGTTCGGAATGGATCTTACAAAGATGCTGTTCTGCATACCACCGGAGGATCATGGCAAGGCCGAACTTGAAGATATACTGGGGAGGCACCCGGAAGTGAAGTTCGTTTCGCTGGTCGGCGTCGACATCGGCGGCCACGATACGGATGAAAAAATACCGGTAAAAGTGTTCCTCGATGATTATGACAGGATCATGCAGCACGGCGTGCAGACGGACGGCTCGTCCGCCATACTGCCGAAGATCGCGGAACTGAATGATGCGAGGATAGATATCATTCCGGATCCGAAGTACAACTGGTATGTGGATCACAATCTCAAGAATATAGATTATCATACGGATCTTCCGGTAGGAACGCTGAGGATCCCGTCGAAACTCGTTCACAACCTTGTGCAGGGTGTCGGCGTGAGGACGATGCTGGAAAAGGCCATGGCGTCGTTCAAGAAAAACCTTATGCAGCTGCTGAGAGAGCACCCTTACGTTTTCGACAATCTGTCGTTCGATTCCGTGGACGATATAGCGTCGATAGATATCACGAGTGCGACGGAGCTCGAGTTCTGGGTGAAGACGCCTGATGAAGAAGTCTCCGCGAAACAGCTTTCGACGGCGCAGACGCTGAAGGAGCAGTACTGGAAACGCACGGTCGGCGGAGTCCGAACGGCTCTCGAAGACGCTCTGACGATGCTGGACTGCTACGGGATGCATGTGGAGATGGGCCATAAGGAGGTCGGCGGCGTAAAGGCGCACCTCGAAAAGACGGGCCATTACGACCACGTCATGGAGCAGCTTGAGATAGACTGGAGATATACAAATGCAGTGCAGGCGGCGGACAACGAGAACATGGTCAAATACGTGGTACGCGACGTGTTCAGGATGTTCGGCCTCGATGTAACTTACAGGGCGAAGCCGATAGACGGAGTCGCCGGAAGCGGCGAGCACACGCATCTCGGCGTGGCGGTCACACTGAAGGACGGCTCGCACGCGTCGCTGTTTTCGCCGAAGAATCTCAAGGAGGACTTCCTGAGCCCGATCGGCTACGGCGCGATCATGGGCCTGCTGAACAACTATGACATAATTAACCCGTTCATTTCGGCGACGAACGATGCGTTCAACAGGCTGAAGCCGGGCTATGAAGCTCCGGTATCGGCTGTGACATCTCTCGGTATCTCGAAGACGAGTCCTTCGAGAAACAGGACGGTGCTTGCGGGAGTCATAAGAGACGTGAACAATCCGCTCGCGACGAGATTCGAACTCAGATCGCCGAACCCGCACAGCGACACATATATCGTGCTGGCCGCGGCGTATATGGCGATGCTCGACGGCATTGAGGCTGTACTTACGGCGGAGAAGACGTCGGAAGAGCTCGAGAAGTCGATGTCGAAAGAACCGGGCGTCGAGGATTTCTATCTCGATAAGGACAGGGCGTTCAGGAGCGAGAAGAACATCTTCACCGATTTCACGGAAGAAGAACGTGAAAAGAGATTCGGACCGGCGCCGCACACTGTGTACGAGAACCTGTGCGCATTCAGGGATCATCCCGACAAAGTCGAGATCCTTAAAAGAGACGGCGTAATAGACGACATTTCTCTCGAGTCATACTGCATTGCTACACTTGCAAAGTGGAAGACCGACCTGCTCGACCGTATCATGCCGAACGTGCGCAAGAACATCCAGAAGACGCGCAAACTGCATGACGATTCGAACTGCACGGATTACGACATAGAGAACTGGGAGAAGATCCTCAGGATCCGGCGCGAGCTCGGGAAGGACAGCATAAGCAACGAATGCATGCTGACTAAGATCAGCAAGGCGCTGCACGAAGGAGACTACGCGAAGGCGTCCGACCTGCAGATCGAGATGCAGAAAATGGTCGAGGAGCTCAATAAATTGTACGCTATTTACAAAAGGAATATATTTTAAATAGGAGAAAGCAATGCTTGATATCAGGAAAATCAGAGAAGACAAAGAAGGGCTGAAGAAGAAGATCTTCGCGCGCGGCGGGGAATTCCCGATCGACGAGGCGTATGACCTCGATGCGAAGCGCAGGGCGAAACTCGCGGAAGTGGAGAAGATGAAGCACGAGCAGAGTGTAAAGTCTTCGGACATACCTAAGATGAAGAAGGCCGGCGAGGACACGACGGCGCTCATGGCGGAGATGAAGGAACTCTCGTCGCGTATAAAAGAACTCGATTCGGAGGTCGCCGATATCGAAGCTTCTCTGAGAGAAGCAATGCTTGATATCCCGAATATTCCTGATGAAAGCGTACCGTTCGGAAAGGACGACACTGAAAACGTCGAGATCAGAAAATGCGGCGAGCCGACGAAGTTCGATTTCGAGCCGAAGGCGCACTGGGATATAGGGACGGATCTCGATATCCTGGATTTCGACAGAGGCGCGAAGCTCGCGGGCGCGAGGTTCACGGTGTATAAGAATCTCGGTGCAAGGCTGGAAAGATCGTGCATAAACTTCATGCTGAATCTGCATGTTGAAGAGCAGGGATTCCAGGAGATCCTGCCGCCGTTTATCGCGAACAGGGACATCATGACCGGTACCGGCCAGCTGCCGAAATTCGAAGACGACATGTACGGAATGCCGGCTGACGACTTTTTCCTGATCCCGACGGCTGAAGTGCCGCTTACGAATCTGAGAGACGGAGAGATCATCCCGAATGACGAACTGCCGATCTACTACACGGCGTATACTCCGTGCTTCAGAAGAGAGGCGGGCAGCGCCGGGAAGGACACGCGCGGCATCATCAGACAGCACCAGTTCCAGAAAGTCGAAATGGTGAAGCTGTGCAGGCCGGAGGATTCGTTCGACGAACTCGAATCCCTTACGGACTGCGCGGAAGAAGTACTGAGGAGACTCGGGCTCCCGTACAGAGTCATCGTGCTCTGCACGGGCGACCTCGGATTCTCGGCGACGAAGACATACGACATCGAAGTATGGATGCCGAGCTACGGAAGGTATGTAGAGATCTCTTCATGCTCGAACTGCCTCGACTTCCAGGCGAGACGCGGAAATCTGAGATTCAGAAGGGACGCGGATTCGAAGCCTGAATTCGTACATACGCTGAACGGATCCGGGCTCGCTGTCGGAAGAACGGTCGCCGCGATACTCGAAAACTATCAGAACGAAGACGGAAGCGTAACGGTGCCTGAAGTGCTCAGACCGTACATGAACGCTGACGTGATAAAATAGCAATATCAAAGGAACAGCGGAATGCGCAGATGGCTTTATCTTGCGGCCGGTATGGCATCAATGCTGTTTATGGGGCTCGTTGAGGGGTGGACGATTTTCGTGATACCGTTTCGCGAAGTCTTCCCCGACTGGAGCCTGGCGCAGCTTTCGATCGTACTGACGCTTGTGGAACTCGATTTCGCGGCGGGCGCGATCCTCGCCGCGCGCATGTTGGTAAAAATTAATAAGCCGCGGGTAAATATGCTGCTCGCGGCTTTTATGGAGTGTTTTGCGTGGATCAGCCTGTCACGACTTGATACGGGCGCTCCCGGGCAGAGCCTGATAATGTTGTACATCCTTTACGGCGTTTTTCTAGGCGTCGCGAACGGGATATACTATAACACAGTCGTGGTCATCATCAGCGGCAGATTTCAGGAGAGGCAGGGCACCGTATCCGGTGTGCTCGTCATGATGTACGGCCTGGGGCAGCTCGCTGTAGGCGCGGGATCCTCCGCATTGATAGCGAAGATCGGACTGTTCGACACGTTCGTCATCATCGGGATCGTGACCGGAGCGGTACTGTTCGTGTCGGCCGCGGTCATGGGCGGCGCGGACGCAGCTCCCCGTCCGGGGGAGAATGCGGATACGGATCTCAGCGGCGTGCAGGTCTCCACGCGCGAGATGATAAGACGGGCCGATTTCTGGCTGTTCTGCCTCATCATCATGATGTTCAACACATGCGGGTTTTTCGGGCTCAGCAGCGCTTCGCCGATGGCCGACGCCTACGGGATGCCGGCCGTGCTCGGACTGATAATATCCGCTGGAAACATGATCGGCCGGCTCGTGTCGGGCACGCTCTATGACAGTTTCGGGCGCAGGACGGCAATCGGAGCTTCCGTCCTGCTGCTCATCGCGTCGGACGTGATGTTCTTCGCGGGAGACAGAACGGGGATCGACGCATTGATACTGGCAGGGCTCCTCGCACTCGGGATGTGCCTCGGCTCGTCGCCGACGCTCAGCCCGGCATTCGCCAATGCCGAGTACGGGCAGAAGTATTTCGCGTCGAATCTGAGCGTCATCACGCTCGCGATGGTGCCGGCGGCGATCGTCGGTCCGCCTGTCGCATCAATGCTGACAGACAGGGCGAACGGGGATTTCATTCCGGCGTTCACGATGATAGGCGTGCTGGCCTTGGCCGCGCTCGTGCTGTATATAATAATGGAAAATATTAAAAAGAAAGAGGCTCTCAAATGATCGGTGCTGTGATTATCGCTTCGGGCATAGCCGCGAAGTCGGGAAAGATACAGTCAATGCTGGATGTCTGCGGGTTCACGGCAGCTGAACGCGCCGTGAAGGCTATCAGCGGAGCCGGGATCGAGAATATCGTTATCGTGACCGGGAAGCAGCGGGAGCTCGCATTGCCGCTCATAAATAAATACGGTCTCACGGAGGTTTACGACAGCTCGTATTCAAAGGGCCTGATGTCTCAGCTTGCGAAGGGCATGGAGGCGATGGCGGAGCTCGGAGCGGAAGGGTTCCTGTTCACGCCGGGCGGCTACGGCGGCCTGAGGCGCGATACCGTAAAAATGCTGCTCGACAGACAGCGCGAGATAGAGGAAAAAGCCGGGGGCGAAGGCAAGGAGATCGTCGTGCCGATGTTTTACGGCAAGTCGGGCGCTCCGGTGTATGTCCCGACGCGGTACAAAGGGGAGATCAAAAACCTGAAGACGGGTCAGGATCTCCGCGACATCACGACGGGAAGCGTGGACCACGTCCACTATATAGAGACCCATGACAAGGGGACAATCCTCAACACATACACAGACCGCGGCCTCAGAGAGCTGAGAAGGTTCGTGGAGACCGGTTCGCAGTCGCCGGATATAAGGAAAGCCGCACGCGGACGGCGGTTCATCCTCGTGCGCCGCGCCGAGGTGGAAAAGCCGGAGGAGAAGGTGTTCTTCGGGCAGGCGAATTTCCGTCTGTCGGCGGAGGGAGCCGAGCATGCGAGGAAAACGGGCCAGCGGATGCAGAAAATGAACATAAGAACGGATCACATATATTCCAGTGATCTGCTCAGAGCAGGCGAGACCGCTGAGATCATCAGGGAAATCAGTCCTGTCCTCAGGCTCGTCATATACGACAAGGCCTTCCGCGAGATAAGCCGCGGACAGTGGGACAGCAAAGTGGTGAGCGTCGTCAGGGAAGCGTTCCCGGACGAGTTCGAGGCGCGCGAGCGCAATCTGTTCAAATACAGAGTGGACGCGAAAAGCGAGAACTATTTCGATGTCCAGTACAGAGTCATGGACGCACTGCACAGAATACTCCGCGACGACAGTCATAAGGACATCGCGATCGTCTCACATTCAGTCGTGATGCGCGTGATCGAGGGGACACTGATCCACGACGAGGCGGAAGCGCCATGGGTCCCGCCCGCGCCGTGCGAGATAAGAGAGTTTACAGTCAAATAACATTTTATTGCATATTATCCCAATAAATGGTAAAATCCTTTTATGGAAAGTAAAAGGCATTTTCTGATATACACGGGACTGTTCGCCGCTTCGGCGGCGGTTTCTTTCGCGGCTTTCGGCGTCTGCGCCGGGGCCGCTGTTTCGTGCGCCGCAGTATGCGCGCTCGCATACGCCGCCGTCCGTGATATGGAGACAATGGAGATACCGGACAGGGTGCATGTCATCCTGCTCGCGCTCGGCGCGGTGCAGATGATGCTTCCCGAGGGCGTTTCGGTCCTGTCCCGCGTCGCGGGCATGCTCGCGGTGTCGCTGCCGATGCTCATATTCGACTGCGCCGCGTTCGAGGCGTTCGGCGGGGGCGATATAAAGCTGTGCGCGGCGTGCGGTTTCTTTCTCGGGATCAATGCATTGCTGACCGGTTTTTTCATTTCCGTCGCGGCGGCCGGGATGTTTGCCGCGGTGATGCTCGCCGCGGGGAAGATGGAGCGCAGGCAGTATTTCGCGTTCGGCCCGTTTATCGCGGGCGGGATGTCCGCGGCCGTATTCGCCGGGGACATGATACGGGAAGGCTGCGCCGGAATATTTTTTGCATGAAAAAACCGCGGCCGGGCCGCGGTTTTTCTTCTCTCACATCAGTTATTGTCCGGGAGGTGGATAATGGCTACCACCTTGCCGTACCAGCTTGACTTTCCGTAGCATACTCCCTTGCGCGGGTTTGCAGCATTTATTACCGTTGCGCTCGAGGGATTATATACGAGAGCCGCATGCGTAGTGTTTGAAGTCGAACTTCCGTACAGTACGATATCACCCTTCGTCGCTTTCCTGACATTCGTTGTACTGCGCTTGTACTTTTTCAGATGGCTGTACAGTCCGTTCGTATTATACGCCGAGAATGACTTCGTGCTCGCTTTCGACTTGTTATAGCAGTACCATACGTATCCGCTGCAGTCGAATGTCTTCGGGCCGGTCCTCCTGCTCTGGGAATATCCCTTTCCGAGTTGGGCTTTCGCAACTGCGATCAGCCTCGTACGAGCCGGCTGCCTTTTTACATATACTTTATCTGTCGAATTATACGACCCCCTGTCAGTCACGTTTCTCGCAATGACCATATATGTGTAGCCGCTGTTCGCGTTGATCTTCAGACTGTGTCCCGGATCCGAACTTTTCGCAGTATCCGTGTACGTGCGCTTTTTCGTCGTGCAGATCCTCTTATAGGCTTTGCCCTTGCTGTTCACATAGTAAACCAGATAATAATCTGCGCGGGTGCATGCATTCCAGCTCAGTCTGATCGTCGTCCCGTTCACACGCTTCCCTGTCACTGTGATCGCTGAAGGAGCCTCATACTCATCACTGCTCGCAGTACTGGTGGACGATGTGGCCGCGGATGCTGCGGCCGCGGATTCTTCAGTTGCGGATTCTGAAGTTGTGGATGCAGCAGCTGTGGATGATGCAGATGTGGAAGTACTCTGTGCAGATGTGTCTGTCTGGACTTCCTGCTGCGTCGTGTCGGATACGGCCGATGTCTGCTCCTCCGCAGCCAGCGGAGATACGGTGCATCCGAGCATTGTCAATACTGCCGTTGTTACAATAGCTGCACGCTTTAAGCGTGATATACCTCTTTGGTTTTCCTCTCTCTTTCTATACATCATGATACTAATATGGCATAAGGAATTTTTCAGGTCAACGAAATTGAAAAGTGTTCACAAAGTTTTCATACTTATTCAAATGTCCGCTTGCGCATGTATAAGCCATCGGATAGAATATACACACGGAGGAAGGGACATGGTGAAAAGAATTATTGCCGGACTGACGATAATGCTTGTAACTCTGACGATGACGGGCTGCTGGGCCGCCGGCTACAGCAATGAAGGAAGCGACTATGTGCAGAGCGGCTCAAAGTATCTCGATTCGTTCGGAGGCGAGAATATAAAGACGGGAAAGACTGTCGACAGCTCGGCATTCAGCGGCCACAAACTCACGCTGATATATTTCTGGGCGACGTATGACAGCGCCGGCATCAGGCAGTTCGATACGATAGAGGACCTGTACGCCGAATATAAGGGCGACGGGCTGAATGTCATCGGCGTCGCCGTGAATACGCGCGAAAAAGACGAAGGCGTCGTGCAGAAGAAGCTCGACCGCGCGAAAAAGAACATAAAGGATCATAAAATTTCATATGTAAACATCGTGCCGTCGAATGATTTCGTCGGAAAGCTGCACAAGTCGCTGGAGGTCATGCCGACCGGGATATTCGTGGATGAGAACGGGGAACAGGTCGGAAGCGACGTCGGCGGAGTGAAGAAGATCGACGAATGGAAAGACCTGGTGAACGATTATATCGACGGAAAGGACGATTAAAAAAGCGGAGGCGCATCCTCCGCTTTTCTCATCAATGCTATATTACTGTGAGTATTTCTTCCACCGGTTTCCGCTTCGGGCTTTTCTGCTCGCCGTCCGGCACTCCGATCGGGACTATGGCCACTATGCTTTTTCCCGGCATATCGAAGTCATATTCGTCCTTCAGCAGCTTCTCGATCTCCTCGTGCGCCGTCACAGGCCCCATCTGCCAGCATGTACCGTACCCGAGGTCCACCGCCTTCAGCATCATGTGCTCTATCGCAGCGCCGCAAGCCTGCGTCTGCGGGCTCAGCTTCAGGAAGAATTCATCGAACGCTTCCGGATCGTCATCGGCGCGCCGCATGGCATTGTTGTAGAAATTCATCTCGTACGGGTCGCTGTAGCAGATCATCAATACAGGCGCCGTGCGGAAAAATAATATGAATCTGTCATTGAATTTGAGGAATTTTTCCGGATTCGTACCTGCGGTCGGTTTCTCGCTGCAATACGGAGAATTCGTTTCCTCCCGCGTACCGTCCACGTAGATCTCCTTCATGATCTTCGCCGCTTTTTCGGCTCTTTCTTTCACTATATCCGCGATTTTGTCCTTCAGTTCGTCGTCACGGATGGCCAGGAAATGCCACGGCTGGCTGTTATCCGCCGACGGAGCCCACCTTGCCGCGTCGACTATCTTCTGAAGATCCCCGTCAGGCAGAGGATCATCGGTGAACTTTCTCGTACTGTGCCTTCCTTCTATTACTTTATCTAATGTCATGGCTGCACCTCCTTACCGAGATTATATCATCAGAGCCACGCTCCCACCATATTTATTATCGCGGTTTCTATATCCCCGATCGGGATGAGGCTGTAGTAGAAAATGACTGTGCGCCAGCCCGCCCTGTCCGGATTCTTTCCCGCCGCCGCCACGGTGCACCCTTCGGCGAGGGCTTCTTCTATCAGCGTTTCCTCTGTCTTAGGCGTATGTACTTCCAGTATCATATTCAGTCCTGATTCGGTGTTCCGCGCTCTGATTTTGTCCTCGCCGAAACTCCCGAAAGCGTCAAGCGCCACTTTCAGCTTGCGTGAATACAGTTTTCGCAGCTTCTTTATCCCCGAAGTGTAATAGTTATCCGCCATAAAATACGCGAGCGCGAGCTGCTCCGCCTTCGAGCACGTCTGATCGTAGTTCATTTTGAACTCGTCGTATTTTTTCTTCATCTGTTCCGGCAGGACCATGTAACTGATTTTTATCGATTTCATCAGCGTCGAGCTGAACGAGCCGAGGTAAATGACGCGGCCTTTTCTGTCAATGCCCTGCAGCGCGGGCACGGGCCGTCCGAAGTACCGCAGTTCGCTGTCGTAGTCATCTTCGATGATATATGAGTCGTTGTTTTCGGCCCAGTCTATCAGCTTGTAGCGCCGGCCGGCGGGCATGACGGAACCGGTCGGGAACTGGTTGGACGGATTTACATATACGGCCGACTTAACATTCACCGGCAGCTTCTCGATCTCTATGCCGTCTTCCTGCACTCTTACCGGCGTTATCGCGAACCCGCGGTCGCGGAAGATATTTATGACGGGTCTGTATCCCGGATCCTCGACCGCTACCTGCGCTATATCGAGCGAATGCAGTATCCTTGCGATATGAGCTGTTATCTGCTGCGTCCCGGCGGCTATTACTATCTGGCCGGGACGGCATTTCACGCCGCGCGCCGTGTAAACATATTTTGATATCTCGTCGAGCAGAGCCCGCTCCCCCTGCGGGTCTGATTCGAACATGAGCTCGTCTCTGTTCTCGTTGTAGACTTTGTTCATGCATTTCTTCCATTTATTGAAGTCGAAGGTGCCGGTGTCGCAGTAAAGGACCGGGCCGGCGGCCTCGTCCTCCGGCTCGCCCTCCTCGGGGAGGCCGTCATCGGAGTCTCCGTTTTCGGGATAAAACATATTGCTTACGTAATAGCCGCTGTGCGGCCTGCTGTAAATGTAGCCCTCCAGCGACAGCTGGTCGTACGCGAGCTGCACCGTCGTGAGGGACACCTCGAGGGAAGCTGACAGATTTCTAAGAGAAGGCAGCTTTTCGGAGGGTACAATTTCCTTTTCGGTGATCAGGTCGCGTATGTGCCTGTACAGCTGAATGTACAGAGGTTCTGAGGATTCATAATCCAGATTCGGGATGATGGCTTTCATGCATTGCTCCAATCTGTATATTAAAAAATAATTAATAATGTATATTTTAACAATAACACCTTAGTGGTATTATATAACACAGATAAAGGAGGCGCAACATCATGGAAAGCGGATTCAACAGAAGCAAAACGTCGACACTGGTGCTCACGGCATTGATGATGGGTGTGATAATGGTCCTCACGATGCTGATCAGGATCCCCAGCCCGACGACAAAAGGATATATAAATCTCGGTGACGCGGCGATCTTTCTTTCTGTGATAATGCTCGGAAAGAAAAACGGCGCGGTCGCGGCGGGCCTCGGTTCGGCCATGGCCGACGCGCTCGCGGGGTATATGTATTTCGCTCCGTGGACACTGGTGATAAAAGGCCTGATGGCGTTCGTGACAGGTCTCGTGCTTGAAAGGACGAGCGGAAGGAACGGCGCGGCGGCGAGAGGCGTCCAGATAGGCGGCATGATCGTCGGCGGCCTGGTGATGGTCACCGGGTATTACTTCGCCGAGGTCATAATGTACGGAAGCTGGGCTGTGCCGCTGATAGAGATACCGCTGAACGCGACCCAGTTCACGGTGGGCATAATCATCGCGGCGATACTTTCGAACGCGCTCGCGAAGACTCCGGTAGGACAGAGCTTTGAATATCCTCTGATCCCGTCGAAGAAGCACGCCGAAGCGAAATAAGACACATCGATATGATGACCGCCGGGCAAATCCCGGCGGTTTTTTCGTGCCCGGAAATCTTCTTCATATGGGCGGCACGGGCGGACAGGATGCGTGATATAATGAAGCCGCACCTTATGCCCGGGCGCAGTCCCGTGACCGGCATCAGGAGCAGTCAGGAGAAATAAATGGACAAGAAAAAGGTCGCGGAGTTTTTCGACATGTACGCGCCGGTATGGGACGATGAAATGATCCGCGATGATAATACAGTGGAAAAGATCATGGCCGGGCTCGCGGTCCCGGACGGAGCGCGGGCGCTTGACGCGGCATGCGGGACCGGCGTCATGATCCCGGATTATTTCCGGCACGGCGCCGCGTCCGTGACCGGCATCGATATATCTCCGAAAATGGCGGAAAAAGCGAAGGAAAAATACGCGGGCGATCCGCGCATCGATATTATATGCGGCGACATCGAAACGTATGAGTTCGGGGAACCTTTCGACTGCGCTCTGGTGTACAATGCGCTCCCTCATTTCGAAGATCCCGAACTTCTGATACGCGTGCTCGCGAATGACCTCCGGAACGGCGGCAGGCTGTCCGTCGCGCACGGCATGAGCCGGGAAAAAATCGACAGGCATCACCGCGGACTGCAGCGGGACATTTCCCGCGGACTCATATCCGCCGAAGATCTTTCGAAGATATTCGGGAAATATTTCGATGTCGATGTTATAATCGAAAATGAGGAATATTATCAGGTGGCGGGCACGAAACGATGACCGTCCGGAGCTCGGAAAGGAGAACGGGCATGCCGTTTACCGACAGAGGAAAGACCGCGCTCGTGCTGAGCGGCGGGGGAAGCAAGGGCAGCTATCAGGCCGGCGTCTGGCAGGCATTGGCGGAAGCGGGCATAAAGATCGACATGGCTTTCGGCACGTCCGTGGGCGCTATCAATGCGGCGATGGTCGTTCTCGGGGATCCCGGCAGGACCGCGGAACTCTGGCAGACGCTCCACACCGACATGATATTCGATATCGACGATGACGGCTCGGCGTTTTACGGAAGGCTCGCTTCGCTCGTCGGAGACGTGAACGAATTCGGCAACAGAACGGACGGACGCGTCGCGGGGGCGATAGAGCGTGCCGCCGAGAAGATAGACGAGAAGGGAAAGGCGTTCGGAGCCGCGATAGAGAAAAGGTCCGGGATGGACGCGGATTCCGCTCTCGTGTATGCCAGAAAGGTCATAACGGAGCACGGCGTCGGGAGCGGCGCATTGATGCAGACTCTTAAAAAGTATATTTCGGCGGATGACTTTTTCGCGTCGGATGTCGATTACGGTATGATCACCTGCACGTTCCCGGAATTCGCCGGGAAATATTTCTACAAAGAGCAGATCCCTGAAAACAGGCTTCATGAATATATCGTCGCGAGCGCGTCGTGTTTCCCGGCCGCGAGGTACGCAGAGATAGACGGGCGGAAATACGTGGACGGAGGTTATCACGACAATCTGCCGATTCTGATGGCGATGTTCCGGGGCGCGGAGAATATCATCGCGGTCGACCTGCATGAGGTCGGCATTGTCGACAGGAGCGTTCTCGAGGAAACGGAAGAGTTCCATCCGTCGTTCATGTATATCGAACCGTCGCACGACCTCGGCAATTTTCTGGTGTTCGATCCTGAGGTCGCTGCGCGGAATGTCAGATTCGGGTATCTCGACGGCATGAAATCCTTCGGGCTGCTCGACGGCATATACTACACGTTCGAGTCGGGCGCGTTCCCCGGCGGGGACATCGCGGGAGCGGAATGGGCCGCGCAGATCTTCGGCGCGGACGACGAGAAGATCTATTCGCGCCGCGAGTTCCTGAAGACTCTGGAGGACTCCGTCGCGGCCGAATATCTGACCGGTCCGATGGACGTGCTGCAGGGCAGGCCGTTCAGCGTAAAGACCGCCGCGCAGGCGCTCAAGCGCGGCATCAGCAGGAAGGCGGTCGTGCTCTACATTGCCGATGCTGTAGCGGACGGGAGTTTCGGGAAGATCACAGGCAGCAGGCTGGGCGGCGCCGCGATAGAATCCCAGACCGGCGAACGGATCATAGGGGACGAGATATCGGCGGCGGAATTCATTGCGAAATACGGTCTGGCGGACGGAGAAAAGGCTCTGCCGGAATAGAATAAGGAAGGGAGAACAGTATATGAAATTAGTAACGTATAAAGGAAAGAACGGTCAGTGCGCCGGCGCGGTCACTGCGGACGGATCGGGCGTCATCAATGCGTGTGAAGTGACGGGCAGGGATTTTCCCGACGTGCTTTCACTGATCCGCGGCGCGGATGAAAATGACCTCGCGAAGCTCAGGGAAGCTTCCGCGGGCGGAAGCGCTGAAAAACTGAGCAGTGTAACATTGATGCCTCCGATAGAGCATCCGCCTCATGACGTGATCTGCGTCGGAGTGAATTATCTGGCGCACAGAGAGGAGACGTCGAAGATCCGCGAGGAGAAATATGATCAGCCGGATCCGATATTTTTCGGCAAGCGCGCGGTCAGGATCATAGGCGACGGTGAGTATGTGGATTTCGACGATAAACTCGATCCGGCGCTTGATTATGAAGTGGAACTCGCAGTCATCATCGGCAGGACCTGCCGGAACGTCGCGCCGGAGGACGCGGAGGACGTCATCTTCGGGTACTCGGTGTTCAACGATCTGTCGTCAAGAACGCTGCAGAAGAAGCATGTGCAGTGGCTGCACGGGAAGAGCCTGGATACATACACGGCGATGGGACCGTGGATCGTGACGAAGGACGAGATAAGCTTCCCGCCGGCGCTGAAGATAATGAGCCGAGTGAACGGCGAGGTCAGACAGGAATCCGACACGTCGCTCTTCATAAACGATATACCGGCACTGATATCGACATTCAGTCAGAACACGACGCTCGAGCCGGGTGATATAATAGCTACGGGGACGCCGGGCGGCGTTGCGATGGCGATGGAGCCGCCGGGATATATGACGCACGGCGATAAGGTCGAGTGCGAGATCGAGGGGATCGGAACGCTCACGAACTATATAAAGTAGGAGGGCAATTATGTATGACGAACTGAAACGGATGGTAGACGAATCAAATAAGATCGTGTTCTTCGGGGGCGCGGGCGTATCGACGGAAAGCAATATCCCTGATTTCCGCTCGGCGGACGGTCTGTACAACGCGAACACGAAATACGGCATGTCGCCGGAGGCGATGATCTCGCACAGCTATTTCATGGCGAATATGCAGAATTTCTTTGAATATTATAAGGAGAATATGATTTTCGAGGATGCGAAGCCGAACAAGGCTCATATCGCGCTCGCGAAGCTCGAGCAGGAAGGGAAGCTGCTCGCCGTCGTCACGCAGAACATTGACGGCCTGCATCAGAAGGCCGGTTCGAAGACAGTGTACGAGCTCCACGGATCCGTCAGCAGGAATATCTGCATGAACTGCGGCCGCGAATATGATCTTGAATATATCATGGATCCGGCGAACTGTGACGGCGCGGTGCCGAAGTGCAGCGCATGCGGCGGAGTTGTGAAGCCGGACGTAGTGCTGTATGAAGAGAGCCTTGACGACGCGACTATCCGCGGCGCGGTGGCGGCGATCGCGGATGCGGATATGCTCATCGTAGGCGGTACATCGCTGGTAGTTTATCCGGCGGCCGGCCTGATAAATTACTTCCGTGGGAATCACCTCGTTCTTATAAACAGGGATTCGACGCCGTACGATAATCAGGCGGACCTCGTCATCCACGATTCCATCGGGAAAGTGCTCGGGGAAGTCGTCGGCGTATAGACGGAGCCGCAACTGAAAATAAAAACAACTGCCGCTCAGCGTCCGGCTGGCGGCAGTTATTGTTTTCCTTTATTTTTCCGGCAGTATCTCTATCCAGTATCCGTCCGGGTCGGTTATGAAGTACACTCCGACTTCTTCATTCTCGAAGACTATGCATCCCATTTCTTCATGCTTCTTATGCATTGCTTCCATATCGTCTGTCGTGAATGCGAGATGGAATTCGCATTCCCCCAGGTCGTAGGACGTGGTCCGGTCGAACAGGTAAGTCAGTTCGAGCGTGAAATCACTTTTCCCGTCTGTCAGGTAGACCAGCTTATATGTGTCTCTTTCAACTTCCCTGGCCGGCGTGAGCCCGAGCGCGTTTTTATAGAACTCAAGGCTCCTGTTGAGATCTATCACGTTGAAATTGAAGTGAGCAAATTTCACCATGCTTATTACCCCCCATACTCTGTAATGATTTTTTCCATACTATCATTTTTTCAGCTGTGCCGCAAAGGTTTTTCGGGCGGCGGAAACCGCGGCGGCTTCCGCCCCCGCCGGCATGGCGATACATTGTAACAACTTTACACCATTCCCCTGCGCGGCATGTTATAATATCGGAAAAAGAAAGAAAAGAATGAGAAAAAAGGAAGGAAAGATGAAGGTACTTATTGCGAATGATGACGGGATCTGTTCGACCGGCATAGCGAAGATGGTCGCGGCGCTCGGCACTGTCGACGAGGCCGAGCTTTACGTCTGCGCGCCGAAGACGCAGCAGAGCGGAAAGAGCCACAGCATCACGATGCGGTCGTCGATGGAAGTGACAGAGCTCGCGTATTCGGGCGCGGAGTTCGCGCTGTCCGTGGACGGGACGCCGGCCGACTGTGTGATGCTCGGGCTGAAATATCTTCAGACGAAGGGCATCGACATCGATATGGTGTTCTCGGGCATAAACGAGGGCTCGAATCTCGGGACGGACACGATCTACAGCGGCACCGTGGGAGCCGCGATGGAAGGCGCGCTCTGCGGCAGGCCGTCCGTCGCCGTCTCAGTCGAGACGCATCAGCCGACGCATTTCGGAGCGGCGCAGGAGCTCGCCGTGCAGGCGTATTATTATGTAAAGGAAACGATGGATCCGATGGTGATCCTGAATATCAATACTCCGGACATTCCGAAGGAGGAAGTAAAGGGCGTGGCCGTGACGCGCGTCGGCCGCCGCGAATACAGCCCGTGGTTCGACGCCGAGGAAAGCGGCGGCGTCAAGAAATACAGATACGGCGGGGAACCCGTCGTCTACAAAAGCAGGAACACAGGCATTGATGTGATCGCCGTGCAGGAGGGATACGCAAGCGTGACGCCGCTCATGTTCGATCTCACCGCGCACGATAAGCTTGAAGAAATCAGGAGGTGGAAATTCAATGTGTAAGATGATAAGGAAAGATGACGCGGTCGTGCTCGCGATCGATTTTCAGGAAAATATTATAAAGGCAATGCATGAGAAAGAGGCTCTGACGGACTGCGCCGCACGGCTGTTCGAGGGCGCGAAGGTGCTCGGAGTGCCGGTGCTCGTCACGCAGCAGTACACGAAGGGACTCGGGGAGACGATCCCGCAGATAGCGGAAGCTATAGGCGAGTTCGAGCATGTGGAAAAGACGACGTTCAGCGCCCTCAGGACTCCCGAATTCGCGGAGAGACTGAAAGCGGCCGGGAAAAAGCAGGTCATACTGACAGGCATCGAGGCGCACGTATGCGTCCAGCAGACAGCGCTCGAACTTCTGAACGAAGGGTACGAGGTCTTTGTTATCAGCGACTGCATTTCTTCGAGAAAGCAGAAGGACAAGAAGGAAGCGGAGCGCAGGATGGTCCACGCGGGCTGTACTCTGACGACGTATGAGGCGGCGCTGTTCGAGATGCTCGAAGGGTCGAAGTCAGAGGGCTTCAGGGAAATTTCAAAAATAGTAAAATAGATACGAAGGAAAGACATATATGCTGTTCAAGAATAAAATAGAGCTCAGCGACAAGGCCGGGCTCGAGAAATACCTGGATGCGGTGGATCACCGCACGTCCGGGCTTTCGTTCTCATCTCTTTATATGTGGCGAGAGGTGAACGAATTCAGCTGGGAGATCATATGCGGATATCTCTGCATCGAAGGGATCAGCCACCTCGAACTCGAAGAGGGCGTGACCGTGCACTTCATGAACATGCCGCTCAGTCCCACGGGAAAGTACGACAATGAGACGCTGAGGCGCTGCATCCTCGAATGCAAGAAGCGGTTCGAGGACGCGGGCATGATGTTCACGATGCGGCTGATACCGTACCATCTGACAGATACGCTGTATGACGCGTTCCCGAATGAACTCGTCTTCATATCCGACCGCGCGAATTACGATTACGTTTACAGGCGGCAGGATCTGGTAGAGCTGCGGGGGCGCGCGTACCACCAGAAGAAGAACCATCTGAATTATTTCAACAAGAACTATATCTACAGATACGATGCGCTTTCTTCTTCGGACTACGACGAGATAATGGAATTCCTCGACGAGTGGGAAGGCGGCAAGGAAGGCATTCCCGAGGATGAAAAGCACATGCTCGACCTGGAGCGAAAGGCGATGTCGGACGTTGTCCGGAATCTCGAGCCGGCGGGCTACTACGCCGGGGCGATACGGATAGACGGCCGGATGAAGGCACTGTCGATAGGCGGCAGGCTGAACAGGAACACCGTGACGTGTCACGTGGAGAAGGCCGACAGCAGCATCCGCGGTCTTTACCCCGCGATAACGAAGGAGTTCTGCGCCCATCTTCCCGAGTATGTGAAATACATAAACCGGGAGGAGGACATGGATCTTCCGAATCTGCGCAAGGCGAAAAAGGCGTACAAGCCGTGCACGATGATAGAAAAATACATCGTGAATTTCAGATCGGACCGCAGGGCCGCGCCGATAGCGCCGACCGCGTGGAGCGCAGTCACGGGCGGGGAAAAATAACATGCGATGCGAAAAAGCGGAGCGCCGCGCATGCAGCGGCTCTCCGCTTTTATATTTCTCCGCCGTGATGCGGCTCTATTTTCTGTCGGCGTCGTCTTTCTGTTTTTTCAGTGTCAGGTTCGGATATTCTCTGGATGTTACAGTATTTCCTGATGGTCCCGACCTCTGTTTCTTCGTTGTCCATCTGATGTGCAGTACTGACGACTTCGCCTTTGCGAGCGGTATCTTCACCGTGAACGTCGTGCCGTGCTCCGCGTCGCTCTCGCACTTTATCACGCCGTGATGCGCCTCCACGATGCTCTTCGCGATCGCAAGTCCGAGCCCGTATCCGCCGCCCTGCGTCCTGGCCTTGTCCGCTCTGTAGAACCGTTCGAAGATGTGCTTGATATCCTCCTTCGGTATCGGAGCGCCCGTGTTGTTCACCGTGAACAGGGCGTCCTGTCCTTCAGATTTGACACTGACGGAAGCAATGCCCGCTATGCCCGCGTATTTTATCGCATTGTCTATAAGTATGTGCGACAGCTGCTTCAGCTGCGTCGGATCTCCGCTCACCGTCACATCCGGATCTATATCAGCCCTGAGTTCGACGCCCTTTTCAAAAGCGACGGGATCGAACTGCAGATAGGTATCCGTCACTGTGTCCGAAAGAACGACATCCGAGAACACGATTTTCTTCGCCGTGTCCGTCTCGGCGTCCGATCTCGCGAGGAACAGAAGATTGTCCACGAGCTTTTTCATGTGCACGGCTTCCGCCTGGGTGCTGTCGACCCACTGCTTTTCTTCGCGGACTGTCTTGTCCAGATGATCCTTCGACAGAAGGATGTCGTTGTTCGCGAGAATGACCGTGAGCGGCGTCTTGAGTTCGTGAGACGCGTCCGCGACGAACTGGTGCTGCTGATCCCACGCTTTTTCGACTGGCCGCACGACTACTTTCGACAGGCACACGCTTATCACGAACAGCACCAGCAATGCGAGGAGCCCGAACCAGAGCGACAGTATGATCTGCTGTTTCGCGTATGTGAGCTGAGTGTAGGTGTCTGCGTAAACGATGACTGTATCGCTGCCGTCCTTCGCCTTATAGAATGCTATGTTCATGCTCTTGATGGTGCCCTTCGACTTTCCGGAATCGTTCACTATCTTTGCGGCCTTTTTGTACGCGCTTTTCTGCATCGTCCCGAACGTCGCGACCGTCTTTTTCAGATTGCCGTTACTGTCGTATACAGTAATGAAAGTGGAGACTCTCCTCAGGCTCGAGTTGTCGGATCCGTCTTCGCCTTCGCTGCCGCCGGAAATATCGGGTGCGTATTTTTCACCCGAAGTATAGTATTTGAATGCGTCTGTGAGAGCATTCGAAATCATGGAATTCGCACGCGAATACGTGTTCAGGCATATCGCGGCGATTACCGAAATTATTACTACTCCCACGAGAACCATGTTAAGCAGAACTACCCTGTTCTGGAGTTTTTTCAGCATATGCCCTCCGGGGTCTGTCTATTCCCCTTCCTCCAGTCTGTACCCTATTTTTCTCAGAGATGTTATCTTCGTTTTCGACCCCAGGTAAGAGAATTTCTTCCTGAGGAATGAGATATACGCCTCGACGTTATTATCCGTCGCGTCGCTGTCGTAGCCCCATACCTTCGTGATGATATCCTCCTTTGTCAGCGCGACGCCCGGATTTGTCATGAGGAGTTTCAGTATTTCGGACTCCTTGAAATTGAGGTGGATGGACTTTTCTCCGCATTTGAGGTCGCACGAGGAAAGATCGAACGTGAGATCCCCGAACGACTGCTCGTCCAGGATGACTTCGCCGTGCCTGCGCGTGAGTGCTCTTACTCTGGCGAGAAGTTCTTCCGGTGAAAACGGTTTCGTCATATAGTCATCCGCGCCGCAGTCAAGGCCCTTTACCTTGTCCGAGATCTCGCTGCGGGCAGTGAGCATGATGATAGGCGTCTCGTCCTTTTCCTTTCTGAGTTCACGGGCGATTTCAAAGCCGTTCATGCCCGGCAGCATTACGTCGAGCACTATGAGGTCGTAGATCCCGGAACGGGCGTAGTCAAGCCCGTCGATCCCGTCGTGTACGACATCTGTCATATATTTTTTTTCGGAAAGAATCTGGGCCAGCGCCTGCGCCAGCCTTACCTCGTCTTCTACTACAAGAATCCTCATTAAAAAGCCTCCGCCTATTAGTATATACTAAATAATAGGCATTCGCACTGAAAAATAACTTAAATGTAATATCCGGCATTGACAAGGTGAGAATAATAAGGCAAAATATTTCCCGGAAAAATCTATTTTCTTAACATCAATGCGATGTTTTATGGTATAATGAGTATACATTCAATAGGGCGATAGAATCGGCTAAGGCCGTTCTAATAAATATCTCATCCTCTCAATCAGCATAAATGCTTACACACAAATGAGACGAAGCGCAGGTCATTCGGCCTGTGCTTCACTTTTTTGACGCTTCCGGGAAACGGAAGCGGCGCATTGATGCCCGAACATCAGTGAAATCGGCGGTTATATATGTTATAATATTCTGCGCGGCACATTCCGCCGCGCATGGAATTTCAGACACGGGAGAGCGAATATGGCTTCAAATTTCATCCACAATATTATTGATAAGGATAATGAAGACGGCGTTTACGGCGGCGTCGTGCAGACGAGGTTCCCGCCGGAACCGAACGGGTATCTGCATATCGGGCACGCGAAATCCATCTGCCTGAACTTTTCGACCGCGGAAAAGTACGGCGGAAAGTGCAATCTGAGGTTCGACGACACGAACCCGGACAAGGAGGATCAGGAATTCGTCGACGCTATCAAGCGCGATATCGAATGGCTCGGGTTCAAGTGGGACAAGATCTGCTGGGCCTCGAATTATTTCGATACGATGTACGAGGCGGCGGAAGAGCTGATCCGCAAGGGGAAGGCGTTCGTCGACGAGCAGTCGTACGAGGAGATAAAGGCGCAGCGCGGGACGCTGACGGAACCGGGACAGAACAGCCCGTACAGGGACCGTCCGGTCGAGGAAAACATGCGCCTGTTCCATGAGATGAGAGACGGGAAATACCCGGACGGGTCCATGGTGCTGCGCGCGAAGATAGATATGAGCTCGCCGAATATAAATATGAGGGATCCTGTCATCTACAGGATCGACAGGACGCCGCATCACAATACCGGGAACAAATGGTGCGTCTATCCTCTGTACGCGTTCGCGCATCCGTTGGAGGACGCGATAGAGGGAGTGACACATTCGATCTGCACTCTTGAGTTCGAGGATCTGAGGCCGATGTACGACTGGTCGATCCGCGAGGTCGGCTTCTGGGAGCATCCGCCGAAGCAGATAGAATTCGCGCGCCTTAATATCACGCATTTTCTCATGAGCAAGAGGAAGCTGAAGGTCCTTGTGGAGGACGGGCTCGTGGACGGCTGGGACGATCCGCGCATGCCGACGATCGCCGGGATCAGGCGCCGCGGCTACACGCCGGAATCCATCAGGAATTTCTGCGACCTTATCGGAGTGGCGAAATCGAATTCGACTGTCGAAGTGGAGCTGCTGGAGCACTGCGTGCGCGAAGATCTCCAGAACAAAGTCCCGAACAGGAACGTGGTATTCGACCCGATAAAGGTCGTCATCACGAACTATCCGGAGGGGCAGACCGAGGAATGCGAAATGGAGAACAACCGGAACGTTCCGGAGATGGGGACGAGGACAGTCCCGTTCAGCCGCGAGATCTATGTTGACGGGCAGGACTTCATGGAAGTGCCGGTGAAAAAGTACTTCAGGCTGTATCCGGGGAACGAGGTGCGTCTCAAGGGAGCGTACTTCATTACCTGCGACGAGGTCATAAAGAACGACGACGGTTCGATAAAGGAGCTGCACTGCTCGTACGATCCGGAGACGCGCTCCGGCAGCGGGTTCAATGGAAGAAAGGTGAAGGGCACGATCCACTGGGTCGACGCCGCGACCGCGGTAGAGATAGACGTGCGCGAGTATGATTACCTGATGAATGATATAGAAGACGAAAACGGGAACGTAGTGGACCAGGTGTTCAACGAGGATTCGGTGCGCGAGCTGAAATGCATGGCCGAGCCTTCTGTCGCGGAAGCAGTGCCCGGCGACCGTTTCCAGTTCTTCCGCCACGGCTATTACATCGCGGATGAAAAGCTGACGACAGAGGACAGAAAAGTCTTTAACAGCATCATAGGACTCAAGAGCAGTTTCAAGATCAAGAAATAACATGCATGCCGTAGTCATTTTACTGATAAAAATAGCGGGGGCGGTCGCGGCCGGCATCATAGCCGGGAACGGCGCGGTGTATGCGTTCAATCATACGCCGGCCTCGTGGTTCGCTCCTTACGGCGAGGACCCGTGCCGCGATGCGGTCAGCAGCGACCGGCAGCGTATACCGGGGTATCCCTGGAAATACGTGAGCTCGGTCGTGTTCTGCATCGTATATGTTTTCATTGTCTCGCGCGAGACGCCGCAGTATGCGGTGCCGGCGGCCGCGGCTCTGTTCATCCTGGCATTGATGGCAATGTCTTGCGGGAAGTACAGAGTGGTCCCGGATCAGTTCACCGTACTGCTGTTTGTCTGCGGGTTCGGTTTCATACCGTTCCACAGCACATGGAAGATGATCGTCATCGGAGCCGCGGCCGGGCTCGGCGCGTCGGCTGTCGTTTTCCTGATAGTGAAGTACGCACTGAAGCGGGACACAGGCTCTGCGATGTATAACGACGAGTACGGATATCTGCCCGGACGGCACAGGGACTCGAGCCTGAAGGCGCCGCTCATGGGCGCGGCCGAGATCCCGGCCGGGGCCGCGATCGGGCTCATGACCGGGCCGTACGGCGCGCTCGCTGTAGTGGCGGGCGGAGCGTGCGCTTCCGCTGTGGTGACGCTGTTCCTGACGCGGACGGGACGGGACAGAAAAGGCGATGCGCAGCCGCTGACCACATACATATGCGCCGCGGCCGCGCTGTATATAGCATTGCATATAAGAGTGCTCGGATTTTAAGGGAGGAAATATGCTTACCGGCAAACAGAGAGGATATCTCAGGGGGCTCGCGAACGAGCTCCCGGCGACTGTATATATCGGACGCGCCGGTCTCACGGAGAATGTGTATAAGGAGATCGAAACGGCGCTCGATAACAGGGAACTGGTGAAGGTGAAGATCCAGGACGGTTCCGACCTCGACTGTAAGGCGGCAGCGAACGAAGTCGCGTTCTATCTGAAATGCGATTACGTGCAGTCGATCGGACGCAGATTCGTAGTTTACAGACAGGCGAAGAAACCGGAAAAACGGAAGATCGTGCTGCCGGAATAATTATCGAAATGAAAAATATCCTGCTTACAATTTCATATGACGGGACGCCGTACTCCGGATGGCAGCGCCAGCCGGACGCCCGGACGGTGCAGGGCGAGACGGAACGCGTGCTTTCCGAGCTGTGCGGCTTCGAAGTCTCGATAGACGGTACGAGCAGGACGGACGCCGGCGTGCACGCGCTCGGACAGTGCGCGACGTTCTCCGGCGATATAAAGATCCCGACGGACCGCATCTGCCTGGCGGCGAACAATCTGCTGCCGGAGAGCATCAGGCTCGTCGCGGCCGAGGAGGTCCCGGAACATTTCCACGCGAGATTCGATTCCAAAGGAAAGACGTATGTATATAAGATAATCGCGTCCTCAGATGTCGACCCGTTCCTCCGGAATTATTATTATTTCGCGGGGGAGGGCCTCGATACGGCATCAATGCGCGAAGCCGCGGCGGCTGTTCTGGGGACGCATGATTTCAAAAGCTTCGAAGCGTCGGGAAGTTATGAGAGAAAGACCACCGTGCGCACGATATCGGGCATTGATGTAAAAGAGAAGGACGCGGAAACGCCGTCCGGAAGAGTCCTCGATGAGATCGACGTGGAAGTGACTGGCGACGGGTTCCTGTACAACATGGTGAGGATAATCGCCGGCACACTCGTAGATGTCGGGCGGGGAAAAATCAATGCGGGGGAATTGCCGCACATAATAGAGGGAAAAGACAGGGCGCTCGCGGGGCACACGGCACCGCCGCAGGGGCTTTATCTGAAGAAAATATTTTTCTGATTTTTTTTGAAATATATAATCATTGTGATAAAATATCTGGAAAGTATAGGGAGGCTCCAAGATGGCTGAACGTATTAGCTGGGATGAATATTTCATGGAAATGGCCGAGCTCGCGGCTAAAAGATCTACATGTCTGAGGCGGCAGGTCGGCGCGGTCGTCGTGCAGGACCGGCATGTGATCGCCACGGGCTATAACGGCGCTCCGAGCGGCGTGCCTCACTGCACGGATACGGGAAGGTGCTACCGCGAGGAACATCATATCCCGAGCGGCGAACGGCACGAACTCTGCAGGGCGCTGCACGCCGAGCAGAACGCGATAATCCAGGCGGCCACTCTGGCTCAGTCCATCGAGGGCGCCACGATGTACATCACGACGCAGCCGTGCATCATCTGCGCGAAGATGATAATAAACGCGGGGATAAAGAGGATAGTAGTAAAGGAAGGCTATCCTGATGAAATGGCGGTCGAGATGCTCGCGGAGGCCGGGCTGAAGATAGTCATGCTCAGCGATCTCGAGAACGGAAACAATTTCCGCGCGTGATGCGCCGGAGACGGGCGAAAGCAGTATAGAACATTCAGAAAATACAATATTGAATTATTTACTTTTTCTGTACAGGGTGTATAATTAAGAAATATAGTGCGGAAGGAGCGTACGACAAAGTGGAATATGTTACGGGGGCCGTCGCCGGGGCGGTTTTCGGCTGTCTGGTCGGCTACCTTAAATATATGTTCATATGGAATAAGTACGCGGCCGCGGAGGATGTCGCTTCAGGCGACTATTCCGGTGAAGCCACGAAATTATATTCAAGAGCGTTTATTAGTTACGGAGTTAATATTGGGGCGCTTGCGCTAGTGTTTTTCCTTCGCGAACTTTACCCTTTCAGTTGGATAGCGTGCATTATCGCAACAGCGATAGCGCTGTCCGTCATGAACAGAGTCATGGCGCTCAGAGCTAAAAAGACAACTCAGAATGTGAATGTCGACAAGGAGGTTTGAGGAACTTGAGTACATTCCTGAATTCAATAGGATGGTCAAGCGGGATGTTTACAAGCGCTGTCATAACGGTAGTTCTGGCGGTGCTCAGCATCTATGCGAGCCGTCATCTGGAAATGGTGCCGTCGGGCCTGCAGAATGTATTGGAAGTGTCGATCGAAGGACTGCATGGGTTCTTCGAGGATCTGATGGGGAAAAAGCTTTGCAAATCGTGGTTCCCGTTCGTAGGAACACTCTTTATTTATATTCTGATCAGTAACTACGTCGGACTCCTGCCCGCGTCCGGTCAGATACCGGGCATGAAGGCTCCGACGAGTTCTATAAACTGTACGATGGCGATGGCGCTGCTGGTATTCTTCTTCATGCAGGTCGCCGGTATAAAGGCAAATCACGGTCCGAGATATTACAAGCACTGGCTCATGCCGTTCGCGGTACTGGCCCCGCTTATGATCATTGAAGACCTCGTAAAGCCTCTTTCGCTCACCGTCCGACTTTACGGAAACATATACGGAGAAGAAACGGTAACGGAATCATTCTTCAATCTGGTGCCTATAGGGCTTCCGGTAGTCATGAACCTGCTGAGCGTCCTGATGGGACTCGTTCAGGCGCTGGTATTCGCTCTGCTTGCCGGAATATATATCAGCGAGGCAGGAGAACCTCTCGAGGCACAGGAATAATAATTCGGATATTTAAGACGGGTATCTCATGCCCGGCATAAATATATATGATGTAACACAGGAAAGGAGAACAACTCATGGGTTTAATTGCATTAGCTACAGGACTGGCAATAGGATTGTCAACGATAGGGCCGGGCGTTGGCCAGGGTATCGCAGCAGCTAAAGGACTGGAAGGAATGGCGCGTCAGCCTGAACTTATCGGACCGCTCCGTACGAACATGATACTTGCGTTCGCATTCATGGAGTCGCTTGCTATTTACGGACTGCTTATCGCATTCCTGCTGTTTGCTAAAATCTAATTATCGAAGGAACAGAAAAACTTTGACAGCTGCGCCGTTCGGGCGCGGCGAAGGAAGGCAGGCAGGATTTTATGGTAGAAGCGTTAGGGCTTAGTTTAAAGGAATTTATCTTTTACTTAGTGAACTTCCTCATCCTTGTCGGGATACTCGGAAAGTTTCTTTACAGACCGTTCCTGGACATGCTGGCGAAAAGAAAGCAGACTATCCAGGACGCGCTCGATAATGCGGCCATGACGAACGCCAAAGCCGATCAGAAACTGGAGAATTATGAGAAGAAAATCGCGAACTATGAAGCCGAAGGCCGCGAGATCATAAGAAAATCCAAAGCGAAGGCTGATGCCCAGGCGAAGCGCATCATAGATGACGCGAACACCAGAGCGGGCGAGATGATAGTCAAGGCCGAAAAGGAGATCGAACGCGAAAGAGCGTCGGCTCTCGCAGATATGAGGCAGGAGGTCGCCGCAATGGCGCTGCAGGCTGCGAGTAAAATCATGGAACATGAACTTTCGGGCGACGACGAGCAGATGAAGATTGTCGACAAAGTAATCGAAGAGGCAGGTAGACCGGGATGGCAGAACTAACCGTAGATAAGACATACGGCACAGCTTTGTATGACGCCGCGAAGGATCTCGACAGAGTCGATTCCATCCAGGAAGAGGCTGAGGCGGTCCTCGAAATATTCAAACGGGAGAAGACGTTTTACAGCTATCTGAAGAACCCGGCGGTTTCGGCTGCAGAAAAAAAAGGCGCATTGAAAAATGTGTTTTCGGGGCGCATATCACAGGAAATGCTGAATTTCCTTTATGTCCTGGAGGACAAGGGAAGATTCGGGCATTATGAGCGGATAGTTAAGGCGTATATCAAGCTGAGGGACGAAGAAGAAGGAAAAGCGACGGGAGTCGCCTATTCCGTCGTGCCTTTGAAACAGGAACAGCTCGAAAAACTTCAGGAACAGGCATCGAAACTTCTCAGCACGAATGTCGTTCTGAGAAATGAGATAGACAAGTCCCTGATCGGAGGAGTGAAAGTCCTGGTAAACGGGAGGCTTATCGACGCGTCCCTGAAAAAGCGGCTTGAAGATCTGACAGCCGCGATCAAATCGTAAGTAACCATTATTGCAGGAGGAATCTGAAAGATGAATTTAAGACCTGAAGAAATCAGTGCCGTCATCAAAAAACAGATCGAAGATTACGAGAACGAACTGGACATTTCGGAATTCGGAGTCGTAATACAGGTCGGCGACGGCATTGCCAGAGTCTACGGATTGGACAACTGCATGTCGGGAGAACTTCTTGAATTCCCCGGCGGTGTTTACGGGATCGCGCAGAACCTTGAGGAGGACAACGTCGGATGCGTAATACTCGGATCTGATGAGACTATTAAGGAAGGCGATATCGTAAAGCCTACAGGAAGGGTAACATCGGTACCTGTAGGCGACGCCATGGTCGGCAGAGTAGTCAATGCTCTCGGACAGCCGATCGACGGCAAGGGTCCGATCCAGACAAGTGAAAGAAGACCGATAGAAGCGGTGGCACCGAGTGTAATAGAGAGACAGTCGGTAAAAGAACCGCTGCAGACGGGGCTCAAGGGAATAGACTCGATGATCCCTATCGGCAGAGGACAGCGTGAGCTGATCATCGGCGACAGACAGACCGGTAAGACGGCGATCGCCATTGACACTATACTGAATCAGAAAGACACAGATGTTATTTGTATTTATGTAGCGATAGGACAGAAGCAGTCCACGGTAGCCCAGCTCGTAAAAGTACTCGAGGACAGGGGCGCCATGGATTACACTATCGTAGTTTCGGCTACGGCAAGTGACTCGGCTCCGCTGCAGTATATCGCTCCGTACGCCGGATGCGCTATGGGCGAATACTTCATGTACAAGGGAGGACACGTGCTGATCATCTATGATGACCTTTCAAAGCACGCGGTCGCATACAGAGCCATGTCGCTGCTGCTGAGACGTCCGCCGGGGCGTGAAGCTTATCCTGGCGACGTATTTTATCTGCACAGCAGACTGCTCGAAAGAGCGGCGAAACTGTCGGATGAACTCGGAGGAGGCTCGCTAACGGCGATGCCTATCATCGAAACGCAGGCAGGAGACATCTCGGCATATATCCCTACAAACGTAATATCCATTACAGACGGACAGATATTCCTGATCACGGATCTGTTCTTCCAGGGACAGAGACCGGCTATAGATTCCGGTATCTCGGTATCCCGTGTAGGAGGAAACGCGCAGATAAAGGCCATGAAGAAAGTATCCAGCAAGATCAAGCTGGAACTGGCGCAGTACAGAGAACTCGCTTCGTTCTCACAGTTCGGTTCGGACGTAGACGCGGACACGAAGGCGAGACTCGACCACGGCGCTATCCTCATGGAGATCCTGAAGCAGGGCCAGTACCACCCGATCCCGGTATGGCATCAGGTGGAACTGATATATGCGGCCACGAACGATTATCTCGCCGACATCCCTATCGACAAGATAAAGGATTTCGAGCAGGAATTCTACGCGTTCATGGACGAACAGCATCCTGAGATAGGAAATGAAATAAAAGACACAGGCGATTTCTCGGACGAGACGGAAGAGGTTCTCAAGGCCGCTATCCTCGAGTTCAAGAAAATCAACAAGGCTGAGTTTACAAAGCACGAAGACGAAGTAATCGCGGCTATGGGCAACCAGGACGAAATGTAGTAAGGAGGTGAGACGATGGCATCCAGTGATCTTCAGGCAGTAAAAAGAAGAATAAGATCTGTTACGAGCATGGAGCATATCACAAATGCTATGAAGCTGGTCTCCGCGGCGAAACTGAGAAGAGCGAAGATCTCTTTCGAAAAGTCGAATCAGTATCTGCATTTCATTACGGACTCGATAGCCGAGATATTCAATAACGCCGGAGAGGTCCCCGAAAAGTACCTCGAAGGCGGAAGGGAAATAAAGAATACATGCTATGTCATCCTCTCAAGCTCGAGAGGACTGTGCGGAAGCTTCAACTCCAACATCATCAAGGTGGCGGAGCAGGAAATGGCGCATGACGAAAACCCTTCGATCATTACGATCGGAACGAAAGCCAGGGATTATTTCTCGAAACGCGGAGTGCCTATTGTCAGAGACTATAACAGGCCTCCGGAAGATTTCACATTCGTGGAGTCGCGCGAAGTAAGCTCGCCGATCATTGAAATGTTCGACAAGGGCGAGATCGACAGGGTAGTGCTCGTTTACACGGCGTACCTCAGCCAGCTCGAACAGGCGGCGACGAAGGTGCAGCTTCTCCCGTTCAAGGTAGACCTTGATCCGGAGATCATGAAGCAGAATCAGGAAGTCGAATATGAGCCGTCGGTAGGAGAGGTTTTCAACTATCTCGTGCCTAAATATATGGAGACTATGCTCTATGGAGCCATCATCGAATCCGCGACGTGCGAACACGCCGCGAGAAGGATGGCCATGGAGAACGCTACGGACAATGCAAGGGAGATGCTCGATGAACTCTCGCTGTACTACAACAGAGCGAGACAGTCCGCTATCACAAACGAACTGATAGAAGTCGTCTCCGGTTCGGAAGCACTTAATTAGTTTGGAGGTTTATAACAGTGAACACAGGTAAGATAAACGAGATCATAGGACCTGTCATAGACGTCAAATTCGATGCCGATCATATGCCGGAACTCAACAACGCCATCGAGATCATGCTCGAAGGCAGAAGGATCGTTGCTGAGGTTTCACAGCATATCGGTGATGACATCGTAAGATGCGTTGCTCTTTCGTCCACTGACGGACTCAAGAGAGGCATGGACGCTGTTGATACGGGCGGCCCGATCGCCGTTCCCGTCGGCAAGGAAGTGCTCGGAAGACTGTTCAACGTTATCGGTGAGACGATCGATGACAAGGGACCTGTAAATACAGACAAGAAGGCGTCGATCCACAGACCGGCTCCTAAATTCGAAGAGCAGGACACGACGACTCAGATGTTCGAAACGGGCATCAAGGTAATCGACCTTATCGCTCCTTACACAAGAGGCGGAAAGGTAGGACTGTTCGGAGGCGCCGGAGTAGGAAAGACGGTACTTATCCAGGAGCTCATCTCGAACATCGCGAGAGAGCACGGAGGCATTTCCGTATTCGCGGGCGTGGGAGAGCGTACGCGTGAAGGAAACGACCTTTACTATGAAATGATAGAATCCGGAGTAATAAACAACACGGCCATGGTATTCGGCCAGATGAACGAACCTCCGGGGGCCCGTATGAGAGTAGCTCTCACAGGGCTTACGATGGCTGAGTATTTCAGAGATGTGGAAGGACAGGACGTACTTCTGTTCATAGACAATATCTTCAGATTCACTCAGGCAGGTTCCGAGGTATCGGCGCTGCTCGGACGTATGCCGTCCGCCGTAGGATATCAGCCGACACTGGCCACGGAAATGGGCGCGCTGCAGGAAAGGATCACTTCGACAAAGAAGGGTTCCGTAACATCCATACAGGCTGTATATGTACCTGCCGACGACCTGACAGACCCTGCGCCTGCCACGACATTCGCCCACCTCGACGCTACGACGACGCTTTCCAGAAGCATCACGGAGCTCGGTATCTATCCGGCCGTAGACCCGCTGGCGTCTACGTCCAGGATCATGGATCCGCTGATCATCGGCGAGGAGCATTACCAGACGGCGAGAGACGTTCAGCAGGTACTCCAGAAATATCAGGATCTGCAGGACATCATCGCGATCCTCGGTATGGACGAACTGTCCGACGCGGACAAGCTCGTTGTAAACAGGGCCAGAAAGATCCAGAGATTCATGTCGCAGCCGTTCTCGGTAGCTGAACAGTTCACGGGCATGGAAGGAAAATATGTAACCATCGAAGAGACTGTAAGAGGCTTCAGGGAAATACTCGAAGGCAAGCACGACCATATCCCGGAGGATATGTTCCTGTTCGCCGGCGGCATCGACGATGTCACGGCCAAATACGAACAGGCACGCGCATCGAGAGCTGACGTGAGCGAAGCGGTCGAAAAGCCTGAGGAGAAGCCTGAGGAAGAGGCTGCGGAAGAACCTGCTGAAGAACCGGCAGAAGAACCTGCTGAAGAACCGGCAGAAGAACCTGCGGAAGAGCAGAAGGAAGAAGAGTAAACGATATAAAGGAGAGCTGATTCAATGGCTAAAATGGCACAAAATTTGGTGTCGGTCGAAATCATCACACCTGAAAAACTTTTTTACAGAGGAGATGTGGAACTCATCGTCTGCCGTACGCTTCTCGGTGACGAGGGTTTCATGGCCCGCCATTCCTGGGCGACGAAGCTGCTCGATATCGGTATGCTCAGATTGAAGGAACCGGACAGCGACGATTTTCTGATCGCGTCGATCGCCGGAGGATTCATTGACGTAAAGGACTCGATCGTGCTTTATACGGATGCCGCCGAATGGGCGGAGGATATTGACGCGAACAGAGCCCAGATCGCGAAGGAGCGGGCTGAAAAGTGGCTCGCCGAGAATCCCGAGGAAGACGAGATGGAAATGATGAAGCGTGAAGCGGCGCTGAGAAGGGCAATTTCCAGGCTGACCGTATATGAGGCCGGCGTGAAGAAACTAAAGTAGATCAATAAACCCATAGTAAAGAGGACGGCGCGAAGGCGCCGTCTTTTTGATGTGCAGGATCAATGCGGAGCGGCGCATTGATCTATTCTTTCGCGGTGATGATGCATACACTTAATATTACGACGGCTCCGCCCGCAAGCTGCAGCGCTGAAAGCGTGCGCCCGAACACGAAGAATGAAATGATCATTGTCGCTATGGGCAGGAGATTACCGGCCAGGCTCACGGTCGTCACAGAAAGGAGACGTATCGCGGAAACGTACAGGACCTCGCACAGCAGCATGCATATGATGCTCGAAGTCAGCACCAGCAGAATATCTATACCTGTGAAATCGGCCCGCACGCCGGTCGTATTCGCCTGCACGAGGCAGATCACGCCGCTTGTTACAGTCGCGGAAGAGAATGTGATCGACAGGAATCCCATCAGAGAGCATTTCCTGCTGTACGGCCCGGCAACTACGATATATGTCGTCCAGATCAGGCAGCAGATCAGCATTACGGCCACGCCGGCCGGTGTCGCGTTCCTGTCCGCCCCGGGTCCCATGACGATCATCCCGACGCCCGCGACAGTGCCGAGAATGCCCAGCGCCTTCACTCCGGTTATTTTTCTCTTGTATATTATCCTGTCCGCAAACATCCCGAAAACGGGCACGAGAGCCATCAGGAGCGATGATACGGCGCCGGATGTAAGAGAGATACCGATGGATTCAAGAGTGTAGTATATCCCCATGAATACAACGCCGCAGCCCGCGAGGATCAGCCCGTCCGACTTCTTTTTAAGGTGCCAGCCCTTTTCGAAGATAAGAACGTACGCCAGGCTGATCACAGCCGTGACCAGCATGCGCCAGAATGTGACGACCGGAGCGGACGCGTCTTCAAGTATGTAATCGAGCGCCACAAAATCGAACCCCCACGCGCACACAACGCCTATGAGCCCGATCAGCGCCGTTTTCTTTGTCCTGAATAAATAAGTGTCGTTCTGCATATGTCGGATTTTAGCATTGACAGGCAGGAAATGTCAATCAGGCCGGCCGTTCGAAGGGCGCCGATATCGTCAATTTACATCGGCGCCCGCAGCGTGCTATACTTATCCCTGACCGGAGGGAAGATATGGACAGACTCGAACCCGTGAAAATGGAGAACGAAAAACTCGTGATACTCGATCAGACACTGCTGCCCGCAGAGGAGAAATACATTGCGCTCAGCAGTGTCGACGAGATATGCGATGCGATAAAGAAACTGAAGGTGAGAGGCGCGCCGGCGATAGGAGTCGCCGCCGCGATAGGCATCTACGCATCAATGCGCGCGAGACCGGTTTCGGATGCTTCTGATTTCCGCAGAGAATACATGAAGGCGCATGAAAAGATAAGGGGAGCGCGGCCGACGGCCGTGAACCTGATGCACGCTATGGACAGGATGCGCGGAGTGTTCGAGCGGAATATCGAGAGCGGCGATGTCGGGGGCACTCTCGACGCGCTGAGAAAAGAGGCGCTCGATATCCGTGAAGAGGATATAGCGGCCTGCAGGGCGATGGGTGAATACGGGCTCAGGGCGCTCGGAAAGGCGCGGACGCTCCTCACGCACTGCAACGCCGGCGCGCTCGCGACCGCGGGGTACGGCACGGCGCTTTCCCCGATATACGTCGGACAGGAAAGAGGCATTGATTTCAAAGTATATTCGGATGAGACGAGGCCGCTGCTCCAGGGTGCGCGGCTGACGTCGTGGGAGCTCGAAAGAGCCGGCGCAGACGTTACCCTCATCTGCGACAATATGGCGGGCTCGCTGCTTGCCGCCGGAGAGATCGACGCGGTCGTCGTGGGCTGCGACAGGATGGCGGCGAACGGGGACGGAGCGAACAAGATAGGGACTATGCCGCTCGCGATCGCGGCGGATTATTACAATGTTCCGTTTTACATGTTCGTACCTACGACCACGATAGACCTTGATACGAAAACCGGCGCTGATATCGTTATCGAGCAGCGCGACGGTGATGAGATAAAAAATATGTGGTATGAGAAGCCGATGGCTCCGGCCGGCGTGAAGACATATAATCCGGCGTTCGATGTGACGCCGGCAGGACTTATTGCCGCTGTCGTAACGGAGCGCGGCATCGCGTATCCGCCCTATGAGAAAAGTCTGAAGGAGATCGCCGGGCGGTGAGTCATTGCTCCGCGGGCGCGTCTTCCGAGGCTTCATTTTCGCCGCCCGCGCCGGTATCAATATCCGGCTCTGCGGCGACGCCTTCGGCCCGTCCTTCTTCATATTCCCCGAAACTGATCTGGTTCAGGAGCGCGGCGTCTTCCGCGCCCTCGGGCACCTCGATCTCGCTTTCGAGTTCGCCGATGTCCGGCAGATCTTTCAGCGATTCAAATCCGAAATATCTCAGGAAATCATCTGTCGTCCCGTAGAGTATCGGGCGTCCGATGCCGTTCGAGCGTCCCTTTTCCTCGAGGAGGCCCTTTTCCTGCAGCCCCTTGATGACGCGTTCGCACTTTATCCCGCGGACGGCTTCTATCTGCGCGCGGGTAACGGGCTGCTTGTACGCCACGATCGACAGCACCTCAAGTGCCGACTGGCTGAGCCGGCGCTTCCTCACCGGCGTGCACAGGCGCTCGATATATTCCGCGTTCACTTCCGCAGTCACGAACTGGAAGCTCCTGTTTATCCTGCGGACGCGCAGGCCGCGCTCGTCCGACTCGTAGTCGCGCGCGAGCTCCTCGAAAATCTCGATCGCCTCTTTTTCGGAAATGTTCAGGACGTCGGCCGCCGCTCTCGCCTCGAGCGGCTCGCCCCATATGAACATCATTGATTCGAATGCGGATTTTATTGAATGTCTACTGGTCATTTACAGTCTCCCCGATATATTCTCCGTTGTCAGTCCCGGCGGAGTCCTGATACTCCGCCGCTTCATCGTTAAGATGATCTGTCGCCTTTACGTATATGTCCGCGAACAGCGCGGCCTGCCTGGCCGTAAGGCGGTGCTGCCGTATCATCTCGAGCATTGTCGAGAACGAGAGCGCTACGTCGTAGCGGTCGCCGCCCTCGGGCACGAGCTCATTGAAACTGACTGCGGCATCAATGCCGCCCGACCTTTTTTCGTTGAACAGCCTCTTTATGAAAGCCGTGCGCTGCTCGACGCTTATCCTGTTCCGCTGTATCTTCTCGTAGCGCTCCTCGAGCTGCCGCTCCTTGCGCTTCTTCTCTATGAACGCGTTGAATGCCGCCGCGAACTGCGGCATGCTGAGCGTAAGGATCGTGTCCGGCTCTCCTGAGAACTCAGACAGATCCTCCTGCGGCTTCTCGAAAATATCGCGGCCCCGCTCCTCGCGTTCCTTCAGCATTGATGAGACAGCCTTGAACCGCTTGTATTCAAGCAGCTTCTTCACGAGATCCGACCGCGGATCCTCATCGGCGGACGCCTCTCCGTCGTCCGTGCTGTGCGGCAGGAGCATCTTCGATTTCAGCTCGATAAGCTCGGCCGCGAGCACCATAAATTCCGATGCGACGTTCGCGTCCACCCGGTTCATTTCTTCAAGATATTCGATGTACTGTGATGTGATCTCGGCGACTTTGATGTCGTAAATGCTCATCCGCGCGTTTTCTATCAGATAAACGAGCAGATCGAACGGCCCCTCGAACGCCTCGATCCTGACTTTATATCCCATGGCCTAAATTATATCGCAACAGGTCCCGTTTTTCCACTAAAACCGCTCCGCGGCCGCGCGCGATGTGGTAAAATCAATGCATTGATACTGTTAAGGAGTTTTCCGATGAGACTGAATAAATATATCGCGCACTGCGGCGTGACGAGCAGGCGGAAGGCGGATCTGCTCACGGAGGCCGGGAACGTGAAGGTGAACGGGCGTGTGATAAGGACGCCGGGCTATGATGTGAAGGACGGCGATGTCGTCGAGGTGAACGGCCGCGTCATTTCGCTGCAGGAACGGCTCGTGTACATAATGATGAACAAGCCGGCGGGCTTTGTGACAACCGTGAGCGATGACCGCGGGCGGGCGACGGTGATGGACCTCATAACCGACATACCCGAGCGGATCTATCCGGTCGGGCGTCTCGACTACAATACTACGGGCCTGCTGATACTCACGAATGACGGCGAGCTCGCGAACCGTCTCATGCATCCGTCCGCCGAGATACCGAAGACATACCGCGCCGTTGTCACCGGTACGCTGACGCCGGACAGGATGAAAAAGCTGAGGACCGGAGTGGACATCGGCGGCTTCGTCACGAGCCCGGCGCGCGTCCGCATCATCCGGAAGCATCCGCATTATCACGAGGTCGAGATCACGATCCACGAGGGGAAGAACCGTCAGGTCCGCAGGATGTTCGAAGCGGTGGGCTGCAGGGTTAAGGAACTGAAGCGCGTGTCCGTCGGAGAACTGTATCTGTCGCGCCTTGCGGAGGGCCATTACCGCAGACTGAAACATGACGAAATAGAATATCTGAAGGGGCTGTAGCAATGCCCGGCGGCCCGGAAAACGGCCTTTTTCCAATGTGTTGTTCTTGTGAAAACGCCGATTTTCGAGCTGTGAAGTCTTTGTGAAAGATTTTCAGGATCAAATCTGTGCAAGTGTTGAAAAACAGGGCTTTGCGGGCATTGATAAAAATTGTTCGGAAATGAGACAATTTTCTGACATTAGCCGGTTTCCTTGACATGGGCCGCCTGTGCCTCTACCCTAATATTCAATTCGAGCCTGTGATCGCACGGCTCGTTTTTATTGGAGGTACAGCAAATGAAAGGAATAGCGCACCGAAGAATGAGAGGCGCACTGTTTGCTTTCTCTGTTGCGTTTGTGATCATTACGGCAGCCGCGCTGTATATATACGGCGTACTGCCACAGAACGGAGACGTGCATGTCACGGCTTCGGCGGCAATGACCGCGGCGGGGGAACAGACAGAAGTCGGGACGGCGTCACATGAAAAACTGACATCCGTTTTCGGCAGCAGCCTCTCGATATCGGAAATGAAGAAAACGTACAGCGGAGTCATAAACGCCGAGGCGGCGGTTACTGACAAAGCCGAAGAACTCGCAAGAAAATCACCGTACACTGTTTTCGCGGCGGAAGCGGATCCGTCGGACAATGAGGCCGGTGAGGAGTACAGCTACGATATCCTGAATGACGGCGTTAATGAAACTGTCAAATCAGATGCGGACACGGTGGAAGGCGTCCTGCAGGACGCCGGAGTGGAAGTCGATACACACGACGTGGTAACTCCGGCGCTCACGGCGCGGGTCTACCCGGGGACGATGATCACTGTAGAACACCTGAATAAAGTCACAGTCGTGGCTGACGGCGAGACATTCACAGTCTATGCCGGCAGAAACGCGACAGTGGCGGACGCTGTCGCTCTGGCGGGCGTTCCGGTCGCGTCGGGAGACGGAGTTTCGCCTTCGGAGGACACTGCGGTGACGGACGGGATGACAGTCAATGTTTACCGCATTGCCACAAAATATGTGACTAAGACGGAAACCGTGGCTCAGAAAACGAAGGTCGTGAAAACGACGGCGATAAAGTACGGGCAGACGAGAGTCGTGAGCGCAGGCAAGAGCGGCACGGCGAAGGTGACGTACAAGCTGAACTACGTGAACGGAAAACTGACCGGCCAGGAAGCTGTAAAGACGGTGTATATCGAAGAGCCGGTCGACAAAGTCGTGGAGACCGGGAAGAAATACAAGGCGGTGTACACGATGGAGGCTACGGCCTACACCGGAAGCGGCACAACGGCGAGCGGCCTTGCCGCGGGAACCGGCAGGATCGCGGTCGATCCGTCCGTGATACCGCTCGGCACGAAAGTATATGTACAGGGATACGGTGAGGCGGTGGCCGCCGACACAGGCGGAGCGATCGTCGGGAACCGTATAGACCTGTGGTTTTCAACAGAGGCGATGTGCCAGACGTTCGGGCGCAGGACGCTGAAACTGTACGTGCTGAATTACTAAACCCGGACAGGGGTGGTTATTAACCAAAAAAGACTGCCGTGCCCGCGGGATATCCGCGGACGCGGCAGTCTTTTGTTTTCTTCGGTTTACCCGGCTCAGCGCAGGTGTTTTCCTATGAGGTCGACGAACAGATCGACAGATTCCGAGTCTGCGAACATCGCGCGTGCGGAAACGGCGCTGCCGCCGCCTTTGCCGCCGTAGATGCCGGCGTTATCCTTCACCAGTTTCCCGCAGTTCGCCTTTCCGTTCGAGAACAGGATAAGAATATTTTCCGATGCTGATATGAGGCACAGCGGTTTGTCAAGCAATGCCGCGTCCACGCTGTCCGGTTTTTTCTTTCCGCGCGGGTCTATGCCGAGGCGCTCCTGGACCAGGTGTCCGATCTTCAGGATGTCGTCCGTCACGAGGTCGGAATATTTTACGGCGACGAGATCCTCATCATCACGGCGTTTCAGCATTGATGCGATCTCATCCGCCCGCTGAGACGTGACTGTGCGGAGCAGTCCCGTCAGACGCTCGTGCGCCGCAGATGCCCGCTCCATATACGCGTCCAGCGCGTCCGGCGTGCTTTCGATGCTCGTCGTGAATCTGCCGCTGATGTCGGTCATTATGTCGTAGACGCGGTCGTACTCCTCCATCGCCTTTGATCCGGCGTCGAAGAATACGCGCGACCAGTCGCCGTTCTTTTCGCATTTATATATCTTTATGAGGCCGACCTGCGCCGTGCCTGACGGATGCGTCCCGCAGCATGCGCAGCAGTCTGCCGGCGCCTCCGGGTCCCCGATCGTGACGACGGAAACGTCGTTCTCAATGTCCATTTCCTTTCTGAGCGGCCAGACCATCGCTTCCTCGTGACTGCCGCAGAATGCGACCGTAACGGGCAGATCGGCGCGAATTATCCTGTTCGCGAGATCCTCGGCCTCCCGCAGCATTTCCTCTGTGAGCCCGCCGCCC
Organism: Anaerovoracaceae bacterium; assembly: GCA_050946575.1. Taxonomy (GTDB): domain Bacteria; phylum Bacillota; class Clostridia; order Peptostreptococcales; family Anaerovoracaceae; genus JALCRY01. The sequence continues at coordinate 26,333 of JBMNVB010000001.1, read as the reverse complement.
TTATGCGAGCCGTCGGTCACGGCGTCCGCTCCCGGCAGGCCCCTGACGGGGCGGGTCCAGCGGTCGTCCCCGCTGCTCGCGTACTTTATGGCGCTCCCGGTCTCGCCCGGCACGTCGCCGCCCGGCTCCGTATCGAGCCCGATATCTATCGTCATGTATCGTTCGCCCATGTGGAAACCGTGGTTCACTCCTCCGAACAGGCGGAAGAACACGCCGCTCAGTATATGCTCGCCGCAATGCCTCTGCATGTTTTCAAAGCGTCTGTCATAATCTATCTCGCACGTCAGGATATTCCCCGGCGCGAATTCCTGCTCCCAGGCCGCCCGGTCGAAATACTCGCACGCGTCTTCAGGTCCCTTTGCGCTGCCGTCTCTGTCACGGCCCGCGACAAGCACCTTGTGTATGATCTTCCCGCCGCGTTCGCGCACATCGGTGACGGGGCAGTATTCTATCTCTCCCCTGTCGCACGGCTGTCCGCCGCCTTCGGGAAAGAAAACTGTCTTATCGAGTTCAATCAATGCGTAATAGGCTTCGGGCTTCTTTTTCGTTTTCTCTTCGTGTATTATTTCGCTCGAAACCACTTTCGCCTGGCACGATGTTCTGTAGACGTCTTTTTCGTATAGTTTTTCAGTCATGGCAGCCTCCGTAAACTGATGAATATTATATCAGAACGGTGCGGTATTATCCATATCGGCGGGAGAGGGCAGCGCCGCGGATCCCGGCCCCGCGGAATGAGGAAAACGGCGCTGCCGGGGGCGGAAACGCGAATATCAATAAACCGTAAAAAAGAACAAATAACTGTAAATGGGAATTTCAACCTGTGGATAACTAAACTTGACATATATCAATCGTGCGCCGAAAATGTTGGAATCATGCGGCTTCAAGATTTGCACATTATCCACAGCCGAATGTGCATAATATCGTATACAATCTGACCCCGCCTGTGCATAAGTCGTGCAAATGTTATAAGTGCAACGTTTCAGGCCTTGTGAATGAATTCTATTCAAATAAAGAACACAAGTTGACATAATACGAAAACAAGAGTGAACATTCATGCGGATCCGCGCGAGCCGCCGTTTCCGGAAAATAAGTTGCGGAATCCGCATAGATATAATAGAATAGGCACAAACGATTTTCTCATGTATTTGCGGGGGCCTGATGACGAAGAATGATTTCAAACTGATAGAAGGCGGTGTGAAACCGAAAGAAGAGTGCGAGAGGCATTTCGAGTCGGCTTACATCACGAACACGAGACTGATGGGTACGATGACAATGTACATCCACTGGCAGATAGAGGGTAGTCCCGACGCTGCTGACCTGCATCAGTTTTTTTATTTTGACGTGGAAGAAAACGGTCTCGAGAATTATCAGAGTATCTGGGGCGGTGATCTGGCGGACGTTGAGGCCGTGGAGCACATGATCGTGGACTGCCTCGGAGGAGAGCGCATCTTTGTCACCGAGAAGGAAGCGCGCATGCTCCTGCGCGAGTACGCCGCGTTCAACAAAGAGCACGGGAAGTCGCTCCCGTCGGGATACAGTGAATATGAGCCTCTGCTCCGCGAGCAGCCGGCTCCGGCGGGCGAGGGAGAGATACCGTTCATCACCGATACGGATTACGAGAAGATAATCCGCACTGACGGGGCGGCGGACAACAAATGCCTTCCCGGCTCGATGCATAAGGCGCAGGCGGTGCTGTTCGCGAAGGAGTGCCCGGTAATCAAATCGGAGTACGAACTTATAAATTATTTCCTCATGCGCTGTTTCGCGCGCGACTTTTTCGCGGCCGCGTATCTGTCGGGGGACGAGGGTACGGCCCCGGACGCAGAACAGACGCCCGGCGGAGAAAACGGGATACCCATTGACATATATCCGACATTGCCGCCGCAGACGCTCAGGAAAAACACCATAGACGAGAAGGACGGTTTCTTTTTGTGCGAAAGTCTCGTGGAGGCGAATGCGCAGTACAGGCTCATCGTTTCGAAGATCAAGGTCGAGAACATGCGCGTCGTGAGGTACGAGCACGCGTCGGGGTTCAAGATCTCGCCGGACGAGGCCATGATGCAGCTCGCGCACTCGGAATTCATTACTGTATTCGATGTTATTCCTTCTTCCGGGACTGATCTCACGCTTGAGATGAAACTCAACTTCAATTCGATGGCGGCGTCGCAGTACCCGCACGGCGAACTGTACATAAAATTCAATGACAACAACGACCACGTGAACAGCCGCGTATTCATGCTGAGCGACGATATCTCCGGCATGTATTACCTGTCCGACAGAGCGCAGCTCATCGCCGCGGCGTATTCCCTCAGCGGGATCATGAAGATGGAGCGCGACGTGGCGGAGAACGATCCGTCGCTGCTTTTCATCCCGCGCATGAAGTTCGAGTTCAAGCAGCCCGTGCTTTACGATTTCATAAATTCAGGCATCCCGCGGTTCGAGGATTTCCTGGATCTTGTAAAGGGCGACTGACGGGCCGGGAAATTTAATTGACAGAAATCAACGTTTTCTATTGACCGCATCACTTAGCGGCATTATAATCGTTGGCAGATGCAAAATTTCATATTGATAGGGATCCTTATTACGAGTGGCTGAGGGATTAGGCCCTGTGAAGCCCGGCAACCCGATCACGGATCGAAGGTGCCAATTCCTACACCGGCATTGCCGGTGAAAGATGAGGAGACGTGTAGAAATACGCTCTTCTCGAAATGAGAAGAGATTTTTTTATAAAAGGACCCCGGAAAAGGAGTATTCAATGAAAAGACTATTCACATCGGAATCGGTAACGGAAGGACATCCTGACAAGATCTGCGACCAGATCTCGGATGCGATCCTTGACGAAGCTTTCAGACAGGATCCTTACAGCAGAGTCGCTCTGGAGACGACGGCGAACACGGGTTACGCTATGGTCATGGGAGAAATGACGACGGACGGATATATCGATATCCCGAAGATCGCAAGACAGGTCATCCTCGACATCGGTTATGACAGGAGCGAACTCGGCTACGACGGCAACACGTGCGCTATCCTGACTGCCATAGACGAGCAGTCGCAGGACATCAGCCAGGGCATCCAGGACGGAGAGGCCGGAAAGACGGCTGAGAAGGCGTCTGCGGACGATCAGTACGACATGCTCGGAGCCGGCGACCAGGGGCTCATGTTCGGATTCGCCTGCAATGAGACTCCCGAGCTCATGCCGCTCCCGATAAGCCTTGCCCACAGGCTCGCGAAAAGACTTGCGGACGTAAGGAAAGACGGCACGCTCAGGTATCTGCGCCCGGACGGAAAGACGCAGGTCACGGTGGAATACGACGAGCACGGTCCGAAAAGGATAGACACTATCCTCATTTCGACGCAGCATGATCCGGATGCCACGCTCGAGCAGATCAGCGCGGATCTTAAGGAATACGTGGTCGACGCGGTCGTACCGGAGGAACTTCTCGACGACGAAACAAAGTACTTCTTCAACCCGTCCGGAAGATTCGTGATAGGCGGACCTCACGGAGACGCGGGACTTACCGGAAGAAAGATAATTGTAGACACTTACGGCGGCTACGCTCATCACGGCGGCGGCTGCTTCAGCGGAAAGGATCCGACGAAGGTAGACCGTTCCGCCACATATGCGGCGCGCTGGGTGGCGAAGAACCTCGTGGCCGCGGGGCTCTGCGATAAAGTGGAGATCCAGGTGGCGTACGCCATCGGAGTGGCGGAGCCGGTAAGCATCATGGTCGACACGTTCGGCACCGGGAAACTCGACGACGAAAAGATCTCCGAGATCGTGCAGAAGCACTTCGACCTGAGACCGGGAGCCATCATCCACGACCTCGGACTGAGAAGGCCGATCTACAGGCAGACGGCGGCGTACGGCCATTTCGGCCGCACGGACATCGACCTTCCGTGGGAGCATCTCGACAAGGCGGAGGAACTTGCGGCTGAGCTCAAATAACAGTTGCAATGTAAACACCGCTTTGCTAAAATGAAAACGGTTCGAAGGGGGAGACCTTAATAGGCCTTCCCCTTTAAAATTTGCGCTTTGGCGCCGAAACATTTACTGTATTAATCACAAGGAGTTCGTTATGGGAATAAAAGTGGCAAAATTCGGAGGCTCGTCGCTCGCCGACGGCATCCAGATCGCGAAAATGAAGGAAATCATTAACGCGGACCCGGACAGAAAATTCGTGGTAGTATCTGCGCCGGGAAAAAGATTCAGCAAGGATAATAAGATCACGGATCTGCTGTATATGTGCAGGGAGCAGGCGGGCCAGAACCTGCCGGTCGACCAGCTGTTCCAGGTCATAGTGGACAGATTCAAGTCAATAGAGATGAACCTTGACGTGTCCATAAATCTCGACGGTGAATTCGAAGAGATCAAGGGCCGTCTGGCGGAAGACGATACCGCGGATTACGCGGCCAGCAGGGGAGAGTATCTCAATGCGAGGATCATTGCAGAGTATCTCGGGTACGATTTCGTGGACAGCGCTAAGATGGTCAGGTTCGATGAAGACGGGAATCTGCTGGAGCAGAAAACGTACGAAGCGATAGCGGACGAGCTCGCGCGGCACGAAAACGCCGTCATCCCGGGGTTCTACGGCGCGGCGCCGGACGGTTCGATAAAGACGTTCACGCGCGGCGGAAGCGATATCACTGGAGCGCTTGTCGCCCGGGCGGTGAACGCGGAAGTGTATGAGAACTGGACGGATGTCAGCGGGATACTTGCGGCGGATCCGAAAATCGTGAAAAACCCGAAGCCGATCACGGACGTCACGTACAGAGAGCTTCGTGAGCTGTCGTACATGGGGGCGAACGTGCTGCACGAAGCGGCGACATTCCCGGTGAAGGAAGCCAAGATCCCGATAAACGTAAGGAACACAAACGACCCGTTCAACGAGGGCACGATGATAACGAGCGAGCCGGGACCGGGCGCGAAGGACCGCGTCATAACGGGCATTGCCGGAAGGAAGAATTTCGTCGTCATCTCGGTATACAAGGACAGGAGAAGCGACTATGTCGGCTTCATCAGGAGAATAGCCGGAATATTCGAGGACTACGGGCTCGCGATAGAGCACATGCCGACGAGCGTTGACTCCGTTTCCGTCGCGGTGTCCGGAGAGAACATGGGAAACCATACCGAAGAGATAGTCGAGGAGATACGGCGGAAGCTCCATCCGGACGAGATAATCGTACACGATGACATCGCATTGATAACGACTGTCGGCGAAGGGATGGCGTTCAAGCCGGGATCTTCGGCGAAGATACTGACGGCGCTCGCCGAAAAGAAGATCAACATCAGGATGATCGACCAGGGCAGCTCGGAGCTGAACGTTATCGTCGGCGTTGTGAACGACAGGCTCGAGGAAGCGATCGCGGCCATATATGATGCGTTCGAAGGATCCGGAAAGGACCTGAAGGCGCACTTCAGCTGATAATGATTTACGGGATCTGAGCATGAGATAAATAATAACCGAAAACAGGCGCCCTGCTGCAGCAATGCCTGCGGCCGCGTCGTGCTGTTGCATTCGATGTATCCGTCGACGGTGCAGGCGCTGAAAAAAATGCCGCCCGGGCTGCAGAAAAAAGGGTACCGGTTTGTGACAGTATCTGATATGATAGAATACAGATATAAGGATGAAGTTATAAATAACAAAATTTACGGCGGAAGTCATTTCACGCCCCGCGGCGCGGGGCGCTGACAGACGGGGAAATTACCTGAAGCCTGTACGCCGGCTGAAACTCAATATCAGAAGATCCGGACCCATAGGGTCCGGATCTCAGTTTTTGACATATTTATTTATTCGGGAGATCCCAGTTTTTCCTCATCCGGCGGCGCGGTGATGCCGAGTGAGATCTTATAGTCATATTCCGGCAGATCCTGCGGCGCCTTGTTGTAGAACTGGAAATATCCGCTGATGATGTAGTAGAACGACTGCATGAAGAGCACGATGTTCTGAGGCGAGTTTTTGAAACTCCTTTTCGCGTTGCTTTCCGCCGCCTTCACGCTCCAGTCATCGCAGAATCTGTCCATGAAGTCCATGTTTTTCGTCTTCTTGCGCTTGCCGTCCTTGTACCTCTCCGGAAAGATGTTCACATTCACCGGTATCTGCTTTACCTCGTAGGCGCACCAGATCAGGATGTGCAGCTTCGTCTCGCCGGGGTTCGCCGGGTGTCTTCCGTTGTAATAGTCGCGGCATTCTTCCCAGTTCAGGTTGTTGAATTTGAGAGATATGTTCTCAAGGAACCATTCGAGAGCGTCTCTAGCCGTATCGCCCATGGTTTCGGGCGATTCGACCGCCGCCCTTTCTACGGCGCGTATCCTGTCGTACAGTTCTCCGCTGATGTTCCTCACGAAAAAGAAACTTCCGTGTTCAGCGATCTTATCATCATATTTTCCCGCCATTATTTCTCCTTTAATATTTCAGCAGTTCCTCATAGGCTCTGATCGCGTATCTGTCGGTCATGCCCGAGATGAAATCAACTATCGCGCGGATATACGTCTCACGCGTGTCCAGCGTGCCGTATATCTTATTATTCCTGTATTCGACCGGTGAATCGACGGCGCTGAGACGCCTGAGCGACCCGATGAATTCTCCGACCACGACCGGGTAATCGCTTTTCACCGCCCTGAGCGCGTCTATCGTCTCGCGCCCCTCATAGAACTGTATGAGCATGTTGTATACCTCGGCAATGACCGAATGCGCGAATCTGCTGTACGGTCTCAGCCGCGAGTCGTTATATATATGGGAATAATTGAAGTCCGTCAGTTCGCGCATGCTTTCCGCGCCTTTGTCAGACAGCCTTATCCCCGCGTCGGGATCGCTGCATGAGCAGATGTCGGCGATAAGTTCGTGCATGATCACGGTCGTATTTATCGCGCCGCTTCCCGACTGCCTCGCCATCTCCTTCAGTTCCGCGAGCTCGGCCGTATCAAGGAACCCGAGCGCTTTCGCGTCTTCTATGTCACGTCCGAGATATGCGATCTTGTCCGAGATCTTCACCACGCAGGCTTCCCACGTGGCGGGCTCTGCGCTTCCCGCAAGCTCATCCGCGGCGATGTCCTCAAGGTCTCCGAGCTCCCCGCGGGGCCTGAGCGGTCTGTATTCCTCCTCGCCCGTGTGGCACACGATGCCGTCGCGCACCGCGTATGTCAGCCCGAGATTATTGAATGTCCCGTCGAAGTTTTCGAGCAGTTCTATTTTGTCCGCGAATCTGAGCCCGTTGCTCTCATGTCTGAACGGCTCGCTCAGTTTCTTCTGCGTCAGCTTGTTCAGCAGCTTTTCGCCTTCGTGTCCGAACGGCGCGTGCCCGATATCGTGTCCGAGCGCGATCGCCCTCGTGAGCTCGGTATCGAGCCCGAGGTAATCGGAGATCGTGCCCGCCACGGACGCGACGTGCAGCACATGCTCCATGCGCGTGCAGATGTGGTCGTTCTCTATGTTCGGGAACACCTGCGTCTTATGCTTCAGTCTCCTGAACGCGCGGCAGTGAAGCAGCCGGGTCTCGTCCCTCGCGAAATCGCTGCGGATATCGCCCGCGCGGTCCGGTATCGCACTGAATCTTTCGGTAAGTTTTTCTCTGTCTTCGCGCCCGCCTCCGGCCGCGAGATCCTTAAATGAATTTTTCGGCATTTTATCCTCCACAGATAAATATTTTACAACACGCGGATGTGTTTTTCAAATACGCTGCGGCTGCTTCATCAATGCGCGGCCGCGCATTGATGAAATCGCCGGCCGGCCTTTATTTTTACGGCGTTTTCATATATAATCATAACGATACGCAAGGGGGAAGAAAATAATGGACAGCCACACCGTGTTGACTGTGGCAATAATGATAATGCTCGTGCTGCTGAGCGCATATTTTTCGGCAACAGAGACTGCGTACACGAGCATGAACAGGATAATACTTAAAAATGCCGCCGCCGACGGCGACGGACGCGCAAAGAAAGTGCTGAAGCTTTCCGACCGGTATGACAAGCTTCTTACGACGATACTGATCGGGAACAACATTGCGAACATTACGCTCACTGCGATTTCGACGGCGTTGTTCATCAGCATATTCGGATCCAGGCTCGGCCCGACTTATTCCACTATTGTCGTGACATTAGTGGTGCTTGTTTTTGCCGAGATCTCGCCGAAGACGCTGGCAAAGGAGGCGCCGGAGAGGTTCGCGAAATTCGCGGAGCCGGCGGCTCACGGGATCATGGTCGTGCTGACGCCGCTCAACGCGCTGTTTTCGGCATGGAAGAAGCTGCTTGTAAAGATATTCAATATCGGCGAGGAGCGGACGATCACCGAAGATGAACTGATCACACTCGTGGACGAGGCGGAGAAGGAAGGCGGGATCGAGTCGGAGCAGTCCGAACTCATCCAGAACGCGATAGAGTTCAACGAGCTCGAGGCGGTAGAGGTCATGACTCCGCGGGTGGATATCGTGGCAATAGACCTTGACCTTTCGATGGACGAGGTCGCGGCAGTGTTCAGGGATACGGGGTTTTCAAGGGTACCGGTCTATTCGGACAACATGGATTCCATACTCGGCGTGCTCAACCAGAAAGACTTCCACAACTATATCGTCGGAACGAACAGGACGATATCGGATTTTGTGAAGCCTGTTGTTTTCGTCGCGGAATCGATGAAGATCGCCCATCTGCTGAGAAAGATGCAGGCGATGAAGACCCACATGGCGATCGTCGTCGACGAATACGGCGGGACGTCCGGACTTCTCACGATGGAAGATATTCTGGAAGAGATCGTGGGTGAGATCTACGATGAACATGATGTTATAATGTCGCAGGAAGTGACCGAGCTGCAGAACGGTTCGTACCGCGTGATATGCAGCGCGAACCTCCAGAAGGTGTTCGACTATTTCGGGATAGACGACGAGATCGACGCGAACACAGTGAACGGATGGGTCGTGCTGTGCCTCGACAAGCTGCCGGAGAAGGGCGACAGGTTCGAGTACAGGAGCGGGAACAGGCTGTTCAAGGGAAGAGTCACGAAGGCGACGGAGAAAAAGGCACTTGAAATAAATCTGGTGGTGGAACAGCTGCCGGAAGAGGATGAAGAACAATCACAGGCGGGAGGGACTGACCAATGAGTCTGATGGAAAAGATTTTCGGCGATCTTAATGAGAAGGAAGTAAAAAAGGTCTCTAAGATCGTGGACGAGATAGAGGCGTACGATGAAGAGGTGCAGGAGCTTTCGGACGACGAACTGAGAGGGATGACGGACGAGTTCAGAGACAGGCTGGAAGACGGCGAGGAACTGGACGATCTGCTTCCCGAAGCGTTCGCCGTGGCGAGAGAGGCGGCCTGGAGGGTGCTCGGGATGAAGCCGTTCCGGGTGCAGCTCATGGGCGGAGTCGTAATGCATCAGGGGCGTATCGCCGAGATGAAGACAGGCGAAGGTAAAACGCTGGCGGCGACGCTGCCCGTTTACCTGAACGCGCTTGAAGGAAGAGGCGTGCACGTTGTCACGGTGAACGATTACCTGGCTAAGCGTGACATGGAGTGGATGGGCAAGATCTACACGTTCCTCGGCCTCACGGTCGGATGCGTCATCCACGATATTACGGAAGATGAAAGACGCGCGGCATATCAATGCGATATTACTTACGGGACGAACAACGAGTTCGGTTTCGACTACCTGCGCGATAACATGGTGATATACAAAGAGGACATGATGCAGCGCGAACTGCATTACGCCATCGTCGACGAGGTGGACTCGATCCTTATCGACGAAGCGAGGACGCCTCTCATCATAAGCGGCGCAAGTGACAAGAGTACGGAACTCTACGCGAAGGCCGACAGATTCGTCCGCACGCTGCACGGCGGTGTCAAGGACGAGAACGACCCGAAGGACGAGCCTGACGACAAGTACGGTGACTTCGTTATCTTCGAAAAGGAAAAGCAGGTGGCGTTCACGGACGCCGGGATCAGGAAGTGCGAGGAATTCTTCGGCATCGACAACTTCGGCGATCCGGAGAACATGGAAATAAACCATCACTGCCAGCAGGCACTGAAGGCCCACAACCTCATGCATAAAGACATTGATTATATCGTGAAAGACGGCGAGGTCGTCATAGTGGACGAATTCACAGGAAGACTGATGTTCGGGCGCCGCTACAGCGACGGACTGCATCAGGCTATAGAGCAGAAGGAAGGCGTGAAGGTCAGAAATGAGTCCAAGACGCTCGCGACTATCACGCTGCAGAATTACTTCCGCATGTATGACAAGCTCGCCGGCATGACAGGTACGGCGAAAACGGAAGAAGACGAATTCCGCGACATCTATAACATGGACGTTGTCGTCATACCGACGAACAAGCCTATGATAAGGGAGGATCTGCCGGACGCCGTTTACGCGACCGAGCAGGGGAAATACCGCGCCATTATCGAGAAGATCGTCAAGGCTCATGAGGAGGGCATGCCTGTACTGGTAGGCACGATCTCCATCGAGAAATCGGAGATCATCGCCGACATGCTGAAAAAGCGCGGCATAAAGAACTTCAGCGTACTCAATGCGAAGCAGCATGAAAAGGAAGCCGCCATTGTCGCGCAGGCCGGCCGCGAAGGCGCGGTCACGATCGCGACGAACATGGCAGGCCGCGGTACCGACATCATCCTGGGCGGAAATCCAGAGTTCCAGGCCCTTCGCGAGCTTGAAAAGGAAGGGTTCTCTCCCGAGGCCGTCAATGAGGCGAACTCGCTCACGAAAACGGACGACGAAGAGATACTGAAGGCGAGAAAGCGCTTCGACGAGCTGAGCGAGAAAATCAAGGAAGAAAGAAAAGAAGAGCAGGAACGCGTGCGCGAGCACGGCGGACTATGCATAATCGGTACGGAGCGCCACGAATCGAGGCGTATCGACAACCAGCTGAGAGGCCGTTCCGGACGTCAGGGAGACCCGGGCATCACACAGTTCTGCATTTCCCTCGAAGACGATCTTATGAGGATGTTCGGCGGGGAAAGGATGAAATCGGTGGTAGACAGGCTCGGCGTCAGCGAAGACGAGCCGATAGAATCGAACATGGTCTCGAAGAGCATCGAGAACGCCCAGAAGAAGGTCGAGGGCAGGAACTTCTCGATACGTAAATACGTGCTCCAGTACGACAATGTAATGAACAAGCAGCGTGAGATCATCTACGAGCAGCGCCGCATGGTGCTCTTCGATGAAGACCTCAAGGGCTACATTATGAATATGACGAGGGAGATCCTCAATAATATCATCGATTCGACCGTGGCGGAATCTAAGTTCCCGGAGGAATGGGATTATGATACACTGAACAAGAACCTGAGAAGCATCTGCGGAAGATTCGAGGGGATCAGTTATACTGACGAGGAGATGCGTGACGTGGACGAGGATGTCCTGCGCGAGGATGTCATGGAGGCGTTCGACGACCTTTACACGGAGAAGGAACAGGAAGTCGGAGAGAGCGTCATGCGTGATCTCGAGCGTATGATCCTGATCAGAGTAGTGGACAACAAGTGGATGGATCATATCGACGCGATGGAACAGCTGAAGAACGGCATCGGGCTCAGAGGGCTCGGCGGGCAGGATCCGGCCGGCGCGTACGCCGAAGAGGGCTTCGCGATGTTCGAGGAGATGATAAGCTCGATACAGGAAGATACCGTCAAGTTCTGCTTCAATGTAACTGTCGAGACGAGAACGGAAAGACGCAGAGTCATGAGCGGCGGCACGGCGAGGAAGGAGGAGTTCGACGAGAACGAGCTCTACGAAGACGCCCCGCAGTCGGGCGTGACGGTGACGACCGGCGGCACTCCGGACGCTCAGGAGATCCCGGAGCGCGAACGCACGCAGACGCCGTACAGAAGGGAGCACCCGAAGATCGGGAGGAACGATCCGTGCTGGTGCGGCAGCGGCAAGAAATACAAGAACTGCCACATGCAGTCTGACCTCGAAGAAGAAATGAAAAACTGGAATTAAGGGAGAACTATGCAGTTAGAAGAAATAAAAATGGAAATGCCCGCATTGATGGCGGACATCAAAGAGGCAGGTGAGTCCCTTTGACCCGGCAGGCGTCAGGGGAAAGATAGAAGAACTCACGAAGCGTTCCGAGCAGCCGGGATTCTGGGACGACAATGAAGCGGCCCGGAAGGTCATGCTCGAGAAGAGCCGGCTGGAAGGGAAGCTCGAGCGTTTTCACGACCTGGAAGAAGGCTATGAAGACCTTGAAGTGATGATAGATCTCGCCGAGGAGGAAGGCGCGGCGCCCGGCACGCCGGAGGGCGACAGTATTGCCGCGGACGCGACCGAACAGTATGAAAAGACCCGGAAAATGGCCGAGGATTTCACGATAGAAATACTGCTCACGGGTGAGTATGATAAAAACAATGCCATACTCACTGTGCACGCGGGCGCCGGAGGCACGGACGCTCAGGAGTGGACCGGCCGGCTGCTGCGGATGTACACCCGCTGGGGCGAGTCGAAAGGATTCAGGGTGAGGACAGTCGACATCCAGGATAACGAGGAGGGCGGCATTTCCCGCGCGACAATAGTCGTGGAAGGCGAGAACGCTTACGGTTATCTGAAGACGGAGAAGGGCGTGCACAGGCTCGTCCGTATCTCGCCGTTCGATTCGTCGGGAAGACGTCACACGTCGTTCGCGGCTGTCGAAGTAATGCCCGAGATCGACGAGGACACGGACGTCGAGATAGACCCGGCGGACATCAGGATCGACACGTTCCGTTCCAGCGGCAAGGGCGGACAGAAGGTAAACAAGACGGACTCCGCGATACGCATTACGCATATCCCGACGAATATCGTCGTGAGCTGCCAGAACGAACGGTCGCAGTTCCAGAACAAGGACATGGCGATGCGCATCCTGAAGTCCCGGCTCATGGAACTGAAGGAACAGGAACACAAGGAGAATCTGAAGGAGCTTCACGGCGACTACAGCCAGATAACATGGGGCAGCCAGATCAGATCATATGTGTTCCAGCCGTACACGCTCGTGAAGGATCACCGCACCGGCGCGGAATCCGGGAACGTGGAAAAGGTGCTGGACGGCGATATCGACGAATTCATATACGCGAAGTTAAGGCAGAAAGATCAGTAGGCGTCCGCCGAAATAAGGAGGAGAAGATATGCTCAACTTTCAGGGTTATCAGATAGTGAACATCGAATTCGTGAACAACGAGGACGAGAACACTGAGATAGAACTCGGTATAAACAATGACCACACTGTAAGCTACAACCACGATGACAAGGTGTGCATCAGCACTGACACGGTGACGATCGAGGATCAGAAGGCGCCTGAGAAATTCAGGCTCGCGGTCACGATCCACGGCGAGTTCTCGTTCGAGCAGGGCGACGACCAGCGCGAGATGCATGTGCAGACGTATAAGGAAATCTTCCCGTTCGTAAGACAGTCCATCGCGTCGATAATGATGACGTGCGGCATGCCGCCGTTCTACATCCAGCCGGTGCAGATGACGACGGAAAACGTGAAAGTAGCTGATGACATTGAGGGACTGAACTGATGATAAAAGCGGTACTTTATGATTTTGACGGCACGCTTGCCGACACTAACGATCTGATCGTGAATTCCTGGCAGCATGTTTACGAGACCCTCGAGGGGGAGAAGCATCCCGTCGACGAGATCTACGCGACGTTCGGAGAGCCGCTGCGCGATTCGATGGCCGCGGCGTTCCCGGACTGGGACACGGATGAGGTCGTGGACATCTACCGCCAGTATCAGTACAAGATATTCGACGGCCAGATAAGGATGTGCAAGAACGCCTACATGATGGTGACAATGGTGAAGGCTGCCGGCATCAAGTCGGCTGTCGTGACGGCACGGCTTAAATATACGACAATGCGCGGCCTCAAAATTTTCGGTCTCGATGATTTCTTCGACGCCGTGGTGACGCGCGAAGACGTTGAAAAATCGAAACCCGATCCGGAATCCGCCCTGAAGGCGCTCGAAATAATCGGCGCCGCGCCCGAAGAGGCGCTGATGCTCGGAGACACGATACACGATATCCGGTGCGCGCACAACGCCGGCGTGACCGCGGTGCTCGCGAACTGGGGCATGTCCTCGACCGGAAAAGACGCAGAGGGGGAAGACGCGCCGGACTTCGTGATAAACGATCCGGTGGAACTCATACCCGTCATCAGAGAACTGTCCGGCGGGGAAATAACCCATATAGACGAATAAAAACAGGACGGCCGGAAAGCCGTCCTTTTTAAATGAAGCATCAATGCATTGATTTATTTTTTTATGAATCCCGCTGTCGCGATGTCGAACATGCGGTGGAGTTTTCTTCTCAGCTTGTCCTCGGAATACGATTCGATGTTCAGCCACTGGAACTGAGTTACCAGGTATACGCTCATGTACGCGTCCTCGATCTCGTCGATCGTATAGCCGTCGCTGTAGCAGCCCTGCTTCATGCCCTCGGCAATGAGCTGCTTGAATATGTCGCTGATCCCGACGCGTACCGCGTACATCGGACTGTCCTTGATCGAATTGAGGTAAGTCAGCCGGCGTGAAAGGTTGATGTACGGCATCGCGTCAAGAACGAGGAACTCGATCACGCGCCTCAGTTTCTCGTCGCTGTTCTCGACGTCGCCGAGCTCATTATCCATGAAATTTCTTATCTGTTCCAGTTCATGTTCGGCCGTGCCCTGGAGCAGGCTCTCCTTGTTCGGGAAATAGTTATAGAATGTGGCTTTTGAGATCTCCGCCATCTCGGCAATATCGTCGATCATTGTCTCTTCATAGCCCTTTGAGTTGAACAGCCGCCGGGACGCTTTCAATATGTTCTGTCTGCACTTGATTTTGTTAGCTTCTCTTCTTGAAATTGCCATTTGTGTCTCCTCTTTATTCAGACCCGATTACAAAATCGGAACCCGATTACATCTTACTACTCGAATTACAATTTTTCAAGGAAAGGCATCAATGCTTTCTGTCTCAGTGAAGGGTTTGTGGGGACGCAGCCGGCCGGCCCGGAGATCTGCGCCGGCATCCGGACTGCGGCCCGGCCTCAGGGGCATACACCAGCCTTGGACCTGCGACCGGGCTGTCAGCTCGCGGACAGGATCCGGTGCGGGATCGGCCGCCGGGGTTCCCTGTTCGCGTCATGGGCTGATGTCATGCGCCGATTTTCCCTCGGTCCGGTAAATTTTGTGGCGGCCGACCGGAATATCGCGGTACTGCACGCAAAATTTCCAACGGTCGCGGGCCCTCGGGTGGTTTTTTCGGCGCCGATCGGCTTTTTCCAGGTCCTGACCCTCGATAAACGTTGAAAATTTTGCGTGCAGCAAGGCAAAAAACCCGGTACCCGCCACAAGATTTTCAACAAAGCTCAGATCCGGGGTCAGATCGCTGCCGGTTTCGGTCCGCGGTCCGGCCTCGGGGGCATACACCAGCCTTGGACCTGCGGCCGGGTGGCCGGGCTGTCAGCTCGCGGACAGGATCCGGTGCGGGATCGGCCGCCGGGGTTCCCTGTTCGCGTCATGGGCTGATGTCATGCGCCGATTTTCCCTCGATCCGGTAAATTTTGTGGCGGCCGACCGGAATATCGCGGTACTGCACGCAAAATTTCCAACGGTCGCGGGCCCTCGGGTGGTTTTTTCGGTGCCGATCGGCCTTTTCCGGGTCCCGACCCCCGATAAACGTTGAAAATTTTGCGTGCAACAAGGCAAAAAACCCGGTACCCGCCACAAAATTTCCAACAAAGCTCATATCCGGGGTCAGATCGCCGCCGTTTTCGGTCCGCGGTCCGGCCTCGGGGGCATACACCAGCCTTGGACCTGCGGCCGGGTGGCCGTACCATCAACCCGCGGGCGGGGACCGGTGCGAGGGCGGCTGTTTGCCTTCGATCCGGTAAATTTTGTGGCGGCCGACCGGAATATCGCGGTACTGCACGCAAAATTTCCAACGGTCGCGAGCCCTCGGGTGGTTTTTTCGGCGCCGATCGGCTTTTTCCAGGTCCTGACCCTCGATAAACGTTGAAAATTTTGCGTGCAGCAAGGCAAAAAAACCGGTACCCGCCACAAGATTTTCAACAAAGCTCAGATCCGGGGTCAGATCACCGCCAGGTTCGGTCCGCGGTCCGGCCTCCGGGTCATCAGTTCACGGGCAGTGTTCCGGAAAATCCGCCACCCGCCACAAAATTTTTCGCAAAGTTTACATCTGCGGTCAGGCCGCAGCCGATTTCGGCCCATTCAATGGCCCGGCGCGGCCGGCGAAGGCCGGCCAGCCGGTACGGGCCCGCGCCCCGGCATCATCGCCGGAGCCTGTCATCCGCCCCCCGGCCCGGGCCGCCGGATCTCACTGCACGCACTCAGCTCCGGCACCGGCCCGCTGAAAACATCCACTCATACCGGCCCCGGCGCCGGCTCCTCATTTCTTCCTCCCGCCGCCGCCTTCACACTGTTCCTTTTACTTGACGCTAAAATTAGAATGGAGTATAATTTAGTTCATCAAGCAAAGATGTCTGAATATTAAAAAATATGAGTTCTGTGCTATAATGAATCGACAAGGGTAGTTGTATAAAAAAGGCGGTATTCTTATGAAAGAGTCAGAACTTGAGGGAACCGGTTATAAAGTATACGGATACAGATGGGTAGTCTTGCTTGTTTACGCAGTAAACTGCGTGCTTATTCAGGTAATGTGGACTACATTTTTCTCTATCAGCACGGATGCGTGGAAGTATTACGGGTTCACTGATCCGGTGAAGGGCAACAGTGCCATCAGCCTGCTGTCTGTGATCTTCATGATAGGCATGGTCATTCTGTCGGTGCCGGTCATGTGGGCGTTTGAGCGCTGGGGCTTCAAGAAATCCGTTGGATTCGGATGTGTACTGATGGCGATAAGCGCGATACTGAGGGGCGTGTTCGGCGCGTCATACGGAGGGCTGATCGCGACGACGATCGGGTTCTCGTTCGCACAGCCGTTCATCCTGAACTCGCCGGGCCTTGTCGCCGGGAAGTGGTTCCCGGAAAACGAGAGGGCGACGGCGAACAGCGTGGGACTGCTGGCGGGGTATATCGGTATGTGTATAGGGCTTCTTGCCACGCCGGTGCTGTTACAGTCCATGACGATCAAGGGCATTCTCATGCTTTACGGAATGGTTTCGATAGCGGGAGCACTGCTGTTCGTCATATTTGCGAAGGAGGAGCCGCCTACGCCTCCTTGCGAAGAAGAAAAGAGCGAACGCTCGTCTTTCAAGGAAGGGATAAAATACGCGTGGAAGCAGAAGAACTTCAGGCTGTGCGTGCTCATATTCTTCCTGATGCTCGGCGTGTTCAATACGTTCTTTACAGACATCGAAGCTTTGATCCAGACGCTGGGGTCGAAGGCGATAACATCGACGCAGGTCGGCCTCATCGGCGTCGTGATACTGATTGTCGGTACGATAGGGAGCCTCGTGCTCTCCATGCTGTCTGACAAGGACGAGCTCAGACGCAGGAAGCGTTATGTCTTCGGGGCGAATATACTCGGGCTGGCCGGACTGCTGCTGATGTCTCTGTTCAACGGATTCGGCGGCATGACATTCGCGGCGGTGATCTACGGATTCTTTACCGTGGGCAGCGCGCCGGTGCTGCTGACGATGGCGGCCGAGTCGTGCTATCCGACAAGCGAAGGGACATCGGAAGGACTGCTGCTGTGGGCCGGCAATGTCGCGGGAGTTGTGTTCGTGGGCGGCGCGTCGCTGCTCGGCGGTCATTACAACGGACTGTACTGGCTGCTCGTGGCGTGCACGGTAGTCGCGCTCATACTGCTCGCGGTGTCCAAGGAAATAGTAAAGGGCAAGGTGCAGGAATAGCTGCGCCTCTCTGTATAGAATCAAACAAGGAGGAAATCAAATGGTAAAAAAACTGGACGAAGTCAATATGTCGTACGCTTTTCCGGAAGTTGCGCTGGATGACGACTATATCATCTGCACGTACCAGGTGATGGTACCGACAAAGGACATCGAAAAACTCGCTATGGCTATTGGCGACGAGCAGACGACGGGCACGTGGATCAAAGTATCGCACGATACCGATGACAAGAAGAAAAAATTCGGGGCGAAAGTCGTTGCTATATACGAAGTTCCTGACAAGGGAGGCGACGGGATACCTCTTGACATGCCGCAGATGCACATCATGCAGATCGCGTATCCTATGAGGAACATGGGAACGAGCTTCCCGATGATCCTCACGACACTGTTCGGGAACATCTCGGCCAGCGGCCCGATCAAGCTGCTCGACGTAGCGTTCCCGAAGGATTATGTCGCTCAGTTCAAGGGCCCGAAGTTCGGCGTCGAAGGCATCAGAGATGTGCTCGGCGTACACGACAGACCGCTGCTGAACGCGATGATCAAGCCGAACACGGGCTGGACGCCTGCAGAGGGCGCGGACCTGTTCTATCAGGCGGCGAAAGGCGGCGTAGACATCATCAAGGACGACGAACTCATGCCCTGCAACGAGGACTTCTGCCCGCAGAAGGAAAGAGTCACGCTGTTCATGGAAAAAGAACGCCAGGTCTATGAGGAAACGGGCGAGCACACTCTCTACGCGACGAACATCACAGACCGCATTGAGAATATCAGAGACAACGCATACAGAGCGATCGAATACGGCGCGAACTGCATCATGCTCAACACATACACGGCCGGATTCGGCGCACTGCAGATGCTTTCGGAAGACCCGAACATCAATGTCCCGATCCTCGCGCACGTTGACTTCGCGGGCACATACTGCTCGTCGACATTCACCGGCATGAGCGCGCCTCTCACGATCGGCAAGTTCGTAAGACTCGCGGGCGGCGACATGCAGATAAACGGACATCCTTGGGGCAAGTTCCCGTTCCCGGCGAAGACACTGTACAGATCGTTCAGATTCTTCACGCAGCCGTGGTGGAACATCAAGCCGATGATGTACCTCGTTTCGGGCGGCACGAACCAGATGATGGTGGACAAGGCCATCAATGCCCTCGGCATGGATATCGTTCTCGCTGCGGGCGGAGCCGTACACGGCCATCCGGCAGGGAGCGAGGCCGGCGCAAGGTCTATGCGTCAGGCTATCGACGCAGCAATGCAGGGCATCCCTGTCATGGAGTATGCGAAGACGCACAAGGAACTCGCGCAGATGGCGCAGATGCTCGGTGAGGACGTATCGTTCGACCTTATGAAGTAGTGTGGTGTCATGAAATACGAAAATATCATTTTTCTGGATTTCGACGGCACGGTGACATGCGAGGAGACGCTCAGCGGAGCGATGATGAGAGTCATCCCGGCATCCGTGATGGCGGAATACAGCAAGAAACTGAGAAACAGGGAAATATCGCTCACGGAAACGCTGCACGCGGCGTTCGACACGATGGATTCGGAGAAGCTCGGCATTATGCTCGACTACTACAGCAAGGTGCCGCTCCGCGATCATTTCGGGGAATTCCTCGATCTCGCGGAGAAGCTCGGGATCCCGGTCGTGCTGCTTTCGGGCGGCCTTGAACCGTTCGTCGAAGCCACGATAAAACCGTTCCGTGACAAATTCCTTGACGTATATTACGTGAAAGTCGATATGTCGGGCGGAAAAATGAAACTCATTTCAGATCATGAAGGCGACGGATATCTCCTGATGAAGGATGAGGTGATGAAAAACTACGACTACGATCACGCGATAGCGGTCGGAGACGGCATTACAGATGTTGAGATGGCTAAAGCCTCGGACCTCGTATTCGCGCGGGACGACCTCGCGAAGGCGATGGACGCGGCCGGCGGGGAATATGTCCCCTGGGAGGATTTCGGAGATATTATCGCTGAACTGAAGAGAAGATTCGGCCGATAATACCCGTTGTGGTAAATGTTGTTCAGATGAAAACAGACGCCGCTCCGGCGTCTGTTTTCGCATATTATCGGAAATGTCATTTCAGATCGAGCGACTCCGCGTTGTACCATTTATATCCGTTTCTGTCGCAGTAACTGTCGATCTTCTTCGCGAGTTTCTCATCCGCGCTGTATTCGAGCAGATAGACATCGATCCCCGCGGCGCTCACCTCAGAGAGATATTTTTTGAAATACTCCGTTTCCGACGATTCCTGCGTTCCGTATGTTTTGTTGTCGAAATCAATGCTCGTGAACACTGTTTCCTGGTTTACGGCGTCTATCGTATCTTTTACGGAGCTGTCCTTTATCGCGCGCGTGACGAACGTGTCGCCGCCGTTTATCATGAGATCCATGTCATACCTGTCGAGCCGCGCAAGTATATCGCAGAGCCCGTCGTAAACAGCGTCCGTCCTGTAATGATAATAGACGTCCGCATTGTCGAGGAAGAACCCGTCGTATCCTTCGTCCGCATACTTTTTCGCGAGATCGTCACAGATGAAATCACGCCACTTCTGCATTGATACATCTGCCCAGCGTTCGTCAGGCCAGTCCTCGTACACGCCGAGCGTGCAGGACTTATATTCATCATAATAGTCGCGGTACGTCTCGATCGCGCCGATGTTGAGATACGCGTAAACGACCTTGCCCTCGCCGTGCAGCTTCGAGATATCCGCCTTTGAGAACTCTTCCGGCTCTATGACGACGGTTTTGTAGCCGTCAAGCCGCGACTCCTCGTCCCCGTTTATCCCGAGGAACACGCCGTACGGCTTCAGCTCCCCGGTCGTTTTCTGCCCGGATGCGTAAATGCAGCCTATCACCGCGGCGCATACCGCCAGAGCCGCCAGGATGATAACGGCGGTCCTCTTCTTTCCTGCCTTCATCACACTTCTCCGTTCACTGCCATTCGCCGAGCGTTATGACGCGGGCGCCGATGCGCTCCATATCTTCGAGATTTGCCCGCTGGATCTCAGGGGTGTTCGACGAACAGCAGTCGGACAGTACTGTGACGTCGTAATCGAGCGACAATGCGTCGTAGCATGTGCAGCGGATGCAGTTCGGGGTCGTGGTGCCCGCGAGGACGACGCCTGTCACGCCGAGACGCCTGAGATACAGGTCGAGCGGCGTGGCGAAAAACGCCGAGAACCTCGGCTTCACGATAATGAAGTCCCCGTCCGCCGCTTCGAGCCCCTCGGCAAATCTGGCTGATATTTCATCCGGAGCGCCGGGAGACAGCGGCTTCCCGCCCGCTTCCCATACGGCCGCGCGGGTCTTTTCGACATCCGTACCGTCAGCGCGGTAGCCGCGTATGACCCAGAACACGGGGACGCCGCGTTCCCGGGCAAGTCCGGCAGCGCGGGCGCATGCCGGGACCGTTGCGGCCGCGCCTTTGATGCACAGCGAAGAAACCGGGTCCGTGAACCCGCGCTGCATGTCAATAATCAACAGAGCTTCACGCATTGATGCACCTCCATGGAATTTTCCTGCTTTGCAGATATTATACTACCGTTCTCCTTATCGTGACAGTCGCGTCGGAGAGAATGGCATTAGAAAACGTAATGGTCACTATAAATATTTACCGTTTTACTAATGGCACGCCTCGGGGTATATTAAAATTGCAAGAAGGAAAAAGATCTCAGGGAGGAGGTAAATGTTATGGAAAGAAGAGTTGAAGTAAGGAACGGAATCACAAGACAGGCGGAGGCTGAAAACAGGATCACAGAGAAGGAGAGACTTAACGGCGGAGCGCTCGTTTCGTTCATCTCGGCGCTTCTCGCGGCGCTTGGCGCAGCGGTAGTAACAGCGCCGGCGGCTGTCGGGGCATACCTCGTACTGGCCATCGTATCGGCATTCTCTTTCGAGGGATTCGTAGATGCGGGCATCAGAAAAGCCATAAAACACGAAAAGAAATAAAGGGGATTCTGGACTCCTGAATATGACAAGAATAAGTAATCGAAGAAACAGACCGTGAGGCCTGTTTTTTCGTGCCGTCGTTTCTAAAACATGCCCATGGCGGTCATCACGAACAGTGCGATTACCTCCTGTTTCAGGGCCTTCAGGCAGTCGAGGTTTTCTGTCCGGATGGACCGGATGAGTATGTTTTCAGCGTTCTCCGCGGTGCGGTCCGCGAGGAATTCGCCGAGCTGCTCTTCGCGCCCGCTTTCTTTCAGGCATTTTTCCGCCAGATCCATCAGTTCATCCCGCGAACGCTTTTCGCGCATGAAGTAACGGAGTTCCGTTTCGGGGATATTATCGGTTATGTCCCGCGGCTTTTTCGGTCTGCTGTCTTCCATATCAATGCTTCCTTTCTGATAACATTATACACGAACGGGCGCGGGATACATAATGACGGAAATGTCAAGTGCGAATTATGCATACGCCGATGTCATTTGGAGAAGCCGCATGCGCGATCACGGTTACTTACAGCGGACTCACGTCCGGGGAGACGTATAACATCGGCGGGACCGACGGGACGGATCTGGAAGTCATCGCGGGCGGCGAAGAGCCGCTCCTGCCGGGGGATTTTCATTTTCGTGAATATGCTGTGTTTTCACGCTGCAGCGGCGGTTTATGATATAATCATACCATGAGAAAAAATATGTTTCTTGATGATGTATATAAGATCATCGACGACGCGGTCGACAGCATGGATTTCAGGAAGCTGAACCGCGATATCAATCAGACAATGAAGAAGGCGGTGTTCGGCCAGGCGCCGCTCGACGATTTTAAATTGTCCGAAGAGGGCAGGGCCGCGGATAAGGATTTCGCCGCGCGTCAGACTTCTCTTTCGCTGCCGATAAACAACAGGCCGAAGGGCACGATCTCGGGCGTCGTGACGATGGCGCTCGGTATTTCGTGCGCTTCCGCGTTCGTGACGTTCGGCGCCGTGGCTGCATATTTCGGATCGGTTTCCGCGGCGATAGTTTTCGGAGTACTGACGGGCGTCTCGGCCGTGATCGCCGGGGTCGGGAACGGGCTGCGGCTTCGTGTGAAGAGATTCAGGAATTATGTCCGCAAAATGCGCGGCCATGAGTTCTATGAGATAAAGGAACTGGCTGACGAGTCGGGGAAAAGTCCTAAATATGTGCGTAAGGATCTCGGAAAGATGATAGAAAGCGGCATGTTCCTCGAAGGGCATATCGACGATTCGGGAAACTGGTTCATCGGAAATGATTCCACGTATGAGGAGTATCTGTCCGCGAAGGAGCGGCATCAGAGAAGGAAAGAACATCCCGACGAGACGAAACAGGAAGACGAGCTTGAGGCGGCAATGCGCACGGGCGAGGGATTCCTGGATGATATGAGCCTCGCGAAATCGGGCATTGCTGACGCCGGCGTGATATCGGACATCAGCGGGATAGAAGACACTGCCGCGAAAATATTCGACCG
This sequence comes from Anaerovoracaceae bacterium, assembly GCA_050946575.1. Taxonomy (GTDB): domain Bacteria; phylum Bacillota; class Clostridia; order Peptostreptococcales; family Anaerovoracaceae; genus JALCRY01. The sequence goes on along the minus strand of JBMNVB010000001.1, from coordinate 3,118 downwards.
CGTAAGGAAGAAACCGGAATTGCTGCCCGAAATAGAAAGGTTCATGGAATATTATCTGCCGACGACGGTCAAGCTCGTGAACGTGTATAAGGAATTCGAAAGCGGCGGCGCGGACAGCGCAGATATAGATGACGCGAAGAAGGAGATCCGCGAGACGCTCGGCAGCATAGCGCAGGCGTTCGACAGGCTGCTCGACGAGCTTTACAGGGAAGACGCGATGGATGTGTCGACGGATATATCGGTGCTTAAGCAGATGCTCGCGAAAGACGGGCTGTCGGAAGACGGCATTGACGTTAATAACGGAAAGTAGGAGAGAGATATGGAAGAAATGAAAACACCGGTGAAGGCGGATGACTTCACGCCGGAAGAACAGCAGGAGATAGCGAAGGTCGCGGACAGCGTCGATCTTACGGACACCAATGCGGTGATCGGGTTCGGAGCGGGGGCTCAGAAGAAGCTCACCGATTTTTCGTCGGACGCGCTGAACAGAGTCAGGGCGAAGGATCTCGGCGAGACGGGAGATCTGCTGACGCAGCTCACGGCGGAGCTCAAGGGCTTCGGGGAAGAAAACGCGAAGGGGTTAAAGGGCCTCTTCAAGAGGAGCGGGAACAGCATCGCCAAAATGAAGGCGAAGTACGCGAAGGCGGAGACGGATGTCGACAGGATCGCGAAGGCACTGGAGTCGCATCAGATAGAGCTGATGAAGGACACGGCGACGCTTGATAAGATGTATGACCTGAACAGGCAGTATTTCAGGGAACTGAATATGTATATCGCGGCCGGGAAGCAGAGACTCGACAAGGCCCTGAACGAGGAGCTTCCGGCAATGCGCGCGAAGGCGGATCAGTCCGGCCTGCCGGAGGACGCGCAGGCCGCGAGCGATTTCGCGAATATGTGCGACAGGTTCGAGAAGAAGATCCACGATCTTGAGCTTACGAGGACGGTATCGCTGCAGATGGCGCCGCAGATCAGGCTCGTGCAGAGCAATGACGCGGAGATGTCCGAGAAGATACAGTCGACGCTCGTGAACACGCTTCCGCTCTGGAAGAACCAGATGACCATAGCGCTCGGCATTGCTCATTCGCAGGAGGCCGCGAAGGCGCAGCGGCAGGTGACGGACGCGACTAATAAACTGCTGCAGCAGAATGCGGATAATCTGAAGCAGGCGACGATCGATACCGCGAAGGAATCCGAGCGCGGCATCGTCGAGATGGAAACATTGAGGCACACGAACGAGAGTCTGATCTCGACTCTTGAAGAGGTCCTGAGGATCCAGGAAGAGGGGCATCAGAAGCGCGTCGCGGCTGAAGAGGAACTTGTGAAGCTGGAAGGAGAACTGAAGGAAGGGCTGCTGAAGGTCGCGGAACAGAAGAAAGGACAGTAGCGTGGACGTTTATTCTGAATACAGGGAGAAGCTGACGACGCCGGAAGAGGCGGTGAAGGTAGTTAAGAGCGGTGACTGGGTAGATTATTCGAACAATCTGACGCAGCCGGCGCTGCTCGACCGCGCGCTCGCGGGGCGGAAGGACGAACTGAACGAGGTTTTTATCAGGGGCAATCTTCTGCCCGGGCCGATCGAGGCGGCCGAAGCGGACCCGGATCAGGAGCACTTTATCTATAACACATGGCATTGCTCGGCGAATGACAGGAAGCTCATGAGCAGGGGCCTCGCGTATTTCTCTCCGATGACGTTCAGGAACCTGCCGTCATATTACAGGAATTTCGTAGACGTGGATGTCGCGTTCATGGCGGTGCCGCCTATGGACAGCCACGGCTACTTCAACTATTCGGTCAGCGCGGGAGTCCAGGGGGCGATATTCGAAAAGGCGAAGAAGATCGTCCTCGAGATCAATGAACATCTCCCCCGTATTACCGGAGACCGGGAAAACTGCATCCATATCTCGGATGTGGACATGATCGTCGAAGGAGAGCATAAGCCGTTCGAGCCGCGAAAGAAGGGGACGCCTTCCGAAGAGGATGTCGCGATCGCGAAGAACATTTTCCCGTTCATCAAAAACGGGGCCACGCTCCAGCTCGGCATCGGAAACACGCCGGACACTCTCGGCTCGCTCATCGCCGAGTCCGATATAAGGGATCTCGGCATGCATACGGAGCTCTGCTCCGACGGATATCTAGATCTTTTCAATGCGGGGAAGCTGACAGGCAGATATAAGAAGGTGCTGCCGGGGAAATGCGTCGGCTCTCTGTTCGCGGGATCGAAGGAACTCATGGACTGGATCGACGACAATCCGTTCGTCCTGGGATGTCCGATCTCCTTTGTGAATGACCCTGCGGTAGTATCGCAGATAGACAATATGATATCCATAAACAGCTGCATTGCTGTAGATCTGTACGGCCAGATCAGCTCCGAGAGCGCCGGTCTCCGTCAGATCAGCGGGACCGGCGGCCAGCTCGATTTCCTCGAAGGCGCAACGGGTTCGCCGGGCGGCATCTCGTTTATTTGCATGCACTCGACGTTCACCGACAGGAACGGTCAGAGGCACTCGAACATCGTGCCGCATTTCAACGGTGACATCGTGACCTGCCCGAGGAGCCTTGCATATTACATAGTAACTGAGTATGGTGCGGAATGCCTGGTGGGGATGACGTCCTGGCAGCGCGCCGAGAAGCTGATATCGATCGCGCATCCTGATTTCAGAGACGGGCTCATCCGGGCCGCGGAAGAACAGGGGATCTGGCGGCGGTCGAACAAGAGATAGGCTGCCGGCGGGGGACCTTTTCGGCCGGACCCGTAAACATGATAATAATTGCCACGGGCGATTAGAATCGGCGCCGTCGACAGGCGATCCACCTGTCACCTGCGTCCAAATCCGACCCAGGTGACGGGAAATCAGTGTCACCGACGTCCAAAATACGCACAGGTGACAGGAAATCACTGTCACCGACGCTCAAAATACGCACAGGTGACAGAAAAAATTCCTGTCACCAACGCTCAAAATCGACATCGGTGACAGGAAAACACTGTCACCAACGTCCAAAATACGCACAGGTGACAGGAAAAATTCCTGTCACCAACGCTCAAATCTGACACAGGTGACAGGAAATCCCTGTCACCGACGCTCAAAATCGACATCGGTGACAGGAAAACACTGTCACC